>CAWIJC010000003.1:0-271386 GCA_963836365.1 uncultured Actinomycetes bacterium
CGGGTGACCTTCGACAGGTCGGCGTCGCTGCGCCGGCTCGCCGGCGAGACGTTCGACGTGCTGGTCGTCGGCGGCGGCATCACCGGCACCGGCGTCGCACTCGATGCCGCGTCGCGTGGCCTGCGCGTTGCATTGATCGAGCGCGCCGACTTCGCGTCGGGCACGTCGTCGAAATCGTCGAAGCTCGTGCACGGCGGCATCAGGTATCTGCAACAAAAGGAAGTCGGCCTCGTCTACGAGGCGCTCGCCGAACGGCAGATCCTGCGCAAGACCGCGCCGCACCTCGTGCGCGTGCTCCCGTTCCTGCTCCCGGTCTTCACGCGCGACGGCTTGCTGCCCAAGAAGCTGGCGCGGCTGTTGGGCACGACGATGTGGATGTACGACCTCACCGGCGGCCTGCGCATCGGCAAGCTGCACAAGCGCGTCTCGAAGGAAGAGGCCCTGCGGTACATGCCGACGCTGCCGGCCGACAACATCGCGGCGTCGTACATCTACTACGACGCACAAACCGACGACGCCCGCTTGACGCTCGCGGTCGCGCGTTCGGCCGCCGACGCGGGCGCGGTCGTCACGAACTACGCGACGTTGACCGGCATCGAGAAGGACGCGGGCGGGCGCGTCGTATCCACGCGTGTGCGTGCCGACGCCGACGAACTCGATGTTCGCGCACGCGTGATCGTCAACGCGACCGGCGTGTGGTCCGACGAGGTGCGCGCGCTCGACGAAGGAACGCACCCACAGTCGATCCGGCCCGCGAAGGGCATTCACATCACGGTGCCGTGGTCGCTGGTGCGCAACGAGATCGCGGTCGTGATCCCGGTGCCGAAGGACCGGCGCTCGGTGTTCGTCGTACCGTGGGGCGGCGATGGCGGCCCGCACCGGTTCGCCTACATCGGCACGACCGACACCGACTACGACGGGTCGATCGACGATCCGCAGATCACACCCGACGACATCGCGTACCTGTTGCGCGCGATCAACAGTGCGGTCACGACGACGATCACCGAAGCCGACATCCTGGGTACGTGGGCAGGCTTGCGTCCGCTCGTCGCCGCCGCGAAGAGCGAGCGCACCGCCGACCTTTCGCGTCGTCACGCCGTGCAGATCGCGCCGAGCCGGGTGATCACCGTCACCGGCGGCAAGCTCACGACGTATCGCCGCATGGCCGCCGACACGGTCGACGCCGTGATGAAGACCCTCGACCGCCAGGGCCGCAGCCGCACGAAGCGTCTTCGCCTGCACGGCGCCGACGGCTGGGACGCGCCCGGCATCCCGCCCGATCTCGCCGAGCGGTACGGCGCCGACGCGCGTGAGGTACTCGCGTTGCAACGCGGCAGCGTCGAGCTCGCGCAACCGTTGGTCGACGGGCTCCCGTACTCGCGCGCCGAAGTCGTGTACGCGGCTCGCGCGGAGATGGCGCGTACCGTCGACGACGTGCTGTCGCGCCGTACCCGCGCGCGACTCCTCGCCCGCGAGGCCTCCGCGGCCGCCGCCGGCGACGTGGCCGCGCTGATGGGCGGCGAACTCGGGTGGACCGCAGAGGAACGAGCCGAGCAGGTCGCGGCGTATCACGCGCTGATCGAGCGGGAACGCGAAGCCGGCCACCTGCCGGCGATCGCGCTCGACGCGTTGACCCACCCACCTGCCTGAGGTGAGCGTCCGCGAGGCGGGTATCCCGCCGAGCAGCGAGCCGGGGCCCAAGAGCGGACCCGAGGCGCCGCGAGGGGGTATCCCGCCGAGCAGCGAGCCGGGCCAGCGGCCCGGCGCCGCAGGCGCCAAGAGCGGACCCGAGGTGAGCGTCCGCGAGGCGGGTATCCCGCCGAGCAGCGAGCCGGGGCCCAGCGGCCCGGCGCCGCAGGCGCCAAGAGCGGACCCGAGGTGAGCGTCCGCGAGGCGGGTATCCCGCCGAGCAGCGAGCCGGGGCCCAGCGGCCCGGCGCCGCAGGCGCCAAGAGCGGACCCGACGTGAGCGTCCGCGAGGCGGGTATCCCGCCGAGCAGCGAGCCGGGGCCCAGCGGCCCGGCGCCGCAGGCGCCAAGAGCGGACCCGACGTGAGCGTCCGCGAGGCGGGTATCCCGCCGAGCAGCGAGCCGGGGCCCAGCGGCCCGGCGCCGCAGGCGCCAAGAGCGGACCCGACGTGAGCGTCCGCGAGGCGGGTATCCCGCCGAGCAGCGAGCCGGGGCCCAGCGGCCCGGCGCCGCAGGCGCCAAGAGCGGACCCGACGTGAGCGTCCGCGAGGCGGGTATCCCGCCGAGCAGCGAGCCGGGGCCCAGCGGCCCGGCGCCGCAGGCGCCAAGAGCGGACCCGACGTGAGCGTCCGCGAGGCGGGTATCCCGCCGAGCAGCGAGCCGGGGCCCAGCGGCCCGGCGCCGCAGGCGCCAAGAGCGAAAACATAACCTGCGCGCCGTGCCGACCAATCGCGGCGCGCCGACCCCTCCGATCGCGTTCGCCGCCGGCGACGCCCGCAGCCGTCTCCCGAGCCCGCGCATCGAGGTCGACGACGCGTTGCGGGCGCGCCTCGCCGCGACCGGCGCCGAGATCGTCGACACGGCTGTCGATGTCGCCGAAGCGAGCCGCGATTGGTGGCCGCTCGCGATGATCTGGGCCCTCGACGCCCAAGTCGCCCAGCGGGCGTCGGTGGTCGCACGGCCGTCCTCAGTCGGGCAGGTACAAGACGTGCTGCGCGCGTGCAACGATGCACGCGTCCCGTTCACCGCAGCCGCGGGACGCAGCGGAGTGTGCGGCGCAAGCGTGCCCGCGTTCGGCGGTGTGCTCTGCGATCTCACTGCGATCGAGGGGATCGTCGACGTCGACACCACGTCGATGCTCGTCGACGTCCGGCCCGGTACGTTCGGCGACGTGTTCGAGGACACCCTGCGTGCCGGCCACGACATCACGTGCGGGCACTGGCCACAGTCGATGGCGCTGTCAACCGTCGGGGGTTGGATCGCGTGTCGCGGGGCGGGACAGTACTCGACGCGCTACGGGAAGATCGAAGACATCGTCGCGGGCCTCGACGTGGTGCTCGCCGACGGCACCCTCGTGCACACCGGAGGCGCGCCGCGCGCGGCGGTCGGCCCCGACCTCACACAGCTGTTCGTCGGCTCCGAGGGCACGCTCGGTGTCGTCGTCGGCGCACGCCTGCGCGCGCACGACGTGCCGCCCGCCGAGATGCGCGGCGCATACGGGTTCCGGTCGTTCACGGACGCGCTCGACGCGATGCGCCGCATCGTCCAGCGCGGCGCGACGCCGGCCGTGCTGCGCCTTTACGACGCGATCGAAGGTGACCGCAGCTACCAGACGGGAGACGCCAACGTGCTGCTCGTGCTCGACGAGGCGGACGCGCACGTCGTCGAGGCGACGCGCCGCATCGTCGACGAGGAGTGCGCGCGCGCCTCTGCCGATTCGCTCGACGCCGCGCTCGTCGGCACGTGGCTCGAGCATCGCAACGACGTTTCGGCGCTCGAAGCGCTGATCACGCGCGGATTCGTTGTCGACACGATGGAGATCGCGGGAACTTGGCGCGCTCTACCCGAGATTTACGCGCGCGCAACCGACGCGCTCCGCGCCGTCGAGTACACGATCGTGGCGTCCGCGCACCAGAGTCACTCGTACCTCGACGGCGGGTGCCTCTACTTCACGTTCGCGGGGAAGGCCCCCGAAGCCGAGCGCGAGTCGTACTACCGCGCCGCGTGGGACGCCGGGCAGCGCGCGGTGCTCACCGCGGGCGGTGCGCTCTCGCATCACCACGGCGTCGGGTTGAATCGTGCTCGGTTCATGCGGGAGGCGCTCGGCCCTGCTCTAGATGTGCTGCAATCAGTCAAGGACGCGCTCGACCCCAACGGCATGATGAATCCGGGCAAGCTCGGGTTGCGCAACCCCCTCGGCGAGATCCCGTGGCGCTGACCGGCCGAGTGCTGGTCATAGACGTCGGAACCAGCACCATCCGCGCGTGCGTCTTCGACGCCGGCGGCGTCGAGCGACTCGCATGCATGCGGGAGCTCTTGCCCGAGCATCCCGCCGACGGACTCGTCGAGTTCGACGCGCGCGCGATGGCGCGCATGTGTCTCGACCTCGCACGCGAGGCGCTCGGTGCCGACGGGCCCGTCGACGGCGTCGGCATCTCGAACCAACGCGGGTCGGCGATCGTGTGGGATCGCGCGACCGGCGAACCGGTCGGTCCCGGCATCGGCTGGCAGGACCTGCGCACTGTGGGCGCGTGTCTCGCGCTGCAGGCGCAGGGCGTGCGCGTCGGGCCGAACGAGTCGGCAACGAAGCTGCAGTGGCTGCTCGAACAGCTCCCGGACCCGTCGCGCGCGTCCGAGCTGTGCTTCGGGACGGTCGACACGTGGGTCGCGTGGACGCTGTCCGACAAGACCGTGCACGTGACCGACGCGTCGAACGCCGCGATCACCGGCTTGCAGGTCATCGATACCCCGTCGGCGTGGAACCCGCGCACGGTCGAGATGCTCGGCATTCCCGCGACGATGCTCCCCCGCATCGTCGACTCGACTGGCGTCACCGGCCACGCGCGCGCGTTGCCGGGAGCGCCACCGATCGCGGCATTGCTCGGTGACCAGCAGGCCTCGCTCGTCGGGCAGGGATGCGTACGCCCGCGCGCCGCCAAGATCACCTTCGGCACGGGCGGCATGCTCGACGTCGTCCTCGGGGCCGAATCACCAGGGGGCGGTCGGCGCGGGAAGTCCGGGACGTTCCCGATCGTCGCGTGGCGGCGCGACGGCCGGATCACCTGGGGCCGGGAAGCGATCATGCTCACAGCCGGCACGAACGTGCAGTGGTTGCGCGACGATCTCGGGCTCATCGCGAGCTCACGACGAGTCGCACGACGTCGCATCGCAGTGCGCCGACACGGGTGGCGTCGTGTACGTCCCCGCGCCGTTGGGGCTCGGCACGCCGGTGTGGGACTACGGCGCGCGCGGCGCGCTGTTCGGGCTCACACGCGGTACGGGTCGCGCCGAGGTCGTGCGCGCCGTATTGGAGGGCATCGCGCATCGCGGCGCCGACCTCGTCGACGCAACCGAGTCGGACAGCGGGATCGACATCCCGGTCGTCCGCGTCGACGGTGGCATGACCGACAACCCCACGTTCGTGCAGGCGCTGGCCGATGCGACACAGCGCCCGGTCGAGATCTCACCGGTGCGGGAAGCAACCGCCCGCGGCGCGGGCCTCATGGCCGCGCTCGCGCTCGGCCACTACGGCAGTGTCGACGACCTCTCGTCCACGTGGTCGCCCGCGCGCGCGGTCGAACCGGCGCGGGCACTCGACCGTGATCAGTGGCGCGACGCGCTCCAACGCTCTCGCGGCTGGATCCCGGAGCTCTCAGGTATCGATCTGTGACGTCTTGCGGGCGTCGGCCAGCGCGCGCGACGCCAGGAGACCTACGGTGCCGGCGCCACCGCCCGACGACGGCGACGAGCACGTGCGCGCGCGGGAAGACCGGGAGCGGCGAGCGCGACCACTCCGTCGACGAGGTCGGCGAGCGCGCCGACCGCGACCCACTCGGCGTCCATCGTGTGCTCCTTGATCGTGTTGATCGCGCCGACGCCGAGCACGAGATCGCGTATGCCGACGAGGCGTACGAGCGCGCGCACGATCGGCCCGGGCGCGTGCCTGCCGAACAACAGGCGCGCGACGAGGCCGGGCACGAGCAGCATCGCGAGGCCGTTGACAGCGCGCGCACGCGCCAGGCCGAGCGCGATCTGGCGTTGATCGAGCTGGTCGAGATCCATTCGGGTCACCCTAGTGAGCCCCACTCCAGGCCTGTGACCGTCCGCACGAGCGCGCGCTCGCCCGCGTCGCGGGATGATCACGCGTGCAACGACCTCGCCGTCGACCGCCGGGGCCCGGTCATCCTCGTAGAAAGCGCCCGGCGCCTCGATCGTGAAGCGGTCACGCCCGACGAGCACGTCGCCGTGCACGACACCATGGGTCGACTCCACGCTCCGCTCCCCACCGGTCGCTGCGCTGTCGTCTCCCGCCCTGGTCGACTCCACGCTCCGCTCCCCCCGGTCGCTGCGCGTCGTCTCCCACCGCCTCTCGAGGTCGAGACCGACGGCGACCCGATCGCCGATCTCGCCGCCCGGGCGCAGCGCGTCCTCCGGTGCGTCGAGCCGGATGCCGAAGGCCTCGAGCCCGAACGTCCAGTGTTCGCCCGGTGTCTCGCACCACAGCTCGGCCCACAGCCCCTCAGCGCGGATCTCGAGACGCTGGCGCGGAAGCGGTACCTCGTGATCGCGCACGACGATGATGCCCGGTATCCCCGGAACCCCGACGAGGTACGTCCAGTACCACGCGATCTTCTCGTCGTCGCGGAGCTCGAGCCGCACGAACCCCGCGAAGCCCGTCGTCGCACGCGAAGTCGAGCTGGTACGCCGTCACGAAAGCAGCGCGTAGTACGTCTCGGGTGTCTCCACCGGTGCCTCGGGCTGTGGCATCGAGCCGTCGACGAGCGACAGGAACGGATACACGTCGAGACTCGCTTGCGGCACGCTCCAGTCGAGCTCGACCCCGGCTTGCACCGCGAACGGGCGCAGAAATGTGAAGTACACATACGCGCCCGCGTCGATCTTGGCGGGCCGCTCCATACCCGCGATCATGCGATACAGCTGCCGCTGCGCGCGCTTTGCCGCGGTGGCGAGGGCGGCGCGTTCCTCGGCGATGATCGGTGTGAGCGCCCCATCGGCGACGTCGAAGAACGCGAACGACTCGACACGCGACCAGTAGTCCTCCGGGCTCGTCACCGACGTGCCGAAGTCGGTCACGCGCACGCGGGTATCGCGCAACACGAACGCGCCGAGCACCTCTTCGAACGGCATCACCGCACCGGCACCCTCGCTCCACGGGAAGTGCGACACGCCGAGGCCGTTGAAACGGCGCAGCAACAACGTCCGGCCGCCGGCGAGCGGGTACGGGCCGGTGTCTTGATAGCCGGAGCGCGTGTCGAACCACAGCAGGAACAGGTATGACGTCAACAGCGCGTTGAGCCTGCTCGCGCTCGCCGTCAGCCGGCAACGGCCTGCACGCGGCGACGACGTCATCGACGTACCGCGCGATACGGCGTCGCGCTGCCGTTCGCGTCAGCGGCTTGATGCGTGCCGTCATCGAAACGGTATGCGGCCGCCGCTCGCTCCCAGAATTCGAACACGGTTGCGAGCCGCCGGGCGTCGTCGGCGGGGTCGATCAAACCACCGGCACCTAGCACCTTGCGGCCCACCATCACGAAGTTCGGGATGGCCCACAGGTGCACAGGGTCGATCTGGCTCGCAAGTTGATGGCCGCCGCGTCCGAGCGCGTCCGGCGGCGTGCACGCGCGATCACATCGATCATCTCGGGATAGCGCCGGTAGCACTCGACGCACGCGACCAAGATGTACGCGCTCACGGGAATCAGCGCCGACTCGAGCGCCGTGCGCTCGATCGTGAGCGTGTACGAGATCTCGCTGTGGTAACGGATCCAACGGTCGATCTCGTCGCGGTTCACGCAGCCCTCACGGCCGCACGACGCCGGGCGTGACCGAACAGTCGACCTCGACGTCGTCGCCGTCGCCGGGCTCCCGCGTGAGCTCCGCCGCCATGACGCACGGCACTTGATATTCGCGGCTGACGATGCCGATGTGCGACTGCGGTGTGCCCGAGAGGCACACCACCGCAGTCAGCTCGTCGAAGATAGGGGCAAGGAACGTCGCGCCCGGCGTCGGCAACGCACGCGACGACTCCCTCGCGCGTCGTGTCCATCAGTCCCAGTACGTCGTCGGGCGATGCCAAGCGTCGCCACACGCCGCGCACCGCCGCGGCCTCGAAGACTCGTGTTCCCGACCCGATCTGCTGCACAGGCGATCGAATGTAGCCGTGGTGCCGCCGTTACGATCTGTTTCGTGCTCGCGCGGGAGGACGAGGCCTGGATGGCCCTGCACGACGTCCGGTTGCGGGGACTCGCTCCCGGCGACGACGACGTGCGCATCACGCGGCTCGTCGAGATCGGCTGGGTCACCCGCGCTGCACGTGGGGTGCGCGTCACGACCGGCGGGCCGCGACGCGCACACCACATGGGCGCGGATCGTGCCCGGAAGCGATGACGAGATCGTCGTGCGACGTTGCGTACGAGCAATTCCTCCCGTTGAACCGCGAGCTGTTGCAGGTGTGCAGCGACTGGCAGGTGCGACCGGGCGGCGTCCCCAACGACCATCGCGACGTCCGGTACGACTGGTCGGTTGTCGACCGACTGCACACGCTCGACGAGCGGGCGGCGCCGTCGATCAACCGAATCGGTCGTGTCGCACGCGCGATTCGTGGCCTACCGGCGTCGACTACACGCGGCGCTCACCCGAGTCGATGACGGCGACTTCGATGGATGACTTCACCTCGCTGCGACTCGTACCACACGGTGTGGATGCAGTTGCACGAAGACCTGCTGCTCGCGCTCGGCATCGAACGATCGAGCGAAGCGCAAGCGCGCGCCGCAGTGAAGCTGCTCGCGCTCTTGCTCGCGACCCTCATGTCGTGCCGCGGCGTGCACGCGCGACACGAAGAGCGAGCCGCCCGTGCAGCTCGCCGACCCCGGCCCGTGCACGCCTGTTGACGTTGCGGCCGCGCCGGAGATCGCGCCTTTGGTCGACGACCTCGCGCACACATTCAACGACTCACCCGCATCACACACGGGCCCAGCGCGAGTGTGCATTCGCCCGCGTGCAACAGGTCGACGACGCGCTCGCGGTCGACCAGCTGTTCCGCCACTGGCCCGATCCGGCCGTGCTCGGCCCCTCGCCTACGTTGTGGGTCCCGACATCGAGCGTGTGGCCGGCGCTGCTGAACCAACGCCTTGCCGCCGAGCACCGGACCCGGCTCGCGCCGGACGGCGCGTCGCTCGGCCGCTCGAAGCTCGTGGTTGCGATGCCGGCGTCGATGGCGAAAGCGCTGGGCTGGCCGGCGAAGAAGATCGAATGGCGCACGCTCGCCGCGCTCGCGCGAGAGCAAGCCGCGGGTGGGAAACGGTCGGTCATCCCGAGTGGGGCGCGTTCCGGCTCGGGAAGCCCAATCCCGCGCACACGACCAGCGGCCTGCTGCAAACAATTGCGGTCTCGCGCCTCGACGACGCACGCGCCGCCGCGGCGCTCGAAGCATCGGTCGTGTTCTACGGCGACGCCTCGTGGGCGTTCCTCGACAACTGGTTCCGGCTCGACCGCAAGCGCCAGCCGCTGTCGTCGTTCGTGTCCGCCGTCGTGACCGACGAGCGCGCGGTAGTCGCGTACAACGCCGGGAGCCCGAACGGCGTGATCCCCGAGAATCACGACCTGAAGCGTCCGCACACAAAGCTCGCGTCGATAACCCCCGACGGACGGCGCGCTCGTCAGCGACTACCCGATGATCGTGCCCAGCGCGTCGTGGGTCACCGGTGCCCGGCGCGAGGGTGCCGAGGCGTTCGTTGACTATCGCGCGCTCGGCCGACGCGGCGCCGAAGCTCAGCGCCGCGGGACTCCACGCGGCCGCGGCGGACAGCGTCCGCGCCCGAGTATGCAGATGCGTCGGCGGCACTCACGAACTGGCAGCGGATCCGCAAGCGCGCCCGCGTGCTGCTGCTGTTCGACGTCTCGGACTCGATGGGCGACCCAAGCGATCGCCGTGACGCCAACAGCCCGAGCAAGATCGTGGTCGCCAAGAAGGCGCTGCTCTCCGCGCTCACCGAGTTGGATCCCGACGACGAGGTCGGCCTCCGGATCTTCACGACCGACCTTCACAACAGCCCGAGCCCCGACTGGGCCGACGTCGTCCCGATCGGTCGCTTGTCACGTCAACGCCGTGCGCTGCAGCGCGCGATCTCCGCGCTCGTGCCGCGCAACGGATCGCCGCTCTACAAGGCGACCCACGATGCCTTCGACACGATGTCGCGGGGCTACGACCGCAATCGCATCAATGCCGTGATCCTTTTGACGGACGGATACAACGAAGACGACCAGCACAATGACCGGCGCGCGCTGCTCGCGCACGTGCACGATCCCGTACGCCTGTTCACGATCTCGTACTCACCTGACGCCGACCTCTCGACACTGCGTCGAATCGCACAGGCGACGAACGCTCGAGCTTACGACGCCACCGATACCGCGCTGATCGGCTCGATGCTGCGGGCGGCGCTGGCAAACGTCTAGTCGGGTTCAGCACCGACGCGATACACGTCGGGCTCGACGAAGACGAGCGTCGCTCGCGATTCAGCGACGCGGATGTCGCGTTCGAGCGCGTCGATGGTGGTTGCGAGCTGCTCCATGGTCAGGCTGGGGTCGAACTCGGCTTTCACCGCGACGACGATCTCGTCGGGCCCGACGTGCTCCGTCCGCAGATGGATGACTCGGCGGACGAGCGGGAACTGCTCGACCGCGGCCGTGATCCGCTGCACCACCTCGGGGCGCGCCGACTCTCCGACCAACAGGCTGCCCATCTCGACGACGAGCACGAACGCAACGGCGACGAGCACGATCCCTATGGCGAGGCTCCCGAAACCGTCCCAGCGCCCGTTGCCGGTTACCGCGGCGAGCACGACGCCGATCAGCGCGAACGCGAGGCCGATGAGCGCGGCGGTGTCCTCGAGCAGCACGACCGGCAGTTCGGGGGTCTTCGTGTGGCGAATGAATCCCCACCACGACTCGCCGGCGGGTCGGGCGGGTTGCACCTCCCGGCGCGCGGTGCGGAGCGACAACGACTCGAGGACGATCGCACCGAGCAATACCGCGATCGCCCAGCCGGCGCTCTCGACGCTGTGCGGCCGGCGCAGCTTCTCGACGCCTTCGAAGATCGAGAACGTCCCGCCCAATGTGAACAGCACGAACGCGACGATGAACGCGTAGAAGTAGCGCTCGGCGCCGTACCCGAACGGGTGCTTCTCGTCGGCAGGCCTGCTCGCACGCCGGCGCCCCACGAGCAGCAAGCCCTGGTTTCCCGTGTCGGCCACCGAGTGGATCGACTCGGAGAGCATCGAAGACGAACCCGTGAACACGAACGCGACGAACTTGATGATCGCGATTCCGATGTTCGCACCGAACGCGGCGACGATTGCTCTCGTCGAGCCGTGTTCTTTGCTCGATGCTTCCGGATCGACTCCACGCTCCGCTCCCCTACGGTCGCTGCGCTGTCGTCTCACTCGATGCTTCCGGGTCGACTCCACGCTCCGCTCCCCTACGGTCGCTGCGCTGTCGTCTCCCGCCCCATGGGTCGACTCCACGCTCCGCTCCCCTACGGTCGCTGCGCTGTCGTCTCCCGCCCCATGGGTCGACTCCACGCTCCGCTCCCCTACGGTCGCTGCGCTGTCGTCTCCCGCCCCATGGGTCGACTCCACGCTCCGCTCCCCTACGGTCGCTGCGCTGTCGTCTCCCGCCCCATGGGTCGACTCCACGCTCCGCTCCCCTACGGTCGCTGCGCTGTCGTCTCCCGCCCCATGGGTCGACTCCACGCTCCGCTCCCCTACGGTCGCTGCGCTGTCGTCTCACTCGATGATGCCGCCGCGGGTCATCGATTCGACGTCGAGCGCGCGGTCGATCTCCTCGTCGGTCATCAGCTTGCGGGCGCGCACGATCTCGCGGATCGACGTGCCGGTGCGAGCCGACTCCTTGATGATCTCCGCTGTCTGCTCGTAGCCGATGTGTGGGTTCAGCGCGGTGCCGATCGACGGTGACGACTCCGCATAGCGCTTCATCGTGTCGACATTCGGCTCGATGCCGACGATGCACTTCTCGGCGAATACCGTGCACACGTTCGTCAACAGCGCTATCGACTCGAGTAGGTTCGCCGCCATCAGCGGCATGTACACGTTGAGCTCGAAGTTGCCCTGCGAGCCCGCGTACGTGACGACGACGTCGTTGCCGATCACCTGTGCGCCGACTTGCGTCACGACCTCGGGGATCACCGGATTCACCTTGCCCGGCATGATCGACGAGCCCGGCTGGAGGTCGGGCAACCGGATCTCGGCCAGACCGGTGCGCGGACCGCTGCCCATCCAGCGCAGGTCGTTGGCAATCTTGATCAACGACACGGCGAGCGTCTTGCAGTCCCCGCTCACCTCGACCAGCGCGTCTCGCGCACCTTGCGCGGCGAAGTGGTCCTTCGCTTCGGTGAGCGGCAGCTCCGTGCGTTGCGCGAGCCGGGCGATCACCTTGCGGGCGAAGCCTCTCGGCGCGTTGATGCCCGTGCCGACCGCGGTGCCGCCGAGGGGCAGCGTGCACAGCCGGGGCAGCGATTCTCGCAGGCGGGCCACACCGTCGTCGATCTGCGTCGCGTAGCCGCCGAACTCCTGGCCGAGCGTGATGGGCGTCGCGTCCATCAGGTGTGTCCGACCGCTCTTCACGACGTGCGCGAACGCGCGTTGCTTCTTGCGCAGCGCCGCCGGCGAGGTGTTCCGCGGCCGGGATGAGATCGCGCACCAGGCCCGAACGCGGCCGCGAGGTGCACGGCCGACGGAAACACGTCGTTCGACGACTGCGACATGTTGACGTCGTCGTTGGGATGCACGGGCTTGCCCGACCGCTCGGTCGCGAGGTGCGCGATCACCTCATTGGCGTTCATGTTCGAGCTCGTTCCCGAACCCGTCTGGAACACGTCGATCGGGAACTGGTCGTCGTGCGTGCCGTCCGCGACCTCGTCCGCGGCGTTGGCGATCGCGCGGTCGACCTTGTTGACGCGGGCACTCTCGGCCTTGATCAGCGCGAGCGCGCGCACGACCGCGGGCGGGATCGGGCGCCCGGAGATGGGAAAGTTCTCGACCGCGCGTTGTGTCTGGGCGCCCCAGTGCGCCCCGGCCGGCACACGTACCTCGCCCATCGAGTCGTGCTCGACGCGGAACTCGGGCATCTCGCGAAGGTACCTTCGGGGCATGGCCGAGTTCGCCTTCCAGGAGCTTTTGCCGGTGGGGCCCATCGACACGCCCTACCGGCTGCTCACCACCGAGCACGTGTCGACGCTCTCCGCCGGCGGGCGCGAGTTCCTCGAGGTCGCACCCGAAGCGCTGACGCTGCTCACCCAACAGGCGATGTTCGACATCGCACACTTGTTGCGGCCCGGTCATCTCGCACAGCTGCGCAAGATCCTCGACGACGCCGAAGCGTCGGCGAACGACCGCTTCGTCGCGCTCGAGCTGCTGAAGAACGCGTGCATCGCCGGGGGCGGCATCCTGCCCGGGTGCCAGGACACGGGTACCGCGCTGGTGAAGGGGAAGAAGGGGGAACGTGTGATCACGGGCGGCGGCGATCGCGAAGCCATTGCCGCCGGGGTCTTCCGCACCTACGCCGAAGACAACCTCCGGTATTCGCAGCTGGCGCCCTTGTCGATGTACGAGGAGAAGAACACCGGCACCAACCTGCCCGCCGAGATCGAGATCGAGTCGGTCGACGGCGACACGTACACGTTGCTGTTCATGGCCAAGGGCGGCGGCTCCGCGAACAAGAGCCTGCTCTTCCAGGAGACGAAGGCGCTGTTGAACCCGTCGTCGTTGACGACCTGGCTCGACGAGAAGCTGCGCACGCTCGGTACCGCCGCGTGCCCGCCGTACCACCTCGCGCTCGTGATCGGGGGCACGTCGGCCGAGATGACGTTGAAGACCGCGAAGCTCGCGTCCGCGCGCGCGCTCGACACGCTGCCGACGTCCGGCAACGCGCTCGGGCGGGGCTTTCGGGACGTGGAGTTGGAAGCCGAAGTGCTCACGCTCACGCAACAGTTCGGCATCGGCGCCCAGTTCGGCGGCAAGTACTTCTGCCATGACGTACGTGTGATCCGCTTGCCGCGGCACGGCGCGTCGTGCCCGGTCGCGCTCGCCGTCTCGTGCTCCGCCGACCGTCAGGCATGGGGCAAGATCACGCGCGACGGCGTCTTCCTCGAGCAACTCGAGACCGACCCCGCGCGCTTCTTGCCCGACGTCACCGGCGACGACCTGGATGCGGCGCCCGCCATCGCGATCGACCTGAACCTGCCGATGTCCGACATCCGCGCGACGCTCTCTCGCTACCCCGTCAAGACACGCGTGATGCTGACCGGGCCGATGGTGGTCGCGCGCGACATCGCGCACGCCAAGCTGAAGGAGCGTCTCGATCGCGGCGAGGGCTTGCCGTCGTACCTCGCCGACTACTGCGTCTACTACGCGGGTCCTGCCAAGACGCCGGCCGGGTACGCGTCGGGTTCGTTCGGTCCGACGACCGCAGGACGCATGGACTCCTACGTCGAGCTGTTCCAGCGCAACGGCGGCTCGTTCGTGATGCTCGCCAAGGGCAACCGTTCCCGCGCCGTCACCGACGCCTGCAAGGAACACGGCGGGTTCTACCTCGGGTCGATCGGCGGGCCCGCCGCGCGTCTCGGCCGGGACTGCATCACGAACGTCGAGGTGCTCGAGTACCCCGAGCTCGGCATGGAAGCGGTGTGGAAGATCGACGTGCGCGACTTCCCTGCGTTCATAGTCGTCGACGACAAAGGCAACGACTTCTTCAGCGAGGTATCGAAACCCCTTGACGGGCCGCCCATAAACTCGGAGGTATGAGTCTCAGAGCGCTCGGGTACATCCGCCAGTCGCGTGCCAGCGAAGCTGCAGCGTCGCCGGAAGCGCAACGCCAATCGGTGGCCCGGTTCTGCGAGTCGCAAGGTTGGACGCTGGTCGACACGTTCGAGGACATCGGCCGTTCCGGGTTCGACCCGAAGGCGCAGCGGGCCGGCCTGGCGGCGCTGCTCGATGTCGCAGCCCGTGGCGGCGTCGACCGTGTCGTCGTCTACCGCCTCGATCGGTTGACCCGCCGCGGCATTGTCGAGGCGCTCGAGCTTGTGCAACGCATCGAAGCGACAGGCGCGGCGCTCGTCAGTGTGAGCGAACCTTTCGACACGAGCAACGAGCTCGGCAAAGGAATTTTTGCGCTGCTGCTCTCGCTGGCACGCGCCGAATCGGAGAAGCTGCGCGAACGCGTGCTCAGCTCGAAAAGTGCGAGCCGCGAGCGTGGCGGCTGGCAAGGCGGCGCAGCACCGTACGGGTTCCGTATCGTGCGCGTCGACCGCGACGGCTACAACCAGGCGCAACTCGCCATCGACCCGCGCACAGCGCCGATCGTGCGCGCCATGGTCGCCGACGCCATCGACGGTAAAAGTGTGCGTGCCATCGTGCGTGGGCTCAACGTCGCCGCGCACGGCGGCAAAACCAACTGGACGCATGCCACCGTGACCGGCATGTTGCGCAACCCGGCGTTGGCCGGGTACCTGCCCGACAACGCGGGTGATGTGCTGCGCGGCAGCGACGGCCGGCCTGTCGTGTACGGCGAGCCGCTGCTCGACGCCGACACGTTCCGGCAGCTACAGCGGGCCGTCACCCCCCGCCGAGGACGTAAGCCGCAGCAGGCGGCGCTGCTCGGCGGGCTGGCACGCTGCGCATCGTGCGGTGGTGGAATGGTCGGCGACATCTCGAACGATGCCTACTGGTGTGCCAACCATAAGGCGCACAAGCCGTGCACGACACCCGCACGTGTACCGATGCGGGACAGCGACGACGCCGTGCTCGCCGTCGCCGGCTATGCGCTCACACACCCCGAGGTGAACGCCCGGGCCCATCATGTGATCGCCCGATGGTGGACGCTGCGCGAAGGCAACGGCGTCCTCGACGCCGTGACACGCGAACTCGACGAGGTGAACGCCCGGGCAGCCCGGCTG
Source organism: uncultured Actinomycetes bacterium (assembly GCA_963836365.1). Lineage (GTDB taxonomy): Bacteria > Actinomycetota > Acidimicrobiia > IMCC26256 > PALSA-610 > DASQHW01. Next base: position 15,677 of record CAWIJC010000003.1, read on the forward strand.
CGCGACATGAACCTTGCTGGCGACTTCGACAGCGACCCCGCCCAATACCGCCGGCATCACGACCTGCTCGAGGCGCGGCGCGCCACCCTTGCCGCACAGCTCGCCGACACCGGCACACCGCACATGCCGTACGAGCTGACCCGGCCGGGCGGGCTGGCAGCGCTCGACCGCGCAACACTCCGCGAGCTGCTCGCCGCGCTGCTCACCGTCCGATGCCACAAACGGCCGCCCGGCGTACGTGCGTGGATACCGGACGAACGGTTGACACTCGACCTCGTGACCGGCGAATCGCTCGCCGCGGCGTGGCGGCCGTATCTACGTCGCCGCACGTAACGACGCCGCCCCCGGTTTCGAGAGCGGCGTCGCCTGCAGAACTATGGGCGGCGTCCTGCGTTGCCACGATCCTATCGCAGGGCACGGTTTTGCACATAACCCCGACCGTCAATATCATTGATTCTTGGCGGTGTCCTGTGCCCGAAGGGTCGGCAACCCCAGGGTGCCATAGGACGCAACTCCAATGGCCATGGCAAGCGAGCCGACAATAGTCCGATGGTGTCGGCCGCACCGGGGGTTTGCATCTCCACCTCACCGATGGAGACCCCTATGGGCGAACCTCGAACGTTCCGTTGCGCCGGCACCGCGACACGTCCGTGCGACGTTGTTGTCGTAGCCACCGGCAGGCATCACCTCCGCTGCGCCGACTGTGCACGCATCGCAATACGCGAATACATGCGCGACTACATGCCCGCCTACCGCGCCGCACGCCGCGAGGCGGCATCGTGAGCACGCTCGAGCGGCCTGCCCCATTCCCGTCATACGAGGCTGCACACAGCAGCTTAGGTTGCGCGGCAGATTTCATCTGCCCATGTGGTGATCGCGCAAAAGATTGGGCCTACTCGAACGCGTGCCCTAACGAGATAGTCGATCACCGGCGCCGACGTTACAGCGCCGACCGCGCGCAATACGTTGCGATGTGCCGGCGCTGCCACGCCGAAAAAGACGCGGCCTTCCACCGGCTCGAGGCTGACACCGGCCCGAGCATACGCGTCAACTTTGACGTGCCCGAAGATTTGCACCGCGCTATTCGCATCGCGGCACTACAGCGCGGGTTATCAATGAGACAATGGATGCTCGAGGCCGCGCGCCGACAGCTTGACATCAAAACCGAGCGTGCATTGTGAGCGCGCCCGGCGGCGTGCCGCTCGAGCCGCAACGCACGACCGTCGCCCGGCATCTGCTCGCCTGCCATCCCCGCCGGGCCGGAATCTATGTTGGCGGCAAGAAAACATGCCACCCGTTCGTCATTCCCGACGAGCTCGACGCCGCCGTCGCCTACGCCTGCACGGTCCGCGGCGACTGCTACTTCACACCCGGATGTTTCAACAGTTTCGAACCGCGCAACGGTTCGAAAACCGGTCGGGTACGCGACAACGTGCCGTACACGTGGTGTGTGTGGGTCGACGTCGACAACTGGACGTCGACATCAGAAGCCGCGTACAAGGCGCTGCGGGACGCATGCCCCGACATGTTCCGTACCCGGTCACGGCCCGGTGCGAACCGGTTCCAAGTGTTCGTGCCGCTCGACAAGCCGATCGTCGCCGACGAGGCCGAGAAGATAAACCGTCGTCTGGTCGCAACGTTAGGTGGCGATCCGGCGCCGACCGCCCCGAACGCGCTCATGCGGCTCGCCGGCACATACAACTGCCAGGCGGTCCCGCGGGCCATGCCGGTCTACTTCGAAGAAGCGCCGCGCCGTGGCTGACATCGACACGCTCGACGAACTGCTCGCACCATTACCGGCCGTCGAAACATACGCCCGCGGGGCGGTCGACAACTATGACGGGCCGACCGACCGCACATGGGGTGCCCGAACCGCCGCACACAGCCTCGACAAGATCCGGGCGGCCGTCGCACACGACACGAACGGCCGGGGACGGCACACCAGCCTGTTCCGAGAAGCGGTCTACCTGTACGAGATCGCGAACGGCGGCCACATCGACGACCCGCGCGCCGAGCTCGAAGCCGCCGCCGCCAACCTCGACCTCGACCCGGCCGAAATTAAAAAGGACGCTCGACAACGCGTCGGCCCGTGCCGGCGGGACAATCAAAGGCCCACACCGACAACACCAACATCTCACCGACGAATTCTGGGACCGCCGACCGTACCTGCGCCACATCTCCCAGGCTGCACACGCACGCGGAATCTCACGGGAGGCCGTGCTACACATTGTGCTCGCCCGTGTAGGAGCATTCCTGCCCTACGAACTGCGACTCCCGGCGATCGTCGGTACCGCACAACCTTTGACCGCGTTCGTCGCGATCGTCGGCCCGCCCGGCGTCGGCAAATCGTCTGCGAACGCCGTAGCGGCCGAACTGCTCCCCACACCGGACGACGTCGCAGACCTTCCAGTCGGCACCGGCGAAGGAATCGTCGAAGCGCTATTCGACTGGGTTCAAGTCCCCAGCGAAGATGGCGGCAAAACAACCCGCGAGAAACAGCAGGTACGCCACAACGTCTACATATACGTCGACGAAGGTGCGACCCTCGCCGCACTCGGTGGGCGGAACGGCGCGACGATCATGTCGACGCTGCGAAGCATTTTCTCCGGCGCCCAGCTCGGCAACGCGAACGCCGGCCGGGAAACCCATCGGGTCGCGCCGGCCGGCAGCTACACGTACGGTGTCACCTGCGGATTCCAAGACGCGCTCACAGGCGTTCTCCTCGACGACGCGGTCGCCGGCACACCCCAACGGTTCTTGTGGGCCCGCGGAGACGACCCTCACATCCCCGACATCCGGCCACCGTGGCCCGGACGACTGTTCGAAGAACGATTCGACGGGCAGCTCATCGACACCGGCGGCAGGATCGAAATAGGAGTCGCGCCAAAAATCGTCGCCGAAACCGAGACGCTTCACGCCGCCCGGATGCGCGGCGAAATCGTCGTCGCGCCACTCGACGAACATCGGAACCTCATCCGGCTCAAAGTTGCCGGGCGTCTCGCCATCCTCGACAGCCGACTCGACATCACCGACGACGACTGGCAGCTCGCCGGCATGATCGTCGACCGGTCGGACACAACCCGGGCCCAGGCGCTCGAAGCTGTCAAAACCGCCGCAGCAGTCACCGAACACACGTCGAACGAACGGCGGGCCCGCACCGCGATCCATGTCGAAGGCGCCGTCGAACGGCGCCGGATCGTAGACACGGCCCGCCGCATCGCAACAAAAGTGTGGGCGGCCGAGGAACCGATCACCCAGCGGGGCGTGCGTAACAACATGTCCCGGCAACAGAAGAAAATCTTCGACGACGCGCTCGACCATGCCGTCGCCGAACGGTGGGTTCAGCGGCGTGAGGAAGCCGGCTCAGGTGAGCCGATACGGCTCATCGAGCGCGGCATGGCGCGACCATGACACGGCCAGGAGAGGTGAGGGCTGGTGAGGGTCGCCCTCACCTAGTGAAGGCTCATTCCCGAAAACGGATACCTATTTAATATAATATGTCCTAGTTAGCACCCGGGCGGTTTGTGAGCGAACCCCGCGGAAAACCGCGCCAAGTAGGTGAGGGTCGCCCTCACCTACCCTCACCTCGATACAGCATGGGTCGTGGGTAGGTGTAGGCGACCTACGCGACCCCACCCGTCGAATGCTCGACACCCGACACCGGTTCGACGCGCTCGACACCCGACACCGGTTCGACGTGCTCGAGCTCGACGGTTGCTCGACACCCGACTTCGACGCCGCGCGACACCCCACACAGATCGGGTAGGTGGTGTGTGCGCGTCATGGTGTATGCGCTGGGTGTCGGCGTTCATACCCGGCGGATGCCGGTGGGCGATTTTCTTGGAGGCACACGGTTGACCCCCGTCTTCGTCACCCCTTTTTCTCCCCGCAAAAACCTAGTTTTAGGGCACCCAAAACCTGCGTAGGATTGTCGGATGAAGCTGAGACGCTCGAGCCGTCCCCGAACCGGCCAGTGCGAGGTCGCCGGCTGCCACACCGCGGCGGTAAGCGGCGGGCTGTGCACAGGACATGTCGATGCGGTCGCCGCGTCGAAACGGGCGCGGCGCGCCGAGCGCGAGAAGTTCGAGCTCGAACAGCAGCCGCGCCAGGCTGGTGCAGCCCCTGCCCTGCCGCCGAAGCCGCCGCATGTCGCCCCTGACGGGAACCTGTGCGCTTTCGTCGATCCTCGTACGGGTACGCGCTGCCGGTTCCCGCTCGCGCCTGGGTCTGATGTTGCTTGCGGGCTGCCGTTGCATCAGCCGGCATCCTGATGGCGCGTCCGAGGAAGCCGCCGGCCGCGTGTTCGGTCGACGGTTGCGTGAAGGTCGCGAAGCAGGGCGGCTGGTGTTGGATGCACCGGGAGCGGATGCGTAAGCACGGCTCGACGGATGTGCCGCCTCGTTTCCGCTCGGGCGGTGGTGTTGTTCTGTCGGAGCCACCGCCCGGTCCCGAATTCTTCGTGTGGGGTCGGGACAGTTCAAAAAAATAGCTTGCCCGGCTATTTCATGTATGATGAAGGCGTATTCCCGGTGACGGCGTCGGCGCTCTCGAAGCGGTCCGAGGCGGTGAACCCTCGGACGGGTGCCGCACAACCCTGAGTCTCGCGGCGCATTCCACCGAGTTGGGGTAGCCGCAAGCAACCTTCGAAACTTGAAGGTGAACTCCCCCACTCTGCTGCGATCAGCATGAAGCCGGGTCGAGTCTCCTCACCAGTTGTCGAAGTGGAAACCAAACATTTTCCGCTATTGCGCGCGCGTTGCGTGCCGAGGTTTAAAAGATGAACCGTTCTGAATCTCTCAAAACTTTGCAGGAGCTTCGACAGAAGCTCGCGGCGGGTATCGATCGTTATGACGGCGATATGAGCCGTGCGACCGACGACCCCGAGCTCGTGAGGCTGTCGGAACGTGCGGACGGGTTGCAGGATCTGCTGAATCGGGATCAGCGTCGGAGTGCGGTTGCCGAGGTGAACCGTACGGTCGTTGACGGTACGGATGGTGTCGAGGTGTCGCGTCCTTCGTTGGAGCGTACGGTCGGCGAGTACTTCCACGGTCAGAGCAGGGCGTTGTTGGGCAGGCTGGGTAACCCGCGGTTCGTGGGTGATGCCGACGAGTTCGGTCGTGTTGTCGCTCATGGTGTCGCTGCGGACGGCACGGCGCCCGTGACGATCGAGGGGAGCCTTGTTAAATTCGTCGACGCGAATCGCTACGCGGTGAACGCGTCGCGACGGTTGCCCCTTCCGGACAATCGTGCACCAACATTTAAGCGCCCGCGGGTGACGCAGACGACGTCGGTCGGCACGCAGGCAACCGAAGGTGACGTGCTCTCGTCCCAGCGTCTGCAATTGACGGGCGACACGATCACCAAGGTGACGAAGGGTGGCGTCCTGTCGTTGTCGGAGCAGGAAATCGACTGGAGTGATCCGTCGATGCTCGGTCAGGCTGTCGTGTCACTCGCCGAGTCGTACGCGATCGACAGCGACGATTTCCACTGCTCGGCGATCGAGACGGCGTTCACGGCGTCGACGCAGACGGTGCTGTCGAACACTGCGACGCTCGCCGAGTTCGTCGCTGGTGTCGCCGCGTCGGCGAACGCCTGTTACGGCACCGCGAAGAAGGTGCCGGACACTCTGTTCGTTGCCCCCGACAGGTGGGCGTACATCATCGCCCTGACGGACACGACTGGGCGTCCTGCGTTCCCGTTCTCCGGTCCGCAGAATGTGCCGGGTGCTGGTGGTGGCGTGAACACGTTCTCGGGTGGCTTGAACGTGTTGGGGTTGCGTGTTGTCGCCGACCCGAATTTCACGGCTGGTGTGTGGGGTACTGCGGTGTCGCAGCTTGTCGAGTTCGCCGAACAGGACAAGGGTATTGTCCAACTTAATGCGGTTTCGACCCTTGAGGTGGCTCTGTCCTATAGAGGCTATATTGCGAGCTATGTGCCGCAGCAGGCGGTGAACTCCCTCGAACCGAGCTGAGTTCGCGGGCAGCCGCTCTCGTCTAATCGTGCGGGGTGAGAGCGGCTGCACCGCAAAAGAAAGGCGCCGCGAATGTTCGGCCGTATCGAGTCGTGTTCGCTCGAACAGCTGGTCGACCGGGTCGAGTTCCGTTGGCGGATGATCCGCGAGGGCTACGGCGACGTCGACGACAACCTGCTCGATATTTCGGCGATCCGGTTGGAGATCGAACGGCGCCGTGACGCCCGCAGGCCGATCTCTTGAGCTCGATGGTGTCGTGCGAGGCGCGCGGGCAGTGTTCGACAGTCCGCGTAGCTGCCGCGCACATATGGCCTGGCACACCCGTCGGGGCGAGACGGAGCGGGACAGGCTGGGTTCCCGGTCGCCGTATTTCCCGACGGGTGATCCTGATGTGGCACGGCGGGAACGGCGCGCCGTGTTGGCATGCCCTTGGAAGGGTTGCCGGTTCGTGGCGGCAGATGTTGCCGACCGGAACCGTCATGCGCTCGTCGAGTGCGCCAGCCGGGCGGAGACCGCGCTCGATTGTTGACCGGTGACGTGTGACCGGATGTGGCAGCGCCGCCCGTTCTGACCGGGTGGGGACCGGGAACGGCGGCGCCACCTATCGCAAGCGAGGGGGTGCTGTTGGGCGCGGGGTCTCGCCTGCGACGTCTTAGCCGTCGGTTTGCAGGGCGTGTGCGCCTGCTGCTGTGGCGAGCATTGCTGCCAGGCGGCGTGCGCGTCCTTGCCTCATCGTTCGTTTCCTTCTCTGTTCGTGTCTGTCTCGGACATTGTGAATGTGCGTCGGACGACCCCTGGGGCCCGCACCGCATGGCCGGTCGCCTCCAGATGTTCTCTTGCTTCGCGTCGACTTTTGATGCCGTAGCCGCCAAGATGCATGCGGCCACGCCACGCGCATTCGGTGCACATCGCTCGAGCGCTCATTTCCACCCTCCGTTTCCTTAATTCCTTGTTCTTGTTTTCTGCTCGCAGGCACAGACACGCCGTTCAGGGTTCGCCTTGCGGCCGGCAGGCGCCGTGCCGTAGTAGAGCTCGCCGGACGTCATCTCAGATCCTGTTCTTCGGCGGCTGGTAGCCGTCTTGGCCGGTGAAGCAGGCCCAGGCCAGGGCGCTCAACACGAAGATGACCAGCAGGAGGATCACGACAGGCCGCCAGTGCGGCGATCAGCAGCGCCCCGACCCGTTTGAGCGCCCCGTCCGAGCAGGACGCTGACGACCGTGAGACCGCCGAACGACAACGCGATGACTATGGCGATATGCATGGTTGGATCCCCCTTCCCGCCGCCTGAATGCGGCTTGCAGTATCGCTTTATCGGCGATTCGCGGCATGCGCTGAGTCTGGCATCACAGCCCGCCAGCACGGCCGAACCGCACGTTCGATGTCGATGTCGAGATGCACCGCGCCATCCGCATCGCGGCGTTGCGGCGAGGCGTCACGATGCGGGAGTGGCTCATCGCGGCGGCGCAGCGGCAGCTCGAGGCCGAGCAGCGCAGCGAGGGCAGATGACCCCTGCGAGGCCCTGACCAGGGCAAACGCTACGAGTAAATGGCTTTGACGTCTTCGCGCGCCAACAGCGCGCGCGCTTGAGGCCGAGCGAGTCTTCGCCGCCACCCCCGTAGCCGCCGATGCGGTTGCCGGCGGCGACCACGCGATGACATGGGATCACGAACGGGATCGGATTGTGGCGCAGGGCGCTGCCCGCCGCCCGTGCCGGCGCGGGCCGTCCCGCGAGCGCCGCGAGCTCACCGTACGAGACGGTCTCGCCCCACGGCACTTCTCGGACGAGCGTCTCGAGCACGGCGCGGCGAAAACCTTCGATGCGCGCGAGATCGAGCATGATGTCGAACGCGTGCCGGCGCCCGGCGAACCACTGATCGAGTTGGCGCTCGACCACGCACTCGGGCGCGGTCCGCTCGACGCGCGGTTGGTCGGCGCTCGGCAAGCTGATCTCACGCACACCGCCGTCCGTGGTGACGACAGTGACGTCACCGAAGGGACTGGGCTGGACCCAGCACCTCATATCAAGCCGAGCTCGGCAACCGCGTCGCGCTCTTCTGCCAGTTCCCCAACCGACGCGTCGATCCGTCCTCGCGAGAACGCATCGAGGTCGAGACCCTGCACGATCGACCACTTGCCGTCGCGCGTCGTGCACGGGAACGAGGAGACCAGTCCGGCCGCCACACCGTAGGAACCGTCGGAGCACACCGCCATGCTCACCCAGTCGTCGTCGGGGGTGCCGTGCGTCCAGTCGTGCACGTGGTCGATCGCCGCGTTCGCCGCGGACGCGGCCGAAGACGCCCCGCGCGCTTCGATGATCGCGGCGCCGCGTTGTTGCACGGTCGGGAGAAACGACTGTTCGATCCACGCTTGTCCGACGATCTCGGCCGCGTCCTTGCCGTCGACGTCGGTGTGGAAGAGGTCGGGATACTGCGTCGCCGAGTGATTGCCCCAGATCGTCATGTGACGGATGGCGGTCACCGGCGTCTCGCACTTGGCCGCGACCTGCGCCATTGCGCGGTTGTGATCGAGCCGCGTCATCGCGGTGAACCGCTCGCGCGGAATCCTGCCGGCGTTGTTCATCGCGATCAGGCAGTTGGTGTTCGCGGGGTTGCCGACGACGAGCACGCGCACGTCGTCGGCCGCTCCCGCCGCGAGCGCCCTGCCTTGCGTCGTGAAGATCGCGCCATTGGCTTCGAGCAGGTCCTTGCGTTCCATGCCCTTCGTGCGCGGCCGCGAGCCGACGAGCAGTGCGTAGTTGACACCCGCGAAGGCCGCGCCGGCGTCGTCACTCGTTTCGACGCCGACCAGCAGCGGGAACGCGCAGTCCTGCAGCTCCATCACCACGCCCTGCAGCGCGGGCAGCGCGGGCGAGATCTCGAGCAGCGACATGACGACCGGCTGGTCCTTGCCGAGGAGGTCGCCGTTCGCGATCCGGAAAACGAGGCTGTAGCCGATTTGTCCGGCCGCCCCGGTGACGGCCACTCGCACTGGGTTCTTCACGGAGCCGAACCTAGCCCTCGGCCGCGACTTCCTCTTCCTCCTGCGTCGGCCCGCCGATCGGCTCGTCGGTCGCCAGCGGGAGCAAGATCGCGCGGGCCTCGGTGAGCTCCGCGATCCGGGCTGCCGCGCCCGCCGACGCGCCGCCACTGTCGGGATGCGCGTCGCGAAGCAGTCGCCGGAAGCGACGGTTGACGTCGTCGCGAGCGACACGCATCTGCGCGCGCAGGCCGAGCACCTCGCGCGCCCAACGCTCGTCCGGCGCGACGCCCGACCACGGTTCTTCGTCGGGGGCGCGCCCCGGGTCCACGACTCCTCGGAGGCGAGCGGCGGACGCATCCCGGCCCACGGCGCCTCCGACACGAACCGGACCTCGACCTCGGGCGCGAGCCCCGACCACCTGCGGTTGACCACGCTGCGGATCGCATCGAGCGCAATCGCGCCGGCCACCGTGGCCGGGGAGCGCGGCCGCGCCGAGCACCGCGCCGAGGATCTGGGGCACCTGCGCGCCGTGCACGTCGAGTTCGGCGACGAGATGTCCGCCTTCGCCGAGCAGCCGGTGGCGCGATCGGTCGAGGCCGTGCACGTCGTATTGCAAGCGGTGCCGGAGCGCGATGCGGGGGATCGTCAGACCGCGGCGCGCGTCGTCGAGCAAGCGCGGCAAGAGCTCGCGCTGGTCTTCGTCAAGCGCCGGAAGATTCGTCGCGACGACAGCGGACAACAGCGCGGCGCCGTGCGCCGGCCCGGACGTCGGCAGATACGCGCCGTCGAGCGCGACGCGCCGCGTCGGCATGTGCCTACGGGTGTGGCGCACATTCAGCTCGGCCAGCAGCACGACAACGATTCCTCGAACAAATCTTCGGCCCCGCGTGCCGTCTCGGACGAATTCTTGGCTTTCTTTGCCGGACTCAGCGCGCGACGTAGACGATCACGAGCACGACCAGGTACACGGCGAACATCATCGCCGCCAGGAGCCACAAGCCGTGACGTCCGAGAACGTGGCTGCCCCGCGCCGCGGGGCGCGTCAACCCGCACGACGGGCAGCGCGCGGTGTCGGGCGCGACCGGTGTGCCGCAAACAGCGCACGTCGGTGTTGCTTGCGGATGCGATTGCGGTGCTGCGGTCACGACGCGGCCCTCCGCTCGGCAGCTTCCACTGTTTGGCGCAGCAGCATCGCACGAGTAGTCGGTCCCACGCCGCCCAAGCGCGGCGTGATCCAACCCGCGACCTCGGCGCACGCCTCGTCGACGTCCGGGACCACTCTTCGTCCCTCCATCGTCACGCCCGCACCGACGACCGCCGCGCCCGGCCGCACCATGTCGGGCGTCACCAGCGACGGACGGCCCGCCGCCGCCACGATGACGTCGGCCCGCTTCGTGTACTCGGGGAGGAACAGCGTGCCGGTGTGGCAGACGGTCACGGTGGCGTTCGCGTTCGGCTCCTTCAGCGACAGCAGATTGGCGAGCGGGCGACCGATCGTCAGCCCCCGGCCGATGATCACCACGTGCTGGCCTTCGATCGGCACCTTGTTGCGCACGAGCAAGGCCTGGATGCCGAGCGGTGTGCACGGCCGTGGGGCATTGCGCACGCCGATCACGAGCTTGCCGAGGTTGACCGGGTGCAGGCCGTCGGCGTCCTTGCGCGGGTCGACCGCGAGCAGCGCCGCTTCCTCGTCGAGGTGAGCAGGCAGCGGCACCTGCACGAGGTAGGCATCGACGGCCGGGTCGTCGTTGTACCGGCCGATGACGGCGTGGAGTTCGCCTTGGGTGGTCGTCGCCGGCAGCTCGGCGTGCAGCGAGTTGATGCCGATCTCGGCCGAGTCCTCGCGCTTCAGGCGTACGTAGGCGTGACTCGGGGGGTCGTCGCCGACGAGCACGGTGCCGAGCCCGGGCGTCACACCCCGCTCGCCGAGCCGCTTGATGCGTTCTCGGAGATCTTCCTTCGTGGCGTCCAGAAGCGCGGTCCCGTCGAGCAGCGTCGCAGCCATCAGTGGAGGAAGTGCCGCTCGCCGGTGAGCACCATCGCCAAGCCGAGCTCGTCGGCGCGCTCGATGATCTTCTCGTCGCGCATCCCACCCCCAGGTTGAATCACCGCGGCTACGCCAGCCGCGGCCGCCGCTTCGATGCCGTCCTCGAATGGATAGAACGCGTCGCTCGCGCGACGCGCCGCCGTGCGCGCGGCCGGCGGCCTTCTTCGTCGCGATCTCCCCGGAGTCGACGCGCTTCTGCTGCCCGGCGCCGATGCCGACGGCCTGCCCGTCCTTGACGAGCACGATCGCGTTGGACTTGACGTGTCCGCACACGCGCCACGCGAACTCGAGGTCGCTCCACTGTTCCGGTGTCGGCGCGACCTTCGTGACAACCCGCCAGTCGTTGCGCGTCGACGCGTAAGTGCGGGGCGTCTTGCACGAGGAACCCGCCGGAGACCTGACGCACATCGAGGCGCTGTTTCCCGGGAGCCGGCGCTTCGAGAATGCGCGTGTTACGCCGTTTCTTCTGCAGCGCCGCGATCGTTCCCTCTTCGTACCCGGGCGCGATCACGACGTCCGCCTGCGGACCCGCAACCATGCGCGCGACGGTCGCGTCGTCGAGCGCTCGATTCAACGCGACCACACCTCCGAAGGCGGACTGCTCGTCGCACTCGAGCGCTCGCTGGTACGCGCGTGCGCGGGCATCATCGACTGCGACCCCGCACGGGTTCGCGTGCTTGATGATCGCGCAGACCGCTCGGTCGCCGAGGTCGTGCGCGAGCTGCCATGCCGCGTCCGTGTCGTAGAAGTTGAGGTACGAGAGAGCGAGCCCGCCGTGTTGCACGATGCCGTCCCACCAACTCGTCGTGTTGGCGCGGCGGTAGCGCGCGGCACGCTGGTGCGGGTTCTCGCCGTATCGCAACTGCTCGTCAGTGCGCGCCAGTGCGAGCACCAGGTGGCGCGGTAGATCGTCTTCCGCTTCTGTTTCCAACCACTGCACGATCGCGGCGTCGTAGGCAGCAGTGCGCGCGAAGGCGTCGACAGCGAAGGCGCGGCGCGTCCGGGGGCCGACCGTCCCGTCGTTCGCGTGCAGCTCCTCGAGCAACGGGCCATATTGCGAGGGATCGGTCACAATCGTGACCCACGCATGGTTCTTGGCCGCCGCCCGGGTCATCGCGGGACCGCCGATGTCGATCGTCTCGATGTCCGGTCGTTGCTCGAACGGATACAGATTCGACACGACCAGCTCGAACGGCAGGATGCCGTGCACATCCAGATCATTGCGATGTGTGTCGTTCCCGAGATCGGCGAGCAGACCGCCGTGGATCTTCGGGTGCAGCGTCTTCACGCGACCATCGAGGATCTCCGGCGAGCCGGTAACACTCTCGACGCGCGTGACTGGGATTCCTTCCGCCTCGAGCGCCGCCGACGTGTTGCCCGACGAGATCAGCTCCACCCCGAGATCGTGCAGGCCGCGCACGAACTCGACGAGTCCGGCCTTGTCATAGACCGACAGCAGCGCGCGTTTGACCTTCGTCCTCATTCCTTCGTGAGCCTTTCGATGACCTCGGGATACAAGCGACGCTCAACCTGCTTGATGCGCTCGTGTAACGTTGCCTCGGTATCGCTTTCGAGCACGGGAACTGCTTCCTGCGCAACGATCGGCCCGGCGTCGACGTCCTCGGTGACGAGATGTACCGTTGTGCCCGTCACCTTCACGCCGAACTCGAGCGCGTCTCGGACAGCGTGCCAGCCTTTGAACGCGGGCAGCAGCGCAGGATGCGTGTTGACTGCTCGTCCGTAGTACGCGTCGACGAACGGCTTCGAGAGAATCGTGCCGAAGCCGGCGATCGCCACCAGCTCGACGTCGTGGCGCTGCAGCGCATCGACGACGTCGTGCGTGTACGCGACTCGGTCGAACGCCGCGCTGAAATCTTGCCGCTTCACGAGCTCGGTGGTGACGCCGGCGGCGCGGGCGATGTCGAGTGCGCCACACGGCCGGTCGGCGATGACGACCACGATCGGTAGACCGCGCTCGAACATCGCCTTCAGAATCGTGCCACTGCCGGACGCAAGCACTCCGACACGCATGGGAGCACCCTAGCTCTGCGGTTTGCCGCGTCTGCGGGGTACGGAAATCCCCAGAATTGAACCGGGGAAGTGTTTCACTGCTGTGAACCCCAAAGGGAGATCGCGAATGGAGCGGCCGGTCCGCACACAGCCGACGCCCGGCGAAGTCATCATCGTGCTCGCAGCCGCGGCGATGCTGCTGTTCTCGTTCATTGCCTTCGCCGACGGAGTGAGCTCCTGGGGGAGCGGCGTGTTTCCGCTGGCGACACTGCTTCCCCTCTACGGCATCCTGATGGCCGGCGCGCTTGTCGCCGAGTTCGCGGGCGCGAACTTGCCTCGCACGGTCGTCGGCTTCAGCTGGCCGCAGCTGCAGCTTGCCTTCGGACTCATGGCGGGAGTGCTCGCGATCGGCTTTGCGCTCGCGAACATCCGCGAAAAGCAGGCCGGGCTGTGGTTGGAGGTGCTCGGCGGACTCGCGCTCGCCGTCGGCGCGGTCATGCTGCAACGCGAACGCCGCGGCGAGACCCTGCACTGAAGGCTACGCGTCATGAACAGCCGAAGCCGGCTCACACCAGCCAACGCCGTCATTCTCGTCGCGGGCGCAGTCATCGTGCTCGGGTCATTCTTGGCGTTCTACAAGACGACGGGCGCGGCGGCGATCCTCGTGTACGGGCACGACCAGTCGTGGAACGCGTGGAGCCTCTCGAAGGATTTCCTGCTGTTCCCGATCTCGACGATCGTTGTGCTGTTCGGTGCCGCGATGGCAGCACACGTCGCATTGAGCACGTTCGCGACGGTCGATCTTCCGGACCGTCCGCTGGGGTTCACCTGGGATCAGGTTCACCTGGCGCTCGGCTTCCACGCGACGGTGCTGATGTTGGCGTATCTGCTGCGCGACAAGAATGTGCTCAGCTGGGGCACCGGCTTCTGGCTGATGTTGTTCGCCGCCATGGCGCTCCTCATCGGCGCCGTGCTTCGGACCGTCGAAGCTGCGGGCTCGCCGCGTGGGAGATGACAACCGCGACTGCGCAGACTCCGGGTGAGCGGCGGCGGATCGAGCGAACCGAGTCAGAGGCTCGCGACCACATCGGCCATGAGGCCACCGATCTCGGTCGGATTCCGCGCCACACGAGCGCCGGCGGCCTCGAGGGCGGCGATCTTGGCGGCGGCGGTGCCCTTGGATCCGGAGATGATGGCGCCCGCGTGGCCCATCTTCTTGCCGGGGGGCGCGGTCACACCGGCGATGTACGCGACGACCGGTTTCGCCATCTTGGTGAGGATGAACTCGGCGGCCTCCTCCTCGGCCGAGCCGCCGATCTCACCGATCATGATGACGGCGCGAGTGTCGGGGTCGGCCTCGAAGCGCGACAGGCAGTCGATGAACGAAGTGCCCGGCACGGGGTCGCCGCCGATTCCCACGCAGGTTGTCTGCCCGATGCCGAGTTGTGTCATCTCGTGCAGCGCCTGATAGGTGAGCGTGCCCGAGCGCGAGACGATCCCCACCGGGCCGCCGGCCAAGGCGATCTCACCGGGCGTGATGCCGATGTTGCACTTGCCCGGAGAGATGACGCCGGGACAGTTCGGCCCGAGGAGTTGCGTGTTCGGGAACCGCGAGCGCAACGCGTTGAAGAAGAACGCCTCGTCATGGGCGGGTACGCCCTCGGTGATGACGACGATGAACTCGATGCCGGCTTCGGCGGCCTCGAGCACCGCGTCCTTGACGCCGGGCGCCGGGATGAAGATGCAGGACGCGTTCGCACCGGTCGCGTCGCGGGCTTCGGCCATCGACGCGAAGATCGGCACGCCGTCGACGTCGGTGCCGGCCTTCTTCGGATTCGTGCCCGCGACTACCTGCGTTCCATAGGCCCGGTTGCGCATGCCGTGAAAGCGGCCCTGCGACCCGGTCAGCCCTTGGTAGACGACCTTGGTGTGCTCGCCGACGAAGATCGACATGGAGGTGCTCCTCGTTGGACTACGACGACAGCGCGACAGCCTTGCGCGCCGCATCGAGCATCGTGGGTTGAGAGATCAGACGATCAGACTCGTGCGGCTTGATGATCGCCCGGCCCTCGGTCGCGTTCGTACCGTCGAGACGGATCACGATCGGCGCCTCCACCTGCACGCGTGCGAGTGCGGCCACGATGCCGTTCGCCACCTCGTCGCAGCGTGTGATCCCGCCGAAGATGTTGACGAGGATCGCACGCACGTTCTCGTCGGTGTTGATGACCTCGATCGCATTCGACAACACAGTCGCGTCGGCGCCGCCGCCGACGTCCAGGAAGTTCGCGGCCGAGCCGCCCACTTGGTTGACGACGTCGAGTGTGCTCATCACGAGACCTGCGCCGTTGCCGATGATGCCGACCGAGCCGTCGAGCCCGATGTAGTTGAGACCTTTTTCTCGGGCCAGCCGCTCGCGGTCGTCGAGCTCTTGCGTGGCTACGTACTCGTCCCAGTCGTCGTGGCGAAATGCTGCGTTCTCGTCGAGCGAGACCTTGGCGTCCAGCGCATGCACGCGCCCGTCAGGTGTCAGGATCAGCGGGTTGATCTCGACGAGGTCGGCGTCACCGCCGACATACGCGTTGTAGAGCTTCATCAAGATGTCGACGACGCCGTCGGTTGCGGCCGAGTTCAGCGCCGCGTCCGCGACCCACTTTCGGCATGCCGATTCCGACAGGCCCGAGACCGGGTCGACGTACAATCGCGCGATTGCGTCGGGCGCGGTCGCGGCAACGTCCTCGATGTCGACGCCGCCTCGCGCCGACAACATTCCGAGGTACTGCTTGGCGCCGCGGTCGAGCGTGAACGACGCGTAGTACTCCTCGGCGATGTCGGACGCGTGCTCGATCCAGAGCCGCCGGACAACATGGCCCTTGATGTCCATGCCGAGAATGTTGGCGGCGTGCGTGCGCACCTCGTCGTCGTATGACGCGAGCTTGATGCCACCCGCCTTGCCGCGGCCACCGACCAACACCTGCGCCTTCACGACCACCGGGTAGCCCACCCGCGACGCCGCGGCGACCGCCTCGTCGGCAGTCGAGGCAACTTCGCCCGCCGACACCGGGATGCCGTAGCGCGCGAACAGCTGCTTGCCCTGGTACTCCAAGAGGTCCACGGCGCAGAACCTACGCGGTCAGCTGCCGTTCGCGACGATCGAGTGCTGCGGCGAGCCACTCCACGATGTCGGAGAGCGGCGCGCCCGGCGTGAACACGCCGGCAACGCCCGCCGCGATCAGGGCCGGGCGGTCGTCGGCGGGGACGATGCCGCCGGCGAACACGAGCACGTCGTCGAGCGCGCGTGTCCGTAGCTCGTTGACGACGGCTGGGATCAACGTCATGTGCGCGCCGGAGAGCACGGACAAGCCGAGGGCATCTGCGTCTTCCTGCAGCACGGCGACGGCAACGGACTCGGGAGTTTGAAAGAGCCCGGTGTACACCACTTCGAATCCGGCGTCGCGCAACCCGCGGGCGATGACTTTCGCACCGCGATCGTGGCCGTCCAGCCCGGGTTTGGCAATCACGACGCGGTAGCGTCGCAGCATCGGCTCACCATAGCCAAGGTCTCGCGTTGCCTACCTCTTACTCTCGTCGTTCGGACGTCAAGCTGCTCCTCGGCGCGACGGTCGCGATCTTGATGGCAGGGTTCCTCATCGCGGGTGGAATTCTCGTCGCGACACGCGGCAGCAAGACGACCGTGTGCCCGCAACTGAACATCGGCGCGGCGGCCGACATTCGGCGCACACTCGTGAACGGCGGACCGACCTTCCAGACCGGCGGTGCGGGATGCGGGTTCTGGCTCGCACTCGCGGACAACGACATCGTCGCGTACAAGGTGCGTCAGCCGTCGGGGTGCACGCTGCAGCTCAAACGCGACCACTGGGAGTGCAGCGGCGCCACGATCGCGCCCGGCGATCTCGCGCAGTATCCGGTGCAGATCGAGACCGTCGACAAGATCGATGCAGTCGTCGTCGATCTCAGGCCGCCGGCCCCGCCGCCGACCTAGTGCCCGATCGACAGCTACACGCGCTCGAGCGGCGCCCACGACAACAGCAGCGTCTTCTCGCCGACGTCGCGGAACTGCACGCGGGCCTCGGCTTTGTCACCGTTGCCGGTGATGTCGACGATCACGCCTTCGCCGAACTTGGCGTGCCGCACGTCGTCGCCGACGCGCAGACCCAACGCGTCGGCGCCGCTCGCGGCCGCAGGGACTGTCTCACGCCGCAACGCCGCCGCGACCACGGCTTCACGATGCGCGCCGAGGCCCCGGCCGCGGCGCCGCTGATCGTCGGCCTCGCCGAAGGCTGCGATCAGGTCGGCAGGAATCTCGTCGAGGAAGCGGCTCGGTGGCCGGTAGTCGGTCGCGCCGAACATCATGCGGCTCCACGCGTGGCAGAGGTACAACCGCTCCTCGGCGCGCGTGAGTCCGACGTAACACAAGCGCCGCTCCTCTTCGAGCTCGTCGGGATCGCCGAGGCTGCGGACGTGAGGGAACACGCCGTCTTCCAGGCCGATCAGGAACACGACCGGGAATTCCAAGCCCTTCGCCGAGTGCAACGTCATCAACGTGACCGAGCTCGACTCACCGTCGCCCTCGTCGAGGTCGGTCACGAGCGAGATCGCCTCGAGGAACGCCTGCACCCGCGCCAGCCCTTCGGGCGGCGCCACGATGCCGGCGTCGCCGATCCCGACGCCGCCGATCGCGACCAACCCCCCGAGCTCGCCTTGGGCAACCTGGTCGTCGAACTCGCGGGCTGATCCGAGCAACTCCTGCAGGTTCTCGATGCGACCGTGCGCTTCGACGGACCGTTCCGCCTCGAGGTCGGCGAGATACCCGCTGCGCGTGAGCACCGCGTCGAGCGCCTCACCGACACCGCCGGCCGCCGCCGCCTCGACCTCGGCGATCAGTTCCAACAGCTCGCGCAGCCCGCCCAATGCCTTCCCGTGCACTCCCGCCGCGGCCGCGTTCTCGGCGGCAGCGCGAAACGTCAGCCCCGATCCGTTCGCATACGCGTCGATCTTCGCGACCGACGTGTCGCCGACACCGCGACGCGGCGTGTTGACGATGCGCTTCCACGACACCTCGTCGTCCGGGTTGACGAGCGCTCGTAGGTACGCCAGTGCGTCCTTGATCTCACGCCGGTCGTAGAACTTCACACCTCCGAACACGCGGTACGGCACGCCGGCGCGCACCAATGCTTCTTCGAGCACGCGACTCTGCACGTTCGTGCGGTAGAAGACGGCGAAGTCGCCATAGCGAAACTCGGCGCCGTCGACGAGGCGATGGATCTCGCGGGCGACGAACTGCGCCTCGTCGTGCTCGTCATCGGCCTGGAACCGCGCGAGCCGCTCGCCCTCGCCCTTGTCGGTCCAGAGATGTTTCTTGCGCGTCGTCGCGTTGTTGGCGATCACGGCGTTGGCGGCTTCGAGGATCCGTTGCGTCGACCGGTAGTTCTGGTCGAGCACGACGACCGTCGCTTCGGGGTACGAGTCCTCGAAGCGCATCAAGTTGCGGAAGTCTGCGCCGCGGAACTTGTAGACGCTCTGCGCGTCGTCGCCGACGACCATGATGCTGCGATGCTCGAGCGTGAGCAGTCGCACGAGCTCCCACTGCGCGAGGTTCGTGTCCTGGAACTCGTCGACGAGCACGTGCCGAAAGCGCTGCTGGTAACGCGCGAGCGCGTCGGGATGCTCGCGGAACAGTCGCACGGCGAGCACCAGCAAGTCGTCGAAGTCGACGGCCGACGCCTCCGCCAACCGTCGTTGGTACTCGAGGTACACGTCGGAGATCCGCCGCTCGGCCGGTCCCGAGGCCATGTCCGCGAACTGGGCCGGCAACACGAGGTCGTTCTTCAGCGCGCTGATCTGCGCGTGCAACTGCCGCGCGGGATAGCGCTTCGGGTCGAGGTTGAGGTCGCGCCGCACCCAATCGGTGAGCCGCTGCGCGTCGGCCTGGTCGTAGATCGTGAATGCCGGCCGGTACCCCAGCAGCGAGGCTTCGCGCCGCAGGACACGGGAACACGCGGCGTGGAACGTCGACACCCACATTCGCAGGCCAACGGGTCCGACGAGCTTGGCGACGCGCTCGCGGATCTCCCCCGCAGCCTTGTTGGTGAACGTGATCGCGAGGATCTCGAACGGCGACACGCCGAGATCGGCGATCAAGTACGCGAGTCGATGTGTGAGCACCCGCGTCTTGCCCGAACCCGCGCCCGCGACGACGAGGACCGGGCCCGGGGGCAGGGTGACGGCCTCGTACTGCGCAGGGTTCAGCCCCGAGAGATCGAGCTCTCGACGGGGGCGGGACGGTTGCACATCGACCATTGCGAGCCCATCGTACCGGTGGGAATTACAACGATGTCAGCCCTCGAACACCCGAGCGTCAGCTTCCAGCATCAGTGTCACCGGACCGTCGTTCACCAATGCGACCTGCATGTCCGCGCCGAACCGGCCGGTCGCAACGCTGACACCGAGCGCGTCCAACGCGCGAACGAACGCCTCGACAATGGGCGCGGCAACCGCGGGACGAGCCGCGTCGACCCAACTCGGACGCCGTCCGCGCACCGTGTCGGCATACAGCGTGAACTGGCTGACGACGAGGGCCGCGCCCGCCACATCGAGCAGCGAGCGGTTCATCACACCCGCGTCGTCGTCGAACACACGCAGCTGGGCGACCTTCGCCGCGAGCTTGGCGGCGACGTCGCGGTCGTCGGTGTGCGTCACACCCACGAGCACGCACAACCCGCCCTCGATCGCCCCTACGACCGACCCGCCGGTCGTGACCGACGCCGAGGTCACCCGCTGCACGAGCGCACGCACTCAGGCGTGCTCGGCCGCCGGCGAGTACGCACCGGAGCGTGCCAACCCGTTCATCTGCGCGCGGTGCAGATACGCTCTCTGCGCTGCGGCGACGTTCGCATCGTCGCCCTTCCAGGCCGAGAGCGCGGCCGATTGCAGTGCCCGCCCGTAGGAGAACGAGACCTGCCACGGGTGCGGGCCGATCTTGTTGATCGCATCGAGGTTCGCGGTCGCCTCCTCGTCGCCCTGACCGCCGCTCAAGAACACCGCGCCGGGCACGGCGGCGGGCACGACTGCGCGGAAGCACCGAACCGTGCACTCGGCGACAACTGCCGGCGCAGCATTTGACGACGCGTGTGACTTCCCCGGCAAGACCATGTTCGGCTTCAACAACATACCGTCGAGCGCGACGTGCTGGTCGTGCAGTGCCGCGAACACGCTGTGCAACGTCGCCGTGGTCACGTCGAAGCAACGATCGATCGAGTGCGAGCCGTCCATCAACACCTCGGGCTCGACGATCGGCACGAATCCTTCGTCTTGACACAGCGCCGCATAACGCGCCAGCGTGTGCGCGTTCACGTCGAGGCAGTACTGCGTGGGCAACTCGTCGCCGCGGATCGAGATCACCGCCCGCCACTTCGCGAAGCGCGCACCGAGCTCGCGGTACTCGACGAGACGCGCCCGCAGTCCGTCGAGCCCCTCGGTGACGAGCTCGTCGGGCGATGCAGCCAGCGGCACCGTTCCTCTGTCGACCTTGATGCCGGGGATGATTCCCTGCGCAGAAAGCACCTGCGGCAGCGGCCGCCCCGACGACGCCACCTGGCGAATCGTCTCGTCGAACAAGATCACGCCACTGATGAACGCCGCCGCGCCCGGGGTCGTGAACAGCATCTCGCGGTACGCACGCCGCCGGTCCTCGGTCGACGTGACCGAGATCGAATCGAAGCGCTTCTTGATCGTGCCGCTGCTCTCGTCGGCGGCGAGGATGCCCTTGCCGGGCGCGACCAACGCATGTGCGATCTCATTGAGCGAGTCCATCGCTACTCCCACTCGATCGTGCCGGGCGGCTTCGAGGTGATGTCGTACGCGACCCTGTTCACACCCGGAACTTCGTTGATGATCCGGCCCGAGATGCGTTCGAGGACGTCGTACGGAATGCGCGCCCAATCGGCGGTCATCGCGTCGTCGGACGTCACCGCACGCAGCACGATCGGATACGCGTACGTGCGGTCGTCGCCCATCACGCCGACGGTGCGCACCGCGGGCAACACCGCGAAGCTCTGCCAGATCTCGCGATACAACCCGGCGCGCCGGATCTCTTCGACGACGATCGCGTCCGCATGTTGCAGGATCTCGACGCGTTCACGCGTGATCGTGCCGATGATGCGTACCGCGAGGCCGGGTCCCGGGAACGGCTGGCGCCACACGATGTCGGGTGGCAAACCGAGCGCCTCGCCGATCGCGCGCACTTCGTCCTTGAAGAGGTCGCGCAGCGGTTCGACGAGCGAGAAGTCCATGTCGTCGGGCAGTCCGCCGACATTGTGGTGCGACTTGATGTTCGCGTTGTCGCCGCCTCCCGACTCGACGATGTCGGGATAGAGCGTGCCCTGCACGAGGAAGCGCGCCGAGTCGAGATCGCGCGCCGCCTCCTCGAACACCCGGATGAACAGCTCGCCGATCGCTTTGCGCTTGCGTTCCGGGTCGATCACGTCGTCCAGCGCCGCGAAGAAGCGATCGGCGGCTTTCACGTGCACCAGCTCGACGTCGAACTGCTCGCGGAACGTCTCCTCGATCTGCTCGGCCTCACCGAGGCGCAGCAATCCGGTGTCGACGAACACGCACGCGAGCTGGTCGCCGACAGCCTTGTGCACGAGGGCGGCCGCAACCGCGGAGTCGACGCCGCCCGACAGCCCGCAGATCACCCGCTCCGAGCCGACCTGGGCCCGGATCTCCGCAACGGCGTGCTCGATGATCGAGACGTTGGTCCACGTCGGACGGCATTCCGCCGCGTCGTACAGGAACGCCTTCAGCACGTCCATGCCGTGGTCGGTGTGCATCACCTCGGGATGGAACTGCACGCCGAAGATCCCGCGGTCGCGATCCTCGAACCCGGCGACGGGCACTGCATCGGTGCGTGCCGTCACCGTGCACCCCACCGGTGCCCGCGTGATCGAGTCGCCGTGGCTCATCCACACGACCTGCTCGACGGGAAGGTCACCGAACAGCAACGACGAACCTTCGACGTGCAGCTCGGTGCGTCCGTACTCGCCCACCGCCGGTCTTCGACACCTCGCCGCCGAGATCGCGTGCGACGAGCTGGGCGCCATAGCAGATGCCGAGGATCGGGACGCCCGCGTCGTAGATCGCGCGGTCGATGCCCGGCGCGCCCTCGACGTGCACCGACGCCGGGCCTCCCGAGAAGATGATCGCCTTGGGCTCGCGAGCGAGCATCCGGTCCACCGGCATCGAGCGTGGCACGATCTCGCTGTAGACGTGCGCCTCGCGCACCCGGCGAGCAATCAGTTGCGCGTACTGCGCCCCGAAGTCGACCACCAGGACGACGTCGGGCTGCTCGCTCACGGCTCGATCGACCGGAGCCCGATCAACCGGCCATGCCGATGCCCTGCGCGCGCTGCAGAGACTTGCCTTCCGTCTTCAATGCCGGCGCGACCATCACTTCGGCCTTCTGGAATTCCTTCACGGTCTCGTACCCGGTCGTCGCCATCGACGTGCGCAAGGCGCCGAACAGGTTGAGCGTGCCGTCGTTCTCGTGCGCAGGCCCGACGAGGATCTCGGCGAGCGAAGCTTTCTGACCCGCGAACACACGCGCGCCGCGCGGCAAGGTCGGATGGAACGTCGCCATGCCCCAGTGGTACCCGCGGCCGGGCGACTCGTACGCGCCCGCCAACGGCGAACCGATCATCACCGCGTCGGCACCGCACGCGATCGCCTTGGCGATGTCGCCGCCGGTGCGCATGCCGCCGTCGGCGATGACATGTACGTACACACCGGTCTCGTCGAGATGACGGATGCGCGCACCGGCCGCGTCGGCGATCGCAGTCGCTTGCGGTACCCCGATGCCGAGCACACCGCGCGACGTGCACGCGTGCCCGGGCCCGACACCGACGAGCACGCCAACCGCGCCCGTGCGCATCAGGTGCAACGCCGTCGAGTAGGACGCGCAGCCGCCGACGATCACCGGCACGTCGAACTCGCGGATGAACTTCTTGAGGTTGAGCGGCTGGCGTTCCGGATCGTGCGAAACGTGCTCCGCCGACACCACGGTCCCCTGCACGACGAGCACGTCGAGCTCGGCGTCGAGCACGTGCTTCGCGTACTGCTCGACCCGCTGCGGAGTGAGCGACGCGCACGCGGTGACGCCGGCGGCCTTGACCTCGCGGATCCGCTGCGGGATCAGCTCTTCTTTGATCGGCTCGTCGTACAGCTCCTGCATCCGGCGCGTCGCCTTCTCCGGCGGCAGCGACGCGATCTCTTCGAACACCGGCTCGGGATCCTCGTACCGCGTCCAGAGCCCCTCGAGATTCACGCACGCGAGGCCGCCGAGGCGCCCGATCTCGATCGCGACGCCCGGCGACGCGACGCCGTCCATCGCGGCGGCCATCATCGGCAGGTCGAACTTGTAGGCGTCGACTTCCCAGGTGATGTCGACGTCTTCGGGGTCGCGCGTGCGCCGGCTCGGGACGATCGCGATGTCGTCGAACCCGTAGGCCCGACGACCGGACTTGCCGATCC
The DNA here is from genome assembly GCA_963836365.1 of uncultured Actinomycetes bacterium. Lineage (GTDB taxonomy): Bacteria > Actinomycetota > Acidimicrobiia > IMCC26256 > PALSA-610 > DASQHW01. The sequence goes on from CAWIJC010000003.1 coordinate 39,230, forward strand.
CGATCTCTACTTCCACGGCTCCTCCGGAGTCTCCGCTTCCCTGGAAACCTCCGAGGTTACCGCCTCCGCGGACTCATCGGCGTTCTCGTCGAACGCGCGCCGAACTCGCGATCGCAGCGAGGACACGCCCAACGCGTCACGAGCTGCTCAGCGTTCGGCGACGAGGTGCGCGAGGAAGCCGGTGAGGATGCGCGCGGTCGCGCCCCATACGGTCTCGTCCGCGAGCTCGTAGAAGTGGACGCCGAGGTCGTCGACCCACGTGTCCCATCGCTCCTCGTGGTAGATCTCCGCGTCGAGCAACTCCGACAGCGGGACGAACAGCACACGATCGACCTCGAACGGGTTCGGAGTGAGCATCGGCTGTGCGTGCAAGAACCCGACGAACGGCGTGATCGTGAAGCGCGACGCCACCGTGCCGATCCCATCGAGCTGCGCGACGACCTCGACGTCAGCCGGCGCGAGGCCGATCTCCTCCTGTGCTTCGCGTAACGCGGTCGCGCACAGGTCGTGATCGACGCCGGGTTCGAATTTGCCTCCGGGAAACGCGATTTCGCCCTTGTGCGAATTCATCCACTCAGGTCGCTTGATCAGGACGACATGTGCCTCGCCGTCGAGCTCGAACAACGGCACGAGAACGGCGGCGGGGCGCGCGCCGTCGACGTACACCGGTGCGTCGCGTGCCGGCGGCAGCATCGGCGAGGCGGGCGCGGACGCCGGCGAGTGCGAGGGAGCGCCGTGCCGGCGCCAAGCCCGTCCACGGGGCGGGCGCGCCCGGGCGATACGACGGCGGCCGCGGGATGCGCTGCTTGCCGCCCCTCACGCGGCGACGACCTCCGGCGCTCGACCGCTCGTGCCTTGCCCTCGACTGTCCGCACCTGCGGTCTGCGCCTGGTCGCGCCGTGCTGCCACGGTGACGAGCGTACCGGGGGTCTGCGAAACTCCCGGCGGCATGGACTGGCACTTTGCGGACGTCTTCGAGTCGGTATGCGACGCACTTCCCGATCGCACTGGCGTTGATCCAGGGCGACCGCCGGCTGACATGGCGCGAGTTCGACGACCGTGCCGCGCGCCTCGCGGCCGCGTTCGTCGACGCCGGGCTGACGACGAACGCGAAGGTTGCCTCGTACCTCTACAACAGCAACGAGTACAACGAAGGCGTCTACGCGACGTTCAAGATGCGCGGCGTCGCGGTCAACGTGAACTACCGCTATCTCGAAGACGAGCTCGTGTACATGCTCGACAACTCGGACGCCGAAGCGCTGCTGTTCCACGGCGCGCTCGGTGATCGCGTCGCGAAGGTGATCAGATCGCGTCCGCAAGGTGAAGCTGTGGATCCAGGTGGACGACGGCACGCCGCGCCAAGACTTCGCGGTCGGCTACGAGGACCTCATCGCGCGAGCACGACCCGATGCCGCGCATCGAGCGCCGCGGTGACGACCTGTACTTCCTCTACACCGGCGGGACGACCGGGATGCCAAAGGGCGTCATGTGGCGGCACGAGGACCTGTTCGGCGTGCTCGGCGAGGGCACGTACCCGATGGTCGGCAAGGTCCGTCCGGACGCGTCGAGCGGTGCCGGCCCGATCGCGAAGGAGCTCATCGACGCGGGCGCGAACCGCGTGCACCTACCCGCGTCGCCGTTGATGCACGGCACCGGCGCGTTCAGCAGCTTCCAAGCGCTGTTCCTCGGTGCGACCGTCGCGACGCTCGTCGGCCGCCATTTCGAGCCGCACGAGTTGTGGGAGACCGTGCAGCGCGAGCGCGTCACGCAGATGGCCATCGTCGGCGACGCATTCGCGAAGCCGATGTTGCGTGCGCTCGAAGAGGCTGAGAGCAAGGGCGAGCCGTACGACATCTCGTCACTCGAGCTGGTGATCAGCTCGGGCGTGATGTGGTCGGCCGAGGTCAAGCAGCAGATGATGCAGCGGGGCCGGTTCGTGTGCCTCGACTCGCTCGGCTCGAGCGAAGGCGTCGGTTTCGCAGGATCGATCAGCGTGCCCGGCGGCGAGCAGAAGACCGCGCGCTTCACGATCGGTCCGCACACGAAGGTGTTCACCGACGACGGCAACGAGGTGACGCCCGGCTCCGGTGAACGAGGACGGCTCGCGGTCGGCGGTCACCTTCCTGTGGGCTACTACAAGGACGCGGCGAAGAGCGCGGCGACGTTCCCGACGATCGCGGGTGAACGATGGTCGGTGCCGGGCGACTACGCGAGCGTCGAGCTCGACGGCACGATCACGCTGCTCGGCCGCGGCTCGGTCGTCATCAACTCCGGCGGCGAGAAGGTGTTCCCCGAAGAGGTCGAGGAAGCCGTCAAGCTGCATCCCGCGGTCGCGGACTGCCTCGTCGTCGGCCTGCCCGACGAGCGGTTCGGTGAAGCGGTCACGGCGGTGGTCGCGCTGCGTCGCGGCAGCGACGCGAGCGCCGACGAGCTGCTCGGCGACGATCGAAGCGCTCGCGCGCTACAAGCGGCCGCGCCGCATGGTGTTCGTCGACGAGGTCGTGCGCGGTCCGAACGGCAAAGCCGACTACCGCTGGGCGAAGGAGATCGCCCAGCGGTAGTACGCAGGCTCCGTTACTTCTTCTTCTTGGCGGCCGCGCCCGCGACTTTGGCGAGCACGTCGCGGCTGCTGAGGATCAGCAGGTCCTCGCCGTCGACGGTGATCTCGGTGCCGCCGTACTTCGAGTAGACGACCGAGTCGCCGACACCGAGGTCGAGCGGGATCAGCTCACCGGAATTCTCGGCCCGGCGGCCGGGGCCGACCGCGAGCACCTCGCCCTGCTGGGGCTTCTCCTTGGCCGTGTCGGGGATGACGAGCCCGCTGTGCGTCGTCTCTTCGGGTTCGGCCGGACGGACGACGATCCGGTCCTCCAACGGCTGCAGATTCATTGATGGGCCTCCTCGGCGAGTCTTGGCTCGGCGATCTGTCTGTGTCGGGGGGCGGGCGGGACCGTTAGCACTCACCGCCAGCGAGTGCTAACGGTATCAAGGGCGCCGGGCGTCCGGCAAGCGCAGATTGGGCGTCGCGCCGCCGCTGAGCGGGGTGGGCCCGTCGGCCGCGAGGCGGTAGGCCGCGAGCGCGGCGACCATCGCCGCGTTGTCGGTGCACAGCGCCAGGCTCGGCAGCACGATCTGGAGCTCGCCCTTCTCGGCGATGTCGAGCAGCCGCTCGCGGAGCATCGAGTTCGCGGCCACGCCGCCGCCGACCACCACCGCGCCGACACCGACGTCGCGGGCCGCGACCATCAGCTTCTCGACGAGCACGTCGACGACCGCCGCCTCGAACGACGCTGCGACGTCCGCGACCGACGTGTCCGGGTGCTTGCGCACGTAGTGCACGACGGCGGTCTTGAGGCCGGAGAACGAGAAGTCGTAGCCGTCGTCGAGCATCGGGCGCGGGAACGCGATCGCGTGCGGGTTGCCGGCGCGTGCGACGCGGTCGATCGCGGGCCCGCCGGGATAGCCGAGACCGAGGAACCGCGCGACCTTGTCGAACGCTTCACCCGCGGCGTCGTCGACCGTCTGGCCGAGCACGCGGTACACGCCGTGATCGTCCATCGCGATCATCAACGTGTGGCCGCCCGACACGATCAGCGTGACGAGCGGCGGCGCGAGCGTCGGGTTCTTCGAGCAGACCGGCGTACACGTGCGCTTCGTGATGGTGCACGCCGACGTACGGCAGATCGGCCGCCAATGCGATCGCCTTGCCGGCGCTGACGCCGACGAGCAGCGCACCGGCGAGTCCGGGGCCGTGCACGGCCGCGACCGCATCGAGATCGGCGAGCGACGCGCCCGCTTCGACGAGCGCCTCCTCGATCACGTCGTTGATCAGCTCGACGTGCGCGCGGCTCGCGATCTCGGGCACGACGCCGCCGAAGCGCGCGTGCAGGTCGGCCTGGCTCGCGACCACCGACGACCGCACGACGCGGCCGTCCTCGACGACCGCGGCCGCAGTCTCGTCGCACGACGTTTCGATTCCGAGGATGCGCATGCCTAACTGCCTTCCGTGACGTTGCGCTCGATCCGATCGAGCAAGCGCTTGTACGGCGGTTCGCTCACTTCGTACGCCCACATCACGAGCGCATCCTCGCCGGTGTCGGCGTAGTAGCCCTTGCGCACGCCGACGGGGATGAACCCGAAGCGCCGATACAACTCCTGCGCGCCGCGGTTCGACAGCCGCACCTCGAGCGTCAGCGCAGTTGCGTCGCGCGTGATTGCCTCGCGCGCGAGTGTCAGCAGCAAGCGCGTACCGATCGAGTGGCGATGCCATGCGGGGTCGACCGCAATCGTCGTGATGTGCCCGTCGCTCATCGAGAGCATCAAGCCCGCGTATCCGACGACCTCGCGACCGAGCTTTGCGACGTAATACGCACGCGTCGAGCGCAACGCGAGCTCGCTCACGAACAACGACTGCGTCCACGGTCGCGGGTAGACCTGCGCCTCGATGCGCACGACGCCGCGCAGGTGACGGCGCCGCATCGGGGCGATCTGCACGTCGAAGCGGTCGACGAGCTCGCGCGTGGCCGCCATCACGCGCCCTTCCTCTGCCACTCGATCTCGGCATCGCTCTGGCGCAGGTAGAGCGGAAGGACGTCGACAGGCGCGGAGAAGTCCTCGCGTTCGTAACGAGCAATCGCAAGCTCGGCGAGCGCGGCCGAGGCTCGGTGACGCGTGCGCGGGCCCGGCGATCGAGAGGCTCCCGCCGAGTTGCGCGAACGTGTCCGGGAAGCGCAGCACACCGTCGCCGCACACGATCGCGTCCTGGCCGCGCGCTTCGAGCTCCGCGACGAGCTGATCGGGTTCGCCGAGCTCGTACTCCGACGCGCGCTGGACGCCGCCGGGCACTGGTCGGTAGATCGCCCAGTACAGCTCGCGGCGACGGGCGTCGATCGTCGCGACGACGTGCGTGTGCGCGTAGCGCAGGGGATACGCGAGCAGGTCGAGGCTCGGGATCGGGATCACAGGGATGCGCAACGACTGCGCGAGCACCTTCGCGGTCGTGATGCCGACACGCAGGCCGGTGAACATGCCGGGACCGGTCCCGACCGCGACCGCCGACAGCTGCGGCCACCTTCACGCCCGATTGCGCGCAGCACCATTCGATCGCGGGCGCCAGAGTTTCCGCGTGCCGGGGCGGATCGTGCGGAGCTCGTGCCACCGAGCTCGGCGCGCGCGACCATGCCGTGCTCGTTCGCCAGGACGACACCGACCCGGCGCGTCGACGTATCGATCCCGAGCAACAACATCACGCGGTACCGGCCGACGCGAGCGCGTCGTCGATGTCGCACACGCGTGCGTCCCAGCGAGCGCCCTGCGGCGCGATCTCGATGACGCGACTCTCGCCGTCGCCGCCGGGCAGCAACTGCACATCGAGCCGGTCGGGTGGGAGGTGGGGCGCGATCACGTCGCCCCACTCGATCGAGCACGACTCGTTCCTCGAGCAGCTCTTCGAGCGCGAGGTCGTAGAGCTCCTGCACGTGGCGGAGCCGGTATATGTCGACGTGCGCGACGCGCGACCGTCCGTCGTACTCCTGCACGATCGTGAACGTCGGGCTCGTCACCGGACCCTCGACGCCGAGACCGTGCGCTACGCCTTGCGCGAACGTCGTCTTGCCCGCGCCGAGCTCGCCGGCGAGCACGACGAGATCGCCGGGTACCAACGTCGCGCCCAGCGCCGAGCCGAGTGCGGCCGTCTGCTGCGCGGATGCGCGTCGTCAGGATCACGACCGCCGCGCCAGCGCGCGCTTCACGCGCACGAAATCGGCGCGCGCTTCGGCCAGCGCCTTGCCTCCGGAGCGCAGCACGGCCGACGGATGGAACGTCGGGGATCAGCACGGCGTCGTTGCCGGCACGCGCGAAGGCGAACTCGCGGCCCGCGCAGCTTGGTGATCCCTTCGTTCGTCTGCAGCAGCAACTTCGTCGCGAAGTTCCCGAGGGTGACGATCACGCGGGGGCGGATGAGCTCGAGCTGCCGATCGAGCCAGGGTGCGCAGGCGTCGATCTCGTCCGGCTGCGGATCGCGGTTGCCGGGCGGCCGGCACTTCACGACGTTCGCGATGTAGACGTCGTCGCGCGTCGAGCCGATGCCCTCGATGAGCTGGGTCAGCAGCTGGCCGGCGCGCCCGACGAACGGCTCGCCCTTGATGTCCTCCTGCTCGCCGGGTCCTTCACCCACGAACATCAGATCGGCATCCGCGCGCCCGACACCGAAGACCACCTGGGTGCGATTCCCGGCGAGCTTGCAGCAGCGTGCATGCGAGCGACGCCGTCGCAACGTCGTGGAGCGTCGCGCCGGCCGTGAGCGCGGGATGTGACGCGGCAAGCGGATCGGCAGGCGGATCGGGCGGCACGCAACTCCCCCGGAGTGGGACCCACCGATGTTACTGAGCGGCGGCGCGGATGGCGTCCGCGACGACTTCGGCGGCCACCACGCGCAGCCGGTCGAGGTGCACCTCCACGACGCCGGTCGCGACGGCGATCGCGAGGTCGCCGTCGAAGCGGGTGTGGGCCGGCCGCAAGCGCACGGGCGAACCCGTCGTGCGCGCTGCTGCGCGACGAGGGCGCACGCGGCCTTGTCGCACACGGCGTCGGTGACAACGACGCACAACGTCGTGTTGCGCGCGCGACGCGTCCTCCTCGAAGGGCGCGGGTGTCGGGAACGCCGGGGCGTCGGCCGGCGCCGTCGAACCGGCGACGACCCGTCCGTCGGCGCCGATCACGTCGCCGACTGCATTGACGACTGCGAGCGCGGCGACGTGCGAGCCGTCGAGCTCGGCGGCCGCCACGCCGATCCCGCCGCGCACCGCGCCTTGGCGTCCGCGCCACTTGCCGATGGTCGCGCCGCGTGCCGGCGCCGACCGCTCCGGTCGCGAGCGGTTCGTCGCGCGCGGCCGCGACCGCGGCCGCGGCGCCGTCGGCCGCCGTCGGCGCGCGGCCGCCCGACTCCGGGAGGTCGAAGATGCACGCGGTCGGCACGATCGGGACCGGACCCGTCGCGGTCGGATACCCCTGGCCGCGTTCGGCGAGGTACTCCATGACCCCGTCGGCCGCGCGCAGCCCGAATGCGCTGCCGCCCGCGAACACCACCGCGTCGACGCGCACCACCGTGCGGATCGGGTCGAGCAGATCGATCTCTCGTGTCGCGGGCGCGCCGCCGCGCACGTCGCCCGAGCCGACGGAGCCGCTCGGGAAGAGCAACACGGTCACACCGGTGCCGACGCCGGTGTGGTGCCCGGCGCGTACGTTCGGAACCGGGAAGCTGCTCACGCCGCCGGGGTGCGGCGCGCACGCACCTCGCGTGCGAAGTCGACGATCAGGCGGTCGAGCTCCTCGGTTTGCTCGAGCATCAGCATGTGCCCGCCGCCACGGAGCAGCTCGAGGCGGGCATCCGGGATGAGCCGCGCGACCCGCTTGTTCTCGGCGACCGTCGTGATGACGTCCGCGGTGCCCGCGATCACGAGCGTCGGGATGCGAACACTGCGACAAGTCGGGCGTGAGATCGAGGCCGACGAGCGCACGCGGCGCGTTCAGACGCGTCTCATGGGAGCACTCGGCCATCATGCGCCGCACGAGCTCGATGTGGCTCGGGCACGGGTTGCGACCGAAGCCGATGCGCGCCGCGAGGAAGCCGAGGTCGCGGTTGTTCCAGAACCAGCCCACGTCGGGGACCAAGCCGGTCAGCTTCTCCAGTCGTGCTTTCGTTCGCGTCGACCGCGATCCGAATACCGTGTGCGCGAGCGTTGACAGCAACACGATGCCCGCGACCCGCTCGGCCGCGATCTGGGGATGGTTGACGACGAACGACTGCACCGCGACGCCGCCGATCGAATGCCCGACGAGGACGGCATCGTGCAGGTCGAGCCCCTCGACGACGGCCTTGACGTCCTTGCCGAGGTTCTCGACCGAGTGCCCTTCCTCGCCGAGCGTCGACTTCCCGTGACCCCGATGGTCGAACGCGATCGCACGCAAGCCTTCCTTCGGCAGCTCGTCGAGTTGGTGGAACCACGTGCGTACCGACAGTGTCACGCCGTGCGACATCACAATTGGCTGATCGTCCGGGTTGCCGTTCTCGACGACGTAGATCATCCCGCGGTCGTGCGAGTCGATCCGGTGATCGACGTAGATCGGTACGTCGAGGGCGCGCCGGGCGTCGTGGTCGGGCTTGCGGCGCATGCGCCGCAAAGCCGCCGCGCTCGGCGACGTACGCGACGCCGGCGACACCGCCGACCGCCCCGCCCGCGATCGCGGCCCGCTTCACGACATTCATGCGTGTGTCCTCGTGTACGCCCTCGGCACGCGGGGCCCGATCCCGCAGACGATCGTGTAGGCGATCGTGTCCATCTTCTCGGCCCAATCGTTGGCCGTGATCTGCTCGTCGTCTTGGCGGCCGAGCAGCACGACCTCGTCGCCGACCGCCACGGGCGCGTCGCCGACGTCGACCATCAGCTGGTCCATCGTGACCGTGCCGGCCATCGGGAAGCGCTGCCCACGGATCAACACTTCGCCGCCGCGTTCCGACAGCTCGCGCGGCACGCCGTCGGCATAGCCGGCGGGCACGGTCGCGATCCGCGTCGGGCGGCTGGTCGCGTACCGCAGCCCGTACGAGATGCGTTCGCCCGCGGGCAGCCGTTGCACGTGCGACACACGGGCCTTGACCGACATCGCGGGCGCGAGCGCGAGATCGTCGGCCAGCCCGGGCGCGGGCGCGATGCCGTACATGCCGATGCCGATGCGCACGAAGTCCACCGCGGACTGGGGCGCGGTGAGCGCCGCCGCCGTGTTGCACGCGTGCACGACACCGACCGGCAGTGTGTGCCGGCGAAGCTCATCGACCACCGCGCCGAAGCGGCGGCGTTGCTCGTCGGTGTACGCGTTCGCGGGCTCGTCGGCTACGGCGAAGTGCGTGCAGATGCCGCTCATCCGCAGCTCGGTGCGATCGACCACGTGCTCGACGATGCCGACCGCGGCCTCGGGCGCGCAGCCGACGCGATGCATGCCCGTGTCGACCTTTACGTGCACGCTCAGCGGCGCGGTCAGATGATGGCCGGCCGCGGCCTTGGCGAGCGCGTCGATGCCGCCCTTGGTGTACACGACCGGCGTCAGCCGGTGCGTGACGACCGACTCCGCCGCCGCGGGAACCGGCTCCGACAGCACGAGGATCGGGGCGTCGATGCCGGCGTCGCGCAGGTGTGCGCCCTCTTCGACGAGCGCGACCGCGAGGCTTTCCGCGCCCGCATCGATGGCGGCACGACCCACCGCGACGGCACCGTGCCCGTAGCCGTCGGCTTTCACGACCGCGCAGACGGCTGCGGGCGCGACGACGTCGCGGAACGCGTGCACGTTGGCGCGCACTGCACCGAGATCGATCTCCGCCCACATCGGGCGGTACTCGCGCTCACTCACGTGGTCCGCGCAATGAATCGGACGATGTCGGCACGCGCGACGATCGCCGAGAACCTTCCCGTCGCCGTCGACGACCGGCACGCTGTGCACCTTGTGGTCGTGCATGAGCGTCGCCACGTCTGCGAGCGTCTTGTCGGGCCCGATCGTCGGCACATCGGTGAGCATGACGTCGCCGACGCTTGCTCCCGCGATCTTCTTCAGCTCGTGCTCGAGGTGCTTCATCTCGCCGGGGAACGGCACACCCAAGCCGAGGAAGTTGATGAACGTCGGTACGTGCACGCGCGCCTCGGAAGCGATCAGAGTCGTCGTCACGCAGCACGCCGACGAGCTTTCCGTCGTCGTCGAGCACCGGTAACGACGAGACGCCGTTGTCGGCGAGGATGTCGGCGGCATCGTTCACCGACGCGTCGGCGCGAGTGGCGAACAGCGACTTCGACATCACGTCGCGCACCAACGTGTTGGCGGGCATTCATTCCTCCCAGGGATCGCGTCCCGACCGCAACGCCTCCAGCGTAGGGTGCAGCGCGGCCACGAGATCGGTTGCCACGAGCTCGGGGCCGGTTCGCCGGCAACGTTGCCGTCCGGCCCGTGCACGTACGCGCCGGTCGCCGCAGCTGCGAACGGCGCCGCGCCGTTCGCGATGAGCCCGGCTGATGATGCCGGTCAGCACGTCGCCGGTGCCGGCGGTCGCGAGCGCGGGGATGTCGGTGCGGTTGACCACTGCGTCGCCGGCGGGTGACGCGATCACCGTACCGGGACCCTTGAGCAACACGATCGCGTGCGTGCGCGCCGCCAGCGAGCGCGCGGCATCGACGCGGTCGTCGCCGACGGGCGCGCCCGCCAGGCGCCCGTACTCGCCGGCATGGGGCGTGAGCACCGCCGGAGGCAGGCCGGCCTGCTGCCGGCGGCGCAATGGCGCGAGATCGACCGCCAGCGCGTTCAGCGCGTCGGCGTCGACGACGATCGGCACGCGGGCACTCGGCGACGATCTGCCGCACCGCGGCCTGCGTACGCTCGTCGCGCCCGAGCCCGGGGCCGATCGCGACGCACACGGAAGCGCTCGACATCCTTCAGCACGACGCTCGCGGCGTCGGCGTCGAGTGCTCCGTCGGCGCGTCGCGGGCAGAGCGCGCGTCACGATCGCGCCGCCCGATGCGCGCGCGGCGGCTTCGCGACCCGGGCAGCGCGCACACGACCATGCCGGCGCCGGCACGTGACGCGGCGTCGCTCGCCATCGTCGGCGCGCCGACCATGCCGGTCGAGCCACCGACGATCAGTGCGCCTGCCGTCCACTTGTGCGCATCGTGGGTTCGGCGGGGCAGGTACAGATCGTCGTGTTCGAGCACGTGCAGCTGCGTAGCGCCGGGTTCGATGCCGATGTCGGCGACGTGCACGCGCCCCGCATGCGAACGTCCTGGCTCGAACAACAGCCCGGGCTTGAGCGCGGCGAAGCAGATCGTCGTCGTCCGCGTGCACCGTTTCGCCGCGTGCTGCGCCGGTTGCGCCGTCGACACCGGAGGGGATGTCGACCGCGAGCGTCGGGAACGCGCCATCCGTGAACGCGCGCGCGGCGAACGCGCCGTCGCCGTCGAGGGCACCGCGGAACCCGGTGCCGAACATTGCGTCGATTGCAAGGTCGGCGCGCTGCAGCGCGCGCGCAAAGGGCACCCGGTCGATGCCGTCGGCGAGCGCGAACACGTCGACGCCGGCACCGAGTGTGCGCAACAGACGCGCCGCGATGCGCCCGTCGGCGCCGTTGTTCCCCTTTCCCGCGACCACGACCGCTCGCCGTCCGTAGATGCCCCCGAGCATCCGGCGCGCCCGTTTGGCGACAGCGCGTCCCGCGCGCTCGACGAGGACGGACTCGGGCGTTCCCGCCGCGATCGCGCGCCGGTCGGCGGCGGCCATCTCGGTCGGCGTGACGACTGCTTTCACGACCGCCAGTGGCCGGCGAGCGTGACGACCGGCTCCGTGAGCAGGTCGACGAGATCGATCGTGCCGAGCACGTCGTCTCGCATGACGGGCTCGGTCTCGGTGACTTGATCGGCGATCGCACGGTAGCGCTCGCGGTAGCCCTCGAGCACCCGCCGGGTCACCTCAGCGGGCAGCCGGTCGCGGAAGCGAACGTGCAGCAACGTGAGGCCGGTCGACTGGTTGCCCTTCACCTCGGGCACGAGGATCAGCGTGCGCCCGTCGGCGCCCACCGCGACCGTAACTTCGCGTTCGCTCGCGGCTCGGTGCTTCGTGCCGCGCAACACCGGATACTCGTCGGTGCGCGACCGGATGTCGCGCGCGATGCCGCCGCGGTCGACGACGTGAATCGTCTCGCCTGTGATGCTGTAGCGCGTCCACCCCGCGACCGTGTCGACCGTCGGGTCGAGCGCCACCAGCGTGCGGAGCGCGCGATAGGTGAGGCTGTCGCGCGGCGAACCCGTTGCCAGCACCTCCTGCACCAACGGCACGTGCAGCAGCGTCTCGTCGGAGCGCGAGATCCCGACGGTCACGGTCTTCGCTTGGTGCTTGATCGCGTCTGATCGGGCGTGTCAGCTCCTCGATCGCGTTCGTCAGGGCCGACGCGAGATCCTCGATCACCGTGCTCGGCGTACCGACCTTGCCGAACTCGACTTGATAGGCGTCGAGCGGTACGACACCCGTCGCGTAACGCAGGATCGACGCGAGCCGCACTGCGGTCCCCGCCTCGAGGCAGCCGTCGTAGTTCCCGGTGCGGAGCCCGTCGAAGAACTGCGACGCGAGTGGCTCGAGCTCTCCGACCATCGAGACGAGCGGATCGCGTCCCTCGCGCGCGGCGGCGAGGGCGTGTTCGATGCCACCGCGGGCCTCGCGCAGCGGGCGGGCGGACGCGTCGATCGCGAGCGCGGCTTCGTACCCGAACAGGTGACCCGCCATCGTGCACAGCACGAAGCCGAGATCGGGGTGCACCGCGGGTACTCGCAGCGTGTCGATCGCGGACGCGAACCGGCCCTCTTCGTCATCGACGATCGCGATCGCCGCGGCTTTGTGCGCGCGGTAGATCGCGATCTCCTTCGCCACGTCGTCGGCGTTCGACCCGCGCAAGCCGGCTGCGCAGACGAGGATCATCGGCTCGGCCGAGAGGTCGATGTGCTTCTTGTCCTCGGTGACGTCGCATGCGATCGACTTGTAACAGAGCTCCGAGAGCTTGATCCGGATCTCGTGCGCGGCGACATGGTTGCGGCCGTTGCCGACGACCGCCCAGGAGCGGCGCGTCAGCGCGTTGCGCTGCGCGACCGCGGCGATCGCGGGGCGCCGGCCGACGACGGCGTGCATCGCGTCGGGGAGCTCGCGCAGCGCCGCGAGTCGCTCGTGCCGATACGCGCGTCGCGCGCTCGTCGTCGGCGCCCATCTCCGCCGCGAGCGCGTACGCGAGGAGGAAGCCGGCCGCGACCTGCGAATAGAATGCCTTCGTCGACGCCACGCTCATCTCGACGTCGCGCCCGTCGGAGGTGTAGAGCACGCCGTCGGCCTTGTCGACGAGATCACTCTGCCGCCGGTTCACTATCGCGATCACCGATCCGCCCGCGAGCGGGCGAGATCGACCGTACGGTTGGTGTCGGTGGTCGTGCCCGACTGCGAGATGGCGATCACCAAGGTGTCGTGCATGTCGGGACCGAGACCGAAGCCCGAGAGCTCGGTCGCGGTCAGCGCTTCGACGGTGAGTCGCAACTCGGATGTCGCGCCACGCAGACAGTTCGCCAGGTTCTGGCCGGCGATCGCGGCCGTGCCCTGGCCGATTATCAGCACGCGCCGGATAAGGCCCGCGCGCGAGACGCGCGACGAGATCGGGCGGCAGCGCGTCCGGCGGCAGGTGCACGTCGAGCCGTCCGGCGCGCTCGACCACCTTGCCCCGCAAGGTCTTGCGGAACGAGGCCGGCGCTTCGGTGATCTCCTTCAGCAGGTAGTGCGGCGCGTCGCCACGATCGACATCGCGTGTCGTGATCTGCGGGTGCTGGAGGTCGCCCACGGTCAGCGGGAGCTCGCGGCCGTCATACGACATACGGCGCACGCCGGCCGGCGTTCCCGCCCGGCGCGATCGAGCACGACGATGTTGCCCTGGCTCGCGGGGTTGCCGGAGTCGAGCATCGTCTCGCCGTCGAGGCGGAGATACGTTGCGCACTCGGCTACCAGTCCGTACGGCTCGCTCGCGACTACGAACGCGCCGGGCGCGAGCCCGACGTACAACGCCTGCCCGCTCCCCCGCTGCGCGAGCAGGATCAGGTCGGGATCGGCAGCCGACTGCGCGGCGATCGCGACCGAGCCTTCGAACGACGCCACAGTCGCGCGAAACGCTTCGATCAACGCATCACCGCGCGCGAGCTTGCGGGCAACGAGCGCGGGGATCACCTTGGCGTCGGTCGTGATCTCCGCCGGCACCTGCAAGCTCGAGAGTGCTTTCAAGTCGGCGTAGTTGTCGACGTCGCCGTTGAGCGTGGCCACGACGAACGGCCGCGCGACGCCGTCGAGCTCCTCCTGGTTCAACGGGTGCGCGTTCGCCTCGGAGATGATGCCAACGCTCGCCCAGCGCGTGTGCGCGAGCACGACGAGCTCGGCAGTCGGAGCGCGCAGCGCGAGCCGCAGCAACTCGTCGTCGCGGATCTCGCGCGCGCAACCGCGCGGTGTTGTCGCCGAGCTCGCCGATCTCCGCCGCGGTCTTGTAGACGAAGCCGAGCTGCCCGTAGGGCGTACGCACCGCGCCGCTCGTGAACAATGGGTCGCCCGCGCGGGCTGTGATCACACCGGCGATCGTCGGGTCGTCGAGGTCGAGCGCGTGACCGGATACGAGCACGTGCAGCCCGGCCGAGTCGCGGCCGCGCACCTCGAGCCGGTCGAGCGCCGACAGCGCGATCTGGATCGAGTGGAATCCGCCAACCGCGGCCGCGCCGTAGGGCGTGCCGCCCATGAGGTCGACGACAGCCCGCGCGGCCCCGACGCGGTCGTTGCGGATCGCCCACACCGCGTCCTTGCACTTCCCCAGTGCCACATTGACCGCTTCGATCTCGACGAGGTCGCCGGCGTCGGTCGCGCTCGTATCGAGGCCCGCCTCGATCTCGATCAGCAAAGCCGCACACGCCTCCGCGCCTTGCGCCAGCGCGTCGCGGTGCACGGGATCGGCAGCCAGCGCGCCGATGCCGTCGCCCTCGAGCAGCGTGCGGTCGACACCGGCGAGCATCCCCGCCGCGCCCTCCAGCGTCGCTCGCCAGGACGCGTCGCCCGCCCGCAGACGCGCCTCGACGCGGTCGAGCGTGTCTACGAGCGTCGCGAGCTCGGGGGTGATGCGCTCGCCGCGGCCGCGGACCACGGTGACGATGCCGCACATTCGGGAGCGATTGTAGGGCAGCTACGACCCGCCGAACTCCGATGCGATCACGGCCCGAATGCGAGCAACGGCCGCCGCCGCCGCCGCGGAGGTCGGAGCTTCGACCATGATCCGCACGAGCGGCTCGGTTCCCGACGCCCGCACGAGCACCCGCCCTGCGTCGCCGAAGCTCGCCTCGACGTCGTGCACGCAATCCCACAGCGCGGCCGCGGCCGTGATGTCGACGGTGCGTGCGACCCGTACGTTCTCGAGCAGCTGCGGCGAGCGCGTCATCTGCGCGGCCAGCGCCGACAGCCGAGTACCGGTACGCACCAGCACATCGCACGAGCAACACCGCCGTGAGCAGTCCGTCGCCCGTTGTCGCGAAGTCCGCGTACACGATGTGGCCCGACTGCTCGCCACCCATCGAGAGATCGCGCGCCTGCATCTCGGCGACGACATGGCGATCACCGACCGGCGTCTCGATCACGTCGATTCCGGCGTCGCGCAAGGCATGACGCATTCCGAGGTTCGACATCACGGTCACGACGACCGCGTCGCCGCGCAACATGCCGCGCTCGTGCATGTCGAGCGCGGTGATCGTCATGATCTCGTCGCCGTCGACGACGCGCGCCGTGCTCGTCGGCCGCGATCACCCGGTCGGCGTCGCCGTCGAGTGCGAGCCCGATTGCCGCGCCGTGCTCGCGTACCGCACGCTGCAGCGAATCGGGATGTGTCGATCCGCACTCGGCATTGATGTTGCGGCCGTCGGGTTCGGCGTGCAGCACGACGACGCTCGGCGCCAGCCGCGCGCAGCACACGCGGCCCGACTTCGTATGCTGCACCGTTGGCACAATCGAGCACGACCTGCAGATCTGCGAGCGTTCGACCGTGCAAGTGCCGCGACCACGTGCGCCACGTACGCTGTCGACTGCATCAGAGAGCGTGACGCGTCTGGCATCCGCGGTCGGTGAGTTCGTCGCCGGCGATGGCGCGCGAGCTCGCCTTCGATGCGGGCCTCGACGTCGTCGGGGAGCTTGCGTCCGTCTGCGCCGAGGATCTTGACGCCGTTGTCGGTCCAGGGGTTGTGGCTCGCCGACACGACCGCAGCGCGGGCGAATGCCGTTCCTGCGCCAGATACGCGATCGCAGGCGTCGGCAGCACGTCGAGCAAGACGGCCGCCGCCCCTTCGATTGCGAGGCCGCGCGCGAAGTCGTTCTCGATGCGCGCCCCCGACTGCACGCGTGTCGCGACCGATCAGGAACGCGGCGCTGCCGGTCAACGCGCGCGCGCGACTGCGCGACCGAACGCGACGACCAGTGGCGTCGTGAGATCGGCCGTCGGCGTCGCCACGGACGCCGTCGGTGCCGAACCGCAGCACAGCCCGGCGCCCGACGCCTAGCGCTTCGAGTACTGCGGCGCCTTTCGCGCCTTCTTCAGGCCGTATTTGCGCCGCTCCTTCTCGCGCGCGTCCCGCGTGAGCAAACCGGCCTTCTTCAACACGCCGCGCGTGTCGGGATCGAGCGAGACGAGCGCACGCGCGATCCCCAAGCGGATTGCGCCGGCTTGGCCGCTGACACCGCCGCCACCGAGCGTCGCGTCGACGTCGTACACCTCTTCGGTCTGCGTGAGCCGCAGCGGCTCCTTCGCGATCACCTGGTGGGTGAGGATCGGGAAGTACGCCGGGAACGGACGGCCATTGACCATGATCTGGCCCGTGCCGGGGCGCAGCCGCACCCGGGCAATCGATTCCTTGCGGCGACCGGTCGTCTGGATCAGGGGCTTGCTCACGAACGTTCCTCTGTGCTCACGAAGCCGAGCGCATCTTCGAACGCGCGGGCAGCGGCCGGACCACGGGTTTCTGCGCCTGGTGCGGATGCGTCGGACCGGCGTAGATCTTCAACTTCTTCAGCATGCCGGCGGCCGAGCGGACCCTTCGGCAGCATGCGCCGCACCGCGAGACGCACGACCTTCTCGGGATTGCGTGCGAGCAGGTGCTGGAGACTCTCGGTACGAATGCCACCCGGGTAGCCCGTGTGCCGGAAGTACGTCTTCTGCCTCTTGCTTGCGCTGGTCGAGCGCGAGCTTCGACGCGTTCACGATCACGACGTGGTCGCCGGTGTCGACATGCGGCGCCCAAATCGGCTTGTGCTTGCCGCGCAGCAAGCGTCGCGATCTCGGTCGAGAGGCGGCCGAGGATCGCGCCGTCGGCGTCGATGACGTGCCATTGCCGGGTGATGTCACCGGCCTTGGGCGTGAACGTGCGCACCTGAGCTCTTTCGAATCGTTCCGGGGCGAAGCGATCCGAGGAGCCTGCGAGACGGGGCCCGGACGAACACGACACAATAGCCGTTCACGAAAGGGCAGGTCTAACCTCCGTCCGTGACCGACGTGGCTGCTCCGCACGAGATTCCCGACGCGCAACGCGAAGCCGCCGAGGCCGCATTGGAAGTGCTGTGCGACGCCGCGCTCGACCCGATCGTCGACATGGTGTGCTCGCACCGAGACGGCGTCTACGAGGCCCGTTCACACGACGGCCGCGTCACGTTCCGCCGCGCCGGCGGCGGCTTCGAGCGGCTCGCGTGGCAGCGGCGACGACCCGCTCGCGGACCAGTCGCTCGGGAAGTTCACGCCGCTCGCCGAGGAGCGGGCGCACCCGTACCCGCACCGGCGCGACAACGCGTATCCGTTCGCATACGAGCAGATCGCGCAGCTGTTCGACGCGCCCGCCGCGCCCGATCTGTGCGTGATCCACTCGGCCGCGCACAACTGGGAGGACCAAGGCGGACACCTCGGCGAGCACGGTTCGATCGGCGTCGTACAGGCGCGCGCGCCGTTCGTCATCGGCGGCAAGGGCGTGCGCAAGCTCGGCATCGCCCCGCTGGGTGCGCGACTTGTCGACGTCGCGCCGACGATCGCAGCGCTGCTCGGGCTGCGCGCCGCGCGCCGACGGCACGCTACGTCGGTCGTCAAGACGGCCGCGTGATCGACGAGGTGCTCGATCCGAACGAGCGCCCGCGCCACGTCATCGGATTCCTGTTCGACGGCACGAACGCGAACGTGCTGTACGACATGGTCGCGCGCGGCGAAGTGCCGAACGTCGCGCGGTTGATCGAGATGGGCACTGGATTCGGGCACGGCGCGATGGCGTCGCTGCCGACGGTAACCCTCGCCAACCACACGTCGATCATCACCGGCGCGTTCCCCGGCCACCACGGCATCCTCAACAACGCCTGGTTCGACCGCGCGACGAACGAGCAGGTCATCACGAACTCGCAGGCGACATGGCCGTGGTGCATGCAACATCTCACGCCGGGCACCGAGTCGATCCATGACGCCGCGCACCGCACATGGCCCGACGCGTTCACCGCGTCCGTCAACGAGCCCTGCGACAAGGGCGCCGACTACTCGACATTCGACTTCTTCCGCCGCGGCGAGGTGCCGCCGATCCCGCGCGACCCGTTCGGGCTGCCGCACACCACGGAGCGGTTCGTGCGCCCGTCGAAGGACTATTCGTGGTCGTCGGTCGTCGACCACATGGGCGCCGATCAAGCGCTCGGCATCCTCGGTGGCTCGTACCGCGATGTCACCTATCCCGGCGCCGCGTTTCATGTGGTGCAACTTCACACTCACCGACGCCGCGATGCACGAAGGCGGTCCCTACTCGGAGATGGCGGCCGCGGCGGTACGCGACAGCGACGGCCGCGTCGGCGAGATCCTCGCGGCGGTCGAACAGGCCGGCTTCTTCGACGACTGCGCGTTCGTGCTCGTCGCCGACCACGGAATGCAGGAAAACGACCGGTCGTGCATGGGCGATTGGGATGTCGCGCTCCGTGAGGCCGGCATCGAGGCGCGCGACGAGGCGTACAGCTTCCTCTACTTCGGCGTGTCACCGGGCGGCGCGACCGCCACCTAGAATTTGTCCACCCAAACGGGAGGGCACATGCGCAAAATCATCTTCGCGGGCCTTGTCGCGGCGTTCCTCGTCGCAGGCTGTGGCGGAGGCAGCGACAAGAAGGGCACGCCGGCGACGAGTCCCGGCGGTACGACGGCGACCACGACGACCGGGAACACCGGCAACTCGAACTTCGACGCGATCCTCGACAAGGCGTCGAAGGCACGCTTCCGCGTCACCTACAAGTCGTCGACGTCCGAGCACGGCGACGAATCACTGTTTACGTTGTCGCAGGACGGCAACGGCAAGTCCGCGTACTTCTCGTCGGACGGCGACAGCCAGTTCATCGTCGACGGCGACACGATCATCAGTTGCGACAACCTGAAGTCGACACCGAGGTGCACGCAGACGACCGGTCCGCAAGCGCAGGCGTTGGTCTCCGCGTACACCGGATTGTTCCTCGGGCCGCAGACGGCGATTCAAGCCGGGCGCGCCCGTGGCTTCGGCAATACGAGCTCGGAGACCATCGCGGGTCGTGACGCCGCGTGCGTGTCGGTCGACTTCGCCGCCGCGCAGTGGAAGTACTGCGCCGACAAGGAGTCGGGTGTCGTGCTGAAGTGGGAAGGCTCGTCCGGGGGCAAGAGCGCGTCATTCGTGGCGACGGAAGCCGGCGACCCCAAGGACTCCGACTTCACACCGCCCGTGACACCAGAAACCGTGCCTTCGGTGTCGCTGCCCGAAGGCATCACCCTCCCGGGTGGATGATCGTCAGTACCCGACTTCCCATAGGCACAAGCCGCGCGGCGGGGCGAGTTGCCCCGCCGCGTCGCGTTCACCCGAACGAATGATTGCCATCACGTCGCCGGGTCGCCGCTTGGCGGTGCCAACCTCGACGAGCGTGCCGACGATCGAGCGCACCATCTGCCAGCAGAACGCGCTCGCCCGTATCTCGTAGCGCAGCACACCGTCGCCTTCGTCGACCCACGTCGAGTCAATGACCCGTCGCACAGTCGACAACCCCTCGTGACGCTTGCGGCAGAACGATGCGAAATCGTGCTCGCCGACGAACGGGTCGGCGGCGAGTCGAAGCGCAGGCAGGTCGAGCGCGTCGGGCACCCACCACGCGAAGCGATCGCGAAACGGGTCGGAGACGGGCCGGTTGATGATCGTGTAGCGGTACCGGCGCCACCGCGCCGAGTGACGCGCGTCGAACTCGGTCGACATGACCGCGGCGTCTCGCACGACCACTTCGGGGCCGAGCATCGAGCTGACCGCTGTTTGCAGGCGCCGAGGATCGAGCCCGGGATCGGCCGCGAAGCTGACGACCTGACCCCAGGCGTGGACGCCGGCGTCGGTGCGACCCGCGCACGCGAGCTGCACGTCGTGGCGAAGCACCTTGCCGATGGCATTCGCGAGCACGCCGCCGACCGTTCGTACCCCAGGTTGCTGGGGCTGCGCCGCGAAGCCGCTGAAATCTGTGCCGTCATACGCCACGACCAGCTTCATCCGGGCGGGCCCCGCACCCGCCTGCGCGCTCTCGAACAGCGTCACAGTCCGCGGGAGACGACAGCGCAGCGAACGAGGACATCGATGCGCAGCCGACCGGAGGGGAGGCGGACGCGGGAATCGACCGATCGTGTTGGGAGCGGAGCGTGAAGTCGACCCATCGCGACAGTTTCACCGAACGATGTGGGTACGGTCGATCCCATGACGAACGCATCGGACCGGTTCCGCAAGAATGCCGACGGATTCAACGCTCGTGTCGAGACCGTTCCCGCCGACCGGTGGGAGAGCCAATCGCCGTGCGACGACTGGACAGCCCGCGACGTCGTCGGCCACGTCGTCAACACATACGGCATGTTCCTCGGCTTGGTGGGCGAGACGCTGCCGGCGGCCCCGCCAGTCGAAGATGATCCCGTCGCGGCGTGGCATTCGGCTCGTGACGCCATGCAGGCCGCGCTCGAGGACCCCGCGATCGCGAAGAAGGAGTACGACGGCATGTTCGGTCGCGCATCGTTCGAGGACAGCGTCGACCGGTTCATCACCGCCGACGCCCTCATTCACACGTGGGATCTCGCACGCGCCGCCGGACTCGACGACTCCCTCGACCCGAAGGAGTCGAAGGTCGTGCTCGAGGCACTCACGCCGATGGACGACAAGATGCGCGGGCCCGGCGCGTTCGCCGGCAAGATCGACCCGCCTCAAGCCGATGACCCCCAGACCAGACTGCTGAACTTCGTCGGCCGCCGCACATAGCCGGTCCTTCGCGCGCACGCGGCCGTGAGCGGAGTGGCCCAGAGGGCGCGAAGCGAACTGGCGGGAGCAGCGAATCCTCCCTGCCGCGCCGAAGCCGCCACTCGGAGGTGAGTCGCGACCCAGCTAGTGGTGCGTCGCGGATTTGATCTGGTGGGTGAGGGCGGCGCGTCCTCGTCGTACTTTGGCGATGATTTTGTTGGCTGTTGTGTGCCAGACGAACGGCTTGGGGTCGTCGTTCCAGTGCGAGGCCCAGACGTGGATTGCGTCGGTGAGGGCGGCGACGCTGTCGAAGCTGCCTTGTTTGAGCCGTTTGTTGGTCAGTTGCGCGAACCAGCCCTCGATGAGGTTCAACCACGACGAGCTCGTCGGCGTGAAGTGCAGATGCCAGCGCCGGCGTTTCGGGTGCGCGAGCCATTCGGTGATGGGCGGCGCAGAATGGGCGGAGAGGTTGTCCAACACGACGTGGACGTCGAGGTCGCGCGGCACGTGCAGGTCGATCCATTTGAAGAACGCCAACACGTCGGCGGCGGTGTGCTGCTTGCGGATCTGATGCAACACCTCCCCGGTGCCCACGTTCAGCGCCGCGAACAGATCGACGGTGCCGTGGCGTTTGTAGTCATGGGTCATGGTCTTCGCCCGGCCCGGTGTGAGCGGCAACGACGGCTGGGTCCGGTCCAACGCCTGGCACTGGGTCTTTTCGTCGAAGCTGAACACCGCCGCGCGCGCCGGCGGGTCGACGTACATGCCGACCACGTCAACCAGCTTCGCTTCGAAGTCCGGGTCCTTGGACAGCTTGAACGTCTCGACCCGCCATGGACGCAGGTTCCGGGCGCGCCAGATGCGCGCCACCGTGTCCTTGCCGACACCGTGACGTTCGCCCATCGTCCGCGTCGACCAACACGTCGACTCATCGTCGGGAATCGTGTGCAACGTGTCGTCCACGATCGCGTCGATCGTGGCCTGGGGAATCTCGGGCTTGCGGCCCCGACCCGGCGCGATCGACCCGACCGCGTCGATGCCGTCGACCTCGAACTTCGCCCGCCAGCGGCGCACCGCGTCTGCGGTCGTGTCACACTCACGGGCGATCTGATTGTTCGCAACGCCTTGCGCCGCCAACAACAATCCGCGCGCCTGCACCACAACCCGATGCGGCAACCTATGAGACCGAGCCATGCGCCCAAGCTCGCGGCGCTCGGCACGCGTGACCTTCAACTGTGCAGCAACCATCACCGGCATGCCGCCACCCTAACCGCCCTCGCTATTTCAGCGACGGACCACTAGACGAATTCGATGCGCGCCATGGGCGCATTGTCGCCGGCGCGCGGACCGAGCTTGAGAATGCGCACGTAACCGCCGTTCCGATCGGCGTAGCGCGGGCCGATGTCCTCGAAGAGACGGTGCGCGGCGTCCTTGTCGTGGATCGTCGACACGACCTGACGGTGCTTGTGGAGGCCGCCGACTTTCGCCTTCGTGACGAGCTTCTCGACGTACGGGCGCAACACCTTCGCCTTGGCCTCGGTCGTCGTGATCGCGCCCTCCTCGGAGGCGATCATGTGCGCGGCCAGGTTTGCGAGTATCGCCTTCTGGTGCGCGGAGCTCCCACCGAAGCGTGCGCCTCTCTTCGGAGCGGGCATTCTCGTTACTCCTTGACGCGAAGCGACAAGCCGCGCTCGTCGAGCTTCTGGATGACCTCTTCGAGCGACTTGGCGCCGAAGTTCGTGATCGCGAGCAAGTCGTCCTCGGACTTCTGCACGAGCTGACCGATCGAGTCGATGCGGGCGCGCTTCAAGCAGTTGCGCGGGCGTTCCGACAAGTCGAGCTCTTCGATCGGCAGGTTGAAGTCGGGTGAGGGCGGCCCCACCGTCGTGACCTCGCCGAGCTCCAGCCCGCGCGGCTGCTCGGAGAGATCGGCAACGAGGTCGACGAGCTTCCGGAGCGTGTCGCCCGCCGACGCGAGGGCATCGCGCGGCGTGATCGAGCCGTCGGTCTCGATCTCGAGCGTCAGCTTGTCGAAGTTCGTCGCCTGCTCGACACGCGTCGGCTCCACGGAGAACGACACGCGGCGAACCGGCGAGAAGATCGCGTCGACCGGCACGACACCGATGGTGGTCGTGCGCTTGTTGCGCTCCGCCGACAGGTAGCCGCGACCTTGCTCGACGGTCAGGTCGACGGCGATGCGCCCTGTTCGCGTTCACGTTCGCGATGTACAGATCGGCGTTGAGGATCTCGACGTCGGCGGTTGTCTGGATGTCGCCCACGCGCACCTCCGCCGGGCCGCGCTTGTCGAGCCGCAACGTCACCGGCTCGTCGGACGTGCAGCGCAACACGAGGTCCTTCAGGTTCAAGATGACGTCGGTGACGTCCTCCTTCACACCCTTGATGACGTCGAACTCGTGCAAGGCGTCGTCGAAGCGAACCTGGGTGACCGCGGCGCCGGGAATCGACGACAGCAGCGTGCGGCGCAAGCTGTTGCCGAGCGTGTGCCCGAAGCCGGGCTCGAGCGGGGAGATCGTGAAGCTCTGGACGTTGCCGTCGGCCTCGCCGGCCTCGATCTCGGGACGCTGGATGATGAGCATGGGGCGCCTCGTTCCGGGGGAGGTGGTTACTTCGAGTAGAGCTCGACGATGAGCTGCTCGCGCACAGGCACGTCGATCTGCTCGCGCACCGGCACATCGCGCACCGTCGCCGTGAAATCGCTCGCCTCGACGTCGAGCCATTGCGGAGCAGAGCGGTCGAGCGTGTCGATGTTGTGGCGGATGACGATCATCTTCCGCGCCTTGTCGCGCACCATGACGACGTCGCTCTTGCGGGCGATGAACGACGGGATCGTCACGCGCTTGCCGTTGACCGAGATGTGCCCGTGGCGAACGAACTGACGGGCCTGGTTGCGGCTCGACGCGAACCCCGCCCGGTACACGACGTTGTCGAGTCGCTGCTCGAGCAACTGCAGCAAGTTCTCGCCGGTGATACCACCCATGCGGTTCGCCTTGTCGTAGACGAGCCGGAATTGCTTCTCGAGCAGACCGTAGATCCGGCGACACTTCTGCTTCTCGCGCAGCTGGAGCAAGTACTCGCTGTCGCGCACGCGCCCGCGACCGTGCTGGCCGGGTGGGTACGGGCGCCGCTCGATCGGGCAGCGCATCGTGTCGCACTTCGTGCCCTTCAAGAACAACTTCATCCGCTCACGCCGGCAGAACCGGCAGACCGGACCCGTCAACTCACGCGCCATTACTTTCCCTCCCGCTTCTTGCGGAGCGAAGCCTTCCGCTCGCGTCCTCCGGGCCGCTTCCCACCCGTACGCCTGCTCCGAATCACTTCAGACACGACGCCGTTTCGGCTGCCGGCAACCGTTGTGCGGGATCGGCGTGACGTCCTTGATGCCAACGACTTCGATCCCGGCGTTCTGGATCGAACGGATCGCGGTCTCGCGACCCGAACCGGGACCCTTGACCATCACGTCGACCCTGCGCACTCCGTGCTCCATCGCGCGGCGCGCCGCGGCCTCGGCCGCGAGCTGCGCCGCGAACGGCGTGCTCTTCCGCGAGCCCTTGTATCCGACGTTGCCGGAGCTTGCCCACGACAGCGTGTTGCCCTGCTGGTCGGTGAACGTGATGATCGTGTTGTTGAACGACGACTTGATGTGCGCGACGCCGTACGCGACGTTCTTGCGCTCTCGACGCTTCGGGCGACGACCGCCCGCGGAAGGCTTAGCCACGATCCCTCTCGATGATGTCAGTGCTTGCGCGCGCTTCTTGCCGGCGACCGTCTTCTTCGGTCCTTTCCGGGTACACGCGTTGGTACGGGTGCGCTGGCCGTGGACAGGAAGCCCGCGGCGGTGACGAAGACCCTGGTAGCTCCCGATCTCCATCTTGCGCTTGATGTTCTGGCTGATGTCGCGACGAAGGTCGCCCTCGACCTGCACGTTCTGATCGATGTAGCTGCGCAGCCGCGCGACTTCCTCTTCGGTCAGGTCACGCACACGCGTGTCGCGTGACATGTTCGTCGCGTCGCACACCTGCTGCGACACCGTGCGACCGATGCCGTAGATGTACGTCAGCGAGACCTCGAGCCGTTTCTCACGGGGAATGTCGACACCGGCGATACGAGCCAACTCAACCACGATCCTCTCTGGGTCGATTCCACGCTCCGCTCCCTACGGTCGCTTCGCCGTCATCGATCCTCATCTCGGTCGATTCCACGCTCCGCTCCCTACGGTCGCTTCGCCGTCATCGATCCTCATCTCGGTCGATTCCACGCTCCGCTCCCTACGGTCGCTTCGCTGTCATCTCCCTCTTCTGGGTCGATTCCACGCTCCGCTCCCTACGGTCGCTTCGCTGTCATCTCCCTCTTCTGGGTCGATTCCACGCTCCGCTCCCTACGGTCGCTTCGCTGTCATCTCCCCTAGCCCTGGCGCTGTTTGTGACGGGGGTCTTCGCAGATGACGCGCACCGACCCGTGCCGTCGGATCACCTTGCACTTGTCGCACATCTTCTTGACCGACGGACGGACCTTCACGTGCTTCTCTCGCTACTTGTATCTGTATGTGATGCGACCTCGGGAGAGGTCGTACGGCGTCAGCTCCACTTGCACACGATCGCCGGGGGCAATGCGGATGTAGTGCATGCGCATCTTCCCGGAAATGTGGGCGAGCACCTTGTGCCCGTTCTCCAGTTCGACACGGAACATGGCATTCGGCAACGGCTCCACCACCGTGCCTTCGACCAGAATCGTGTCGTCCTTGGGCTTGGCCAGAGAGCATCACCTCGGGCTGGAGCGCGCCAAAAGGCGCGCGAAACGGGCGGGAGCCGACCGGCGAGAATACCTGATCAGGCGCAATGTTTCCAAGCTCCGCCACGCGCGCCGCCCGAGGCCGGCCCTAGGCCACGGTGAGGATCTCGGGACCACTGTCGGTGATCGCGACCGTGTGCTCGAAGTGGGCCGCGCGCGAACCGTCGGCCGTGACGACCGTCCAGCCGTCGTCGAGCAACCGGGTCGCGGCCCGGCCGGCCGTCACCATCGGCTCGATCGCCAGCACCATTCCGGCGCGCAGGCGCAGACCCCGGCCCGAGGGGCCGAAGTTCGGGACGTCGGGCTCCTCGTGCATGGCGGTCCCGATGCCGTGGCCGACGTACTCGCGCACGAGCCCGTAGCTCGCGCCGGTCACGACCGCCTCGACCGCGGCGCCGATGTCGCCGAGCCGGTTGCCTTCGAAGGTCGCGGCGATCGCGGCCTCGAGCGACGCCCGGGTGGTGTCCATCAACCGTTGATCCTCGGTCGCAACCGAACCGACCGGCACCGTGATCGCGGCATCGGCGTGCCAGCCGTCGACGATCGCGCCACAGTCGATCGAGACGATGTCGCCCTCGTCGAGCCGACGCTCGTCGGGGATGCCGTGCACCACGACCTCGTTCGGCGAGATGCACGCGACCGCCGGAAAACCGTGGTACCCGAGGAAGTTCGATCGGGCTCTGCGGCGCGCGAGCACGTCGCGGGCGGCGGCATCGAGGTCGGCGGTCGTGGCACCCGGCCTCGCCGCGTGCGCGCACACCTCGTGCATCTCGGCAACGATCGACCCGGCGCGGCGCATGTGCGCGATCTGCGGCGACGTCTTGCGAAGAACCATCAGGGACGAACCATCAGGGAAGAACCATCAGGCGGTGACGCGCGCATCGACGACTGCGACCAGTCGGTCGAATACCTCGTCACCTTCGCCGACACCGTCGACGACCTCGAGCTGCCCGCGCGCTCGGTAGTAGTCGATGATCGGGACCGTCTCGCTCTCGTACAGCTCGAGCCGGCGTTCGACGGCCTCTTCGGTGTCGTCATCGCGCTGCCGCACCTTGCCGCCGCAGGTGTCGCACACCCACGGATGCTCGGGCGGCATGTTCACGTGGTACACACGCTGGCAGTCGTCGCAGACCCGCCGGCCGGCGATGCGGTCGAGCACGATCTCGCGGCGAACCTCGATATCGATCGCGAGGTCGAGAGGCCGGGCGCTGAGCGCGCGGTCGAGCTCTCCGGCCTGCGGCAACGTCCGCGGGAACCCGTCGAGGACGAAACCGTCGCTCAACGGTCCGCCGGGGACGAGGCACTCCTCGATCACGCCCATCACGATCTCGTCGGGCACGAGCTCACCCGCGTCCATGTAGCGCTTCGCTTCGAGGCCGAAGGCGGTGCCCTGCGCAGCCATCTCGCGGAACATGTCCCCGGTGGAGATGTGCGCGATCCCGTAGTGCTCGGCGAGCCGATCGGCTTGTGTGCCTTTTCCGGCGCCTTGCTTACCGAGCAGTACAAGTCGTGGCTGGGGACGCGTCATGGTCGTGCCCAGCTCAGTTCAGGAAGCCTTCGTAGTTCCGCATCATCAGCTGACTGTCGAGCTGCTTCATTGTCTCGAGCATGACGCCGACTGCGATGAGGATCGAGGTTCCGCCGAACGGGAAGTTCTGAATGTGCCAGGCCTTGAGCACCAGGAACGGCACCAGCGCGATCACGGTGAGGAACAACGCGCCCGGCAACGTGATGCGGTTCAACACCTTGGCGAGGTAGCGCTCGGTCGGCGGACCGGGCCGAATACCGGGGATGAAGCCACCCTGCTTGCGGATGATGTCGGCTTGCTGTTCGGGGTTGAACGCGATCGCCGTATAGAAGTACGAGAAGAACAGGATGAGCAGCGCGAACATCCCGATGTAGAACCAGCTCGTCGTCGCCTGCCCGACGAGGTGATCGTTCACCCAACCCTGCGCAGACTTGGGCAGCACGGTCGCCGCGAGGGCGGGGAACGACAACAGTGACGTCGCGAAGATGACCGGGATCACACCGGACTGGTTCACCTTCAACGGGATGTAGGTGCTCTGGCCGCCGTACATGCGGCGGCCGACGACACGCTTCGCGAACTGGACTGGGATGCGTCGCTGCCCCGATTCGACGAACACGATTGCGAAGACCATCAGGACGACGACGCCCATGATCACGATGAAGCGGCCGGTGTGCACCTGCTTCGCGATCAGTGCGCCCTGGAAGGGCAGGCGTGAGACCACCGATACGAAGATCAGCACCGACATGCCGTTGCCGATCCCGCGCTGGGTGATCACCTCGCCGAGCCACATCACCATCGCGGTGCCGGCCGTCCACGTGAGGACGATCATCGCCGCCCGCCACACGTTGAAGTTCGGGATCAGCACCTGGCCGGGATCGAGCGTGAAGTTCGACTGGCCCAGCAATCCGCCGTTGCCGCTCTTCAGGACGAACACGAACGCCGTCGACTGCATGAGCGCGAGCGCAACAGTGAGATACCGGGTCCATTGCGTGATCTTCTTCTGCCCGGTCTGGCCTTCCTTCTGCCATTCCTCGAGCTTCGGGATGACGACCGCGAGCAGCTGCATGATGATCGATGCCGTGATGTACGGCATGATCCCGAGAAAGAACACCGACACCGACGTCGAGCGCGCCTCCCGAGAACGTGTCGAGCAGGCCGACGACGCCGCCGCCGCCGTTGGTACGTGCCTGATCGCTCAGGTGACGCACGGCCTGGAAGTCGACGTAGGGCACCGGGATGTGCGACCCGAGCCGGAAGATGAAGATGACGAACAGCGTGAAGATGATCTTGTTCCGGAGGTCCGGCACCCGGAACATGTTCTTCAGGCGCGCGAGACCTGACATCTACCGGGACCTCATGCGGGGCTCCGAACCTCCGAAAGCGAGAAGCGCAATCTTACCTACCGGTTCGTGAGTGCGTTCCCTCGGGCCGGTGGGCGACCGGTACGCCACGGCAACGGCAGGACCTCGGTGGTTCCGCCGGCCGCTTCGATCGACCGGACGGCCGCGGCCGAGAATGCGTGCGCCTTCACGGTGAGCGGCTTGGCGAGCTCGCCGCGACCGAGGACCTTGACCAGGCCCTGCTTGGCGACGAGACCACGACCGCGCAACGTGTAGGGGCTGACCTCGGTGCCGGCGTCGAACACGTCGAGTGCTTCGAGGTTCACAACGTGGTACTCGACACGGAACGGGTTGGTAAAGCCCTTCGCCTTCGGCGTGCGCCGATGCAATGGCGTCTGGCCGCCTTCGAAGCCGGCCGGTACCGTGTCGCGGGCGCCCTGGCCCTTCGAACCCCGGCCCGCGGTCTTGCCGCCCTTGCCTCCGATACCGCGACCGACGCGCCGTTTCGGGCGACGCGATCCGGGCGCGGGCTTCAGGTCGTGAACCTTCACGGCAACTCCTCCACCTTCACGAGATGCGGCACCCGTGCGAGCATGCCCCGCACCTCGGGACGATCGGGCAAGACGTTCGACGAGCCGATCTTGCGGAGTCCGAGCGCGCGCAACGTGCCGCGCTGCTTCGGCTTGATCCCTATCTGCGAACGAACGAGCGTGACTTTGACACTCATGATGCGGCTACGACCTCCGGCGTCCCATCAGCAACGCACGCAAGTGTGAGCCTCGCACCGACGGTCTGCGCCCGGGCCGCCATCACTACGCGACCTCGGTGACTACTTGCTTGCCACGTTGACGCTCGCGATACGCCTCGAGCATGCCTTTGGTCGACACCTCTTCGGCCGACTTGCCGCGCAATCTCGCGACTTCTTCGGGACGCCGGAGGTCGCGCAGGCCCTGCATGGTGGCGCGTGCGACATTGATCGCGTTCGCCGAGCCGAGCGACTTCGCGAGCACGTCGTGGATACCGGCCGCCTCGAGGATCGCACGCGCCGCGCCCCCGCAATCACGCCGGTACCGGGTGCCGCGGGCTTCGAGCAGCACGCGGGCCGCGTCGTGCTCGCCGAGCACTTGGTGCGTGATCGTCGAGCCCGCGAGCGGCACCGCGAAGAGGCTCTTCTTCGCTTCCTCCATGCCCTTTTGGATCGCGGCCGGCACTTCCTTGGCCTTGCCGTATCCGAGACCGACGTTGCCGGAACCGTCCCCGACGACGACGAGCGCGGTGAACGAGAACCGCCGGCCTCCTTTCACGACCTTGGCGACGCGGTTGATCGCAACGACTCGCTCGTCGTACTGGCCTTCCGGCATTGCTCCTCCACTCTGTACGGCCGCTCGGGCCACGGCGCCCACGGCGCCCACGGCGCCCACGGCGCCCACGGCGCAGGGTACTGCGCCGTTCCCGACGCCTCTTTAGAACTCCACTCCCGCTTCGCGTGCGCCGTCGGCGACGGCGGCGATGCGGCCGTGGTACTTGAAGCCACCGCGGTCGAACACGACCGTGTCGACACCGGCGGCCCTCACGCGTTCGCCGACGAGCTTGCCGACCTTCCTGGCCGCCTCGACGGTCGCGGTCGCGCCGCTGCGCAGATCCGATTCGACTGTCGACGCGCTCGCGAGCGTGCGGCCCGCGAAGTCGTCGATCGCCTGTGCGTAGATGTGCTTGTTCGAACGGAACACGGCGAGGCGCGGCCGCGCGGCGGTACCCATGAGCTTCTTGCGCACGCGGCGGTGCCGGCGCAGGCGATGTGCGTGCTTGGTGAGCGCCATGATCTGACCTCTTACTTCGCGGACTTGCCGGCCTTGCGCTGCACGCGCTCGCCGGCGTAGCGAATGCCCTTGCCCTTGTACGGCTCGGGCTTGCGGATCTTGCGGATGTCGGCAGCGACCTGGCCGACGAGTTGCTTGTCGTGGCCGCGCACGATGATCCGTGTCGGCTGGGGAACCTCGAAGGTGACGCCGGCGGGCGCCTTCACACGCACGGGATGCGAGAACCCGAGCGCCAGCTCGATCGCCTCTGGACCCTGCGCCTGCGCGCGGTAACCGACGCCGACGATCTCGAGCTCCTTGACGAAGCCGTCCGAGACGCCGGTGACCATGTTCGCGATCAACGACCGTTGCAGCCCATGCAACGATCGGTTGCTCCGCGTGTCGTCGGCACGTGTCACGTTCAGGACGTCGCCCTCACGCGCGACAACAACATCGCCGACGATCTCGTGCTCGAGCTGACCTTTCGGCCCCTTCACGCGCACGTGGGAGCCGTCGATCGTCACTTCGACGCCGTTCGGCACCGTGATGGGCGCTTTTCCGATTCGGGACATGAGCTTCTCCGCTACCAGACCTGGCAGAGCACTTCGCCGCCGACCTTGCGCTCGCGCGCTTCTCGGTCGGTCAGCAGTCCCTCGTTCGTCGAGAGGATCGCGATGCCCATTCCGCCGAGCACGCGGGGAACCGCGTCGGCCTTCTTGTACACACGCAAGCCCGGCCGTGATACGCGCTTGAGACCGGAGATCGTGCGCCGACGGTCGTTCGTGTACTTCATACGGATCGTCAGCTTCTTGCCCGGGCGGCCCGGGACCTCCTGGATCTCGAAGCCGTGATGTAGCCCTCGCGTTCGAGGATCTTCGCCATCGCTTCCTTCAGCTTCGACGACGGCATCGCGACGTCGTCGTGGAACGCGATGTTGGCGTTGCGAATGCGGGTGAGCATGTCGGCGATCGGGTCGGTCATCGTCATCCCACCCGCTCCTTTCGGAACGAGGCCTTCGGCAAGTGTCCTCCAGTGCGCTTCCCACCCCTGTTCATTCGCGGATGACCCCCCTCACCACGAGCTCTTCGTCATGCCGGGGATCTCGCCCGCGTGCGCCATCTCCCGTAGGCAGATCCGGCACAGTGTGAAGTCGCGGTACACCGACCGCGTGCGGCCACAGCGACGGCAACGCGTGTACGCGCGGACCTTGAACTTCGGCTTGCGCTGTGACTTGTTGATCAGTGCCTTCTTGGCCATCGATTCACCCCTGCCCGTCGCGTCGGAACGGGAAGCCCAGCGCGCGCAGCAGCGCACGCCCGTGGTCGTCGGTCTTCGCGGTGGTCACGATCGTGACGTTCATGCCGCGCACCGTGTCGATCTTGTCGTAGTCGATCTCGGGGAACACGAACTGCTCGTTGAGACCGAACGTGTAATTGCCTTGCCGGTCGAACTGGTTGGGCGGCATGCCTCGGAAGTCTCGGATACGCGGGATCGCGAGGCTCACGAGGCGGTCGTAGAACTCCCACATACGATCGCCGCGCATCGTGACCATCGCGCCGATCTCGTTGCCCTCGCGCAGCTTGAACGTCGCGATCGACTTCTTCGCCTTGCGAACGCTCGGTTTCTGGCCGGTGATGATCTTCAGGTCGTTCACCGCGCCGTCGAGCAGCGATCGCTGCTGGGTCGCGCGCCCGACGCCCATGTTCACGACGATCTTGACGAGGCGCGGCACCTCCATCGCGTTCTCGAGCGCGAGCTCGCTCTTCAGCGCAACCTTGATCTCGTTCTCGTACTTGTCCTTGAGCCGGGGGGGCGTCTTCGTCGTCGCCACCATCAGATGTCGCTCCCGCACTTGCGGCAGACGCGTTCTTGGTGCCGTCCGCGACTACCTCGTAGCCGACGCGTGTCGCACCGCAGTCCTTGCACCACAGCGCGACGTTCGAGATGTGGATCGGCATCTCCTTGTCGATGATGCCGCCCTGCATCACCTGGCCCCGCGGCTTGGTGTGCCGCTTGACCATGTTCATGCCGTCCACGATCACCTTTTCGGCGCCGGGGATGACACGCGAGATCGTGCCGCGCCGCCCCACGTCCTTGCCCGCGAGCACGACTACCTCGTCACCCTTTTTCAACTTGAGTTTCGTCATCGCAATTCTCCGCTCTCGGCGCCTTCGGCGCCGGGCCTCCCCGCTCGCTGCTCGGCGGATACCGGTCTCGCGGGCGCTCACTTAGAGAACCTCCGGCGCGAGCGATACGATCCGCATGAAGCGGCGGTCGCGGAGCTCACGACCGACCGGACCGAAGATGCGTGTGCCGCGCGGCTGCATCTGGTCGTTGATCAACACCGCGGCGTTCTCGTCGAAGCGGATGTAGCTGCCGTCGGGACGGCGCTTCTCCTTCTTCGTGCGAACGACCACGCACTTCACGACGTCGCCCTTCTTCACCGACGCGCCCGGGACAGCGTCCTTGACGGTCGCGACGAAGATGTCGCCGATGCTGGCGTAGCGGCGACGCGTCCCACCCAGCACCTTGATACACAGCACTTCGCGTGCACCCGAGTTGTCCGCGACCCGAAGGCGACTCTCTTGCTGGATCATTGCGAACTCGCCTGCCAAATGCTTGCCGTGATTGCGATCATCGGGCACGCTCGAGAACTTCGACGACGCGCCAACGCTTCTGCTTCGACATCCGCCGCGTTTCTGCAATGCGCACCCGGTCGCCATCGCGCACGTCGTTGGTCTCGTCGTGGGCATAGAGGCGCGGTCGTGCGCTGCAGCGTCTTCTGGTAGCGGGGGTGCCGCACGCGGTCGATGACCGCAACGACGACGGTCTTGTCCATCTTCGTGCCGACCGCGATGCCCTCACGCGTCTTGCGGCGATTCGGCCGTTTCTCAGCTTCTTCGGCCACGTTCCTCGTTCTCCTTCAACTGCGCTTCGTGCGCGGCGATCTCACGCTCACGCATCAACGTGTGCACGCGCGAGATCTCGCGCTTGTACTTCGCGACCTCGGCGGTGTTGTCGAGCTGCCCGGTCGCGAGGTCCAAGCGGCGCTTCCACAGCTCCTGCTTCGCTTCCGAGAGGCGATCGGCAAGTGCATCGTCGGTGAGCTCGCGCAACTCTGTGGATTTCGTCATGCTTCCTCCTCACGCATGATGAAGCGCGCCTTGATCGGCAGCTTGTGGATCGCGAGACGCATCGCTTCACGCGCCACGTTCTCGGGCACGCCCGAGAGCTCGAACAGCACACGACCCGGCTTCACGACGGCAACCCACTTTTCCGGGTTCCCCTTGCCCGAACCCATGCGCGTCTCTGCCGGCTTCTGCGTGACCGGCTTGTCGGGGAACACGTTGATCCACACCTTGCCGCCTCGCTTGATGTGCCGTGTCATCGCGATACGAGCGGCTTCGATCTGGCGATTGGTGATCCAGCCCGGCTCCAGGGCTTGGATGCCGTACTCGCCGAACGCGAGACGCGTGCCGCCCTTCGACAGGCCGTTCATCCGGCCGCGTTGGTGCTTGCGATGACGAACTTTGCGTGGCATCAACACGACGCGTCGTACTTCCCGCTCTCGGCGGCTTCGCCGCCGGGCCGCACGGGCCCCGCCTCGCTGCTCGCGGCGATACGCCGCTCGCGCCCGCTCGGCTCGGGGTGCTTGCGATGACGAACTTTGCGTGGCATCAACACGACGGGACCTACTCGTCCTCGCCGCGGAAGTGCGGCGTCTCGTGCTGTTGGCGAATCCGACGGTTGATGTCTTCTTCTTCTTGCAACAAGCGCTCGAGCTCGGGATCCGCTTCGCCGAGCAGCGGCTTCGCCGGGGTCTCTTCCTCGGCGTCGGGCACCGCCGCGGGCTCGCCGGCGGGCGTCTCGGTTGCAGGCGCGCGGCGACGGCCGCCGCCCGCGCTCGACTACGCGCCGGCCGGTCGTCTGGCCTGCGGTCTCTCCGACGGCCATCGCCGCTTCGCGGGCGATCTTGTCTTCGACTGCGCTCCTGTACGGCAGGATCTCGCCCTTGTAGATCCATACCTTCACGCCGATGCGCCCGAACGTCGTGCGCGCCTCGGCGAGGCCGTAGTCGACGTCGGCGCGCAGCGTGTGCAACGGCACGCGACCCTCGCGGTACCACTCCTTGCGGCTCATCTCGGCGCCGCCGAGCCGCCCGCTGCATTGCACGCGCACGCCTTGCGCGCCGGACTTCATCGCGGTCTGCACCGCGCGCTTCATCGCGCGCCGGAACGAAACGCGCCCTGCGAGCTGGTCGGCGACGCCCTGGGCGAGCAACGTCGCGTCGATCTCGGGCTGCTTGATCTCTTGAATGTTGAACTGGATCTTC
Organism: uncultured Actinomycetes bacterium; assembly: GCA_963836365.1. Lineage (GTDB taxonomy): Bacteria > Actinomycetota > Acidimicrobiia > IMCC26256 > PALSA-610 > DASQHW01. The sequence goes on from CAWIJC010000003.1 coordinate 73,903, forward strand.
GGATTGCCGCTGATCTTGCGGAGACCTTCGCGGAGACGCTCGGCCTCGGCGCCGCGCCGGCCGATCACGATGCCGGGACGAGCGGTGTACACGTCGATGCGCAAACGGTCGCCGGTGCGCTCGATCTCGATACGGCTGACAGCCGCGCGCTCGAGCTGGCGCCGGAGGTAGTCGCGGATCTTCCAATCCTCGATCAGCTGCTCGCGGTATTCTTTCTTGCCCGCGATCCAGCGCGACTTCCAATCGGTGGTGACGCCGAGCCGGAACCCGTACGGGTTGACCTTCTGGCCCATTACTTGTCCTCTTCTTCTGCGTCTTCGTAGTCGCTCGCTTCGTCGACTGCGAACGCGGCGGCGTCCTCGGCGTCGAGCTCTTCCTCGATCTCACGATCCCGGGTCGACTCCATGCTCTGCTCCCCTCCGGTCGCTGCGCTGTCGTTTCCCGCTTCGGTGATCGCCTCGTCGACGTCGACACCCTCGCCGGCAGACGCCTCGATCTCTTCGTCGGCGATACTGGCTTCCTCCAAATCGCCCGGCGCCTGTGTCTGGCGCGAGCGGCGCACGCGTTCGGCGCGCCGGCGCTGCGCGGTCGCGGCACCCCGACCGGTTGCCTCTTCGCGCCGGCGGCGGTCTTCGAGCTCTTCGATGTCGAACCGCTCGAGCAGGATCGTCACATGTGACGTCCGCTTCCGAATGCGGAAGTAGCGGCCACGCGCGCGCGGCTGTCCCCACTTGCGCGTCGGACCTTCGTCGGCCCACGCGCGTGCGACGAACAGCTCCTCGGCTTCGAGGCTCAGGTTGTGCTCCGCGTTCGCGACTGCCGACATGAGCAGCTTCAACACGTCGTCGGCCGCGTCCTTCTCACAAAGCTGGAGCACGCGCTCGGCGTCCTCGACCGGGAGGCCGCGCACAAGCTCGAGCACCTGGCGGATCTTGTACGGCGACGTGTGCAGGTACCGGACGGTCGCCCGCGCCGCGGTCTGCGCTTCGGTCGATGCCATCAGCGCCTGCTCGTTCGCTCTTGCCCGGCGTGATAACGGAACGTGCGCGTTGGCGCGAACTCACCGAGCTTGTGACCGACCATCGCCTCGGTGACGTACACGGGCACGTGCTTGCGGCCGTCGTGTACCGCGAGCGTGTGGCCGACCATGTCGGGCGTGATCGTGCTGCGGCGCGACCAGGTCTTGATCACCTTGCGGTCGCCGGCTGCGTTCATCGCGTCCACCTTTTTCACGAGGTGCTCGTCGACGAACGGGCCTTTCTTCAGGCTGCGGGGCATACCGAATTACCTCCGTGCGCCGCGGGTACGCCGGCGGCGGATGATGAGCTTGTCGCTCGCCTTGCCCTTCTTGCGCGTGCGGCCTTCGGGCTTGCCCCACGGCGACACCGGATGCCGGCCGCCGGAGCTCTTGCCCTCGCCGCCGCCGAGCGGGTGGTCGACCGGGTTCATCGCGACGCCGCGTGTGTGCGGCCGCTTGCCCTGCCAGCGTGCGCGGCCCGCCTTGCCTATCGAGATCAGCCCGGCCTCGCTGTTGCCGACCGAGCCGACTGTCGCGCGGCAGTCGATCGGCACGCGCCGCATCTCGGTCGACGGCAAACGCAGTGTCGCGAACACGCCTTCTTTCGCGATCAGCTGTACCGCCGCGCCGGCGCCGCGCGCCAGTTTGGCGCCCGCGCCGGGCTTCAGCTCGACGTTGTGCACGGTCGTGCCGACGGGGATGTAACGCAGGGGGAGGGCGTTGCCGACGCGGATCTCAGCGCCTTGCCCGCTCTGCACCATGTCACCGACGGCGAGACCTTCGGCCGCGAGGATGTATCGCTTCTCGCCGTCGAGGTAGTGCAACAGCGCGATCCGCGCGTTGCGGTTCGGGTCGTACTCGATCGCGGCGACCTTCGCGGGCACGCTGTCCTTGTTGCGCTTGAAGTCGATGAGTCGGTAGCGCTGCTTGTGCCCACCACCGCGATGGCGCGACGTCATACGGCCGTACGAATTGCGACCGCCCGACTTCGGTTGGGGCTTGGTCAGCCGCTTCTCGGGCTTGTGCTTCGTGACCTCCGAGAAGTCGGACGCGGTCTGGAACCGCCGGCCCGCACTCGTGGGCTTGCGTTTGCGAATGGGCATCACTTCCCCTCCCGCTCTGTCGGCGTGCGGTGCTCTGTCCGCATCCCAACCATGGTCAGCTCCCGAAGATGTCGATGCGATCCTCGCCGGCGGCGAGCGTGACGATGGCGCGCTTTTGGCGTGACGGCGCGTTGTAGCCGCCGGTGTGACGGTTGCGCGAACGCTTGCCTTTGCGATTGATCGTGTGGACTTTGCCGACACGCTTGCCGAACAGCTGCTCGACCGCGTGCCGGATCTCGATCTTGTTCGCGTCGGGCGCCACGACGAACGTGTAGACGTTGTTGTCGTACGCGGCGTAGCTCTTCTCCGACACGACAGGCCGGACGATGATGTCCGCGGATCCTTGTTCATGCGGCTACGCCTTCCGGCCCTCCATCGCGAACGACTCGTCGAACACCGTCCGGGCCTCCGTGCCGCGCCTGGCTACTCATTCGGACGAGTCCTCCGGCGCGTCACTCAGGCGCGCGACGAGCGTTTCGAGCGACGCCTTCGAGAACACCAGCCAATCGTTCACGAGCACGTCGTAGGTGTTCAGCTCTTCGGGCAGCACGATCTTCACACGCTCGCCGAGATTCCGCAGCGACTTCCACACTGCGTCCTCGGTGCGGAACAACACGACGAGCACACGCGGCGCACGCCGGCCCTTCTCGCGCAGCCCGAGCGCCTCGAGCAGCCTCACCGCGTCCTTGGTGCTCGGCGCGTCGATACCCCACTCGTCGACGACGACGACTTTGTGGTCGGCGGCGCGATCAGAGAGCGCGGAGCGCAGCGCGAGCCGCACCATCTTCTTCGGCGTCCGCTGCGTGTAGTCGCGCGGCTTGGGGCCGTGCGCGACGCCGCCTCCGCGCCAGTGCGGTGACCGGATCGAGCCCTGCCGGGCACGCCCGGTGCCCTTCTGGCGCCATGGCTTCGCGCCACCGCCGCGTACTTCCGAGCGCGTCTTGGTCGAGTGCGTGCCCGAGCGCTTGGCCGCGAGCTGCGCGGTAACGACCTGGTGCATCACTGCGACGTTGGGCTCGATACCGAACACGTCGTCAGGGAGCTCGACGCTCGTGCCCGCGCCACCGTCGGCCTTCTTCATCGCGACGGAAGTCACGACGACACCGTCGACTTCACCGCGTTGCGCACGAACACGAGCCCGCCCGCGGGGCCGGGCACCGCACCCTTGATCAGCAGCAGGTTGCGCTCCGCGTCGCCCTGGACGACCTCGAGGTTGAGCGTCGTGACTCTCGTGCTGCCGTACTGGCCGGCCATGCGCACACCCTTGAACACGCGAGCCGGCGTCGCGCACGCGCCGATCGCGCCCGGTGCTCGGTGCTTCTTGTGGTTGCCGTGGCTCGCGCCCTGACCGCTGAAGTTGTGACGCTTCATCACGCCGGAGAAGCCGTGGCCCTTGCTGATCCCCGTGACGTCGACCCGCTCACCCGCAGCGAACACATCGGCCTTCAGCACCTGTCCGAGCTCGAAGGCCGAAACGTCGTCGACGCGCAGCTCGGCGAGGTACTTGGCGGGTGCGGCGTCGGCGGCCTTCAGATGTCCGAGCTCGGGCTTCGTCAGCCGGGCTGCCTTCGTCTCGCCGAAGGCGAGCTGCACCGCGGTATAGCCGTCGCGCTCGGGCGTCCGGAGCTGCACGACGCGACACGGTCCGGCTTCGATGACCGTCACCGGAATGGCGCGGTTCGCGTCGTCGAAGACCTGGGTCATGCCGAGCTTGCGGCCCAGTATCCCTTTGTTCGCCATGTTCAATTCGCTCACTCACTGGCGGGCGGGATACCCGGCCGCCCGCCGTCGCGTCCTTGCTCGCTCGTCGTTCCACGCGAACGCTCCGCACGGGCAGCCCGGCGGAGCGTCGATTCGGTTGTGCCGCGCGGTTCCCCCAGGAGGGGCCTACGCGGGCCTCGGTTGGTGTCGCGCCGCGGCCCGAGGCCGGGGGCGGCGGCGCGGCGGGCAGCATCGCGCAGCCCGGGAAGCCGGATGATGTTAGCAACCCGCGGACCAACCTGCGACTCGCCTCGGGGGCGGCGCTCGCGGGCCGCGCGCGGCGGCTCGGCCCACCGGGCCTGCGAAACTACGCTCGATCTCCGAGCTCCTCACTCCGACTCGACGCAGGGGAACGTGCGCGTGCGCGACGAAGGACAGGCGCCTCGACCACCGTCCCCGGCGCGGCGAGGCAGCCCGGGCGTCGGGTTCTATTTGGGTGCCACTCTCTGCGCGCTCTTCTTCGTCCGGGTGCTCGGCGGCGACTGGCGGTCGCACTTCCCGGCCGTCTGGCCGGACGCGGTGTTTCCCAAGGAGGGCTACGTGCCGGTCGCCGCGCCTCGGCCCGTTCCACCCAGGCTTCTACGCCGCGTTCCGCCCGATCGGGTATCCGCTGTTTCTCTGGGTCTTCGGCCGGAGCTCGCACCTCACGGTCATCGCGCAGACCGCGCTGTACTGCGCTGCAGTCGTCGCGTTGTGCGCGACTGCCGCGCGAGCACTGCGCTCGCAGGTCGTGGCTGTGTTGACGATCGCGTTGTTCGTCGGGATCTCGATCGAGGCGCGATACGCGCTGTGGACAACGCAGATCCTCAGTGAGTCGCTGACGATCAGCCTCGGGCTCTTGGCGATCGCGGCATGGTGGCGGTTCGCACGGCAACCCTCGCGCGAGCACGCGATCTGGGGCTGGGGTCTCGTGATCGCGTGGACGTTGGTACGCGACTCGAACGTTCTCGCCGCGCTGGTGCTGGTACCGGTTGCGCTCGCAATCGCGTGGCTCGCCCGCGACTTCGGCGGCCGGGCCGAAAGGCGCTCGCGCTCGGCGCGTTGGCGATGGTGGTCACCGCCGGATACTCGTACGTCGCCCAAAACGTCTCCCGCCGCTCGTCGCTGCAGTTCCAGGACCTGGTCGGGCTCCGGATCCTGACCGACGAGAAGCTGACCAACTGGTTCGTCGAGCGCGCCGGAATGCCGCTCGACGATGCAGTGCGCGAGCGCAGAGGCAAAGCCGGCTTCGAGGACACGTTCTTCCGCTCGCAGGACCCACGCTATCGCGCGCTACTTCCGTTGGTCGAACGCATCCGGCCGCCGTGAGTACGCGATCTCGCTCGTCGCGCTCGCGCCCCACTACCGCGACCTCTTCTCCGCCGACCTTCCGACGATCCTGAAGGCCGACATGTCGTACTACGACGGTCATCACGTGTACGACCGTCTGCCGCGGGATCTCCCCGCGCAGATCGGCGGACCGTCGACGCGCAAGGGCCTCACGGTCTGGATGATCCTCGCAGTGCTCGCGCTCGCGGTGACGACGATGGCCGCCGGACGCCGTGCGCAGTACCGACGGCTCGCGGTGTTCGGCGCGGTGGCGGTGTTCGTCGCACTCACCGCTCTCTTCGTCTCCTGGTTCGGGGAGCCGCTCGAGATCCAACGGCACACGATCGGTGCGGTACACCAGCTCTCGATCTCGCTCGTGATAGTCGTCGCCACGGGAGTCGACGCCGCGATCTCCATACTTCGCGGTGCGCACGTCGCCGCGAACGGCGAAGCGCCGGCACCCGCCCCGCCGTCCGATCGCGAGGGGCAAGACACGCACGAGCGCGCCGACCACGACCGCTCGCACGAGGTCTCCGTCGATGGTTGAGTACGACACGCGTCGCGAACCGGTCGCGATCGAGCCCGACACGCCCGCGCCGACCGTCGCGCCCGGACCTCCGGCGTGGGAGATCGCGGTTCGCTGGTTGACCGCGTTCGCTCTCAGCGCAGTCTCCCTCGTCGCGCTGTTCGGCAATCGCGTCGTCGCCGGAGCCAACGACGCCGTCTTCTCGCAGAGCGCGGTGCTCCGGGCGATTCGCTTCGGCGGCACGTACTACCAGAACGGCATCCACCCGAAGGGGCCGCTGGAAGAGGTCGCGCACGACATCGCCGCGCGCGTCGGCGGCTACGACGGCCACTGGTACGTCATCTCGGTCATGGTCGCGATCAGCGCGACGATCATCGCGTTCACCGCGGCGCGCACGACTCGGATCACGGGCGGCAATGCGTACGCCGCGCTCGCGATCGCGGCTTTCGTGTTCATTCATTTCACGCTCTCGGATGCCGCGTACGCGGGCCTGTTGTACAGCCGCAACATCCTCGTCACGCTGCTCGCAGCTGCGTGGGTGATCACGATCGACGACCGCCCGTGGACGGGGCGGCCACGTTCGCAGTGGGCCGCGTCGATTGTCACCGGCCTGTTGCTCGGGCTCGCCGTGCAGACGATCCTGCCGTCGTTGTTCGACGCCGCGTCGATCGGAGTCGCGGCGTTGTTCCTCTTGCGGCTGCGCGTGCCAGATCGCGATCGCCGGACGATGCTCGGCTCCGCGACCGTGATCGCCGCCGCGTTTGCCTTCGTCAGTGCACCGATCTGGTACATGCTGCGCGGGAGCTTTGCCGAGTTCTGGGCGAGCTGGTGGACGTACGCGAGCTACCAGAACACCGGGATCGGCCAGAGCCTCGGCACGCAGGTCGCCAAGGGTTGGGACTACGCGTGGGGCTACTACCAGCACCGCCCGATCGTGTTCCTCGTGCTCGCCGCATTCGTCGCGATCACGATCGCGTGGTGGGCGAAGCTCAGCCACAAGCTGCGCATCGTGCACGTCGCGTTGCTCGGCTGGTTTGCCGGCGGCTGGTTCCAGCTGGTGACCGGCCAGCGCTACTCGACGCATTACTTCTCGGTGATCGCGGCGCCGACGGCGATGATCGGCGCCGCGCTCGCGGGCCACGCGTGCCGGGCCCTGATGGACTCGCCGCGGTTGTCGCGTACGGCGGTCGCGTGGCCGTTGACGGCGATCGTGCTCGCGTTCTTTCTCTCGGCCGGGACCGCACGGCGGCTTGTCGACGCGTCCGAGATCACGAGCAACTTCACGAGCGTCGGGAACGACGCGGCCGTGCGCGAAGCGAACCTCGGCCCGACGAACCGGTCGGTCAAAGCTGTGCTCGATCTCGTGTCGCGCGACGAGGATCCGCTGCTCGCGTACTCGGAGAACCAATACATCTATCCGCTGTACCGGCGCATCCCCGCGACACGCTTCCAGCAGCGCTACTTCCTCGTCGGATCGATCTACCTAGGCCGGCAGAGCGAGAAGTACATCCTCCACGACACGTGGAAGTGGTTCGATGAAGACATGAGGCAGGCCAACCCGACTGCGTTCTTGCAATCCTCGGACCAGGCCGTCGATTCACCGCAGTTCGCGCAGTACGTGCAGAGCCACTTCTCAACGGCGTTCGCCGGCAAGGACGGCGAAGTACAGCTGCGCAACGATCTTGCCGACAGCGGTACTGCGCGGCGACACACCGACGCCGTGGTCGCTCCCGGGTGGCGCCGGCGACGGCTGGCGTGTCGGAGGCAACTCCGCGCGCTACGTCTCCGGCGGCACCGAACCCGATCCTGCGAACCGCTTGGTGCTCGCGGCCGGCCCCTGCACGCGCGTGTCCGGCACGCTGGTGAACTCACCGGGAACCGTCGCCGGGGTGCTGTTCCACTTCGAGGACACAACCGCCGATCCGACGAGCGGCGAGCCTGCGCCGGTCGGTCACCAGACGGAGATGCGCATCGGGCTCGACGGCAGGGTCGCGACGTCGCGCGACGTCGACAACAACGTGCTCGAGGCGACGACGGCGCCGCGGCCCGGGAAGTTCACGCTGGTCGTCGGCAAGCGCTCGGCGGCGTTGATCGTCGGAGAAAGAATCGTCGCGGCGGTCGCAATTCCCGACAAGACGACAGTGACGGTCGAATCGCTGCTCCCGAGTCTCTCTCTCGCCGACATGCAGGTTGGATCGCCGCCGCCCGGCAGCGGCTGTTGACCCGTCCCGACCGTCTCGGGAGCGAGACGCTCAGCCTTGTTGCATCTTCAATTCGATGTCGACGCCGGCGGGAAGGTCGAGACGCTGTAGCGCTTCGACGGTCTTGCCGGTCGGCTCGACGATGTCGATGAGTCGCTTGTGGATGCGCATCTCGAAATGCTCGCGACTGTCCTTGTCGACGTGCGGTGAGCGCACGACCGTGTACTTGCGAATCTCGGTCGGCAGCGGCACCGGCCCGCGCACCTTGGCCTGGGTGCGCACGACGGTCTCGACGATCTTCTTCGTCGACTGGTCGATGACCTCGTGGTCGTAGGCCTTCAAACGAATACGGATCTTCTGCCCCGAGGGCGCTGCCATCCTTACTCGCTCGCTCTCTGCGGCGCAGGGTGCCTGCGCGGCGGCCGTTCGGCAGCGTTCATTTGTCGATCTTGACGACGCGGCCTGAACCGACGGTGCGGCCACCCTCGCGGATCGCGAACCGTAGACCCTCGTCCATCGCGATCGGCTTTTGCAACTCCACCGTCATCTCCGTGTTGTCACCCGGCATCACCATCTCCGTACCCTCCGGCAACGACACGCTGCCCGTCACATCCGTCGTACGGAAATAGAACTGCGGGTGATAGTTCGTGAAGAACGGCGTATGCCGGCCACCCTCCTCCTTCGTCAAGATGTACACCTGCGCGCTGAACTGCGTATGCGGCGTAATACTGCCCGGCTTCGCCAACACCTGCCCGCGCTCCACATCTTCCTTCTTCGTCCCCCGCAACAACGCGCCGATGTTGTCACCCGCCCGGCCCTCATCCAACAGCTTGCGGAACATCTCCACACCCGTACACGTCGTCTTCGACGTGTTCCGCAAACCGATCATCTCGATCTCGTCACCGACCTTCACGATCCCCCGCTCCACCCGGCCCGTCACCACCGTCCCCCGACCCTGAATCGTGAACACATCCTCGATCGGCATCAAAAACGGCTTATCGACATCACGCGTCGGCTCCGGCAAATACGAATCGACCGCCGCCATCAACTCCAAGATCTTCGGCGTCCACTCCGCATCACCCTCCAACGCCTTCAACACGCTCACCCGCACCACCGGCGTGTCATCACCCGGAAACTCGTACTCCGTCAACAACTCCCGCACCTCGAGCTCCACCAACTCGAGGATCTCCTCATCATCAACCATGTCCGCCTTGTTCAACGCCACCACAATGCTCGGCACCCCCACCTGCCGGGCCAACAACACATGCTCACGCGTCTGCGGCATCGGCCCATCCGTCGCCGCCACCACCAAAATCGCGCCATCCATCTGCGCCGCACCCGTAATCATGTTCTTGATGTAATCCGCATGCCCCGGACAATCCACATCCGCGTAATGCCGATTCTCCGTCTCATACTCCACATCCGCGATCGAAATCGTGATCCCCCGCGCCTTCTCCTCCGGCGCCTTATCAATCTGATCGAACGCCGTAAACGAGTTCCTCGGATCCTGATCGTGCAACACCTTCGTGATCGCCGCCGTCAACGTCGTCTTACCGTGATCAATATGACCGATCGTACCGATGTTCAAGTGCGGCTTCGTGCGCTCGAACTTCTCTTTGGCCATGGGACGACCTCTGCTCCTTCGTGAACTGTGTTACTCGCCGCGAACGCGAGCGATGATCTCGGTAGCGATCGACTCCGGCACGGGCTGGTAAGAGTCGAACTGCATCGTGTAGGTCGCGCGCCCTTGGGTACGGGACCGGAGATCGCCAACATACCCGAACATTTGGGCCAACGGCACCCGAGCGCGGATCACCTGCGCGTTGCCGCGCTGCTCCATGCCTTCGACCTGCCCGCGGCGAGCGTTCAAGTCACCGATGACGTCGCCCATGTAGTCCTCGGGCGTGACGTCCTCGACGGCCATGACCGGCTCGAGCAGCTGGGGCTTGGCCTTCCGCGCGGCTTCCTTCAACGCCATCGAACCGGCGATCTTGAAGGCCATCTCCGAGCTGTCGACCTCGTGGTACGAGCCGTACGTGAGCCGCGCGCGCACGTCGACGAGCGGATAGCCCGCGAGCACACCCCCCTCCATCGCCTCTTGGATGCCGGCATCGACCGCAGGGATGTACTCCCGCGGGATGACGCCGCCCTTGATCTCGTCGATGAACTCGAAGCCGCCGCCGGGACCGGTCGGCTCGAGCGCGATGACCACGTCCGCGTACTGACCGCGACCGCCGGTCTGGCGCACGTACCGAACCTCGACCTTCTCGACGGCGGCCGTGATCGTCTCGCGGTACGCGACCTGCGGCTTGCCGACGTGCGCTTCCACGTTGAACTCGCGCATCATCCGGTCGACGAGCACCTCGAGGTGCAGCTCGCCCATGCCCCGGATGATCGTCTGACCGGTCTCGTTGTCGGTGTTGACCATGAAGGTGGGGTCCTCGTCGGAGAGGGCGCCCAGCGCCTTGCCGAGCTTGTCCTGATCGTTCTTCGTCTTGGGCTCGATCGCGACGGAGATCACCGGCTCGGGGAACTCCATGCGTTCGAGGATGATCGGCGCGCTGCGATCGCAGAGCGTGTCGCCGGTCGAGGTCTGCTTGAAGCCGAGGCCGGCCACTATGTCGCCCGCGTACGCGACATCGATGTCTTCGCGCTGGTTGGAGTGCATCCGCAGGATGCGACCGATGCGCTCCTTGCGATCCTTCGTCGAATTGAAGATCTCCGAGCCCTTGTCGACCCGGCCCGAGTAGATGCGGAAGTACGTGAGCTTGCCGTACGGGTCGGCGACGATCTTGAACGCGAGCGCCGAGAACGGCTCGTTCTCGTTCGCCTTGCGCTCGGACGCCTCGCCCTTCATGTCGGTGCCTTCGGTCGGCGGGACGTCGAGCGGCGACGGCAAGAACTCGACGACGGCGTCGAGCATGGGCTGCACACCCTTGTTCTTGAAGGCAGAGCCGCAGAGCACAGGAACGAACTCGAACGCGAGCGTGCCCGTGCGAACCGCGCGCCGGATCTCATCGGGCGCGATGTCGTGGTCCTCGAGGTACTTCTCGAGCAGCACGTCGTCGACATGGGCGACGACCTCGAGCAGACGGCCGTGCGCCTCCCTGGCGTGGACGAGGAGGTCGTCGGGAATGTCGACGACTTCGAACTTCGCACCCTCCGTGTCGTCGTCGAGCGGCCAGACGAGCGCCTTCATGTCGATGAGGTCGATTACCCCGCGGAAGTTGCCCTCGCTGCCGATCGGAAGCTGCACCACGACGGGTACGGCGTCGAGACGTTCGCGGATCATCTGCACGCAGCGCTCGAAGTCGGCGCCGACGCGGTCCATCTTGTTGACGAAACAGATGCGGGGCACGTTGTACTTGTTCGCCTGCCGCCACACGGTCTCGGTCTGCGGCTCGACACCGGCGACCGCGTCGAACACCGCGACCGCGCCGTCGAGGACACGCAGCGACCGCTCGACTTCGACGGTGAAGTCGACGTGGCCGGGGGTGTCGATGATGTTGACCTGGCAGTCCTTCCACTGCGCGGTGGTCGCCGCCGAGGTGATCGTGATCCCGCGCTCCTGCTCTTGCACCATGTGGTCCATCACCGCGGCGCCTTCGTGCACCTCGCCGATCTTGTAGGTGCGGCCCGTGTAGTAGAGGATCCGCTCGGTCGTCGTGGTCTTGCCCGCGTCGATGTGGGCCATGATCCCGATGTTGCGGGTCTTCTCGAGTGGGAATTCGCGTGTCATCACTTCGCTCCGAAACACTTCGCTTCGCTCGGCGTTCCGCAGCGAAGCGGTGGTTTCGCTCGTCTCGGTCTTCCGAGGCCATGATCGGCGGACTGGCATCGCCAATGACCTAAACGACCGGCGAATCGCCTCGCTCGGCCATGCTTACGCCGGCAATCCCGTTCCGCAGCTTGCCTTCAGGGCTGGGAATTCACCAGCGGTAGTGGGCAAATGCCTTGTTCGATTCGGCCATCTTCTGCATGTCCTCCCGGCGCTTGATCGCTGCCCCGATGCCGTTGCTCGCGTCGAGCAGCTCGCCGGACAGGCGCTCCGCCATGGTCTTCTCCCGCCGCTGACGGGAGTAGCCGACGATCCACCGGATCGCAAGCGTGGTCGCTCTCCGTGGCCGAACCTCGACCGGCACCTGATACGTCGCGCCACCGACACGCCTGCTCTTCACCTCGAGCTGCGGCCGCACGTTCTCGATCGCCCGCTTGAGCACGGTGACAGGATCACCCTGCGTCTTGCCGCCGATCTCGTCGAGCGCCTTGTACACAATGTGTTCCGACGTCGATCTCTTCCCGCGTTGCAACACCTTGTTGACGAGCTGCGTGACAACGACCGACCGGTAGATCGGGTCGGGCATCAACTCCGGCGCGGCGCCGGTCCCTTCCGCGGCATCTCAATCTCTCCCGCTCTTGGCGCCTTCGGCGCCCGGCCGCTCGGGCCCCGGAACGCGGTCGCTCACCTCAGGAATCCTTCTTCGCGCCGTAGCGGCTGCGCGCCTGCTTGCGGTTCGCGACGCCTGACGCGTCGAGCGCACCGCGGATGATCTTGTAGCGAACGCCCGGCAGGTCGCGGACACGACCGCCGCGCACGAGCACGATCGAGTGTTCCTGCAGGTTGTGGCCGACGCCGGGGATGTAGGCCGTGACCTCGACGCCGGTGGTCAGCCGTACACGCGCGACCTTGCGCAGCGCGGAGTTCGGCTTCTTGGGGGTCGTCGTGAAGACCCGCGTACATACCCCGCGGCGCTGGGGCGAACCCTTCAGCGCGGCGGTCTTCTGCTTGCTTCCTCGCGATTCCCGTCCTTTGCGGACGAGCTGGGCGATCGTGGGCACGCGTGATCTTTCTGGAGACGGGCGATCGGTGGGTCGAGGGCGCGGCGACGCCCTTCAAGCCAACGGAACAGGATAGCAGCCACGCGCGGGACCGGCCGAAGCGGCGCCGGAATGCGCGTGCTCGGTGTCGTGAGTTACTCGCCGGCAGCGAACTCACCCGCCGCCGGAGGCTCTTCGTCGCGTCCGCTCGGTCCCGACTCGCCACACGTCGCCGCGTTGGGGTCGGGCGCGGGTTCATCGTCGGAAAGCACGACGTCGTGCGTCGCGCCGCCGAACTCCGCTGCCCCCGACGGCGTGAACTCGGCCTCGGCACCGCCGGCGACGGCACCACCCGTCGCGAGTATCCCGAAGTCCGTGTTGCTCTGGCGCGTCGAGCTCGCTTCGCGCAACCACGTCGCGAGGTCCATCTCTTCTTCGACCTCGGACGTGTAGAACGGCAACGGCTCGTACTCGGGTGCCTCGGTTCTGATGTCGCGGTAGAGCGGCATCCCCGTTCCCGCCGGGATCAGCTTGCCGATGATCACGTTCTCCTTCAGGCCCTCGAGCCCGTCGGAACGCCCCTCAATCGCCGCTTCGGTGAGCACGCGCGTCGTCTCCTGGAACGACGCGGCCGACAACCACGAGTCGGTGGCGAGCGACGCCTTCGTGATTCCCATCAGTTCGGGACGACCCTCGGCCGGACGCAGTCCCTCTTCGACGAGGCGGCGGTTCTCTTCGGCGTAACGGCGGGCGTCCACCTTCTCGCCGGGCAGGAACTGGCTGTCGCCGGGTTCCGACACCGTGACACGCCGCAGCATCTGGCGCACGATCACTTCGATGTGCTTGTCGTGAATCGACACGCCCTGATCGCGATACACACGTTGCACCTCGTCGACGAGGTACTGCTGGGTCTCGCGCACACCCTTGATCTCGAGCAGCTTCTTCGGGTCGAGCGGGCTCTTCTCGTCGCCGACCAAACGGTCGCCGGCTTGCACGTCCTGACCGTCGGCGACCGAGACGTGCGCACGCCGCGAGACGGCGTACTCGAACTGCGTGCCGTCGTCGGCAACGATCGTGATGACGCGCTCACCCTTGTCGTTCTCGCCGAGCCGCACGACGCCCGAGACGTCGGCGAGCAGCGATGCGCTCTTGGGCGTACGGGCTTCGAACAGCTCGACGACACGGGGCAGGCCGTGTGTGATGTCCTCACCCGCGACTCCACCAGTGTGGAACGTCCGCATCGTCAGCTGCGTGCCGGGCTCGCCGATCGACTGCGCCGCGACGATGCCTATGGCCTCACCGAGGTCGCCGATCTTGCCCGTCGCCAGCATGCGCCCGTAGCACGATGAGCACACACCCGAAACGGTCTCGCACGTGAGCACCGAGCGCACGCGCAGACGGGTGATGCCGGTATCGTCGGCGAGGAGCCGGAGGTCGTCGTCGTCGATCTCCTTGTTGCGCGGGATCACCGTGCCGTCGACGAGTGTGGCGTCCTCGGCGAGGCAACGTCCGAGCAACGACGTCTCGAGCACGCGGTACGACTCGGGGTCGCCGTGCACGTTCTCGATCCAGATGCCGCGGATCGTCTCGCAGTCTGGCTCGCGCACGATGAGCTCCTGCGCGACGTCGACGAGACGCCGGGTCAGGTAGCCGGAGTCAGCGGTGCGGAGCGCCGTGTCCGCCAGACCCTTCCGGGCGCCGTGCGTCGAGATGAAGTACTCGAGCACCGAGAGGCCTTCACGGAAATTGCTCTTGATCGGCCGCGGGATGATCTCACCGCGCGGGTTCGCGACGAGACCGCGCATGCCCGCGATCTGCCGAACCTGCATGACGTTTCCTCGTGCACCCGAACCGACCATCATGTCGATCGGGTTGAACGGCGTCGACTGCATCAGATCCTGCATGGCCTTCGTGACCTGGTTGGTCGCGTCGGTCCAGATCTCGATCTCCTGCTGGCGCCGCTCGTCGTCAGTGATGATGCCGCGCTCGTACTGGTGCTCGACCTTGGCCGCTTCACCCTCGAACTGCTCCAAGAGCCCGGCCTTGGCGGGCGGCGTCGTGACGTCGGCGATCGAGATCGTCAAGCCGGCACGCGTCGACCACTCGTAGCCGAGCCCCTTCAAACGGTCGAGGCTGTCGCTCACGATCGCCTTGTCGTACTGCACGACGAGCTCGCTCACGACCTCGGTGATGTCACGCTTCTTCATCGTGCGGTCGACGAACGGGAAGTCATCGGGAAGAGCGCCGTTCAAGATCAGCCGTCCGAGCGACGTCTCGACGAGAACCTGGGTCGCACCGTTCGTGCGGTACTCACGCAAGACAATCGACTGCGGCGTACCGTCGTCGAGGGGACGCGGGAACTGCTCGGCGGGAAACTTCCCGACCGGCATGCGCACCTTGATCCTGGCGTGCAGCGACAGCGTCTCGCCGTCGCCGCCCCATCGCTCCTCGTATGCGGCGAGCGCCTCATCGATGTTCGCGAACTGCCGGCCTGCACCCTTCAGTCCGTCGAGCGTCTCGCTCAAGTAGTAGATGCCGATGATCATGTCCTGGCTCGGCACCGCGATCGGACGGCCCGACGCCGGCGACAAGATGTTGTGGGCGCTGAGCATCAGCATGCGCGCTTCCGCCTGCGCTTCCGCGGACAGTGGAAGGTGCACGGCCATCTGGTCACCGTCGAAGTCGGCATTGAACGCCGCGCACACGAGCGGGTGGATCTGGATCGCCTTGCCCTCGACGAGCACCGGCTCGAACGCCTGGATGCCGAGACGGTGCAGCGTCGGGGCACGGTTCAAGAAGACCGGGTGCTCTTTAATGACCTCTTCGAGCACGTCCCACACCTGCGGGCGCGCGCGCTCGACCATCCGCTTCGCGGACTTGATGTTCTGTGCGAACTCGAGGTCGACGAGCCGCTTCATCACGAACGGCTTGAAAAGCTCGAGCGCCATCTGCTTCGGCAGGCCGCACTGCTGCAAGCGCAACTGCGGACCGACGACGATCACCGAACGGCCCGAGTAGTCGACGCGCTTGCCGAGCAGGTTCTGGCGGAACCGGCCCTGCTTGCCCTTCAACATGTCGGACAGTGACTTCAGCGCGCGGTTGCCGGGACCGGTGACCGGGCGCCCGCGGCGGCCGTTGTCGAAAAGCGCGTCGACGGCCTCCTGCAGCATCCGCTTCTCGTTGTTGATGATGATCTCGGGCGCACCGAGGTCGAGCAGCCGCTTCAGCCGGTTGTTGCGGTTGATCACGCGGCGGTACAGGTCGTTGAGGTCTGACGTCGCGAAGCGACCGCCGTCGAGCTGCACCATCGGGCGCAGATCGGGCGGGATCACCGGAATGACGTCGAGGATCATGCCCATCGGCGAGTTGATCGTGCGGCCGTTGTCGTCCTTGCGGTTGAACGCCGACACGACCTTCAGGCGCTTGATGGCCTTCGCCTTGCGCTGACCCTTCGAGGTCGCGATCGTCTCCTTGAGATCGACTTCGACTGCCTCGAGGTCGAGCCGCGAGACCAAGTCCTTCACGGCTTCGGCACCCATGCCGCCCGCGAAGAAGTCCTGGTACCGATCCTGGAGCTCGCGCCACACGCGCTCGTCGTCGATCAACTGCTTGGGCTTCATCGTGCGGAGCGTGTCCCACACGACCTGGAGCTGGCCGATCTCTTCCTCGTAGCGGACGCGGATGTCCTCGAAGTCCTTGTTCTTGGCCTTCTCCGCGCGCTCGAGCTCGTTCTTCTTGGCGCCGCGGCCTTCGAGCTCTTCGAGCTCCTTGATGTACTCCTCGTCGCGATCACGCAGCTTCACCTCACGCTCGCGCTCTACATCGCCGATCTCCGCCTTCATCTCGGCTTCGAGCGACGGCAACTCCTTGTGCAAGCGCTCGGTGTCGACCCACGTGATCAGGTGCGCGGCGAAGTAGATGACCTTCTCGAGGCTCTTCGGCGCGATGTCGAGGAGATAGCCGAGACGCGACGGGACACCTTTGAAGTACCAGATGTGCGTGACCGGGGCCGCGAGCTGGATGTGCCCCATGCGCTCGCGCCGCACCTTCGAACGCGTCACCTCGACGCCGCAGCGCTCGCAGATGATGCCCTTGAAGCGCACGCGCTTGTACTTGCCGCAGTAGCACTCCCAGTCCTTGGTGGGACCGAAGATCTTCTCGCAGAACAAGCCGTCCTTCTCGGGCTTGAGCGTGCGGTAGTTGATCGTCTCCGGCTTCTTCACCTCGCCGTTCGACCAGGTGAGGATGTCGCCCGCGGTTGCAAGATTGATCGTGAGTCGGTGTGACTCGTTCACGTCGAACACGTACGTGCTCCTCTACGAGATCAGAAGGTCGAACGAGCAGCGGCGGTGGCGGCGTCTTCCTCGTCGGTGCCGCGCTCGGGCCGGGACAGATCGATACCGAGCGACTCGGTGGTGCGGAACGCATCCTCGTCGAGCTCGCGGATCTCGATCTCCTGGCCGTCCTCGTTCATGACGCGGACGTTCAGGCAGAGAGCCTGCATCTCCTTGATCAGCACCTTGAAGCTCTCGGGTATGCCCGGCTCGGGGATGTTCTCGCCCTTCACGATCGCTTCGTAGACCTTGACGCGACCGAGCACGTCGTCGGACTTGATCGTGAGGATCTCCTGCAGCGCGTACGCGGCGCCATAAGCCTCGAGCGCCCACACCTCCATCTCACCGAACCGCTGGCCGCCGAACTGCGCCTTCCCGCCGAGCGGCTGCTGCGTGATCATCGAGTACGGACCCGTCGAGCGGGCGTGGATCTTGTCGTCGACGAGGTGCGACAACTTCAAGATGTACATGTAGCCGACGGTGACCGGGCGGTCGTAGGGCTCGCCGGTGCGGCCGTCGTGCAACGTCACCTTGCCGTCGGTGCCGATGAGCTTCTGGCCGTCGGCGCCGTCGGGGTTGAGCTGCTCGAACAACTCCTGGATCGTGCCGGTCGGGCCGGCCTGTTCGGTTTCGTCCCAGTGCGCACCGTCGAACACGGGGCTCGCGATCCACACGGCGGGCTCGGTACGCGTGCGCGTCTTGTTCTGCTCGGGCGGTCGCCGGTGCTCGCCATTCCATCCGTGGCGGGCCGCGTACCCGAGATGAGCTTCGAGCACCTGGCCGACGTTCATGCGGCTCGGCACGCCGAGTGGGTTCAACACGATGTCGACGGCGGTGCCGTCGGCGAGGTACGGCATGTCCTCGATCGGCAGGATCTTGGCGATCACACCCTTGTTGCCGTGCCGGCCGGCGAGCTTGTCGCCCTCGCTGATCTTGCGCTTCTGCGCGACGTACACACGCACGAGCTGGTTCACGCCGGGTGGCAGCTCGTGACCGTCGTCGCGTGAGAACACGCGCACGTCGATCACCTTGCCGTTCTCGCCGTGCGGGACCTTGAGGCTGGTGTCGCGGACCTCACGCGCCTTCTCACCGAAGATCGCGCGCAGCAGGCGTTCCTCGGGTGTGAGCTCGGTCTCGCCCTTGGGCGTGACCTTGCCGACGAGGATGTCGCCGGGACCGACCTCGGCGCCGATACGGATGATGCCGCGCTCGTCGAGGTCCTTCAAGATGTCTTCCGAGAGGTTCGGGATGTCGCGCGTGATCTCCTCGGCACCCAGCTTCGTGTCGCGGGCGTCGATCTCGTGCTCCTCGATGTGGATCGACGTGAGCACGTCGTCCTTCACGAGGCGTTCCGAGAGCACTATCGCGTCCTCGAAGTTGTGACCCTTCCAGGGCATCAGCGCGACAAGCAGGTTCTTGCCGAGCGCGAGCTCACCGAGATGCGTCGACGGGCCGTCGGCGAGGATCTCGCCCTTGCGGACGTTGTCGCCGGTGTTGACCAGCGGCTTCTGGTTGATGCAAGTGCCCTGGTTCGAGCGGCGGAACTTCGCGAGACGGTGCACGGTGCGGCCGTCATTGCGGTAGTCGACGGTGACCGTGTCGCCCCCGACGTCGAGCACGGTGCCATCGTCACGGGCGAGCAGTACGTCGCCCGCGTCGCGGGCCGCACGTGCCTCGACGCCGGTGCCGATGTACGGCGCCGTAGCGCGCAGCAGCGGCACTGCCTGCCGCTGCATGTTGGCGCCCATCAACGCGCGGTTCGCGTCGTCGTGTTCGAGGAACGGGATAAGCGCGGTCGCGACCGACACCAGCTGCTTCGGCGACACGTCCATGTACTGCACGTCTTCGGGCGCCACGAACGCGATCTCGCCGCGACCAGCGCGCACGAGGACGCGGTCGTCGAGGAACCGACCCTGTTCGTCGACGTTCGCGTTCGCTTGCGCGATGACGTACTCGTCCTCGTCGTCGGCCGCGAGGTAGACGATCTCGTCGGTGACGCGGCCCTTCTCGACGTGCCGGTACGGCGTCTCGATGAATCCGAAACGGTTGATGCGCGCGTAGCTCGAGAGGTAGCCGATCAGACCGATGTTCGGTCCTTCGGGTGTCTCGATCGGGCACATGCGGCCGTAGTGGCTGGGGTGCACGTCGCGCACTTCGAAGCCGGCGCGTTCACGGCTCAGACCACCCGGCCCGAGCGCGGACAGGCGCCGCTTGTGCGTGAGCCCGGCGAGCGGGTTCGTCTGATCCATGAACTGCGACAACTGTGACGAGCCGAAGAACTCCTTGATCGCCGCGACGACCGGCCGGATGTTGATCAACGTCTGTGGCGTGATCGCCTCGACGTCCTGCGTGGTCATGCGCTCGCGCACAACGCGCTCCATGCGGCTGAGGCCGACCCGCAGCTGGTTCTGGATCAGCTCGCCGACCGTGCGCACGCGACGGTTGCCGAAGTGGTCGATGTCGTCGGGGAAGTAACCCGTGTCGCGGTTGCCCAGCTTCACGAGGTACGCGACGGTCGCGAGGATGTCGGCCCTGGTCAGCGTGAAGTCGGCGCCGGCGCGCCCGGCGTCAACATCCGCCTGCGGGATCTCGAGGTCGAAGCGGTTGAGGCCGAGCTTCGGGTACTCCTTCGACAGCTTCTTCGAGACCTTGTGCCGGCCGACCTTCGCGAGGTCGTAGCGCTTCGGGTTGAAGAACAGGTTCTCGAGCAACGCGCGCGCCGAGTCGGGCGTCGGCGGCTCGCCGGGACGGAGCTTGCGGTAGATGTCGATGAACGCGTCGTCGACGCCACCGGTGTGGTCCTTCTCGAGCGTATTGCGTATCGACTCGTAGGGACGCCCCTGCTCGTCGACGATGAGCTTCAGGAGGTCGTCTTCGGACTCGCCGAAGCCGAGCGCCTTCAGCAATACCGTCACGGGCTGCTTGCGCTTGCGGTCGATGCGGACGTAGACGACGTCCTTCTTGTCGATCTCGAACTCGAGCCATGCACCGCGGCTCGGGATCATCTTGGCGTCGATGATCTCCTTCTCCGGCGCGGTCTTGTCGGGGTTGACACCGAAGTACACGCCCGGCGATCGCACGAGCTGCGAGACGACGATGCGCTCGGTGCCGTTGATGATGAACGTGCCGCGGTCGGTCATCATCGGGAAGTCCCCCATGAAGACCGTCTGCTCTTTGATCTCGCCGGTGCCCGCGTTCATGAAGCGCGCGGTGACGAACAGCGGGCGCGCGTACGTCATGTCGCGCTCGCGGCACTCGTCTTCGGAGTGCTTGGGCGGATCGAAGACGTGGTCGGTCAGCTCGAGCTTGAGCTGACCGGTGAAATCCTCGATCGGAGAGATGTCACGCAGCACCTCTGCAACACCGTCGTCGAGGAACCAGCGGAAGGAATCGGTTTGGACTTCGATGAGGTTCGGGAGGTCCTTGACCTCGCGAAGCTTCGAGAACGACAGACGCTCACGGGACGCGAGACGAGCCAACGTCACTCCAATCGGGGACGATCACGCGGGATGGCGGCCGAGCTGCGGGCGATTGCACACCGAGCGTCGACGCGAGGCGCCACGGGCATTCGGGCGCACGTCGAGAAAGACAACAACGTTCGGAGGGCACGAGCGGGCAGACACGGCTAGGCCGATCATAGCCCAGGGCCACGCCGGCTGCCAAACACATGATGACGGGTCGACTCGGCGCTGCGCTCCCCTAGGGTCGCGGCGCTGTCGTCTCCCCTCCAGGTTGCGGGGCAGGATAAACCGCTGGTCCGGCCAGGGCAACCACCAAACCGGATTTCGGCCGAGCCGGAATCTGGACCCTCCGAGCGTGATGTCCCTATTTCAGCGCCATGGCGGCCGCGCCGCCGGGCGGCTCGGCCACGCTCGCTCATCTCATTTCATCTGCACCTGGGCGCCGGCCTCCTCGAGCTTGGTCTTGCCCTTCTCGGCGTCCTCCTTCGAGACCTTCTCGAGCACGGGCTTCGGCGCCCCGTCGACGAGGTCCTTGGCCTCCTTGAGCCCGAGGCTCGTCAGCTCGCGGACGACTTTGATGACCTGAATCTTCTTGTCGCCCGCGGCCGTGAGGACGACGTCGAACTCGTCCTGCTCCTCGGCCGCAACGACCTCGCCGCCGCCACCGCCGCCGATCGAGGCGACCGCGACGGGCGCGGCCGCGGTCACGCCAAACTCCTCCTCGAACGCCTTGAGGAATTCGTTCAGCTCGAGGACCGTCATGTTCTTGAAGACGTCGAGCAGCTCGGTCGTGCTCATGGTCGCCATCGTGCAATCTCCTTCTCGGGGCGGCTCCATGCTCCGCTCCCCTCCGGTCGCGGCGCTGTCGTCGCGCTTTTCTCGGGGCGACTCCACGCTCCGCTCCCCTCCGGACAGCGGCGCTGTCGTCGCGCTTTTCTCGGGGCGACTCCACGCTCCGCTCCCCTCCGGACGCGGCGCTGACGTCTCCCTGCTACTCGGTCGACTCCACGCTCCGCTCCCCTCCGGACGCGGCGCTGACGTCTCCCTGCTACTCGGTCGACTCCACGCTCCGCTCCCCTCCGGTGTCGTCTCCCTCTCCTGCTTCTTGCGCGTGCTCGGATGTTTCGGTCTCGGTCGACACGTCCGCGGACGCGTCGGCCTCGGTTGGCGCGCCCGCGGACGCGTCCGCCGCGGTCACATCCGGCGGCTCGGCTTCGCCACCCTCGACGTGCTGGTCGATGTACGCCTTCAACCCGTATGCGAAGTTACGGGTGAACGCCTGAAAGAGACCGGCCGCCTTCGTGAGCGGCGCCTGGAATCCACCGGCGAGCATGGCGAACAGCTGCTCGCGCGGCGGCACATCGGCGAGGGCTTCGACGTCGGCGACGGTCAACAGCCGCGGTCCGAGCACACCGCCCTTCAGCACGAGGTTGTGGTTGACTCGCGCGAAGTCGCGTAGCGCCTTCGCCGCGGTGACCGCGTCACCACCGTTCTTGCTGACGAATGCGATCGCGACCGGACCTTCGAGCGATTCGACGAGCTCTTGTAGGCCGGCATCGGCCGCGGCACGACCGCGCGAGCGTGTTCTTGAAGACCTTGTAGTCGGCCGCCGCCGGCCGCAGCGACGCGCGGAGCACGGCGAGATCTGTGACCGTCAGCCCCCGGTACTCGGTGAGCACGGCGGCGTCGGCATTGCCGAACCGCTCCTTGATGTCGTCGATGACCGCGGTCTTGCGCTGCAGGTGCGCGCTGTCCGCGCCGGCCTTTGTCGGCATGGGTTCACCTCTTCCGGCGGCCCGCCCGCAGGGCGTCCATTACCTCTCACGAGACCGGAGGTCATTGGCGTTCGATTGTCGGCGAGAGATGCTACCAGGTCGCCGGTAGCGTCCGCTTTCGTGGCGAAGAGCGCTCAACGCGCGCACCGCGACCTCAGTCGCTTCACGCGCTTGGTCGGGTGGCTCGATCCCGGCGCGGGCATCGTGCCGCTCGAGGCATCGCCGTTCGGCGAGCCCACCGACGCGCGCGTAGGCCGCCCGGATCTGTACCGATACCGCTTGTCGCTGAAGTTCGCCGCGGTGACGGTGACGCCCACGATACGCGAATTCCTCATCCGGCTCGAAGAACTCGTCGACGCACGACGATGGCCCTCGCTCGACCGGGAGGCGATGACCGTCGGTTCGGGCGAAGCCGCCACGCTCGTGCGACTGCCACACTGCGTTGACCACACGCGCGACCTCGAGCTCGAGATCGACGACCACGACGTGATCGTCAGCTACCCGCCCGAACGGATCACGTTCACTTCACACGACGAGGCGCTGCGCTTTGTCGAGATGCTCGGCGACGGGCACGTCGAGCTGCACGTGCGGCGCGGTGTATTGCACACGACGATGCGCAGCTACCGCGACGGCCTCGGTCCTCCGTTCCGGCGCACGCACCTGCCGGTGCCGAGCGGGCGCCCGCGCACGAGATCCGCCGCTTCGGCTTTGTGTGACGCGCCACGCTACGCGTCGACCGCGCGCGTCGGGCGAGATCCTGACGCCGGGACCCATCGTCGACGCGGTCGAGATGCCCTTGACGTAGCGGCCCTTCGCGGCGGCCGGCTTCGCACGCAGGAGCTCGTCGAGGACGGCGCCGTAGTTCTTGGTCAGGTTCTCGACCGTGAAGCTCGCCTTGCCGACGGGGACGTGCACGTTGCCGTGACGGTCGGTGCGGTACTCGACCTTCCCGCCCTTGAACTCCGACACGGTCTTGCCGACGTCGGTCGTCACGGTGCCGGTCTTCGGGTTCGGCATCAAGCCACGCGGGCCGAGCACACGACCGAGGCGGCCGACCTGGCCCATCATGTCGGGCGTCGCGATCGCGATGTCGAAGTCGAGGAAGCCGTCGTTCTGCACGCGATTGACGAGGTCGTCGGCGCCGACGACGTCCGCGCCCGCTTCTTGCGCCTCACGGGCGGCGTCGCCCTGCCGCGAATACCGCGACGCGCACGTCCTTGCCGGTGCCGGCCGGAAGCGACACGGTTCCGCGCAGCATCTGGTCGGCCTTGCGGGGGTCGACACCGAGCTTGAACGCGACCTCGACCGTCTCGTCGAACTTGCGCGTTCGCGAGCTGCTTCACTATCTCGAACGCTTCCGCCGGCTGGTGCATTGTCTGCTTGTCGTAACGGCGGCTGGCGTCGACGTACTTCTTGCCATGGGGCATGTTCGCTCCTTCTCTACGAGTCGACTCCGGCTACACGTTCGTCTTCTCGGAAGCTCCCTCAGGATTCCTGTCATCACGCCGGCGAGGTGCTCCGGTGGCAGGTAGGTAGGTAAGAGAACTATTTGGCGACCTCGATACCCATCGAGCGCGCCGTGCCCTCGACCTGCTTGATCGCGCCTTCGATGTCGATCGCGTTGAGGTCGGGCATCTTGGTCTCGCGCGATCTGGCGCACTTGGTCCTTGGTGACCTTGGCGACGGTCTCCCGGCGCGGTGTCTGCGAGCCTTTCTCGATGCCCGCTGCCTGGCGCAGCAACACTGGTGTGGGCGGCGTCTTCGTGATGAACGTGAACGTGCGGTCTTCGTAGATGGTGATCTCGGCAGGGATCACCGTGCCGCGCTGGTTCTCGGTCGCGGCGTTGTACGCCTTGCAGAAATCCATGATGTTGATGCCGTGCGGACCGAGTGCGGTGCCGACCGGCGGCGCGGGCGTGGCCGCGCCAGCCTGGATCTGAATCTTCACGATCGCCGCAACGCGACGCTTTGCCATGTTTATGCGCTCGCTCTCTGCGGCGCAGGATGCCTGCACCGCGGCCGTTCACGCGACTACAGCTTGGCGACGTCGCCGAACTCGAGCTCGACGGGCGTCTCTCGTCCAAAGATGTTGACGAGCACCTTGAGCTTCGAGCGGTCGACATCGATCTCGCTGATGACGCCGTTGAAGTCGGCGAACGGCCCGGTGACGACGCGCACCTGCTCGCCAACCTCGTATTCGAGTCGAGGCCGCACCTTCTTCTCGGTCGGCGCGCCCTCTTGCGTCTCGCCGGTGCCGAGGATGTCTTCGACCTCGCGTCGTGACAGGTGGGTGGGTTTGGCGCCGCTGCCGACGAACCCCGTGACGCCCGGCGTGTTGCGCACGACGTACCAGGCGTGGTCGTCGAGGTCCATGCGCACGAGCAAGTACCCGGGGAACACCTTCTTCTGCACGACAACCTTGCGGCCGTTCTTGAACTCGATGACGTCTTCCATCGGGATGACGACTTCGAAGATGCGGTCCTCCACGGCCATCGAACGCACACGGCTCGCGAGGTTCGACTTCACCTTGTTCTCGTAGCCCGCATAGGTGTGCACGACGTACCAGTGGCCGGGACGGAGGTACGGGCTCTCGTCGACGCGCGCCACGGCCACGTCGTCGGCGGCTTCGTCGTCGAGGGCTTCGACGCTCTCGAGCTCGGCGCCACTGAGATCGGGCGCGGGGGTGGCTTCGACGATCTCGGTCGTCTCCGCCGCCGCGACGGTCGCGGTGTCGGCGCTCTCGGAGACGCCGGGCGCGGCGTCGGCCGACGGTTCGCTGTCGGAGAGCTGGGTCTCGAACGAAGTCATGGTGGGATCGTTTTCGTCGGCGTGGTCGTCGTCGGGCGGGCGGGACTCCGTCCCGGACATCAGCCGAAGACGAAGTTGATGATGTGAACCGACAACCAGTCGAAGCCGAAGATCAGCGCGGTCATGACGACGAGGCCGATGACGACGACGACCGTCGTGTTGACGATCTCGGGGCGCGGCGGCCACGCCACCTTCTTCATCTCACCGCGTACCTCAGAAAGGTACTGCGTCGGACCGACGCGCTCGCGCGCCGTGCTCGCGGGCGCCGGGCTTCTCGTCGGCGGCTTGGGACGGTCCGCCCCCTGGCGGGCCATCGCACGCTTGGTTTGTCGGTTCATGGCGCCTCGCGGGATGCGAAGTACAAGCAGGGCAGGAGGGACTCGAACCCCCAACCGCCGGTTTTGGAGACCGGTGCTCTGCCAGTTGAGCTACTGCCCTCCGAGCCCTTGGGGGCGATTGGTGAGGATAGCAGCGCAAAATCGCCGCGCCCCGTGCGACTCGGCCCCACACCGTGGGAGCAACGGCCGATCAACGTATCCGCCGTCCGATGAGGGACGATCTGCGTCTCACAATCGTCAGCTGGCGAGCGCGAGTGCCGCCCGACGGCGGGAGCGAACGATCAACAGCGCGGCGGTCGCGCCGGCGGCGAGCGCGCCGCCCCCGATGGCACTGGCGTAGGCCAGCGTCCGGCCCGAAAGCAGCGTGCGGCGCGCGCTGGTCTCGGCCGCATCGGTGAGCGCGGCGAGGGTGTCACCGAGCAGCCCGGGCGTCGGCTCGATGTAGCGCGTGCGAAGCGTTGCGAGCGTCCGGAGCAGCCGCCGGTAGCGCGCCAGCTCGGCCTGGCATCGCAGACACGAGTCGACGTGGCGTTCCGCGTCGAGGCTGATCAGCTCGCCGTCGACGAGACCGGGCAGCAGCGCGGTCACCTCGTCACACCGCATTCGCCTCGGCCCCTTCGTCGTAGAGCGCGTCGCGCAACTTGCGACGTGCACGATGCAGCCGGACCTTGGCCGCCGACACCGTGATCCCGAGCTCGCCGGCGATGTCGTCGTGTGACAGGTCGTACACGTCCTTCAACACGACGACCGAGCGCAGCTTCGGCGGCAGGTCGTCGAGCGCGAGCGAGATCCGCTCGAGCGTTTCGGCGGACTCGGCGCCTTGGGAGATCTGCTCCTCCGCATGCGCATCGACCGGCTCGAAGCCCTCGGCGAAAGGCTCTGCGCGATGGCGCCGCCGCCGGTGGACGTGCGTGGACGCGGAGTTCGCGGTGATGCGATAGAGCCACGTCGAGAACGCAGCGTCGCCGCGGAACTTCCCGATGCCCTTCCAGGCGCGCAGGTACGCCTCTTGCACCACGTCGCGTCCGTCCTCCTCGTTGCCCGTGAGACGCCGTGCGAGCGTGAAAGTCTCGACGAAGGTGCGCCGCACCAGCTCGTCGAAGGCTTCCCGGTCACCGCCCTTGGCGGCACCGATCAGCTCGGCCTCGTCCAACGGGTCCTCCGGTGTGCGTGGGCGCTCGGACCAGGAATCGTCCCAAAAGGTTACGCCCCCGGGAATCCGGGGGCGTATCGACCGTTCGATTCTCCGCACTACCGGGTCTCTTTGTGGACCGTGTGCCGGCGGTCCCAGCGACAGTACTTCTTCATCTCGATCCGCTCGCGGTCGTTCACCTTGCTCTTGATCGTGATGTAGTTCCGTCGCTTGCACTCCTCGCACGCGAGCGTGACCTTGACCCGCTTCTCGTTCTTGGGCATCTCTATACGCTCGCTCTCTGCGGCGCAGGGTGCCTGCGCGGCGGCCGTTCGGCAGCGTTCATTTGTCGATCTTGACGACGCGGCCTGAACCGACGGTGCGGCCACCCTCGCGGATCGCGAACCGTAGACCCTCGTCCATCGCGATCGGCTTTTGCAACTCCACCGTCATCTCCGTGTTGTCACCCGGCATCACCATCTCCGTACCCTCCGGCAACGACACGCTGCCCGTCACATCCGTCGTACGGAAATAGAACTGCGGGTGATAGTTCGTGAAGAACGGCGTATGCCGGCCACCCTCCTCCTTCGTCAAGATGTACACCTGCGCGCTGAACTGCGTATGCGGCGTAATACTGCCCGGCTTCGCCAACACCTGCCCGCGCTCCACATCTTCCTTCTTCGTCCCCCGCAACAACGCGCCGATGTTGTCACCCGCCCGGCCCTCATCCAACAGCTTGCGGAACATCTCCACACCCGTACACGTCGTCTTCGACGTGTTCCGCAAACCGATCATCTCGATCTCGTCACCGACCTTCACGATCCCCCGCTCCACCCGGCCCGTCACCACCGTCCCCCGACCCTGAATCGTGAACACATCCTCGATCGGCATCAAAAACGGCTTATCGACATCACGCGTCGGCTCCGGCAAATACGAATCGACCGCCGCCATCAACTCCAAGATCTTCGGCGTCCACTCCGCATCACCCTCCAACGCCTTCAACGCGCTCACCCGCACCACCGGCGTGTCATCACCCGGAAACTCGTACTCCGTCAACAACTCCCGCACCTCGAGCTCCACCAACTCGAGGATCTCCTCATCATCAACCATGTCCGCCTTGTTCAACGCCACCACAATGCTCGGCACCCCCACCTGCCGGGCCAACAACACATGCTCACACGTCTGCGGCATCGGCCCATCCGTCGCCGCCACCACCAAAATCGCGCCATCCATCTGCGCCGCACCCGTAATCATGTTCTTGATGTAATCCGCATGCCCCGGACAATCCACATGCGCGTAATGCCGATTCTCCGTCTCATACTCCACATGCGCGATCGAAATCGTGATCCCCCGCGCCTTCTCCTCCGGCGCCTTATCAATCTGATCGAACGCCGTAAACGAGTTCCTCGGATCCTGATCGTGCAACACCTTCGTGATCGCCGCCGTCAACGTCGTCTTACCGTGATCAATATGACCGATCGTACCGATGTTCAAGTGCGGCTTCGTGCGCTCGAACTTCTCTTTGGCCATCCCTTTTCGCTCGCTCTCTGCGACCCGAGATACCCGGCTCGCGGACCGTCACTGGTCGACTCTCGGCGTCGCTTTGCCCTCCGGTCAGCTGCGCCTTCGTCTCTTCGCTCGCCGGCGAGCTCGGTCGCCGCGTCGTTGTTCTTGGTAGCGGAGGCGGGACTCGAACCCGCGACCCCACGATTATGAGCCGTGTGCTCTGACCGACTGAGCTACTCCGCCGTGTCGGAGCGGGCCCGCAGGCCAACTCCGGCGAGCCCCCTTACGGACTCGAACCGTAGACCCCTTCCTTACCATGGAAGTGCTCTGCCAACTGAGCTAAGGGGGCAAGGCCCGAAGAGGATAGCCGAGCACCGCACAGGGTCGGTTCCGTTTGCGTAGCGTGAGGACGCGTGTACCGCACCCGCCTCGCCGCGCGCGCTGACGCCGAAACGTTGCGTGGGATCTACAACGTCGAGGTCGTCGAGTCGACGGTCACGTTCGATCTCGTACCCCGCACGCTCGCCGAGCAGATCGCGTGGATCGACGAGCACACGGGTGGCCACCCCGCGCTCGTCGCCGAAGACGGCGACGGCGTGGTCGTCGGGTTCGCGTCGCTCTCGCCGTACCGGCCTCGCCCGGCGTATGCCCCATCGGTGGAGGATTCGGTGTACGTCGATCGGGAACGGCGCGCGCACGGCATCGGCAAGCTCTTGCTCAACGATCTCGTCGAGCTCGCGCGCGACCATGGGTTCCACTCCGTGATCGCGCGCATCGTAGGCGGGCACGAGACGTCGATCGCGCTCCACCACGCGTGCGGCTTCGAAGAGATCGGCTGCGAGCGAGAGGTCGGCCGGAAGTTCGGCCGATGGCTCGACGTCGTGCTGATGCAGCGAATGCTGTAGCTCGGCGCGCCGCGGAGCTCGGCGATGAGCACGGTGTCTTCGGCGCCGCGGCAAAGGGATCACAGGATCCTGATCGGCGAACGGAACCGCCCGAGAAGACGCACGGACAGCCGACCTCAGGGAGGCGGAGCCGGAGTCGACCAGTGGAGACGGGTGCGCAGGTCGCTCGCCGCATTGGGCGCAGCCTGAGAACGCGAGCGAAGCGAGCCCGGACAGCAAGCCAACGAGGAGCGCGAGATGCGGCGACCGCAGCAGCCCGGAGGGTGCGGAGGGAGCTCGCCGCATTTGGCGCAGCCTGACCTGAGAACGCGAGCGAAGCGAGCCGGACAGCAAGCCAACGAGGAGCGCGAGATGCGGCGACCGGAGCAGCCCGGAGGGTGCGGAGGGAGCTCGCCGCATTTGGCGCAGCCTGAGAACGCGAGCGAAGCGAGCCCGGACAGCAAGCCAAATGCAAAGAAAGGCGTGGGCCGGGTTGGATTCGAACCAACGTAGCGGTAACGCAACGGGTTTACAGCCCGTCCCCTTTGGCCACTCGGGTACCGACCCTCGAGCGACATAATCTAGCGAACCGCATGCCGAGCTTCGACGTGGTATCCGAGGTCGACCTCCAAGAGGTCCGTAACGCCGTCGATCAAGCGCGCCGTGAGTTGTCGACGCGCTTCGACTTCAAGGGCACCGACGAGCGCGGTCGAGTTGAAAGAGAACTCGATCGAGCTCGAATCGGCGTCCGAGGAGCGTTTGAAGGCCGTCGCGCAAGTGCTCGAGGAGAAGCTCGTTCGCCGCAAGGTGTCGTTGAAGGCGCTCGACTACGGCAAGGTCGAGGAGGCGTCGCACAACCGCGCCCGTCAGAACGTCGAGCTGCACGTCGGCATCAACGACGACAAGGCGCGCGAGATCGGCAAGTTCATCAAGGGACTCGGTCTCAAAGGCGTGCAGCATCAAGTGCAGGGCGACCAGCTGCGCGTCACGGGCAAAAAGCGCGACGATCTCCAGACCGCGATCCAGAAGCTGCCGCGAAAACGACTTCGGCGTTCCGCTGCAGTTCACGAACTTCCGCGACTAGACGGAAATCGTTGTGAGGTCGTCGCCGAAGACGATCTCGCCGGCGAAGTGCTCGCGTGCGATTGCGAGCCATTCGTCGGCCGAACCCGGCGCCGGAGTCGGGATCTGGTGGGTCAGCACGAGCGTGTGCACGCCGCTCCGAGCCGCGGTCTGCGCGGCCTGTACGACCGTCGAGTGGTAGTCGATCGTGTCCTGGAACCGCTGCATCGGGACCATGCGCACGAGGTCGTCGCGGAGCACCGTCTGCACGTAGACGTCAGCACCGCGACACAGCTCGTCGAGACCTTCACACGGCACGGTGTCGCCCGCGAGCACTACTGCGCGCCCGTCGTGGTCGATACGGTAACCGATCGTCGGCTGGACGGGCCGGTGGTCGGTCGCGGCCGCCACGACCCGCACGCCGTCCTCGTCGACGACGGTTCCCGGCACGACCTCGACGACGTCGAGCTGCGGCTCCCATGTCAGATCGGGATGATGCGCGAGGCGGTACTGGACGTCGGGACGCAACATGGCACTCAACGCGTCGACGACGTCGCGCGTGCGGGGTGGACCGAAGACTCGCAACGACTTCGGCATGGGGTTCATGACCCAATGCGTCGTGACGATGTCGTTGAGGTCGCAGATGTGATCGCTGTGCAAGTGCGTGAGCAACACGACATCGAGCATCGGCGGCAGCACGCCGGCGGCCGCGAGACGAACGCACACTCCCCGGCCGGCGTCGACGAGCATCGTCTTGCCGGCTGCGCGCACGAGCGTCGCCGCGCCGGCGCGGTGCGCGTCGGGCAAGGGGTTGCCGGTTCCCAACAGCACGACGTCGATCGCCATCTCGCCTCCGAGTGGCGCAAGGTACTTGATGCGACGCCGTCGGAGGCGGTGACCGACGATCAGCTGGTGCGCGGTTCCCAGCGGCATCGCCGAACGGCGAACATTGCCGCGACCGCGCCCCAGGCCGCGACGACTGCGAGATCGTTCCACGCCCACGACGAGACTCCCGGGCGACGAAGAACACGACGCCGGTCACGGGACCGCCCGACTCCGCGTTGGGAATCAACGTGCTGATTGCGACGCCCAAGGCGGTGAAGCTTGCGGCATCGACCGCCAACGCGACGACGAACGGCAGCGTCTGGTGCGGCAGCTGGACGTGATACGCGAACCGCCGGATCGCCAACAGCACGACCACTTGCATCGCCGCGACGATCACCGCGTTCAACACCAAGCCCGCTGACGTACACCCACGCAGGAACCGGGCTGAGTCGCGCGCCTTCAACAGATCCATCTCGCGTCGCGCAACGAGTGTGATCGCCAGCGAGTTGAAACAGACGGACATGACGCCGTACGCGGCAAAGCCCGGAACCTAGTACTGGATCGCGCGGATGTTCCCGAGGAACTCGATGCGAGAGTTTCCTGCGCACGCGCCGAGCAGCACGATGAACCCGAGCGGGAAACCCACGGTGAACACGGATCCGGCGGGATTTCGCCAGAACGAAGGCTGCTCGTACCGCACCTGACGCAGCGCGAGCCGGGCGTCACGCGAGCATGCATGGCGCGCTCGTGTGCCGGCCCCGACCGTCGTCACCGCACGAGATTCCGAGCACCGACACCACTCCGGCGTCGCGCGCCGCGAAAGCCTTCGAGGATCTCGATCGTCGTCGTCCTGCCGGCGCGGTTCGGCCCGAGCAGCGCGAACACTTCGCCGCTGCTGACCTCGAAGCTCACGTCGCGAACCGTCGTGAGCGGGCCGTACGCCTTGCGCAGCCCTGCCACGGAGACGGCAAGTGTTTGGGACAGCGGTTCGCGACGCTGCCGATGCGCGCACCCGCCAGTCCTGTCGACCGCCCCGCTATTCGACGTCGGCGACGGGAATGTCTGCCGGCGGTGCCGGAACGGGCTCGAGCGGTGCGAGGTCGGTGCCGTCGGCGATCACGCGGCCGTCGCGCAGGCGTACCCGGCGCGCCGTCCGACGCGCAACTTCCTCAGCATGCGTGACGACGATGACGGTCACGCCTTGTTCGACCGACAGCGTGCACAGCACCTGCACGACCTCTTCGGATGTCGCGCTGTCGAGGTTTCCCGTGGGTTCGTCCGCGAGGATGACCCTCGGCTCGTTTGCCAGCGCGCGCGCGATCGCAACGCGCTGTTGCTCGCCGCCCGAGAGCCGCGACGGGAGATGCGACGCCCGGTTCGCGAGACCTACGCGCCCGAGCACCTCCTGCACACGCGTGTGACGATCGGCGCGGTTGTGGCGCAGCGGAACGATCGCCGCCTCGACGTTCTCGGCCGCGCTCAGTGTCGGAATGAGATTGAACGCCTGGAACACGAAGCCGATGTCGCGTGATCGCGTCGTCGTCAGCGCGCGATCGTCGAGTGCCGAGAGCTCATTGCCGTCGAAGACGACCGATCCCGCCGTCGCGCGATCGAGCGCGCCGAGGAGCTGCAGCAGCGTGCTCTTGCCCGACCCACTCGGCCCTTCGATCGCGAGTAGCTCGCCCGCGGAGACGACGAGGTCGATGCCGTCGAGGGCGCGCACCTGCCCTGCGCCCGACCCGTAGACCCGTTCGGCGCCGCGCAACTCGTACAAGTGCTCGCTCATCCGAGGTCTCGCAGCGCGGTCGAAGGTGCGAGGCGCGCCGCGCGCCAGCTTCCGGCCAGGCCCGCTATGAGGCCGCCGACCAGCGCGAAGACGATGCCGAGCAGCAACGTCGTGCTCGTGAGCGATGCATGGAGCGCAATCTTCGTCGTCGCGGACGCGGTGCTCTGCGCGACGCCGATCAGGTTCGAGGTGCTGCCGCTGCTCAATCCGTTCACGCCCACCGTGTTGGCGGTGAGCGTCGTCGACGACGCGTTCACGGCCCAGCACACGCCCGCGCCGACGAGTAGTCCGAGCGCGGCGCCGAGGACGGCGATTCCCGCTGTCTCGCCGAGCAGCTGGCGAACGACGCGGCCCTTCGACCACCCGATCGCACGCAGCGTGCCGATCTCACGCACACGCTTGCCGATCGATGACAACGTCAGCAACGCGGCGATGACGAACGCGGCGAGCAACACGATCACCGCGAGCGCGCCCCCGAGGCTGTTGGCGAGCTTGTGCGCGTCGGCGAGGCTGCCAGATGCCTGATCGGCGAGCTGCTTCGTCGTGACGACCTCCGCGCCGGGCAGCGCTTGCTTGATCTCCGCGGCGACTTTGTCGACGTCGCTCGAGCTCTTGGCGGTGACGAGGATCTGCGTGACTCGATCCTTCTTTCCCGCGAGATCTTGCAGCGACGCGAGTGGGAAGTAGACGTCGGCAACCGCGCCAGTGAGTGTCGGCTTCACGGTACCGACCACCGTGTAGGTCTTGCCGTTGATCTCGAGCTTCGCACCGACGCGTAGCGACTTCTTCTGCGCGTACGCATTGCTGATCAAGACGTCAGTCGTGGCGTCCTTTGCGAACCAATGTCCGGACGTGAGCTGGTCGACGCTGATGAGCCCGCCGTGTTGATCGGCCGGGTCCACACCGGCCGCCTCGTACGACTCGTTCGAGATGTCCGTCGACGGCGGGTTCACGGTCTGGCGGATCGTTTGCAGTGGGACGGTGAAGCTGGCATTGAACTCGCGATAGCGCGCGGGCAGGCAGTCGTCGAACGCGGGATTTCCGCCGCCGAAGATGAAGCCCCCACCACCTCTACGGGAGCCGGCGCCCGGCCCGCGGTCGCTTCCCTGCCCCTGGCCGCCCTGGCCGCCACGCCGCTGGATCGTCACGCCCTTGGCCGCCAGGCACTGCTGAAACGCGTTGCGCTCCGCATCGGTCAACGGCGCGGGACGGGTCGTCTGCGTGTACGTCTGCCCGCCGGTCTTGATCGACGCGACGATTTGCGGGACGGTGCCGGTCTGGTGCTGCACGCGCTGCGACAGGCCGGGGACGGCACTCGCCACGTCCGGCAGATCCGCGACTTGGGAGACCGCGTCCTGCGGGAACGACAGCAGCGACACCGACAAGAAGAAGTCGTGGGTGAACTTCGATCCGGGCTTACCGAGCTTCGACAGGTCGGTGACGACGTTGCTGTTCTCGGCAAGCAGCGCATCGGCGTCGTCGAGGTTGAGCTGGGCATTGCCACCGCCGCCGGCGAAGAACCCGCCGCCTCCTCCTCCGCGGCCGAAACCGCCGGCCGCATCGGTGGGCGCGGTCGTGGTCGTCGACGAGCCGCTCGCGGCGGGCGTCCCGCTCGTGCGCGTGACGAGGATGTCGGTGCCAACCGACGACAGCGGCGCCAGCACTTCCTTCTGGGCGTCGTCGAGTCCGTGTGAGACTCCGATGATGCCGATGACCAGCCCTACCCCGACCGCGAGCCCGACCGCGGTGAGGAGCGTGCGTCCGAGGCGCCGTCGAAGTTCGCGCCCGATGTAGGTCACCTGGAACACTCGTCGAAGGAGAACAAATCTCCCTGAGAGTCACGTGTGAAACAGCTCGGGAACGTGTGATGCGCGCGGTGGCGGTCGGACCTACTCGAAGAGCGTTTGGCCGACGTACCCGCCGGCGCGGAAGCCGGGCGGCGCCGCGAACACCCCCACTGGCGACCGGCGGGATGTACTCGTTGAGCGCGTCGTTGTCGGCGAGGGGGATGCGCACGCCGTTGTTCTCGGCCGGTGCGGCGAGCTTGATGTGCGCGTCTTCGCCAAGACGCGTGACATCGACGCTGTCGTGCTCCTTCTTCAGACCAACGGCGCGCCCTCGAGCTTCGTCCGCCCGATCGTGTCCTGCTGCTCGCGGAGCGACGTGCGATCCCATGCCTCGAGCAGCATCCGGATGCGGCGCACTACGACGTAGCTTCCGCCGTGCATCCATGTCGGCGCGTCGCCCCGGCCCGACCCATGTGTCGTCGCGCACGGCCGGCGCGTCTTCGGCCTTGATGTTGTTCGTGCCGTCCGTGAAGCCCATCTAGTTGGGCGGCGTCGACTGGCTCTCGGTCGTCGCGGACGTGCGTCCGAAGCCGAGCTGCGCCCACCGCACAACCGCGGTACCACGCGCGATGCGGGCAAGGTTGTGGAACGCGTGGAACGCCTTCTGCGGGTCGTCCGCGCAACACTGCACCGAGAGGTCGCCGCCGAGCGCGAAGGATCGAGCACGTCGCTCTTGAACGGCGGAAGATCGGTCAACGGGTCAGGAAGCTTGTCGGCGAGCCCGAATCGGTCACGGCCCTTCTGGGTCACGAACGAGCTGCGGCCAAAGCCCACAGTCGCGGTGAGGCGCGCCGCCGGCGAGCCGACCGCCTTCCGATGTCGTCGGGTGTGTCTCGGGCGCACGCGTCACGAAGTACTGCGCTGCTCAGTGCACGTGCTGGCGCAGGCGGGCTACCCGATCCTCGGTCGGCGGGTGCGTCTGGAAGAGGTTCTTGAACTGCATCTTGCGGCCCGTCAGCGGGTTGATGATGTAGGCGGTCGCGTGCGCGGGATCGACGTTCATCGGTATCTGCTTGGCCGACGCCTCGATCTTCAGCAGCGCGCGGGCGAGCGGTTCGCCGTCACCCAAGAGGTCGGCGCCGCTTCGGTCGGCCTCGTACTCACGCGACCGTGAAAGCGCCATCTGCAACATCGCCGCCGCGATCGGCGCCAGGATCATCATCGCGAGCAAGCCGAGTATGTTGCCGCCGTCGCGGTCGTCGCCCCGGCCGCCGAAACCGCCGAACATCGCACCCCACATCGCCATGCGCGCAACGAACGTGATGCCGAGCGCGACAGCAGCCGCGACCGAGCTGATCAGGATGTCGCGGTTGCGGACGTGGGAAAGCTCGTGCGCGAGCACTCCGCGCAACTCGTCCTCGTCGACAATCTGCATCAGGCCCTGCGTGACGGCGACTGCTGCGTGATGCGGGTTGCGGCCGGTCGCGAACGCGTTCGGCTGGGCAGCCGGGCTGATGTACATCGTGGGCATCGGGAGGCTGGCACGACTCGTCAGATCACGGACGATCGCGTAGAGCTGCGGCGCCTCCGCCTCGGAGACCGGCACTGCTCCTGCGGCGCGTACGGCGATCTTGTCGGAGAACCAATAGGAGCCGCCGACGAACACCAGGCCGATGAGCAATCCGATGATGAGGCCGCCCTGCCCGAAGAAGGCGCCGATCCCCATGAAGAGGGCGCCGATTGCGGCCAGCAGGACGACCGTCTTGACATTGTTCCTGAACATTCCTTCACCTCACTGAGGGGGTGAACACCGGCGATACGTCCGGAGTTCCCGAGCCCCGGCCAGAAGCTACGACTCGGACACCATTCAACACTCAACCAGGGGGCCCTGAGAGCCGACTGCGAATAGCGGGAGACGACAGCGCAGCGACCGACGAGATGAAGGCGAAGCCGACCGGACGGGAGGCGGAGCCGGGAATCGACCAACCAAGTCGGGAGCGGAGCGTGGAGTCGACCCGTAGCAGCTGGACCGGGCCGACGGGAAGGGTCCTGCACGACGATACGGAGCTTGCCCGCATGTCCATCACGCACGTCAGCCTCGGACCGATCGAGCGCTACCTCGAGCTGCTCTGGAGGCGGAACGCGAGCGACTTGCTGATCACGGCGCACAACAGGCCGCTGATCCGCGTCGACGGCGAGCTGATGAAGCTCGAGGACGAGCCCGAGCTCGACCGGGATCACTGCGAGCACCTCGTGCTGTCGGTGCTCACCGAGGAGCTGAAACACGAGCTTCGCACGAACAAGGAAGTCGACTTCGCGTTCTCGTGGAACGGCGTCGCTCGCTTCCGGGCCAACTGCTTCTTCCAGATGGGCGCGATCTCGATGTCGTTGCGGGTCATCCCCTTGACGCTTCCGACGCTCGACCAGCTCGGCGCACCGCCGGCGATCGAGCACTTCGCGAGCCTGCCGCAGGGATTGGTCCTGGTCACCGGACCGACCGGGTCGGGCAAGTCGACGACGCTCGCCGCGATCATCAACTACATAAACGAGAACCGCCGGAGCCACATTCTCACGATCGAGGATCCGGTCGAGTACGTGCACCCGCACAAGAACTCGGCGGTGAGCCAACGTGAGGTCGGCTACGACACCCTCTCGTTCGCAGCGTGCGTTGCGCGCCGCGATGCGGGAAGATCCCGACGTCATCCTTGTCGGCGAGATGCGCGACCCGGAAACGGTGCAGTTCGCGCTGTCGATCGCGGAGACGGGCCACTTGGTGTTCGCCACGTTGCACACCAACGACGCGCCGCAAGCGCTCGACCGCATCTCCGATGTGTTCCCGACCGAGCGCCAGAACCAGATCAAGGTGCAGCTCGCGGCGTGCCTTTCGGGTGTCGTGTCGCAGCGCCTGATTCCGCGTGTGGGTGGTGGCATGGTCGCCGCGTTCGAGGTCCTCGTGGCGAACAACGCGATCCGGGGCCTGATCCGCGAAGGCAAGACGCATCAGGTGCGCAACATCCTCGCTGCCGCGCGCAACGAAGGCATGTGCACGCTCGAGTCGTGGATGAACATGCTCGTGCAAGAGGGCTGGATCACCTACGAGGACGCGGTCGCCCGCACACTGCACCCCAGGGAGATCCGCCCGCCGATGGGCGTGCCGGCGGCCAACGGCACCGGCTGACCTCGCCGCTCGACGCGGCGTCGAGGCGGGAGTGAGCGGCGTCGCGCGAACAACTACCCAGCCGGCTAGCAGCGCGCGGCGTCCGTGTGGTGCGTCTCGAAGTCGTACGTCCACCCGCGTCTTGTGACGCCGTCGACACGCTGGGACGCGTCGAGGTGCGCAACGGCGTCCCCGAGTGAGGCGACGTCGAGATCGCCACCCGCACGCAACGTTGCGGCAGTGCCGAGCACCGTCGCTCCTTGGCCCCGGGGCGGCCACGCACTCTTGTTATCGCGGGCGTGGTAGTGCGCGACAGCCTTCTCGAACCGGGCCGCCTCACGTCGGCACGCGGCCGCGGACGGGTCGTAGCCCACTGTGTCGACGACGAGGATCGCGACGCCGACGAGAATGGCGACGACGACCAACGCCACGAGCGCCTCGACGAGTGCGAAGCCGCGCCCGTCTCCCGCAACACACATGATGTGGCGCCGGAGCCGGCTCATCTCCGATGTCGTGGCGTCCGCCACCGGAGGGCCGGGCTCGGCGTCCGTTCGTTCGCGTGGAAGTTGACGAGCCAAGTGCGCCTCGAAAGAACGAAGGGTGAGAGCCCTTTCACAGGCCCTCACCCGATGAACTGAGTCGTGCTGTTGACTCAGCAGTTCGATGCGTTGACGACGCCCGTGCCGAGCGTCGAGGTCCAACGCGGGTTGGCAGTCGCCCCACCGGCTTGACCCCCGGCACTCGAGAGGTATTTCAGCGTGGTGCCCGAAAACGTCAGGAGCGGGGGCGACACGTTGTCCCTCAGGTAGCTTGCCTGCGCCTGTACCGTGGTCTTCGCGTTGAACACGTTGAGCTGCGCCGGGGTCGCCGTCGCCTTGAACGCCTGGTACGCGGTCGAGAACGTGTCGGACTCGGTCTTGCAGGCGTTGTTGCTCGCGCTGCCCGTCAGGTTTCCGACGGCGAACACGACGATGCCGGCGAGGATGCCGAGGATGACGATCACGATCAGGAGCTCGACCAGGGTGAATCCCTGTTCGATGACGTTCTTGTGGTCCTTCTCGGACCGGGGCTGGATCAGCACGATGAGTCCCCTTGCTCGTGATCCGGGGTCTGCCGCCCGGTCTTGGTCAGAACGGCGCGAGCTCGGGGAGCCTGAATAGGTCGCGAGACTTATTTCGACGCGCACGTGCGCGCAGAGTGATGGTCGCTACTTTCCGAGGTTTTTCGACTGACCGAAGATGCCGTACATCGCAGAGATCAACGCGACCGCAACGAACCCGACGATCACGCCCATGAAGATGATCACCGCGGGCTCGAACAACGACGTGAGCTTCTTGAGCTTGTATTCGAGCTCGCGCCCGTAATACTGCGCGGCGTTGTCGAGCTGTACGTCGAGAGTTCCCGTGTCCTCACCGACACGCATCATCTGCGTCGCAGCCTTCGGGAACAGACCCGTGTCGGTGATGGGCT
The DNA here is from genome assembly GCA_963836365.1 of uncultured Actinomycetes bacterium. Lineage (GTDB taxonomy): Bacteria > Actinomycetota > Acidimicrobiia > IMCC26256 > PALSA-610 > DASQHW01. Next base: position 112,963 of record CAWIJC010000003.1, read on the forward strand.
GGGCGAGCCCTTCACCTTCCAACATTCGCTCGCGGGCGCCTTGCAGCGCGTTTTCGAAGACCTTGTTGTTGGTTCCGCGTATTGCGGCCGCGATCGTGTCGGGAAGGGGGACACCAGCCTTCACCATCGCGGCAACGATCCGGCAAATGCGTTCGATCACCGCGTAGAGCACGACGTCTTTGACGAGCGGCACACGCAAGAACAACTTGTCGCGTAGGAGCCGGCCCGATGCGCTTTTGTGCATCCACAGCAACGTCGCGATGAACGCGAGCAACAACGCCACGCCAACGAACCAGAACTTCTGTGTGATCTCCGAGACCGCCAAGAGCATGCGCGTCGGAAGGGGCAGCTTCGCCCCGAGCGTCTTGAAGAACTTTGTGAACTTGGGCAGCACGTACACGGCGAGGATCACGACCGTCGCGATCGACATGCCCATCACGACGAGCGGATAGACGAGCGCCGATTTGATCGCGCTCTTCGCTTCGACGTCTCGCTCGATGTAGGTCGACAGCTGCTCGAGCGACGTGTCGAGCTGACCGGTGAGCTCGGACGAGCGCAGTATGCCGACGTAATACGGCGGGAACACAGCCTGGTGCTCGGCCAATGCGTCGGCGAACGGCACACCGTTTTGGATCTGCTCGCGCATGTCTCCGAGCATCTGCTTGAAGCGCTTGTTGCCCGAGCCCTCTTCGATGACCTCGAGGCCGTCGGTGATAGGGATACCAGTGCGAACGAAGGCGGCCATCTGACGGGAGAAGTGCATGATCTCCTGCTTGGGCACACGCTGGGCCGTGAGCTCGAGCTCGTTGAACGACTTGCGCTGCTTGAGGTGTCGCACTTCGAGGTTGCGCAAGAGCAGCTGGTTGCGGAGCACCGCCTCGCTAGGGGCTTCCGCGGTCTCCTTGACGTGGGATCCGTCAGGACCGGCCGCGACGTATTTGTACGTGGGCATCCGCTGCTCCCGTCAGAGGACGTACACGGTGCGGAGCACCTCGGCGATCGTGGTCTTGTCGTGCGCGACCAGCTGGACTGCTTGGTCGCGCAGCGTTCGCATGCCTTGGGCCATCGCCTGCTTGCGCAACTCGGCGTGCGGGGCGTTGTTCACGATGAGCTCCTTGAGCTCGTCGGTCACCGCCAGCACCTCGTAGATGCCGATGCGGTCGTAGTAGCCCGTGTTGCCGCAGAAGTTGCATCCCGCGCCGTGCACGAACAAGCCCTTGTCGGTGTCGCCGCCGGCGCGCTCGTAGAACGCGCGTTCCTCGGGGGTCGGCTCGTAGGGGCCGACGCAGTTGGGGCAAACCTTGCGCACGAGACGCTGCCCGACAACACCGAGCAGCGACGACGCGACGAGGAACGGCTCGATACCCATGTCCATGAATCTGTGCAGCGCGCTCGTCGAGTCGGTCGCGTGCAGCGACGACATCACGAAGTGGCCGGTGAGCGCGGCCTGCACGGCGATGCCGCGCGGTCTCGACGTCGCGAATCTCCCCGACGAGGATCGAGTCGGGGTCTTGGCGGAGGATGGCGCGCAAGCCATTCGCGAACGTGAGACCGGCCGGTTCGTTGATCTGGATCTGGTTGATCGTCGGGAAGACATATTCGACGGGGTCTTCGATCGTGACCACGTTGATGTCTTCGTTGCTGATCGCGCTCAACGTCGCGTACAAGGTCGTCGTCTTGCCCGAGCCCGTGGGGCCCGCGCAGATCACCATGCCGTACGGCGAGCGGATCAGATCCGAATAGCGGCTGTACGTCTCCGCGTTCATCCCGAGACCGGGAAGATCGATGACCGCCCTCGTCTTGTCGAGCACCCGCAGCACGCACTTCTCGCCGAACACGGTGGGTGTCGTCGACACACGCACGTCGAGCTCGCGGCCCGCGATGGTGATTGCGAGCTGACCGTCCTGGGGCTTGCGTCGCTCCACGATGTTCATATCGGACATGACCTTGATGCGAGAGATCAGCGACGCGCCCATCGGGCCGGGAAGCGTCATCGCTTCGTGCAACGCGCCGTCGGTGCGTACGCGCACGCGCACGACGTCGGGCATCTGCTCGATGTGCACGTCGGATGCCCGAGCGCGCACGGCGGTGTCGAGAATGAGGTTGACGACCTTGACGACCGGCGCGTTCTCGTCTACGACGGTCGAGACGCTCTGCTCGGTGTCGTTGGTGGCCTGGCGCGCGACCAGACGTGCTTCGAACATGCGCAGCGCGTCGCCGAGATCGGCGGCCGGCGCGAACATCTTGTTGATGACGGCGTCGACGTCGGTGCGCGTGGCGAACAGCAAGCGCACCGGCGCGGCGAGCTTCTCGATGAGCTGATCCTGGAGGAAGTTGGCGAGCGGGTCGGCGACCGCGACGTCGATGCGATCACCTTCTCGTGCGATCGGAACTGCCTGCAGCCGCCGCGCGTCCTCCTCTGCCAGCAGCGTGACGATCTCGCGGTCGAGGTCCATTCGCCCGAGCTCGACGATGTCGAGCTGAAGCTGTTCCGCGAGCACTTCGACCAATGCGCGCTCGCTCAGGAGCCCGAGCTCGACGAGGACGTTGCCGAGCCGGCGGCCAGAACCGGTCTGCGTGCTCAACGCCTCGGTCAGCTGGTCTTCGGAGACGATGCCGCGTCCGACGAGCAGCTCGCCGAGCGGGCGGCCGACATGGCGCGGACCGTTGTCGACGTCCTGGCTCGCGACCGCAGCCGCGACCTGCTCGGCGCGCGCGGTCTCGGCTGAGTCCTCCGCGCCCTCGGCGCGCTGTCTGCCTTGCGTCCTTCGCCCGGCGCGAGAACAGCTTGCGCCGCCCCGCGACCCGGCGCGCGGAGGACTTCTTGACCGTGACGGTGCCGGTCGGCGCCGCCGACGCGGGCGGCGGCGTGCTCGTCTCGGCGGCGTAAGCGACCCGCACCTCGGCGAGCTCCGACGCGAGCGGCGCATCGACCTGGGCGGCGGGTACCGGGAAACCGCGGTCCGCCGGGGGCGCCAGGGAGTCGAGGTGCGGCGCGGGCGGCGGAGAGTCAGTGTGGGTGTTTGTGTCGGCCGTCGGCAAGTCGAACGGCGCGGGGGGCCGCGGCGCCGCCGTTGGGCCGAACCGCAAGGGGAGAGCCGCGTGTTGCGCCGGCGGCGAAACGAGATCCGACGGAACGGGCGGCGAGCACGCGTCTTGGCCAGGACCCGCCACAGACGCGGGTTCCGGATGGGCCGGCACCGGGATGTGCGTCTCTATGGCGTCGAGCGCCGCGACCCGGCGTCGCAGCTCCTCGACGAGGTCGACGCCGGGAAGCAGCGTGTCGCCCTCGCTCGCCTGGCGGCGCCCGGCGGCGGGCGCCGGCGCCGGCGCGTCCGGCCCGGAAGGCTGCTCGGACGCGCGCGTCAGCCGCATCGCTCCTCCCCCGAGCGCGCGTGTGCGCCGCCGCAGGCTTGCGCGGCCCGGTTGCGGCCAGGCGCAGAGCGCCGACGCGGGGGCATCGCATCGTGGCGCGGGCGATCGAGCGCCGAAGCTCGTAGCCGCATGAATATGCCGACCCTTCCTCCCAGTACGTCAAGGTCATGTCGGCAGGCCGGGCGCCGGGGCTGAGGAAGATCGGCAGCGATGCCGCGGATTTAGTCGTAGTAGCCCGAATGCACGTAAAGGCAGGGAATGCCCTCGGAGCGGAACATCGCCACGTTGCGACGATCGTCCTCGAACGCGAGCGTGAGCTCGAAGCCCGCGGTACGCAGCTCCCAGACGGTCGACTGCTTGAAGTCGCGGGCCATGTCGTAGTCGCCGAAGGCGCGCATGATCAGCAGATCCCAGCGGATGCCGTACCGCCGCAGCCATGCCTCGGTGAGGTGGTGAACCCGGTGCGGTCGCGCGGTGAGCAGCACGACCTGGAGCGCAGGGTCGAGGAGGTCGAGCAGCGTGTGCACCTCTTCGATCACAGGATCGTCACCACAGGCGTCGAAGAACGAGCGCCAGTCGCGGCGTGGTGTCTCGAGGTAGTGCTGGCGGCCGACCGCGTCGGACAGCACGCCGTCGATGTCGACGACAACTGCGCGGCCGGGGTCGAGCGCGTCGTCGTGACACGTCCAGTGCTCGGGGAGGTATCGCAGGAGCTATTCCTCGGCGGGTTGCGACGAGAGGTACCGCGATTTGATGCCGTCGACGACGGCGGGATCCGCGAGCGTCGTGGTGTCGCCGAGTGCCTCGTCCTCGGCGACGTTGCGCAACAAGCGGCGCATGATCTTGCCGGAGCGGGTCTTCGGCAACTCCTCGGTGAACAGCACGGTCTTGGGCTTCGCGATCGGTCCGATCAGCTTCGCGACGTGGTCGCGCAGCTCTTCGACAAGCTCGTCACGCGGCTCGTTGCCGCCGCGCAAGATCACGAATGCCGCGACCGCTTGGCCGGTCGTCGCATCGTTCCTGCCGACGACCGCCGCTTCTGCGACCGCGGGGTGGTCGACGAGCGCGCTCTCCACCTCGGTCGTCGAGATGTTGTGCCCGGCGACGAGCATGATGTCGTCGACGCGACCGAGCAACCAGAAGTAGCCCTCGTCGTCGCGCTTGGCACCGTCGCCGGCGAAGTATTTGTCGCCGAACCGCGACCAGTACGTGTCCTTGTACCGCTCGGGGTCGCCCCAGATGCCGCGCAGCATCGATGGCCACGGTCGCGTCAGCACGAGATAGCCGCCGCCCGGGATCCCGACCGGCTTGCCCGCGTCGTCGCAGATGCCCGCTTCGATGGCCGGCAACGAGAACGTCGCGCTGCCCGGCTTCAGCGTGGTCGCCCCCGGCAGCGGGCTGATGAGGATCGCGCCCGTCTCGGTTTGCCACCACGTGTCGACGACCGGGCAGCGTTCGCCGCCGATCACCTTGTAGTACCAGACCCATGCTTCAGGGTTGATCGGTTCCCCGACCGTGCCGATCAGCCGCAACGACGTGAGGTCGTGGCGCGCCGGGAACTCGTCACCCCACTTCATGAACGTCCTGATGGCCGTCGGCGCGGTGTAGAGCGTCGTGATGTTGTACTTCTCGACCAGCGACCAGAAACGATCCTTGTCGGGGAAGTCGGGCGTTCCTTCGTACATCACCGACGTCGCGCGGTTCGCGAGCGGGCCGTACACGATGTACGAGTGGCCGGTCACCCAGCCGACGTCGGCGGTGCACCAGTAGACGTCGGTGTCGGGCTTCAGGTCGAACACGTGCTTGTGCGTGTACGCGACCTGCGTCAGATAGCCGCCCGTCGTGTGCATGATGCCCTTGGGTTTCCCGGTCGTGCCCGACGTGTAGAGGATGTACAGCAGATCCTCGCTGTCCATCTCCTCGGGCGCGCACACGGTTGACTGCCGAACGACCGCGTCGTGCCACCACAGGTCACGACCATTTCGCATCGTGACGTCGTTCTCGGCGCGCCGGAGCACGAGCACATGCTCTATCGACGGCGTGTCGGCGATCGCGTCGTCGGCGATGTCCTTCAGCGCGACGACCGTCCCTCGCCGCCACGCGCCGTCGGCGGTGATCAACACTTTGGCTTCCGCGTCGTTGATGCGATCCTTGAGGGCCTGCGCGGTGAAGCCCCCGAACACGACCGAGTGCGGCGCTCCGATACGCGCGCACGCGAGCATCGCGACGGCGGTCTCGGGCACCATGCCCATGTAGATCGCGACGCGGTCGCCCTTGTTGACGCCGAGGTCGCGCAGCAGGTTCGCGACGCGGCATGTCTCGGTCGAGCAAGTCCTTGTACGTGACCGCGCGTGTGTCGCCGCCTTCACCTTCCCAGAAGAACGCGACTTGTTCGCCATGACCGGCGGTCACGTGACGGTCGAGGCAGTTCTCGGACACGTTCAAGCGCCCGCCGATGAACCACTTTGCGAACGGCAGGTTCCACTCGAGGATCGAATACCACTCCTTGCGCCAGTCGAGCTCCAGGGCTTGTCGCGCCCAGAAACCCTGCCAATCGCGCTCGGCGTCTTCGTAGATCTGGGCGTTCGTGTCGAGCGCGTCCTCGGCGAATTGCGTGGGCGGCGGGAACGTGCGGCCCTCCTGGAGCAATGCTTCGAGTGCTTCGGCCATGCGCTCGAAACTAGCGCGCAAGCTCGACGACGCGACGAGCTCCGAGACCACTCGGATCGGTGAGCGCGCCGGCTTCGTGCGCACGGCTGCGGCCGGTCAGCGCGTCGAGATCCCCGCGGTGCGAGCCTGCACGCCATTCCTGCGCGCCCGCCTCGGCGAGCGCTTCGATGCCGAGCATTCGCAGCCATGCCGCCTGCGTGGTGTCCGTGGCGACCGTGAATCCATTCGCGGCCGCCAGCAGCTGTTCGACGACAACGTCGGCGGTGATGTCCTGCGCGCCCGGTTCGTCGAGCGGATCACCGCCCGGTCGGTTGGCGCGATAGGTGCGCATCCATGCGCGCGGCGGCAGCTCCGCGGCAGCGGTCATGTAGTCGATGACGAGCACCGTGCCGTGCTCGATCGCCTGATCGCAGCCTTCGAACCACTGCCGGATGCCACGCGGGAATCGGGACGCGTGCGCCGGGCAATGCCTCGAGTTTCGGCGCGTCCCTCGCCGGCAGCGGCACCGCGACTTCCGTGAGCCGCTCGCCGTCGACGCCCACGCGCACCTCCTGCCAGCGGGTGCCGTCCCATTCGGCGATGCCGAACGGCAGGTTGTCGAGCAGCTCGTTGGCGACGACGACTGCCGGCGACGCATGGACCGCGGGAAGCGCGTCGAGCGCGGCGAAGACGGGTCCGGCACGGGACGACGCGACGGGTTCGTCCTCGCCGGCGCGCCACGCGAACGGCCCCAGCGCTTCGTCGGGCGGATCGAGCGGGAGCCGAGCGCGCTGCTCGGCTCGCAATGCGCCCGAGCGCTCGACGAGCACGTACCGCAGCGCGCGCGACGCACGCGGGATCGGCGCGCCAGACGTCGCGCGCGAGCCGTCCGTTGCCGGCCCCGGCTTCGATGACGAGAAATGGGTCGGGTTCGCCGAGCGCCCGCCAGTAGCCGTCGAGCGCGCGAGCGACGCACATACCGAACAGCGATCCAACTTCGGGGCTCGTGACGAAGTCTCGTCGCGCGCCGCGCCCGCTCGCGAAGAAGCCGCCCTCGCCGTAGAGGGCGGCTTCCATGAACCGGTCGAACGTGATCGCCCCTTCTCGCCGAATCAACTCAACGACTCGCGAGGCGTTCATCGGTCGCTCCCGGCTCACGGTCATCGCACCCAGCGTGCCGCGTCAGGGGCGGCTTTCCCGCCCCGGAACCCACGGTCGCACGCCGCTTCGGGGGGTAGCTCGAAGGGGGCCTGCCCCCCTTCGAAGCTCAGAATGCAACCTCTCCGACCTTCGCGAACAGCTGCGGATAGATGCCGACGACCACTACCACGATCGCGGTCAGCCCGATCGCTACCGCGAGCGGCTGCGGGATCGAGATGGGTGTTCGGTCTTCGGTCGCGGCCGGGCGGACCCACATCTGCACGATGACGCGGAAGTAGTACACGAACGCGATCACCGAGTTGACGGCGGCGATGACGGCCAGCGCGATCGCCCAACCGGTTCCCGCGTCGACGATCGCGCGGAACATCGCGAACTTTGCGAACCAGCCGGCGAGCGGCGGGATGCCCGCGAGCGACGCCATGAACGCGGTCATCAACACCGCGAGCCCGGGACTCGTGAGGAACAGTCCGGCGTACGAGGAGATGCCGGCGGTTCTCGTACGACGCGAGACTGCGATGACGACAGCGAACACGCCGAGGTTCATGGCGCCGTAGATGAGCAGGTAGATGATGACCGCGCTCATCGCGTTGCGCGCGGCGTCGAGATCGTTGTTCGAGGCGGCGATGCCCGCTGCCGCGAACGGCACCAGCATGAAGCCGCCCTGCGCGATCGAGGAGTACGCGAGCATGCGCACGATGTTCGTCTGCCGGAGCGCGGCCAGGTTGCCGAGCGTCATCGATGCCGCTGCGAGTACCCACAAGGCCCCCCACCACGCGTCGGCCGCGCGCCCGGTCGGTAGCAGGAATCCGAAGTAGATGATGTTGATCAGCGCGACGAAGCCGCCGGCCTTGGACGCGACCGAGAGGAACGCGGTGACCGGCGTCGGCGCGCCCTCGTAGGTGTCGGGCGCCCAGAAGTGGAACGGCACCGCGCTCACCTTGAACGCGAACCCGATCAGCGACAGGAAGATCGCGACGCCGCCGAGCGACTCGACTCCGTGCTCCGCGAAGTATCGCGAAATCGTCGAGGCACTCGGGTCGACGCTCCCGAGCAGCGTGGTGCCGGTGATCCCGAAGATCAGCGACATGCCGTACAGCATCAACGCTGACGACAGGACACCGATCAGGTAATACTTCACACCCGCTTCGTTCGACGTGCGGTCGTGTTTGCGGAACGCGGCGAGGATGAATGTCGGGATCGAGATCGTCTCGAGCGCCACGAACAACGTGATGAGGTCGCGCGCGGACGCCATGATGCTCATGCCGAACGCCGACGTGAGCAACAAGAAGTAGAACTCGCCTTTGTAGTAGTCGCCCTCGCCGACGTAGTCGACCGACAACAGCACCGTGATGTACGTCGCGATGATGAAGAATGCCTTCAACGCCAGCGCGTAGTTGTCGACCACGTACGCGCCGCCGAAGCTCACGCGCACCGTGCCGTCGTACGCCAGGGTCGCGATCGGCACCAGCGCGCCGAGCAAGCCGAGTGCCGCGATCGTCGAGGTGCGCCACGCCTCGCGTTCGGGGAGCAGCAGGTCGGCGAGCAGGATCACGACGATCGTGCCGACCAGGATGAGATCGGGCGCGAGCGCGTGCCAGTCGAAGGCGGGCGTCGCGAAACGGGCAGCGGCGGCCAACAGCACGTCAGCCCCCTGCGTGCGTCGACACGAGGGTCGCGGCCGCCGGCGGGCAGGTCACGGTCTGCGTGGACGGTGCGTTGAACGGCCGCGCGGGCGAGCACGCGACCGCGTCGTCGGTCACACGCAGCACGATGTTGGGGAACACGCCCAGCGCGACGATGAGCAAGCAGGATCGGCACCCACGCCGTCCACTCGAACACGGTGACGTCGTGGATGTGCGCGTCCGCGAACTCCGGTTTTGGCACACCGAACGCAACCTTCTGCAACATCCAAAGCAGGTAGCCGGCGGCGAGCACGGTGCCGACCGCGGCGATGACCATGTACGACCGGAACAACGCCTCGGACAAGTCACCGCCGGGTTCGAACGCCGAGAGGATCGCCGGGAACTCCCCCCAGAAGCCGGCGAGGCCGGGGAGCCCGAGCGACGCCATCGCACAGAACGCGAGGATCCAGCCGAGGTGCGGTGCTTGTTTGAGTAGTCCCCCCAGGCGCGACATCTCGCGTGTGCCGTAGTTGTGCTGCACCGAACCGGCAATGAAGAACAGCATGCCGGTGATCAATCCGTGCGCGACCATCCCGAAGATCGCGGCGTTGATGCCGAACGTCGTGAGCGACGCGATGCCGAGCATGACGAAACCCATGTGTGCGACCGACGAGAACGCGATCAGCCGTTTCATGTCACGCTGCGCCAGACACCCGAGCGCGCCGTAGATGATGCCGATGATCGCGAGCAGGCCTATCCACGGCGCCCACTTGGTGGCGGCGTACGGCAGTATCGGGAGCGCGATGCGTACGAACCCGTATGTGCCGAGCTTCAGCAACACAGCCGCGAGCAACACGGAGCCGACCGTCGGCGCCTCGGTGTGCGCGTCAGGCAGCCATGTGTGGAACGGGAACATCGGGACCTTGATCGCGAACCCGAGGAACAACCCGGCGAAGATCAGGAGCTGCGTGCTGTGCACCAGCCCGGCGCCGGCGGCGCGGGACAGCAACACCATGTCGAAGCTGTGCTGGGCGCCGGCGATGTCGGGGGCGACGTCGACCTTGAAGTACAACGCCAGGAAGCTGAGCAGCATGAGGGCGGAGCCGAACAGCGTGAACAAGAAGAACTTGATCGACGCGTATTCCTTGTTGGGCCCGCCCCACACCCCGATCATGAAGAACATAGGGAGCAGCACGACTTCGAAGAAGATGAAGAACAAGATGAGGTCCTGCGCGACGAACGTTCCGTTCATCCCGACCTCGAGGATCAACAACAGCGTGAGGAATGCCTTTGGATTGTGGGGCTCGGGGAAGTGGTTCCACGAGTAGATCACGCACAACACCGTCATGAAGGCCGAGAGCGCGAGCAACGGCAGCGAGATGCCGTCGACTGCGACGTGGTAGCGGCTGTTGATGACGTCGATCCAGTGGTTGTCGACCTGGAACTGCAGCGTGCTTGTCTTGTCGTAGTCGAAGCGTGCGATCGCGAGGATCGTGAACACCAACGACGCAAGCGTCGCGAGAAGCGTGACCGTCTTGATCTCCTCCTCGCGGTCGCGCGGGAGCAGCATCGTGATCACGGCCCCGACGGCCGGGACGAAGACGATGAGGGTCAGCACCCACGCATCGAAACCCGTCGCATTCATCGAGTCGATTTCCCTTCGCCTACGTGAAGAGCCACAAGACCAGCGCGAACAAACCGGTCGCGGCCACGAGCATCAGTGCATAGAACTGCAATCGCCCGGTTTGGATCCGGCGTACCGCGCCACCGCTCTCGCCGGTAACCGCGCCGATCCCGTTGACGATCCCGTCGACACCCTTTTGATCGACGTAGTCGTAGGTGATGCGTCCGAGCCCGCGTGCACCACGACCGGCGTAGTTCAAGACGTTGTCGATCACGTGCTGATTGACCCAGTAGACCGCGTTCGCGACCGGGCCCTTGACGCCCGCGACCACAATGTCCTCGTACAGATCGTCGAGGTAGTACTTGTTGACGAGAATGCGCTTCCCGGCGTGCGCGGCTCCGTTGCGGAGCGAGAGGTCGCGCAGCGCAGGCAGTTGACCGGTGTAGTACGCCGCAACGAACGCCGCGCCCGCGAGCGCGCCCACGACGGAGATCGCAGCGAGGATCGGGTTGAACGCGACCTCGTGCAGGATGCCTTCTTCGAAGGCGGGCGAACGCGGCGCGAACCAATGCTCGAAGCGGAGCCAGTGCGGGAAGTTCAAGAGACCGGCTACGAGCGCAAAGCCCGAGAGCACCCACAGCGGACCGACGATGAGGTTGTTGCTCTCGTGCGGCGCTTCGGTGTGCGCCTCGTGCACGACGGCGGCGTGTGTCTCGGTCGGGTCGTGCTCGGCCTCGTCGATGTGCGGGATCGCGTGCGGCTCGTACGCGCCGCGATATTCGCCGTAGAAGGTCAGGTACATGCAGCGCGTCATGTACGCGGCGGTCATGACCGCGCCGACGAGCCCGACGACGAGAAACAGCTTGTATCCCTCGTGGCCTGCCGCCACCAGGATCTCGTCCTTCGACCAGAAGCCCGCGAGCGGGAAGATGCCGGCCAACGCGAGCGAGCCGATCAGGAACGTCATGTGCGTCTGCGGCATGTACTTGCTTCAAGCCGCCCATGTCCTTCTTCATGTCGAAGGAGTGGTGCGACCCGGAGTGGCTCACCGACCCCGCGCCGAGGAAGAGATCGGCCTTGAAGAACGCGTGCGTGAAGAGGTGGAAGATCGCCGCGGTCCACGCACCGACACCGAGAGCCATGACCATGTACCCGAGCTGGCTGATCGTCGAGTACGCAAGAACCTTCTTGATGTCGTCTTGTACGAACGCGAGCGACGCGCCGACGAGCACGGTGATCCCGCCGATCGCCGACATCCAGTTGATCCAGCTGTGTCCGGGGCCGCCGATCGACAACCCGTGGAAGAACACCGGGTAGACACGCGCGCCGAGGTACACGCCTGCGACGACCATCGTGGCCGCGTGGATGAGCGCGGACACCGGCGTGGGACCGGCCATCGCGTCGGGGAGCCAAGTGTGCAACGGGAACTGGCCCGACTTGCCGATGATGCCGAGCAGCAACGCCATCGCGCACCAGAACAAGAGCGTGTGACCGACATTGTCGGAATGTCCGGCGGCGTGGTTCAGCTCGAGAATGTTGAACGAGCCTTCACCGGTCGCGCGCTGTACGACGAAGAACGTCATGATCACACCGGTCATCAGGCCGATGTCGCCCGTGCGAGTCGTGAGAAACGCTTTGATCGCGGCAATGCTGTTGGGCGCCTCCTCCCACCAGTGCCCGATCAGCATGAACGAGCACACGCCGACGAGCTCCCAGCCGACCAGCAGCTGCAGCGTGTTGTCGGCGACGACCAGCAACAGCATCGACGACGTGAACAACGACAGCGCCGCGAAGAAGTACGTGTAGCGGCGGTCGCCGCGCATGTACTCCGTCGAGTAGATGTGCACGAGCAGCGAGATCAGCGTGACGACGAACATCATCATCACGGCGAGGCCGTCGATCTGGATGCCCGCGGTGAGCTTGATGCCGCCGTTCTGGAACCACGTGGCGCCGTGCACGATCGCGCCACCGCTGACGTCCTCGGCGCTGGTCGCTGCCTGCAGCCCGAGGCCGTGCCCGAGCGCGCCGAGCGTCGATTCGGCCGGGTGCACGTCGCGGACGTGCTGGATCCAGCCGATCACCGCGCCGCACGACAGCACGAACGACGCGCCGACCGCGGCGATGCCGACCTCGGAGCCCTTCTGCGGGAAGCGCCGACCGAGCAACAAGACGACGGCGAACGACAGTGCCGGAAGCAACGGCACGAGCCACGCGTTGTCGAGGAACCAGGTCACGATGCGGGGGTCAGCCCTTCAGCGTTTCGACGTCGTCGAGGTCGGCGCTCTGGAGGTTGCGGTAGATCAGCAGGACGATCGCAAGGCCGACGCCCACCTCCGCCGCGGCGATCGTCAGCACGAACAGCGCGAACACCTGGCCGATCTCGTTGTGGCGGAACGCGCCGAACGCGACGAGATTGATGTTCACCGCGGCGAGCATCAACTCGATGCTCATCAGCACGAGCACCGCATGCTTGCGCACGAGCACGCCGTAGACGCCGGTGCAGAACAAGAACGCGCTGAGCAACAAGAACTGGTTCAGCAGCATCGCTCGCCTCAGCCCTCCCCAATCTGCACGGCCGCTCGGGCCCCGGCTCGCTCACCAGCGCAACAACTCATCCTCAGGTGCATCGCTCGCCTCAGCCCTCCCCAATCTGCACGGCCGCTCGGGCCCCGGCTCGCTCACCAGCGCAGCAACTCATCCTCAGGTGCATCGCTCGCCTCAGTCCTTCCGGGCCAACACGACTGCGCCGATGAGCGCGCCCAGCAAGAGGACGCCGACGACTTCGAACGGGATGATGTACGTCGTGAACACGGACTTCGTGATCTGCGACGTGCGGACCGGTTCGAGCGAGCCGAGCTTGTCGACCTTGTCGTTGCCGAACATGTCGATCAGCAGGGTCGCGAGCACGCCTGCGAGGAACAGCGAGACGACGAGCCCGGGCCAGCGCAGGTCGTTGTCGAGCGACTCCTTCGGGTGCATCGGCGCGCGCGTCAGCATGATCCCGAACAAGAACAACACGATCACCGCGCCGATGTAGACGAGCACCTGTACCCACGCGACGAACTCCTGGCCGAGCAAGATGAACTGCGCGGCGCCGCCCGCGAGGACGATCACGAGATACAACGCGGCATGCACGACGTTCTTCGTCCGTACGACGCCGATCGCGCCGGCCGCCATCGCCGCCGCGATGATCCCGAACGCAACATTCTGCACGATCATGCTTTGTCGTCCTCGCTGCTCGGCCGGATACCGGCCTCGCGGACGCTCGGAACTCCGGCGAGTGAGCTGCGCTCCTCCGTCGCTCCGCTCCCCGCATCACGCAGACCGAGCAAGCAAGGCGTTCCGTGCATTACTTCTTGCCCTTGACTTCGGCGCCGAGCTCGAGCGGTTCCGGCTCGGGAACCGTGTCCATCCACTCGCCGAGCTTGTCCTTGTCGTGCAACAGCTCGGCGATGCGGGGCTCGGAGTACTCGTACTCGGGGCTCCAGAACAGCGCGTCGAACGGGCAGACCTCGACGCAGATGCCGCAGTACATGCACAGTGCGTAGTCGATGTCGAAGCGGTCGAGCACACTCACGCTGCGCGGACGTCCACCCTCGCGGCGCGGCGGGCGCTGCTCCTTGTGCCCTTCGATGTAGATGCACCAGTCGGGGCACGAGCGCGCGCACAACATGCAGACCGTGCAGTTCTCTTCCTTGAGCGCGATGACGCCTCGCGAGCGCGGCGCCGGGTCTTCACGCTCGTGCGGATACTGCACGGTGACGGCTCGACGAGTCATCGTCTTGAACGTGACCCCGAGGCCCGTCAGCATTCCCTTGACTTCTCGTTTCATGCTCTCATTGGCCCTAGTTTGCCCGAACATTAGAACGCCACCTTCAGCGCGCCGGTCACGAGAATGTTGATCAGCGCGATCGGGATCAGCCACTTCCACGCGATCGCTTGTAGCTGGTCCTCACGGAAGCGCGGGTACGTGAACCGCGCCCAGAACATCAAGAACGCAACCAGCAGCACCTTGGTCACGAGCACGGCCGGGCCGATGACGTCGGCGGCGGTGCCGTGCACCCACGGAACCGACCACCCGCCGAGGAACAGCGTCGCCGCGAGCGCCGAGAACGCGAACGCGGTGCCGAACTCGCCGATGAAGAAGAACAAGAACCGAAAACCCGTGTACTCGACCATGTAGCCGGCGACCAGCTCCGACTCCGCGACCGGCATGTCGAACGGCGGCTGGGTCAACTCGGCCTGCGCCGCGGTCATGAACAAGGCGAAGCCCACGAACTGCGTGAGGATCAGCGGGAAGCCGATGCCGCCCCACCCGAAGAGCTCGCCTCCCTGTTGGAACGCGACGATGCCTTGCAGGCTCATGGTTCCGGCCTGCACGACGACACCGACGACCGCGAGCACGAGCGGCAGCTCGTACGCGATCAGCTGCGCGGCCGCGCGCAACGCGCCGATCAGCGCGTACTTGTTGGAGCTCGCCCAACCGGCCATCAGCACGCCGATCACCGACAACGACGAGACCGCGAGCGCATAGAACACACCGACGCCGTCGAATGCGCCCTTGCTGTCGAGCGACGCAACGACCAGGCGAGGGCCCGCCGGGATGACGACGAACACGAGGAACGTCGACAGCACGACGATCGCGGGCGCGAGCGCGAACACGCGACGGTCGGCTTCCTCCGGCATGATGTCTTCCTTTTGGAGGAACTTCAGGCCGTCGCCGATGAGCTGGTACCAGCCGTGGAAGCCGCCGGGATCCATCGGCCCGAGCCGGCTCTGCATGTGGCTCATCATCTTCAGCAGGAAGATGTAACCGAGAAGCAGCGCGGTGAGCGGGACCGCGCCGAGCACGATCACAGTTTTGATCGTGAGCGTCGTGCCCCATCCGATGTCGACGGCGATCATCGATCGATGTCTCCGAGGATGAAGTAGAGGCTCGCGAGGATCGTGATCACATCGGGCACGTATACACCGCGCAGCACCCACGGCAGGATGGAGACGTTGCTGAACGACGCGCTGCGGATCTTCACGCGGAACGGGCCGGTCGCGCCCTTCGAGATCACGTAGTAGCCCATCTCGCCGAGCGGGTTCTCGGTGTTGACCCACGCTTCGCCTGCAGGCACCTTGATGATGCGCGGCACCTTCGCCATGATCGGGCCCGACGGAATCTGATCGAGCATTTGCAAGACCATGCGCGCCGACTCGCGCGTCTCCTGCAGGCGCACCCAGTAGCGCGCGAACGAGTCGCCGTCCGGGTGTGTCCAGACCTTCCAGTCGAGGTCGTGGTACACGAGGTAGTCGCGGCCGTCGCGACGTAGGTCCCAGTCGACACCCGACGCGCGGAGGTTCGAACCCGACACACCGTACGACGCACCGAGCTCGGCCGGAATGATGCCGATCGACCGCGTGCGCTTCTCGAAGATCGGGTTGCCGACGACGAGGTCTTCGAACTCGTCGCACGAGCCGAGCACCTTGTTCATCGTCGTCTTGCACTCCGCGAGGAAGCCCCAGGGGAAGTCGTCCTTCACTCCGCCGATGCGGTTGAAGTTCGGGTGGAACCGACCGCCGGTGACCGCTTCGATGAGGTTCAGCACATATTCGCGATCGCGGAAGCCGTAGAACGCGGGCGTGATCGCGCCGACCTGCAAACCCATCTCGCCGAGGAACAACAAGAACGTCGCGATGCGCGACAACTCGGTGAGGATCGTGCGGATGTACTGCGCGCGCGGCGGCGCCTCGATGCTCATCAACTGCTCGGCGGCGGCGACGAACGGAACCTCGTTCGCAAACGACGACAGCCAGTCGATGCGGTTGATCAGCGTCGTGATCTGTGGGTAGGTGCGGAACTCGGTGAGCTTCTCGTAGCCGCGGTGCATGTACCCGATCACTGGATCGGCCGCGACGACACGCTCGCCGTCGAGCCGTACGACGAGGCGCAACGTGCCGTGCGTCGCCGGGTGCTGCGGCCCGATGTTCAACACCATGTCGCCGGTGTCGAGCTCGACGTTCATCTGCGCGTCGGCGAGGTGCCGGAACGCGCTCGGGGTCGACCTCGATGTTGGGCAGCTCGCCCGGCTGCGGCAGATCGGTCGTCGTCACTCCGACGCCCCCTCTCCCTCGGCGCCGGCACCCGCTTCGGCGGGCTCGCCGGCACTCTTGGTCGACTCCGCGCTCCGCTCCCCACTCGCTTCGCCCCTCCCCTCCTCCTCCCTTCTCTCGCCGGTCGCTTCGCTGTCGTCTCCCGGCATGCCTTCGACGTCGACGAGCCCGGGCCACGGCTTCACTTCACGCGCGAGCAACGGGAAGTCCTTGCGCAGCGGATGTCCCTCGAACTCCGACGGCAGATAGAGATGCCGCAGGCTCGGATGTCCGTCGAACACGAGGCCGTACATCTCCCATGCTTCGCGCTCGTGCCAGTCGGCGCCCGCGTACACGGGCACCCACGACTCGACGCGCATGTCGCCTTCGTCGACATCGGTCTTCAGCAACGCACGCCAATCCTTGCGACGCGTCGACTCGACACACGCGAACACTTGAAAGCGCCCGGCGCTGCCGGCGACACCGTACGTCTGCTCGCGCGGCTGCACCGGCGCCGATGTGTCGCCCGATCCTTCTTCGGCGAGTAGCGGCGCGGGCATCCAGTCGAGGCCGGCTACGAACGACAGGTAGTCGCAGTCGAGCCGTTCCTTGCAGATTTGCGCGGTCGTTCGCCACGCGTCGGGCTTGACGCGCACGACGACGTCGCCGAGCGCGGCCGCGTGCTCGACGATCGCGTCTCCGAGCTCGGCCTGTAACCGCTCGAGGAGCGCGTTCGCCTCCGCGGTGAGCGCGGGTGCGGTGTCGGCGGCGGATTCCCCGGTGGGCGGCGCTTCGATGTCCGACTCGGGTGTGTCACCCGCGGCGACGGCTGCTTCGGGGCTGTCGCCGATCGGCGCGCCCGCGTCCGCGTTCTCGTCAGCCAACGACGATCGGCTCCTGCGTCTCCCGCCTCATGCGACCCCGACCTCCGGTGCTCCATCTCCAACGCTCGTCGAAGCGATCCCCGCACTGGAGCTCTGCGTCTGCATGCCCCGCCACCGGGTGGCCATGTCCTCGTTCTGGATGCGTTGTTGCAGCATCACGATGCCTTGGATGAACGCTTCGGGACGTGGCGGGCAGCCGGGCACGTACACGTCGACCGGGATGATCTGGTCGACGCCCTTGGTCACCGAGTACGAGTCCCAGTACGGACCGCCGCAGTTCGCGCACGAACCCATCGAGATCACGTACTTCGGGTCCGGCATCTGCTCGTAGAGACGTTTTATCGCCGGTGCCATCTTGTCGGTGACGGTTCCCGAGATCACGATCAGGTCGGCTTGGCGCGGGCTCGCCGGGAACGGGATCACGCCGAGGCGCATGACGTCGTAGCGCGGGCCGGCGAGCGCGGCGCCCATCTCGATCGCGCAGCATGCGAGTCCCCACTGGAACATCCACAGCGAGTACTTGCGGCTGTAATTCGACGGCCAATTGAGTGGCTTGGGCGACTTGCCCGAGCTGATCAAGCCCACTTCATCAGCCCCTTCCGCCAGACGTACGCGAGGCCGAGGAACAACACCCCAACGAAGACCGCCATTTCGACGAGACCGAACCACGCCGAGCGTGTCGGCCTCGATGGCCCACGGGAAGATGAACACCGCTTCCACGTCGAAGATGACGAACAGCAGCGCGTACACGTAGTAGCGAACGTTCGCCTGGCCGAACAACGGCGACGGGTCGGAGCCCGATTCGTAGGTGATGTACTTGTCGTGCTGCGGCACCTCGGGACGCAGGATTCGGGCCACGCCGAGCATCGCGCCGACCATCAAGAAGGCGGCGAATACGAAGACCGCGACGGCGAGATACTGCCTGTAGAACTCGGTCACGCGCGCATCCGTTTGCCGGACAAGTTCGGGGTCGTGCGGAGTATACGCGTGGGGTCTTTTGCGGGGACGAACCGTTCGACACACGAACTCTGACGCGCGTTCGCGCGGGTACGGTCGTGATCAAATGACGCCGACGCCCCGCCGCCGCACCCCCTCTGACGAGGCTCGCGACAAGGGTCGCAAGGACACCCGCGAACGAACCGATGACAAGAGGATGGGGACGAGGCTGCCGTTTCCCGGCGGGGCCCGGTC
Organism: uncultured Actinomycetes bacterium; assembly: GCA_963836365.1. Taxonomy (GTDB): domain Bacteria; phylum Actinomycetota; class Acidimicrobiia; order IMCC26256; family PALSA-610; genus DASQHW01. Next base: position 131,547 of record CAWIJC010000003.1, read on the forward strand.
GCGGGCCGGGAACGCGCCGAACGCGGCCGCGCACCGCGTTCGTGCTTTCCGGTGGCGGCAACCAGGGTGTCAGCCAGGTCGGCATGCTGCGCGCCCTGCTCGAACACGGCATCGTCCCCGACGTCGTCATCGGGACGTCGGCAGGCGCGCTCAATGGTGCGGCGATCGCGTACGCACCCAACCTCACCGGCGTCGCGCAGCTCGCCGCGGTCTGGGAACAACTCCGCGCCGAGCAGATCTTTCCTGGTGGCAAGATCCACCGCGCGTGGAACGTCATGCGGCGCGAGACGCACCTGTTCGACAACCTCGGGCTGAGCGCACTCATTCACCACGCCACGCCGGCGCGCGCGTTCGCCGATCTCGAGATTCCGTTGCGCGTGATCGCGACCGATCTCGATACCGGCGAAGAGGTGGTGTTCGTGAGAGGGCCGTTGCGTCCGCCGCTGCTCGCGAGCACTGCTCTCCCGGGCGTCTTCCCGATCGTCGAACACGACGGGCGGCGCCTCGTCGACGGCGGCGTCGTCGACAGCGTTCCGTTGTGGCACGCGTTGTCGGGGCCCGTTGATCGCGTCTACGTGCTCAACGTCTCGGCCGGCGTTCCCGACCGCATGGAACGCTCACCGCTCGACGTCGTGATGACGAGCTTCATGCACGCGCGCAGTCAGCGCTTCGAGCTCGACCTCCGGTACGCGCCGACCGACGTCGAGGTGATCGTCCTGCCGCGGCCACGCGACCCGCGCGACCTCTTCGACTTCTCGGGCGCGCGCGAGTTGATCGACGAGGCGTACACGCTCACCTGCGACGACCTCGAGCGCCGTCGCGCGAATCCCACTGCGACGATGACGATGGCAGAACGCATCCGCCGCTTTCGCGCCCGCCGAGGCGCGTGACTCGCTCAACACAGGGGTGCTCGAGGGGCAGCCCCCTCGAGCTCGTTCGATCCGTGCTTTGCCGGTCGAACGAGCAAGAGGCGTGCGGCCGTACGCCGCTCCAAGCAGCTCGGCGACGAACCTCTGGTTCGTCGCCGACTATCGCGCGAGGAGTTGCGTCGCGTCTCGGGCGAAGTCGAGGACGATGCCGGGAACGATGCCCAGGAACAGGATCGCGGCGCCCGCGATCGACGAGCGCGAGGCCGGTGCCGCGGTCGACCCGGATGCGCGGCCCGGCGGGTGCTTCCTCGTCGGCGGAGGGCGCGAACATCGCGAGCACGATCCGCAGGTAGATGAACGCACCGATCACTGCCGCGAGCATGCCGATCAGCGCGAGCCAGTACTGACCGGCATCGACCGCGGCGTCGAACACCGACAGTTTTGCGATGAAGCCACCCGTCAACGGCACACCGGCCTGCGCGAGCAGGAACAACGTGAACAACGCGGCGAGCACCGGCCGTCGTCGCGCGAGCCCCCGATACTCCTCGAGCGAATGCCGGTCGTCGCCTTCGCGCGCGACGACGGTGACGACGGTGAATGCGCCGATCGCCATCACCGCGTACGCGCAGACGTAGAACAGCGCCGCGCTCGTGCCCTTCGCCGTCGCGACTTGCACACCGATGAGGACGTAACCGGCGTGTGAGATCGACTGGTACGCGAGCATGCGCTTGACGTCGGTCTGCACCACTGCGGCAATGCTGCCGACCAGCAAGGAGATCACCGCGAGCACCCATACCGCAGGCCGCCAGTCGACCCGGTACGTGTCGAACGCGCCGACGAACACACGCAGCAACGCGGCGAAAGCCGCCGCCTTCGTCGCGGCGGCCATGAACGCGGTCACCGGCGTGGGCGCGCCCTCATAGACGTCGGGTGTCCACATGTGGAACGGCGCGGCCGCGACCTTGAAGCCGAGACCGACGAGCAAGAACACCAAGCCGACAAGCAAGACGCCGTCGTGGAGCAGCGTGTTCTCGGCGAGGAACTGCGCGATCCGCGTGAGGTTCGTCGTGCCCGTCGCGCCGTAGGTCGAGCGCGATGCCATAGAGGAACACCGCCGACGAGAACGAGCCGAGCACGAAGTACTTGAGGCCGGCTTCCTGCGACGTGAGCCGGCGCTTGTCGAACGCGGCGAGCACGTACAACGAGATCGAGAGGATCTCGAGCGACAAGAACACGGTGATGAGGTCGTTCGCCGACGCCATCAGCATCATTCCGGTCGCCGAGCACAACATCAGCACGAGATACTCGGGACCTTCGAGCCGTTCTCGCTGCAGGTAGCCGGCCGAGATCAGCACGCCCAGCAACGTCGCACCGAGGATCACGGTCTGCACGAACACGCCGAACCCGTCGACGGCGACCATGCCCTTCAGCGCCTGCCACGGGCCGTTCTCGTGCACGAACGACCACTGGACCGCAACGAAGATGCCCGACGCGGCGATGCCGGTGAACGCAGTCAGCAGTGACGCGTCACGAACGCGCGGGTCGTGCCGGATCAGCGAGCGGCCGAGCACGATGACGATCGCAGCCGCGAACAGCGCGATCTCGGTGCGATCGCGAACCAGTCGATCGGAGGGCGCGGGATCGGCGTTGCGTCCGCGCCGAGCAGCGTGATCACTTGTCGCCGCTCTGGGCCGCGGCTGCCGCGGGTCCGGCGTCACTCACGTCCGGCACCTTGACGTTGCTGTTGTCCTTGACGTGCTGCACGAGCGCCTCGACGCTCGGCTCGAATCGATCGAGCACCGGCTTCGGATACAAACCGAGAAACAGCGAGAGTCCGAGCAGCGGCACTACGATGGCGAGTTCGCGGAAGCCGATCTCGCGCGTGCCCACGTTGTCGTCGTCGGGCTCGCCCGTGAACGCGCGTTGCACTGCCCACAGCATGTACACGGCCGCGAGGATCACGCCGCTCGTCGCGACGACGACGTACCACCGCGCCGTCAGGAACGCGCCGAGCAACGACAAGAATTCGCCGACGAATCCCGAGAAGCCGGGCAAGCCGATCGACGCGAACGTCGCCGCAACGAACAGGCCACCGAACACCGGTACCGCCTTCCACAGCCCGCGATACGCGCTCAGCTCGTACGTGTGCCGGCGTTCGTAGAGCATGCCGACCAGCAAGAACAGCGCGCGCTGGTCGTCAGGCCGTGCGACACCATCGTGAACAATCCGCCCGACATACCCTGGCGCGTGAACGCGAACGTGCCGAGCACCACGAACCCGAGGTGCGCAACCGACGAGTACGCGATGATCCTCTTCAGGTTCGGTTGCATCGCGGCGACGATCGCCCCGTACGTGATGCCGATCACCGCCACGACGAGCAGGATCGGCGCGAGGTCGACCGCCGCCTGCGGGAAGAACGGCACCGCGAACCGAAGGAACCCGTACGTCCCGACCTTCAGCATCACGCCCGCAAGCACGACCGATCCTGCAGTCGGCGCGTCGGTGTGGGCGTCGGGGAGCCACGTGTGTATCGGGAACAGCGGCACCTTGACGGCGAACGCCACGGCGAAGGCGAGGAACAGCGCTTTGGCGGTGCCGCCCTTGATGCTCGTCGACGCGTAGTCGGTCAACGTCTTGATGTCGAAGGTCAGGGGATGACCCGCGCGCGCCTGCAGGAACGCGACCGACAGGATGCCGACGAACAAGAACGCGGAACCGGCCATCGTGAACAGGAAGAACTTCATCGCCGCGTAGCGACGGTTGTCGTGGCCCCAGCCCGCGATCAAGAAGTACATCGGCACGAGCATGAATTCGAAGAACACGAAGAACACCAACGCATCGAGCGCGAGGAAGACGCCGATCAACGCCGCTTCGAGGAGCAGCATCCACACGGTGAACGGCTTGGCGTTCTCGATGTGCGCCGACGCGAGCAACCCGACTGGGATCAGCAGCGCGGTCAACACGACCATGAACAGCGAGATGCCGTCGACGCCGAGCGTCCAGCGGATGCCGAGCGCGCCGATCCACGAGTGGCTCTCGTACAGCTGGTACCCGGTGTCGGTCGGACCGGTGTCGAACTGGGTGAGCAGGAACACCGAGAGGCCGAACACCGCCGCGCTCGTCGCGTAACCGACGGCACGCCCGACCTCCGGGCGGCGACGTGGTACACACAGCGCGATCAACGCTCCCGCCGCAGGCGTGAGTACCAGCGCGGTCAGCAGCGGGAAGCCGAGCGACGACGAACGCGACGTGATCTCGGGCACGGCCGCGAGCATCAGAAGGTCACTCTCGTGGTCATGTACACGAGCAGCGCGAGCGTGCCGAAGGCGATCGCCAGCGCGTAGTTGCGAACGAGCCCGGTCTGCAGGCGTCGCAACCCGCCCCCTCCCTCGCGCGCCAACTTCCCGACCCCGTTGACCGCACCGTCGATCACGGATCGGTCGACGCCGTCGCTCAACACTCGCGCGAAGGCGGTGACCGGTCCGCTGACGACGCGTGCCAGACCGACGTCGAGGTAGTAGCCGTTGGCGAGCACGTTCGCGAAGCCGCCGAGCCGTTTCGCCGCGGGGTCGGTGCCGTCGGCGTTCAGCCCGTTCAGGTACAGCGCGCGACCGACGATGATGCCGACGATCGCAACCATGAGCGCGAGCATGCTGAGCCCGAACGCGCCGCCGAATGCGGTGATCTCCGGGGCGTGCGCCCCTTCGAGCACGGGCTCGAGCCACGAGTCGAGGATCTCCAGGTGCAGGCTCGAGAACGGCAGGTCGATCAGGCCGCCGAGCGTCGCCAGCCCTGCAAGCCCGACGAGCGGCACCGTCATCGTCCACGGCGCCTCGTGCGGTTCACCACTCGCTTCCGCCTGCGCGTGCTCGGTCGTCGGAGACTCGTCGTGGAGCACCGGCGGTTCAGCGCCGACGGCCGCGCTCCCGGCCGCCACCTCCTCGTCGCGCCAGCGCTCGCCGTCGTAGAAGACCAAGTACACCTGGCGAGTCATGTAGAGCGCAGTGAGCAACGCACCGCCGAGCCCCACGGCCCAGAGCGCGTACGAATGGTCGAAGAACGCGCGAGCGAGGATCTCGTCCTTCGCCCAGAAGCCCGAGAACGGGAACACGCCCGCGATCGACAGCCAACCGACGATGAACGTCAGCGACGTGATCGGCAGGTACTTCCGTAGGCCACCCATGCGGCGCATGTCCTGCTCGTCGTGCACGGAATGGATCACCGAGCCCGCGCCGAGGAACAGCAGCGCCTTGAAGAACGCGTGCGCGACCATCAGGAAGATCGCAGCGCTGTACGCACCGACCCCGGCCGCGAGGAACATGTAACCGAGCTGGCTGATCGTCGACCACGCGAGGACGCGCTTGATGTCGTCCTGGACGATCGCGACCGTCGCCGCGAACAACGCGGTGACAGCGCCGACCCACGCGACCACAGTGGACGCGTGGTCGGAAAGGTCGAAGAACACATGTGCGCGCACCACCAGGAACACACCAGCCGTCACCATCGTCGCGGCGTGGATCAATGCCGAGACCGGCGTCGGGCCCTCCATTGCGTCCGGCAGCCAGATGTGCAGTGGCAGCTGCGCGCTCTTGCCGACCGCGCCGAGGAACAGCAACAGCGCGATCGCCGTCACCGTCGATTGCGACAGGTGCTCGGCGCCGCCCATCGCCGAGTAGTCGAGCGACCCGAGCTTCGAGAAGATGAGGAACATCGCGAGCATGAACCCGAAGTCGCCGACGCGGTTCGTCACGAACGCCTTCTTGCCCGCGACCGCGGCCGAGTTGCGCTCGAACCAGAACGAGATCAGCAGGTACGAGCAGAGCCCGACACCTTCCCACCCGAGGAACGTGAGCACGAAGCTCGACCCGAGCACGAGCACGAGCATCGACGCCGCGAACAGGTTCATGTACGCGAAGAAACGCGAGAAGCGTTCATCGCCGTGCATGTAGCCGATCGAGTAGAGATGAATCAGTGTGCCGACGCCCGTGACGAACAGGATCATCGTCGTCGACAGCGGGTCGACGAGGAACCGGAAGTCGACACGGAATCCGCCGGCCTGCATCCATGTGAAGCCGTTGCTGACGTTCGCACGCTGATCGGGAGCGAGTGAGCGCAGCGCGAAGAACGCGATCACCGACGCACCGAACGCGAGGGCTATCAGGGTCGTCGCGATCCAACCCGCCCTCGGTTCGCCGATCCGCTTGCCGAACACCAGCAGCACGACGGCCCCCGCCGCGGGAAGGGCGGGGATCACCCATGCAAGGTCGAGCAGGTCGCGTGCCGTCATGGAAGGGTCAGCCCTTGAGGAGGTCGACGTCGTCGGCCGTGACATCCTGTCGGCGCCGGAAGATGGCCACGATGATCGCGAGCCCGACGGCAACCTCCGCCGCGGCGACGACCAGCGTGAAGAACACGATGACCTGCCCGCTGATGTCGTTCAGCGCCTTCGCGTACGCCACGAACGTGAGGTTGGAGGCGTTCAGCATCAGCTCGATGCACATGAACATCACCAACGTGTTGCGCCGCACGAGCAGGCCGACCGCACCGATAGTGAACAGAATCGACGCGAGCACGAGGTAGTAGGTCGCCGTGATGTTCGGCGGCACGTCTACCGCCAGCGCGGGGCCGATCACGCCGGTTGCTTCTCGGCTCGCGACCCCGGTCGCGCGCTGGCCGCTGCGACGCGCCAGCACGACGCCGCCGACGACGGCGATCACGAGCAGCACGGCGGTCATCTCGAAGGCCCAGATGTAATCGGTGAACAGCGCTTTCGCGAGCACCTCGACGTTGCCGCTGGGCGGCTGGTCGAGCGGCGCGCGCGCGGAGTGCACTCCGGTCGTCCAGTGGCGACCCGCGAGCACGATCAGCTGCACCGGGACGAGGACGCCGATCACGATCGCGGCCGGCCGTTGGAAGCGGTGCGGGTCGGCAAGCGGCTCGTGGCGGTCTACGCCGAGCAGCGTGATCACGAACAGGAACAGCACGACGATTGCGCTCGCGTACACGACGATCTGGATTGCCGCGACGAGCGCGGCGTTCAGTTGCAGGAACAGCACCGCGACACCGAGGAGCGTCTGCAGCAGGAAGAGCGCGGAGTGCACCGGGTTGCGGGCGATGACCACGCCGAACGCGCCGGTGAGCACCGCCGCCGCGCACACGAAGAAGATGACCGCTTCCATCAGCTGGAGGGTTCCTTCTCGTCGAAATGCGGTGCTTCCTCGGCGTCCCCCGGGACGCGATCACTTTGCCCGCCCTCGGCCGGCCGCACCCCGTATCCCAGCTCGCCGGACCAGATCCGCGACCTTCGTACGCTGCGGAGCCCGACGGCGCAGTCGCACGCACCCACTCGCTCGTGCGATCGTCTTCGTCGCCGAACCACAGCTCCCACGGCATTCGACGCGCGCGACCGTTGTCGTCGACGAGCAACTGGTCCTTCGTGTAGATCGCGTCGTTGCGGTCGACGAACGAGAACTCGAACAGCTTCGTCTCGGTGATCGCTTCGGTGGGGCACGCCTCGACGCACAGGTCGCAGTGGATGCACCGCAGATAGTTGATCTCGTAGACGAAGCCGTAACGCTCGCCGGGGGACACCGGGTCGTCGATGGGGTTGTCGGCGCCGCGCACGTAGATGCACCGCGCCGGGCACACACCGGCGCACAACTCGCAACCGATGCACTTCTCCATGCCGTCCTCGTACCGGTTGAGCACATGACGGCCGTGGAGGCGGTTCGGCTTCGGATGCTTCTCGTGCGGGAACTGCGGTCGTGAGACGCGGCTTGCCCATCTGGCGCAGCGTCACGAGGAAACCGGAAAGCCGTCCCATCAGCGGAACTCCTCGACCTGCTCGCCGCGACTTGGGAATCGCGAGTACAGCGTGGCGAGCACGCAGGGCGCCGCCGCCGAGCACGACGAAGAACGTGACGACCATGTTCCAGTCCTGGTCGTTCGCGACCTGCATCGCGGCCGTCACCAGCACCCAGAGCACCGCGACCTCGATGAGCACCTTCCAACCGAGCGCCATCAGACGGTCGTAGCGCATGCGCGGCACCGAAGCGCGCACCCACACCGTCGTGAACAACAACGCGAGCAGCTTCACGAGGAACCAGAACACCGGGACGATCCACGTGTTGACGAAGCCGCGTCCCGGCGCCGATGCCCGGCCCCGACGGTCCGCCGAGGAACAGCGTGACCGCGATCGCCGACATCGTGATCACGTTCATGAACTCGGCGAGGAAGAAGATCGCGAACCGAATGCCGGTGTATTCGGTGTTGAACCCGCCGACGAGCTCCTGTTCGGCCTCGACGAGGTCGAACGGAGGGTGGTTGACTTCGGCGGTCGCCGCAATCAAGAAGATGCACGAACGCGACGATCGTGCGCGGCCAGTACGCGTCGCTCACGAACGTGTGCCACGACGTGCCCATCTGCTGCGCCACGATCGTCGTGCGTCGACAGCGAGTTCGCCTGGATCAGCACCGCGAGGATCGCGAGCCCGAACGCCGCTTCGTACGAGAGCAGCTGCGCCGACGCGCGCACCGAGCCGAGCAGCGGGTACTTCGAGCCCGACGACCAGCCCGCGAGCATCACGCCGTAGACGCCGAGGCCCGACATCGCAAGGATGAACAGCGCGCCGATCGGCAGGTCGGCGACTTGCAGGAACGTGCGGTGACCCGAGGATCGACACCGTGCCGTCGCGGGGCCGCCCCGATCGGCACGACGCAGAACAGCAAGAACGCCGGCATGATCGACAGGTACGGCGCGAGGCGGAACACCGGCCGGTCGGCGGAGTCGGGAATCGACTGCTCCTTGAAGAACAGCTTGATGCCGTCGGCGAGCGTCTGCAGCACGCCGTACGGGCCGGCGCGGTTCGGTCCGATGCGGTTCTGCATGTCGGCGATGACCTTGCGCATCGCCCAGATGTAGAGCATCACCGCGACGAGCAGGATCACGAACGCGACCACGACCTTGATGACGACGACGATGAAGACCGACAACGACACCGAACCGTCGAAGAGCGGGTCGAGCGCGAGCAGCGCGGTCACGGACGCGCCTCCACGCGCACGTCGGTGACCGGCGCCGCGCGTCGATGAGCAACGCGGGCCCTTCGCCGTCGGCGGAGAAGTCGTAGCGCGCGGTACCGGCCGGCACCCGGTCGTCGGGGAGGAGCGCGACCTCTTGCGAGCCTCGCGGCGAGGTGATGCGCACACGAGCCGCCGGCGTCGACGCCGATACGCAGCGTGGTCGGCGGGATTCACGCGCAGCACCGCGCCGTCGCGCGATGAGCTTCGCGAGCGAGCGGCGTCTCGCGGACCGTGCGACTGCGTCGTAGAGCGTGCGGCCCGACACGAGTCGCAGAGCGTACGCGTCGCGGCTCGGCACGGCGCTGTGGGTGTGTGTCGCCGTCCAGCGGTGCAGCGCCGGTACCCCGGGTGCGGCGGCTGCGTCGGCTGCCCGGGTCGCGGTCTCCACCACACGGGCCGCGGTTTCGGGGTCCTCGGCGGGGTCGCCGATACCGGGCTTCAGCGGCTCGAAGCCGGCGCCGCTTCCTTCGACGGCGTTCGTCGAGCCGCGGGCACGACGCCTTCGACCTTGATCGGGTCCCAGCTCGTGCCCGGGCCGTCGTCGGCCATGATCGACAGGTCGCGGGAGCGCAGCACGAGCTCGTCGCGGTGCGTCGCGTAGCGGCAGCACGATCCCGTCGCGCGCGCGCTTCGACAGCGCCGCGTTCACGCCCGCGAACGCGGGCGCGACCGAGCGAGAACGCGTCGGTGATCTCGTCGACGGTCACGAGGTCGGCTTCCTCGCCGAGCCGCAGCGGCGAGCTCGAGCGCGATGCGCCAGTCGTCCATCGCGGTGCCTTCGGGCGCGACCTTCCGGCCGAGACGCTGCACGCGGCCTTCGAGATTGCTCACCGTGCCCGCCTTCTCGCCCCACAGCGTGCACGGCAGGAACACGTCGGCACGCTGCGTCGACGGGGACGCGAACCCGTCGACCGCGATGACGACCGGCGACGTTCACGAGCGCCTCCCGCGCCAAGCGTCGCGTCGGGGAAGTCGGCGATCGGGTCGGCGCCGAGCAGGATCAACACGTCGAGCCTGCCGTCGGCCGCGGCGCGCAGGATGCCTTCGGCGTCCAACCCGCGCTCCTTCGGCACCGCGCCCCACCGGTCGGTGAACCAGTCGCGCGCGGCGTCGAGCGACACGCGTCCGGGGAGGAAACCCGGCGCGAGACCGGCGTCGAGCGCGCCGTGCACATTGGCACGTCGAAGCGCGGAGAGGAACCGCGTGTTGTGTCCCGCCAGCATTGCGGCGCTCGCGACGACCGCATCCGCGTGTGCGGCGAGGTTGCCACGGCCGACGATGACGACGACCGGGCCGTCGCGCCCTTCGCAGGCGTCGTCGATCTGGCCGCGGACGTGCTCGGGAACCGCTTCACCGGGCGCGGTGCGGGCGACCACACGCGCGTGTGGAGTGAGCTTGTGTGCGATCGGCGCGCAGTCGACGAGCGGCACGCCGAGCTCGAGCACGGCACGCCGCACGCGGAGCGCGAGCACCGGCACCTCTTCTTCGAGGTCGCCGGCCAGCAGCACGATCGCGCCCGCGTGCTCGCAATCGGCGATCTCGGCGCGCGGCATCCCGAGCACGAAGTCGGCGGGCAGTCCGTCGCCCATCTGCGCGTCGACGTGATCGGTGCCGATCACGCCCTTCATCAACCACGACCACGCGTACGCGTCCTCGTTCGTCCCGCGCGCGCCGCCGAGCAACGCGATCGCACCCGCGCCGACTCTCCTCGCGCGCCGCACGTATGTGCTCGGCAACCGCGTCGAGCGCGTCGGGCCACGACACCTGCGTCGAGTGCACCCCCGGCGCGGACCTGCGGCTCGAGCATGCGGTCGTCGGCGTGGATCCATTCGATCCCGTACCGGCCCTTGTCGCAGAGCCAGCCGTGGTTGACCGGCTCGGAGTCGACGGCGAGCAGCCGCACGAGGCGGTTCGACGACGACTGCACCGCGCCGCGGCAGTGCACCGCGCACGTCGTGCACGACGTCTCCGCGGTCGCGAGGTCCCAGGGCCGGGCGCGGAAGCGGTACTGCGTCGCCGTGAGCGCGCCGACGGGGCAGATCTGCACGGTGTTGCCGGAGAAGTACGAGTCGAACGGCTCGCCTTCGAAGTTCAGCACCTGCGTGCGTTCGCCACGGTCGACGAAGTCGATCAGCGTGTCGCCAGCGATCTCGTCGGCGAAGCGCGTGCAGCGCGCGCATTGAATGCAGCGCTCGCGGTCGAGCAGCACGAGGTCGGAGAGCGGGATCGGCTTCGGGAAGTGCCGCTTCTCCTCGACGAACCGCGACTCGCCGGGACCGAACGCGAGCGTCTGGTCCTGCAGCGGGCATTCGCCGCCGCGGTCGCACACCGGGCAGTCGAGCGGATGGTTGATCAGCAGGAACTCGAGCACGCCGTCTTGGATCTTGCGCACTGCTCGTTCTGCGTGTGCACGACCATGCCGTCGGTGACAGGAGTGGTGCACGCGGGCGGGAAGCCGCGCACACCGTCGATCTGCACGAGGCACATGCGGCACATGCCGACAGGCTTCATGCGCTCGTGCCAGCAGAACCGCGGGATGTAGATGCCGTGTTCCTGCGCGGCCTTGATCACGAGCTCGCCGGGCTTCGCCTCGAACGACACGCCGTCGACGGTGACCGTCGCGGTCGTCTTCTGCGGCTCGGTCGTCGGTCACGATGCGCACCGTCGCCTCGAAGCGTTGCTGGATCTCGTCCTTGAAGTACTTGTGCAGGCTCGCGATGCAGCTCACGGTCGACGGGCCGAGCGGGCAGATCGTGGTCTGGACGAACGGCGCGTTCATCACGCCGGGCGAGATGTTGTCGCCGACGTCGAAGAGCACGTCAAGATCGTCGGGCCGGCCGAGCCCGTGCGACATGCGGTAGAGCACCTTCTCGATCCAGCCCGCGCCCTCGCGGCACGGCGTGCACTTGCCGCACGACTCGTGCGCGAAGAACTTCGCGAGCCGCCAGGCAACGAGCACCGGGTCGACGGTCTCGTCGTACACCATCACGGCGCCCGATCCGAGCATGACGCCGAACGTCTGCTGCACGAAGTCCATGTCGAGCGGCGCGTCGAGGTGCTCGTCGCTGCCGATCAGCCACTGCGACGACGCGCCACCGGGGATGAAGAACTTGATCGCGCGGTCCTCGCGGATGCCGCCCGCGATCCCGTAGATGAGGTCGCGGAACGTCATGCCGAGCTCGACCTCGTAGTTGCCGGGCCTCTTCACGTGACCCGACACCGAGAAGATGCGCGTGCCGGTCGAGCGGTTGACGCCGAGCTTGGCGTACTCCGCGCCGCCCATCCTGCAGGATGTGCGGCACCGTCGACAGCGTCTCGACGTTGTTCACGACGGTCGGCTTCGCGTACAAGCCCTCGATCGCCGGGAACGGCGGGCGGATGCGCGGCATGCCGCGCTCACCTTCGAGCGACTCGAGCAGCGCGGTCTCCTCGCCGCAGATGTACGCGCCCGCGCCGCGGTGCACGACGATTTCGATGTCGAAGCCCGAGCCTAGGATGTTCGTGCCGAGAAACCCTCGTGCGCGCGCGTCCGCGATGAGCCCTCGTCAGCCGGTCGTAGCCGAGGGCGAACTCGCCGCGCACGTAGACGAACGCGAGGTTGCACTGGATCGCGTACGACGCGATCACGATGCCCTCGATCAGCTGGTGCGGATCGCGCTCGACGAGCATGCGGTCTTTGAACGTCGACGGCTCGCCTTCGTCGGCGTTGACCACGAGGTAACGCGGGAACGAGTCGGCCGGCAGGAACGACCACTTCTGCGCGGTCGGGAAGCCGGCGCCGCCGCGCCCGCGCAGCCCCGAGAGCTTCACCTGCTCCTGGACGTTCGCCCGGTCGCCCCGCGCGAACACGTCGCGCAACACCTCGTACGCGCCGGTCGCGGCCGCGGCGGCGATCGTCCAAGAGTCGTCGGGACGGTCGTGCAACCGCTTGGTGACGAGCCGTGTCTCCTCAGGCAACGGTCGCTCCCGACACCGTGCGCGCGATGCGCTCGCCGCGCTTGTACTGCTCGACGATCTGCTCTGCCGACTGTGCGGTCACGTGCTCGTGGAACTCGTAGTTGACCTGCAGCGCGGGTGCGCCACCGCACGCCGCGAGGCACTCGACTTCTTCGACCGTGACGTCGGCGTCGGTCGCGTACCTCGCTTCGAGCTGGTCGAGAATCTCGGGGCCGCCCGTCACGAGACACGTGACGTTCGTGCACACCGACACGATGAGCTTCCCCGACGGCCGCAGCTTGAGCATCGTGTAGAAGGAGCACGTGCCGAGACGTCGGCCGGCGTCGTACCGGTCAGCTCGGCGATCTCGCGCATCGCCGCGGGCCTCAACCAGCCGTTCTCGTCCTGCGCGAGGTGCGCGAGCGGCAGGATCGCCGACTTCGCGTGCGGGTACCGCGCCACGATCTCGTCGGCACGAACGCGAAGTTCATCGGTCGACCTCGCCCATGATCGGATCGATGCTCGACACGATCGCCACCGCGTCGGCAACGAGGGTGTCGGATCCCATCGCGTCGATCGACTGCAGGTTGTAGAACGACGGGCCGCGGATGTGCATGCGAACCGGCTTCCCCGAGCCGTCGCTCACCATGTAGCAGCCGATCTCACCGCGCGGCGACTCGACCGCGACGTACGTCTCGCCCGGCGGCACCTTGAAGCCCTCGGTGAACAGCTTGAAGTGGTGGATCAACGCTTCCATCGACTCGTCGATGCGTGCACGCGGCGGCGGCGTGATCTTCTTGTCCTGCACGCGGTAGTCGCCGGGCGGCATCTTCTCCACACACTGCCGCACGATCTTCGCCGACTCGAGGATCTCGTAGAGGCGGATGCGATAGCGGTCGTAGACGTCGCCGTTGCTCGTGTAGATGACGTCGAAGTCGACCTCGTCGTACGGCAGGTAGCGGCTGCGCCTTGCGTAGGTCCCAGGCGAAGCCGGTCGAGCGCAGGATCGGGCCGGTGATGCTGCGCTCGAGGCACTCCTCGGTCGTGATCACACCGATGCCGACCGTGCGCTCGCGCCAGATCGGGTTCTCGGAGAGCAGCTCGTCGTAGTCGCGCACCCCGGCTTCGACGACGTCGCACACCTCGAGCACGCGCTCTTCCCAGCCGTCGGGCAGGTCGGCGGCGACACCACCGGGCCGGATGTAGTTGCAGTTCATCCGCAGGCCGGTGACGTACTCGAAGAACCGCAGGCACTCTTCGCGCTCGCGCCAGCCGTAGAGCATCATCGACACCGCGCCGATGTCCATGCCGTTCGTCGCCTGGAACAGGAGGTGCGACGCCATACGCCCGACCTCGCACATCAACATGCGGATCCATTGCGCGCGCGCCGGGATGAACGCGTCGACGTCGAGCAGCTTCTCGACTGCGAGCGAGTACACGAGCTCGTTGGCGAAGTTCGACGCGTAGTCCATGCGCGTCACGTTGGTCGTGCCCTGCACGTACGTGAGCTCTTCGCCGGTCTTCTCCATGCCCGGTGTGCAGGTAACCGATGACTGGCTTGATGCGCAGCACGTCTTCGCCGTCGAGCTCCATCATCAGCCGCAACACGCCGTGCGTCGACGGGTGCTGCGGACCCATGTTGATGATCATCGTGTCGCCGAGCTCGTCCTCTGGCCACATGCCGCCGCCGGTCAAGACCAGCTCGCGTGTCCGCGACGCCTGGCGCAGCTCCTGCGCGCCCTCGTCGGTCTGTCGCTCGAGACGTTCCTCTTCCGTATCGAAATGCGTCATGATTCCTTGTTGCGCTCGCCTGTCGGCTCGCCGCTCCGGCGAGCTCCCTGCCGCACCCTTCGGGCTGCTCCGGTCGCCGCGTCGTGCCAGCTCGACCATGAAGTTTCATCTCGGGCTCGGGTCGCCCTTGAACGTCACTGGCACGCGCGCCGGCGCGTCGTCCTTGCGCAGCGGATGAACCGTGCCAGTCATCGGGCATGAGGATCCGCGTGAGGTCGGGATGACCCTCGAACGTGATGCCGAACAGGTCGTACGTCTCGCGCTCGGGGAAGTTCGTGCCCATGTACACGCCGGTGAGCGACGGCACCGTCGGGTCGGCCGCGGGCACCTCGCAGATCACCCGGATCCGCCGGTTGCGCGCGTGCGACAAGAAGTTGACGACGACCTCGAAACGCTCGAGCGCGACGACCCGCCGGCCGTGGCGCGCGCCGGTCGAGCAGATGGTCGACGGCGGTGATGTCGACGACACATCGTGAACTGCTGCTCGTCGCGCAAGAACCGCGCGACGTCGGCGAGCGCGTCCCGCTCGACGTAGACGACCGGCTGGCCGTGGCTCGTCGTCGCCAAGCTGAGCCGGGAAACCTCTCGACGAGCGCGGCGGCGACCTCGTCGGCGGGACGCTCGTCCTCCGGCGGACCGTCGGCCTCGTGATCGTCTTCACGAGCGGTGTCGTCGGCCATGGCCGTCGCCTCGGTGCGGGTGGTCAGGAGGTCGCGGACACGGGTTCGCGGCCGAGATCGATGCCCGCGCCACCCGTCGCCGACGCCTCACGCCGGCGCAGCAGTTCGCCGGTGCGGATCTGCTCGTGCAACGTGAGGATGCCGTGCATCAGCGTCTCGGGCCCCGGCGGGCAACCGGGAACGTACACGTCGACCGGAACGATCTGGTCGACGCCTTGCACGATCGCGTAGTTGTTGAACATGCCGCCGCTGCTCGCGCACACGCCCATCGAGATGACCCACTTGGGCTCGACCATCTGGTCGTAGACCTGGCGGAGCACGGGCGCCATCTTCTGCGACACGCGACCGGCGACGATCATCAGGTCGGCTTGGCGCGGCGATGCTCGGAATACCTCCATGCCGAAGCGCGCGAGGTCGTAGTGCGCGGCACCGGTCGCCATCATCTCGAGCGCGCAACACGCGAGACCGAACGTCGCGGGGAACACCGAGTTGCGGCGACCCCAGCGCACGACGTCTTCGAGACGCGCGGTCAAGAAGTTGTGCGGGACCTGGTCGAGACCCATCAGGCCGCCGCTTCCTCGTCGGGCACGGCCGGTGGTTCGAGCATCGCGTCCTTCGTGCGCAGCAGCGGACCGGGCAGGCGGTGCAACACGTCGCGCACCGGTGCCCAATCGAGCGCACCAACCGACAGCAGATACGCGAACGGCACGAGCAACACGAGGACGAAGACGGACATCGCGATCAATCCGTACAACGCGAGCCCGCGGTACACAATCGAGAACGGATAGAGGAACACGATCTCGACGTCGAGCACGATGAACGACATCGCGACCAGGTAGAACTTCACCGGGAAACGCTCGGCGGTCTCTTGCTCGGGGACGATTCCGCACTCGTACGGCGCTTGCTTCGCCGCGTTCGGGCGCTGCGGAGCGAGGAGCTGCGACGCGACGAACGAGACCATCACGAACGCGACCACCAGGCCGGCCATCACGAGGATCGGCAGGTAGTCAGCCATCGCGCGAGACGCTACCCGACGTCGTCTGCGGCACACCGCTTCGCGCAGGCGCAACTAACGTTCGGCCGCGATGAGCGAGCCGGGCGCCAGCCCGTCGACACCCAGTCCGTCGAGCCCGACGAATCCGTCGAAGTACGTCGACGTCCTTCTCTATAGCGCCGCGGCGATCACGTACGTGTCGCTCGCGATCTACAACAAGTGGATGCTGAACTGGGTGCTCGGCCCGCTCTGGCTCGTCGCGTGGGTCTGGGGCCTGCCCGCGATCTGGAAGCTGTTCCGCCACCAGCCGATCCGTCCGCCGCACACCCGCCGCCCGCCGGCATGAGCAGCCAGGCGCAGACCGCAGGCGCCGACCGTCGAGCACCGGCGCGCCGTGATGGAGCGCCGGAGGTCGCAGCCGCATGAGCAGCCAGGCGCAGACCGCAGGCGCCGACCGTCGAGCACCGGCGCGCCGTGATGGAGCGCCGGAGGTCGCAGCCGCATGAGCAGCCAGGCGCAAACCGCAGGCGCCGACCGTCGAGCACCGGCGCGCCGTGATAGAGCGCCGGAGGTCGCAGCCGCATGAGCAGCCAGGCGCAAACCGCAGGCGCCGACCGTCGAGCACTGGCGCGCCGTGATAGAGCGCCGGAGGTCGCAGCCGCATGAGCAGCCAGGCGCAGACCGCAGGCGCGGACCGTCGAGCACTGGCGCGCCGTGATAGAGCGCCGGAGGTCGCAGCCGCATGAGCTGGGCGGCGCATCAGTTCGAGGTGTACGCGGTCCAGGCCCACCTCCCGAAGAAGATGAAGGCCCAGATCAGCTGGTTCGCGATCTTCTTCGGCGATTTCACGCCCGACTTCCTCGCGAAGTTCTGGGTGTACGGCATCACGATCAACGGCACGCACTACGGCGCGAGCAAGCCGTACCAATGGCACCGAGGCTGGCCCGGCGCGGGTTTCAGCCACACGCTGTTCTTCGGTGTGCTCGTCTGCCTCGGCATCTGGGCGTGGAAGCACAATCGCGCATGGACGATCGGCTACCTGCTCGGGTTCGCTGCCCACGTGCTCACCGATGTCAACGACAGCATCGGCACGATGTTGCTGTTCCCGTTCAGCACGTTGAACTGGAGCCTGCACACGTGGGCGTACGCCGCGACCGTGCAGGGCGGCAAGTACCTCGACGCAGCCGCGTACTACAGCAGCCTCGGCTTCGCGATGGATGCGTTCTGGCTGATCGTCGTGTTGCTCTCGTGGCGGTGCCTCACGCGCGAGTTCTGGCGCACGAACGTCGTCGCGGCTGATCCGAATGTGTGGTCATGGCTCGGGCAGTGGTTCGACGAACGCGGGCTGCTCGCGATCTACCGAGGGGTGTTCTTCTACGGCGTGTGCCGGCTCGTCGCGTGGACGACCTGGGCGCACCTCGTCGCGCGACCCGAGATCAACGGCGTGAAACGTCACGGCTATCCGTGGGACCTGTCGTGGACCGGACCGTGGTGGGTCGCCTCCGTCCACCTCCCCCACGTCACTCCGTGGATCGTGCTCCCGGTGACGCTGGTACTGCTCTACCTCGTGTACTGGACCGCGGGCGTCCTGTGGGAACCGATGGCGCGGCCCGTGAGCAGCGCGATCGCGTCTCGGAACGAGCGCCGGTAGACCTTCTGGCGCGGAAATGCGAGCGCGCGATCGGCGGCGGTCGTCGCCTCCTCACCGAGGATCGCGACGGGGTCGAGGTCGAGGCTGCGCAAGAACGGCACGGTGCGCATCTCGCGTGCGAGCGGGTGCACCTCGGGCAGCAGCCCCGCGGCGATCAAGGCTTCTTGAGCCGGCCCCTTCAACACGTAGGCGCTGAAGCCCACCGTTCCGGCGATCATGTCGACCTTGCTGACGCAGCCTGCACACATGCGGGTCAGGCTACCCCGGGCGACCGTTCGGACCGATCGCGACGCTGGGACGTGCCAGAACGTCCAAACGGTCGGCGACCTAGGCGCGCGTCTCGACGATGCGGCGCGCGGCCGCGGGCCAGTCGGTGACGACGCCGGCGAGCCCCGCCGCGGCGGCCGCGCCGAGGCGCTGTTCCTGGAGGTCGTACTGCTGATACCAGCAGTAGACGGCCAGGCCGCTCGCCCGGGCCGCGGCGATGAATTCCGACGTGACCGTGTCCTGATGAGCACTGATCGCGCGAGCACCGATCGCTTCCGCGTCGATCAGCAGGCGCTCGTGCTGCTCGGCCGTGAACGAGTCGCGCAGCAGCGCGACCTCCGCGTCGGGCAGCGCCCGCACGAACGCGCGCACCACCGGCATGTG
Organism: uncultured Actinomycetes bacterium; assembly: GCA_963836365.1. Taxonomy (GTDB): domain Bacteria; phylum Actinomycetota; class Acidimicrobiia; order IMCC26256; family PALSA-610; genus DASQHW01. Next base: position 150,198 of record CAWIJC010000003.1, read on the forward strand.
CTGCGACCATGGCAGCACCTCGTGCTCGGCGCCGGCCGCGACGATCGCGTGCAGCACGGCTTCGGCCGCCCGCGGGTCCTTGGTGTCGATCGCAACCTTGAGCCCGAGCCCGCGTGCAGTCTCGAGCGCATCGCGCAGCGTCGGGACGTGCAAGCGCGCGAGCAATGCGTCGTTCGCCCCGCGCAGCGGGAGCGGGACCTTCTGCACCCGCCCGAGCCACGGGTCGTGCAGCAACACTGCGGTGCCGTTGCGGCTCCTGCGCGCGTCGACTTCAACGGCATCCGCACCCGCGCGGGCTGCGACCTCGATTCCGGCGAGCGAGTTCTCCCGCGCGTCGCGAGGGCAGGTGCGATGGGCGACAACGAGCGTCATCGGTGCGAGCTCAGGGTTCGGGCGCGACGCGCACCATCGCGGCGAGCGTGCGGTACACGGCTTCGGCGGGACCGAGCTCGTCCGGCCGTAGCAGGTTCGCCATGATCCGCAGCACCCACTCCATCAGCGTGCGACTGTGCATCCCGACGCGCGTGAGCTCGCGCATGACCGCCGGGTTGCCGATCGCGCGCACGAACGCACGAGCGGTCTTGAAATAGAGGCCGTACACCTCGGCGATGCGCGCATCGTAGGTACCGAGCGCGCGCCCGTCACCGGTCGCGAGTGCGAGCTCGACCGCGTCGGCCGCGAGCCGGCCGGTCTCGTAAGCGACCGAGATCCCCTCGCCGTTGAAGGGGTTCACGAAGCCGGCCGCGTCGCCCGCGACAACGAACGTCGGCCCGACGCGCGGCTGCACCGAACCGCCGGTCGGGAGCCGCCCGCCGGTAGGGGCGCAGGTAGCGGTCTCGGGCGACAGGCCCCAGCGGGCGGGCGCGGTGTCGCAGAACGCCGCCATCAGCTTGGTGGTGTTGATGTCTCTCCAGCCCGAGAACGTCGAGAGCAAGCCCACGCCGACGTTGACCGTGCCGTCGCCAACCGGAAATATCCACCCATACCCCGGCAGGTGGTTCCCGGATCGGTCCTGGATGTCGAGGTGGCTCTCGATCCAAGGCTCGTCGTGGAACGGGCTCGTGAAGTAGCCGCGAATCGCCATGCCCAGGGGGTACGACCGGTCGCGAGCAGTACCGAGCGCGCGCCCGAAGCGCGAGTTGGCGCCGTCGGCCACGACCACGTAGCGGGCTCGGACCGACTCCGTCACGCCGCGTTCCTTGTCGCGGACGCCGGCGCCGGCGACGAACCCCCCGTCGACGACAGCCTCGACGGCCTCGGCGCCCTGCCACAGCGTTGCCCCGGCCTTTACGGCTCGATCCGCGACCATCTCGTCGAGCTCCCGGCGCCGCACCACATATCCGTACGGCGGGAAGTCCGGGTGCTCGGGCCACGCGAGCTCGAGCGTGATGCCGTGCGCTGTCGACCGCAATCCGTCGAAGCGTTGAAAGCCGTCGAGGCGCTCCGCGAGACCCATGTCGTGGAGCTGCCGCACCGCGCGCGGCGTCAGTCCGTCGCCACATGTCTTGTCGCGCGGAAAGCGCTTCTTCTCGACCACGAGCACGCGCCGACCATGCGTCGCGAGCCAGTACGCAGCGGTTGCTCCCGCCGGCCCACCGCCGACAACGAGCACGTCGTAATCGACCCTGCTCATACGGCTCCGATCGCCGGCGCTCCATCGCCCGCGCCACCTCGCGCGACAACCGCGCCGACAATCTGCGCCTGGCTTGCTCCCGCCGGCCCACCGCCGACAACGAGCACGTCGTAATCGACCCTGCTCATACGGCTCCGATCGCCGGCGCTCCATCGCCCGCGCCACCTCGCGCGACAACCGCGCCGACAATCTGCGCCTGGCTTGCTCCCGCCGGCCCACCGCCGACAACGAGCACGTCGTAATCGACCCTGCTCATACGGCTCCGATCGCCGGCGCTCCATCGCCCGCGCCACCTCGCGCGACAACCGCGCCGACAATCTGCGCCTGGCTTGCTCCCGCCGGCCCACCGCCGACAACGAGCACGTCGTACGCACGCTCAGTACCCGCACTCATAGAGCACATGATCACATGCCCGAAGACTCGGAAACGAAGCGGCGAACGCCGTAGCTTTCCGGTGTCACATAATGTGCCGCGCACGCATCTAGCGTGGTACGAAGGGCGACACGGCCAAGTAAGAAAGGGCGCCGGAGCGCATGCGCAACTTCCAGTTGTGGAACCTGCTCGCTGTGCACGCGCCCAATCTCCTGCCCAAGACCGTATTCGGCTCGCACTTTCCGCGCCGCGGCGGCCGTCTCATCTGGGCGACGCTCATGTTCGTCATCACGACCGGCATCGCTCTCTACCTGGTGCGCCGGCCGAAGCGCTCGAGCGAGCCGTCCACTTGGGCACAGGCATACCTCGGCGCGATGGGCGTGTGGATCTGGCTGACGCTCGGGTACGCGGTCATCCCGTCAGAGTGGATCATCTTCGGCAACTCGTACTTGAACTTCGACTCGTCGACGTATTTGTTGCACCGCAGCCAATGGGCGACGAATCTTCCGCCGTTCGACATCACGCGCGACAAGTTCACCGACGCGTTCGCCGCGTTGATCTACGTCGTCGTCCTCGCCTTGAACATCTACCTGTTCGCTGCGTGGCAGAAGCGAAAGGTCGTCGAGCCGGCACCGGCAACCGGTGAAGAGCACGGCGAGTCGGAAGCGAGTGGCGGCATCCTGGCGCGCCTGCGCGCGCGTCGCGCCGAACGCGTGAGCGCGTACGGCCGCCCCGTGACAACGAGCGAGTCATGAACCTGACGTTCGCGCCCCTCATCGGCATTCACGACGCGGTGAGCGCCGGCGCGGCCGGAGCGAACTCGCCGGCGATCGAGCGGCCGCGAGCCGGGTATCCCGGTCAGCGGCGAGAGAGCGCATAGACATGGCGAGAACGGACGCGAACCCGCCGATGCCGGAGTTCTCGACCAGCTACGTGCTGCAAGAGGTCGACACGAACTGGCTGACCAAAGCCGTCAAGCCCAAACAGTTCCTCCACATCGACCAAGCCGAGTGCATCCTCTGCGAAGGCTGCGTCGACATCTGCCCCTGGAAATGCATCCACATGCTCTCCACCGACGCCGTCGACACCGCCGTCAACGCCGACGCCCCCGGCGACGACCCCAAGGACCACGTCTTCTTCGTCGTCGACGAAGACGTCTGCACCCGCTGCGCCCTGTGCGTCGACCGCTGCCCCACCGGCGTCATCATCTTGGGCAAAGTCACCGACCAATGGCGCAACGGCGACCCCAACACCCGCACCAACCGACACGGCTACGCCTACGGCGTCCGCTTCTGACCGCCGACGGGACGCGAGCCGAGGGCATCGACATGACACGAGCGACATCCACGAGAACAGCCCGAGGCGAGGCCCGAGCGGCCCTGCAGCGCGGGGAGTAAGCAAGTGGCGAACGGGAACGGAAGCAACGGTCACCGGCCGAAGATCATGGAGCGCGTCGGCGCGATCGGCGAAAAGACCCGTGAGTCGCAGGCGTGGACATCGATCTTCCGGCCCGGTTCCGTGTTCCGCAAGGGTTACACCGACTCTCCCCGTAACCGCTCCTACGTGATCATGAACAACGTGCTGTTCCATCTTCACCCGGTGAAGGTCAAGCGGCACGCGGTGAAGGTGTCGTACACGCTGTGCCTCGGCGGCCTGTCGTTCTTCTTGTTCATCCTGTTGACCGTCACCGGCATCTTCTTGATGTTCTTCTACCGGCCGACGGTCACCGAGGCCTACGCGAACGTGCAGTCGCTCGAAACAGCGGTGACGTTCGGATCCCTTGTTCGCAACATGCATCGTTGGGCCGCGCACCTCATGGTGCTGTCGGTCTTCCTGCACATGGCGCGCGTCTTCTACCACGGCGCATACAAGTCGCCGCGCGAGTTCAACTGGGTCATCGGCATCATCTTGTTGACGCTGACTCTGCTGCTCTCGTTCACCGGCTACTTGCTGCCGTGGGACCAGCTGTCCCTTTGGGCCGTGACCGTCGGCACGAACATGATGGGTTACACGCCTGTCTTCGGTTCGTCGGTGAAGTACGTGTTGCTCGGCAGTAGAGAGATCGGCAGCGAGACGCTGCTGCGCTGGTACGTGCTCCATGTCTTGATGCTGCCGTTCGTCATCGTGATCTTCATGGCCGTTCACTTCTGGCGCGTCCGCAAGGACGGCGGCATCTCCGGGCCGCTCTGAGTCGAAGGGAGGCGCGGGCACATGACATCCAGGCACAGAGCAGAGGCTCGGACAGCGTGCGGGGTCGCACGGGCGAATGAGGGCCGCCGGAGGTCGACGTCGCATGGCTGACGTACCCGAACACCTGCTGCGGCGGAGCAAGGAGCGTCGCAAGGCGCTCGGCCTTCCCGTCGAAGGCGAAGAGCCAGACGCGGGCGAGACGGACGCGCACGCGGAAGGTGGCGCGCCCGAAGCCGAGGCGGCCGTGGCCGAAGAAGCTGCGCCCGCGGCAGCCGCCGGCGGCGACGGCGACGCGATCACCGAGGACGTCGCCGGCGTCCCCGCGCACTTGCTCGAACGCTCTCGTCGCCGCAAGGCCGCACTTGCCGGCGACGGTGGTGGCGGTGGTGGCGGTGGCGAAGCCGCGGCCGCGGCCGGCGGGGGCCGCGCGGCGACAACCGCGGTCGCGGCGCCCGCCCCGACGACGACCGGTCCCGGCGGCCACACGCAGCGACTGCTGACCGTCGTCAAATCGGGTTCCATTCAACAAGCGCGCGCCGAAGCACAGGACAAGGTGCACGTGTGGCCGCACCTGCTTGCCATCGAATTCGCGGCGACGCTGTCGATGACCGCGATGGTGACTATCTTCTCGGCGCTCGTGAAGGCGCCCCTCCTCGGCCTCGCCGACGTCAACCAGACGCCGAACCCGTCGAAGGCGCCGTGGTACTTCCTCGGATTGCAAGAACTGCTGAAGATGTTCCAGCCGATGGTCGCCGGCGTGACCATTCCCGGTATTGCCCTCGGCCTGCTCGCGATCACGCCGTACATCGACAAGAACCCATCGCACAAACCCAACGATCGCAAGTTCGCGATCGCGATGATGACGATGTTCCTCATGATGTGGGCGTCGCTCGTCATTATCGGCTCGTTCTTCCGAGGAGAAGGCTTCAACTTCGTCTTCCCTTGGAACAAGGGCATCTTCTTCGAGCTCTAGGGAGCGCTGGTTGATCGCCGTCATCATTCTCGTCATCTGCGTCGCCGGTGCGATGTCCGTCGTGCTCCTCGCGAGCCGGGCGCGTTCGTCGACCGGCACGCTGTCGCGTGAGACACGCCGGCGCGACCGGTCGACGCCGGCCGCGCGGTCGGAAGCGCCCGCACTGTCGTCGTCGACCGAGATCGAGGCCGCCGGCCGCGAGCGCGCGGCCGACACACGCGACGCTCGGCGGCGCCATCGCGCGACGGCGTCGCGGCGAGGTCGTCGAGTACGAGCCGGTCGACGAAGAAGAGCTGGGCGTCACCCGCAGGCAGTTCCTCAACCGCGCGACGTTGACGATGATCGGCCTCGGCTTGACCGGATTCGGGGCCGCGATGCTCGGCTTCCTCTGGCCGTTCCGCTCGACGGGCTTCGGCGGCGAGATCGCCGTCGACCTCGGCCTCTCGGACGTGATCAGCTACGTCAACACGAACCGCAAGCCGTACTACGTTCCGCTCGCCCGTACGTACCTCGAGCTATACCCCGCCAGCGCGTTGCCGGCAGCCAAGAAGGTGTACAAGCCCGCAGTGATCAACGTGATGGAGAAGGGCATCGTCGCGTTGTACCAGCGCTGCGTGCACCTCGGTTGCCGCGTGCCGTTCTGCGAAACGTCACAGTGGTTCGAGTGCCCGTGTCATGGCTCGAAGTACAGCCGTGTAGGCGAGAAGAAAGCCGGCCCGGCGCCGCGCGGTCTCGACCGCTGGCCGGTCAGCTTCGATGGCGAGGCGATGAAGATCAACACCAACGGCGCGCCGATTCTCGGGCCGCCGATCGGGACCAACACCACCGGCCAGGAGGCGGAGGGACCGCTATGTGTGTAGCGGGGGCCACGCGTTCGTGATCGCGGCCATCTGGAAGAACGATCTTCGCCACTACCTGATCCTGCTGAACCTGATTGCGTTCGCCGCGCTGCTGATCTACCTCGCGTACGCGGCGCTGTCACCCCGACGCGCGCGCGCGGAAGAGAAGTCTGCGCCGAACCTCACACCGTTTCTTCCCGACGCGGATCTCGAGGGCCGGCGACTCGAGCGCGTGCAGGGTTGGGCGCTGATCTTCGCGGCCGTTATCGCGGTTGCCCTGCCGCTGTACTGGTTGCGCGAGCCGACCCGCCAGCACCAGATCGCCACGTACTTCGACGACAACAGCGTGCATCGCGGCGCCGTGTTGTTCGCCGGACCTTCGAGCGCCGTGTACAACGCCGCGATCTCGAAGCAGTGCGCGAACTGCCACGGTGAAAAGGGCGAAGGTGGCACCGCACCGTTCCGCATCAACGGGAAGCAGGTCGGGTGGAAGGCGCCCCCGCTCAACACCGAGGCGCTGCGCTTCACCGAGGAGCCGGACTGTGCCGACCCGTCGCTCCGGTCGGCGACCACGGTGTGCGAGATCACCGAGATCATCACCCACGGCCGGCCCGGCACACCGATGCAGGGATGGGGCGTCGCGGGAGGTGGCCCGCTGAACGACCAGGGCATCGCCGACCTCGTGGCGTACATCAAGTCGATCCAGATCTCGCCCGAGCAGGCGCAACAACAAGCGACCGACGCGCTCGCCACCGCGAAGTCCACCACCGGTGACGGCACGTGCGCCGAGTACACGACGTGCCCGGCGATCGAGGTCAAGGCCGCACAAGCGAAGCTCGACAGCGCGCAGAAGAGCCTCGACGGCACGCGCAAGGACGCGTTGCGGGCGCTCGAGATCTCGACGGCGACCGACGCCGAGCTCTCGACGCGCTGCCGCGACGTGTCGGCTCAGATCAAGGCGAACCCGACCGATGTCCCGCAAGACCTGAAGAACGACGCGGTTGCGTGCGGCACGTTCCTCGACGACCTCGCGGCGTTGAAGGACGCTCGCGCCGGACTCGCGTGGTCGCAGGAGTGGCAACGCCGGCGCGCGAACGCCAGTGACGGTCAGATCCTGTTCGAGATGAACTGCGCGCGCTGCCACACCGAAGGTTGGTCGGTGTTCGACCCCACCGTGCCGCCGCCCGGGCTTGCGAGCGTCGACGTCCTCGGACCGTCGGGTGGCGGCGGCGGCTTCGCCGGCGGTATCGGCTTCAACCTGCGTGACGGCGACACGGTCCGTCGCTTTGGCGACGACGAGAGCGACGGGTGGAGCCGCCAGGTGCAGTTCGTCACCGACGGTTCCGATCCCGACAAGGAATACGGCTACCGCGGCTTCGGCTCGGGCCGCATGCCCGGCTTCGGTCAGATGCTCCAGCCCGAACAGATCGCCGCGATCGTCTCGTACGAGCGTTACTGCCTGGAAAACACCGACTACCACAAGGTCGAGCCGTACTGCTCGACGCCGACGACACCGCGGACGCCGCCGACGTCGACGACCACCACACCCGCGGCGGGGGGAGGATAACCGTGTCGATCGCGCTCGCGCTCCCGCGCCTGCTCGCCGAAGCACCGGCACACCCGAACATCTGGAACCCCACGATCATCGGCATCCTGACGGTCGCGTCGGCGATCGTGTTGTTCTGCGGTTCGGTGTACTTGCTGCTCGCGACGAACATGGGAGCACGACTCGGCTTCCTGGTTGCCGCTGCTGCCCTGAGCGGCTTCATGCTGCTGCTCGCGACGCTCTGGTGGACGTCGGGCAGTAGCGGCATCGATCCGCCGCACGGCCGCTCGCCGACATGGAACGTCGTCGACGTCGTGAGCACGCCGAGCGACTCGAAGATCAAGGAGGTGCGCACGATTGCGGAGACGGGCAAGCCGATTGCCGAAGAGCAGCTCACGAACTTGAAGGCCGCGATCGACGCCGGCCTCGTGCAGGCACCGGCTACCGGTACAACCGAAACCGCCGCGCCCGCAAAGCCGTTCGCGAAGTTCACGCAGTCGAGTGACTACCTCGTCGGGGGCGACACGCTGAAGGCGTTCGAGAAGGGCGGCGGGACCAAGAACGTCTTCTGGCACAACCCACGGTACGCGGCTGTGCAGCTGTGCGAGACCGTCGAGAACTCGGCGCCGCCGGCGTGTGATCCGTTGAAGGACACGCCGTTCGTCATCTTGGAGTACAACCTCGGCACGCTGCGGCAACCGGTCATCGCGTACTGGTTCATGTCGCTACTGTTGTTCTCGCTGAGCATGCTCGCGCTGCACTGGTACGAACAAGACCAGCGCGCACGATCGCGCCGGGTCTCGCGCCGGTACCGACCGGCAACCCGTCGGAGTAGGAGTCATCGTGGTTCTCGCCCAGCAGCTGATCGACGCGAGCAAGGACGGCGGTGCCGCGTTCATCGCGCTCACCGTCCTGTGCGTGTTGTTCGTCGCTTCGCTGTTCTACATGGACAAGGTCCGCCGCCGGCGCGAAGAGCGCGACCGCGGGCGTGAGTAGAAGCCGTCCGTCGTAGCCGAAGTCCGGTGGTACCCGCCGCTCGTATGGTGATCGGTATGGGAACCCGCAAGGTGACCGTGACGCTGGATGAGGCTCAGCTCGAGCAGATCAGCGGCTCGTCGAGACGGGCACCGCTCCGGGCGTGTCGGGTTCGTGCAACACGCAGTGTCCGTGTCCGTCTCGCTCGACGACGTCGCCGGCTGGGGAGCGCTCCTTGCTGAAGCATTGCGTCAGACGGGCGGCCCCTTGTCGGCTGACGAACAGGCACGGGCAGACGAGTTGCTGGGTACCCCGCCTCGTCGCCGTCGCGGCTCGGCCGCCTGATGCCGGGGATCACCCTCGACGCGGCAATCGAAATCATCCAGGTTTGACCTCACGTAGCCGGCTTGGTTCCTGAGGCGCACGCGTCGCTCGGTCCTATGTCATTCCGACGATGCACCGCGCCACCCCCGGGACCCGGACCTTGTCGTCCTTTTCATACGCGCCCACGTTCGCAATGACGGTCGCCCGGATCCGCTCCCGCGCCGGTTCGTCGACCTGCTGAAGCGCCGCAACGGCGAGCGAGACATGCTCGCTCATCATTTCCCAATATTCCGCGGGCGACGACGTCACGAGCGCGACGTCGACATCCCACTCGGCAACGTCGTGCAGCCCGGCAGCCTCGTACAGGGCACTGACAAAGCCCGGGGCCGCGCACCGGAACATATTCGGCCCGTCCGGGTCGGGTGGCGCCAACACCACCTCAGCCGCGATTGCTTGCATGAGGATGGTCGTCCACGGGTTCTCCTCGGGCTTGACCCATACCGACGAGCAGATGCGTCCGCCGGGCTTGAGCACACGGGCGAACTCAGCCGTCGCTTTGGCCGCGTCAGGAAAGAACATGTACCCAAAACGCACGGACACGCTGTCGAAGATGGCGTCGCCGAACGGCAGATCATCGGCGCTGCACACCTTCGTCTCGATATTGGTGACCCCCTGCGCGTCGGCTCGTCGCGCGGCGACGTCCAACATCTCCGGTACGAGGTCAGTCAGCACGACGCGACCCTTCGGTGAGAGTCGGGCAATGCTCAGACCCGGCTCACCCGTTCCGGCGGCGATGTCCAGATGCTGCTGATCGTCAGCGATCTCGAGACGCTCGATCATTGCTGCGCCGACCGGGTCCAACTGATCCATGATGACCAAGTCCCACTTCGCCCAACCGCCAGAGAGCCCTGCCCACGTCGCTCGCTGGGCGTCCCGGATCTCATCGGCGCTCGGCATCGCCCCTCCCGCCATTGATGCGTCCAGCAAACGCGGAGCCCGGCGCGGGTGCATAGTGCTTCGTTCTGGTGCGCCGACGCCATGCGCGGGATCGCCGGCTACGTGCGCCGCCGGCTCGAGCGCGACCCGACCGATATCGCTCCGAGCCGGCGGTTGAGGACACTCGCAGCGGGCGTCATGCACGCGGATTATGGGCGTCCGTTCGGTGCGCTGGGCTGTCGCCACGGCATGTTCTGCCAACGTCCAAGAGCCGTCGATCGGGCGCGCCGGCGAACGCGGACCTCGGGAAGCGAGCGGCGAAACAGATGGATCGTTACGACGCAGCGGACTGTGCTCCCGCCACCGGAATGATCCGGAACACCGGCGTGTCGGCTGCCAGGGCCTCGCACTCCTCCAGGGTTGCGTCACGGCGGAGCCCCAGATGGGGACGGCCCCCCGGGGCCACCGCCGCATAGCGGCGGATGATGGGGGCCCGTCCAGCGACGTCCATCTCTTCCAGCATCACGTGCTCGCGGCGGCCTCGGCGGAGCGCGGCGCTACCACCTGCGGCTCGAACGTTCTTCACCCAGTTGGCCCGCTCGCCGAGCATCGAGACGAGGTACTCGTCGCCCTCCCAGTCGGCGACAACGACCGGAAAGGAGATAGTCCGGCCGCTGCGCCAGCCGGTCACCTCCAAACTTGCTGCTCGTCGAGGCAACAACCCGGCCCCGAAAGCGATGCTTGAGAGGCGGTTCTGCGGACGTGCAACCCAGTTGGGGCGACCCGAGCGGTACATCCACCGGAGGTACTCGTCGTACCACGCGCTGAGCTTGCGCACCCGTGCATTGTGCGAGCCCGTGGCCGGGAAACGACAGGGCCGTTGGTCACACCCGGCTGCGGGAGGCAGTCCAGAGACCGGACAGCTGCCGACGGGCTGTAGGCCGTTCACCGGGGCGTAGGTCATCCCGCGTATGACAGTACGCGGCCCGCGTACTCATCGCGAAGCGGCAGATCACGTACCGCGGCAAAACGGAACAGCGGCCACGCGCGCCTGCACCGGCGACCGGGTCGCGCTGGTGCGCACGCAGCCGGCGTTGAGGGGCATGTGTTGTCGGAAGCGCGATTGGATCCGTGGCGGACCTCTGTTGCGATCTAACTGCCGAGGAACTCGTCGATGCTCTGCGAGAACTCGACGGGCGCTTCGACATGGGGAAGGTGGCCGACATCGGAAAGCACGACGAGCTGCGCATCTGGAATGAGTTCGCAGAGCTCTTCCGACGTTTCCAAGGGAATGCCATCTCGAGCGCCGTGGACGATGAGTGTCGGCGCCGCGATCTTCCGAAGTTCCGGCCGGAAGTCGAATCCTTCGGCAAACGTGGCACGCACCCGATCCATGGCGTTGGCGACATGATGGGGCCACTCATTCGGCATGGCTCCAGGATCCGACCGCAGTCGCTCGAGCCCGACCGAGTTCCACATCAACGAGCGTGCGAGTTCTCGCCGCTGCGCTCGTGCTTCGGCGGCAGTGGCCACAGGCATCGCCTCGGCCGGCTCCGATCGGCGACCACGAGCGGTGAAGGAGCCAGGGACGTTCGCGTGCGCGGGCGGAGGGCAGGACACGATGAGCCGTTCGACCCGCTCAGGATGGCGAGCGGCGTACAGCGCAGCCACCAAGGCCGGGTACGACCAGGCGAACAGAGAGCAGCGGTCGAAGCCGAGTGCGTCTCGGACGTCGTCGATGTCGTCGACCTCGACGGGGAGTCCGACGCGGCCGGAGTCGGGGACCGAGTCGGACCGTCCCCGGTTCCGGATGTCGAAGAACACGACGAAGCGGCTCGCGAAGTGGCCTTCGAAGTCAGCTTCGTTGCCCGTGCCTGGCACGATGACCGGACTTGGTCCCGTTCCGAGGAGCGAGGCGTGCAAGCACACACCGTCGCGAGTGGTGACGAAGCGTTCGTCGACCATCCGACCCCCCTCCTCGGATCCAGCGATTCGGCGTACATACTGCTCGCCGCGCGCAAGCTCGGTCCCGGCGTTCGGGACAGGTTGTCGTTTCGCGCGATGACGGAGCGTTCCGAATCGGCGGTCCGCTGGTCAGCAACTCCTCTGATGCGGGGATGCGAGCGGTGTGATGGGCTAGCAAGATGTGCATGCCCGACCTTCCGCAAGCCTGGCGCGACGGCTTCGATGAGGTTGCCGAGCTCTACGACAGGGTGCGCCCCGGCTACCCCGACGACCTCTTCGACGAGCTGGCCGCCGCACTGCCTCGGTCGCCAGTCGTGGTCGAGGTAGGTCCGGGCACAGGCCAAGCCACGAAGGGCCTCGTTGCCCGAGGCGCCAGAGTGACTGCGGTCGAGTTGGGTGCCCACCTGGCAGCCGTCCTCGCCCGCAAACTCCCGACCGTCGACGTCGTCATCGGGCCCTTCGAGAACGTCGACCTCGCCCCGGGCTCGTTCGACGCTGTCGTGGCGGCATCGAGCTACCACTGGGTGCCGCCCGAGGCTCGGATGACCCGACCGGCGACCCTGCTCCGACCCGGCGGGCACCTGGCGCTGATCGCGCTCAACCAGGTCGCTTCGCCAGCTGACCGTGGGTTCTTCGACGAGGTCCATCACGTGTTCAGCCGGCATGGACTGCCGGGAACGCACGACCCTGTCCCCACGCACGAGGAGCTTGTTCCCTCGTTCGTCGATGAGATCGTGGCCTCGCCAGAGTTCGCGGAGCCTTCGATCCATCGGTACCGCTGGGAGCAGCGCTACACGACTCGGGGCTACACGGAGCTCAAGCGGACCGACTCGAACAGTCGGGCGATGGCCGACCCTGAAGCGCGCGAGGCGATGCTCGCCGAGGTCGAGGCCCTCATCGACTCGCGATACGACGGGTGGATCGTCCGCCCCCTCACCGCCTCTCTGGTGTTGGCTCGCCGCCGCTGACGATCGGCGCCGACGTACATCCACCACCTGGAGAACAGCTTCGGGAGAACGGTCCACGCGACGCCCGCCGTCGATTGAACCCTGACCCCAAAGTGCCGTTCGAGGGCGCGCCAACAAGTTCAATCAAATTGGTTGGCCCGCCGGCGGGGCGTGCCCCGCCGTCGCTGACAGGTGGTCGTAGAGCGCATCCAAGGTCGCGTCGATGTCGGCATCGGTGTGGGCGAGGCTCGGGAACAGCGTCTCGTAGCCGCTGGGCGGGAAGTACACGCCCCGGTTGAGCAGCGCGTGGAACAGCTGCGCGTAGCGAAGATGATCGGCGTTGCGCGCGGCCTCGTAGTCACGCACCGGTCGATCGGCGAAGAACACGCCGAGCAACGTGAACGCGCGTGTGACCTGTGCGACGATCCCCGCGTCGGCGAATGCCTTGCGGAGGCCGTCCTCGAACCGTTGCGCGGTGCGCTCGAGGTGCGTGTAGTCGCCGTCGTCCAGCTCGGCGAGCGTCGCGAGCCCGGCCGCGGTCGCGAGTGGGTTCCCCGACAGCGTGCCGGCTTGATACACGGGACCGAGCGGCGCGAGCTCGTCCATGATCGAGGCGGCGCCGCCGACCGCGGCGAGCGGGAGTCCACCGCCGATCACCTTCCCGAAGATCGACACGTCCGGCGTGATCCCGTAGCGGGCCTGCGCGCCTCCCGCTGCCACCCGAAAGCCGGTGATCACCTCGTCGAGGACGAGCACGGCGCCGTGACGCGTGCAACCCGCTCGCAGCGCCGCGAGGAACTCGTTGTTCGGTGCGACCAACCCCATGTTGGCGGCGATCGGCTCGACCAAAACGGCAGCAATGTGGCGACCGTGCTCGTCGAATACCGCGTCGAGCGCGCGCACGTCGTTGTACGGCGCGACGATCGTGTCGGCGACCGTCCCCTCGGTCACCCCCGCGCTGCCCGGCAGCCCGAGCGTCGCCACGCCGCTGCCCGCTTGGACGAGCAGTGCGTCGACGTGACCGTGGTAGCAGCCCGCGAACTTGACGATCTTGTCGCGGCCGGTTGCACCGCGTGCGAGCCGCACTGCGGTCATCGCGGCCTCGGTCCCCGACGACACGAGGCGCACCTTCTCGACCGAAGGCACGCGCGCGCAGATCGCTTCTGCGAGCTCGACCTCACGCGGCGTCGGCGCGCCGTACGACGTGCCGTCGTAAGCGGCGGCGCGCACCGCTTCGACGATCTTCTCGTGCCCGTGGCCGAGGATCGACGCGCCCCACGACTGCACATAGTCGATATATGTGCGACCGCCGGTGTCGTAGAGACGCGACCCGTGCGCACGACTCACGAAGAAGGGCTCCCCGCCCACCGATCCGAACGCACGCACCGGTGAGTTGACGCCACCAGGGATGCGAGCTTGCGCACGCTCGAACCAGGAAACGTCGCTCACGGCTGGGCGTGCAGCATTTCGGCAACTTCGCGCGCGAAATACGTGAGGATCACGCTCGCGCCCGCGCGCTTGATCGCGAGAAGGTGCTCGAGCGCGACGGCGTCGCCGTCGATCCAGCCGAGCTGTGCGGCCGCGCGCACCATCGCGTACTCGCCGCTGACGTGGTACGCGGCAACGGGAACCTCGAATTTCGCGCGTACGTCGGCGATGACGTCGAGGTACGCGAGCGCCGGCTTCACCATCACGATGTCGGCGCCTTCGGCCACGTCGAACGCGACCTCCGTCACGGCCTCGCGTCCGTTCGCAGGATCCATCTGGTAGCTACGACGATCGCCGAACTGCGGCGAGCACTCGGCGGCGTCGCGGAACGGTCCGTAGAGCGCGCTCGCGATACTTCGCCGCGTACGCAAGGATCGCCGTGTGCTCGTGGCTCGAGCCGTCGAGCGCGGCGCGGATCGCAGCGACCTGGCCGTCCATCATGCCGCTCGGCGCGACGACATCGGCGCCGGCTGCGGCCTGCGCGATCGCAATGCTTGCGTACCGGCCGAGCGTCGCATCGTTGTCGACATCACCGTCGGGCGTCAGGAGCCCGCAGTGCCCGTGATCGGTGTACTCATCAAGGCAGTCGTCGGCCATCAACACGAGCGCGTCGCCGATCTCGTCACGAAGACTGCGCAGCGCGACCTGCACGACGCCGTCGGGCGCGTCGGCCTGCGAGCCGCGCGCGTCCTTGTGCGCGGGAACGCCGAACAACATGATCGCGGGCACACCGAGGTCGGCGAGGCCGCGCACCTCTTTGCGCAGGCTCTCGATCGTGTGCTGCACGACGCCGGGCATCGATTCGACCGGCTCGGGCACGTCGATGCCTTCCTTCACGAACAACGGCGCGACGAGATCGCCGACATGCAACGTGTGCTCGGCGACGAGCCGCCGCATTGCCGGCGTCCGACGCAGGCGGCGAAGGCGGCGTTCGGGGAAGGCCACGATGTGCAGGTTACCGTCGAAGCGCTTCGAGCAGAACGGTGACAAGGCCGTCGATCGTGTGTTGCTCGGCCTCGGCATCGACGCGCAGCCCCCGTGCACGAGCCGTGTCGCTCGTCACCGGACCGATCGACACGACGAGCGGTTGCGGATCGGGGAATGCGCCTACCGCTTCGACGAAGTTCGAGACCGTCGACGACGACGTGAACGTGATCGCGTCGACCCCCTCGCGCACGCGTGCGAGCGCGGACGCGTCGGGCGTCGCGGTTACCGTGCGGTACACGGGCACGACCTCGACCTCGTAACCCTTTGCCGCGAGACCGTCGGGCAGCACGTCACGCGCGACTTCCGCGCGTGCGAGCAACACACGGCCGGCTCCCGCAGGAAACTGCTCGACGAGGGACTCTGCCACGAAATGCTCGGGAACGAGATCGGGTTCGATCCCGCGCCGACGCAGCGCGTCGGCAGTCCGCGGCCCGATCGCGGCGACGCGCACTGACGCGAGCGCGCGTGCGTCGCGCCCCTTGTGCGCGAGACCGCGCGTGAAGAACGCGTCGACGCCGTTCGCCGACGTGACGACCAGCCACTGGTACTGCGTGAGGTCGGGGAGCGCGAACTCGACCGGCGCGATCGTGATCGCCGGAAGCTCGACGACCTCGGCGCCGAGCTGCTCGAGGCGAGTTCGGAGCCCGCTCGCTTGTTCGCGTGCGCGCGTCACGACGATCGTGCGGCCGAACAGTGGCGCGCCCTCGAACCACCTGAAGTCGAGGCGGGCGACGTCGCCGACGACGATCGCGCTCGGCGGTTCGACGCCGAGGTCGGCGATCGTCGCGAGCGTGGCGCGCGTCGTGCGCTGTCGCGTGAGCGTTCCCCAGCGCACCGCGGCAACCGGCGTGTCGGCGTCGCGCCCACCCGCGATCAATGCCTTGGTGATCTCGGCGAGCCTTCCCGCGCCCATCAGGATCACGAGCGTGCCGCCGGCCCGGGCGAGCGCGTCCCAATCGGTGTCGGGGCCGTCCTTCGCCGGATCCTCGTGGCCGGTGACGACCGTGAAATGCGTCGACACTCCGCGGTGGGTCACCGGGATACCCGCGTAGGCGGGCGCTGCAATCGCGCTCGTGACGCCGGGCACGACCTCGAACGGGATCCCCGCGGTGGCGAGCGCGCCCGCTTCCTCGCCGCCCCGCCCGAACACGAACGGGTCGCCGCCCTTGAGGCGGACGACGGCCTTGCCCGCACGACCACACGCAACCAGCACGGCGTTGACCTCGTCTTGCCTCATCGCCGCCCTTCCGGGCGCCTTGCCGACGTCGATGCGCTCGGCCGAGTCGGGCGCAAGCGCGAGCAAGGCGGGCGACACGAGCCGGTCGTAGACGACGACGTCCGCCGCGCGCAACAACTGCTCGCCTCGCCGCGTGAGCAGGCCGGGGTCGCCGGGACCCGCACCGACCAGGTACACGGTCACGACGCGAGCTCGTCCGGGAAGGCGCGCAGCAACTGCGCGGCGGCCGCGGCTCCCAGCGCTTCGGGTCGGGCACCGGAGAATGCCGTGCGGAGGACGATGTGCCCGTCGAGCGACGCGAGCAGCGCGTCCAGGCGCAGCTCGCCGCCCTCCGGCGCGACCGCGAGCGCGCCACACGGCACGTTGCACCCGCCGCCCAGCTCGGCGAGGAACGCGCGCTCGGCCGTCACCGCGCGGCGCGCGACCGGGTCGTCGATGGCGCCGAGCCGCGTCGCGATCCGCCAGTCGTCGGCGCGACACTCGACCGCGAGCGCTCCCTGCCGCGACTTGCGGAATCATCACCGCGGGGTCGAGCACCTCGGTTGCCTCGCGGGCGAGGTCGAGCCGTTCGAGCGCCGCGTACGCGACGACGACGGCGTCGTAGCCCATGTCGACGCGCTTGCGGAGGCGCGTCGCGATGTTGCCGCGCAACGGCCCGAATGTGAGGTCCGGTCGCGCGCTCGCGAGTTGCGCGCGCCGCCGCACCGAATCGGTGCCGATGCGCGCCCCGGGAGGGAGCTCGTCGAAGCGACACCCGACGAGTGCATCGCGCGGATCGGCGCGCTCGGGGATCGCCGACAGCGTCAAGCCGGACGGTGTCGCCGCCGGGAGATCCTTGGCGGAATGCACCGCGATGTCGGCCGCGTCGGCGAGCACCGCCTGTTGCACTTCCTTGGTGAACACGCCCGTGCCGCCGATCGCATGCAGATCGGAGATCTGGTCGCGGTCGCCGGCGGTCGTCACGAGCACGTACTCGACGTCACCGCCGAGCAACGCACCCACGCGTTCCGCCTGCCGCGCGCGAGCGTGCTGCCACGCGTGGCGACCCGGATCACTGCTCGATCGACGGCAAGTCGAACAATGTCGCGAGCGCGTCCGCGTAGTAGTCGCCCCGTGGTGTGCCCGCCGCGTCTTTCACGCGCACGGTCGGCTCGTGCAGCAATTTGTTCACGATGCCCTGGGTGACCGCATCGACCAGCTGGCGCGTGTCGGGATCGAGCTGGCCGAGCCGTGCCTTGAACCGTTCGATCTCACCACGGCGCACGTCCTCGCCGAGGTCGCGCAACGACGTGATCAACGGCGCGACCTCGCGCGCGGCGCGCTCGCCGCGATACCGGTCGATCTCGGCAGCCAAGATCTCGCGCACCTTGCCGATCTCGCGCCGCCGCAGCTCGGCGGAACGCTGCGCGAAGTCCTTCAGGTCGTCGAGGTCGAGCAGCGTGACGTCGACGACGTCGCGCACGCCGGGATCGACGTCGCGAGGAAGGGCCACGTCGATGATCAACAACGGCCACGCGTCGCGGCACGCCATCACCATCTCGACAGTCGCGCGCTCGAGCAGGACCTCGCTCGACGCAGTCGACGTGAGCACGACGTCGGCTTCGACCAGCGTGCCGGCGATTTCGGCCAGCGCGATCGCCTCGCCGCCGAGCTCGCTCACGAGCGCCTGCGCACGCGCCGCGGTGCGGTTCGCGAGCCAGATGTGCGCGACACCGCGTGAGCGCAACGTCGACGCGAGCCCGCGACCCATCTGTCCCGCACCGATTACGAG
This sequence comes from uncultured Actinomycetes bacterium, assembly GCA_963836365.1. Classification (GTDB taxonomy): domain Bacteria; phylum Actinomycetota; class Acidimicrobiia; order IMCC26256; family PALSA-610; genus DASQHW01. Next base: position 168,381 of record CAWIJC010000003.1, read on the forward strand.
CACGCGGGCGTGCTCCAGCGTGCCCAGATGCTCGGCCGCCACCGCGACCGCCGCCGACGGGATCGACACCGGGTGCCGGGAGATACCCGTCTCGGTGCGCACGCGTTTCCCGGACTCGATCGAGTGCCGGAACAAGCTCGACAACAACTGCGACGACGTCTGTTCGCGCACCGCCGCCTGCCACGCGTCGCGCACTTGCCCGAGGATCTCGCTCTCGCCCACGATCATCGAGTCGAGGCCGGCGGCAACCGAGAAGAGATGCGCGACCGCGGCGTCGTCGTAGTACGTGTAGAGGTGCGTCTCGAACTCCTCGGGCGCGGCGCCGGAGTGCGCGGCGAGGAAGTCGCGAATGTCGCCGACGGCAGCGTGGAAGTGCGTGCAGCGCGCGTAGATCTCCGTGCGGTTGCACGTCGAGAGAACCGCAGCCTCGAGGATGTGTTCACGTGCCATCAGGTCGTGCAGCACCTTCGCGACCTGGTGCTCGGACACGGTCATGCGTTCGAGCAGCTCGACCGGCACCGTGCGGTGGTTCAACCCGACCACGATCACAGACACGTTTGCAGCAACTCCTTGGCGTCGTCGATACGTCCCGCCCTCACCATCTCCACGATGCCTTCGTCGAACACCCGCTGCCAATCGGCGTCCTCGCTGGACCGCCCCGCCGACCGCATGGTCTCGCGCGCGTCGCTGAGCAGGTCGAGCAGCGTCTCGTACTCGGGACCGAGCTCCTGTTCCAGACGCCTCCGCAAGTGGGCGGCCAGCGCCGGACTGCGGCCCCCGGTGCCGACCGAGACCACGACGTCGGACCGGCGAATCACGGACATCAGCGTAAAGGAACAGTTGTCGGGATCGTCGGCGCTGTTGACCCAGACGCGCTCGGCCTCCCCCGCCGCGTGCACCGCGGCGTTGGTCGCGGGGTCGTCGGTCGCGGTGAACGCCAGCCACGCGTCGCGCAGATCACCGGGCGCGAACGGTCGCTCGTGCACCACGAGGTCGCCGGCGTCGGCCCACGCCCGCACTTCGGTGCCCACGCGCGGCGCCACGACCTCGACGTGCGCGCCGAGGTCGAGCAGTGGTGCGATCTTGCGGGCCGCGACGCGTCCCGCGCCGACGACGACGACACGCCGGCCGCGCACGAGCACGTTCACGGGCAGTCCCGCCAACCCTTGCCGTCCGCTCGGACGCGCACGTCGCCCGCTGTCAGTCACGCAGCTCGGCGCGGTGGACGCCGCGGCGCAGTTGATAGAACGAAAGGATCTGGAGCTCGATCGCAAGATCGACCTTCCGCATCGACACGCCGTCGGGAACCGTGCAGACCGCGGGTGCGAAGTTCAGGATCGACGACACACCTGCGGCAACGAGGCGGTCGGCGACGTCTTGGGCGGCCGGCGCCGGGACCGCCAGGATCCCGATCGCGATGCCGCGCTCGGCGACGACGCGGTCGAGCTCGTCGATCGCTTCGACGGAGAGCTCGCCGATGCGCCGCCCGACGAGCCCGGCATCGGCGTCGAAGAGGGCCACGACCCGAAAGCCGCGCGCGCCGAAGCCTCGGTAGTTCGCGAGCGCCCGACCGAGGTTGCCGACGCCGACGATCGCGACCGGCCAGTCGCGGGTGAGCCCGAGCTCGCGAGAAATCTCGTGGAGCAGGTACTCGACGTCGTAGCCGACGCCACGCGTGCCGTACGAGCCGAGATGCGAGAGGTCCTTGCGCACTTTTGCGGCGTTCACACCGGCGAGCTCGGCGAGGCGCTCGGACGAGATCGTCGGCACCTGGCGCTCGCCGGTCTCGACCAGCGCCCGGTAGTACAACGGCAGGCGAGCGACCGTCGCCTCCGGGATCCGGCGTCTCGGGGTTGCTCCCACCTGAGTTGCCACCTGCGTTCTTCGAGCCGGCGGCGGCGCCCACAGGTCCGGTGACCCCGGCGGCGCCGATCCGCTCCTCCTGGCAGCGTACCGACCTTGTGCACAGCTTTCTCAAAGTGTGCGGGCGGTATCCGGCGGTCCGAGATGGATAGTTTCGCAGCCACTCGATGGTCGCCGGTCTCGCCTTCCTCGCAACTGCAGTCGCGACGATCTTCGCCCAGGCCACGGGCGTGCGCTGGTCTCGCAGCAAGGCGCCGCAGCAGGGCGCCTGGACGTTCGCGCTCGCCCTGTTCGCGCTCGCGTCCGCGGCGCTCGCCGTCGGCGCCAGCACCGAGTGGGACGATGGCACGTTCCGCGTCTTCTACCTGCTCGGCGCAATCCTCAACGTGCCGTGGCTCGCACTCGGCACGATCTATCTGTTGTACGGCCGGCCGTGGGGCAATCGCGTGCGCGCCGCGCTGCTCGTGTTCACCGGCGTCGCGATCGGCACGATGCTCTCGACGCCGATCCACGGCGTCATCGACCCGGTCGGCGGCATCCCGGTCGGCAAGGACCACTTCGACGCGCTGCCGCGCATCCTCGCCGCGTCCGGGAGCGGCGTCGGCGCGCTCGTGGTGTTCGGTGGTGCGATCTGGTCGGCGGTTCGGTTCGCGCGTGGACGCGCGGCGGGTGCCGGTGCGCTCGCGCGCGGCAACGGGTTGATCGCTCTCGGCACGCTCGTGTTGTCGAGCGGCGGTCTCCTGCAGGGCCTCGTCGGTCACGACGAGGCCTTCGTGATCTCCCTCGCCCTCGGGATCAGCGTGATCTACGCGGGGTTCGTCGTCGCGTCGGGTGCCCGCCTCGCGCGGTCGTCCGACAAGGCGCGCCGCACGACCTTGCCCGCGAGTGTGCGCGGCAGCGCGGCGACGACCTCGACGCGCGTCGGCAGCTTGTAACGCGCGAGGCGCCGTCCCGCGTGCCGCAGCAGTTCGATCGGATCGGGCACGCGCGCCTCGGCAGCGACCACGTACGCGACGACTGTTTCGCCGGTGCGTGGATGCGGCTCTCCGACGACCGCGACGTCGGCGACGCTCGGATGCGTGCGGAGCGCGTCCTCGACTTCACCCGGGTACACGTTGAAGCCCGAGACGATGATGACGTCCTTCGAACGCTCGACGAGCGTGAGCCAACCCTCCGCGTCGGCAATCGCGATGTCGCCGGTGTGGAGCCAGCCGTCGACCAGCACCGTGCGTGTAGCGTCGTCGTCGTTCCAGTAGCCGGCGAAGACGTTCGCGCCGCGCACGAGAATCTCGCCGGGATCGTCTTGGAGCACGGGATCGCCGTCCGCGTCGACGACGCGGACCTCGACGCCGGGAAGCGGCGGGCCGATCGATCCGAGCCGTGGTTGTTGCGCGACTGCAGTTGTCGTCACGACCGGGGACGCTTCGGTGAGGCCGTACCCGTCGTGGACCGTCACGCCGAAACGCGCGCGCATGCCTTCGACGATGTCAGTCGTGAGCGGCGCCGCGCCCGACACACAGAGGCGCACGAGCTCGAAGGAGTCGCGTGGCGCGCTGTGTTCGTCGAGCGAGAGCCACGCGGCATAGACCGCAGGCACGGCGGGGATGATCGTGACGCCGGCGTCGCGCACTCGCGCGAGTGTCTCCGCGGGATGGAAGTGTTCCACCGAGCGCGACGCTTCCACCTGCGTGCAACGTCAACCCGACCGCGACGTTGAGCCCGTAGACGTGGAACAGCGGCAGCACCCCGAGCGTCACGTCCTCGGGATACACGTGCAGCCCCGGGTGCGATTGCATCTGTTCGAGGTTCGCGAGCAACGAGCCGTGCGTGAGCATCGCGGGCTTGGGCGCGCCCGCGGTTCCCGCCGTGAACAAGAGCACCGCGAGGTCGCTCGCGACGCGTGGTACCGGTGGGACGGGCGCGATCTCCTCGTCGTCGTCGATGACGACGAGCGCCGGGCTCGCGTCGTTCCCGGTGAGCGCGCGGCGGGCGAGGTCGGCGTAGCTCGCGGACGCGACGATCGCCTTCGGCGTCACCTGCTCGAGCTCGCGCGCGATCTCGTACGCGGGCGACGCCACATGGAGCGGAACCGCGACGAGGCCGCGCAGCAGTATCGCCAAGTACGCGACGACGAACGACTGCTCGTTGCCCGCGACGATCGCGATCCGGTCGCCCGGAGTGCCGAGCGCCGCGAGCCGGGTACCGGCTGCCGCCGCCCGCGCCGCGAGCCGGCCGTAAGTGACGTCGGGGCCGCGCAGCGCCACGCGATCGGGCTGATCCGCGACCGACGCGAGCAGGGCCTCGGCCAGGTTCATGCGGCCGGCAGGCTACGCGTCTGTCCCGGTGCGTGGCGGCATTTGACCACGATGAGTGGTATATGTCGCTCAAGCCGAACGCTCTGGGTGTCGTTACTTGGAATATAGCGAGGGCGACCGCAAACCGGTCGGGGGCTGGGCAGCACCGGCAGTCTCGACGGCACCCGGCCGCCTCCGCACAGATCGGGGTTCCGGTCGCGGGTGTGGGCGTGTGGTCGTTCCGGGCTCCCGGAGTGGCCACGCAACGTAGCCTCCCAGCCCGCCCCAGAAACGTCCGCAAACGCGGCCGGGACCTTGATTCTCTGCATGCTTTGCACGGGGCTTTCGCTCACCGCCGCGCACCGTCAGCCGCCGACTTTGAAGATGAACTGGGCGATGGCGGCGGCGAGGATCAGGATCAAGAGCGCGGCGAGCACGATGCTCGTGCCGTATCTCACTGCGCGGCCCCCGGAGTCGTGATCGTCACCGGGGTGCCGGCACGCACTTTCAGCTCGGCGGCCGCCGAACGTTGGTCGAAGGCGAGAGTGCACATTCCGTAGGAGTCAACGAGCACGACCAGCTCCGATGGTTTCGCCTCCGCGAACGTGCGCGTCCATCGCGCCCGCCGCTCGTCGGTGCCCACGCGTACGCCGATGATCCCGTTCGTTTCGACCCCGCGTGCGAAGAGCTGCTCGGGCGCAACATTGAGCTGGCAGTTGCCGTAGCGGTCGACCCACAACACCTCGCCGACGATCGTGCCGTCTTCGTCCTCGCGCGGCAGCGGGACGAGACCGGGCGCGAGCGTTGCCGGGTCGACGCTCGCGCCGAGCTCGGCGATCGCGACACCGTTCGCGACGTGCGCGGCGGCGGGTGCCATGACGTCACGCCCGGCGAACGTGGGCCCCGGGGCGGGCAGCTGGTAAGCCTCGTTCTCGAGCGCGACGACCTGCTGCGGTCCCCCGAGCATCGCAACCGCCGGCGCGAGCAGCCCGTTGTCGGGGCCGACGAGCACCCCGTCGTCGACCTCGACTGCGATGCAGCGCCGATCGGTGCCGACGCCGGGGTCGACGATCGCGAGCACAACCCCGTCCGGGAGGTATTGGACCGCGCGCACGAGGGCGAGCGCGCCGGCCCGGATGTCGAAGGGCGGGATGTCGTGCGTGACGTCGACGACGCGCACGTCGGGCGCGATTTCGAGCATCACGGCGTGGCAGACGCCGACGAATTCGTCGTTGCGGCCGTAGTCGGACAGGAACGAGACGAACGGCCGACGCGGCGACGAGGACACCACGCCCGACGGTACCGGCCCGACAGCTCAGGGTTCGGTTCGTGGCTCCGGCGTCGCGACCAGCGTGACGACCTTCGTGTGCGGACCCTGCGGCGTGGGCTCGTTCGTCGAGTACGTGATCTCTACGTGGTTCGCGCCGACTCGTACCCCCTGCGGCGATCCTCGGCTCGGCGCGCCCTTGGTCGCGAGATCGGTCGTCGTCCAATGCTCGCCGTTCGACGAGAAGATGAGGATCTGCCGGTCGCCGACGACGTTGAGCAGCGCGATGCCGAGCGGTCCGACGTCGCCCTCCTGGAACATGAATCCCGAGGTCGAGAACGCCGAAGGGAACAGCTTCGAGAGGTCCGTCGACGACCACGTCGCGCCGTCGTCCGAGGAGATCATGATCTTGCGGACGCCAACGACGTCCGCCGCGACGAGCCGGCCGTCCGAGATCACGCCGACGCGCGCGCCGCCGGAGAAGGCGGGACGCGTCACCCATTTCGTGCCGTCCCCTGACGTCGCGAGCATCGTCGCGCCCGGGTGGCCGGCCGCGTCGATTGCCTCGCCGACGAGCACGAATCCCGTAGACGTCGCTTGGAGAGACAGCAACGACGTGCCGGTTGCGAATGGACCGGGGACGGTTGTCCACGTGTGGTCGTCGGCGCTCGCGAGGAGCTCCATCCTGTATGCCGATCCCGACGCGGCGGACGCCGCGACGACTGTCGTCTCCGAGCCGCGCGCCACGAGGACCTTGCGCGAGTCAGCGACGTCGGGGCGCCCGACGTCGATCGGCAACACAGACCGAGCCCAGGTCGTTCCATGATCGGTAGAGGTGGAGACGCCGTAGTCGATCGCGTCGGACATCGCGCCGGGCGCAGTGGTGATGGCGTAGAGCACGCCGTCGCGCTCGGCAAGGTCCGCGATGTGTCTGTCGGCGGTGACGTGCAAGGTCCAGTGCGCGCCGTCGCTCGTGCGGTACAGCGTCGGACGGGAGTCGTTACTCGGCGGCTGACCGGGCGCAGTCGACAGAGCGTACGTGGTGCCGTCGTTCCCCGTGACGTGGTCGACGTCGTACACAACGGTGCCGTCCACCACCCGCCACGCGAGCGAGACCGGCGTCGCGGTCGCGGGCCCGTCAGTGTCGGGCGCGCGCGGTGTGCTCGGTGCAACGTTCGACCCGACCTCGACGCGTGGCTTGCCACTGTCGGGCCACGCAACCACGACGGCGCCGGCGATGCCCGCCGCGCTCAGCGTCGCGATACCGGCGCGGCCGCGACGCACCCGTTGGCGCGCGCGGCGGCGAACCGCGTCGACGCCGGCGCCGTTCACCGCGAGCTCGGCACTGTCGCGTGCGAACGCCTCGCGGAGTTCTCGTTCAATCGCTTGTGTCATCGCAGGTGTCCCAGCGTTCTTCCCAACGATTCGAGAGCTCGGTGCAGGCGGCTCTTCACCGTGCCCGGCTTGATGTGCAGCGCGTCGGCGGTCTCCTCGACCGACCAGTCGAGAAGGAGCCGGCAAACCACTACCGCGCGCATCCGCGTGTCGAGCTCGCGCAGCGCCGCGTGCAATGCCGGATCTGCGAGCGGCGGTTCGGTGGTGGTCGTGCGGTCGTGGAACGGCAGCGAGCGCCCGACTCGTCGCCGCACCGAGCGCGCCCAGTTCAGCCCGACGTGGTACACCCACCCCGCGGGATTGTCGTAGCGCCCGACCTTCTTCCACGACGCGTACGCGCGTGCCATCGCTTCGTCGGTCGCTTCGCACGCGAGCTCGACGTCCGACAATGTGTAGCTCAGCGCGCGCGCTACCCACGCGTAGCTGCCGCGGTAGAAGGTCTCGAAGTCGCGCACCGCGCCGGTGGCGACCGGCGGCTCGCCGCGGGCTGCGTCGTCGACCGACACGCGCGGCGTCGGCGTCGGCGTCAGGTCCGTAGCCATCGAGGAGTACACCCCCCAACCCCGTGTTTGGTTCACGGCTGCGCGGGTCCGGTGAGAAGTTCTTCGTCAGTCCGGTACGCGGGAACATTCGCGCGCCTCGCGGCGGAACCCGGCGACGACCGCCGTCGCTCGCTGGAGGTCGACATCGAGACCCGAACGGAGGGCCCGCGCGACCAGGAGGCGCGCATATTCCTCCCGGAGGGCCGGGTCCTCGGGCGAGCGCCGCCGGCCGGCGGCGATCCGGGCGATCGCGTCATCGAGGTCGGTCAGGGCGCTCCCACGTGCCGCGATGCGCGCCGCGACGAACCACGTCCGGATCGAGTCGGGGCGCAGTTGCGTCGCGCGATCTGCCTCGTCGAGGCGCGATCGGCCGGGCGCGTGCGCTGCACGCGCGAGGTCGCGGTCGGCGACAACCTCACGCGCGCCCATCACGATCGCGAAGGTCGTGGCGACAGCAACAGCCACGACCGCGACCCTGCCCAGCGTCGGGACGCGGAGCTCGCGGCGCCCCGACGGCGTCGCCGCGACGAGCATCCCGGCAACAACCCAGAACAACGGGTCGAGCTCGCTCAGCGGAAACAGCACCTGCTGTTGCACGACGTACGCGATGACGACGCCCGCCAGCGCAATCGCGAAGAGATCATCGAGGCGCGCGGCCCGCGCGGCTCGGCGCAACAGCAGAAGCAAGAGCAACGCGTAGATCAAACCGGCCGGGAGACCGCCGATGGCGGTGACGTCGAGCACGCCGTTGTGCGCCCGGTCGGTGATGACGTCGGCGCCGTAGCGCTGTACGTACCTCGCGTCGACTTCACGAGGAAACGCGCTGCGGTAGCCCTCGGGACCCACACCGGCGATCGGGTTGTGGACGATGACGCGAGCCGCGACACGCCACTCGTCGAGACGCCCGCGGGCAGTGCCGTCGCCGGTGTCGAAGGCCGACGTGACGCGAGCGCCGAGTGGCGTGACGACGAACAGCAGCGCGAGCGCACCCGCGCCGACGGCCAGCGGAAGCCGGGCCGCGCGCGCTGCGTGCGGCCGGCTCGCGACGATCGCGACACCCGCGACCGCGGCGCCGATCCAAGCGCCGCGTGTTTGCGAGGCGAGGAGCGCGACCAGCGCACCTGTCGCGCCGGCAACTGCGAGCACCCGCCCGGCGGTCCGTTCGCGACCGTCGACGGCTAGGCCAACCGACAGTGGCAGGAGCAGCAACGCGGCCGCGCCGAGGAACGCAGGCTGCCCGAACGGCCCGCCGACCCGCCCATCCGCGAAGGTGGCACCGACAGGCGAATAGCCCGCCAACTCGAAGCACGACCAGACGCCCACCCCGAGGCCGGACAGTGCGGCGCCGCGCATCACGATGACGCGCTCGGCACGACCGCGCAGTTGTTGCCCACATGCGAACAGCAATGGAAACGTCATCCACGCGAGGAACCCCAGCCGGCGATCGGGGGTGCCGATCCACGCGTAGAGCGCGTCGGACGCGGCGACGGTCGCGACGCCGAGCCATGCCAGCAGTCCGAGCCACAGCGCCGCCGACGCCCGGTCGAGCCGGATCGGCCGGAGGAACAGGCATCCGGTGGCCGCGCCGGTCGCGAGGGCGATCGCACACCAGCGCAACGGACCGGTCGGGACCAGCGAATACGGGTCAACCGCGAAGATCGCGCCGACCCACAGCACGCCGAGCGCGAGAGCGAGAGCTCGCTGATCGGTCGTTGCGATCGCGCGTCGCTCGATCAGCACCCACACCTCGCGCTCCGGAAGGATCCCGAACTACACGCCCGGTCCTTCCGGCAGGTTCCCGCAAAGTTCGACACGGCGCCAGCGCTCGAAATGCGCGGCGCCCGAGCGCGAACCCGGCGGGGCGGTGCTCAGCCTGCTTGGGTGTACCGGGACGCGAGGTACGCGTCCACATCGGGTTCGGAGACCCGGAACGACCTGCCGACGCGCACGGCCGGCAACTCACCGGCTTTGATCAGCCGGTACACGGTCATCGACGAGACACGCATCAGGTCGGCGACTTCCTGCACAGTCAGAAAGCGCGCCTTGCTCAATCCACCGTTGCCCACGCGGAAAACTCCCTACTCCAGCCCTGGACATGAGCGTACGCCGGTGCGTTCGAAGTTGTCGAGGGTCAACTCCCGTGGAGTGTGAGAGGTCACAATTCGGTCGGATGTGGACTCCGATTTCCGGGCGCGACACGTGCGACGACCGGCGCGTACGCCCGCGGCGCGCGATCCGTCCGCAGCGGGACGAAGGTGCAGCGGTCGGCCCGGGCGGCCGCGATCGCGAGCCCGGCCCGATCGAGACCGCCGAGGGCGACGACCTCGATCCCGGCCTCCCACGCCACCTCCGCGAACGGTCCGTCGGCAACGACCAGCGCGGGGCGGGGAACAACGAACAGCCACTCGCGGGCGGCCGAGCCATCGCGCGTCGCGCACAGCGCGTGCCCATCAGTGACCGCCGCGACCCCGTTGGTCCAGCGCAGGAACCGGTGGGCGCGACCGTCGGCGCGCAGCGGGCCGACATCGTCGAGGTCGGCGACGTCGGCGCCGGCCTCACGGGCGAGCTCCACGAACGCGAGATGCACAGTGAGCAACGAGGCCGGCGCGGCGGTGGCGACCGCGACCCGAGCGCCCGTGGACGCGACGGCGCCCAGCCTCGCCGCGGCAGTGCTCGCGGCCGCGAGCGTGCGCGGCGCGTCGATCGTTGGAGCATCGACGGTCGCCCCGAACACGCGCTCGACGGCGACGCGGACGTCGACCGGCATCAGCCCGACCATCGGCTCGAGCTCGCCGAGCGCAGCCCGGTTGCCTTCGGCGATGCGTTCGACGAATCTTCGGAGCTCGGTGGGGCCGGGCGCAGCGCCGCGACCGGCGATGTTCGCTCGCTCGAGCAATTCTTCGGGGGTGGCGGGCGGCGCGCGGTGAACCGCGATCTCGCGCGGGACGAGCCTCGGCGGCCGGACGCGTGCCCGACGCGACATCGCCGTCTACCCCCGGCCGAGCTCGCGCGACCGGCGGGTCGCTGCCGCGACGGCGTCGAGGATCGCACCGCGCACGCCGTGTGCCTCGAGCTCGCGGAGTCCCGCCGCGGTCGTGCCACCCGGCGATGTCACCGCCGCCCGCAGCTCGGCCGGCCCGGCGTCGTCGCGAGCGAGCAGTGTCGCCGATCCGAGCAACGTCTGCACGACGAGCTGCGACACGACGTCGCGCGGCAATCCGACCAGAACGCCGGCTTCGACCAACGCTTCGGCCACCAAGAACACATACGCCGGCCCTGATCCCGACAGACCCGTGACCGCGTCGAGCGCAGGTTCAGGGACGCGCACGACAATGCCAACTGCACCCAGCAGCCGCTCGGCGAGCTCGAGATGATCGGGACGCGCGTGTTCGCCGGCTGCAATCGCGGACGCGCCGATACCGACGACCGCCGGCGTGTTCGGCATCGCGCGCACGACCGGCCGCTCGGGCACGAGCGCTTCGAGCGTGGCGAGCGTGACCCCCGCCGCGATCGACAGCACGAGCGTGTCGGTGCCGAGCGCGGCGAGCGCGGTTCCGAGCGTCGGAAGCACGTCTTGCGGCTTCACTGCGACGATGACGACATCGGCGTCGGCAACCGCCCACGCCGCGCTCGGTACGACACGAACCTTCGGGAACTGGTGCTCGAGCGCGATCCGGCGTTCGCCGTCGATCTCGGCGATCGAGAGGGCATCGGCCTCCCATCCGCCGTCGAGCAGGCCGCCGAGGAGGGCCGCGCCCATCTTTCCGCCACCGAGCAGCGCGATGCGCGACATCGCCGCGAGGGTAACGCCCGGATCGCACATGCAGGCGCGGTTCGGGCGTTGAGCACGGGCCGTCAGGTTCGCCGGGCGAGCAACGCGCGGGGGCCCGAGGAACCTTCGGGTTCGGCCCCGCACTTCCCCGAACGGGGCCGACCCTCCCGCACCTCGGGCCCGTCGACGATCGCACGGTAGCACGCGCACCCGACGCACTACAAGACATCTTCAGACTATTTTTTACATCTTCAGTGTTTGTCGAAGGCGAGGCGGACGGCCGGTTGAAACCACCGTTCGACGAGCTCGTAGAGCACACCGATCACACGGTCGAGCTCCGCCACGTCGAGGTGCTCGAGCAGCACGCGACCAACCAGATAGATGTCGCCGTCGGAACCGACCGAGAAGTGCGCGCCGTAGGTCGAGTGGTTGCGTTGCAACAAGAACCGATACAGCGACTCGTGCCTCGCGGGCGGGTCGGGCATGAAGTACACCTCGTAGCGCAGTGTGCGCTGGTGCAGATCGAAATAGATCGTTGCCGCGTCGCGACCCTCGCATCCGAAGCGCACGTACCACCGTGGGATATGCGCGTCGTATTCGACGGTCTGCACCCACGCTTCCGCGCGCACCGGTCCTTCGAGGTGCGCGGCGATGAGATCGTGCGCCACGCGCCAACGATGCGGATCGAGCGGCCTGGACGCGTCGGTCACTGCGCGTCAGTCGCAGCGGACGAGCGCGCGTTCGACGAGATCGCCGTAGAGCCGCCGCAGGCGCGCGGCGGTCATGCTCCACGAATAGCGAAGCGAACGCGCCGCCGCGGCATTACCCATGTCGACGCGCAGCTGGTCGTCCGACAGGAGCTTCTCGACCGGCCCGGCAAAGTCAATGGGGTTCCGGCCTTCGACGAGATAACCGGTGTCGTCCTGATCGACGAGCGATTGCAAACCGCCGACCGCCGCGGCGACGACCGGCGTCCCGCACGCGGCCGCTTCGAGCGCGACGAGACCGAACGACTCGGCGCGGGACGGTACGAGGCACACATCGGCTGCGCGGTAGTACGCGGCGAGGCGATCGTGTCGCTGCGGACGAACCCAATGGATCTGTCGTGCGACGCCGAGCTCATCTGCGAGCGCCTTGACACGACGCAGCTCATTTGCACCGTCCGTACCGCTCGGCCCGCCGACGACAACCAACGCGACGGTCGGGTCGTCGAGTGCAGCGAGGCATTGGACCGCGAGGTCGACGCCCTTCAGCGGTTGGATACGACCGACGAAGAGCAGCAGTCGCGACGCGTCGATGCCGAGGGACCGCCGGGAAGCGCCGCGATCACCTGGTGAGAACACGCGGTGATCGACACCCGGTGGCACCACTTCGACGCGTCGAAGGTCGGCGTCGTAGAGCTCGGCGAGCTGCGCGCGCTCGTCGGCCGTCGACGCCAGCATCAGATCGGCGCACGCGACCACTTCGTGCTCGACACGCGTTCGGTGCTCCGGATCGTCGTCGATGCCCGCGTCGGCCTTGACGCGCGCGAGCGTGTGGAACGTCGCAACGAGTGGCAGCTCCACCAAGTGCTTCAGACGGTGCGCGACGGCGCCTGACAGCCAGTAGTTGCCGTGCAGGAGCTCGACGGGGTCTTGTTCGAGCATGCGCGTGAGCGATGCGTCGACGAACGGCTCGACGAGCTCGTGCAGCGTGTGCTTGGGCACACGCTCGCGCGGCCCCGCATCGACGTGCAGCACACGAAAGCCGGACTCCACGTGCACTATCGCGGGTTGCGTGCGTGACTCGGCACGCGTGTACACGTCGCACTCGACACCCGCGCGCGAGCGACGACCCGAGCGCACGTACGTAGACGTTCATCCCACCGCTGTCGCCGGCGCCGGGCTGTGCCAACGGCGACGTGTGCATCGAAAAGACGGCGATGCGGCGCACTGACACGGCTGGGAGATTACCCAAGGACGCCCGAGCTCCCGCTCTCCGTTGTGCGGTCAGCCGGCTTCGGCATCGTGATCCGAACGCTCGGCTTGGAACGACCGGTAGATCTCGATCAGCACCTGCCGCTGGCGCTCGGTGATCGTCGGGTCCGAGACGATCGCCGAGACCAGATCAGCCGGTGCATCCAGCGCGGTGCGCTCGTCGAGGATGCCGGCGCGCACATACAGGGTTTCGGCAGAGATCGACAGCCCGCGTGCGATCGCCTGCAGGATGTCGGCGGACGGCTTGCGCAGGCCGCGCTCGATCTGGCTCAGATACGGATTCGATATGCCTGCCAGCTCGCTCAGCTTGCGCAACGAGAGCCGCGCGTTCCGCCTCTGATCGCGAATGAACTCGCCGAGATCGTGCAGGCGCGTCTCGAGCGATTCGAGCGAGTCCGGCGACATCACGCAGTACCGGCGACCTGCCGGGCGGCGATCTCGCGCTCGAGAGTGTCGATCACGCCGTGCATGTCGTGTCGCAGGCTCGACAGCTCGTTCTCGAACGCGTCGAGACGTTCGAGCGTGGTTGTGAGCTCGTCGTCGGAGACGACCGCGAGGTTCGCGAGCGTGGTGTCGGCCACGAGCTCTTCGCGACGGTCGGGCCACTGCAGCTCCACTGCGGGCGCGCCCGGCGGAGGAAGACGCGTGTCGGCGACGGCCGGACGCGTCGACTCGCCGCTCAGAATGCGCGGCAGATCGTTGACGAGGTCGCCGACGCTGCCACCGTGCGCACGCCGGTCGCGCTCGGCACCCAGGATCTCGAGGCGTCCCTGCGCGAGCCGCCGCAGATATCGAGAGCGCGTTCTCGACGTCCGCGCACCGGGTCTTCATCGCCCGCAGGTCGTCGAGGCCGCGAGCTTCGAGGCTCGTGACGTACCTCGGATCGAGCAATTCGTGAATGCGTTCCGTCGGGATCACCCTCTTCGGAGAGCTGCAGGCAGCGGGGAGACTGCGGCGCCAGGCTAGTGCCGCTCCGGAACGCGCCCGATCAGCCGCGCCGAACGGCGTTCGATCAACAGTGCGCGGCCAGCGTGGGATACGGGTCGATCGGCGCTCCGTTTGGACCGCCCGGCCTGATCTCGAAGTGCGTGTGCGTCGGACCGCCCGCCGCATCGCCCGTGTTGCCGACGTGGCCGATGACCTCGCCCGCCTTCACCGAGCGCGCGCCACCCACGTAGTCGTCGAGGTGCGCGTAGTAATAGGTGTCGCCGTCGGTGCCGTTCACATACGCCGCGTTGCCGCCGAGCGGATCTCCTCGGAAGAACACCGAACCGTCGACGACTGCGACGTCGGGCGTGCCCAGCGCGGCGAACATGTCGTTGCCCTGGTGCGTGTGCCCGCCGCGTGGCTCGCCCCAGTCGTCGCGGAACGACACCGCGCCCTGCACCGGGCACACCCACGGGCCGTTCGCGATGACGTGTCCGGCGCCGCCGACGAAGGTCGCGCCTTCGGCGTGCCGCGCGGCGGTACGCGCCGTTGCGACGAACGTCGTGAACTCGGCGGCGCGGCGTTCGGCCGCGAGCTTGCTCGCGCAATTGCTTCTCGGCGCGGCGCGCACCTTCGACGGCCGCTTGAGTCTCGCGTTCGCGCGCCCTCAGCTCGGTGAGCGCGTCCTTTTGATGATCGAGCTCCTCGCGTCGCGAGTCGTCGCGTGCGTGGAGGTCGTCGGTGACGTCGCGCAAGCGCGCTATTGCTTCGTTGCCGCGCGCGTTGACGCGATCGAGCAGCGTCGCGCGGCGAGCCGCGTCCATCACGTTGTCTTCGCCGACGAGGTCTTGCAGCTCGGACGATCCGCCCTTGTACGCGACGAGCGCACGCAACCGCGCGAGCACGGCGAGTTGGTTCTGATCCGCGCGCAGATGATCGATCTGCCGGTTGGTCGCCTCGATGCTGTCCTGCAGTGCGTAGTAGGTCGTCTGCGCGTCGTTGTACGCCGCGACCGCCTCGTCGGCGGCCTCGACGGCGTCGGTGACGCGCGCCGAGGCCCGGGCGACGGGGTCGGCGGCCTGTGCGACGCGGGGGAGGCCGACGATCGCCAGGACGATCGCTGCACTCAGGACGCGCAGCATCGGGCGCCCGGGGGAGCGGAGGAAGAAGTGCACGAGCAGGTGAAACGGTAACAGTGGCTGTGCGGCACGCACGAGCGCCGCAATCGATGCCGACGAGGCTGGTGAGCGGAGCAGTGGGCGTGTGGACTCAGGTATCGGCGCCTCCGCTTACCGGGGGTAAGACCGCAATCTCGTCGTCGTCGTGCAGCTCCGTGCCCCGCCCGGCCGGCGGCTCGTCGCCGTTGATCCAGACTCGCGAGCTGGACAGCACCTCCGGGAACGCCCCGCCGTATCGCCGGCAGGCGGCGGCGAGCAGGTCATCGAGGACGGCTCCGGGCCCGAGCTCGAACTCGTCGGCTCCCCGGCCTGCCGCCTCGCGGGCCGCGGCAAACAGCCGCAGCCGTAGGCGCATCCGTCACGCCCGGTTGACGTTGGTGCGCGCGGTCGGAAGCGCGTCGAGCCGTTCGGGATCGATCGGCTCGCCGGTTTCCTCGTCGACGCCGTAGGTCCCGTCGTCGACGCGCTGGAGCGCAGCCTCGATCTCGGCGAGCTCGGTTTCGAGACGCTCGAGGATCGACAAGTCCTTCTCGCGCTCGAACGTCTCCGAGCCCTGATCGGCGGGATGTTGGTCGTAGTGGGTGAGCTCACCGGTCTGGTCGGCCTCTTCCTGGTCCAGGCCTTCACTGCGGAGACCGGAGATCAGCGCGGTCACGCGGTCACGCTCGTGCAAGAGACGCTCGCGCGCGTGATCGGAATCGTTGGGCTGCGTCATGGGCGAAAAGATACCCAGCGCCGCCCCGCACGTCACTCGCCCGGCTGACCCTCATCGAGGCGAGCGCGCAGCTCGCGAGTGCGCTCCGCGAGCACATGGTCGAGCATTCGCAGCCGCGCGCACGTGCTCGGCGCCTCGAGCACGCGTTGGGCGTCGAGCGGTCCGATTGGCGCGAACGCCGCGACTTCGTACGCCGCGCGTACGGGATCGCGGTCGATTGGTGGCAGCTCCGCGACACGCGGGTCGAGTCGTCGCGCGAGCTCGTGCAACTCCGCGAGCAACCGCAGAACGTCGCCGAGCGCGGCGGCGTCGTCGTCGCTTGCAGGATCGTCGTTGAGCGCGCCGACCTCCGCGCGCGGGTACGGATCGTCGGGTAACCACCGCGCGACCCGCACACGTCGGATCCCGACCGTCGCGAGCGCGTAGCGCCCGTCGGCAAGCTCGTTCGCGTGTACAACGCGCGCTACGGTCCCCGTGTCGAAGCGCACGTCGCCACCGCCGACTTCGCTCCCGCGTTCGATCAGCACCACTCCGAACTCGCGATCGCTCTGCATGATCCGGCGCGTCATCACGCGATACCGCTCTTCGAAGACATGCAGCGGCAACATCGCATACGGGAACAGCACGGTACCGAGCGGGAACATCGGCAGCTCCTGCGGGTCGATCACGGTTCAGTTCCAGCGCGCGTGGACCGAGCGCGTTGCCTGCGCGAGACGCGCGCGTTCACTCGCCGGCACCGCCGGGAGCGCGAGATGCATCGCGCACATCCACTCGAGCTGGAGTGGATCCTTCGCGAGGCGTCCGTGCTCGAGATTCGCCAAGATGCGCGCGAGAATTTGGTGGCTCGACGACGCTTCGACGAACTCCGGTTGGAAGCCACGCGCGCTGCCATGCAGACGCGCAAACAGTCGGCGGCAACCCCCGAGGTCGTAGCACACGCCGCCGTGGAACGGATCGCACCAGAGGCCGTCCTCGTTGTCGCCGGCGCGCACGAGAAAGTGCCCGGGCATGCCGACACCGCGCACCGCGACACCGAGGCGACGACCGACTTCCATCATCAACACCGACAGCGTGATCGGGATCCCGGCGCGGCGCGTGATCACCGAGTCGAGGAACGAATTCTCGGGGTCGGAGTAGTCCGTGGTGTTGCCGGAGAACCTGGCTCGCTCGAACAGATGCGCGCGCACGCCCTCGAAGGTCGGCACCGAACACTCGGCGGCAATCTCGTCGAGCCGCGTGCACCAGGCGTCGATGTCGATGCCGGGGTGGGCCTGCGCCGCGATGCAGAACGCGGCGACGTCGAGAGGGACGTCGGGTGCAGCAACGCCCACCGCCGTCGCAAAGCGTTGGCGCGCCGCCGCTCGCGCTTGGCGCCGAGCCCACTCCGTGGCGTCCATCGCTGCCGAACCTAGCTCGTACACTTCGCGTCGATGGTGCCGAGCTCGCGCAACACAGACGTGTACGACACGGTCGCGCGGCTCCTGCACGCGCAGGCGTAACGACGGCGCCGACGCGTCGACGCATCATCGCAGTGCTCACCGAGGCGACCGGTCCGCTCACGATTCCCGAGATCCTCTCTGCGAGCGACGATTTGGCCCAGAGCTCTGTACACCGAGATCTCGTGGTGCTCGAAGCGGCCAGCCGTGCACCGCATGATGACGCGCGGACGAGTTCGCACGCGTCTTGGTTGATTGATGGGGGCGAGGGCGCCGGCCGCGGGCAGCTCCGAGGAGCTCGGCGACGAATCCTCTGGTTCGGCAACCGCGTCCTAGCCGATGCAGCGGGCGAGGTACGAGGAGAACCAGCCGGTGTAGCGCTCTTGGAGATCGGAGCGCTTCCAGTCGCTGCCCCGCACGACACCCCGGCACTCGTGCGTGCGGCAGCAACATGTGAACTCGTCGTAGTCGTCGGAGTCGGTCATCGCATAGTCGAAGCAGAGCTCCTCGCCGGCTCCGACCGCGCGCCGTGTGACCATCAGCACCGAACCGACGATCCCGCAGTTCGGGTCGCAAGAGTGATTCACGTAGTCGGCGGGATCGAATGGCGGGACGCTCGCGAGAAAGAGGTCCTCGTCGATCTGCAACGCGTGCGCACGGACGCGCTCGCCGAGCGCCCGCATCTCGGCGCCACTGACGACGATGCCGCCGAACGCGGCGACCGTCGTAGCCGCCTCGATGTCCTCGATCGCGAACACACCCATGCCCTTCTCGCCGGCGGGCCTCGGTTCCGCGGACGGGCTGAGCCAGGATTGACGCACGGCTGGGCAAACTAGTTGGCGTGAGCGACGTGTCCACGACCGTGTTCGAGATCGTCGGCGGTCAGCCGTTCTTCGATGCACTTGTCGACCGCTTCTACGCGCGTGTCGACCGCGACCCGATCCTCCGGCCGCTGTATCCCGACGACCTCGCGCCCGGCAAGCGCGCGCTGGCGCTGTTTCTCGGCCAGTACTGGGGTGGGCCGCCGGCATACAGCGAGGAGAAGGGCCACCCGCGCCTGCGCATGCGCCACGCACCGTTCGCGATCGACTGCGTCGCTCGCGACGCGTGGCTGGCCGCGATGCTCACGTCCGTCGACGAGTCCGAGGGACCCGAAGTCGCGCGGCAGCTCATGCGCGACTACTTCACGATGGCCTCGACCGCGATGATCAATCGTGAGAGTCCGGGAGTCCCAGGGCGGCGAGGTGCGAGCTGACGGCGCGAGAATGGGTTGATGAACCGGCGACGGGAGAAGGAGAAGCTCGCCGCGACGACGGTTCGCGTCCGAGCGACGGAGCGTCGCGCTGCGCCGGCCGCCGGTTCGGCCCGGCCGCCTCTCCCCGTCCCGTACGGTGCCGGCATCGATCCCCCGCCCGCCCTATGCCCCGGACGCCCCCGCGCTCGCGCCCGCGGTCCCGCCCGACGAATTCGAGGCGCGGATGCGCCTGGCGGGGCACGCGGCACGGGAGGTGCTGCTCGAGCTCCGCAACGCCGTTCGTCCCGGTATCACCTCCGACGAGCTCGATCGCATCTGCCACGAGGCGTGCATCGCGCGGGGCGGTTACCCGAGCCCGCTGCACTACAAGGGCTTCCCGAAGTCGTTGTGCACGTCGGTCAACGACGTCATCTGCCACGGCATCCCCGACGACCGTGTGCTCGAAGACGGCGACATCGTCAACTGCGACGTCACGATCTTTCTGCAGGGCGTGCACGGCGACACGAACGCGACCTTCCTCGTGGGTGACGTCGACGACGTGGGCAGGAGCCTCGTGCGGGTGACACAGGAGTCACTGTGGAAGGCGATTGCACAGGTCCGTCCGGGCGCGCGCCTGAATGCGGTGGGGCGCGCGATCCAAACGCACGCCGAGGAAGCCGGCTTCTCGGTCGTGCGCGCGTTCGTAGGCCACGGCGTGGGCGAGGAGTTCCACACCGCGCCGGCTGTCCCGCACTACTACGACCCGACGCTCGACGTCGTCCTCGGCGCAGGCATGACGTTCACGATCGAACCGATGATCAACGAGGGCAGCTGGGAGCTCGGACGCATCTGGCCCGACGGTTGGACCGCGCCGACGCGCGACGGATCGCGCTCGGCGCAGTTCGAGCACACGTTGCTCGTCACGCCGACGGGCGTCGAGGTGTGCACGCTGTTGCCGGGCGAGCCGCACGGAAGCTGAGCACGTCGCCGATGCGTATGGCGGGCGAGCGGGCGCTCGTCACCGGTTCGACGGCCGGCATCGGGCGCGCGATCGCGGTGGCGTTCGCACGTGAGGGCGCGCAGGTGGTCGTCACCGGGCGCGACCACCGACGCGGGCGCGAGGTGGCCCGCGAGATCGCGAGCGGCGGTGGCCGGGCCGAGTTCGTGGCGGCCGACCTGCACGAGGAGGACGCGTGCGACGCACTCGTCGCCGCCGCCGCCGACGCGATCGGCGGGTTGACCGTGTTGGTCAACAACGCGGCCGGAGGCGGCGCGCGCGATGGGCCGGTCGCGGAGATCACGACCGACGCCTGGGAAGCGATCCTGCGCGTCGATCTCACGGGGCCGATGTGGTGCGCGCGGGCGGCAATCCCGCACATGCGCGCCGCCGGCCACGGTTCGATCATCAACATCTCGTCGCGCCAGGCCGAGCGCGCGAGCGCGGGCCTGAGCGCGTACGTCGCCGCGAAGGCGGGTTTGAACGGGTTGACGCGTGCAATCGCGGTGGAGGAAGCGGGCAAGGGCATTCGGTGCAACACGATCAGTCCCGGATACGTGCTCAACGACCGGCGCGACGCCGACCTCACTGCCGAGCGGCGCGCCCGCTACGAGGCGATGCACCTGACGCGGCTCGGCGTCGCGAGCGACGTCGCACACGCGGCGATCTATCTGGCGAGCCGCGAGTCGGAGTTCGTCACAGGGATCAACGTGCAGCTCGACGGGGGCAGCAGCATCGCGCGCGGCCTGACGTTCGGCTGACGGGCCGTGCACCCGCGCGTCTGCGTCAGCGCGATCTCGACGTTCCGGTTGTCGCTTACCGGCGACATCGCGTTCTGGCGGGGGCACGGCATCGACCGCGTCGGCGTGTCGGTCGCCAAGCTCGAAGCATTCGGCTGGTCGGAGGGCGCCGCACTGCTCGGTGATGGCATCGAGCATGGGCTGCACGTCATCGACCTCATCGGGCTCGGGCCGTTCCATCTGGCGCACCCGTCGCGTTGGGAGACGCAACGGGAGCGCCTGACGCGTGCGCTCGACACCGCATCGGCGTTGGGTGTGCCGCGCATCGTGCTCACGACCGGCCCCTTCGCGCCGTTGACGTGGGAGGAGGCCGCCGACGCGCTCGAGCAGGCGATCGCGCCCGCGCGGCGCGCTGCGCGCGCCGGCAACGTCGAGGTGCTGCTCGAGCACACGAACTCGTTGCGTGTCGACGTCGGCTTCGTGCACACCTTGCGGGACGCGCTGGATCTCGCCGACCGGCTCGACACCGGCGTGTGCATGGAGCTGAACGCGTGCTGGGCAGAACGCGGGCTCGCCGACACGATCCGGCGCGGCGTCGATCGCATCCGGCTCGTGCAGGTGAGCGACTTTCGCGTCGGGACGGTCGCGTCGTCGCAGCGCCTCGCGCCCGGCGACGGCGACGTGCCGCTGCGCCGCATCATCGGCGACCTCCTCGACGCCGGATACGACGGCCTCTTCGAGCTCGAGCTGATCGGCGATGCGATCCTCAGCGAGGGATACGACGCGGCGGTGCCGCGAGCCGTCGCGAATCTCGAGACGCTGTTGCGCGAGCTCGGTGCCTAACTTCCCCCCTGCGGGCATCGCCCGTCGGTCTCCACCGGTGGCCCGGAGGCCGGGATCGTGAGGCACGCGTACTTCGTGTAGACGAATGTGCGCTCGAATTCGAGCCGCCAGCTCACGCGCTCCCAGTCGGCGCGCGTCGCGAACTCGACGCGCGTTCCGTCGGCGAGCCGGACACGCGTGTTCTCGCAACAGCCGCTCGAAACGCCGGTCTCGCGCTCGTACACCTGTCGCACGTACTGCGGATCGCGAAAGCTCCTGTCGGGGTTCGGCGCGTCGACGACGATCGCCGTCGCGAAGCCCCGTGCGTCGTCGCGCACCTCGTGCTGCGCAACGTCGTCCGAGAAGCCGAACACGAACACCAAGGCGCCGGCGATCACGATCGCGGTCAGAACGACGCCGATGTAGCCGAGGACGAGCCCCGCGGTGGCAAGCCCACCGCCCTGTTCGCCGGTCGTGCGGATCTGGCGGCGGCCGATGTGACCGGTGATGATCGCCGCGATCGCGCCCACGATCGGGCAGAACATGAACTGCGCGATGCCGGCGATCAGCGACACGATCGCGAGAGAGTTCGTCGAACGCGGGGGCGTGTACTGCATGCCCCAACCCGGGGTTCCGGGCGCGGGTGGTGGCCCGCCCGGTTGCGCGCCCGGCGGTTGCGCGGCCGGCGGCGGCATTCCCGGCGGCGTCGGCGGTACCCAACCGCTGCTGTCGGTCACGGTGCCCTCCTCAACTCCACATGAACGCGCCGCCGTCGGCCATGAACGTGTGGCCGGTGAGATACCGGCACACGTCCGAGCACAAGAACCACGCGATCGGCCCGATGTCGAGCTCGGGATCGCCTTGACGGCCCATCGGACAGTTCTCGACGAAGATGCGATAGCCCTCGCTCTGCTTGGCGGCTTCGCCGTGATGGTCAGCGGCGGCGGGCGCGATCGCATTGACGACGATGCCATCGCTCGCCCACTCGCGCGCGGCGGTCCGCGTCGAGCGCGCGGATCGCTTCCTTCGACGCGTTGTAGGCGGCGAAGCCGCGACCGCCGGTGACGCCCATCGACGAGGCGAAGTTCACGATGCGGCCCCACTGCCGGGCCTTCATGTGCGGATATACGGCTTGCATTGCCCACAGCGTGCCCTTGACCCCAGAGTTGTAGAACACGTCGACGTCGGCGTCGCTCACGTCGGCAACCGCTGCCATCGGACGGAAGGTCTGCGCGTTGTTGACGATCGCGTCGACCCGACCGAATCGCTCTACGGTCGCGGCAACCATCGCGTCGACGTCGTCCCTCTGTTGGATGTCGCACACGACGCCGAGATGCTCGATGCCAAGGCGCGCGAGCTCCGTGCACGCCGCATCGAGCAGGTCGGGCTTCCATTCGGCGACGACGATGCGAGCGCCGCCCTTGCCCAAGTGCACTGCAATTCCTTTGCCGACGCCTCGCCCGGAACCCGTGACGATGATCACCTTGCCGTCGACCGCGTGCATCGCGTCGGTATCCGACATGCCGTGCACGATACGTGCGACCTAGCGTTTTCGCCATGCTCACAGAGACCGTGATCGTGACCGGCGGTGGCAGCGGCATCGGCCGCGCGACCGCGCAGCGCGCCGCTCGCGAAGGAGCACGCGTTGCGGTCATCGACCAGCACGCCGGGAACGCGGCGGCTACCGCCGAATCGATCGGCGATGCCGCGCGTGCGTTTCCGTGCGACGTCGGCAACGACCATCAGGTCACCGAGGTGGTCGGTCGCATCGGGAGCGAGCTCGGGCGCGTCGCGGGCGTGGTGACCGCCGCGGGAATCTTCTACGGCAACGACCTGCGCCTCGCGCACGAAGTCGGCGTCGACGACTTCGTGCACGTGCTGCGGGTAAACCTCGTCGGGACGTTTGCCGTGATCAAGCACGCGCTGCCGATGCTGATGAACGGCGGTGGCGCGGTCGTCACCATCGCGTCGACCGCGGCGATCCGCGGCCACGGGTTCGGTTCGGGATACACCGCGAGCAAGGGTGCGTCGACGCGCTCACGCGTTTGCTCGCAGTGCAGTACGGCCCGTACGACGTGCGCGCAAATTGCATATGCCCGGGGGGCGTCGACACGCCGATGACCGGCGGATCATTCGCGACCGACGAAGCGAAAGCGCGTGCGAAACAGCGCGTGCCGATCGGTCGCTACGCGCAAGCCGACGACATCGGTGACGTCGCGGTGTTCTTGCTTTCAGGCGACGCTCGATACGTGACGGGCCAGACCATTCCTGTCGAAGGCGGCGCAACGATCGCGTGAACGCGAAGAAGTTCGTGCGAATCCCATCGAAGTGATTCGCCCCGGCTGAACTGCGGCTTCTCGCGGCTCGTACGAAGCAAGCCACGAAGCGTGAGACGTTCGTTTTCTCATCGCTCGCAAACCTTCGTTAGCTTCGTTCGCCATGCACCGGCCCCCTCGCCGCCGGGTGAGCGTGGGGCACTGCATCGGCGGAGTGGATCGAACCGATCACCACCGCTCGACGCGGCCCACCGTCCTACGCGCCTTCGCATGCGTGTGCTTGTTCGCGGTCGCGTTCGTCCCGCAAGCGGCGCACGCGCAGACGACGCAAGATCAGCTCTCGCAGACACGTTCGGCGATCGACTCGACCGCGAATCGGTGGTTCGCCGCGCACAACGATGCAACCAACCTCGACGCCCGCATTGCGCAGATAGAAGAAGAGATCAAGAACGCAGAAGCACGCGTGGACAGCGCGCGCGTCGTCGCAACGCAGCGCGCATTGCTGATGTACAAGGGCGCCGGTGTCGACTACGCGAACCTGCTCGGTACGACGATCGTCGAGTCGGTACGACGTGCGGAGCTCATGGACAGCGCGAACGCGCGCAACCGAGCTGCGATCGACGCGCTCAATGCTTCGGTGAAGGCGCTCCAGAACCAGCGTCAGCAGCTCGTCAGCTCGCGCGCAAGTCTCGAGAAGGCGCTCCAGGGAGTCGCAACCGAGCGCCAGTCACTCGACTCTCAGCTCGCGTCGTTGCAGGACGCGGTGCAGCGCAAGGCTGCGCAAGCTGCGCACGCGCGCAATCCGGTCGTGCGATCGCTCCCGACGGTGGCGAACACGCCGACCGCCGACCCGACCGGCCCGCCCCGCGCCGCGCCGCTCGTGTCGCGCGTCGTGCCACCGGTGACCGGCGCGACCTATCCGCATCACAACGACCCGTTCCTCGTGTGCACCCGCGCGCACGAGAGCGGCGGCAACTACGGCGTTGTGAGCGCGTCGGGCGTGTACTACGGCGCGTATCAGTTCTTACCGTCGACGTGGAACGCGACTGCAGTGCACGCCGGCCGCATGGACCTCGTGGGCGTCCTGCCGTCGCGCGCGACTGCGTACGACCAGGACGAGATGGCGTGGACGCTGTACCAGTGGCAGGGCAACGCACCGTGGGGCGGCCGCTGTTAGGCGTTCGCGTCGAGCCGCGCGATGACGTCGCGCAGCGACGTCTCGGCGAGTGACGCCAATCGGATGTCGGCGTGCGAGAGATCGAGGTGGTCGGTGAGCGCGTGCGGCACGACAACACAACGCAGCCGTGCGCGCCGTGCGGCCGTCGCGCCATTGGGCGAGTCCTCGACGGCCAGCGCGTGCTCGGGTTCGACGCCGATCGCGTCGCATGCCGCGAGGTAGGTGTGCGGTTCGGGCTTGCCGGGAACGGTGTCGGTTGCGCACGCGACGTACCGGAAGCGATCACCGAGCGCGAGGCGGTCGAGATGCGTCAGCACCCAATCCGGCGGTGAGCTCGACGCGATCGCGAGCGGCAAGCCGAGCGCATCGGCTTCGTCGAGCCAGTCGACGACCCCCGGGAGCACGAGCTCGGCGGCGAGCAGCTCATCGCGCCGAGCGCGTCGCGTCTCGTGCATCGCGTCGACATCGACCGGACGTGTCGCCCGGGCTTGCAGCATCGCGACCATGTCGACGGCTCCGGCCGTGCCGATCTCCGCGCTCCACTCCTCGATGGTCACCGGCGCGCCGCCGTGGGCGACGAAGGCCTCCTGCCACGCCGTGAACACCGGGCGCTCGGTGTCGAGGATCAGCCCGTCGAAGTCGAACACCACACCACGGATCACGACGCCGGGATGCCGATCAGCTCGACGAGCACGCCGGCGGGATCGACGCCGGACCGGAGACGGTTGCTCGGCGCGTCGAACAGCGTCACCCAGTCGCCGACGAACGGCATGTCCATCATGACCTCGAAGCCGATACCGTCGCGCCGAGCGCAGCGTCGCATCGACGTCGCGCACGACGATCGCACCGTGGTGCCCACGCGCGCGCTCACCGCTCGCGCACTTCCTGTGGATCGATGGGGCTGTGCAACGACACACCACCGTCGGCAGCGAGGATCTGGCCCGTCACCCAGTCGAGTGTGAGCAGCGCGACTGCGGCCTGCGCGACCTCGTCGGCGGTGCCGACGCGCCCGAGTGGGGAGCGGCGGCTCACCTGCTCTCGATAGCCGTGCAGATGATCGGTGAGCCGCGAACATCGGCGTGTCGGTCGTGCCGGGCGCGACCGCGTTGACGCGTATGCCATGCGTGCCGAGCTCACGAGCGGCCGATCGCACGAGCTGCGCGAGGCCGGCCTTCGACGCCGCGTAGTGCGCCAACGTACGGTCGGCGAGGAACCCCGAAACGCTGGTGACCGCGACGATCGCACCGCCCCGCGACGACGCCATCGCGCGGGCGCATTCCCGCAGGCACACGAATGCGCCGCGTAGGTTCACGTTGACGACGCGATCCCACTCGTCGGTCGTGAGCTCGAGGAGTGGCACGCCACCGCCCACCCCCGCGCTCAGCACCGCGACGTCGAGGCGGCCGAGCTCGGCGACTGCCCGTGCCACGCCGTCGACCACCTGCTGCTCGCTGGCGACGTCGGCGCTGATCGCGAGGTCGGCGTCGGCAGTGTGCGTGAGGTCGAGCGACGCGACGTGGGCGCCTGCCTCGCGCAGCCGCGCAACGCACGCGGCGCCGATGCCGCTCGCGCCGCCGGTCACGATCGCGCCCACGCCCTGCAGCTCCATCGCGGTCGAAGCTAGCGCTGAAGAAGTCACACGGCTCACGCGTTTTCGTGGGATCTGTGTGACTCGTAGCATCCGCCACCGTGCCGTCACCATGGTTCGGGTTGTATCTCCCGCAGTTGCGGATGAGCTTCGATCGTATGGTCGAACGGACGCTGGTTGCGGAGGAAGTGGGCTTCGATTCGATCTGGCTGATGGACCATCTCGCGGCGCCGATGACACCCGAGGTCGACACGTTCGAAGGGTGGACGATCGCGTCGGCGCTCGCAGCGCGTACGGCGCGCATCCGCATCGGGCACCTTGTGCTGTGCGACCCGTTCCGCCACGCAGTACTGCTCGCGAAGATGGCGGCCACACTCGATGTGATCTCGAACGGCCGGCTCGAGCTCGGCATCGGATGGGGATCGGTGCCGCACGAGCTGCATACATTCGGCTTCGGGCCCGAGCCCGCTTCGGTGCGCGCGTCGAGATTGCGCGAGACGCTCGAGATCCTGCAGCTGATGTTCGCGGGCGAGCCGTTCGACTACGACGCGAGGCACTTCACAGTGCACGGCGCGCAGGGTCGACCAGTACCGGTGCAGACGAAGATTCCGGTGCACATCGGTGGCGGCGGCCCGAAGCTCACGATGCCGCTCGTGCGCGAATTCGCCGACTGGTGGAACTGTCCGGGCTACGCGCTCGATCGCCTCGACGAACTTCGGGAGTTGGCCGGCAACGCGCGCGTCTCCGCCCAGCACCCGGTCGGGCTCGCGCCGACGAACGCGGCCCGCGACGACGCGATCGCGACCGTGGAGCGGCGGTTCGGCGTCGTGGAGCGGTGTCATCGCGGGAACTGCCGACCAGGTCGGCGACGCGATCGCACGCGAAGTCGCGAACGGCGTCGAAGGGTTCGTGTGCCAGTTCGGCGATTTCGGCACGCCGGAAACAATCCGGCACTTCATGGCCGAAGTGGCGCCGAGGTTCCGCACGTGACGGCGCCGCTCGTCGTCGGCGTGCCGCGGGAGGTCAAGACCGACGAGCATCGCGTTGCAATCACTCCCGACGGCGTGCTCGAGATGTCGCACCACGACGTGCGCGTGCTCGTCGAGACCTGCGCGGGCGTCGATTCCAGCATCGATGACGACGACTACCGCGCCGCGGGCGCAACGATCGTCGACCGCGCCGAGGACGCGTGGGGCGACGCCGGACTCGTGCTGAAAGTGAAGGAACCGCAGCCGGACGAGCTCCGGTACCTGCGTGACGACCTCGTGCTGTTCACCTACCTTCACCTCGCCGCGTATCCCGAGCTCGGTCGCGCGCTGCTCGACGCCGGCACCACGGGCATCGCCTACGAGACCGTGCAGCTCGACAACGGGCTGCTCCCGTTGCTCGCACCGATGAGCGAAGTCGCGGGACGTATGGCGCCGCAGATCGGCGCGCACTTCCTCGAACGCCGACAGGGCGGCCGCGGGGTGCTCATGGGCGGCGCGCCGGGTGTACGTCCCGCGCGCGTCGTGATCCTCGGCGCGGGCAACGTCGGTTGGAACGCCGCATGGATCGCGCAGGGCATGGAGGCCGAGGTGCTGCTGCTCGACAAGAACATCGATCGCCTGCGTTGGGTCGACCAGATCCACAGGGGTCGCATCCAAACGCTCGCCAGCAACCGCGCTGCCGTTGCCCGCGCGGTACGCGACGCCGACCTCGTCATCGGGGCCGTCCTCCTACCGGGCGGGCGCGCGCCGGTGCTGGTACGCGAGGCGATGATCCAGACGATGAAGCCCGGCGCGGTGATCGTCGACTGCGCCATCGACCAGGGTGGCTGCATCGAGGGTATCCACGAGACGACGCACAGCGATCCGGTGTTCGAACGCCATCATGTGTTGCAATACGCGGTCAGCAACGTGCCCGGCGCCGTGCCGAACACGTCGACCTATGCGTTGACGAACGCGACACTGCCATATGCGCTCGAGCTCGCGACCAAAGGTGTGGCCGGCGCGACGCGTGACGATCCGGCGCTTGCCGCGGGCGTGAACACGTTGCGCGGTCGCGTCGCGAACACGACGGTCGCCGACGCACTCGCCACGGCGGCGACCGACATCGCGAGTCCCGACTGACCCTCGATCCACGCGTGCGTACTCACGGACCGAACACCTCGGCGACCCGAGTGGACGCGACCACCTCTAGCATCCGGGTCGGATGAAGGTCCTCGTGACCGGCGGTGCCGGGTTCATCGGCTCTCACATCGTCGACGCGCTCGTCGCGCGAGGCGATCAGGTCACCGTGCTCGACGACTTCACCACCGGCTATCGCGAGCACGTGAACCCGGCGGCGGAGGTGATCGAGGGTTCGGTCGCCGACGAGGATGCCGTCCGCCGCGCGGTCAGAGGCTGCGAGATCGTGTTCCACCAGGCCGCGCACAAGGCGGTGCTGCGCTCGGTGGAACAGCCGCTGCCTACCGACATCGCGAACGTGCACGGCACGCTGACCGTGCTCAAGGCGGCGTGCGACCAAGGCACGCGTCGCGTGCTCTACGCGTCGTCGAGCAGCATCTATGGTGGCGGCACCGAACTTCCCACGACCGAGTCGGCGCCGCTCGTGCCGCGGTCGCCATACGCGGTGACCAAGCTCACCGGCGAGCACTACTGCCGCGTGTTCAGCGAGCTGTACGGCCTCGAGACGCTCGCGCTCCGGTACTTCAACGTGTACGGCCCGCGACAACCGCCCAACGCAACGTACGCGGCCGTCATCCCCCTGTTCATCGAGGCCCTGATGCACGGCACTCCGCCGGTCGTGCACGGCGACGGGCGACAGAGCCGAGACTTCACATACGTCGACGACGTCGTCACCGCGAATCTCCTCGCGGCGAGCGCGCCGGCCGCGCGATGTCACGGGCAGCCCTACAACATCGCTGCGGGCGCGACGTACTCGTTGTTGGATCTGCTCGGCGTGCTCGGCAAGATCCTCGACCTGAGTCCGCGGCCGATCTTCGGGCCCCCCCGCCCGGGTGACGTACGCGTGAGCCAGGCGGACGCGACCATCGCGGCGCGCGCGATCTCGGGTTCCGGTGCCAGGTCGAATTCGAGGCCGGCCTACGCGCCACTGTTCAGTGGTTCCGCAGCCGCTCCCTGGCAGCCCCGACGAGACCTCCGGGTGGCGACTCGAGGTAACCGCGCGCACTGGTCGCGACGCGCGTGCGCCAACGGCGCGCTAACGGGTCTCGTGCTCGTCGGCGCGGGTTTTCAGGTCCCGCAGCGAGTCGAGCGTGTGCTTCGGCGGCTTCACCGCATCGCGGTTCGCTTGCTGCAGCTGGGCGAAGATCTCTTCACGATGGACATCGATCGAGCGCGGCGCCTTGATGCCGAGCCGTACCTGATCGCCGCGGACTTCGAGAACCGTCACCACGATCTCGTGCCCGATCATGATGCTCTGGTTCGCACGTCGCGTGAGCACGAGCACGGGTCCCTCCCCTCCATGGCGGCCGCGGTCAGCGCGCCCAAGCGGCGAGCTTACGCAGTTGGATAAGTGCATGCGTGGGATCATGAGCTGACTCGGGGCTGCCCGAGGGGGGCAAGCTTGCCGCCCTCTCGGCCTCATTCGAGCCGTGCCTTGCCGGTCGAATGAGCAGAAGGCGTATGGCCGCAGGCCGCTCCAAGCAGCTCGTCAGCGAACCTCTGGGTTCGTCGAGGACTAACTCGCGAGTGCGAGCGGCGCGCGCACGCTGTAACCCGAGCTCGGCAGTACGACCTGCGCGGCTTCGTGCGACACGCGGTTGACGACGATCGGGCCGAGCAGGTTCAGCGTCGAGTCCTCGGGCTGGTCGCGCAGCGTCACGACGGCGAACACGACGGCGTCTCCGGCGGCGTTGAGCCGCAGTCGCTCTGCGGTACCGGCGTCGACTTCGAACTCGTAGTCGGGATAGAAGACCCACGGCGGTACGAGGACGAAACCCACGTCGGCGTCGTCGCTCGACGACAACAACATGAACGGGCTGCCGGCCGGGCCCCAGGGCGTCAGCTCGAAGCGATGCGCATGCGGGAAACCCGGCATGCCGGCGGGAAAGGTGATCTCGACGACATCGGTCGTCGTCTGCGTTTCGAGCATCACGACCTACCGAAGGAAGCCCGCGAGGGACGGTTGAGGTGCCGAGGCGGTGGCTCCGACCGCCGCCGGGTACGCGACCTGTTGTGTCTGCAGCTGCATCATCACTTGGGTGAGGTCCACGTCCTCGATGTTGGACAGGTTCTTGTTCATCGTCACGGCGTCCGCCTGGTTTTGGCCTTGCATCGTTTCGACGCGCCGCGCTCGCGCGCCGATCTGACCGAGCTGGGTCCGGACCTGCTGGGTCGTGGTCTCGAGCGTCGACTGCGCGAGCTTCGTGCTCGTCTTCTCGAAGTTCGCCGCGACCGCGTTCGCGCGCTCGACCCCACGGCGTTGTGCCGGTCGCGCGGTCGGCGCGAGGCGAAGACCCGAGAAGGTCGGCACTCAGATCGCCTCGTCCACGGTGCGCAGCAACAACCGCCGGTTGGGCGCCGCGCCGCGTGCGTCGTGCGCATTGATGTCGATCTCACACATCGACGCGAGCTCCTGGCGCGCAGCTTGATGTCCGCGCGCCAGGGGCTCGAGGTTGGACTTCGTAATCCTGTCGAACTCGACCTCGCGTGTCGCGGGTGCCAGCCCACGGGCGCGGCCCGCGTCGAGGACGAGCTGCTCTTCGTCGAGCTCGAGGACAAGCAGCTCGAGGAGCTGCGGTTCTCGCCACAAGATGTTCGAGACGTCGCTCAGCGCCATGTCCACCCTCACGGCCGCAGTGGTGCACCCGTTCCATCGGCCTGAGCACAGGGCGATATGAAGGGAATGGAGGTGCTTGGTCGTCCCGAGCCGTTTGCGCGCCGGCCGCGGCATCCTGCTCTCCGGGTCGCGACTCGCATCCGAGCGGCGCGCTGTGCCCGCAGGATTCGCTGTTCGCGGCCGGTTCGCGACACGCCGGCGGCGCTCCGCCCACGGCCGCGTCCGACGGGCCACGGTTGCGGTTACGAACGGAGCAGCCCCAACGAAACAGCTCGACCCAGCGCCTGATTGCGGTTCGTGGCTTCGAGCTTCGCGTAGATGCGGACGAGGTGCGACTTCACAGTCGCCAGCGTCACGGTCAGGTCATTGGCGATCTCGCGGTTCGATCGGCCTTCGGCCAGCAGCACGAGCACCTCGCGCTCGCGCGCGGTCAACACCTCATCGGTGCGCGCGTCGAGCGGCGGGAGACGCACGGTGCCGGCCAGCGCGCCGTGTAGCGCGGGGACGACATGCTGGCCGCCTTTGGCGGCCGAGTCGATCGCGGCGCCGAGCTCGTCCGCGTCACTCGTCCGCAAGACGACTGCCGCCGCGCCGAGCGCGAGCAGGTATCCGACCAAGTGATCTTGCGCGACCGGCAACAGCGCCACGATCGCCGGATGGGGTCGCAAACGTACGAGGCGGCGCACGACCTCTTCGAGCGCGAGATCGGCGGGCGTGCCCACGACCACGAGATCGGGCCGGTCGGTCGCGCACAGGCCGAGCAGCTCGCGGCCCGACCTGGTCTGGTCGAGAACGTCGATCCCCCGGGCGTGGAGCACCGCCCCGATGCCGGTCCGCACGAGCGCCAGCTCGTCGACGACGATGGCCGTCGGGCTCATTTCCTGCACGTAGCGCCTCCCGAGCCCCCGCTGCCGAGAATGCTACCTCCCACGCGAGCGCACATACTGAAAGTGTGCAGATCTTTCAACCCCGCGGTCTATCAAGGGCGGTTCCCCCCGACGTCGAAGTTTGTTCGACATTCGCAATGCCTACGGGCATGTGTCTCGACCTGGGGGATAGTGGACGTGAAGCCGACGCAGCGAGTGACGATCGACATCGAGCGGGCAGAGCACGAGGACAATCTCGTGCGGCAGCACCTCCCGCTGGTGCAGTACGTCGTGGCAGAAGTCGCCCATCGAGTGCCGAGCCACGTGACCCGCAGCGACCTGGTGTCGGCGGGCATGCTCGGCCTCGCCCAGGCCGCCCGGAGCTACGACCCCGCGCGGGATCGCCTTCGAGCGCTTCGCCTCGACCCGTATCCGCGGTGCGCTGCTCGACGAGCTGCGCGGCCGTGACTGGGCGAGCCGCTCGGTGCGGGCACGGGCACGTGGTCTGCAAGCCGCGCACGAGGAGCTGATGAACAAGCTCGGCCACGCGCCGACCTCCGAGGAAGTCGCGGCGATGCTCGACGTGCCGACCGAGACCGTGCACAAGCTCGTCGACGATGTTCACCGCGCCACCGTCTTGAACTACGACTCCTTAGTTCTCGAAGGCGACGCCGAATCGTTCATCGCGAGCGACGACGCGACGCCCGAGATGACGATGCTCGACCGTGAGCGCAAGGCGTACCTCATGGACGCCGTGCATGCCCTTCCCGACCGGCTGCAGCGCGTCGTGATCGGTTACTTCTTCGAAGAGCGTTCGATGCAGGACTTGGCGGACGAGCTCGGCGTCAGCGAATCGCGCATCTCGCAGCTGCGCGCCGAAGCGCTCGTCCTGTTGAAGGACGGAATCGCGTCGCAGCTCGAGCCCGATCAGCTCCCCGCGGAACCGCGACCGAACGGTAGGGTTGCGCGGCGCAAGGCGGCGTACTACGCAGCCGTCGCGCAAGGCTCGGCGCCTCGCGATCGTCTTACCGAACGTCCCCTCGAGGCGACGCAAGTCGTCACTGCACGCCACTGACGACGAGCGCGCCTCGTAGTCCTCAGCGTCGAGACACGCGCGGACGAGAGACGCTCACGGACGCGGGCGAGCACATCACGGAGGTGTCGCGCCGGTGCGAATCAACAAGAGCATCATGTTGTTCAACACCTATCGCAATCTCGACGCGACCGACGGCATGTCGGGGAAGAGCCCGGTGCCGCGTTCATCGGGTCGCCGGATCAACCGCCCCGCTGACGACGCGTCGGGCTCGGTCATCAGCCAGAGCCTGCGCGCGCGGGCATTGGGTCTGCGGCCGGCGACACGCAACTCCCGAGACGGTGTCTCGGTCGTGCGGACAGCCGAAGGTGCGCTCGCCGGAGTTCATACGATGCTGAACCGCGTCCGGGACCGGTTGGAGTGGGCGATCAGCAACTCGCGGGTCACGAACGAGAACCTGTCGGCGTCCGAGTCCCAGATCCATGACACCGACATCGCGCTCGAGATGGTCACGTTCACCCGGAACCAGATGATGTTGCAGGCCGGTACCGCGATGCTCGCTCATGCGAGCGCCGCGCCGCAGACAGTCCTGCGGTTGCTGCAGGTTTAGTTCCCAACCACACCCAGGGAAAGAAGGACCGGGCCCCACCCCACTGAGGCCCGGTCCTTCTCAACTTAACTTACGGGGCGCGCGGTCAGATGCCATCAACTCTCCGCATTTTCGCGCAGACTCCAGCGCGAGCGCAGCGAGCCGCGCAGCAACCGAAATGCAACGCGTCACGCGGCGGCCGGAGCGGCCCGCAGGGCGCGCAGGCCGCTCGCCGCATTTCGCGCAGACTCCAGCGCGAGCGCAGCGAGCCGCGCAGCAACCGAAATGCAACACGTCACGCGGCGGCCGGAGCGGCCCGCAGGGCGCGCAGGCCGCTCGCCGCATTTCGCGCAGACTCCAGCGCGAGCGCAGCGAGCCGCGCAGCAAGCGACATGCAAAGGGTTATGCCGCGGTGCGGCCCTTGCGGGCGGCCTTTTGTCGGCGGCGGATCAGTCGGTGCCGTTCGATCGGCGTGAGCCCGCCCCACACGCCATCGGACGGGCGCACCTCAAGCGCGAACTCGAGGCACTGCTCCCGGACGGGGCAGGTCGCACAGATTGCCTTCGCCTCGTCCGCGTGCGCGTCGGAGGCCGGGAAGAACACGGTCGTGTCGGCGTCGCGACAGGCGGCGTCATCGAACCAATCCGTGGAAGTCGGGGCAAATGTCCTACGAGGCACAACTGCGAGTGCAACGCACCTGCCGAAGCCCCCATTCCCTCCACGCGCCCCGGAAATTCTCAGGGAAAACCAACTGCGAGTCGGGCGCGCGTAAGCGGTTCGTTCACGGCATCGACGAATGATTGGCAGCGCACGTCGACGGCGGTTCGTCTCCGCGCACGTCCCGTCGATCGCCACGCAAGATCGACTCACGCCGTAACGCGCGGCATACAGCGGCGTTACTCGAGGAAGTCGGGTTCCTGCGCGACGAGCATCTCGTACAACGGCTGGAACCCGAACCAGCCGGCGTGGTGGCCCCCGACTTGTGACGCGGTGAGTGCGGCCATCCCGGGATCGATGAGCACCGGTGTGCCCGCGGCCTCTGCCAACAGCTGGGCGTGACAGGAGCGATCCATGGCGAAGAACCAGAACGCGGCTTCGTCGACCGAATGGCCGACGGTCAGCAGCCCGTGATTGCGAAGGATCACCGCCTTGTGCTCGCCGAGCGCGGCTGCAATGCGCTTGCCCTCGTCGAGATCGAGCACCACACCGGCGTAGTCGTCGAACAGCCCGTGATCCTCGTAGAACGCGCACGCGTCCTGTGTGATGGGGTCGAGGCGGCGCCCGAGCGACGACCAGGCCTTGCCGTGCAACGAGTGGCTGTGCGCGGCGGCAACCACATCGGGGCGCGCGGCATGCAGCTGCGAGTGGATCGCGAACGCGGCGCGATTGACCGGCCGGTTGCCTTCGACGACGTCACCCGCGTGGTTGACGAGGATCACATCGGAGACCCGGATCTGCGAGAAGTGCATGCCGAACGGGTTGACCCAAAAGTGATCGCGGTGCTCGGGATCGCGCGCCGTGATGTGGCCCGCGACACCCTCATCGAAGCCATATCGCGCGAACAGCCGCAACGCCGCGGCCAGTCGCTGCTTGCGATGCACTCGCTCTTCTTCGACCGAGATCAGTGCAGGGTCGCCGAACGCTTTGACATCGGACATGGCGCCCAGCGTAGACGCCCGAGACGATACGCCGTCAGGGGATCTTCCTCTCCTCTTACCTGCAGGCGCGAAGCTGACAGAGATGGATTGCGGCCGCGTGCTCGTCGTCGAGGACGACGCACACGTGCGCGATGCCATCGCGCGAGCCCTGCGGCTCGAGGGCTACGACGTGCAGACCGCGCCCGACGGGAACGACGCGTTGCTCCGCGTCGACGACATCGGACCTGACGTCATCGTGCTCGACGTGCTGATGCCGGGCACCGACGGCCTCGCAGTGTGCCGGATCCTGCGCGAGCGCGGCTACCAAACGCCGGTGTTGATGCTGACCACGCGTCATGAGGTTTCCGATCGCGTCGCCGGTCTCGACGCCGGCGCCGACGACTATCTCGTCAAGCCGTTCGCGCTCGACGAGCTCCTCGCGCGCCTGCGGGCGCTGCTCCGGCGGGCCAGTGTCACGGGCGGTCAGGAGGAGCTCCGCGTCGGCGACCTCGTGCTCGATCCAAAGCGTCGGCAGGCGTGGCGTGGTGAGCGCGAGCTCGAGCTCACGAAGACCGAGTTCGACCTGCTCGAGCTGTTGATGTTCAACGCGGGCATCGTCGTGACGCGCGACACGATCTACGAGCGGATCTGGGGTTACGACTTCGAGACGTCGTCGAAGTCGCTCGACGTGTACGTGGGCTACGTACGCCGCAAGACCGAAGCCGGCGGCGAACCACGCATCGTTCACACTGTGCGGGGCGTGGGCTACACCGCACGACTCGCGTGAGCCTTCGCCTCCGGTTGCTGCTCGCGGTCGCGATCACGTTCGCGATCGTCGTGCTGAGTTGCGTGTACGCCGCGCACGTGACGACGAGCGACGAGCTGCGTTCCGAGACTGACCACTTCCTCCTGCAGCGCGCGCATGATCCGCGCGTTGTCGGCGCGCTCCACGACGAGCGGTTGCGGGATGGGCCCGGCCCGCAGGCGCCGAATCTTGCCGAGCCGGACGCGCTCGTCCAACTGCTCGACAGCGCGGGCGCGATCGCGCAGCCCGCGCCGAGCGAGCTGCCCGTCGACGCCGGCGACAAGTCGCTCGCGACGCGTGGAGGTACGAGCCGCTTCCGCACGGTGACCGTCAGCGGCACGCGCTATCGGATGCTGACCGAGCCGATTCGCGACGGCGCGGTGCAGGTTGCGCGGAGCGTCACGGAGCAGGACAACGTCCTGTCGTCGCTCGCCGTCCGGTTGGCGCTGATCGGCGCCGGCGGCACGATCGTCGCTGCAGGCCTGGCGTGGCTCATCGCCGTCCGCATCGTCAGACCCGTCGAACGGCTGAGCGGTGCGGCCGAGCTCGTCGCGCGCACTCAGGATCTCGCGCGGCCGATCGCCGTCAGCCGACGCGACGAGCTCGGCCGGCTCGCCGAGAGCTTCAACACGATGCTGCTCGCGCTCCGTACGTCGCGCGACCAGCAAAAGCGCCTGGTCGCGGACGCGAGTCATGAGCTCCGCACGCCGCTGACTGCGTTGCGCACGAACATCGAGGTCCTGCAACGCGCGAGCGATATGGAAGCAAGCCAGCGCGCGCAGATGCTCGCCGATGTCGAGGCCGAGCTGACGGAGCTGTCGGCGCTCGTCGCCGAGCTCGTCGAGCTCGCAACCGACGCGCGCGCCGACGAACCCGTGGAACCCACTGATCTGGTAGAGCTCGTCGAGCGTGTCGTGACGCGGATGCGACGGCGAACTGGACGCGAGATCACGCTCACCGTCACGAGCCCCGCGACGGTGACCGTGCGTGCCGGTGCGATCGAACGTGTCGTGTCGAACTTGCTCGACAACGCCTGCAAGTTCAGTCGCGCGCCCGCGCCGGTCGACGTTCGCGTCGACGGCACGCGGATCGATGTCGCCGACCGGGGGACGGGAATCGACGACGCCGACCGCGCGTACGTGTTCGATCGCTTCTACCGGGCGGCGGCCGCACGCACGATGCCCGGCTCCGGGTTGGGTCTCGCGATCGTGAAGCAACTGGTAGAGCTGCACGGAGGATCGGTCGAGCTGCTCGTGCAGAACGGTACGGGCACCGTCGCCCGCGTCACGCTGCCGTCGTGAGGTCGTAGACCGTCCGGCCGCCGACCGTCTGTGGCGTGAAGTTCGACGCAACCCATTCTGCGATCGCGCTCGTCGTCGACGACGCCTGCGGACCGCCGAAGCGGCCGCCTCCCGGACCCGTCCCGCCACCCTCGGCGATGTAGAAGTGGATCTTGTGCTGCGCGACGTAGGCCTGGAACTGCGCAAGCGTCGGCGACGGATCGGTGCCGTTGAACCCGCCGATCGCCATCACCGGATCACGTGTGGCGAGTTGGTAACCCGACGCGTTGTTCGCGCCGGTCGTCGCCGCGACCCATGTGTACGACCCCGC
This sequence comes from uncultured Actinomycetes bacterium, assembly GCA_963836365.1. GTDB lineage: Bacteria > Actinomycetota > Acidimicrobiia > IMCC26256 > PALSA-610 > DASQHW01. Next base: position 205,906 of record CAWIJC010000003.1, read on the forward strand.
GTTCCTCTCGAGCAGCGCGACCATCTGCGCCGATGGTGTCGAGCCGTTGAGGAGGCCATTGCCTTGCCGGCCCGACGGTGCCCCGCCGGCGCCGTTGCCGGTACCGAACCGTGGGAACTGCACGCCGCCGCCGTTCGCAAATCCTGGGAACGCGCCGGTCCCGCCGCCGGCCGCGCCGTTCGGGGATCCGAACGCGCTCCCGGGAGGACGGCGGCCGGCCGCACCGGCGCCGCCGGGCAGGCCCTGTCGACTCGCGCCGGCCGGACCCGCGGCCGGGATCGCGCCGCTGTGCGGCGTGTTCACCGTCGACAAGGTGTACGCGGCCGGGGCCAGCAACGCGAGGACCAACGCGGCACCGGCGAGCACCGCCGCCCCGCGGCGAACGTACGTGTTGATGCTCAGCGCGAGGAGCACGGAGATCGCGATGCCGCCTACGAGCACGACCGTGCGCAAGCCGGGCATCCAGTGCGGCGTGCGACCGAGCAGGACGTACGCCCACCACACTGTCGCGGCGAACGAGGCGACGAGCACTGCGCGTGCCGCGAGATGGCTGCGTCCGTTCCAGAGGCGTGTCGCGCCGATCCCGATCAGCGCGCCGATCGCGGGCGCGAGCGCGACCGTGTAGTACGGATGGATGATGCCTTGCCCGAGGCTGAACGCCGCGCCGGTGATGACCAGCCATCCTCCCCACAGCAGGAGCGCGGCGCGCGTGCGATCGGTGCGCGGCTGCCGCCACGTGAACACCAGGCCGGCAACGAGGACGATGAGCGCGGCCGGAAGCAGCCACGAGGCCTGCCCGCCGAACTCGGCGTTGAAGAGGCGCGTCCATCCGGTTGGGCCCCAGCGCCCGCCGGTGCCCTGCGCACCGCCGCCCACGCTTCCCGTTTCGTTGCCGGTCAGGCGACCGAACCCGTTGTAACCGAAGATCACATTCCACAGGCTGTTGTTCTGCGAGCCGCCGATGTAGGGCCGTGAGCTCGCAGGCCACAACTGCACGATCGCGATCCACCAACCCGCCGAGACGAGCAATGCGGCGCCGGCGGCGATCAGCTGGGTGAGCCGCCGGCCGAGTTGGGGCGGTCCGGCGAAGAGATACACGAGCGCGAACGCCGGTACGACAACGAGCGCCTGCAGCATCTTGGCGAGGAATCCGAAGCCGATGAACGAGAACGCGAGCACCAGCCACGCCGTGTGCCCCCGTTCGAGCGCTCGTGTCAGCGCGTACGCGCCGGCGACGAGGAACAGCACGAGCAACGCGTCGGGATTGTTGAAGCGGAACATCAGCGCGGCGACCGGCGTGAGGGCCATGACTGCGCCCGCGATCAGCGCCGCGCCCGACCCGAACCACCGCCGCACCGCGGCGTACAGCACGCCGACCGCCGCGACGCCCTCGAGCGCCTGGGGCACGAGGATGCTCCACGAATTGACGCCGAAGACGCGCGCGAACAGACCCATCACCCACAGAGACGCCGGTGACTTGTCGACGGTGATCGAATTCCCGGCGTCGAGCGATCCGAAGAAGAACGCCTTCCAGCTCTTGGTGCCCGCTTGCACGGCCATCGAGTAGTACGAGTTCGCCCACCCGGACGCGCCCAGACCCCAGAGATACAACGCGCCGGTCGCGACGAGCAGACCAACGAGCGCGGACAGCTCCCATGACGCACGTACTCGGCGCGCCGGCGCCTCGGCGCGCTCGGGCCGCGAGTCGGCGGGCGGCGGAGGCGACGCCGGTGGACCGGGCGGCCCGGGTGTTGGCTCGTGGGGCGGATGGGTGATCGCGGTGGTCACTGCGGACTCCTCTGCGTAGCGAAACGAGCGAAAGTGGCGGCCGTCCACGTCACTGCGAGCGCAACCAACTCGCCCGCGACTCCGCCGCCGAGCGCGCGCACGCCGAGCAACGCCGCGCTCGTGAGAGCGAGCGACCCGACGTAGACCGCGGACGCGCGCATCCAGCGCGGCCGGCGCAGGCCCGCGGTGATCCGCGCGTGCAACCACGTGTTCGCAAGGAACGTGCTCGTCACGGCGGCGGCATTCGCGCCGACGGCGCCGAGCGAGCCGCGCCACGACAAGAAGAACACCACCGAAGCCGCCGTGCTCGCGGCGCCGATCGCCGCGAAACTCACCAGCGCGCGTCCGAAGTCGTCGACGACACCGCGACGCACGCGACCCTCGAGGTCGACGTCACCGTTCCCGCGGAGGAAGGTGCGCAGCATTCGTGCCGAGCCCGCGAGGTCGCCGAGCGCCGTGTGGAGCACGCGCACCCGGCTGTCGGTGTCGTCGATCCAGTCGACGGGAACCTCGTGGATGCGCAAACCGTTGTGCTCGGCGAGCAGCAACAGCTCGGTGTCGAAGAACCAGCCGTCGTCTTCGATCGCAGGGAGCAGCGCCCGCACGACGTCGGCGCGTCCCGCCTTGAAGCCGCACTGCGCGTCGCGCACCTTGGTCGCGAACGTCGCCGCGCAGCATGAGGTTGTACAGCCGAGAGATCAGCTCGCGTTTCGGGCCGCGTGCGACCGACGCGCCGGTCGCGAGCCGGGAACCGATCGCGAGGTCGGAGTGGCCCGACACGAGCGGCGCGACCAAGGGAAGGAACGCGTCGAGATCCGTCGACAGGTCGACATCCATGTAGGCGACGACCTGCGCGTCGCTGGCCGACCAGGCGGCGCGGAGCGCCAGGCCGCGTCCCTTGCGATCGAGATGTACGGCACGCACGGGGGCGAGATCACGCGCGAGTGCGTTCGCGGCGAACCAGGTGCCGTCCTCGGACGCGTTGTCGACGATCGTGATCCGCCACGAGAACGGCAAGCGCTCCGACAGATAGCGATGAAGTCGCTCGACGCTGGCACGGAGGGTTGCGGCTTCGTTGTACACGGGCACGACGACGTCGACGACCGGCTGCGCGGCTTGCACCGACTCCTGCGCGACCGCGTCGAACCCGAGCGGCACCGTCGTCGTATCCGTCATGACGTGAGATTCGGCCGGAGACCTTGGGCCTCGCGTCGGGATCCAGTAAGAAGCGCTCAAGAAGCGCTGTGAGCCGCGAGTCTCCCAGCGGGCTCACAACGACGGCCTCGAAGGTGGCGCAATGGCAACGACTTCACGGAAGTGGCTGCGGTCGGTGATCGGCATCTTCGTTGCGCTCGTCGTGATCGCGGTCGCGGCGCCGTTCATCTACATCCACTTCATCGAGGACGATCCCGCGCCGCGGCTCACGCTCACGGCGCCGTCGTCGTCGACGACGACATCACCGGCCAACGACGTCACGACGGCAAGGAGCACGAATGCCACGCTGACCGGGACCTGGAACGCAGGCGACGGCTCGACGGCGCAATACCGCGTCGACGAGGTGCTGTTCGGGCAGGAGAACACGGCGACCGGGAAGACCAACGACGTCACCGGGACGGTCGTCATCGACGGAACGACGGTGAAGAGCGCCGACATGAGCGTCGACCTCACGACGGTGAAGAGCGACGAGAGCCGGCGCGACAACCAGTTCCAGGGCCGCATCATGAACACCGCCCAGTTCCCGACTGCGACGTTCAAGCTCACGTCGCCGATCGATCTTGGCTCGGTGCCCGCCGAGAGCACACCGATCACCGTCTCCGCGACCGGCGAGCTGACACTGCACGGCGTGACCACGCAGATCACGACCGATCTCGAGGCACAGCGGCTCGGCGACCGGATCGAAGTGAACGGCACGGTGCCCGTGGTGTTCGCCGACTACCAGATCCCGAACCCGAGCTTCGCCGGCATCAAGACCAAGGATCACGGGGAGTTCGAGTTCCTCCTGGAGCTCACGAGGTCCTGATCACGCTGGGCGCGACGCGCGCGGAGACCCTCCGCGACGAGGTTCAATGGAGTCGTGGATGAGCCCGCGTTAGTCGCACGTGCGACGTCGCTCGCAGACGCGCTGCTGCACGCGTCGTCCGCGCAGACGACACGTACCGAGCAACGCCGCGCGCGCAGGCTCGGCCGGCTGCTCGCGGACCCCGTCGGTCGCGAGCTGCTGTTCACGCTGACCGACGAGGTGTTGCGCACCGGCAATGATTCACGTGCGCTCGATCGGCTGCGGCGACTGGTCGCGGCCGGACTTCCCTCCACGCTCGACCGCGTCGATCGCGCCGGGCTGCGGCTCGCGGCCACGGGCAGCTGGGTGCTGCCAGCGTTGGTCGCGCCCGTCGTGCGCGCCCGACTGAGAGCCGAGACCCGCGGCGTGATCCTTCCGGCGAACGATCCGGCATTCGCGCGTCACGTCGCGCGAGCGACGCGGCGCGGGCGTCGCGAGCAACGTCAACCTGCTCGGCGAGGCGATCCTCGGTGACGCCGAAGCCGATGCGCGACTCGAAGCAGTGTGCGCTCGCCTGCGCCGCGCCGACGTGCAATGCATCTCGGTCAAGGTCTCCGCGCTGTGCGCGAATCTCGACGTGCTCGCGTTCGACCACTCGGTCGCGCGCATCGTCGAGCGATTGCAGCGTGTGTACGGCGTGGCGGCGGCCGCGTCGCCGCCGAAGTTCGTCTACCTCGACATGGAGGAATACCGCGACCTCCACCTGACAGTCGTCGCGTTCCGCACGGTGCTCGATCGGCCCGATTTCCGCGCGCTGCCGGCAGGCGTCGCGCTCCAGGCGTACGTCCCCGATTCGTTCGCAGTCCTCGACGAGCTGTGCGCGTGGGCCGCCGCACGGCGCGCTCGCGGCGGCCCGCCCACACGTGTGCGCCTCGTCAAGGGTGCGAACCTCGCAATGGAGCAGGTCGACGCCGAGCTCGCCGGTTGGCAGCAGGCGCCGTACCCGACGAAAGCCGACGTCGACGCGCACTACAAACGCATGCTCGACCGGGCGATGACGGCCGCGGCCTGCGGCGACCTTCACGTCGGCGTCGGGAGCCACAACCTCTTCGACATCGCGTGGGCGCTCGTGCTGCGCGATGCGCGCGGCCTCGGCAATGACTCCGTGGAGATCGAGATGCTCGAAGGGATGGCGCCGGCGCAGGCGCGCGCCGTTCGCGCCAGAGCCGGCGCGCTGCTGCTGTACACACCTGTCGTGGACGAAGCAGAGTACGCGGCCGCGATCGCGTACCTCACGCGCCGCCTCGATGAGAACGCCGCCGACGAGAACTTCCTTCGTGCGCTCTTCTCGATCACGCCCGGTTCCCCACGCTGGCACGCGGAGCGGGCGCGATTCGAAGATGCCGTCGCGCGCCGCCACCACGTGTCGACGATGCCGCGCCGTCGACAGAACCGCCTCGCCGACCGGCGCGTGTTCGACCCGGAGGCCGCGTTCTCGAACGAGCCCGACACCGACTTCACGGTGCCCGCGAACCGCCGATGGATCGAGGATCACCTCGCGGCGTACGTCGCCCCACCGCTGCCACCGTTGCTCGAACAGACCGACGAGGTCGACGCCGCTGTGGCGCGTGCGCGCGCGGCCGCGCCGCGACTGGGCGGCGACGAGCACCGCCGAGCGCCGTCGGGTACTCGACGCGTGCGGCCGAAGTGATGGCGGCGAGTCGTGGCCGCGCCCTCGCGGTGATGGCTCACGAGACTGCAAAGACCGTGCGCGAGGGCGACGCGGAGGCATCGGAAGCGATCGACATGGCGCGCTGGGCGGCGACGCAGACGAGGCTGCTCGACGAGCTGGTGTGCGACGGGGTGCGCACGACGCCCGTGGGCACGGTCCTCGTTGCGGCGCCGTGGAACTTCCCGTACGCGATCCCGGCCAACGGTGTGCTCAGCGCCCTCGCCGCAGGCAACAGCGTGCTGTTGAAACCCGCGCCGGAAGCCGTCGCGACCGGGGCCGAGCTCGTGCGCGAGCTGCACGAAGGCGGCGTGCCGCGCGATGTCGTGCAGCTGGTCCGGTGTCCCGACGACGATATCGGCCGCCGTATCGTGACGCACGACGACGTCGACACTGTCGTGCTCACCGGTGCGTACGACACTGCCTGCATGTTCCTCGACTGGAAGCCGCAGCTGCGTTTGATCGCAGAGACCAGCGGCAAGAACGCGCTCGTCGTCACCGGCGGCGCCGATCTCGACCTTGCAATCCGCGACATTGTGCGCTCGGCCTTCGGCCACAGCGGCCAGAAGTGCTCGGCTGCGAGCCTCGCGATCCTCGAAGCGTCGTTGTACGACGACGAACGCTTCCTCGCGCGCCTCGCCGATGCCGCTCGAAGCCTGCGCGTCGGCGCGGCGATCGACCTCCACACGATGGTCGGCCCGATCATCGCGCCGCCGGCGGGCAAGCTGCGCCGCGCGCTCACGCAACTCGACGCGGGCGAACGCTGGCTCGTCGAGCCGATGCAGCTCGGCGACGACGCGCGCGCGTTGTGGAGTCCCGGGCGTGAGGCTCGGCGTGCAGCCCGGGTCGTGGTTCCACCGCACGGAGTGCTTCGGGCCCGTGCTCGGCGTCATGCGCGCCCGCGACCTCGACGACGCGCTCGCGCTCCAGAACGCCACCGAGTTCGGGCTCACCGGTGGCTTGCACACCCTTGACGGCGACGAGATCACGCATTGGCTGGAACGTGTCGAGGTCGGCAACGCCTACGTCAACCGGCATACGACCGGCGCGATCGTGCGGCGCCAGCCGTTCGGGGGATGGAAGCACTCCTCGGTCGGGCCGGGCGCGAAGACCGGTGGACCACACGACATCTTGCGCTTCGTACGCTTCGAGCCGACGCCGGCGTCACTCGGGCGGCCCCTCGACATCGGCGCGCTCGCCCCGCGTGACGCGACCGGTCTGCACGCGGAGGCGAACGAGCTGCGCTACCGCAGGCTCGCAAAGGTGGCGGTACGAACGACGTCTACGACCGGCGACGACGAGCGACGTGTGCTGTCCGAGGCGGCCGGTCTCACGGGGGTCGCCGTCGAGTTCGCGGACGCGACGGAGTCCGACGACGCGCTCGCGCGTCGCATCGGGGAGAGCGGCGCGCAGCGGTTGCGCGTGCTCGGGCCGATCAACGACGCACTCGCACGCGCGTGCCATGCGGCGGCGATCGCGATCGACGACACGGCGGTCACCGGCGTGCCGCGCGTCGAGTTGGCGCGGTGGACGCGCGAGCAGGCGATCTCGCGCACGTTGCATCGCCACGGCCGCGTCGCCCCGGCATGGTCATGCCCCTGACGGACGCGCCACGATCCGCGACAGCACGATCGTGGTCTTCGTGCGCTCGGCGTTCTGGTGCGCCCGCACCTGCTCGACGACCGCTTCGAGCTCGGCCGGGCTCGCCGTCTTCACGTGCAAGAGCGCGTCGGCGTCACCGGTCACGGTGTACGCGTTGACGACGTCGCGGAGTCCGGCGACCATCGCGAGGATGTCGGCGGGGTTCGTGCGGCTCCGGCAGTACAGCTCGACGAACGCCTCGGTACCCGCGCCGAGGGCGGCGTCGTCGAGGCGGGCCGAAAAGCCCGTGATCACACCGTCGGCGATGAGGCGGTCGACCCGCCGTTTGACCGCGGGCGCCGACAGCCCGACCTCGCAGCCCGATCGCGCCGTACGGGGCGCGCGCATTTTCGACGAGAAGCGCAACAATCTGCCGGTCGAGCTCGTCTCGAAGCAACGAATAGTCCCTCCAAAGCAGGGTTTGCAGATTATCGCGTAGTCACACGAGCCGTAACGTTCCTGCATGGAGCGTTCGACGACCACTCTGCGCACGCGGCGCTTCCTCATGTGCCCGCCCACGCATTTCGACGTCGTCTACGCGATCAATCCGTGGATGCATCCGGAGCTGCCTGCCGATGCCGGGATCGCGGTCGCGCAGTGGCAGCGGCTGCGCGCGGCGTACGAGCACGCGGGCCACACGGTCGAGACGATCCGCCCCGAGCGCGGCCTGCCCGACATGGTGTTCGCCGCCAACGGCGCGCTCGTGATCGACGGCGTCGCACTGCTGGCGCATTTCCGGCACGCGCAGCGTGCGGGCGAGGAACGCATGTACGAGCGTTGGTTCCTGGCCCGAGGCGTCACCGTCTTGCACGCCGAGCACGCCCACGAAGGCGAGGGCGACTTCGCACTCGCGGGCGGCGTGATCCTCGCGGGTATGGGCTTTCGCACCGACCGCGATGCGCACGCAGAGGTCGCACAGGCCTTCGACCGCGAGGTTGTCTCGCTCGAGTTGGTCGACCCGCGCTTCTACCATCTCGACACTGCGCTGTTCGTCCTCGACGGCGAGCAGATCGGATACTTCCCAGGCGCGTTCTCCGACGACAGTCGCACGACGCTGGCGCGGCGCTATCCGGACGCGATCGTCGTCGATGCGCACGACGCGGAGGTGTTCGGTTGCAACGCTGCGAGTGACGGCCATCACGTGTTCATGCCGATCGGCGTCGACGACCTCGCATCTGCGGTCGCGGCACGCGGGTTCGAGCCCGTGATGATCGACTTCTCGGAGCTGCGGAAGGCCGGCGGCGGCGTGAAGTGCTGCACATTGGAGTTGCGAGGCGTCGGAGACGCGCCATGACCCGGCACACGGCACCGAACTACGCGCCGCTGCCCGTGTCGATCGTCACCGGCGTCGGCGCGTGGGTTGTCGACGATCGCGGCCGGCGCTACCTCGACTGCCTCTCGGCGTACTCCGCGCTCAACTTCGGCCACCGCCACCCCCGCCTCGTCGCCGCCGCCCACGCGCAGCTCGACCGCGTGACGCTGACCAGCCGCGCGTTCGGCAACGACCAGCTCGACTCCTTCTGCGCCGAGCTCGCCGCTCTGTGCGGCAAGGACATGGTGCTGCCGATGAATACCGGGGCCGAAGGCGTCGAGACCGCGATCAAGGCCGCCCGGCGCTGGGGCTACGCAACGAAGGGCGTCGCGCGCGATCGGGCCGAGATCATCGTGTGCCACGGCAACTTCCACGGCCGCACGACGACGATCGTCGGGTTCTCTTCCGACGCCGACGCGCGCGAGGGCTTCGGCCCGTTCACGCCCGGCTTCGTGTCGGTGCCGTTCGGCGACGCCTCCGCGTTGCGCGCGGCGATCACCGAGCGCACGGTCGCGTTCTTGGTCGAGCCGGTGCAAGGCGAGGCAGGGGTGATCGTGCCGCCCGCGGGATACCTCGCCGAAGTACGGCGCGCATGCAGTCGACGCCGAACATCTTGATGATCGCCGACGAGATCCAATCAGGCCTCGCCCGCACGGGTCGCACGTTCGCGTGCGACCACGAAGACGTCGAGCCCGACGTCTACATCCTCGGCAAGGCACTCGGTGGCGGCATCGTCCCGTTGTCGGCCGTCGTCGCGGATCGCGAAGTGCTCGGATTGCTGACCCCAGGGTCCCACGGCAGCACGTTCGGCGGCAACCCGCTCGCGTGCGCGGTGGGCCGCGAAGTCGTCGCGATGCTGCGCACCGGTGAGTACCAGGAGCGCGCCGCGCGCCTCGGCCGGGAACTCTCGCAGTCGCTTCGCACCCTCGTCGGTCGCGGCGCGACCGCGGCGCGCGTGCACGGCTTGTGGGCGGGTGTCGACGTGGCCGATCCCGCGGTGCCCGCGCGGCGTGTGTGCGAGATGCTGCTCGGGCGGGGCGTGCTGGTGAAGGACGCCCACGAGCACACCGTGCGGCTCGCCCCTCCGATCGTCATCGACGAGCGCGACCTCGCGTACGCGACCGGCCAGCTCGGCCACGCGCTCGCACGGATGCATCGCACCGCGGCGGTCGCCTGAACAACGAAGCGCGCACAGGCGACCATCGGGCCCGACAGGATCCGGTCGACCGTCGTAGGTTCTCGCGCGTGAAGGAACTCTTTCATCCCAACTGGGTGCGGCGGCTCAACCTGTTCGGCGACGCGATAGGCGACCCGCGCCTGGTGGTCGGCCTCGACGCCGGCGAGCTGCTCGCGGTCGCACGCGTGACCACCGGGCTCGACGATCTCGGCGAAGCGCAATGGCCGGGATGGACCGAGACCTACGAGCGGCAGCTCGCGTCGATCGACACGGAGTCGCAGCTGCATCTGCTCGGTCGTGTGATCACGCGCAGCGAGGTGCTGCGCGTCCTGCAGACATGGCTGCGCCTGCAGCGGGAATGGCGCGCGACGCCGGCGGTCGCGTCGATCAGTGTCGACGCACCCGTGTTCGTCGTCGGTCCGCCGCGAACCGGCACGACGATCCTGCTCGAGCTGCTCGCGCTCGACCCGCAACTCCGCGCGCCGATCGCGTACGAGGCCCTGTACCCGTTGGCGTCAATGGGTGACGTCGAGCGGCGGCTCACGCTCTCGGAGTCCGAGCAGGAGTTCTGGTCGGATGTGCACCCTGAGTTCATGACGATGCACGAGCTCGCGAGCAACCTGCCGTGCGAGTGCGTGCATTTCTTGATGTACGACTTCTCCGGGCCGTACTGGGGGATGATCTACGACACGCCGACCTTCACCGGCTGGCAGCTCGAGCACCTCGACACGCTGGCCCGCGTGTACCGGCTGCACCGGCGCATGCTGCAGACGTTCGCTCACGAATCGCCCGAGCCGACGCCGCGCACCTGGCTCTTGAAATCGCCGTTCCACGTATCGACGCTGCCGGCCCTCTTCGCGGAGTATCCCGACGCGCGTGTCATCCACACGCACCGTGATCCTCGCAAGTTCCTCCCGTCGCTCGTCAGCATTCTCTCGGCGGTTCGGTTCATGCGCAGCGACGCCGTCGACGTCGCCGCAATCGCGCCGATCATGCAGGCGACCTACCAGATGTTCCTCGACAACACGATCGCGCAACGTGTCGACGGCATGTTGCCGAACGACCGCATCGTCGATTCGCACTTCGTCGACCTGATGCGCGAGCCCGTCGCGTCGTTGCGCACGATGTACGAGCAACTGGCGCTCGCGTGGCCGGCAGGGCACGACCGTGTGATCACCGGCTACCTCGCGAACAAGCCGAAGGGAAAGCACGGCACCCACGCGTATTCGCTCGCGGACGTCGGCCTCGACGAGGGATCGGTGCGCGCGATCGTTCAGCCACTACGTCGCGCACTACGGCATCGCCGCGGAGTAGCTCTCGCCCCACCCCGTGCAACCCGCCCGTGCGTGTGTGGGGTGTCGTACACCCACCTCGAGACACGCCGCCTATAAGTCGGACCACCTGACGACCTTGGCCTGCGGCGTATCGATCTCGCCTTCAGGAAGGAAGTAGCGCCAGAACACCATGCCGAACGGGCGGCGTTCGGTGTCGAGCCAGTTCGGCACGCCGGGGTCGTCGTGCGCGATCACCATCGTGAACGAGCCGTCGGGTTCGAGCTTCGTCTGCGCGCGATTGAACGACACGCGCCGGTGCGCGTAGTCGTACGTCTGCAAGTGTCGATTCCACAACGACACGTTGGCGCACCGGCACACCGGCCAGCGGCTCGGTGATCACAAGCGCTTCGTCGGGCGCGAGCACGTACGGCGCCATGCTGTAGGCGGCGTCGAACGCCGCGAGCGCGTGCGTACCGGGTGTCACCGGCTTCGGGAACACGTTGGGCTCACGCGACACGAACGCGGGCTGATCGCCTTCGCCGGGTTTCGGCTGCTCGAGCGAGCGCGAGCGTACGTAGCGTTCGACGCGCCGCAAGCCCGCCGCGACCGACGAGTCGTTCGGCGGCGGCAGCGGCGGCAGGTCGTCGAGCACCTCGATCTCGAGCGCGACGTCGGGGATCGGCGGGAGCGCGGGTGATCGCTCTTCTTCCCAGTAGTGGCGCGTCGTGATCTGGGACGCATCGGGATCGAGCGCGATCCAGCTGCGATCACGCTCTTCGCCGCCGAGGTAGATCTCGAACCGCCCGTCGGCATCGACGTCGAACTGCGTGTCGTTGAGCACGCCCGCGGTTCGTTGCGGAAACCCACCGTCGGCCGCGCCCGCCTCGACGGTGAACGATAGGTACACCGCACCGGCGGTTCGGCCACGCACGCGATACGCGTACTTTGACGAGACCGAGGCGTCGAAGTAGATCGCATCCGCGTTGTCGCCCATGCTCTTGCGCGTCGACGTCACGATCTGACGAAACACGGGTTGGCGCGGGTCGTCGTCGAAGTGCCCGACGAGCCCGCCCTCCAACAGGTTCGCAAGCACGCGCAATGCGCCGGCGGTGTCGTCGGGCGTCGCGATTCCCCACTCCGGTCCGGCGAACCGGTCGGCCACCTCCCTGATCGTATCGAGGAGTTGATCGAGCGCCGCGCGACTTTCACTCATGGAGGACGACGCTACCTGCGGCTAGCGTCGATGTGCATGGCGAAGGAGATCGCCGGCGCGGTTGCGCGCATTGACCACATCCTCGAAGCGCGGGTCGGCGCCGAGGGCGTCGCGCGGGTGCGCGCCACGCTCGCGGTGCTCGCCGAGCTGGACGACCCCCACTTCGAGAACGCGTGAGCGCGGTCACACCGTTGGAGGTCGGCGTCGACGTCGGCGACGGCCCGACCATCGTGATGCTGCCCGGGTTCGCGATGACACCCTCGCTCTATCGCGCGACCGCGGACCTGCTCGCGCCGCGCTGTCGCGTGCTCGTGGTCGATGTGTACCGCGTGCAGGGCGCGTGGCGTTTCACGGATATCGTGCAGCGGCTTGCAGCGACACTCGAGCAACTCAACTGCGAGCGCGCTTCGATCATCGGCCACTCCTTCGCAGGTGCGATCGAGCTCGGGTACGCGACGGAATACCCCGAGCGTGTCGTCGAGCTGGTGTTCGCCGACACGCTCGCTGCTGCACGCGAGCTCGCGCTCGCCAAAGAAGCAATCCGACGTCCCGCCCGGCTGCTATGGATGGCGACACCCGCGGCGGCGTTGTCGTTCGGCTCGACGATCCTCAGCCACCCGCGCCAGATCGTCGATGCCGCGTGGTACGGGTTCACCAGCGGCCGCGATCGTTCCTCCGCGCGTGTCGTCGAGCTCGGGCTCCCCGCGCACGTGCTGTGGGCGAACCGTGATTCGATCCTGCGCCAGGCCGACGGTCGCGCGTTGGCGGCGGAGCTCGGCGCGACCTTCACCGTGGTGAAGAGCGACGACGGCAAGCCCGTCGACCACGACTGGATCTACCGGCACCCGCAACTGTTCGTCGACCATGTCGAACAGCTCGGTCTCGTCGCATTTCGAGACGCTCCGGTGGCCTCAGACTGACGCCCCTGAGCGTGCGAGCGTGCGAGCGCGCGCCGGATGGCCGAGATGACGCGGTCGCGATCCGCCCGCGCGAGCGCTCGCGGTTCGGGGTGCTCCCGTATGGGCTGCGTAGGAATCGGATCGGCGGGTGTGCCGCGTGGGTCACGTGCAGGTGCGCATCCGTGTTGCCGAGCGCGGCGTAGTTGATGCGGCCGGCGTAGGTACGTCGCGCACCGCGCGGCCCGCAGTCTGTACCTCCGCCGCGAAGGATGCCATCAGCGGCAAGGGGACCTCCTCGAGGTGCTCATGGTGCGTTCGCAGCACGAGTAAACATCGACCTGGATAGCGATCGTCGTCGCAGAGGCCGATCACCGACGATTCGAACTCCCACATGGGCGTGAACGGCTCGAAGCCACAATGCGCGCAGGAGTGTGAGAGCTCGTCGCTCGACACAGCCGCCCAACGTACGCGCATCGACTCCCGACGCAAGGGCGCGGCCGTTCCTACAAAGTGCTGCGACAGCCAGTGCACCTCGAGGGAACCTGCGACACAACACTTCGACGCCGGCGGTGAGCGACGAGCGAGTGGTCGGTCGGTGGGCCGCCCGGGACTCGAACCCGGAACCTGCAGATTAAAAGTCTGTCGCGCTGCCATTGCGCCAGCGGCCCACGGGGACGGCGCGATATCCTGCGCGTATTGCCGAGCGTCGTCTCCTTTGCACGTCATCGTAGGTGCTGACGGCGGCCGACCGGCCCGACGCCGCCTTCGAGAGCAATGCAACGTCCGCCTGCACGACGTTCGGCGCGCTTCGACCGCGCTCGATGCTCCTCGGGCAGCGGTTGCGAGTCGTTGTTGATCTGCGAGAGCCGCCTTGGCGTTGTTGAGAAGTTGCGCGCCGACGATCATGAACATGAGTCGATGTCGACCGACCGCGGGCGCGCGCTTGTCGGCGAAATGATGTTTGAGCCAGCGGTTCACCGATTCGCCTGCAGGTCTCGGAACGTAGAGTTGGTCGAACAGGCTTGTGTGTTCGGCATCGGGATCGTCGCCAACCGGCGCGTCATGGATCGTGGTGGGTCGAAGATGCTCGGCGCGGTTGTGCGTGCCGTCGTGTTTGCTCCGGTTGAGCCTGATGGTGACCTTGGCTCGGCGTAGGTGGGCAGGGATGCGCGGATCGCTGGGGACGGTGTAGTCGCCGTACAGCCGATAGCTGCCGGTCCGGTTGCCGACGTGCCGGATGCGACCTTTCGTTAGGGGTAGGAGGTGTCGTTCGCCTTCGGCGATGGCTTCGATGTGAAACGTCTCGCAACTCCGCGGGCGCTCCGACGAGATGCTCGTTATCGCAGTACGTGAGCCACAGATCGAGCAGCCTCAGGAACCCGTAGTCCTCGATCACGGCGGATGCAGAGTGGTCACTAACTTTGTTCACGTCAGTTCCTCCAAGTGGGGACCGGCCAGGCCCCGGGGTGTTCCAGCACCGCCGGGGCCACTTTGTTGTCTCGCTGCGCTGTTAGCGTCGGAAGATGACGGTTCCTCTGACTAGCAGACTAGTCAAGCACTGAAGTGGCGCGGCGGATCAACCCCGTAAATCTCGTCGCGACGCCGGAGATCGCCGAACGGCTGGGTTTGTCGCACGCCGAGACGGTCCATGCCTGGCGACGGCGCTACGAGGACTTCCCGCAGCCGATCGCGAAGATCTCGATCGGTCTGATCTGGGCTTGGCCCGATATCGAGGCGTGGGCGCGCCGCACCGGCCGACTGCCCCGATAGGTCAGGGTGTCGCGGCGTCGACGGAGACGCTGCAGAACAGGCATCATGAGCCTGGGTCTGTGTTCGCGACTTCGTCGAGACACGAGAGATCGCGGGGCTCCGAGATTTAGGGCCAGCGGGGGAGCCAACGCAGATGCGCGAGCCACTTCGACGACGTGGGGAGACCGAGCCAGATCGGCAAGAACGCGGCACCAACTCCGACGGCGAGAATCGCTACGAGCCACCCCGCGGCGCGAGCGTTTCGCTTCGCCAGCGCTTGCACCGTCGCCGTCAGTGCAAGCGCCATGAACGGCACGCACGGGAGCGCGTAATAGATGTATTGGGTGCGCGCCACTGCGAACCACGGAAGAAATAGGACGCCGTAGAACGCGAGCACGAGGCCGAGGTCTCGATCGCGGCGCCTTATGACGCGATATCCGGCGACAGGCAGCGACGCGAGGAAGCCCCACCACAACACTGGGTTGCCGAGCGCGCCAATGGAGCCCTTCGTCGAGTCGACGCCGGTCGCCGTAGCGTGAACCCAGTAGGGGATCGGGTGCAGAAGTAACGGCCAACTCCACGGTGGCGAACTCGCCGGGTGCGTGAAGTGTCCGTGTCGGAGCCCTTGCAGCATGTACCACTGGAGTCGTACCCAGCCGAATACATCGATCGGGTGCTGGATGAAAAATTGCGTGTAGGACAGGACGTAGATCAGGGCGGGCACGAAGAGGTAGGCAAGGCCCACAGTGCGGAGCGCCTTTCGCCGCCCGTCGCGGGAGGAGACACTTCGGCGTGTCCATGCCGCGGTAAGGATCGCTCCGAGAGCGAGGGGCCACGCGCCGTTCCACTTGACGGCCGCGGCTGCGCCGAACATTGCTCCAGCCCAGAAACGTTCCTTTGTGCCGAAGAGACGCTCGATTCTGGTGAGCGTGCGCGGGGTCGGAGGTCCGTATCCTGCAGCGATCCGTTTACGGTCGCGTACGAGGAACAACGCGCCTGCCGAGACGAGCGTGGTGAGGAAGATGTCCAACATTGCGATCCGGCTCTGCACGATGTGCAGTCCGTCGACGGCGACAAGCAACGCGGCTAGCCCCGCCCACAACGACGCTCCCCACAGCTCCAACCCGATCAGGTATACGATCAGGACCCCGGCAGTGCCGAACAGAGCGGACGGCAGCCGGGAGCCGAGCGTCGAGTAGTTCGTCGGACTCTCACCGACCGCGATGATCAACTTTCCGAGCGGCGGGTGCATCCAGCTCGTATCTGCGTAGATCGTTGGTGCGGGTGGCAACTTCAGATCAGGAGGCGGAATCATCCCGCCCAGATATGCGTACGCGTCCAACGCGTAGAAGTGCTCGTCCCAATAGGTCTGGTCCGGGGTTCCCAGGTGATACAGGCGCAGACCGCCGGCGAGACCCACGAGCAGAAGAGGCAACAGAAGCGATCGCGCGAGCGCCCGCCGCGTCCGGTGCGCGTTCGCGCCCAGCGCGTTCGCTGCCGCGGCGTGGTCGACGACGGCAGCCAAAGGGCGACTACTCGCCGAGATTCGGCATCATGGTCCGTTCTCTATCGGCCCGCAATCGCAGCACTTGAAGCAACGCTGCCGACAATGGTTCCCGGTCAACACGAGATGCCCGCACGACCCGATCGCACCCGCGCCATACCTGCCGTTCCGCGCTCGTATTTGCGGCTCCAGAACGAGCAGCAGGGCGCGTGGTCACGATCATGTGTGGGGAACCGGACGGCAGGAATGAGCGTCTCAGTTCGGTGAACAAGATCGGGTGCGCGCTCTGGACGGCTCTGTTGCTCACCGCCTGTAGCTCGTCTCATCACGCTTCAACGCCGAGTCCTTCCACTGCCCGAACAGCGCATCCCTCGCCGACCTCGACGGCGAGTGCATGTCGCGCCCCGAACGTCGGAGGCACTCCCATCGAAGGAACCTTGCAAGTAGTGGCTGGCCCGCCCCCCGGCACGCCGGTTTCGGGAACCGTGTTCGTCGTGGACTCCAAGGGCCACAAGTGCACGTTCGCGGTCGGCCACGATGGCAGGTTCTTCACGCAACTGTTGCCCGGCTCATACGCGATCACCGGTCGCAGCCCAAGCTTCGGTAGCCGGAACCGTGTGTGCTCCGCTGGACCGCAGGTGACTCTCAGCTACCGGGACGCGAACTCGCAAGGGCCGCCCGCGCTCGTCAGAGTGGACTGCGATCTCGGGTAACGCTCGAACGCCCCGCGACGAGCACCTGAATGCCGATCCCCTTGCGGTAGCGCCGCGCATCCGGTCGGCGGCGCTCCTACGCTCCGGACCGCTCGGCGCGTTCCGGATTCGGCGAAAACGCGTTTCACTCTCGGCGGCGCGTGCTCTCGGAGCCGAGGCCGGTGGCGACGCTCGGAATATTCGGCGCGTAATTGCCGGAAGCGTCGTCCCGCTCGGGTGGATGGTAGGTGCTCAAGGACGCAACCACCGCGCCGATTCGAGTCGGAGGAAGCTTGTCCGGACGACAGCGCTAGTCGACTTGCGCCGGAACTGCGCCCGGCCATGCGTTCGGAGCTACGCGGCCTGCAGTGTTCTCGCTGTGGTCGTACCCGGCGCATCCGAAGGTGGATTCGCCGGCGCGGTGCTCGAAGCTGGCTGCGGTACGGGCGAGAACACGCTTCGCGGCGCGTCGCTGGGCTCGTCGGTTCTGGGAGTCGACGTCGCGGAGACCGCACTGCGATGGCCCGAGCCAAGGCGGCCGAGCGTGGGATCGACGTTGCGTTCGCGACGGCTGACGCGTTTGAGCTGAAGCACTTGGGGCGGCAGCCTCGAGACCCACACCTTCGAGCTCGGCTGGCATGTCAGCGAACTTCGTAGATCTCGTAGCTCAGCCGGCCGCCGTCGAGCGTTCCCTTCGTGACGGCGTCGATCGAGTTGAGCAAGCGATATCTCTCGTCGCCCGTGTCGTAGACGGGCGCGGAGTGCACGGCTCCACCTGCAGCAACACTCACGTGACCGCGGTCCGACGTGAAGATGGTCACATCGTCGTGTGTTTCCATTGTGGCCGAACATCGCGCGTGCCCGACACCGCGTGGGTCGATCGTGAACCAGTCTGCCGACGCGGCATTGTGCGATCCCTTCAGCCGTTCGCCCTCGAACTCGACGGGTTCGACCGCGAAGATCATTCACGTTCCAAGCGGAGCATCGGGAAGCGTAATTGGATCACGCAGCACAAAGCGCGCGTCTCTACCCCTCGGGCGTGCAGTCTGTCACTGGGCGAGGCCCGGTTCGAGGGCCACGACGGTTCGCCACCGGGGAGCGTCATGAAGCTGAAGGTCGCCAACATCACCCTCGACTGCGACGACGTGCTGCGCGTCGCGCGCTTCTGGTCGACGGTCCTCGGCCGCCCGCTCGACGAACGCAGCAACGAACGGTTCGCGTCGATCGGTGGTCGTGACAAGGATCGCACGGAACCGGCCTGGTACTTCCCCAAGGTGCCGGAAGCGAGCCAGGCGAAGAACCGCATGCACGTCGACCTGACGACGCCCGACTACCCGGCGATCATCGACGAACTTGTCGCGCTGGGCGCGACGCATCGCGACGAGCATGTGGTGCCGGGGGGGATGCACCGCTGGAGCGTGATGCGCGACCCCGAAGGCAATGAGTTCTGCGTCGCCGCGAAGGCGTTCACCGGCTGGGACTGATCGCCCGCCCGCGCATCAGGCGCGGACCTGCATGACTTCTACGGGCGGCTCGTCGTCGACCGACGCAGGCGTGACGACTCGTGCAATCGGTGACGCTTCGGCGCGCCTCGCGCGCTGCCAAACCCCAGGCGCCAGCTCCCAACGCGGCAACTGCGCCGAGGCCGATCGCGTAGCGCGCGCCGAACTGCTGCGACACCCATCCGACGATCGGACCGCCGATCGGCGTGCTGCCCAAGAACAACATCGCTTGTAGCGCAAGTACGCGACCGCGCATCTCGGGCGCGGCCTCGACCTGCACGATCGACGTCGACGCGGTCAAGAACGCGATGCTGGACACGCCGACGAGGAGACCAACGGCGAACGCGGTCCACTGGTTCGGTACGAACGCCATCACGGCCATCGACGCGCCGATAACTCAACGACGCGAGCGCGACCGCAACGCACGCTGATGGTGGTGCGGCGGGCGGTGGCGAGCGCGCCGACGAGCGCGCCGACACTGACGACGGAGAACAACAGCGTGAATGTCGTGCCGTTGCCGTGCAAGTCGCGCGTCGTGAACAGCGGGAAGACCGTTTGGAAGTTGTACGAGAGCGTTCCGACGACCGCCATCATGATCAGCGGCACGAACAGCTGCGGCAGGCTGTGCGCATAGCGGAAGCCCTCGCGCACTTGATGCTTGGCCTTGGGTGTCACCGGCGCAGGTCGAAGGTCCTCGGTGCGCATGAGGTACAGGCCGAGCAGGACCGCGAGATATGAAAGACCGTCAGCGAGGAAACACCATCCGAACCCGACGGTCGCTACCAACAGACCCGCCAGTGCCGGTCCGACCACGCGCGACGACGTCATCAACGCGCTGTTCAAGCTCACCGCGTTGTGGACGTCTGCTTCGGGCACCATCTCGACGACGAACGCGCGTCGTGCGGGGTTGTCGAACGCGACCGTGCAGCCGCCGATCACAGCGACGAGGTAGACCGCGATCACAGGCGGGTTGCCGGTGAACGCGAGGGCCGCGAGCGTGAACGACTGCGCCATCGCGATCGTCTGCACGACCAAGAGGAGCCGGCGCTTGTCGGAGCGGTCGGCGAACAGCCCGGCGAACGGCCCGAGCACGAGCACCGGTCCGAACTGCGCGGCGGCGAGGAAGCCGAGCGCGATGCCGCTGTCGGTCAGCTTCAACACCAACAAGGTCTGCGCCACCAGCGTGAGCCAGTTGCCGACTTGCGAGATCAGCTGGCCGCTGAAGAACAGCCGGAAGTTGCGAACGTGCATCGACCGGAACGTGTCGCGGGCGGCGCCGCGCAGGTACGTCATCGCGGCTCCGCCGTGAGCGCGTCGAGCACGTCGAGGGCATCGAACAATCGCCGCTGCTGGTCCTCGCCGAGCTGCGCGAGCCGCGCCGTCAGCCAGAGGTTCTTGCGCTGGCGGATCCGCGCCAGGTGCGCCACGCCGGCGGGCGTCGGCGAGACCCAGGCGACTCGGCGATCGCTCTCGTCGAGCCGGCGCTGCACGAACCCGGCAGCTTCGAGCTTGGCGATCACCTTGGTGACGCTGGGCGGGGCAACGCGCTCCTGATCAGCGAGCGCGCCGAGCGTCATCGGCCCGCACCGCTCGACGCTCACGAGCGCAGAGAGCTGGCTCGGCGAGAGCCCGGCGTCTGATTCCTGCCGCAGCCGGCGAGCGAGTCGCGTAGCGCTCACGCGGAGCCGGGCCGCCATCGCGTTGGTATCGGTTGGGGAAGGAGCGGCTTTCGAAGTCATCGCATGCAGTTTACCGAGCTAATTAGCCTGGGAAAGCATTTTCTCGATTCCGTGACCCGCTCAGCTCAGACCAACGGCTCGCTCCGCACGTCGAAGTACTCCTGGTACCGCCGCGCCCGCTCCCGCAGCGCGCCCTCGTCGAGCTGCGTGTCGGCGAACGAGTAGCGGTGGCCCCCGAACCTATCCTGCGGGTTGGCCGCCAGGAACGCCCGGATGCGCTGCTCCGTGCCTTCGCGCGAGCTCGAGTCCCAGCCGCTCGTAGACGGTTTGGATCGTCGCGAACGGATCGTTCATGAACGTGGTGAATTGGACGTCGACCACGCGATCGGCGCACACCGTACCGTCCTCGCGCGCCGTCACCGAGCGATCGAGCCCGTCAAGGATGTAGTCGGCGAACTCGGCGGCGGCGCTCGGGATCGACGTGTCGTCGCTCGCCAGCGAGCGCAGCCGCGCGACCAGCGAGCCAATCGACGCGACGATCCGCAGAGGATCACGATGCGTTTGCACCAGCAGCGCCTTCGGATACTCGCGAAGCAGCGCGTCGAGCGCCCAAATGTGGCCGGGCGACTTGATCACCCACCGCTCGCCGGCATGGTGCGATTGCAAGTGCTGCAAGAACACCCTGTGCCATTGATACGCGGGTGCCATGTCTGCGTCGTGCAGCAACCAGCGAGCGTAGGAGGGCACGCGGTACTGCGTCGGGAAGATCATGCTGCGGAATTCCGACGCGGTGATGCGCACGCACTCTTCCGCGAGCCGGGCGCCCATGGGATGCATGGCGCGGAAGCCCGACAGCACGAGGTCGATGCCTTCAAGGGTCGCGTCGACGTCGGCGATCCTCGGGTCGGTGTCGTAGGTCGCGGTCTCGGGCGGCGGACACGGTCGGTCGACTTCCCATGTCAGCGGCACGCGAGTCGCAGGATCCTGCGCGAGGAGGTCGTGCAGGATCGTCGTGCCCGTGCGGCCCTGACCGATGATCACGATGGGCGGCACGACGTCGGCGCCGGCCCGCTCCGGGTGCGCCCGCGATCGGCCGTGATGCGAAGCCGGTCGGCGAGATAGCCGCTCAGCTCGCCCTCGACGACCACGCGGCCGAGCTCGCTCAACGCGGCCTCGCCGACGAGAGCGTCGACGAGCTCCGACAGGCCGACCTCGAACGTGTCCGAGCCGAAGTCCGCGAGCCCTGTCGCCTGCCGGGCCGAATCGATCAATCGCTCCGCGTCGAGCGTCATCAGCGCCGCAGTGTCGCGTGCGGCGAGATCGCACGCACGTTCCGCCGTACCGGCACACGGGCGGATGGCAATCGCGCGCGAGCAGCACGCGCCGAGACGCGCAAGTATTCGCCCAATGGCCGACGATCCGGAGTCGCACGACGCCGAAGCGGATGCTCGGCCGTCGCCTGATGACGCGACGTTCGTCTCTCGGGCTCGTGCCGGCGATCCCGATGCATTCTCCGAGTTGTACGAGCGCTGGTTCGACCGCGTGCTCGACCTCGCTTACCGCATCGTTTGGAACAGCGACGCCGCGGCCGACGTCGCGCGCGGTGCGTTCATCGTGGCATGGCGCAACCTCGGAGAGCTCGACGATCCAGGCGCGTTCGGCGTATGGCTGTTGCGCATCACGCGCACCGATGCGCTCGTCCGGCAACGCGTCGATCAGCGAGTCCGTCCCGACTTCGCGGGCCAGCTCACCATGCGCGAGCGGAGTGCGCCGCCGGTCGAGGACCGCATCGCTGCCCTCGACGATCCCGACGCGCGTCATGGAGGACGCGTCCTACGTCGCGCTCCTCTGGGATGCCGCCGACACGCTCGGCGAGCGTGACCGTGAAGTGCTGGATCTGCATCTCCGGCACGGGCTCGCCGCGACCGACGTCGCCGAGGTAGTCGGCGTCGAGCGTGACGCAGCCGACCAGCTCGTGGGACGCGTGCGCGTGCGACTCGAAAATGCGCTCGCCGCCCGCGTGTTGTGGCGCGGTGGACAGCCGTCGTGTCCGTCGTTGCGCGTCGATCTCGTTGCGGGCGACGTCGAGCGTTTCGATGCCGAGGCGGTTCGCGTCGTCGGTCGCCATGTAGCAGCGTGCGACGAGTGCACGACACGCATGCAACTCCACCTGCCCGCCGCGCAGATGTTCGCTGCGGTCCCGATCCTCGGGATGCCCGCCCTCAAGGCCCGCACCGCGCACGGGCTCGCGGCGGCCGGAGTGCCGATGCCCGGCCTACCCGCACTCCCTCCGGTCGACGCGGTCGGGACACGCACCTCGGACCGCGGCGATCAACGCCGGCGACGATTGATGGTCGCGCTCGCGGGCGCCGCACTGCTCCTGATCGTGCTGATCGCTGTCATTGCCCGCGGCCTGCGCGACGACGAAAAAGGCATTGTTGCGCTCGGCGCGACCACATCGACGACGAGGCCGCGCGCGACCACCACGTCGAGACCGACGACGACGTCGACATCGTCCACGACATCGTCGACGAGCACGACAACGTCGACCGTGCCGACTGTCGTGCCGATCACCACTCCGCCGACACCGGCTCCGACCACGCCGCCGACGACGACGCCACCGCCGAAACCGCTCTTGGTTCGTTTCACGTTGCAGCCCGACCAGGTCTCGCCGGGCTATCCGAAGACGCCCGCCGACGGACCGGTTCTCGACTGGAAGGTCGGCGGGGCCGCTCGGGTGCAGGTCTACGACGACGTCGACGTCTTCAAATCCGAGAAGGCGTCGGGCAGCACGATCGCGTGTCCCGACCCAGGAGCCGGCGCAACGTGCGGTGCAGCGCCGGGGGAGTACGTCTACACCCTCGACGCGTTCGACACGCACGGCAACCGTGTGTTGCACCGAACGTTGACGCTCACGATCCAGTAGTCGCACTCGACGTCGGCCCGCGCGCCGTCGTGGGCACAGCTGCCGTCGCGGTACCACACGTCATCGCCGCGAACGTATCGAGCGCCGCGCGCGCGTTGACAGCGTCCTGGAACCGGTACTGGTCGACGGCCGCTCCGATGCGCTCGAGGTCGTCGTGCAACTCGGAAGGTGTCTCCTTGCGCAGCTGACGCACTGTCGACACATACGTCGCGACCGCTTGGTCGAGCGTGCGTCCGAACGCGTCGGGATCGGCCACGTCAGCACCCGCAACCGACGCCGCGGTTTCGTCGAGCTTCTCGATGAGCGGGCACGGCGGCGGTTTCCGTGTGCTGTGCTCCGCACCCGAGCCGCTGCTGCACGCGCCGGCGCCGAGCGCCACGACGCACGTCACGACGCAACACGACGCAGCCCTACGCACACGTTCACGGTAGCGACGACGCGCCGCCGCGCCGGGTCCCGCGCGCCCCGAACCCCAGGATGGAACTGGGTGCCGGCTGCTACGATCCGCGTCTCCAGTGGAGGCCGAGCCCCCATCGTCTAGTGGCCTAGGACGCCGCCCTTTCAAGGCGGTAACGGGGATTCGAACTCCCCTGGGGGCACACGGGTCGCAGAGCGAGCACTACGCCGGAAAGCGAAGCCCGGGAGCGCTGGGCGACCCACAAGCAAGGTCCTGTGGTGCAGTTTGGAGTGCACGCCGCCCTGTCAAGGCGGAGGCCGCGGGTTCAAATCCCGTCAGGACCGCACGGGAAGCGTCTCGTTGGCGCGGCGACATCCGCGGCCGTGAGCGAGCACCGCGAGCGAAGTGGCGGGGCGACGTGCGGCCGCGAGGCGGGTATCCCGCCGAGCAGCGAGTGCGACCCCGAAAATGCGGAAGGCGCAAGCGCAGCGACCGGAGGGGAGCCGAGCGCCCAAGCCGACCCAGCAAGCACGGCCGGGTAGCTCAGTTGGCAGAGCACGCGCCTGAAAAGCGCGGGGTCACCGGATCGACGCCGGTCCCGGCCACCACGAAAGCGCTGTTCAGCGGGCCTGCGTTCGATGGTGGTCAGCTCGACCCGGTCGACGATCCCGCGAAGATCCCGCGGACGGGATCACCGCGGCCCGTTGCGCGGCAAGCTTCATCGGGTCGGCTGCCACGCTCCGTAATCGATCCGGGCCGCACGAATCATCCGTATTCTCGATGATGTCATCGAGAATGTGAGTCGAAACGCTCCCGCACTCCTGCCGCTCTTCCGGTCGGAACAGCAGTTGCGGCTGCTGTCGGTGCTCTTCACCGAGGCGCAAGACGAGATGCCGTTGAGCGAGCTCGCGCAACACGCCGGGATTGCGCAAGCGACAGCAAGCCGCGAGGTGGCACGCCTTGCCGAGCATGGCATCGTCGTGACGCATCCGCTCGGGCGCAACACAATGGTCGTCGCCAACTGTTCCTTGCCCTGGGCGCGGGAGCTGCGATCAATGCTCGTTCAGACGGTCGGTGTCCTCGGTCCGCTGGCCGCCGACCTCGCCCGCGTGAAGGGTGTCGAGGAGGCGTTCGTCTTCGGATCGTGGGCCGAGCGCTACGAGGGTGAGCCCGGGCCCCCCACCCGCGACATCGACGTCGTCGTCGTCGGCGACGCGCCGTTGCGCGCCGTCCGCCCTGCCTGCGGCGAGGTCGAGCGTGAGCTTCGCGTCGAAGTGAATCCCGTCGTCGTCAACCGTGCGCGCTGGGACGCCAAGCGGCCCGAGTCCTTCATTGCGCAGATCCGCAAGCAGCCGATGGTTCGCATCCCACTCGAGCGCCGCCGATGAACCCGGCTGACGATGACGCGCGCCGCCGGCTCGCCGAAGCGATCGCGATGCACACCCTCGATCGGACCGAGCCGAACACGGCAGCTGCCGGCGATCGGGTGAACGGCGCACGCCGCCACGTGGCTTCGGCCCGGCTCCTCGCCGACAGCGACGTCACCCTCGCGCTTGCCGCGTGCCATGATGCAATCCGCAAAGCCGTCACGGACACATGGCCGCGCAGGGACATCGCCTCGATCCGGCGAGGGCGCGCATCGGATCGTTCTCGAATACGCGCGGACACAGCTAATCGGTGTCATTGACGACGACGACCTGCGGGACGCCGCGCGGTCCGCCGCGACCGCGGTCTGGCCGAATAATGGCGACGAGCCGACACGGTCCGACACGCGAAGTATCCCTCTGACCAGGGCTTCTTCGTTGTCATCTCGTCGCAGCGAGGTCGCGCGCACCGGAATTTCCGCCTGAAACGCGCGGGGTCGCCGGATCGACGCCGGTTCCGGCCGCCAATGTCACGGCGCACGGGCGCGCGAAACGCGGCGCCCAGGGGCTTGGGCGCCGCGTTATCTCCGGGCTGTCGAACGAACGGCTACGCCGGGGGCCGGCGTCAGAGCCGTTCGCTCTCTTCGACTTGCTCGAGGAACGTGCGGATCTCGCTTGCACGGAATCGGCGGTGGCCGCCGAGCGTACGTATCGCCGAGATCTTGCCTGCACGTGCCCAGCGAGTGACGGTCTTCGGATTCACGCGGAACATGGCTGCGACCTCCGAAGGAGTGAGTAGGGCATCGTCGTCCTGGGGTTCCATGGCTCCACCTTGATGTCAGGGTCCATACGCTTGCGCATCATCCACGGAACGTGCGAGGAACTTTGTCTCCGTACCCCACGTCCGGATGGTTCTCGACATCCCTGTCATCCGAACCGGTCCGGGGGCACAAGGCTCACATGCAGCACATGCATTCGCTAGCTCCACCCGAATCGCTTACGGTTCCCACTTCCCGTGTTACCCCTAACACGCATTGCGCGCTAGTGACGCTTCCACTAGGTCGCGCGCACTATTCTAGGACAACCGGGCGGCTACGTTACAAAGTACTCGAAGAACGCCTTCGTACCCGATCATCGCACGGTTTACACCGGTTCTTGCACCTGGGGTTTTAGCGGGTTTTTCAGCCGACGTGCACCCCGTGACGCCCGGCCACCACCTGGCCGACGACCGAAGCGTCGTGGCCGGCCGACCGTACGGCATCCACCGCGTCCGAGGCCGATCCGGGCGGCACGATCACGAGCATCCCCAGCCCCAGATTGCAGACGTACGCCATCTCGTCATCGGCGATCTGACCGGCCCGCTGGATCTCGGCGAAGATCCTGGGAACTTCCCATGTGGCCCGGTCGAGCACCGCGTCGCAGTGAGGCGGAAGGACCCGGGCGAGGTTGCCGGGAATGCCGCCGCCGGTGACGTGCGCAAATGCATGCACGGGAACCCGGGCCGCGAGGTCGAGCATCGCCGGCGCGTAGATGACGCTCGGCGTCAACAGCTCATCGGCGAGGGAGTGATGCGCGCCCGCCCAGGCCGGGCCGCCGAGATCGCGGCCACCGCGCTCGAGCAGGGCAGCACGGGCGAGGGAGTAGCCGTTGCACCGCAGTCCCGGGCTGGCGATGCCGACGATCTCGTCGCCGGCGTGCACGTCGCGCGGCAACGTCGCATCGCGCTCGACGACACCGACGGCGAAACCGACGAGGTCGAACTCACCCGGCTCCATGACGCCTGGGTGTTCGGACATCTCGCCGCCGAGCAGCGCGCAGCGCGCTTGACGGCACCCGTCGGCGATGCCGGCGACGAGTTCGTCGACCTCTTCCGGCACGAGCTTGCCGAGCGAGATGTAATCGAGGAAGAACAACGGCTCGGCGCCGAGCGCCGCGATGTCGTCGACCGACATCGCGACGCAATCGACGCCGAGCGTGCGGCGACGGTTCGCCATCCGCGCGATCAGCGACTTCGTCCCGACGCCATCGGTCGATGACACGAGCAGCGGGTCGTGATACCGCTTCCAGTCGAGCGCGAACAAGCCGCCGAATCCGCCGACGTCGCCGACCACTTCGGGCCGGAACGTCGAGCGCACGTGCGCCTTGATCATCTCGACGGCCTTCTCGCCGGCCGCGATGTCGACGCCCGCCGACGCGTACGTGAGACGCTCCTCGTCGGACGGGCGGCTCAACGGAACGCGCCGGTCAAGTGCTCGCGACGGTGCCGGGCACGTGCAGCGTGCGCGACTCGACCTCGAGCACGTGCTTCGTGTCGTACTCGGGCACCGGCACGGGATATTCGCCGGTGAAGCACGCCGTGCAGAACGCCTCCGCTGACGAACCCGTCGCCGCGACCATCCGATCGAGGTCGAGGTACGCGAGCGAGTCGACGGCAAGGTAGTCGGCGACCTCGCCGACCGACATGTCGGCCGCCAGCAGATCGGAGCGCTTGCCGGTGTCGAGGCCGTAGAAGCACGGCCAGCGGTACGGCGGCGAGCTCACGCGGAAGTGCACCTCGGTCGCGCCCGCCTCGCGCAACAACGCGATCGTCTGGCGCGTAGTGGTGCCGCGCACGATCGAATCGTCAACGACCACCAACCGCTTGCCTTTGATGTTGTCGCGGAACGGGTTGAGCTTCAGGCGCACACCGGTGCCGCGCTCCTTCTGAGTCGGCGAGATGAACGTGCGTCCCACGTAGCGGTTCTTCACGAAGCCGTCGCCATACGGGATCCCCGACTTGCGTGCGAAGCCCTGCGCGGCGGGAACACCCGATTCGGGGATCGGCATCACCATGTCGGCGCTCGCGGGTGCTTGCTGCGCGAGCTCTTCACCGAGGCGTTGGCGGACACCGTGCACACTGTGCCCGTAGAGCTGGGTGTCGGGGCGGGCGATGTACACGAACTCGAAGATGCAGAGCTTCGGCCGCGGTCGCGCGAACCGAATCGAGCGAACGCCGGCGGCGTCGATCGCAACCATCTCGCCCGGCTCGACGTCACGCACGTAGTGCGCGCCGACGAGATCGAGCGCGCACGTCTCGCTCGCGACCACCCATCCGCCCTCGTGCTTGCCGATCACCAACGGGCGGAAGCCCTGCCGGTCACGCACGCCGAACAAGTGCGCTTCGTCCATCAGCACCAGCGAAAACGCGCCGTCGAGGCGCGGCAGCACCCGTTCGAGTGCGTGCTCGAGATCGCGCCCGTCGGAGCGCGGTTGGTCGCCGTACTCGCGCGCGACGAGCTCGCCGATCAACTCGCTGTCGGAAGTGAGGACGCCCGGAAGCATGCCGAGGTCCTTCGCGAGCGATTCGGTGTTCGTGAGGTTGCCGTTGTGGCCGAGCGAGAAGCCCGCGTCGGCGACCGAGCGATAGACGGGTTGGGCGTTGCGCCACGTGCTGGCGCCGGTCGTCGAGTAGCGCACGTGACCGACCGCGAGGTGCCCCTCGAGGGGTGCGAGCCGGCGCTCGTCGAACACCTGCGTGACCAGTCCCATGTCCTTGACGACGGTGATCGTCTCGCCGTCGCTCACCGCGATGCCCGCCGACTCCTGCCCGCGGTGCTGCAGGGCGTAGAGGCCGAGGTACGAAAGGTGAGCCACCGGTTGGCCGGGGGCGTAGATGCCGAAGACGCCGCACGCGTCCTTCGGGCCGCAATCAGGAACGCCGTTCAGCTCGGTGTCCAAGAGAACCAGTATTTCATCTTCACGGGTCGACTCCACGCTTCGCTCCCAGACGGTCGCTGCGCTGTCGTCTCCATCTTCACGGGTCGACTCCACGCTTCGCTCCCAGACGGTCGCTGCGCTGTCGTCTCCATCTTCACGGGTCGACTCCACGCTTCGCTCCCAGACGGTCGCTGCGCTGTCGTCTCCATCTTCACGGGTCGACTCCACGCTTCGCTCCCAGACGGTCGCTGCGCTGTCGTCTCCATCTTCACGGGTCGACTCCACGCTTCGCTCCCAGACGGTCGCTGCGCTGTCGTCTCCATCTTCACGGGTCGACTCCACGCTTCGCTCCCAGACGGTCGCTGCGCTGTCGTCTCCATCTTCACGGGTCGACTCCACGCTTCGCTCCCAGACGGTCGCTGCGCTGTCGTCTCCATCTTCACGGGTCGACTCCACGCTTCGCTCCCAGACGGTCGCTGCGCTGTCGTCTCCATCTTCACGGGTCGACTCCACGCTTCGCTCCCAGACGGTCGCTGCGCTGTCGTCTCCATCTTCACGGGTCGAATTCCGGTGCAACGCCCGGTTGCACCGGGAGCTTCCCGTAATCTCCGCCGCCGTGGAGCTTCCCGGTTGCTGCCTCTGGTTCACCGGCCTGTCGGGCGCCGGCAAGAGCACGATCGCGAACATCGTGGTGGAGCGAGCTGCGCGACCGGGGCCGCAAGGTCGAGCTGCTCGACGGCGACGAGGTGCGCGAGCACTTGTCGAGAGGGCTCGGCTTCTCGAGAGCCGATCGCGACGAGAACATCCGCCGCATCGGATGGGTCGCCGCGGTGCTCGCGCGCAACGGTGTCGTGTCGGTGACGGCCGCGATCTCGCCGTATCGGGCGGTGCGCGACGAGGTGCGCGGGTGGATCGATCACTTCGTCGAGATCCATGTCGCAACGACACTCGAGGAGTGCGAGGCGCGCGACGTGAAAGGCCTGTATGCGCGCGCACGCGCGGGCGAGATCCCGGAATTCACCGGCGTGTCCGATCCCTACGAGCCACCCGACGATCCCGAGCTGCGCATCGAGACCGCGGGCAAGACCCCCGACCGGTGCGCCGCCGAAGTCCTCACGTACCTGGAGTCGCACGCCCTGGCGTGACAGTGCTCCAACATTTTGGACGCGGAAGCGCGCTCCAAAGCCGCTTCAGCGTCCAAAGTGTTGGCAGGTTCTCAGCTGCGCATCAGGTTGGGGATGGCGTCGCGCCACGTGTGCGCGGCGTCGGTGAGGGCGACGTCGAACGCGCCGGTCGCGACGAGGCGATCGCCGCCGCCTTGTCCGATCAAGCGCACCGGCACGCCCGCCGCGGACGCGCGACCGAGCACCTCGGCAGTGCGCGCCGCGTCGACGCTACAGATCACGACCGACGCCGATTCGGCGAAGCAGGCTTCTGCGGGTGTGCACCCTTCGAACGCGAGCTCGACGCGGGCGCCGGCGCGGCCGTTGATCGCCATCTCGGCCACCGCCACTGCGAGCCCGCCGTCGCTGACGTCGTGCACACCTGACACGATGCGTTCGCCGACGAGGCCGGCGACCAGCTCGTGTGTGCGCCGCGCGGTGTCGAGATCCGCGAGCGGTGGCATGCCGCCGTCGAGGTGGTGCACGACTGCTGCCCATTCGGAGCCGCCCAGCTCGGGACGCACCGCGCCGATCACGACGATGTTGTCGCCGGCGTGCACCGCGGCGACCGGCGGGCGCCCGCGCAGCTCGTCGATCAGCCCGGTTACGCCGACGACCGGCGTCGGGTCGATGTCCACGTCGTTCGACGCGTTGTAGAAGCTGACGTTGCCGCCGATGACCGGGATGCCGAGCGCTTCGCACGCCTCGCTCATCCCTTCGACGACCTCGTGGAACTGCCACATCACCTCGGCGTGCTCGGGGTTCCCGAAGTTCAAACAGTTGACGAGCGCAAGCGGGCGCGCGCCCGCACACGCAACATTTCGCGCCGCCTCGCACACCACCAAGCGTCCGCCGGTACGCGGGTCGAGCCGGCAGAAGCGGGCCTTGCCGTCGGTCGAGAGCGCGAGCGCCTTCGTCGTGGCCCGTACGCGCAGCACCGCCGCGTCACCGCCCGGCCCCACGACCGTATGCAGGAACAGCTGATGGTCGTACTGGCGCGAGATCCACGACTTGTCGGCGATCGTGGGTGTCGCGAGCAGGGCGAGCAGCTCGCCGGACAGATCGGTGCCCGGCGGGAACTTGTCGTGCAACTGAACGCCCGGATCGGCAGCTTGCAATGCGTCCTGCGTGTGCGGGCGCGCCACGGGTCGGCGATACAGAGGACCATCGCCGAGGCTTTCCACGGGCACGTCCGCGATCGGCGGCGCGTCCGACATGATGGCGGCAGCCTGATCGCCGATCGCGGTCGGCGCGTTCTCGCCCGGCACTCCGAGTGCGTCGAACAGGCCGTCGTAGATGCGAAAACGCGCGGTGTCGGTGACGCGCCCTACGACCATCGCGCGGACCTCCCATCGGCACGCGACCGCGAGCACCGCGTCGAGGTTCGCGGGTTCGACGATCGCGAGCATCCGCTCCTGGCTCTCGCTGGTCATCACCTCGGCCGCGGTCATCCCCGGCTCACGTTTCGCCACGCGCGCGACGTCGACGTCCATGCCCGCACCCGCCTTCGCCGCGGTCTCCGATGCTGCGCACGACAGGCCCGCCGCACCGAGATCTTGCACGCCGACGGCGAGGCCCGCGTCGAGCAAATCGAGGCACGCCTCGATCAGGCGCTTTTCCTCGAACGGGTCCCCCACTTGCACCGACGGCCGCTTGGCCGCGTCGCCCTCCTCGAAGCTCGCCGACGCGAGCACGCTCGCGCCGCCGATGCCGTCGCGACCCGTCGACGAGCCGAGGAGCACGGCGAGATTGCCAGGCCCGTCCACGGCCGCGAGCACGAGCCGTTCCTTCGGAAGTATTCCGAGACACAGCACGTTCACGAGCGGGTTGCCGCGGTACTTGTCGTCGAACACCGCCTCGCCGCCGACGGTCGGCACTCCCACCGAGTTGCCGTAACCCGAGATCCCCGCGACCACACCTTCGAACAGGTAACGCGTTCGCGCGTCGTCGAGCGAACCGAACCGCAATGGG
Source organism: uncultured Actinomycetes bacterium (assembly GCA_963836365.1). Lineage (GTDB taxonomy): Bacteria > Actinomycetota > Acidimicrobiia > IMCC26256 > PALSA-610 > DASQHW01. The sequence continues at coordinate 237,581 of CAWIJC010000003.1, forward strand.
TCCATCAACGCTATCGGACGCGCGCCGATCGAGAACACGTCGCGAATGATCCCCCCGACCCCCGTTGCCGCTCCCTGGTACGGCTCAACTGCCGACGGATGATTGTGACTCTCGATGCGTACCGCGACGGCGAGGCCATCGCCGATGTCGATGACGCCCGCGCCTTCGCCCGGTCCAACGAGCACCCATGGCGCGACGGTCGGAAAGCGCGACAGATACACGCGCGAGGACTTGTACGAGCAATGCTCGGACCACATCACCGAATACATGGCCAGCTCGAGCTCGGTCGGCTCGCGGCCGAGCTCCTCGACGACTGCCGCGAGCTCGTCGTCGGTCATGCCGAGTTGCCGATGCAGCGGCTCCGCGACGTTCACCGGGTCGACTCCACGCTCCACTCCCTACGGTCGCTGCGCTGTCGTCTCCGATGCCGGGCGAGCCTACCGATCATCGAACATGCCAAAATGCGTGCGCGTCGAACACACCAATGTGAGGGAACCACATGCCGACCACCAAACCCAAGAAGCGTCCGCTGTCTGCAGGTCACAAAGCGGCGCTCGCCGAAGGAAGAAACGATTCCCGCCTTGTCGGGCGCTATCTGGACGCGCTCGAGGCGCACAAACCAAAGCGGGGGCGCAAGCGCACCGCGGAGTCGGTCAAGAAGCGACTGGGCACGCTCGAACAAGACTTGAAGGCCGCGAGCGGGCTGACGCGCCTCACGCTGCTCCAGGAGCGACGCAACCTGGAGGTCGAGCTGGCCGGGATGCAGGGCGGCGACACCGACGTCGCGGCCCTCGAGAAGGATTTCGTCAAAGTCGCCAAGAGCTATTCCGCCCGGAAAGGCATCTCGTACGGCGCGTGGCGAGAGTTCGGCGTGTCACCCGAGGTGTTGAACAAGGCCGGTATCACCCGGGGCTCTTGAGCGCAGAACTCGTCGGTCCGCTTCCCGGCGTCCGGCGCTCGTTCGTTGTCGCATTGCGCGAATTTCATCGGGAGGGTCGTCACGACGATCTCGATCCCGATCAACTCGCGAGCGCCGAACAGTTCGCGTCGTACGTCGAGCACCTGCACGCGGAGGCGCTTCCCGAGACGCCGCGGCCGCCGGGCTGGGTTCCGGCGACGACGCTTTGGTATGTGGACGCGGGTGAGTATCTCGGCACACTCCAGATCCGCCACCAGCTGACACCGACCCTGCGCGAAGTCGGCGGCCACATCGGCTACGAGGTCCGTCCGAGCGCGCGGCGCCTGGGACACGCGACCCGCATGCTGGCGCTCTCGCTCCCGCGTGCACACGCGCTCGGCATCTCTCGCGTGCTCCTCACCTGCGACGACACGAACGTCGCGTCGCGCAAGGTGATCCAGGCGAACGGAGGCGTCGCGGACGCTCCGATCGGCGCGAAGCTGCGCTACTGGATCACGACGCGGCGTTGACCCAACACCGTTGCCGCAGCTCCCGCGGCGAGACCTTGGGCGCTCCCATGCGAGTTGCAGTCACCGAACGTGTACGAGCTCGTCGTCACCCGTGAATCGGCGCGCGATCGCCCGCGGCAACGAGGAGCGATTTCAACAGTGCGACACCGTCGTACGAGCCGAGGAGTGCATCCGACGCCCGTTCCGGGTGCGGCATCAAGCCGACGACGTTGCGGCCGTCGTTGCAGATCCCTGCGATGTCGTCGAGGCTGCCGTTCGGGTTGTCGACGTAGCGGACGACCACGCGATCGTCGGCGCGCAACGCGTCGAGCGTGCGGTCGTCGCAGACGTAGTTGCCTTCGAAGTGGTTGATCGGGATCCGCAAGACGTCACCCACGCGGGCCTGATTTGTGAGCGCCGTCGTAGTCGTCTCGATACGCACGTCGACGCTCTCGCACACGAACTTCAGTCCCGCGTTCTTCTGGAGAGCACCCGGGAGGAGGTGCGCTTCGCACAACACCTGAAAACCGTTGCAGATCCCGACAACGGGGCCACCGGCCTGTGAGTGCTCCGCCACGGCCGTCATCACCGGCGAGAAGCGCGCGATCGCGCCGGTGCGGAGGTAGTCACCGTGCGCGAAGCCGCCCGGAACAACGATCGCGTCGACGCCCTTGGTGCCTTCGTCGCCGTGCCAGAGCAGCTCGGGCGATCCACCGAGCGCTTCGATCGCCCACAAAACGTCGAGCTCGCAATTGGTGCCCGGGAACACGACCACGCCGACGCGCGCGCTCACGTGATCGTGACCTCGTACGCCTCGATGACGGGGTTCGCGAGGAGACGCTCGCACATCTCCTTCACCTGCGCGTGCGCGGTCTGGGCGTCGGGCGCGTCGACCACGAGACGGATCGTCTTGCCGATGTGCACCTGCGTCACGTTCGTGTAGCCGAGCGCGGGCAACGCGCGCTCGACGGTCGCGCCGGCCGGGTCGGCAATGCCCGGCAGATGCGAGATCTCGACGTGCGCGTGGAACGACGGCATGTGACTGTCAGACTACCGGCGCGTCCGCAATCGCAATGTCCTCTCGCTCGCCGGCGAAGAGACTCAGTCGTCGGCGGGGTCGTACCAGTCGTCGAAAGCGAGGTCGGTGATCAGCTCGTACGCCTCGACGTACTTCGCGCGGTGTTTGCGATCACGGTCGCCGGCATTCGCGGCGCGGGGAATCGTGGTTCCAGCCGGTGCGGTCCATGTAGTCGCGCACGTATTGCTTGTCGAACGACGGCGGCGAGGTGCCCGGCCGGTAGGCCTCCTGCGGCCAGTAGCGCGACGAATCGGGCGTCATCATCTCGTCGATGACCATGATCTCGCCGTCGATCTCACCGAACTCGAACTTCGTGTCGGCGAGGATCACACCTCGGCTCTCCGTGTGCCGGGCGCCGATCTCGTACAGGCGCAGCGAGAGATCCTTGACGTGCTCGTACACATCGGCACCGACGAGTGCGGCCGCTTCACGCGGTGCAACGGCATGTCGTGACCGCTCTCGGCTTTCGTGGTCGGCGTGAACAGCGGCAACTGCAGCCGATCGGCCTGCCGCAGGCCGGCCGGTACTGCGAAACCGCCGATCGTCCCGTGCTCGGTGTACTCCTGCCAGCCGTGGCCGAACGCGTAGCCGCGCACGACGCACTCGAGGCGGATCGGCCGGGTCGCCCGCACGAGCGCGGCGCGTCCTCCGACGTCGCCCGCCGTCTCGGGGAAGTCGGTGGGATCGAACGAGATCACGTGGTTCGGGACGATGGCGCTGGTTCGCTCGAACCAGAACGCAGACAGCGCGGTCAGTACCCGACCCTTGTCGGGGATCTCGTCGGGCAACACGATGTCGAACACCGAGATGCGGTCGCTCGCAACCATCAGCAGCGCGTCGTGACCAACTTCGTAGAGCTCACGCACCTTGCCCGAGTACACGTGCGGCAGCGCGGTCTCGGTCATTCGAGCTCGTCCAACTCGCCCAACGCATCGAAGACACGGCTGCTATTCGTCAACGAACGCTTGAGGTCGAAGCACGCGTCGAGACGCGCTGTCGTCGAGCACGTTGGTGACGGCGGTGTCGTCACGCAACAACTCCCGGAACGGCCGCTCCTCTTGCCATGCCCGCATCGCGTTGCGCTGCACGACACGGTACGCGTCGTCGCGGTTCGTTCCCGCCTCCACCAGCGCGAGCAGCACCGGCTGGCTGAACACCAGGCCGAACGAGGCGTCGAGGTTCCGCAGCATTCGATCGGGATGGACGCGCATGCCGCGCACGATTTCGGCGAACTTCACCAGTTCGTAGTACGCGAGCATCAGCGAGTCGGGCACGATGATCCGCTCGACCGATGAGTGAGAGATGTCGCGCTCGTGCCACAGCGCGACGTTCTCGAGCGCGGCTTGGAGGTTGCCCCGCAGCACACGCGCGAGCCCGCCGAGCTGCTCGGACTTCACGGGATTCCGCTTGTGCGGCATCGCGCTCGAGCCCTTCTGCTCACCCTCGCGGAACGGCTCCTCGACCTCGCGTACCTCGGTGCGCTGCAAGTGACGGATCTCGAGTGTGAACGACTCGATCGTCGCGCCCACCGACGCGCACGCGTACAGCACTTCTGCGTGCCGATCGCGGGGCAAGACCTGCGTCGCGGGAACCGGAGCGAGTCCGAGGTGCTCGCAGACGTACTGCTCGACACGCGGGTCGACGTTCGAGTACGTGCCCACCGCGCCCGAGAGTTTGCCGACGGCAATGGCAGCACGCGCCCGCGTCAATCGCTCGCGATCGCGCCGTACTTGCATCGCCCACAGCGCGAGCTTCGCCCCGAAGGTCGTCGGTTCGGCGTGGATGCCGTGCGTGCGGCCGACCATCGGTGTATCGCGGTACTCGTGCGCCCGCTTCGCGATCGCGGCTTCGAGCGTCGCGGCGGCGGCGAGGATCCGGTCGATCGCGCGCGTCATCTGTAGCGCGAGCGCGGTGTCGACCACGTCGCTCGACGTGAGCCCGTAGTGCACCCACACCCCGGCCCGCGCGCCGACGCTCTCCTGCACGACGTCGACGAATGCGGCGACGTCGTGATCGGTGACGCGCTCGCGCGCGTGGACAGCGTCGACGTCGAAGGCTGCACGTTCGCGCACCGCGCGGGCATCCGCCGCGGGCACGACGCCGAGCGCGGCCCAGGCTTCGACGGCGAGGATCTCGACCTCGAGCCACGCGCCGAACCGGGCGGTGTCGGTGAAGAGGTCGGCGATCTCCGGAGGTGCGTAGCGAGGGATCACGTGAGCGCTTGGGCCGCGATGTCGCGACGGTAGTGCACGCCCGGCCACGAGATCTCGGCCGCAGCCGCGTAGGCGCGGTCGCGCGCCGCTCGGACGTCGGGCCCCGTCGCTGTCACCGTGAGCACGCGTCCGCCGTTCGTGACGATCCGGCCCGCGTCGTCGAACGCGGTGCTCGCGTGGAACACGACGACGTCGTCGCGTCCGTCGATCCGGTCGAGGCCGTCGATGACGTCTCCTTTACGTGTCGGCGCCGGCGGATAGCCCTCGGCGGCGAGCACGACGCCGACCGCCGCGGAGTCGGCGATCGCGATCGGGGTCTCGAGCCGGCCGGCCGCGGACTCTCGGAGGTGTACGTACAGATCGCTCGCGAAGCGCGGCACGACGACCTGACACTCGGGATCGCCGAAGCGGACGTTGTACTCGAGCACCCTCGTGCCCTCCGGTGTGAGCATCAGCCCGCAATACAGCACGCCTCGGTACTCCGCACCGCGGCGCGCGAGCTCGCGCAGCGTCGGGCGCACGGCGCGCTCCATTGCAGAGGCAACGACGTCGTCGTCGACAAACGGGACCGGCGCGTACGAACCCATGCCACCCGTGTTCGGCCCCCGGTCGTTGTCGAAAGCTCGTTTGTGGTCCTGCGCGGTCGCGGCACTCGACCGCGTCACGACCGTCACACAACGCGAACAGCGACAGTTCGGGACCCGTCATTCCCTGTTCGATCACACACGTGCGGCCTGCGTCGCCGAACGCAACGCCCGAGAGATAGGAGCGGACCGCGTCGCGTGCCTCGTTGATCGACTCCGTGACGATCACGCCCTTGCCCGCCGCGAGCCCGTCGGTCTTCACGACGTACAGGCCCGGCAGCGTGTCGAGGAACGCGAGCGCACGTGCTTCTTCGGCGGCGGCGAAGGTGCCGTGGCGCGCGGTCGGCACGCCCGCCGCGACCAGCACGTCCTTCATCCATGTCTTCGAGCCTTCGAGCCGCGCGCGGCTGCGCGCCGGGGGCCGAACGCAAGGCGGCCCGACGCCTCGACCGCGTCGACTACGCCGGCCACCAGCGGATCCTCGGGACCGACGACGACGAGATCGGCATCGACTTTGGCCGCGAGCTCACTCACCGCGACGGGATCGGCCGCGACGACCGGGAGACACTCGCCGAGTTGCGCCATGCCCGGATTGCCGGGCGCGCACACGATGTCGTCGACCAGTGGCGAGCGCGCAAGGCCCCATGCGAGCGCGTGCTCACGCCGCGCCGGACCCGATGACGAGGACACGAACGGGCGTGCTCGACGCGGCTCGCGGTAACACGATCGTCTGGTCTCGCGTGGGCCCGACCCCGACGATGCTCACGTGGACGCCTGCAAACTCTTCGATGAAGCGCACATAGCTGCGCGCCGTGTCGGGAAGCTCTTCGAGCCGGCCCGCGCGTCCGATGTCGACACCCCAGCCGGGCAGAGTCTCGTACACCGGGCGAACCTTGTGCACGACCGACTGGTGATACGGCACGTGGTCGTAGAGAGTGCCGTCCTCACCCTCGTACGCCACACACACCTTGAGCTCCTCGACCGGCGAGAGCACGTCGAGCTTGGTGAGCGCGAGCTCGGTACACGTGTTCAACCGTACGGCCTGCTTCAGCATCACGAGATCGAGCCAGCCCGTGCGTCGCCGGCGTCCCGTGTTGGTGCCGAACTCGCCGCCGCGCTCGACGAGGAGATCACCCACCGCGTCCCCCTCGAACAGCTCGCTCGGGAACGGTCCGCTGCCGACGCGGGTCTGGTACGCCTTGACGAGCCCGACGACGCGTTGGATCGCGAGCGGGCCGACGCCCGCGCCGGTGCACACGCCGCCGGCAACAGGATTGCTCGACGTCACGAACGGATATGTGCCGTGGTCGAGGTCGAGGAACGTCGCCTGCGCGCCTTCGAACAACACCCACTGCTGCGCATCGAGGGCTTCGTGCACGAGCTGCACCGTGTCGTCGATGTGCGGCGCAAGGCGCGGCACCATCGCGAGATACCGCTCCGCGAGCTCTTTGGCGTCGATCGGCAAGCGGTTGTACACCTTCGCGAGCACACCGTTCTTCTCGCGCAGCACGAGATCGAGCTTCTCGCGGAAGATCTTCGGATCGAGCAGATCCTGGACGCGCAACCCGACGCGCAGCGCCTTGTCGGCGTACGCAGGGCCGATGCCGCGCTTGGTCGTGCCGAGCTTGTTCTTGCCGAGGAAGCGCTCGGTCACGCGATCGAGCTCTTGGTGGTACGGCATGATCAGGTGTGCGTTGCCCGAAAGCCGGAGGTGCCTCGTCTCGACCCGCTTCGCGTCGAGCATGTCGATCTCTTTGATCAGTACAGCAGGATCGACGACGACTCCGTTGCCGATCACCGGTACGACCCACGGATACAGCACGCCGCTCGGCACGAGCTGCAGCTTGAACACTTCGCCGTCGACGACGAGCGTGTGCCCGGCGTTGTGCCCGCCCTGATAGCGAACACACATCGACGATTCTTTGGCGAGGTAGTCGGTGACGCGCCCTTTGCCCTCGTCACCCCACTGGGTGCCGACGATTACTGCGCCAGGCACTGCCAACGTCCCGTGACGGCCGCGATGGGACTCACGTTGGGGACATGGTACTCGACGGGCCCTGACGCGGCCTCCGTAGATTGTGGCCGTGACCCAACGGTTGGGTGTTCCGTACGCCCGCGCCGAGCGCTTCCGCGCGCCGGAGCGCGTACAGTTCGATCGCGACGGTGACTTCTCGAAGTTCCGACCGGCCGCGCCGCAATCGCGCGACAGCCCGCTCGGCGAGGTCGTGCCCGGCATGAGCGTCGGTGAGATCGACGAACACGAGTGTCTCACGCTCAACGTCTGGGCGCCTTCCGCGCCCGGCCCGCACCCTGTGCTCGTGTGGTTCCCCGGCGGTTCGTTCGTCGTAGGCGCGTCGTCACCACCGGTCTACGACGGGGCGCTTGTCGCGGCCGAGCAGTCGGTCGTCGCCGTTACCGTGAACTATCGGCTCGGGGCGGGTCGGGTTCCTCGACGCACGCGTCCTGGGCCGCGTTGCGAACTGCGGCGTGCGCGACGCACTCACCGCGCTCGAATGGATCCACCCGCACATCACACACTTCGGCGGCGACCCCGCGCGCGTCGTCGCCGTGGCGAGGCGGCGGGTGGCGGTGTCGTGCTGCACACGTTCGCGTCGCCCGACGCTGACGGTCTTCTCGCCGGCGCGATCGTTCAGAGCGGCGCGACGTTCGCGACACTCGATGACCAGAGCGCGGCCGTCGTCGTCGAGACGCTGTGCAAGGAGGTGGCCGTTTCCGACGCCGCGTCGCTGTGTACGCTGCCGATCGTCACGCGACTCGACGCGGCAATTCGCGGCGAGCGCGGCGCTGTTGCAACCGTCGGGATGATGCCGTTCCATCCGATGGTCGACGGCGACGTGTTGTCCGCGCGTGGTCGATGCGCTGCGATCCGGCGCGGCTCGAAGCATCGCGCTGATCGCGGCACCAACCGCCGACGAAATCGCCCTGTTCGTCGCCGCTGCACCCGCACCGCCACCGGACCGGCTCTTGCGACGGGTGGCCCGCTAGCTCGACATCGACGAGACGCGTGCCACCGCCATCGTCGAGCGCTACCGATGCGTGCTCGCCACCGACGACACCGGCACGATCTGGTGCGCGGTGTTCGGCGACCACGAGATGCAAGAGCCGTGCAACGCGGTGCTCGATGCTCACGCCACGCACGGGCCCGCGTTCACCTACTGCTTCACGTGGGAGGGCCCGGGCATCGGCGCGTGCCACGGCATCGACATCCCGTTCACGTTCGGCAACTTCGTCAACGGGTGAGGCGCGTTCGTCGGAGCCGACGACGACGCATACGCGCTCTCACGGGCGATGCGCAACGCGTGGGCGTTCGCGCGGCGTGTGCGTGTTCGCCGAGTTGCGCGGGGCGCACCGCCGGTGACGCTGGCTGACGTCACCGCGCACCTCGCGACGCGGGGCACGACCAAGGAGACGTGGCCCGAACGACTGGTCGTGCTCGACGCGCTCCCCCGATCGTCGGGAGGCAAGATCGCCGAGGGCGCGCTGCGCGGCACGGGCCCGCAACTGCCAGTGATGGCCCGAATTTGCCCAGCCGTGCACGCTTGCGATCAGACAGCAATTTCGACGCGGCCGCTCTCTGGACGCACGCGTCGGCCGCACGAGCCGCAGGGAGGCACCCCACTCTGCTTCAAAGGATCCGCTACGACGCAAGCCCGGCTACGCGACGATGTCGGCAGTGACCACATGGTCGAACACGAGCCCACCATCGGGCCTCGTATCGACCGTGATCGTGTCGCCCTGCTGATACGTGCCCTTCAGCAGCTCGAGCGCGATCGGATCGGCGATCTCGCGCTGCAGGACACGCTTCAGCGGACGAGCGCCGAAGTCGGGGTCGTAACCGGCCTGGGCAATCCACGACTGCGCCGCCGGCGATATCTCGATCAACAACCCGCGCTCGGCGAGCCGGGCGCGCAACTGCTCGACCTGAAGTCCGACGATCTGCTCGATCTCGCTCTCCGACAACCGGTGGAACACGACGATCTCGTCGACCCGGTTGAGGAACTCGGGCTTGAAGTGCGCCCGCACTGCGGCCATCACCTCTTCCTCGTTCGCGCCCGAGCCGAGGTTCGACGTCATGATCACGACGGTGTTGGTGAAGTCGACTGTGCGGCCCTGACCGTCGGTGAGCCTCCCGTCGTCCATCAGCTGCAGCAGGATGTTGAAGACGTCGGGGTGGGCCTTTTCGATCTCGTCGAGCAGGATCACCGCGTACGGACGGCGCCGGACCGCTTCGGTGAGCTGGCCGCCCTCCTCGTAACCCACATAGCCCGGGGGCGCGCCCACGAGCCGCGACACGGCGTGCTTCTCCATGTACTCCGACATGTCGATGCGCACCATCGCGCGCTCGTCGTCGAACATGAACTCGGCGAGTGCACGCGCGAGCTCGGTCTTGCCGACGCCCGTCGGGCCGAGGAAGAGAAACGTGCCGGTCGGCCGGTGCGGATCGGAAAGGCCGGCACGCGAGCGCCGGATCGCGTTGGCAACGGCGGTGACCGCAGTCGCCTGCCCGACCACACGTTCGTGCAAGTGGTCTTCGAGGCGCACGAGCTTCGCCATCTCGCCTTCCATCAAGCGCGACACGGGAATCCCGGTCCACTTGGCGACGATCTCGGCGACGTCTTCCTCATCGACCTCTTCCTTCAGCATCCGACCGTCGCGCTGCAGCTCGTTCAAGCGCTCGGTCATCGCATCGATCTCTCGCTCCACGATCGGAATGTGCCCGTAGCGAAGCTGCGCGGCGCGTTCGAGGTCGCCCTCGCGCTCGGCGCGCTCGGCGTCGAGCTTTGACTGCTCGAGCCGCTCCTTCGCCTCCTGGATGCCGACGATCGCGTCCTTCTCCGCCTGCCAATGCGCAACCATGCCGTCGCGCTCCTCGAGCAGCGACTGCAGCTCCGAGTCGAGTGCGTCGAGACGACCGCGCGCGACCTCTGCACTGGGTCGGCTTTGCGCTCCGCTCCCCTCCGGTCGCTTGCCCGGCGCCTCTCTGTCGGTGTCCTTCGCGAGTGCGGCGCGCTCGATCTCGAGCTGGCGGATTCGCCGCTCGACGACGTCGATCTCGAACGGCATCGAGTCGATCTCGATGCGCAGGCGCGATGCAGCCTCGTCGACGAGGTCGATCGCCTTGTCGGGCAACTGCCGGCCGGTGATGTAGCGGTCGGAGAGCACCGACGCCGCGATCAACGCCGCGTCCTGGATGCGCACGCCGTGGTGTACCTCGTAGCGCTCTTTCAACCCGCGCAGAATCGCGATCGTGTCCGCGACCGACGGCTCGCCGACGAACACGGTCTGGAACCGGCGCTCGAGCGCAGCGTCCTTCTCGATGTGCTTGCGGTACTCGTCGAGCGTCGTCGCGCCGATGAGCCGTAGCTCGCCTCGCGCGAGCATCGGCTTGATCATGTTGCCCGCGTCGACCGCGCCCTCCGCACCGCCGGCGCCGACGATCGTGTGCAGCTCGTCGATGAACGTGACGACTTCGCCCTCGGAATCGGCGATCTCCTTGAGCACTGCCTTGAAGCGCTCCTCGAACTCGCCGCGGTACTTCGAGCCCGCGACCATCGAACCGATGTCGAGCGCGATCACGCGCTTGTTGCGCAAACCCTCGGGCACGTCACCTTCGACGATGCGCCGCGCCAAGCCTTCGACGATCGCCGTCTTGCCGACGCCGGGCTCGCCGATGAGCACCGGGTTGTTCTTCGTCCGGCGCGAGAGCACCTGGATGATGCGCCGGATCTCCTCGTCGCGACCGATGACCGGGTCGATCTTGCCGCGGCGCGCGGCCTCGGTGAGATCACGCCCGTACTTCTCGAGCGCCTGGTACTGCTCCTCGGGATTGTCGCTCGTGACGCGATGTGAACCGCGCACGTGCCGCAGGGCGGCGATCACACCGTCCTTCGTGACACCGACCCCGCGCAGGAGGTCGCCGACCCCACCTGGCAGCTCGGTCATGGCGAGCAAGACGTGCTCGGTCGACAGGTAGTCGTCGCCGAGCGCCTCCCGCTCCTTGTCGGCGTTCTCGAGCACGCGATACGTGCTTGCGCTGAGCTGCGCGTCGCGCACCGTCGCGCCACTGGCGCGCGGGAGCTTCTCGACCGCGTCGTCGACCTGCTTGCGGATCGCGGTGACGTCGAGACCGATCTGCTCGACGACACCTGACACGATGCCCTCCGGCTGGTCGAGCAGCGCCCGTAACAGCTGCTCGGGCGCGATCTCGGTGTTGCCGGCATCGCGTGCCACCGCTTGCGCGGCCGCGAACGCCTCTTGGGTCTTGCGGGTGAAGCGGTTCGGATCGATTGCCATCGTGACTACCTCGAGGATCGGAACGGCGAAAGCGACGCGTCGCGCAACGGAACGAGCTCACGCTTGTATTGACGGTGTGCGGCGGCGACGCGCTCCTCGACCTCACGTGAAAGCGCGTCGAGGCGCGACTCGAGCTTCGCAACCCGCTGACGCGCCGCGAAGAGCTCGTCTTCGAGGGCGAGCACCTTCTGCACGCCGGAAAGCGAGACGCCTTCGGTCGTCAACTCCTGGATGCGTCGCAACAGCGCGATGTCGCGATCGGAGTACCGACGGCTCCGGCCGCTGGTGCGCGCGGGTGCGAGCAGGCCCTTGCGTTCGTAGATCCGCAGCGTCTGCGGATGTACGCCGGCCAACTCCGCCGCGACGGAGATCACATAGAGCGCCCGATCGTCAGGCATCATCTGTCTTCCTTCGGTGAGGCTGCTGCACCTGCGTGAACAGCGCCGCGCGCGGATCCTCGTCGAGCACCTTCGCGAGCGCCTCGACTGCGTCGCGCTGCTCACCACGCAGTTTCACGGGCACCTGCACGTCGACGGTGACGAGCAGGTCGCCGCCCTTGCCCGTGTCGGCGTGCATGCCGTGCCCCCGGACGCGGAACGTCTTGCCCGACGGCGTGCCGGGCGGGATCCGCACCGTGACCTGTCCGTCGAGCGTCGGCACCTTCACGTCGGCGCCCAGCGCAGCCTCGGCGAACGTGACCGGCAAGCGCAACGTGAGGTCGTTGCCGGTGCGCCCGAACAGCGGGTGCTTTCGCACGTGCACCACGACGTACAGGTCGCCGGGAGGACCGCCGTTCGCGCCCGCCGCGCCGCGCCCCTTCACGCGGATGCGCTGGCCGTCGGTGACTCCGCCCGGTACGCGCACCTTGACCTCGCGCGCCCGCACCTCGACACCGCGTCCCTTGCACGTGGGGCACGGCTTCGGGATGACTTGGCCGCGCCCACCGCACGTCGGGCACACCTGCGAGAACGAGAACGGTCCTTGATCGAGCGCGATCGAACCAATGCCGTGACACTCGGGACACGTTTCGGGCATCGAACCCGGCGCGGCACCGGACCCCGCGCACGTGGAACAGGTGGCGTCGGCGCGGAATCGCACTGTCGAGGTCACGCCGTGCACCGCGTCATCGAACGACAGGTGCAGCTCGGTCTCGAGGTCCTCGCCGCGGCGCGGACCGGACGCACCGCGACGCTGGCGACGGCCACCGCCGAACAAGTTGCCGAACAACCCGCCGAGATCGCCGACGTCGCCGTCGAATGTGAAAGTTTGTCCCGCGCCGCCATCGGGCCCGGGCCCGAAGCCCCCGAAGCCAGCCGGACCGACACCCGCCGCGACCATGCGCCGCACCTCGTCGTACTCTGCGCGCTTGGTCGCGTCGCCGAGCACGTCGTAGGCGGCCGAGATCTCCTTGAAGTGTTCCTCGGCTTGCTTGTTGCCCGCGTTGGCGTCGGGGTGGAACTGCTTCGCGAGCTTCTTGTAGGCGCGCGAGACCTCCTTGTCGGACGCGCCCTGCGACACGCCGAGCTCGGAGTAGTAGTCCTTCTCGAACCACTCGCGCTGTGCAGCCATGCGTTCTTTTCCGCTCTGCGGGACCGCTCGGGTCTCGGCGGTCAGTTCCTCGTGACCTTGACCATCGCCGGTCGCAGCACGCGACCCTTCAGCTTCCATCCCGTGCGCAATACGTCGCCCACGTGCGGCTCGCCGTCGCCGTCGTCCTGCATCACCGCTTCGTGCTCGTTCGGGTCGAACGGAGCACCGAGCGCGTCGAAGCGCCGGAGTCCCGCCCGTTCGAGCACACCGACCAACTCGGCGTAGACGAGCTCGATGCCCTTCCGCACCCTGTCGTCGACCTCGCCGTCGTCGAAGTTGCGGAGCGCGAGCTCGAAGCTGTCGAGCACCGGCAGCAACTGCTCGAGCAGACTTTCCGAGGCGCGCTCGACGAGCGCGGTCTGCTCGCGCAACACGCGCTTGCGGTAGTTCTCGAAGTCCGCTTGCAGACGCCGACTGGTGTCGAGCAGGTCGTCACGCTCGCGTTGCAGGGCGTCGAGGTCCCCGACGAGCTGCGCGGCCTCGGCCTCACCCGGATCCCGCACCGAAGGATCCGGGGAAGGCGTGTTGATGTCGCTCATGTTGCTCCACTCTCGCCCTCCGCCCGAGCCGCTCGCGGCCGGGTCGCTCGCGACCCGTTCACTGCTCGGCGGGATCCCCGCCTCCCGACGCTCGCTCGGACTCACGCGCTCTGCTGGTCGTCGTCAACGATCTCCGCGTCTGCGACCTCGTCGTCCGAAGGCTGGCTCGAGCCGGAGCCCGCGCCGGCGCCACCGGCCGCCGATGCCTGCTGCGCCTGCACGTTCTCGTACAGCCGCTTCGTGAACTCGTTGCTCGCGGTGAGCAGCGACTCGTGCGCCGACTTCACCGCCTCGATGTCGCTGCCGGCGAGCGCGTCCTTCAAGCGCTGCAACCCGTCCTCGATCTTCTGGCGGTCTTCGGCCGGGACCTTGTCTCCCTGCTCCTTCAGGAGGTTCTCGGTCTGCCACGCGAGCTGATCGGCGGTGTTGCGCGTCTCGGCCTCTTCGCGCTTGCGGCGGTCTTCCTCCGCGTGCGCCTCCGCGTCCTTGATCATCTGATTGATGTCGTCCTTGCCGAGCGCGGTACCGCCGGTGATCGTCATCTTCTGTTCCTTGCCGGTACCGAGATCCTTCGCGGTCACGTGCACGATGCCGTTGGCGTCGATGTCGAACGTGACCTCGATCTGCGGCACACCGCGCGGCGCGGGTGGCAACCCCGTGAGCGTGAACGTGCCGAGCGGCTTGTTGCGGTACGCCATGTCGCTCTCGCCTTGGAGCACCTTGATCTCGACCGACGGCTGGTTGTCGTCGGCGGTCGTGAACGTCTCGGAGCGCTTCACGGGAATCGTCGTGTTGCGGTCGATCAGCTTGGTCATGATCTGACCCTTGGTCTCGATGCCGAGCGACAACGGCGTCACGTCGAGCAGCAAGATGTCCTTGACGTCACCCTTCAACACTCCGGCTTGGATCGACGCACCCGCCGCGACCGCCTCGTCGGGGTTCACACCCTTGTGCGGCTCCTTGCTCGTCAGTTCCTGCACCAAGTCGGCGACCGCGGGCATACGCGTCGAGCCTCCGACGAGGATCACGTGGTCGATGTGCGACTTCTCGAGCCCGGCGTCCTTGATCGCTTGCTCGAACGGGCCGCGGCACGCCTCGAGCAAGTCGCGCGTCATCTCCTGGAAGCGGCCGCGTGTGAGTGACATCTCGAGGTGCAGCGGGCCCTCGCTCGTCGCGGTGACGAACGGGAGGTTGATCGACGTCTCTTGCAGGTTCGACAGCTCGATCTTCGCCTTCTCGGCGGCTTCCTTCAGGCGCTGCAAGGCCATCTTGTCGTTCGACAAGTCGACGCCGTGCGCGTTCTTGAACTCCTGCACCATCCAGTCGATGACGCGCTGGTCCCAGTCGTCACCGCCGAGGTGCGTGTTGCCCGACGTCGACTTGACCTCGAACACACCGTCGCCGATCTCGAGCACCGACACGTCGAACGTGCCGCCGCCGAGGTCGAAGACGAGGATCGTCTGGTCGTTGCCTTCCTTGTCGAGCCCGTAGGCGAGCGCGGCCGCGGTCGGCTCGTTGATGATGCGCAGCACTTCGAGTCCGGCGATCTCGCCGGCTTCCTTCGTCGCCTGACGCTGCGCGTCGTCGAAGTACGCGGGAACGGTGATGACCGCCTGCGTCACCGACTCGCCGAGGTAGCTCTCCGCGTCGCGCTTCAGCTTCTGCAAGATGCGCGCGCTGATCTCCTGCGCGGTGTACGCCTTGGCATCGATATCGATCGTCCACTTGGTGCCCATGTGGCGCTTGACCGAGCGGATCGTGCGATCGGGGTTGGTGATGGCCTGACGCTTCGCAACTTCGCCGACGAGCACCTCGCCGGTCTTGCTGAACGCGACTACCGATGGCGTCGTGCGGCTTCCCTCCGCGTTGGGAATCACGACGGGCTCTCCGGCCTCGAGCACCGAGACGACAGAGTTCGTGGTGCCGAGGTCGATGCCGACGGCCTTGGACATGTGTGCCTCCTTGGGCTACATGCGAGTAGCGAACCTGAGTGGATCGAGGCATTATAACTTGACAGCAGGTTTGTCAGATTCCCCGAGCGAGTGATTTTGGCGGGGCTCGAGGATGTCCGCGTGACTGGCGTGGTTCCTGCGGATAGCTTTCCGGCCCGTATCGGGAAGCGACCGGAGGTGAGGCCACTGGGAGACGACAGCGCCGCGACCGGATGGGAGCGAAGCGTGGAGTCGACCCCTAGTCGGGGAGACGACAGCGCCGCGACCGGATGGGAGCGAAGCGTGGAGTCGACCCCTAGTTTCGAAGGAGTTGAGGCCGAACCGAAGGGGGGGGGAGAAACATGGCGCGGCGTGATGCTTTCATCGAACACCTCCAGCAGGTGCCACTCTTCGCGGCCTGCTCCCGCAAGGACCTCCAGCTGGTCGCCCGGCGTGCAGAGGACGTCCGTGTCGGGGCCGGCAAGACGCTGGTGTCGGAGGGGGAGACCGGCCACGAGTTCTTCGTGATCCTCGACGGCGAGGCCCGGGTCAGCCGCCAGGGCCGCAAGGTCGCGAGCATCGGACCCGGCGCCGCGTTCGGCGAGCTCGCCCTGCTGGAGAAGGCGCCGCGCAACGCGACCGTCGTCGCCGACACCGACATGGAGCTCGTCGTGCTCGGCCAGCGCGAGTTCGCGGGACTGATCGACGAGGTGCCCGGCTTCGCCCGCAAGCTCCTCGCCGGCATGGCCCACCGCCTCCGCGACGCCGACGCCAGGTCTGTGCAGTAACGCGTGATGCGGTGGCCGGAGCCGTCCGGAGGCGGCGCAGGCCACTCGCCGCATTTCGCGAGTCTCGACTCGCGAGCGCAGCGAGAGCCCCGCAGCAAGCGAAATGCAAAGCAAGCAGGATGCCTCGGCTCCCACGCAACGAGGCGTTCTCGGTACAACCGGACCCGTGGCAGTAACCCCTTGTAGATTCACGCCTGATGCGACTGCCGACGCCGCGCAAGTTGCCGCGGCCCCATCAGCTCGTCCTCGGGGCCGGCATCTTCCTTGCGCTGTTCGCCATCGCGAGCGGACTGGTGCCGGTCCTCACGCAGTGGAAGGACGACTCGCCGATCCAGCGCGAGGTGTTCGGCGGCATCCCCGACGCGGTCGTCGTCGCGTTCTACGCCGCGCTCGCCGCGATGTTCATCGTCGTCGCGTACCTCGCGTCGTTGCGCGTGCGGAACTACGAGCGCGGGCAGCCCGACGACCGTCGTACAAACCGTAAGAACGTCGAGCGCCGCCTGCGCGACTTCCGCAGCGGCGTATGGATGCAGACGCTGCTGCGCGATCCCGCTGCGGGTGTCATGCATTCGTTCTTCTACTTCGGCTTCATCTTCTTGTTCATCGCCACGGTGATCCTCGAGACCGATCACCAGATGCCCGAGAGCCTGAAGTTCCTGCACGGCAACACCTACCTGGCGTACGCGATGGGCGCCGACCTCGCCGGTGTGATCTTCCTCATCGGTGTCGGATGGGCCATCGGCCGCCGATACATCCAGCGCCCGTATCGCATCCGCATCAAAACCAAGCCCGAGGACCACGTCATCCTCGGCTCGTTCGCGCTGCTCGGCGTCACGGGCTTCCTCGTCGAGGCGGCGCGCATCGCCGCCGCCGGCCGCCGTCGTTCGAGAAGTGGTCGTTCGTCGGCTATCCGATCTCGGGGCTGATCGACACGTGGTCGCTCCACACGCTCGACAACCTGCACAAGTGGCTGTGGGTGGTGCACATCGTCGCGTTCCTCGGCTTCTTGGTGATGATCCCGACGACGAAGTTGCGCCACATGTTCACGTCGCCGATGAACATGTACCTGCGCGACCGAGAGCGCCCCAAGGGTGCGATGAAGCCGATGCCGAATCTCATGGAGACCGAGCTCGAGAGCTTCGGTGCCGTGAAGATCGAAGACTTCACGTGGAAGCAGCTGTTCGACACCGACGCGTGCACGATCTGCGGACGATGCACGTCGGTGTGCCCCGCGCAGAACACCGGCAAGCCGCTCGATCCGCGCGAGATCGTGTTGAAGGTCGGCGAGGTGATGGCGGCGACCGGCGATCCGCAGGTGTCGCCGCCGGTCGGCGTCGATCCGCGAGATCTCAGTCGGCTGCCGACAGCGTGTTCGAGCGCATCACGTCGGAAGAGCTGTGGGCGTGCACGAGCTGCAAGGCGTGCGACGAGATCTGCCCGGTGCAACATCGAGATCCTCGACAAGATCCTCGACATGCGCCGCTATCTCACGCTGATGGAAAGCGACTTCCCGAACGAGCTCGGCAACACGTTCCGGTCGATGGAGAACGCCGGCAACGCGTACGGGTTGAACCAGGGTGAGCGCGGCGACTGGGCGGCATCGCTCGAGGGCGTCGAGATCGTCGAGCCCGGCGGCGCAGTTCGACCACGAGTACCTCTACTTCGTCGGCTGCGCGGGCAGCTTCGACGACCGCAACAAGAAGACGTCGCGGTCGCTGGCCAAACTCCTGCAACGCGCCGGCATCGACTTCGCGATCCTCGGGCCGAGCGAGATGTGCAACGGCGACCAGGCGCGCCGCTCCGGCAACGAATACATCTTCCAGATGCTCGCCATGCAGAACGTCGAGACGTTCAACGGCATGGGCGTGCAGAAGATCATCACGCAGTGCCCGCACTGCTTCAACGTGTTGAAGAACGAGTACCCGCAGATCGGCGGCAACTACGAGGTCGATGCACCACTCGCAGCTGCTCGACCAGCTCGTCCGCGATGGCCGGCTCTCGCTCGAGGGCGCGTCACTCGCCGAGCGTGTGACCTATCACGACTCTTGCTATCTCGGGCGCCACAACGACGTGTATCTCGCACCGCGACGCGTCGTCGGCTCACTCGCCGGGCATCGACCTCGTCGAGATGCCGCGCAACGGCACGCGCGGCATGTGCTGCGGCGCAGGCGGCGCGCGCATGTGGATGGAAGAGAACATCGGTAAGAAGGTCAACACCGAGCGGAGCCAGGAAGCGATCGCGACCGGCGCGATCGCGTATCGCGGTCGCGTGCCCGTTCTGCTACGTGATGTTCGACGACGGCGTGAAGGGCGAAGGCAAGGACGAGGAAGTGCGCGTCCAAGACATCGCCGAGATCCTCTGGGAAGCCGTCGAACACAAGGACGTCGCGCAGACACCGGTCGCCGGCGACTGACGTTCGAGCGCCGCTTACTTACTCCTCGGGGTCTGCCGCGTCGTCGTTGACGGCCTTGTTCCACCACGACTCGCCGCCCTCGTTCCGGTGGCGAGGGGGGCGGCAGCGCAGCCGGGTCCGGCAGCCGGGTCCGCGGGCGGAGCCGCGGGCGGAGCCGCGGGCGGCGCAGCCCGTCCAGGCTGTCCGGGCGAAGACCCGGATTCGGGTGGAGGCGAAGGTGGGGCGGGCGAACCCCACGTCGTCGCCGGGGGCTCTGCACCCCATCCCGGTTGCGCAGGCGGTGGCGGGGCGGCGCCCACGCCGCGCGCCGGTGGTGGTGGTGGCGTCCACGGCGGCGGTGGATGCGCTGAGGGAGTCGGCGCGCCCCAGGTCGGCTGCGGGCCAGCCGGCGCGGATCCGGGCGGTACCCACCCGGCCGTCGCCGCCGGTGGGAAGGCGGCGCCATGGCCCGGCACAACATCGAGCGGCCTGCCCGCGCCGGTGGCGCTCACGACATACGTTCCGGCGACCATGTCGCCGACGCGTCGGTGCGGATGCGTGACGTTCACGGTGATCAAGCCGACGAGTGCGCAAAACAGTTGGTCGACGAACAACAGAAACCACCGCACGAACGCGCGCCCGGCGCCGCATGTCTTGCCTTGCGCGTCGACGACGCGCAACCCGACCATCATCTTGCCGACGCTCGCGCCCGTGACGCCCTGGAGGACGACGAGGTTCAAGGCGGCCGCGAGGATGCTGAGCACGATCGCGAGCCCGAAACGCGCGCCAGTCCACGTGTAGACGCGCGTACCGAACTGCAGGCACGAACCCGAGAAGTTGGTTCGTGAGCGCAAGATCGAGCACGCATTCGACTGATTGACACCGTGGTATGACTCGCTGCGCATTGCGGCGAACAGGGCGAGCGAGACCGCGCTTTGCAGCACGAGATCGATGAAGTAGGCGCCGATACGACGACCGATGACCTCGGTGGGATCCGGTCGGAACGTCGCCGCCGGGTACGCGATCGACTCCGGCTGCGGGGGATACGCGGGGGGAGATGCCACGCACCAAGTCTTCCGCAAGCGTCGAGGCCCCGGCGCGGATAGCGGAGGGAGAACCGATGGAATGCCGGCTGCTCTAACGCTGTTCGAACGCGTCACCCGTCGCGCCGAGTGCGAACTCGTGCGATTCTCCCGGGCCGATGTCGGCGACCTCGTCGCGGCAGGTGACGGTGATCGGCGGCTCCTGCGATTGCGGTACCGAGATCCGCAGATGCTCCTGCCCGACGGTGACCTCGACTCCCCAGTGCCCGCGGTAGCGAATGCGGAAGGTGGAGCTCGCGCAATTCGTCGGGGAGCTCCGGCGCGAAGCGCAATTCGTCGCCGCGCACTTCGAGGCCCGCGTAGCAGCGCTGCAGCAGGTCAAGCGTGCCGGCCATGGCGCCGAGGTGCACGCCCTCGACCGTCGTACCGCCCCAGGCATCGTCGACGTCCGATCCCAGGGCCCGGCAGAAATACTTCCAGGACGCGGCCCGGTCGACGCGCGCCAGCGCCCACGAGTGCACGACGCCACTCAATGTCGAACCGTGGGACGTCCGTTGTGCGTAATAGGCGACGTTACGCGAGATGAGCTCGTCGTCCCAGTCGTAACCGAGGCGCTCGAACTGCTCGCGCAGCTCGTCGGAAGAGAGCAGGTAGAAGAGCATAAGCACGTCGGCCTGCTTCGACGACGCGGTAGCGGTTGCAGGAATCGCCCTCGGCCTCGAGGATGCGGTCGAGCCGCTGGATGTCGCCGTAGCGCTCGGCGAGGTCGAGCCAGTCGAGCTCCTCGAGCTGCTCGTAGC
The DNA here is from genome assembly GCA_963836365.1 of uncultured Actinomycetes bacterium. Classification (GTDB taxonomy): domain Bacteria; phylum Actinomycetota; class Acidimicrobiia; order IMCC26256; family PALSA-610; genus DASQHW01. The sequence goes on from CAWIJC010000003.1 coordinate 258,262, forward strand.
CTTCGAACTGGCTGATGATGCCGTCACCGTGGAACGGCACGTACATGCCCCGCGAGATCGCGTCCCACTGCTCGACCTCATCGCGGCGCAGGCCGATCCGGTCCGACAGCTCTTCGCGGCGCGGCGAACGGCAGCAGGTCGAGCACCTCGATCGCGCGGCGCAGCACCCAGGTCGCCATCACGTTCGTGTACGCGTTGTTGTCGAGCCCGGGATCCACGCGGTCGGGGTACGCGTCGTGGTACTCGTCCGGCCCCATGACGCCGCGGATCTCGTAGCGAGCAGTCGGCGCGGTTGAACGTGGTCAGGCTGCACAGGCAGCGTGCAATGTCGAGGAGCAGTTCGGCGCCGTAGAACGCGAGGAACTCGGCGTCGCCGGTCGCCTGGTAGTGGTGCCAGACGTTCCATGTGATCGCAATGTCGATGTGCCGCTGCAGGTACGAATAGTCCGGGAGCCACCGCCCGGACTTCGGATTGAGATGCAACGTCTGGCTCTCCTCACGGCCGTCGCTGCCGCTCTGCCACGGAAACAGCGCGCCTGCGTGAGTCCGGCCGCCGCGGCCGCGCGCCGGGCCTCGGGGAGCCGCCGGTAGCGGTACAGCAACAAGGAGGCGGTGAGCTCGGGGAAGCGCAGGTCGAGGTACGGGAACACGAACAGCTCGTCCCAGAAGACGTGGCCCCGGTACGCCTCGCCGTGCAAGCCGCGGGCGGGGACTCCGACGTCGAGCCCGACAGTGTGTTCCGACACGGTCTGGAGCAGATGGAACACGTGCAGGTTCACGATGCGTTTCGCCCAGCCGTTGCCGTCCTCGAGTTGGAGCGCGCACCGCCTCCACAGATGGTCCCACGCGAGGACGTGGGCCGCGAGGAGCTCGTCGAAGCGCGGGGCGAACCCGAGGTTCCGGCACGCCTCGAGGCCAGGTTCGGAGATCCCGGTGTCGCGCGACGTGTACAGCAAGACGACCTTCTCGATCGTCAGCCGGTCACCTGCTTCGACATCGAGCGTGACGTTCTGCGCGACGAAGCGAGGCTCGATGACAGTCCGGCGCTCGACCCGTGCCTCCGTCTCGCCCCGGAGGATGCGTGTGCGGGCGGCGAGCGCGATGTGCACGTGCGAGTGGCTCGTGACGACCTCGAGACATACGACGTCGCCGCCCAGCTGATGCGCGTCGTGGGGCCGCAAGTGATCACTCGCGAGGTCGCGGTACCGGGCGACGCCGGTATTGCGGACTGTGCCGTCGAGGCCGCTGCGCACCTCCAGGGTTCCCGACCAATTCTCGGGAACGATGGTCGTCTCGAGCGCGGCGAGGTGCTGGTCGGCCATCGACACGAGCCGTCGCTGGGTCACCGCGGTACGGCGCCCGTCCGGGTCCTCCACCTTCACGGTTCGGGTCAGCACCCCGCGCAGCATGTTGAGCACGACGCGTTGCTCGATGATCTCGAACACTCCGGGTTCGAACCAGGCGCCGTCGTCGCTCCGGAACGTGAGCGGCAGCCAGTTGGGCGCGTTCACCAGGCTCTCGTGCTCGAGCCAGCGCCCTTCGACCTCGCTGCCGAGGCGGTTGAGGACACCCGCCACGTACGTACCCGGATAGCGCACGCCGTCTGCGCGCGCCTCGGGCGCGGCACCACGCGTTGCGAAGTAGCCGTTCCCGAGCGTGCACAGCGCCTCGCGAAGTCCTTCCTCTTCCGGGACGTCACCCTCGTACTCGAGTGTCCACTCGCTCACCCGGCACACTCCGTGGTGCCCTCGGCCAGCTCAGCCAGCTCGGCGAGGAACGCTGCGACCTCGCGGACGTCGGGCAGCGACCTCGGCGGCGCGCTGGCATGGTCGCCCCCGCGCACGACGACGGCAACCCCGTCGTCAGCGATCTCGCGGAAGGCGTCTTCGTCGGTGAGATCGTCGCCTATGTACACCGGCACGAAGCCGGGGCCACCGAACACCTCGGAGCCGATCCAACGCAGCGCCCGGCCCTTGTCCCACGCAACCTTCGGTCGGAGCTCCACGACCATCTTCCCGCCGGAGCGCGCCAGCAACGGACGCGCGTCGGCGACCGCCCGGTACGCCTCGAGCACGTCGACGACACGGTCGCGTGCAACGCGGCGGTAGTGGACGGCGACGGCGTAGCGTTTCCGCTCCACGAAGGCGCCGTCTATTCCTGCGATCGCGGCCTCGATGGCCGAGGCCGCGTCGTCGAGCCGGGGTCGCGCGGCGCGGGCGCCCGGGTGCTCGAAGCGAACCCCGCCCGGGGCACTGATGTCGAACCCGTGGCTGCCCGCGTAGACAACGCGGTCGATCCCGACCCTCGCCGCCACGTCCTCTCGATCACGTCCACTGACGATCGCAACCGGCAGCACCCGCGCGAGCCGCTCCAAGACCACGCGCATCTCCGGGCTCAGTTGGACAGCGTCGGGATCCTCGATGATCGGCGTGAGCGTACCGTCGAAGTCGCAGAACACGGCCGGCCGGCCGGCCGCCAACTGGGCGCGGATCGTCGCCCACGCGGCGCTCGAACGGGCCGATGCCAGCTCGGCGATCGGGCGGGTCGGTGCCCAGTCGGTGACGTCGACCTCGCCCAGATCATGCACGACCGCGTCGGCGCCCGCGTCGAGCAGTGCGTCGGCCTGGCCCACGCGATCGACACCGATGACGATGCCGAAGCCGCCGCGCCGACCGGCCTCGACACCGGCGCGTGCGTCCACCACGACCGCCGCCCGTGCCGGTTCGGTGTGCAGTCGGCGGACGGCCTCGACGAACAAGGCCGGGTCGGGCTTCGCGGCCAGCCCGAGTTCGTCGGCAACGACGCCGTCGAGGTGCGCGTCGAAGTCGTCGAGCACCCCGGCCGACGCGAGGACCCGCTCCGCGTTCCGGCTCGCCGAGATGACCGCGACGCCGAACCCGCGGGCCCGGAGCTTGCGCACGAGCGCGACACTGGTCGGGTACGCGTCAGCCCCATGCCGCGGTCAGCGCTCGGTGGAACTGCTCGTCCTTGCGGTTGCCGATCCCGCAGAATCGCTTCGCAATCGGCGGCGTCACCCGGATCACCCCACGGGACCTCGATGCCACGCGACGCGAGGAAATCCGCCACCCCGTCTAGACCAGCTTCCCGTCGACCTGACGCAGGTAGTCCTCGCGCCTGAACAGCTCCACCGCCGGGTCTCCGTCTCCGTCCCCGACCCGTGCGCTGAGGTACTCGTCGAAGACGCCCTTCCATGCCGCATAGTGCACGCCTGCGGTATCGGTGATCACGCGATCCATGTCGAAACGACTGCGTCGAACGCACGCCGTGAGAGGGTGGGGGGCGCCTGCGGAGCTGCCTCCGATTCCACAGCTCCCTCCCCGTCCGTGGCCGACTGGCGCGGCTCGAGGACACCGCCACGGGTCGTCAAGTCTACGCGTGTGCCGCTGACCCCACCACCGGCGGTGCCGCCGGTGGTAGCTCTACCCCCGATTCGCAACTCCGCGACCCCTTCAGGTCCGCGAGCGGCACGCCGCACTTCAGCCGAGCGCCCGGCGCGGCCTATGGTCGCGGACGCGCGCGGCGCCGCCGAGCAAGCGGTCGAAGTAACCGGACCGGAGGGCACCCATGCAACCGGGTCTCGACGCCGAGACGCTCGCCATGATTCTCGAGTCCATCGATGAGTTCGCCCATCGGCACCTCGGCGATGCCCAAATCCTCGAGTTGGATCACATCGACGAGTGCCCGCTCGACGTCGTGCGCGGTATGTGCGGCGAGGAGCTCGGGATTCAACTCCTGTTCATCCCCGAGAAGTACGGAGGGCGACCGTGCTCGAGCTCGCGCGCCGGGGCTTTCGATCGGTAGGCACTGTCCGCTCGGAGGCGAAGGCAAACCTTATTACCGAAGCTGCGCGGTGAGACCGACGTCGTTGTGGAAACGGCTCTTCTCGACGTCACCGATCCCGACGGTTGCGCCCGCGTCATCGACGAATACAAACCGTTCGCGATCGTCAGCAACGCAGGCTATTCGATCGCTGGTTCGATCGAGGACGTCACCGACGGCGAGGCTCGAGTCGCGTTCGAGACAATGATCGTGGCACCCATGCGGCTCGCGCGGCTCGCCGTTCCCCACACACGTGACCGTCGGGGCGGACGCATCGTTGAACGTTCGTCGATCTAGACGGACGTCAACGGACCGGCTGGTATCACGGCGCGAAGCACGCGCCGGAGGGACTCTCGGACGCGCTCGGGATGGAGGTCGCGCGCGACGGGATCCGCGTCGTCCTCGTCGAGCCCGGCGGTTTCCGCACCGGAATCTGGGCCGAAACCGAGCGCGAGATCTCTCGAGCGCGCCGGCTCACGCTACGACGCCGCGTATCAGCGCACCCTCAGCACCGCAAGGCTGCGGCGACCCTTCATGGGCAATCCGGTGCAGTGCGCCAAGACGATCGGAACCGCGCTCACGACCCGTCGGCGACGCGCCTGTTGCCTCGTCGGTTACGACGCGCAGGCGTTCGCTCTCTGGAGTTCGTTCACGCCCACCGAGGTGAAAGACCACATCGTCCGCCTGGTTATGTCCCTGTGACACAGACGGGGGCCCAAGGGTTCGCCGTCAGTCCTTCGGAGCGGTCATCCCCCCGGACCGGGACTCTCGGCCCAACAGCACGGCCGTGGCGCTCAACCTGCGGAGCGACCGGCGCGAGCGTGAGAATGTCGGCAATGGTGCTTGCTACGCGCACCCGGGGGGCCTCATGTCATTCGTCTACACGTTCGATCACCGTCACGAAGACGCGCCGACCGAGCTCAAGCATCTGCTCGGCGGCAAGGGCGCGGACCTCGCCGAGATGACGTCGGTCCTCGGCCTGCCGGTCCCACCCGGCTTCACGATCACGACCGAGGCATGCCACGCGTACCTCTCGGCTGGCGCGGGGCCAGCCGGGCTCGACGACGAGATCGCGGCGCATCTCGGGCGGCTCGAGGCGAAGGTGGGGCGCCGGGTCGGCGACCCGAGCGATCCGTTGCTCGTAAGCGTCCGCTCCGGAGCGGCCCTGTCGATGCCGGGCATGATGGACACGGTCCTCAACCTCGGCCTGAACGACGACTCCGTCGAGGGTCTCGCGAAGCAAACCAGCAATGAGCGTTTCGCGTACGACTCCTACCGTCGCTTCATCGCCATGTTCGGACGCATCGTGCTCGACCTCGACGCGCGGCGCTTCGACGAGCTGCTCGACGCCGCCCGCAAACTCGCTGGCGTCGCGTCCGACAGCGACATCCCGGCCGAGCTGCTGCGTTACCTCACCGCCACGTACCAGCGTGTCGTCGCAACCGAGACCGGGCGGCCGTTCCCGCAGGACCCGGCCGAGCAGGTGCAGCTGGCGGTCGGCGCAGTATTCACGTCGTGGACCGGCACACGCGCGGTCGCGTACCGCAATCGTGAGCACATCCCGCACGATCTCGGCACCGCGGTGAACGTCCAGGCGATGGTGTTCGGCAACCGTGACGAGAACTCGGGTACCGGCGTCGGGTTCACGCGCGACCCCGCGACGGGTGCGAACGGCGCCTACGGCGACTTCCTCGTCAACGCGCAAGGAGAGGACGTCGTCGCCGGCATCCGTACGACCTTGCCCCTCGCCGCACTCGCCGATCGGTTCCCGGCCGTCTACGACGAGCTGCTGGACATCTTCGCGCGCCTCGAGCGCCACTACCGCGACATGCTCGACACGGAGTTCACGATCGAGCAGGGGAAGCTGTGGATGCTGCAGACGCGCGTCGGCAAGCGCACCGGCCGCGCCGCGCTGCGCATGGCAGTCGACATGACGACCGACCCCGAGATCCTCCTCACCCACGAAGAAGCCGTCATCCGCGTCACCCCCGCGCACCTCGACCATCTGCTGCACCCGCAGTTCAACCAGGACGAGCGGGTGGTGATCGCGCGGGGCCTCGCGGCGTCACCGGGCGCGGGTGTCGGACGCGTCTACTTCGACGCCGACGCAGTCGTCGCTGCGACGCAGCGCGGCGAGCGCGCGATCCTCGTACGCACCGAGACGTCACCCGACGACATCCACGGCATGCAAGCGGCGGAAGCGGTGCTGACGAGTCGGGGCGGCCTGGTGAGCCACGCCGCCGTCGTCGCCCGGGGCTGGGGGATCCCCGCGGTCGTCGGCGCGGGCGACATCGACATCGACGAGCGCCACTTCGTCGCGGACGGCGTCGTCGTGCGCGAGGGCGACTGGATCTCCGTCGACGGCACGGCCGGTGAGGTCATGCTCGGCGAGCTGGAGCTGACGGCGGCCGAACCGCCGGCTGAGCTCGCCGTCGTGCTCGGCTGGGCCGACGAGATCCGAGCGACCGGGCTCGGCGTGCGGGCGAACGCCGACAACGGGCCCGACGCCGCTCGCGCGCGCGACTACGGCGCCGAGGGCATCGGCCTGTGCCGCACCGAGCACATGTTCCTCGGCGAACGGCTGCCGGCGGTGCAGCGCATGATCCTCGCGGACACGGCCGACAAGGAAGCCGACACGCTCGCGGAGCTGCTCGAGCTGCAGCGCGCCGACTTCGTGGAGATCCTCGCCGCGATGGACGGTCTGCCGGTGACTGTGCGCCTGCTCGATCCCCCGCTGCACGAGTTCCTCCCGAACATCGACGAGCTGATCGCGCGCGAGGCTCGGGGCGAGCTCGACGAGATGTCGCGCCAGCTGTTCACGGCGGCCCGATCGTGGCGCGAGCAGAACCCGATGCTCGGGACCCGCGGCGTGCGCCTCGGCATCATGAAGGCCGGCCTCTACAAGATGCAGGTCCGCGCGTTGGTCGAGGCCGCGCAGATACGTGCCGATGCCGGCGGCACACCGGTGATCGAGATCATGATCCCCCTCGTCGTCACGAAGGCGGAGCTCGCGCTCGTTCGCCGCTGGGTCGAGGAAGAAGTAGAACGTGTGCTCGCCGTGTCGACCCGCCCGATCGATGTGAAGATCGGGACGATGATCGAAACACCCCGCGCCGCGGTGCGGGGCGACGACATCGCCGAGGTCGCCGACTTCTTCTCGTTCGGCACCAACGACCTCACGCAGATGGCGTTCGGGTTCAGCCGCGACGACGTCGAAGGTCGCCTGATGGCTCGCTACCTCGAGGAAGGGCTGCTCCCGCGCAACCCATTCGAGACGATCGACCACCGCGGCGTCGGCGACCTCGTGCGCACGTGCGTCGCGCGAGCGCGGACGGTGAAGCCGAATCTGCCGATGGGCGTCTGTGGAGAGCACGGCGGCGACCCGACCTCCATCTTGCTGTTCGCCGAGATCGGGCTCGATTACGTCTCGTGCTCGCCGTTTCGCGTCCCGATCGCCCGCCTGGCCGGTGCGCAAGCGGTGCTCGCTCTCGCAGGGGGCGTGGTCCCGACGGACTAGCGGTCGGCCGCCCGTGGTCAGCGCCACACCGGCGGAGACGGCGGCGGATCGGCAACGACCGCGAGCACGAAGCGATCGAGGTCGGTCCACCATCCGTGCAGCCGCGCCGGGGGCAGCGCCTCCCAACGCAGCCTGAGGGGCCGCCACGCCGACCCGGCCGGCGGGATCTCGTCGAGCGGTTCGACCACGACCTGTTGTGTCGCCACGCGCAAGCCGTCGTGACGCGCCTTCATCGCCGCTTCCTTCGTCGCCCACACCAGCGTCGTCGCGTGGTCGCGCCGTGACGCCGGCACCGCGTCGACGCGTGCCCGTTCGGCGGCGGTGAACCAGTCGCCGGCGAACACCGCCGGACGCGCTTCGACGAGCTCGAGATCGCAGCCGAGCCCGACGCCCGCCTCACCCACGGCGCATACCGCGACACCGTCGCGATGCGTGATCGAGATCGATACGGGCAGCGGTGCGCCACCGCTGATCGCGTGCGGCGCACCGTCGTCATCCGCGACGATCGCGACCGGGTGCGGCCGCACGTCGCACACGAGTGCGACCGCGTGCTTGGCGGTGAACCGGCCGAGCCGCCAATCACGGCGCCGCTTCTCGACGCGCAACCCCGCGAGCACCGCGCGCTCGCGGTCGGTCAACCAGTCGTCGTCGGCGGGGACGTCAGTGAGCGCACGCCGCACGAGCGTGACGTCGCCCACGCTATGCGCCGCGACCGTCGAAGTCGCGGGCCATCCCGCGTTCCAGCGCGTCGATCAGGTACGGGCGCAGTTCGGCCGGCGGGATGATCCGGTCGACCGACCCGACCGCCTGCGCCCGCTCAATAGTGTGGATATGGTCGAACTCGTCGGCGACGTCGCCGAGCTTCTCGGAGCGTACGGCTCGCACGAGCGCATCGAGCTCCGTCTGCCGCGCGGCCCGCTCGTTGTCCTGCGCTGCGGCGAGGTATGTCTTGGCCACCACGACGCGTGCGTCCTTCGCGGTGCGTTCGTCGACCTCACGCGCGAACACCACCGCGGCTGCCGGTGCGCCGCCGATCACGGACGCGTACGAGCCCTCCACGGCTGCGATCTCGACGCGCTCGTTCAACGGCTTCGAGAACACGACGAATGCGCCGCCGTGGTACCGCGACACCACACAGAACACGATCGGACCGTCGAAGTTCGTGATCGCCCGCCCGATCTCGGCGCCGTACTCGAGCTGCAGCCGACGCATCGACTCGGGCGAGCCGTCGAACCCGGACAGGTTCGCGAGCACGACGAGCGGGCGGTTCCCGCTTGCCGCGTTGATCGCGCGCGCGGTCTTCTTCGACGAGACGGGGAAGAGCGTTCCCGACGTCCACTGCTGTGGCCCGTCGGCGGGCACGAGCCCGTGCCGGGTGAGCTGGTGCGACTCGAAGCCCAGCAGGCACACCGGGATGCCGCCGATGTGCGCGTCCCACACGATCGACGTGTCGCCGTCCGCGAGGCGGGCCCACCGCTCGAGCGGTTCGCGATCGAGGTCGGTCACCGAGCGCATCACCGAGCGCATGTCGAAAGGTTGCTTGCGGCCCGGGTTGCGCGACTGCGAGAAGACGTCGCCGACGACCCTGAAATCGGTGCCGGCAACGGGCGCGTGCGGGAAGGTCTGCACGTCGCGGTCATACGGATCGCCGGTGAGTGCGCGCCGCGGATATCGCTCCTCCGGCGCCCGATACGCGTGGTCGTAGTGCGCGAACAGGATCCGGCTCGCTCCTTCGAGGTCGGGAGCCCAGTACTGCGCCTGTCCGTTGGGACCCATGACGCGCTCGTAGCCACCGATGCCGAAGTTGTCCTCCGCGGAGACGCCACCGGAATAGTCGAGTGCCTGCTTCCCGGTAAGCACCATCGCACTCTCGGGCGTCATGACGAGGATGCCCTTCGTGTGCAGGAGCATCGTCGCCTCGGCGTTCCAGTACGGCTGCGCACCGACGTTGATGCCGGTCACGACGACGTTGACCTCACCGCCGCGCTGGGTGAACTCGATCAGTCGGCGCAGCACAGCCGCGATCCAGTCCATGTTCTCGGTGCCGCTGTCCATCGCGATGCGCGCCCCGGATGACAGCGCGAACCACTCGACCGGCAGCCCGAGCTGCTCGGCGAGATCGAGGGCGGCGTTGATGCGCCGGCACTCGGGTTCGGCGAGCGCGCCCAGGTTGCGGCTCGGGTCGCCGAGCAGGATCACGCGTCGCATGCCCTCGGGGTATTTCTCGGTGATGTTGCGGATAATGCCGACGACGAGGTTCGCCGCGTTCTTCCCCGGTGGCCGATCGACGGGCACGAGCTGGTCGCCATCGAGGTCGTACTCGATGAAGTCGCCGGGCGGGAACATCGACTCCGCACTGGGCTCGGGCGCGAGCGTGCGCACGACCTCGTACGGGTAGCGGAAGCCGCGGCGGCGCATGAGCACCGCGCGTTGCAGGTACTCGCTGAGCGGACGGATCGCGTGTGGTGCCGGCGGCGAGTAGCTGATCTCGACGCCGCGCCCGAACGGGTTCGCGACGTGGATCACCATGTCGTGGAGGGAGTCGTCGGATGCGGCGCGGTTCGGATCCGGCATCTGCGTGTGGACCACAAGCTTCTCCAGGCCCGCGCCGACGGTCTCGGGCGCGATGCGCCGGATGATGGCGGACGTCTCGACTGGCGTCAGCATCCACGGCGGCCGCACGTACATGATGATGCGGTTCCACGGCAGGCGTTGCGAACCCGAGCGGTGCGATTGGTCGCGCCGAACGGCGCTGAGCGCCTCGGTCAGCATCCGCTCGAACAGCGGCAGCGCGACGACACGGCCCTCGTCGTCACGCACGGGCGTCAGATCCCGCACTTCGACGATCGCGAACAGCCGCTCGTCCTTCGCGTTCTCGTGGGCGACACCGCGGAAGAGGTAGACGTCGTCACGCGACGGCAGTCGTTCGACTGCGAAGTTGTCGAGCCGCCACAGCGCGAGCCGCTCGGCCATCATTGGATGCAACCCGTGATGGTCCTCGCGCACGAACTGCTCGTCGTCCTTGCGCCGACCGAACGTGAGGAAGCGGGCAGCGCGCGGCGACGACCATTCCGCCGCGATGTCGTTGTCGCCGACGTCACTCGGCGGCGCCGCCAGCGACACGACAATGCGACGGACGCACGAATCCAGGTCGGTGGCGGCGAGCACGGCGTCGATCTGCTGCTCGACGCCGTCCGACGCGTCGTCGACGACGAGATGCAGATCGACGACGACCTGCCGAGCGTACGGCGTCGGGCGTGCGACCCGCTGCAAGCTCGTGGCCAAATCCGCGAGTCGGGGCAACGGCGCCAGCATGGCGACCAACCGCGTCGGCTCACCGTCGTCGACGTATTGTGCAACGACGAGCGGGACGCCCTCGACCTCGTGCACCTGCAGCTCGTCGAGCTGTCGGATGCGGTAGTAGCGCCGGACGATGATCTCGGCCGCCGCCTGGCGGATCGCGAGCGACGCGTCGCGCGCCCACTGAAGGGTCGCGGTGTGGAGGGGCTGCGGGCACTGCACGATCTGGCGGATCCAGTCGGATCGCTCGGGCGCGTCGGGCCGGGCGGCGAGTCGTTCGAGCACGTCGTGCATGTCGCGCTCGACGCGGGCCCGGGCCTTGGCGAGGAGCGGCTCGTCGAAGACGTGATGTCGGACGGTGCGAGCAAGGTCGTTCAGCGACGGGAAGCGAGCCTCGGTCGCGTAGACGATGCGGTCGAGGAGGAGGCGGAAGTCGTCACCGGCTCGGGGCACCGCGACCGCGCGCAGCGCCACACGACGCTCGAGGAGCGCGGCCGCGACGGGAACGTGCGCGTCGAGCCGCGCGTGTGCGCGGAACAGCCAGTAGAGCGCGTCTTCGAGTGCGGGCGTACGGTCGAGCGGGCCGGCGACGTCGTAGTGCGCGAGCGTGTTCGACAGCCGCTCGAGGAACTGCGGTGGGACCTCGTCGTGCGCACGATCGAGCCGGCGTAGATAGCGCAGAAGGAACTCGAGCGGGCTCGCGTCCGCGTCCGGTTCGCGGTCGGGATCGGGCTGGCGGCGGGTAAGCGAGCACAGGGCGACGAACAGCTCGAGCAGTCGCTCTTCTCGCGCCGCGAGGAGCGGATCGTCGCCGGGCACCTCCGCACACACGGCGACGTATTCGGCGATCGCCGACCGCATCGCGGCGTCGTCGACGTCGTAACCGAGCAAGCGGGCGCGCAACACGCCGAACACGCGCTCGGCCCGCTCGTCGACGTCGGATGGACGATGCGTCGCCCGAGACGCGTCCACGTCGAAGTGGATGCGTCCGGCCTCGGGCACGACGTCGGGCGCCGCCGCGTCGAGCTGCACGAGCGGCGCACCGGCGTCCACCTGGGTGTTCGGCGTCACGAACACGGTGCGGACGCGGCCCGCGAACGGCGCCACGAGTCGCGTCTCCATCTTCATGCTCTCGACCACGGCGACCGTGTCGCCCACGCCGACGGTGTCCCCCGGCGCCACCATGATCGAGACCACGACGGCCGGAACGGACGAACGCACGATGCCGCCCTCGTCGCGCGAGAACCGGAACGGCTGACCCTCGACATCGACGGCGACGGCGGGGCCGTACGTGACGGTGATCGTGCGATACGGTCGGCGTGCGATGGTCAGCCGGCGCTCGAGCTCACCCAGTCGTTCGACGCGCGCGTCGACGGCGACACCGTCGAGCTCGACGCCATAGTTCGTCGCCGATCGACAACGAACCCGCAGTCGGTACGCGTGGTCGCGACGCCGTAGCTCGATGACACGCGACAGCTCCCGCTGCACCTCCGGGCGGCCGCGCGCAGCTGTCGCGTAGAACCGCGTCCGGTCGACGCGACGGTCGTGCTCGTACGCCTCGATTGCAGCCTGGACCAGCGCGATCCACGCCTCCGGTCGGGCGTGACCGGGCGCGCGGAGACGGCGGTCCATCCACTCGGTGTCGTACTCGTGGCGCCGGAACTCCGGACTGCGCAGGATGTCGAGCAAGAACCCCTTGTTCGTCGCGCCGCCCTGCACCACGACCTCGCTCTGCTCGACCCGCGGGTCGCGCGGCGAGTGCCTCGTTACGGTCGCGACCCCACGCGCAGATCGTCGCCAGCAGCGGGTCGGATCCCGGCGGAAGGTCGTCGTCCTGCGCCACGCCGGCGTCGACCCGAACGCCTGGGCCCGCCGGCATCCGGAACACCAGGATGCGGCCATTCGATGGTGCGAAGTCGCGCTCGGGGTCCTCCGCGCCCAGCCGCACCTCGAGCGCGTTCCCGCTCATCACCGGCGGTTCGCCGTCGAGGCGGCCCCCGCGCGCGAGGTCGAGCTGCAGTTTGACGAGATCGACACCTGTCGTGAGCTCGGTGAGCGCGTGCTCCACTTGCAAACGCGGGTTCGCCTCGACGAACGTGAACGACTCGCCTGCCTGGGCGAGGAACTCGACCGTCCCGACGTTCGAGAACTGCGGGCGCGACAGATCCGTTCCGCGGCACCGCGTACTCGCTGCTCGACGTCGGCGGTGAGTACTGCGGTCTCCTCGACCACCTTTCGGTGCGCACGCTGCACCGTGCAGTCGCGCATGTCGACCGTCCACACCGTGCCGTGCCTGTCGGCGACGACCTGCACCTCGACGTGGCGCGCCTCGGTGAGCCGTCGTTCGAGGAATACCCGCGTATCACCGAACCAGGCGGCCGCCTCTGCCGGCGCGCCTGCGAACGCGTCCTCCAGCGTGTGCTCGTCCCACGCCGTGCGCACGCCGAGCGCGCCGTCTCCCGTCGCCG
>CAWIJC010000004.1:0-684507 GCA_963836365.1 uncultured Actinomycetes bacterium
CGCCATCGAGCGTGTCGACGACCTCGCCGCTCCACGGGACGACGTCGACACCGGCGCGCTCGGCGAGCTGCTTGGCGGCAACTTTGTCGGCCAGGCGCGCGAGCGCGTCAGGCGTCGGGCCGATCACCGTGATCCCGAGCACGTCGCACCGGCGCGGCGAAACGCCGCGTGCTCGGAGAGCCGCCCCATCCGAGCCAGACCGCGTCGACGTCGTGCTCGCACAACGCGTGACGAGCGTGTCGACGTCGAGAGCGTCGGCGCCGTACGCGTCCGCCGCCGGGGACCGCGGCCTTCCGCGGGAGCGCGTTCGCCGGCACGCACATGGCCTCGTCGGCTTCGCGGACGAACAATGACGCCCGGTCGGCGTCGGCGAACACGGCAATCGTCCGGATCGCGGTGGCGCGCTCGTAGTTGTACTCCGCGACGGCGTTGATGCACCGAATGGCGGCGGCGCCGCGGTTCACTACTGCGAGCCGAGCGAAGTCCGGACCCATCGCACCTCCGGTGCTGTTGCGCGGCGGTGGGTCCGCCGACTTCGGGCTTACTGCATCGCCAACTGGAGGGGACGCAAGGCGGCGGCATCCGGTGCGTCGGGCAGCGCTATCGTCTCGTACCCAGACAGTCGCACGATCACGTGTCCGGCGCTATCGATCACCTCGGCGTCGTAGCGCTGTTCGCCGTTCGTGTGGACGACTGCGTGGATCGATCCCCCGTCGCAAGGTGCCGCGAGCACTTCGACGCGGTCGATATGGTGCGGGAGGGCCAAGCGACCCTTCGTGCCGAGGTCCCAGATCCCCGCGGTCTGGAAGCACAGCTCGATCAGCCGGGGCGCAGCGAACGTGGGCTGTTCCACCGGCAGGTGATCGGGCGGCAGGTGCTCGGCGAACCGACCGACAGAACCCAGCGGCGACCGCCAGACCCGTCCCAGCACGCGGAAGGCCGGGCCGTGGAAGTAGACGTGGTAGATCGCGTCAGGGTCGGCCGTCGCGCCCGACGCCCACCGGGGGACGTCGGCGACGAACCGCCGGCTTCGGCCCGGGCGAGGAGTACCGACCCGGTGAAGTGGACGGTCACTTGAGGTTCGTCCTGGTGCGCGAGCTGACGGGTGCCGATCAGCCGGCAGTCCGCGAGGGCATGGTCGACCGTCGCGTCGCACAAACGCTTCGATGCGGATCGTACGGGGCTCGTTCCGATAGAACTTCAACGGTGCGAGGAACTCGACCTCGTCGATGTCGGTCACGCGCCAGCCCGGGAGCGCGAGCCGCGCAACCTCGACGAACGCTTCGATCCCCATCACGCCGGGCAGCACCGGCGTGCCGTCGATCGCGTGGTCGTGTAGGAACGGTTGCTCGCGCGGGTCGAGTGTCGTCTCGACGACCAGCGGGCTCCACACTCCTGTGCTCACGACGCGACCGACCATCGGCCCGGCATTCGTGATGCTCTTCGTGAAACCGGCGGCGTCGACCGCCAGCCCGCCGGTGGGGTGACGTTCCGCGACGAGCACGCCGAACCCTTGCCCGACGACGATCTCGCCGGGCGTGTCGGCGGCGAGCAGCTCACGCCGCACCGTCGGGACGCCGGCTTCGGGCGGCAGCATGTCGATCCCCGCCAGGGCCATCATCTTGGGAATCGAGCCGCGTGTCGCCATGCCGATCCCGGCCCACGCCGTCCAGTCGATCGCGATGCCGCGCGGTCGATGGGCGAGTACGCCGGAAGCTGGACGACACCTTGCACAGCAAGTCGTTGGCCGCGCTGTAGTCGGTCTGACCGCCGTTGCCGAAACGACCGGCGACGGAGCTGAACGCGACCGTCGCGCCGAGCGGCATGTCGCCGATCGCATGCAGCAGGTTGAACCAGCCGTCGCTCTTGACGTCGAACACGAGATCGAACTCGCGCGGCTCCTTGTCGCGGAGGAACCGGCTGACGTCGATGCCGGCCGCGTGCACGAGCACGTCGATGCGGCCGTGCCGCTGCCGGATCTCATCGATGACCGCGGTCACCGCGTCGGCGTCGGTCAGGTCGACGCTGTGGTAGTACGCCTCGCCGCCCGCGCCGCGCACCGCATCGATCGCCTCCTGCGCGGCGTGCAACCGTTCGATGCGCGGCGAGCTCCTTCTCGACCATGACCGGCGTCGGACGCTCGCCCGCCGCGCGGATGCGCTCGATGAGCTCCCGCTTGAGGCCGTCGCGGTCGTCGGCGAACCGGCGGATGTCGGCGTCGTCGGCTTGCGGTGCAGGGGTGAGGTCGAGGAGGTGGAACGTGCCGGCGGACGCCGCCGCGAGATCGCCCACGATCGCCGACACGATGCCGCCCGCGGCACCGGTGACGACGACCACAGCGTCCTTCGTGAGCGCGCCCGCTGCGGCGTCGGGCCTCGGCGTCGGCTGCTCGTGCAAGCCGATGGTCCACCGTTGCTCGTCGCGACGGCCGATCTCGACGGCGCCGGGATCGCTGATGGTCTCGGCGACGAGCTGCGCGGCAATCGCCGCCGGTGTCGCGTCGGCGGCGACATCGACCGCCTTCACGAGCACGGTCGTCTGCTCGCGCGCGTACGCCTTGGCGAACCCGGTGACGGCGCCGCCGAGCGGCGCGACCGCGCCCTCATCGTCGTAGCCGTGAAGACCGCCGAGACGCGTGCCGGCCACGAGGAACGGCGCGTGGTCGTCGGCGAGGCATCCGCGCACGGTCGTGTACAAGAGCTTGACGCGGACGCGGAGCGCTTCTCGCCAGGCCGCGAGATCCATCGCGTCGAGAGGCCCCTCCGGGTCGAGTGCCGTGAGCCAGTAGACGCCGTCCACGGGTCCGCCGGCGACGAAGCCTGCGAGCGCGGGTGTGAGGTCGTCGGCCGGCGGTGCGCCGTCGACGACGAACGTCGCGACACCACGCTCGTGGAGGTGCGCGACCAGCTCGTCGGCGACTCCGCCGTGGTCGGGCATGACGACGACCCGGCTTCCCTCGCGCAGCTCGACGCCGGTGGGGACGCATGCGTCGATCGGAGGGCGCGGGACCGGGACCGGCACACGCCGCGGGATCGCGTTGGCGGCGTCGAGGCTGCCGAGCGATGGTGCGGGCGGGCGGGGCGGCCCTGTTGCCGTGGCGGTGGCGCCCGCACGTTCGGTCATGAAGGTGATGACGTGGGCGAGCGTCGGGAAGTCACGCAACTTCAAATTGGGGTCGCGTTCCACCCCGAAGTGCTCACGGATCGTCGCGAACAGTTCGGCTTGTTTCACGGTGTCGATACCGAGGTCGGCCTCGAGGTCGAGGTCGACGTCGAGCATGTCGGGCGGGTAGCCGGTCTTGTCAGCGACCAATGCCAGCACGGTCCCGCGGATCTCCTCGGTGTCGATCAAACCCCAGACCGGCGCCTCGGCGACGGGCTCGGGCTCGGCTGGCGCGGGCGTCGTGGTGCCGGCGCGTTCGGTCATGAAGGTGATGACGTGGGCGAGCGTCGGGAAGTCACGCAACTTCAAATTGGGGTCCCGTTCGACCCCGAAGTGCTCACGGATCGTCGCGAACAGTTCGGCTTGTTTCACGGTGTCGATACCGAGGTCGGCCTCGAGGTCGAGGTCGACGTCGAGCATGTCGGGCGGGTAGCCGGTCTTGTCAGCGACCAATGCCAGCACGGTCCCGCGGATCTCCTCGGTGTCGATCAAACCCCAGACCGGCGCCTCGGCGACGGGCTCGGGCGCGGCTGGCGCGGGCGTCGTGGTGCCGGCGCGTTCGGTCATGAAGGTGATGACGTGGGCGAGCGTCGGGAAGTCACGCAACTTCAAATTGGGGTCCCGTTCCACCCCGAAGTGCTCACGGATCGTCGCGAACAGTTCGGCTTGTTTGACGGTGTCGATACCGAGGTCGGCCTCGAGGTCGAGGTCGACGTCGAGCATGTCGGGCGGGTAGCCGGTCTTGTCAGCGACCAATGCCAGCACGGTCGCGCGCACCTCGTCACTGCTGAACGCGGCGACCGGCGCGGACGCCTCGACCGGCTGCTCGACCTCGGGAACGGGCTCGACGTGCGCGCTCGTGACGCCGGAGTCGACGACGCGCAGGCGGCGCTTCCAGACCTCGACCTGGGCGCCCGAATGCTTGCTCACGCGATCGAGCCAAGTCTGCCAGCGAGATCGGTCTTCGATGCGGTAGTCGAACCCGAGGCTGATCGGGCGCGTGGCGCTCGCCGTCGGGTGCCGGCACGCGGCGCATCAGTGTCATGGCAATCTGCGAGCCGAATCCCGCGGCCAGCCGCAGCGCGTACTCCACGCCGTACTCGCCGCCCTGAGAAAGTGTGAGGTCGCCGAGCTCGGGGTCGGGCTCGCGGAAGTTCGCGACCGGCGGGACGAGACCCGTCTCGAGCGCTTTGATCGCCACGACGTCCTCGACCCCGGCGCCCATGGCGTGACCGGTGAAGCCCTTCGTGTTCGCGATGACGACCTCGTCGGCCGCATCGCCGAACACATAGCGCAACGCGTTGATCTCGGCCGAGGCGCTGCCCCCGCGCGCCGGCGTGTACGTCTCGTGCGACACGAACACCGTCTTCGACGCGATGGCGCGACGGTCGACGCCGCGGCGCTCGGCCCGGTGCATGAGGTCCTCCATCACGCCCTTGATGTGGTCGACGTCGAGACGCGTCCCGTGGAACGCGCTGTTCGCGGTCGCGCTCGCGAGCATCTCGCAGATCGGTCGGACGCCCCGGTCGCGCGGCAACTGCTGCCGCCTCGACCACAATCGCGGCCGCGCCCATACCGAGGATCATCCCGTGCCGGCGACGGTCGAACGGCAACGCCGCGTCCTCGACGCGCGCGTCGGTGGCCGCGGCGCCGGTGGAGAGGAACCCGGCGCCCATCCACGCCAGCAGCTGGTCGGACGTGACATCGTCGGCGGCGACGATCACGACCCGCCGGCAGCGTCCGGCGCGGATCCAGTCCTCGGCGACGGTGACGGCCTGCGTCGTCGCCGCGCAGGCCGCGTTGACGTGCGTGTTCGGGCCACGCGCGCCGATGATCTCCGCGAACTGGGAATGGCCCATCGCGAGCACGCGGAACAAGAACTTGCGGTCGAACTCGAACGGCTCCCGCTCGAGCGAGTCGCGCAGCTCGCGCGATCCGACGGTCGACGTCCGTGGCGGCGGCATCGTCGTCGCGCATCGAGGCGCGCACCTCGGTGAGGGTGGCGAGCTGCTCGCGGTGGTTGCGGTCGGTCCAGAAGCGTTCGAGGTCGTGCGCGAACGCGTCGAGACCCGGGAACGCGGAGGCGAACACGATTCCCGTGTCGTCTCGCAACTCGTCGGGCAGCATCCACCGATCGGGGAGCTCGGTGCCGATGCTAGTCGTCTTGTAGTGCTGGACGAGCGGAATGCCGGCGTCGCGCAGCGCGTCGAACCCGGCCCCGATCGCGAGCTTGGTCACGACGTCGAGCGCGGCGGCCCGGTCGGGCTCGATACCGAACTCGTCCACGATGTCGAACGCGCCGGCGCGGCCCGCGAGCTTGACGACGTCGTCCGGGCTCTCGATGGTCTCGAACACCGGGTCGGCGTCGGCCCGCTTGACCAAGCGGGTGATGTGCTTGTCGAGGATCTCGGCCTGCAGGGGCGAAGGGATTGCGGCGATGAACTGCTCACCGCGCAGGATGCGGGCGATCGCGGTCTCGTCGAACACGCGGGCGGTCCCGGGCACGCCGAGCGCGGCGCCCGTGACCACGACCGGCTCGTCGACGGGCGATTCCGCGGGCGCGACACGGGTGCGTGTCGCGAGGACGGCCCGGCCGCGTTCTACGAAGTCGTCGAAGAGGTCGCGAATATCCGCGAGCGTGTCGTCCGATGTCTCGGGCGTCGCCGGCTGCTCTTCGGTTCGAATGGCGACGGCTTGCGGGGCGGGCACATCCTCGGCGGCCGCGCCGAGCCCGGCGGCGTAGCAGCCGCAGAGCGCCTGGTTGAACGCGACGACGTCACCCTGCTTCGGATGGTTGGTGAACAGCGCGAGGACGTCGTCGTGGTCGCGGCCGAGGACGTCCTCGGTGAAGCCGTGGAGCGCCTTCTTCGGACCAACCTCCACGAAGACGCGGGCGCCGGCGTCGTACAGGGTGCGCAGGCCCTTCACGAACTGTACCGGTGACGCGACCTGGCGGCCGAGGATCTCGACCATCTGCGTCGGCGCGTCGTCGCCCGTCGGATAGAACTCGCCGTCGACGTTGGCAACCAGCGGGATGCGAGGCGCGGCGCAACCCGAGCCGAGTGAGGACCTGACGCAATGGCTCGCTCGCGGGCGCCACGATGCTCGTGTGGAACGCATGGCTGACCGGGATGCGCATCGCCGTCATCTCCGCGTCGCTCGAAGCGCCGTATGGCATCCTCGACGGCGCGGCGTCGCGCCGCCGACGACAGCCTGCGTCATGCTGTTCACGTTGGCGACGACCACGTAGCCGTCGACCGCATCGACGATGCGTTCGATCTCCTCCATCGCGCCGAATGACGGCCGCCATCGCGCCGTTGTCCTCGATTTGCAGACTTGCCATCTCGTGGCCGCGGGCGCTCACGGCCTCGAGTGCGTGGCCGAAGTCGATTGCGTCGGCGGCCACCAGCGCGCCGTATTCGCCGAGACTGTGGCCCATCACCAGATCGGGCTCCACGCCATACGCGGCGAGCATGCGGGTGAGCGCGATGTCGGTGGCGAGCACGGCGGGCTGTGTGATCTCGGTCTGCTTCAGCTCCTCTTCGAGCTGCGCGACCGCGGCCGGGTCGGATCCGTCGACAAAGATGAACTCACTGAGCGGCCGGCCGAGCAACGGTGTCATCACTCGGTCTGCGTCGGCGAAGACGCCGGCGACGAGCGGATCGCGTTCGCGCAGGTCCGCGAGCATGTTGACGTACTGCGAGCCCTGGCCCGTGTAGAGGAACGCCACCTTGGCCGGCGCGCCGCGCCCGAGGAACACACCCTGCGCACGCAATGCCCGCCACATCGGCGCCGCCTGCTGTGCGAGCGCGGTGCGCGCCTTGGCAGCCTTCTGCGCGAGCTCGGCCGCGTCGCCGTAGTCGATCGCGATGCGCACCGGTGCCGCGAGATCCGCGGCCGCGGGCCGCGCCGGGTCGGGTGCGTGGCCCGCTTCCGCGTCGGCGATCACTGCCGTCAGCCGCTGGGCCAACTCGGCCTCCGACGCCGCCCCGATGACGAGCGCGCCGCGCAACGGCGCCTTCGAAACCGCGTCGGCGCTTACCATCGTGGTCGACACGCCGTGCGACGCCGTGTGCACGCCTGAGCCACCGCCGCGATCGGGCTGGTACTCCTCGACCACGACGTGGAAGTTCGTGCCGCCGAACCCGAACGCACTGACACCGGCGCGCCGGAGCTGACCCTCGCGCACCTCCCAGTCGCGCAACTCGGTGTTGACGCGCAGCGGCGAACGGGAGAAGTCGATGTTGGGGTTGAGGACGGCCGCGTTGAGGCTGGGCGGCACCACCTTGTGATGCAGCGCCAGCACGGTCTTGAGCAGCCCGGCCGCGCCCGCCGCGCCCTTCAAATGCCCCATGTTCGACTTCACCGACCCGAGCAGGATCGAGCCGGGGGCCGCACCGCGCGCCGCGGAACACCTCGCCGAGCGCGTCGACCTCGACGACGTCACCGACGCGCGGTCGAGGTGCCGTGGCCTTCGACGTAGCTCGCGGTCGCCGGCGAGAGACCGGCCCGCCGCCACGCGCGTTCCACGCTGAGCCGTTGTCCGACGGGGTTCGGCGCGGTGATGCCCTTCCCCCGCCCGTCGCTCGAGCCGCCGATGCCGCGGACGACCGCGTAGATCCGGTCGCCGTCGCGTTCGGCGTCGGCGAGCCGCTTCAGCAAGAACACCGCGCCGCCCTCGCCCATCACGAACCCGTCGGCACCGTCGGCGTACGGGCGTGTGCCGGTGGCGGAGAGGGCGCCGATCTTGCAGAACTTCACGAACGTCGACGCGCCCATGTTGCGGTCGATACCGCCGGTGATGGCGGCGTCGTATTCACCCTGGACGAGACCTTCGATCGCGGCGCTCATCGCGGCGATCCCGGACGCGCACGCGGCGTCGGTGACGTAGTTCGGTCCGCGCAGGTCGAACACGTTCGCGACGCGGCCCGCGATGATGTTCGCGAGCTCGCCCGGCATCGTGTCCTCGGTGATGTCCGGGATCCGCGCCGCCGTCCGCTCGTGGGCTTCGGCGACGATGGCCTTCCGCACGTCGGATGGGAGCTGCGCGAACGTGGACGACCCCTCGAGGTCACGCGCGAACTCCGGGAACCCCACGCGCATCGCCGAGAGGTAGTGCTTTTCGCCGGCCATCGCGTTGCCGAGGATGACCGCGGTATTTTCCCGGTCGAGCGGACGTTCGGGCCAGCCGTAGTCGAGCAGCACCGCGTGCGCGAGGTTCACCGCCCACTTCTGCCCGTCGTCCATCGAATCGGCGACGCGCGGCGGGATGGGAAGCTTCCAGCCGAGCGGGTTCCATTCGAAGTCGCGGACCCAGCCGCCGATCTTCGAGTACGTCTTGTCGAGCGCGCGTGGATCCGGGTCGTAGTAGAGCGCGGGATCCCAGCGTTCGGACGAGACATCGCTGATGCTGTAGCGGCCGCTCGTCACGTTGCCCCAGAACGTCGCGACGTCGGGCGCGTCGGGCAGGATCGCCGCGACACCGACGATGGCGGCGGCTCGGTCGAGGTGTTCGTCCATCGCTGGCTCCGTACTCTCTTGATGTCTCAGGATGCGCGTCCGTAGATGAGATCCGCGACGTGGTCCATGTCGTCGAGCAATCCCGCTTGCGCGGCTGCGATCTCGTCACGCCGAAGCGCGGCGTACAACTCGCCGAGGCGGTCGTCGGCCGCGCCGCCGGCGCCGCGCACCAGGCGCAGGCCGTCGTCCGCGATCCGCATTGCCGCGTCGCGCGCGAACACTCGAGCGACCGACGCGAGGCCCTTGGCGTCGAAGCGCCGATCCGCCTTCGCGCTCAGCTCGTTGTTCGCGGCGCTGGCGGCCTTGCGGGCGAGGCACGCCGCCACCTCACCAAAGGCGATCAGCTCACCGAGACGCAACAGCACGTGCTGGTTTCGGGTGAGGCGCGCGACCCGGCTCCACTCCATGACCTCCGCGAGCGCGTGCAGGCCGAGCGCGGCGACGTCAGCGCCGACCTCGGGGTGGTTCGTGTGCAGCCGCTGCAACTCCTCGGCGGCGTCGTGGTAGTGCTGCCCGCGCGTCTTCAGGTGGGACTGCCAGCGGTCACGGGCGATCGTCATCTCCATGATCTCCGAAGTGCCCTCGTAGATCGTCGTGATCCGCGTGTCCCGGCGGATCTTCTCGACCATGTACTCGCGCGTGTAGCCGTAGCCTCCGAACGCTTGGATCGCGGCGTCGCCGGCCGCGATGCCCGCCTCGGTCGCCAGGTATTTCGCGATCGCCCCCTCGGTGTTGAGGCTGCCCTCGCCGGCGTCGATCCGCTCGGCGGTCTCCTCGATGTAGGCGCGCGCGCCTTCGAGACGCACCGCGTGCGGGACGATCAGCTTGTGCGTATAGCCCTGCTTCTCCGACAGCGGGCCGCCGGCCTGGATCCGTTCCGTCGAGTACTCGATCGCCCGGTCGAGCGCCGACCAGCCGCCGCCGAGACCGAACGCGGCGACCATCAGTCGCGTGTACCCGAACACCTGCAGGGCCTGCAGGAGTCCTTGGCCCTCGACGCCGCCGACGAGGCGATCGGCGTCGACGTACACGTCATCGAGGAATAGCGCCGCGGTGTTCGACAGCCGGATGCCGTGCTTGTCCTCGGGCTTGCCCTGGGTGAAGCCGTCGACGTCGCGCTCGAGGACGAACCACGTCGGTCCGCCGGGTGTGTTGGCGAGGATCGTGTACGCGTCGGCGATGCCACCGTTGCTGATCCACTGCTTGCGGCCGTCGATCCGGTAGCCGACGATCCGGTCGCCTTCGTACACCGGCGTGGCGACGGTCTTGAGCGCGGCCAGGTCGCTGCCGGCCTCGGGCTCGGTGGCGCCGTACGCAAAGAGGATGCCTTCCTCGGCAATGCGTGTGATCCAGCGCTGCTTCTGCTCGTCGGTCGCGCCGACGACGATCGGGTCGCTGCCGAGGAATGTCGCCAGGACGCTGGTAGCGACGCCGATGTCGATCCGAGCCATGCGCTCGCACACGCGGTAGACGTCATACGTCGAGCCGCCCATGCCCCCGTACTGCTCGGGAATGAAGAGCAACTGGATCCCGAGCTCGTCGCCGCACATGCCGCGGACGACGTCCGTCGGGCACACGTCGTCGCGGTCGAGCTCGAGAATCAGGTGCTCCGGGAGGTGACGCTGCGCGAATTCGCCAATCGCGTCGAGGGTCATGTCGAGCGTTTCGGCGTCGAGGCCGGCAGTCGAAGGCGCCATGAGTGCTCCCGGTTGGACAGGTCGTGGAAGGCGGATTCACCTCAGCATGGCGGATGGGTCGGGTGCTTTGACAGGGTCGGAGGGTGCCGCGTCGACGGTGTGAGTCCCAGAACGGACATCGGGCACGGACCTCGTGAGCCCGGTTCTCTCGCCCGGTGGCCCGTTCAGGCCGCTGTCGCTTTCATCACGCCTCCAGGCTGGGCAGCCAACGCCGCATTCCGTGCTGCATCACCATCAGGTAGTTCGCACGTTCATACGCGTCGGGATCGGGCACTGCGCGTTGCGCGAGACTGCCACGAGCCTGATCAACAGATTCGTACTCGTTGTCGTCGAGCCAGCGCGCCAGGTCGTGCACCAACACACCGATGTGCTCGGCCCCGCCGCGCAGCAAGGCGGACGTCGTCATGGCGACGTCCGCGCCCGCGAGGATCGCCTTGACGGCGTCATTGCCCGTGTGCACGCCACCGGAGCACGCGAGCTGGCATGCCACGTGCCCGGTCAACAGCGCGATCCAGCGCAATGGGAGCCGAAGATCGGCCGACGTCGACAAGTCGAGCGTCGGCGTGACGTCGAGCTCGTCGAGGTCGAGATCGGGCTGGAAGAAGCGGTTGAAGCACACGATGGCATCGGCGCCCGCGTCGACGAGCCCTGCCGCAACATGACCGAACGCGCTGTAGTACGGCGCGACCTTCACCGCGATCGGCACGGAGACAGCGCTTCGCACCGCCCGCACGGTCGCGATGAGCCGGTCTTCGACCGCCGCCGCGGTGTCATGGATGTCAGCGGCGACTGTGTAGACGTTCAGCTCGATGGCGTCGGCGCCGGCGTCCACGAGCAGTCGCGGGTAGTCGATCCATCCCTGCGGCGACGTGCCGTTGACGCTCGCGATCACGGGGATGTCCAACACGGCCTTGGCATCGTGGACGAGCTGGACGTGACGTTCCGGGCCCGTAAAGGCAAATGCAGGCTCGGGAAGATAAGTCTCGGTCTCGCCGCTCGCGCCCATGCCCGCGGACAACAGCGCGTGCACGCGGCGTGATTCGTTGACGATGTCTTCTTCGAACAGTGACGGCAACACCACGGCGGCGGCTCCGGCTTCCTCGAGGCGTCGGAGCGTGTCCAGTCGTCCGGTGAGCGGGCCCGCGGACGCGATGATCGGCGTGTCGAGCTCCAGCCCGAGATAGCGCGTTCGGAGATTGGCCATCAGTCGTGCGCCACGCTGGCGGGCGGGACCGTACGCTCGACCCCGGCGAGCTGTTCGTAGTAGCGCCACCGCTCGTCGACATCAGCCTGCACGAGCGCCATCAGCTCGGTCGCACGCTTTGGGAGCGTGCGCGCGAGCACTGAGAAGCGAGCTTCTTGCAGCGCGAAGTCTGCAACCGGCATCGTTGGAGGCCGCGCGTCCAGCTGGAAGGGATGCGCGTGCTCGTCGGACGACGGGCGATACCGGTACAGCGGCCAGTATCCCGACCGCACCGCGTTGCGCTGGTGCGTCATCGAGGTCGTCATGTCGATGCCATGCGCGATGCATGTGGAGTACGCGACGATCAGCGACACCCCACGCCACGCCTCGGCCTCGCTGAACGCCTTGACCGCTTGCACGTCGTTGGCGCCGATCGCGATCTGGGCGACGTACACGTCGCCGTAACGCCGTGCCTCGGCGCCGATGTCTTTCTTCGGAGTGCCCTTCCCGCTCGTCGCAAACTTTGCAGTGGCGCCGCGCGGTGTTGCCTTCGACGCCTGTCCGCCGGTATTGGAATAGACCTCGGTGTCGAGCACCAGCACGTTGACGTCGCGACCGGAGCCGAGCACGTGGTCGAGGCCTCCGGCGCCGATGTCGTATGCCCAACCATCCCCGCCTACGATCCACACACTCTTGCGCACGAGTGCACTGCTGAGCGGTGCGAGCATGCGAGCACGTGGATCGTCGAGCTCATGGAGCACAGCATCGAGCTCTGCGACGCGGGCTCGCTGCGCGGCGAGTGCCTCGTCGTCGGCGGGTGCACGGGGGTCCACGGCGAGGATTGCCGCGGCAAGATCGCCGGGCAACGCGGGCGCGAGCGCGGCAACGAGCCGGCGCGCTTCATCGATCTGGCTGTCGAGCGCGAGGCGGATGCCGAGGCCGAACTCGGCGTTGTCCTCGAATAGCGAGTTCGACCATGCCGGGCCACGTCCATGTGCGTCGATCGCCCATGGTGTCGTGGGCAGGTTGCCGCCGAAGATCGACGAGCACCCGGTCGCATTCGCGACAATCAGATGGTCGCCGAACTGCTGCGTCAAGAGTTTGAGATACGGCGTCTCGCCGCACCCGGCACACGCGCCCGAGAACTCGAACAACGGCTCGCGGCTTTGTGAGCCCTTCGTCGTCGCGGGGTCCAGCGTTCCGGGCGGGACGGCGGCAACGTCGAGGAACGTCTGCCAGCGCGTGCGTTCCTGCTCTGCGATCGGCGCGAGGGCAGCCATGTCGAGCGCCTTGTGCTTCACCTCCGACTTCGACTTGGCCGGGCATACGTCGACGCAGACGCCGCAACCTGTGCAGTCGTCGGGCGTAACCTGGATCGTCAGCAAGAGGCCGGGGTGCTCCTTGGCACGGAAGGGTTTCGCCGGTAGGTCGACACCTTCGAGCGCGTCGGGTGCGCACAGCTTGAGACGAATCGCCGCGTGCGGGCACACCAGCGTGCAGCGCGCGCAGTCGATGCACAGCTCGGGGTCCCACACGGGGATCTCCTCGGCCAGTCGGCGCTTCTCGTAGCGGGCGGTACCGGTTGGAAATTCTCCGTCGACCGGGAGTGCGCTCACCGGCAGCAGGTCGCCGCGGCCCTCGAGCATGCGCGCGGTCACGCGTTGCACGAAGTCCGGCGAATTCGCGTCAACCGCGGGGCGACGACCGACGATCGCGGAGACCGCCGCGGGAACCGGGAGCCGATGAAGGGCAGCGAGTGCGTTGTCGATCGCCTCGAGGTTGGCGTCCACGATGGGCGCCCCGCGCCGCCCGTAAGCCTCAGCGACCGACTCGCGCATCGCGGCCAGCGCCTTCTCGAGCGGCATCACATCGGTGAGCGCGAAGAAGCACGCTTGCATCACAGTGTTGATCTGGCCGGCGAGTCCGGCTTCGCGAGCGACTCGGTGCGCGTCGATCACATGTACGTCGAGGCCGAGCGAGATGATCTGTTCTTGGACCTCGCGCGGCAAGCGATCCCACGTCGCGTCCGGCGCGTATGGACTGTTCAGAAGGAACGTCGCGCCGGGTTCCGCGCCCGCAAGGACGTCGAGGCGATCGAGGAGCCCGAACTGGTGGCACGCAATGAAGTTGGCGTGTTGGATCAGGTATGTCGAGCCGATCGGCGCGTCGTCGAAACGAACGTGCGACACGGTCGTGGACCCCGACTTCTTCGAGTCGTACACGAAGTACGCCTGCACCTGCGACGAGGTGTGCGAACCAACGATCTTGGCGGTGTGCTTGTTGGCGCCGACGGTGCCGTCGGCGCCGAGGCCATAGAACATCGCCCGGACACGCGCGTGATCGGTGCGAAACTCGTCGTCGTACGGCAGGCTCGTATGCGTGACATCGTCGACGATGCCGACGGTGAACCCGTGGCGCGACGTGTCGGCGGCGCACGCGTCGAGGGCTGCCTTGACCATCGCAGGCGTGAATTCCTTCGATCCGAGCCCGTAGCGACCGCCGATCACGCGGGGCGGACGCCGGCTCGACGCAGCGAACGCGGCAACGACGTCGAGATAGAGCGGCTCACCGGGCGCGCCTGGCTCCTTGGTGCGATCGAGCACGGCGACGCTGTGCACCGTCGTCGGGAGCGCGGCGACGAGTGACGCGACCGGAAAGGGCCGGTACAACCGAACCTGCAACAGCCCGATTCGTTCTCCACGCGCGACCAGGGCATCGACCGCCTCGGTCGCCGCGCCGGCACCGGAGCCCATCAACACCACAACCCGTTCCGCGTCGGGCGCGCCGTGATAGTCGACGAGCCCGTAACGTCGTCCGGTCGCGTCGTAGAGCCGCGCGAACGCGCGCTCAACGACGCCCGGTACGGCCAGCATGAATGGGTTGCCAGCCTCGCGCGCCTGGAAGAACACGTCCGGGTTCTGCGCGCTGCCGCGCAGCACCGGGCGATCCGGATCGAGCGCCCGCAACCGGTGCGCGACGACCCAGGCGTCATCGACGAGCGCGGCGATCACGTTCTCGTCGGGCACGTCGACCCGGCCGATCTCGTGGCTCGTGCGGAAGCCGTCGAAGAAGTGCAAGAAGGGGACGCGCGACTCGAGCGTCGCCGCGTGCGCGACGAGGGCGAAATCAGCGGCCTCCTGCGGCGACGACGCGCACAACATCGCCCAGCCGGTCGGGCGGGCGGCCATCACGTCGCTGTGGTCGCCGAAGATCGACAACGCATGCGTCGCGAGCGCCCGCGCCGCAACGTGAATGACCGCGGGCGACAACTCACCCGCGATCTTGTACATGTTCGGCAGCATCAACAGGAGACCTTGGCTTGCCGTGAAGGTCGTGGCCAGCGCGCGCCTCGTGTCGTCGCGCCGTGGAGCGCGCCGGCAGCTCCGGCCTCCGATTGCATCTCGACGACCTCGGGCACCGTGCTCCAGCGGTTGGGCGTCCCGTCGGCGGCGAGCACGTCGGCGAGCTCACCCATCGGCGACGCGGGAGTGATCGGATACAGCGCGATCACCTCGGACAACGCGTACACGACCCGCGCCGCGGCTTCGTTGCCATCGACGGTCGCGTATGTCATCTCACCAGCCTCGTCGTCGCGCGGGGGCGGCGATAGGGACCTCTGGCCCGTTAGGCTGGGACGTCGCGTCCCTCGACGGGACCGAGGTGTCGCGGTTGCCGGGCTATGACAGGACCTGCGCGAGGAACTCGAGCGTGAGCCGGGTGAACTCCTCGGGCTGCTCGAGCGCAGGGTAGTGGCCGCAGTCATCGATGATCGCGAGTCGAGCGTCCGGGAGGTCGCACTCGAGACGACGCGCCCACGCGAGCGGCGTCGCCCGGTCCTCACGGCCCCACGCCAGCAACACCGGCATCGAGACGCGGCCGAGGAGCGGCTCCACCGCCGCGTAGTCGAGTTGATGCGCTTGTTGCCACAGGCAACGGCGTGAGATTGGATCTGCGAAGGCGGCGCCGACCGCACGGAGCTGAGCCGGGCTGATGTGTCCCGGGTTCGCGAACTGCTCGCCGTACGCACGCTCGATCGCGCGCCTGGGCACGAGCGGTGCGAGGAGCCGACCAGGCCACGAGGCGAGGACACGGGCCTTCCACGGCAGGTGGTACGCCTGGTACGCGGTCGTTCCCGAAAGCACCAGAGCACGTATGCGGTCGGGGACGTGGGCGGCGATGTACAACGCCGCAATGGCGCCGTAGCTGTTGCCCACAAGGACCACCTGGTCGACCGCGGCCGCGTCGAGAAGGCGCAGGGCGAACGAGGCTTGGGTCGGAACCGAGTAGTCGCCGCGCGGCTTCGCCGACCGGCCGTGACCGCGGAGGTCGAGCGCCAGTACGCGGTACGTCTGCGCCAGCCGCGGCATGATCGCGGCGAACGTCGAGGCGTCGCCCGGCTCCGGATGGAGCAACGCGATCGGCGCCCCCGCTCCGGCTTCGAGTGCATGCAACAAGACACCGTCGACCGTGTGGAAGACCGAACGGACAGCGTCGTCCACCTTGGGTTCCGATTACTGATCAGCGCCGATAGAGCGCGGACCCCACGGTGATCCCCGCCCCCGCGACAACGAACAGCACAGTGCGCGCGTCGCGGTACTGCGCGTCCCGACGGAACGAGTCGAGCGCGAACAACAGCGCGGCAGTGTGGACGCCCCGGGTCGCTGGGGTCACGACGCGATCGCTCGGCATGTCCAAGCCGTGCGCAAGTCCGTCGAGAAATCCCACGGTCAGTGGTGCAGCGACGATCGCGTCGACGTCTCGGCCCGCCAGGCCGTGGTCCGCGAGGAGCTTGCGACAGACCTCGGCCGCAGACTCAGCGGCCCGAGCCGCGAACTCGGGCGCCTCACGCACCCGGAGCAGATTGCGCCTGCCTTCGAACCGCACTTCGCGCGTCGAACAGGTCGATGAATTCCGAGAAGGTCGCCCACCGGAAATCGACGAAGCCCTCGGTCGCGACGTCCCAACCGCACAGAACCGCGCCGCCAGTCGCCCCGAACGGAAAGCCCGGGGCCATGCCGTCGCCGGGATCGGCGTCACTGGCGAGCACAAGTGCCCGGCCTACCGTGCCTGTGGCGAGCAGGCCGTCGACGAGCTGGAGCGCGGTCAGGGGCCCGCACGTCCCGTTGGCCACATCGAAGGAGAAGGTGCCGTGCCCGCCGATCGCCGGATCGCCCGGGTTGGCACCGATGTCCTCTTGGATCAGCGCCGCCAGTGCCGGCTCGCCAAGGTTGTGGTCGCGGTAGACGCCGGTGTTGACAAGCAGGTCGACCGCTCCCGCGGGCACGCCCGCCGCGGCGAGGCACGCCTCCGCGGCACCGTCAGCTAGGCGACGGGCGCTGTGCCGGCGGCGCCAGCCCCCGCTTGTAACGGCGACAGCCTCAATTGTTGTGCCCATAGCGGTCCACCATTCCGTCAACGGTGAAGATCACCGTTCCGATCTCGAGTCCCGACGCGAGCGCGAGAAGCACAATGCGCTCGCCCTTTCGAAGCGCGCCGTCCTGTAGGTACTGGTACAGCGCGACGAAATGTGATGTCGAAGCGGTATTGCCGAACCGGTCGACGGTCACGACGGCCGGCTGCTTGGGCTCTCCCCCGAGCGCTTCGTTCACCTCCGCCATCCCCTTGCGGATCGCACGCGCCGAGGTCTGGTGAGGGATGACCCAATCGATGTCAGCCATGTCGAGTCCCGTCGCATCGAGCGCCTCCCGGAGCAACGGCGGGATGTTGGCGATCGCGACACGATGAATCGCGCGCGATTGGGTGAACATCCGCGCACCCGGCTGGTGACGGGCGGGAGACGCGAGGCATAACCGACTGTGCTCGGAGAGTGTGGTGAACCCGGCGGTGCTGATCCCCGGCGCGCCGTCGGGTGCACGCTCGACGATCGCGGCGGCGCCGGCGTCGCCCAGCGTGAGCGACGCCATCTCGCGGCTGAGGATGTTGCGGACGTGGGCGGCCGCGTTTTCCCCCAGTCCCGAGATGTACTCGCCGCTTACCACCATCCCGCGCCGGATGGTGCCGCGCCGGATCCAGTTGTTGAGCACGAAGACGCCCGTGAGCATGCCCGCGCAGGCGTTGGAAAGGTCGAAGGTCATCGCCTGCGGGGCGCCGATGGCTTGCGCGATGGCCTGGCTCTGCGTGGGCTCGAGACGCTGGTCGAGCCCGTCGTGGTACTTGGTGATGCTGCAGTTGACGATCGCCTCGAGATCGGCCGCCGAATGGCCGGAATGCTCGAGGCAGTTCACCGCCGCGCCGACCGCGAGCGTCAGCGAATTCTCCTCGGCAGCGGCGACTCGCCGCTCGTGGATCCCCGTCAGTCGCTCGAGGTCGATGCGAGTGTGGTGGCGGGTCGACGCCATCACCTCCGCGGTCGTGACGCGATGTTCGGGAAGGCGCCGGCCGATGCTCTCGAACCGCGCCACGAACGGCGCTCGGGCGTCGCCCGGAGATGTCTCCATGAGCATCCAGCCTTCGCTCATCTTCGTCCCCTTTGATCTCGTGACCGTTCGCTCTCGGCACCAGCGGTGTTCAAGTGGGCGCCACGCGCATCGTCGGCTCCGTCGGTATCTCGTGTCAGCATCCGACACCACTGGCACAGCGGGGAGAGTCACCGGACCCGGAGACGGTGCCGAAGGTCCCCGTGTACAGACGCTGACGGCCGCGCGAGCACGGGGCTACACACGGCAGTTGCGTCGACTGCGGCAAGAATCGTTCGCTTCATGAATCCAGCGTTGTTCCAGCGTTGTTCCGTCGTGCAGGACGGACCAGAGCGCAAGGTCATTGGAGCGCTCGCAAGCGTCACGCGGTCGCCGCGTTCGGATGCCAAAGGTCCCTGGGTGTGCAGCCGCGGGACTCTGTGGCGCCGGCACCGGGCGCGTGATGCTGGCGATGTGGACAAAGGAGGTGCCGTGCGCCTCGGGTCGATCCGTGGGATCCCCATCAAGGCCGAATGGAGCCTGCTCGTCATCTTCGGGCTGTTGACGTGGAGCCTTGCCACCGTGGGGCCGCCCGACCTCGCCCGCGGATACACCGGTCCGGAGTACTTGGTCGCCGCGGGGTTGACGACCGCCGCATTCTTGGGATCGCTTCTCACGCACGAGCTCAGTCACTCGGTCGTCGCGCGCCGCCGCGGCATCCCCGTGCGCGACATCACCTTGTGGCTGCTCGGCGGGGTCTCGCGCATCGAACAGGAACCAGCCACGCCGTCAGACGACCTTCGCATCGCCCTTGCCGGCCCCGGTACCAGCATTGGAATTGCGATCTTGGGATTCGTCACCGCGTTCGTGTTCGCCGCCGCAGGAGCTCCCGGGCTCCTGGTGGCGTGCCTCGTGTGGCTCGCCTCGATCAACATCCTGTTGGCGGTGTTCAATCTCGTGCCCGCCGCGCCGCTCGACGGTGGCCGCGTCCTGCGGGCCATCCTCTGGCGACGCAGCGGCGATCGCGTACACGCCGCGATCAGCGCGACAAGGGCTGGTCGTGCCTTCGCGTACGTGCTCGTCGTCGCCGGCTTCGCCGAGTTCGTGTTCATCGCGTCCGTGTCGGGCCTGTGGCTGGTGCTGCTCGGCTGGTTCCTGCTGGCCGCGTCTCGCGCCGAAGAGACGCAGATCCGGATGAATCGCGATCTCGCAGGAGTACGCGTCCGCGACGTCATGACCGCCGACCCCTTCACCGTCCCCGACGACCTCAGCGCCGACCAGGTGTTGCACGACTACATGCTCCGTCGACACTGCTCGTCGTTTCCGGTCGTCGATCGCGCCGGCGGCGTCGTCGGGCTGGTCACATTGCGCCAGCTTCGCGAGTTGCCGCCCGGGCGGCGCGCGACGACACGCGCTGTCGAACTCGCAACTCCTCTGTCGGACGTCCCGCAGGCGGCACCGCAGGAGCTCCTTCTCGACGTCCTGCGCCGAATGTCCGCGGCCCGCGGCAACGGCCGCATCCTCGTGCTTCTCGACGGACACCTGGTCGGCATCATGTCACCGACCAACGTGGCACGTGTCGTCGAAGCAGCCGAACTACAGGCGCGGGATGCGAGATGAGCTCGACCACGACTCCTGTTCCGCCCCCGCGACCCGGCGATCCCCGGCGACGCGATGCGGAATCGATGCCATCGTCGCCCGATACCCGGGGTCGCTTCGAAGCGATAGTGATCGCGAGCGACGACGCCCCACCCGCAGCGGAACTCCGTCCGGTTGTCGAGCAGCTACTCGATGCCGGCATGACGGTGGCGATCGTCACGCGCACCGACGCGACCGCGTGGCTGGACATCTCGATCGGCACCGAGCGCGCACAAAGATTGTGTGTCGCCGACCGCACCCACGCGCATCTCACGGCAATGATCGAACGCGCTGGCGCCCGCGCGGTCGAGCAGCTCGAGGCGCTGGGCGTCGAGGCGCGCGTCAGGGCATCCGCACGGGACATGGCCGGCGTCGCCCTCGAACTCCTCGGCGACGACACGTCCGAAACGCCAACCGCCGACGAGTTCCTCTTCGCACGCGAGATCGCACCTCAAGAAGTCATTGACCTGGTCGAAATCGTCGCGGACGAGGCGGGCATCGAGAAGGCACGAGTCTCGACCGAGGGACACGACATCGAGTTGACGGTCGACGATGGGAAACACACGCTCGAGGCTGTGATCCGCGACCTCTGGCGACGCGGCGTCGCTCCGAGCGAGATTGCCGTACTCGCCGATTCTGATGACCCCATGCCGCCGGGCGTCGTGTCGTTCGACGGCCGGGCGCGAACCATCGTTCGTGTCCTGGAAGATCAGCTCGGGCGCCGTCGCGCCCGTCAGCTCCCGAGTTGCGGAGCGCCGCCGGGCTGGAGCGTGGTGGTCCCCGAGCTCGACGATGGGCGCGAACGTGTGCGAGACGCGCTGGTCGCGCTCGCCGATGGTCGCATCGGCATCGGCGGCGGGACGCTGCTGGGTGTCGACGCGACGAGCCCGCCGTGGATGGTCGCCGCCGGGGTCTACGACGGCGACGGCCCGGAGACGCACCTCCTGGTCGGGCCGGTGATGGCGCCGATACAAGCGGACATCGCGGATCGCGCGTGTCTGCGACGCTGTCCTCGACCTGCACGCCGGCGTGCTGCACGACGACCTCCACATCGAGTCCCGTCGCATCGCGTCCGCTCGGTTCACGTCGAAGGCACGACCCGCAACTGTGGCCGCTCGACTGTGGTGTCCGAGTTCGGTTGCTGCGCACGGCGCGCTGCTCACGCCGGGAAACATGCAACCATACGACGAGGACGTCACACCGGATGGATCGTGGATGCGCATCGCAGGGAGCTCGGGCGGGATCGCGGCGGCGACGGTGTCGGATCGGCTTTCCTCGGGCACTGCACAGCCGGTGCTCGACCGGTTCGTGACGTACGAGTCCGACCCTGATCGGTTGCCCGATGCGGGTGCGGCGCTCGCGGGCGCGCGCGACGCGCAGGCTGCCGGCTTCGACCGGTTGCTTGCAGAACATCGCGAGGCCTGGGCGCGCCGTTGGGAGGACGCCGACATCGTGATCGAAGGAGACGACGAGCTTCAGCTCGCGACCCGCTTCGCGCTGTTTCAACTGATGGCTGCGGTGGGAGACGGCCCGGAAGCGGCCGTCGGCGCTCGGGGCCTGAGCGGTCCGGGCTATCGCGGTCACGTGTTCTGGGACGCCGATACGTTCGTGTTGCCGTTCTTCGCCGCGACCCATCCCGCGTCGGCGCGAGCGATGCTCGAGTATCGGATACGACGCCTTCCGGCCGCACGAGAGATGGCGAAGCAGCTGAGCCGCCGTGGGGCCCGGTTTCCCTGGGAATCCGCGCGCAGCGGCCGGGACGTCACGCCCGTGTCCGCACGCGATCGCGGCGGCATGGTCGTTCCGATTCGCACCGGTCTTCTCGAAGAGCACATCGTGGCGGAGGTCGCGTGGGCGGCGTGCGCCTACGTCGACTGGACGGGCGACGAGACGTTTGCGAACGGGCCGTGTCTGACGCTTCTCGTCGACACCGCGCGCTATTGGGCGTCACGGATCCGGATCGAACCGGACGGTGCCCACATCTACGGGGTGATCGGCCCCGACGAGTACCACGAACCCGTCGACGACAACGCGTTCACGAATGTGATGGCGCGTTGGAACTTGCGGCGCGCCGCCGAAGCCGTCGCCGCCGCGCCAGCTTTGCGTCACGACGTGAGTGTCGACGAACAACGCATCTGGCGGGAGCTCGCCGACGCGCTCATCGATGGCTTAGACGCCGACACGGGCATCTACGAGCAGTTCGCCGGGTTCGGACGACTGGAGCCGCTGATCATCGAAGACGTTGCGCCGCGGCGACCAATCGCGGCCGACCTCTTGCTCGGTGCCGAACGAGTGCGCCGCGCACAGGTCATCAAACAGGCCGACGTGCTGATGCTCCATCATCTCGTCCCGGATGAAGTCGTTCAAGGAACACTCGAGCCGAACCTTCGGCATTACGAGCCTCGCACCGCACACGGCAGCTCGCTGTCGCCGGCAATCCATGCGTCGCTGTTCGCGCGGGCTCGCGACTATCCGCACGCGCTCGAAGCGCTACGCATCGCTTCGCATATCGATCTCGAAGACTTGACCGGCACGACGGCCGGGGGCCTGCACATCGCGACGATGGGAGGCCTCTGGCAGGCGCTCGTGTTCGGGTTCGCCGGCGTTCGACCCCGCGGCGGACGACTCGAGATCGACCCCCACCTGCCGCCGGACTGGGCCGCACTCGAGATCCGTGTCCGCTTCCGAGGGAGCCTCGTGATGATCCGTGCCGAGCACGGACACCTGACGGTCAGGGCCGAACCACCGGCGGACGTGACGGTCGGAGCCGAGCCGTTCGAAGCAGGCGCCGCCGCACTGAACTTCCGACGGCGGCGCACATCTTGGGAGGCGACCACATGAAGACGCTCGTTGCCTGCATCGACAATTCCACAGCGTCACGGCCCGTGCTCGCCGCCGCACGCGCGCTCGCCCCTCTTCTCGGGGCCACGGTGGAAGCCGTACATGTGGGCGAAGACGGCGACCGCACGGTTCGGGCCGCTGCCGAAGAGGCCGCCGTGCCGCTCCGCATCATGCGCGGCGACCCGCTCCACGAACTCGCCGCGGCGGCAGGTGCAGACAACGTCGTGGCTGTCGCGATCGGCGCGCGCCGCCTTTCGATTCGCCGAACAGCCGGCCACCTTGCCCTCGCACTGGCGAACTGCGTCGACACGCCGGTGCTCGTCGTTCCACCGGACGCACAACCGCCCGACCGTGTGCACCGAGTGCTCATCGCCATGGAGGGCGCGCCTGCCAAGGCCCGCGCCCTGAAGGGCGCGGTCGCACTCGCGTCCGCGGAAGGGCTCGACCTGGTCGTGATTCACGTCGATGACGAATCTTCCATTCCGAGCTTCTCCGACCAGGTACAGCACGAGACCGACGCCTACGCGCACGAGTTCCTCGCTCGTTACCTCCCCGGCGCACCCAGCGCGCGCCGGAATTCCGCATCGGCGTGCCGGTCGAGGAGATTCTGCGCGCCGTCGAATCGACCAAAGCCGATCTCATTGCCATTGGCTGGCCCCAAACCGATGACCCCTCGCGTGGCGTCGTTGCGCACGACCTCCTCGAACGGTGCCATGTCCCCATGCTGCTCGTCGCCCTCGCCGACCATTGATGCGACGAGCGAACCTCTCACACGTCGAAATCGCCACCGCTCGGTTCGATGCCGTCGTGTTCGACATGGATGGTGTCATCACCGACACTGCCCGGGTGCACGCCGCGGCCTGGACGCGAATGTTCGACGAGTTCCTCACCCACCGCGCGGACAGCCGCGACCCTGTCGAACCCTTCACGCCCGCCGACTATCTGCAGTACGTCGACGGCAAACCACGAGACGACGGCGTCGAGGCCTTCCTGGCTTCCCGTGGGGTTGGGCTCCGGAGAGGTGCGCCCGACGACCCTCCCGAGCGCGAGTCAGTGTGGGGGCTCGCGAATCGCAAGAACCGAGACTTCTTGAGAGTGCTCGGTGAGCAAGGCGTGCGCGTGTTTGCTTCTTCGGTCGCGCTTGTACGGGAACTCCAGGCGAACTCGTTCGGCAGCGCGATCATCTCGGCGAGCCGAAACTGCCAGCGAGTACTCGACGCGGCAGGAATCGGTGACCTCTTCCCCGTACGCGTCGACGGTATCGAGCTCGAACGCCTCGGCTTGCCGGGAAAGCCCGCGCCGGCGATGTTCCTCGAAGCGGCACGACGACTTGGTACAGCTCCGGAACGCGCCGTCGTCGTCGAAGACGCTACCGCCGGCGTGCAAGCCGGCCGCGCCGGCCACTTCGGCCTCGTCATCGGGATCGACCGCACCGGCAACGCGGCCGCTTTGCGCGACCACGGTGCTGACGTCGTCGTCCCCGACCTCGCAAACGTCGTCGTTGTCCCGTGACGTCATGGCTGCAGCATCCTCGCGGCTGGCTTTGGTCTTCTCCCACTTTGCTTCGAGGATGTAGTCGTCGGTGTTGAAGGTGAAGGCTCCGTCGATCTGCTCGTCGGCGATCGAGAAGGTCTTGCGCGGGTTTGAGATCGAAGAGCGCGAAGAGATCGTTCAACAGGCCTTCGAACGTCCGACCGCGAGCTTGCGTATCGGGTCGTCGTACATCGACAGGAAGCGCTGCTCGTGTTCGTCCAACACACGCTGGACCGAACGACGCGCATCGGCCCGCTAGTCAGCCGCCTCCCGCTCCGCATGCGGACAGCTTCGAGGGGCGTGCCAGGCAGGCCGGACAGCCGCGCGTCGCAAACCACACATCGTCGAGGCCGGGCGGAACGAACGTGTCGTCGAACAGTTCCGTCAGTTCCCTCCCCATCCCAAGAACGAACATCGTGGCCTCTACTGGTCTACTGGTCGCCCGTCGCTGCGTTCGGTCCGAAACGCTGACCCCAGACAAGGTCAGTGGAGAGTGCGATCACGCTGCCGCTGCCGGTCGGTAACCAGGGCGCACGAGACACGGTGCCGACTTCGATGAGGGTGGCGGGTTCGTGGGCGGCCCCGGTCACCGACACGCTCCATCCGGCGCGCCGGTCGGGATCGAACGCGTCGACGTGGAGCGCGACGACCTCTCCGTCTCTCGATAGGTCCGGGTCGCCCCCGGTGGACGCGTGGATCAGAAGACGATCGTCATACAAGACGTAATGGGCAGGCACGACCATCGGTAGCGCTCGGCGAGTAAGCGTCAGGTGCCCGAATTCTGCCGTCGCGAGCAGCGCCAAACACTCGGCTCGGCTCAACCCCGCACTGGTGACGCTCTCCACCAGATCAGCATCGTCGCGGCCTGTCAACCGGCGAAGAGCACAACGTCCCGATCCCAGTTGCACACGACCCGACGAGCGTCTGATGCGCGGCGCCGACGAACGGCGATGCGTGAAGGTTATGCGGCTTCGCCGGCCCCTGTGCCGGGGCGGCGGGTGGTGGAGCCGGTCTGTCTGTCTGGACAGAGTTGGCGTCGGTGGTGCCGTCGGGTGGTCTACTGCAGCTCGACGCCCGCGCTCGTTTCGATGTCGATGCTGCGGTTCTGGAGCGCGCGGCTTGCAGTCTCGACCGACGGCTGCCAGCGGGCGCGCTCGTCGAGAGGTTTGCCTGCCGGTCTGGGGTCGTGGCGGCTGGCCCACTCGATGGTCTTGGCGACCGCCTGGTTGTGCATCGCGATCCGCGCGTTGTGCTTCGGTGAGCCGGTGCTCGGCCGTGATGGCGGCGTCGCGCGCGGCGACGAGCGTCGCCTCCGCGGCGCTTAGTTCCCTCGCGGTGGGGCATCGGTGGTGTCTCGTTGTCTCCAGCGAGGCGGCCGGGCTTGCTCGACGGCCAACTGTGCACTGCGGACGTGTTGTGCGGCGTCGCGCACGCGTTGTTGGCACCGCTCGTGGTCGGCTTGTGCTCGTGCGATGGCGCGGTGACGATCGGGTGGGAGGGCGTCGAGGAGGCGTTGGTGGTCGAGGATGTAGGTGGTGCGGGCGTGGCGGAGCCGTTGGACGCCGAAGGCGAGTGGGTCGTCGGCGCGTACCACGCGCAGCACGATGTCGGCCCAGTGGTGGGCGAGTGTGTCGTCGAGTTCGGCGACTCGGTCGACACGCCACGATGCTCGCGGTCCCACCGGACGCGGGCGGCCACCGCGGCTGTGTAGCGGGCGGCTTCGGCGCGCGCCTGTTCGAGTTCGTTGCTCGTACGGGCGAGGCGACGCTCTGCACAGTCGACGGCTTCTTCGACCCGGGCGATGTCGTCGCGTCCACCACGCCGCAACCGGGTGAGCGGGCCCAGACGCGCCCGTTCGGCCTCTCGACAGGCGAGTCCCGCGCGCGGACTCGTATTCATCTTCGCTGCCCGCGAGGCGCTGGTGCGAGTCGTCGAGGTCGCGGCGCGGATCCGGTGGTCGACCCAGGATGATGTTGGCGTGGTGTTCGCGTTCGTGGCGGGGGTGACGGTCGAGGGTCGATGGGTCGTCGGTGGCGGCGAAGGTCTTGGGTTCCGCGCGACGTAGCGCGTCGGCGACCACCTGGCTCGGGGTGCGTTGGTCGGCGAGCAGTCGTGTGGGGTGGTCGGGTTCGGGGCCGGTGTTCCAGGTGTGGGTGGGCTGGCGGCCGCGGCTTTGACCGACGTACCCGGTGTGGTGGTCGAGGGCGGGCGTGCCCAGGAGATGGACGTGGGCCCAGGTGCCGCCTTGGGCGCCGTCGATGGTGCGGGCCCAGGCGTGCGAGATGTTGGGTGTGCCGTCGGGCCGGCTGCCGCTGATGAACTCGGCGGGAAGGAACACGTGCCGGCTGTCGTCGAAGCGGACCTGCGCGCCACCGGAACTGACGGAGAGGACGATGCCGGTGGCTCCGTTGTGGATGCCGCGTTCGGATCGGGGGGCGAGGTTGGCGTGGACGAGGATGCGGTCACCAGCCGCGTAGATGCGCGGCTGCAAACCCCATCCCGGACCGCTCATGGTGGGGCCGCGCAGTTCCCCGCGTGCGGTGCGGAGGGTGCGGATGCGGTCGGCGAGGTCTTCGCAGTCGGCGTGGCTGACCGCCAGTACCGCGACGTGGTCGAGGCCGTGGTGATCGGCGTCGGCGACCGCGGCGGCGGCGAGCGCGTCACGGGTCTCATCGACGGTGTCGTATTCGTGTTCCCAGCGGTGCGCGGCGCGGATCTGCTGGCTGGCGGCGACGTCACCTTTACGCAGCCGTGCGAGCGCTTCGCGTTCTGCCGGATCTCCTTGTCGACGATTGTGGGTCAATGTCGCGACGGGAATGAGCTGATGGGCGGTGGCGCGCGCGAGTTCGGTGAAGAGCCCGCCGGCGGCGACCGGCTGTGCTTGGTGGGCGTCGCCCACGCACCAGAGCTGCGCATCGAGCGCTCGGGCCACGATGTCGAGAAGCGCGGCTGCCTGGCGGGTGCCGAGCTGTGACACCTCGTCCACGATCACCGTCGTGCCGGCTCGTGCCGGCTCGTCCCGGACGTGCGTAAGGAAACGGGCGGTGGTTTGCGCGTCAAGACCCGCGGATCGAAGTTCACCGACCGCCTTGTGCGTCGTCGCCAGCACGACAACGTCGCGACCCGCGGCCCGTTGGGCCTGCGCGGCGGCCTGCAGTGCTGTGGTCTTGCCGAACCCGGCCGGCGCCGCAAACACCCGAACCGAGGCGCCATCGCCGCACAGCACGCGTACCGCGTCGGCCTGGTCTGCGCCCAGCGGTTTGGCCGTGGCCGCGATCGCCTGTCCGATCAGTGCGTCGTCGACGCAACGCCCCGGTGTCGCGATCAACAGTTGCAATGTCGCCAGGACGTGGTCCTCGACGGCGCGGTGCTCGCGGGTGGACCA
Source organism: uncultured Actinomycetes bacterium (assembly GCA_963836365.1). Classification (GTDB taxonomy): domain Bacteria; phylum Actinomycetota; class Acidimicrobiia; order IMCC26256; family PALSA-610; genus DASQHW01. Next base: position 27,376 of record CAWIJC010000004.1, read on the forward strand.
CTCTGGCGGCCGGCGACGATCCCCAGGTGCGAGTCGGACGACGAGCTCCGATGCCAAGAACCGCCGTGACATCGCGACGACCTCGTCGACCCTGAGTCGCCCGCCGGAGATGGCGGCGACACGTTCGACGACGTGGGCATCGCAGAATCGGGAGTCGGTCGCGCACAGGCCGGCCTGCGGATCTGTCAGCGCCGCGAACACGCCGGCATCGTCCAACACGAGCCGTGCGGCGACGTTGCGGCCGATCACCAGGTCATCGACCGCGGCGCCAGTGTGCAGCCCAACAGCTTCGGCTTCAGCGTGCCATCGGTTGCGCAGCCGCTCCGGTGTCAAGGTCTTGTCCTCGCGCGCTCGGGTTGCCAACGACGCGCGGTCGTCGGCCCGCATCCGCTCGCGCCGGGTCCCGAACGCAAGCTCGCCGTTGGCCTCGAGGCGGGTCTCGATCGCGACCGTGCGCTTCGAGAACGCGCGCAGCTGCTCGCGGGTGAAGCCGACCAGCTCCCGGCAGCCGTTGCGTTCCGGGCCCCACGCGACACCGAGACGCTCGGTCAGGAGCCGTTCGAGTTCGTTGAGGAACACCGTCCCGGTCGCCTTCGCCCACGTGTGCAACGGGTTCGCATCCAACGCAACACAGGCACCGTCGTGGCGGCGCACCACGTTCGGGATCAGGCAATGCGTGTGCAGCTGCGGATCGCCGGCGCGCGACGTGCGATGCGCAAACGTCGCCACCGCGAACCCGTCGGTACCGACGCGGCGGCGGATCCCACCCTCCTGCCGGCGCGCCACCGCGGCCCGTTCTTCGAGAAACTCGAGTGCGGTCTCGGTTCCTTCCACCACCGCGATCGACACCACCGCTGACGTTTCCGGGGTGCCGAACGCCCACAACAACGACACCGACTTCGGCACCGACAACGTCACATCGATCGCACGCACCGTACGTTCCCGACGCCCGGCCAACAGCTCCGCGCCGTAGTCGGGGTCAACGCCGTTGACGAGCGCGCGCAGCGCCTCGCCCTCGACGACACCTTCGAGGCCGAGCGCGGCGGCCCAACGCCCTTGACAGACGCCGGGCGCTTCGCCGGCACCCGTGTAATAGTCCTCCATCCCGTCGGCGACCGACGCGATCAGATACTCGGCGCTCTTGAGCTTGGTGATCGTCAACACGACCCGACGACTCCCGGCCCGCCACCCCGCAGGGGTGGCAAGTGCCTGCCAATGGAGCTACCGCGAACGACGCAAGGAACTGCTGCTCGCGCTGCTCGACCAACACGCCGACGAGCTCGACAACGCCGTCGACGAGCTCGGGCGTCTGGTCGATCATCTGCGCCAAGTCGGCATCCGCGGCTTCGTCGCCGAACACACCAACGACGACGATTACACGCGCCCAGGACAACGCAGGAACGAGGCGGCAGCAGCCGGCACCGCGGGCGAGACGGCATCACGTGACACGAGCGGGAAGCGGAAGTCTGCCCGCAAGACTGCGCACAAGAAGTAATCGTCGAGGAGGAGTCACGATGGGACGAGCAAGACGTCGACAGATCGGAGGCGGCTACGAGCGGCCGATGGCGCGTTCGGATGGTCGATCCTGCGACAGAGCGTCGCGTGAGCACCGGCGCGTTCAAAACGAAGGCAGAAGCCGAACTGGCGTTCGCGGGAGCAATCTCACAACAGCAACGTGGCGCATGGGTCGCGTTGGAAGACGGTCGGATTACCCTCGCCGAGTACGCACCCACGTGGCTCGCGTCTCGCCTGACCGCGCGGGGTGAACCGCTTCGTCCGCGCGTCCGGGAACTCTACGAGGGCTACCTGCGGCTTCACATCGTGCCGGCGCTGGGGACGGTACCGCTGAGTCGTTTGACGACCGCCGTCATTCGTCGATGGCACGCGGAGCTCCTTGCAGATGGCCTCGGACCGTCGACGGTCGCCAAGTGCTACCGCTTCCTGCGCGCGATCCTGAATACCGCGGTCGAGGATCGCCACCTTGTGGCCAATCCGTGCACCATCAAGGGCGCGGGTGTCGAGCCATCGGAGGAGCGAGCAATTCCGACCATCGCTCAGGTCTTCGCGCTCGCGGACGCGGTCGCGCGTCGCTACCGCGCACTGGTGCTGTTGGCGCATTCGTCGGCCTCCGACGAGGCGAGCTGTTCGGCTTGACCCGAAAGGACATTGACCTGATGCACCGGACCATCGATGTCCGCGTCCAACGTCAGCACTCGAACACGGGCCGAGAGCTGATCGGACCGCCCAAGACCGTCGCGGGTCGCAGGACGCTCGCGTTGCCCGCGGAGCTGGTACCCGAGCTCGAGGAACACCTCGCGCGCTGGGTGTCCTCCGATCCCGCCGGCTTGGTCTTCGTCGGCGAAAAGGGCGGCCCGGTTCGCCCCGGCGTATGGCAGAAAGAGTGGGACCGAGCGCGGGTGTCCGTCGGCCTCGGTGACGTGCACCTGCACGACTTGCGCCATGTGGCCGGGACCCTCGCCGCCGCGACCGGAGCAGGCACGAAGGAGATCATGCGCCGTCTCGGCCACGCCACCCAGGAAGCTGCCCTTCGGTACCAGCACGCGACAGACGAGCGCGACAAGGTCTTGGCCACCGGCATCGATCGCCTCATCCAGGCGGCGCGCGACGAGCTGAGCCCTCCGGTGGTGCCGCTGCGCAGCAGCGGGTCCGCTGCTGTGTGATGACGGCCGGTGATGCCGAGTCCGCATTCCGTTAGGTCACGCGGAGGTCACGTCGAGGTCACACCGTCCGAGGAAGCTCATCCGGCGGAACGCAGAAATGCCCGCTGAGCAGGACACTTGCTAAGTTGGCACATCACCCGCGGGCGTAGTTCAGCGGCAGAACATCAGCTTCCCAAGCTGAGAACGCGGGTTCGATTCCCGTCGCCCGCTCTGCATGAATGTGCACGTCGCCGCGCGTACCGATGGATTCTCGGGCCTCCCTCGGCTGGCTCGATCGAGGTCCATCGCGCGTCTATCGCGCGACCGTGTCGCGTCGCGCCGACTGCGCTGGCGCGACGAGCGCGTGAAGCGCCGCTGCGAGCTCGTGGTCGCGGTCCCAGGTGGCGTGCTGGTAGCGGAGCGCCGCCTCCGACGACGCGTGCCCCATGCGATGCATGAGCTCCTTGGTGGAGGCGCCGGCTGCGGCGGTGAGGGTATTTGCGGTGTGCCGCAAGTCATGGAATCGGAAGCCGCTAGGGAGTCCAACCCGGCGGCGCGCCTTGTCCCAATGCTTGGCGAGGACGTGTCGGCGCAGCGGTCCTCCGTGCTGGCCGGGAAAGACCCGAGCACCCGTGCCTGCGCCCGTGAAGCGACCGAGATGGGCGTCGAGTTCTCTAACGAGGAACGGCGGCAGGGCAAGAGTGCGGACACCCGCGTCGGTCTTCGGAGACACGATCACCAGCTCGCCGGTGATCAGCTGCTGCTCCTGTTGCTCGACGGTGACCGTGCCGTGCAGGAGGTCGACGTGCCGCCGCTCCAAGCCGAGCAGCTCGCCAACGCGCAGCCCGACGAAGCCGGCGAGCAGCACCAGACAGCGATAGCGGTCACCGATTTGGTCGGCGATCGCCCATACCTGACTCGCGGTCGCCACCGGCCGCTCGGCAGTCCGTTCGATGCCGGCACCCCGAACGGCGCATGGGTTGCGCAGTATCAGCTCGTCACCCACGGCGGTGGCGAGAATCGAGCGCAGCAGCCGGTAGCACTTCGCCGACGTGTTCGCAGAGAGACCGGACGAGATGTTGAGACGCGCGTGCCACTCGCGGACGGCCTTCGGCGTCAGTCGCGCGAGCTCAATGGCGCCGAGCGCGGGATAGACGTGCGCTCGCAGTTGCTGGGCGTAGAGCTCACGAGTGCGGGGCCGAAGGTCCGGCTTGTGCGCCAGCCACTCGTCGCCATACTGCTTCAGCGTGACGCGGCCAGCACGCGGGTCGATCCAGTGCCCGCGAAGTATGTCGGCCTCGACCGTGTCCGCGAATCGTCGGGCATCACGCCGCGTCCGGAACGTCTTGGCGCGCACGTCGCCGGCGGGCGTGCGGTAGCGGACGTCGTAGCGAGCACCCCGGGCGGTACTGCGCTTGGTCATGCTCGCCACGACTGCACCCCTCCCGTCGAGGCATGTGCGAGCGCGGGGAACGGCGTGGCTTGACGCGCGGTCATGGTGTCGGCCTCCTGGGCTTTTCAGGTGGTCGGCTGGCCCGGGTCGAGTGGCTGCTCGGCCCGGGTCGCTTTCTTGTCGCGTGAACGGTACTGCGGTTGCTGCTGGCGCGCAGCCGCTCGACGTATTCCGTGATTGCGGCCACGGGTACGCGTGCCGAGCGGCCGATGTGCACGACGTCGATCGCGCCACAGGCAATGAGCTCGTACAGCGTGCTTCTGCCGATCGCGAGCGCTCGTGCTGCTTCGGGAATCGTCAGGAGCACCGACATGAGGGGCTCGTGTCCCGATCCGTCGCCGTTGATTGGCAGCGAGGGATCGCTCACAGTTCGATGCCGATGTCGTGGCCGACAGTCTGTTCGCGCTCGGGGCTGCGGCGATATTCAGTCGCGAGGTCTTGTGCCGTCGTTCTCGCGAGGTGGCGTCGCAGCTCGTCAACGGGATCGCCGCCGGTCGTGTGGCCGTGGTCGTGCTCGTTGATCGGTGCGACGGTGTAGATCCGGTTCTCGATGCGTCCGCGGGAGAGCGCCGTGTATCCCGTTTCTCGGTCGAGGCGATCGTCTGCGAGGACGAAGGCGCGATCGACGGTGGTGCCTTGGGCCTTGTGAATCGTTGTCGCGTAGCCGTGGGCGACGTTGCCGGCGTCGAGGTAGGTCGCCGGCAACGTCACGACGTCGTTCTGGTCGGTGACCGCCGTCATCGCGCGAGCGTGAACATCGATCGAGCTGATGGTGGCTGTCGTTCCGTTCGTGACGCCGATGCGCCGTGCGTTTCTGCCGCAGATGATGCGATCACCGGCTTGGTAGCGCTGGCCTCGTACCTCGAGAACGGAACCAGAGAAGGTCCCATCCGCAGCGAGGCGATCGCGGGCTCGCCGGTTGAGGTCGCGAACGTCCGCGCGGCGACTCGCGAGCATGAGGACGCGTTCACCAGTCCGAAGCCCAGCGATGTAGTCATCGGCGAGGCGCGCACGGAGTTGCTTCGCGGTCGGTGCGGTCGCGAGGCGCCCGTTGTCGATGTACGCGTTGAGGGCGCGGTTCGCGTGCCCATTGCGGAGCTGTCGGAGCGCCGCGCGTTCCCAGCCGTGGCGTTGCCGTCGATTCTGCGTCAGGTGGATCGCGCCGAGCTCGTGGTCAAGACCGCGTAGCAGTCCGCCGGCATCGATCTCCGGAAGTTGGCGCGTATCACCGACCAGCACGATTTTCGCGTTGGCGCGGGTGGCGGCGTCGATGAGGGGTGCGAGGGTGCGGGTTCCGGCCATGCCGGCTTCGTCGACGACGAGGATCGTGTGCGGACTCAGTGTGTGCCCGGCGCGGAGCTCGCAGGTGACCGACGCGATCGTCGTGGCGGGGATGCCGGCATCCGCCGAGAGCTGCTGCGCGGCGCGGGCGGCGAGCGCGCAGCCGGTCACCGTGTATCCGGAAGTGCGCCAGGCGTCGTTCGCGGCTCCGAGCGCGAACGTCTTGCCCGATCCCGCGGGTGCCACGACGACCTCGACGCCACGACCGCCCGTCGTGAGCGCCCGGACCATGTCGGCCTGTTCGTCGCTGAGTGCTCGCAGGTTGATCGTGCGCTCGACGTCGCGAGGATCAGCGATCCCGACATGCGCCGCCGCTCTTCGTTCCGCCGTATCGAGGAGCCGCTGCTCGAGTGCGAGGAGCTCCGCCGTGCTGTAGCGCGGTCCGAGGATCGGAGACGTCATCGCACGACCGTCCTCGCGGCGCATCCGGGCGAGCGCTCGTGATTCGCGCTCGACAATGTCGACGCGCTGCAGCGTCACATCCGCCAGCTGCTCGATCGTGTCGATCGGGGCGCCCTGTGGAAGCTGTTCACACCACGCGCGGATGACGTCGCGCCGGTCGAACGTCGACGCGTGCGCAGTGAGGCCACCGTCGCTCGCGAGCCACGCTGAGCGCGTCTCGACATACGCGGGAGCTGGATCGACGACCCGTATCTGACCGGTGAGTCGTTCGAGCGTCGTCGCCGTGATCCCGAAGTCGGAGGCGATCTCGGCCCAGCCGGTGCGCAGCTCGTCGGCGTCGAATGCTTCCTTGCGCGAACGAGTGTCGAGCGTGGCGTACTGGGCGGCGCGCGCGGAGCTCAGGCCGAGTTCGTCGAGGCGGTCGAGGATCTCGCGCGCGACGTTGGGAAAAGGTCTCGATCAGGTCGCGTGGGATTCCCGACAAGTCCGCGATTCCGTTGGCCACAGGATCGAATTTCAGACCGAGCGTGCGAGTCATCTCGTGTCGCAACGCCGCCTCGTACAGATAGCTGGCGGTGTTGCCGAGCGCCCACAGCCGCCGGCCGTCTGGCGCGCTCCAGTGCCCGTCGGGTCCCCGCGTCAAGTTCGCGACGAGCACATGCGTGTGAAGGTGCGGGTCACCGGCCCGGCTCGTGCGATGCCGAAACGCGGCGGCCACGAATCCGTCGCCGGCCTGGGTGACCGCGCCGCCGGCACCGCGTCGCACCGTGCACGCATTCGCTTCCAGCCACCCGATCGTTGCCGCAACCGCCCGGCCGTGTGCGTAACGGACCTGGCGACCAAGCTCAGGCCGCGCGAGCGCATACATGATTGACACCGACTTCGGCGCCGAGAAGGTGAGGTCAAAACCAGGAGTCCGGCGTGCACGGGTACGCGCCAACCGGAGGCCAGACTGCGGATCGTCGCCGTCGAGCAGCGCGTGCAGATGCTCAGGCGCGACATCACCATCGAGTCCCAACGTCGTCGCGTGCGCCCCGAGCCAGTAGCCCACCGCCTCGCCCGACCCGAGGTAGTAATCCTCGCGGCCAGACGCGACGACCTCGAGGTAGTAGTCGGCCCCACCCGCGCGGAGCGACGCGATTCCAAGCATCGCTCGCGACCATGCGGCACGCGCCTCGACGCAGACCTGCATGCTCTCCTGTACATCGACATGCAAAGTCGGCGGGAGACCTCAGCGGATAGCGCGGTCTGCACGGTCAGTTGAGCGACTGCCTGGAACATTGACGCGCACGCGTCAAGCAGCGCGCACAGACCTTCGCAGCGCGGCGCAGCGATGCGTATAGACCTCTGTCAGAGATCGCGCAGCGGTTCGCTTAGACCTGTACCGAACAGCGAGCCCGGACGGCTGGTGCGTACTCTCCGACGCGAGCCATGACGCGCTGTACTGCTCGATCACTCGGATTGCAGGTGACGACGGAAACCGCGATTCTCGACCGGGCGGTCCCGAACCACCGCGTGCCGCTGTCGGCGGATATCGATTTCGGCACGCTCCTTGCGTCCGGACACCGGAAAGCCTCGTCCGTGATTCTGTAGCGACGGGAGCGGCCCTCACCGCCTGAGGCGCAAGCGTCTCTGCCGCTCGCGCATCTCGATCGCGTCGTCGAAGCGATCGAGAACGGCCCGATCGTCGTCATCGAGCAGACCCGTATTCGCGTGCGAAGGCGACCGATCATCCCTCACGAGACCGACGAGTAGACCTCAACGAGTCAACGGACGAGCGAGCGTCGTTGATGCATCTCGAAGAGTGCAGGGGCGTGGGCATTGACGAACTCGTTCAAGCGACAAGAAGGTCGAGTGCCGGTTACCTGAGGACGCGCGCCGACGCACGTTTCGAGCTGGGGTCCGGTCAACGTGAACACGCGAGTACTCGAGAACGCGCGGCGCGGACGCGGGCCACGGATGTGGGCGGCGCACATTGATTCGTCGATATGTGAGCGTTCGAGTGCTGGTTGCCGTTGCTCGTTGGCGATGGCGAGTTCAGCGACCGCTATCGACAGCGCGCCGGTTGGTTGCCAGGAACTGGTACGCGTCGATGCTCGTTCGGTGGTCGTGCATCTTGAATGTTCGGGCGGGCGGGCGTACACCGATGAGAGACACCTTGTGTAGGCGCACAAGCTTGCCTGAGTGATCGATGGAAATGCACAAGGACCGCCTGCGCTTTGTCGCCGCTGGTCTTCGTTTCGTGCTGGTGGCGCGGGCCTGGCTGTTGGGGGCGCGATGCACGCGCACAGCTCCTTCGTTCCCTATCGATCGCGCGATCGGCGATTCGTCATCGCGGTGCTGATCGTGACGCTGACTCTGACCGGCATCGCGCCGCTCAAGGCTCCCGCCCGCTCGTCGGGCCCGAATGTGTTCGGCGGGATCGTCTCTGCACTGTCGCGCGTCGCCGACGCAACGACCGATGCCGCGGATGTTGCCGTGCGTGACGCGCGGAAGCGGCGTCCGCACTGTTCGCCGCGCGACTGCTGCAGCCGCCGCAGGCGCGCTTGGTCTGTTTGGTTTGGCCAAGCGTTCGTCGGCGTCCAACGGGTCGACCGGGCCTGCATTGGATCCCGCCGCGGTGACGACGCTGGCCGGTGACGGGACGTGGGCGACGGTCGACGGTACGGGGACGTCAGCGAGTTTCAAGGACATGGGTGGTGTGGTCGTGGTTGGCGGCTACGCGTACGTGGGGACTGAGGGTTCGATCCGCAAGGTGGATGTGTCGAGCGGGGTGGTGACGACGTTGGCGGGACACGCGACGGCGACGGGTTGTACGGATTCGTCGACGTCGTCGTCGGTGCGGTTCAAGAACATCCTCGATCTTGCGACGGACGGCACCTACTTGTACGCGAGTCAGAGTGACTGCGGCACGGGCTTCACGTTGGTGATCCGGAAGGTGTCGATCTCCTCGGGTGCAACGACCACACTGTCGTCAACACCTGCCGGGAGTGGTGGCAATGGTGGGCTTGTGTACGTGGGTGGCTATTTGTATGTGGCGACGCCGTCGTTGCAGAAGATTGATCTCAGCACGACACCGGACACGAGTTCGACGTTCGCGACCCTGTCGGGAAGCGTCGATGGGATCGCGAGCGACGGCACATCGTTGTTCGTGGCGAACGTGTTGTCGAGTAACTCGGTCATCCAGCAGATCGATCTGGCGACCGGCAGTGTGTCAGCGTTCGTGTCCACGACGTCCGGCGATTTCAACCTCGCATCGAGAGCGGTGGAGGTCGCCGGTTCGTACCTGTACGTGCTGGCGGTAAACAACTCGGTTCTTCGCCGTTACGACACGACAACTGCGGCGGAGGTCGACGTCGCCGGCGTGGGTTGGGGGTACGCCGACGGTACGGGGATGGACGCCTGGTTCTCCAGCTACGTGACCGGGATCGGCGCCGACGGCTCGAACCTCTACATCGCCGACTCGGGCAACTTCCGGTTGCGGAAGGCGAGCGCGGGCACGGCATGGTCAGCGGGTCAGCCCAGCGAATGGAGCACGACGGTCGAAGTCCCGTCGGCTGCGAGAGTCGAGTCGGTGGCGGGGAACGGGACCTACGCGACTGTTGACGGAACCGGCGCGGCTGCGAGTCTCAAGGTCACGGGCGGCGTCGCGGTCGTGGCGGGCAACGCTTACGTCGGTACCGATGGCGCGATGCGCAAGGTCGATCTGTCGACGGGCGCGGTCTCGACGCTGGCGGGCAGTGCGAGCGCGTACGGTTGCACTGACAGCGCCAACGGGAGCGCGGTGCGTTTCATGACGTCGATCGGTCACGTGGTTACGGACGGCCATTTCTTGTATGAGCTGACGTCGACCTGCACGGGCGGCGCGGTGGTCCGCCGCACGTCTATTGCGACGGGCGCAACGTCCACCATCGCCGCCCTCGGCACCGCGAACAGCATGACACTCGGACCGGACGGGATGCTCTACTACTTCTCGACCTTCGATACCGGTATTCGCAGCGTCGACCCGAGGACGGGAGCTGTATCCAGCGGCTATATCGCAAGTCTCGGCAGCACGCTCACGTCTTTAACGTCGGACGGCTCGTATCTGTGGGCTACCACCAGCAACGGCTTGAGCGGACCTTCAACCTTGCAGCGCGTCACGACGGGCGGCACCGTCGTCGTGGTTGCCACGCACTCGTCGGATAACGATTTCGGCATCAGGGTCACCGCGTCTGCCGGCGACTACATCTACGCGTTCGGGCCTACCTCGAACGTCAACGCGAACGCGCTGCTACAGATCGACAAGAGCACAGGCCAGATCCGCACGGTCGCGGGTTCCGGCATCGGGACCTACATGGACGGGGCCGGCTTCGATGGTTGGATCGGCAACTCGACCGGTCTGGTCTCCGACGGCGCAAACCTTTGGCTCGCGGACGCGCTCAACAATCGGCTGCGGCGCGCGACCCCGATGGAGGGGTTGCCGTGTTTCGACTGTGGCCCCGGCAGCTTCTCCCTGACGCGCACGAACCGCGATTGCAGCGACCCGGTCAGCACCGACACCGGCAACTTCTACCGTTGCACCACCGACCTCGAAATCCCGGGCCGCGGCCCGGGGCTGCGGATGCATCGCACCTACAACTCGCTGTGGGCGTCACACGACAGCCCGTTCGGCTACGGCTGGACCGATGACTACAACATGGCGATCGTCGACGACCCTTACACCGCGAACGCGAAAGACATCGTCGAAGAAGGCGGTGCCCGCCAGGCATTTGCGTGGACGGGCTCAGGGTACGCGGGCCCTTCCACGTTGTTCGCGACGCTCGTCCATAACTGCTGCGGGACGTGGACGTTCACGCGTCGCCAACGGGAGATCTTCACGTTCAACGCGTCCGGGCAGCTGACCCGGATCGAGGACCTGAACGGCGAGCACACCGACCTCGCCTACAGCTCGGGACAGCTGGCAACGGTGACCGATCCTGGCGGGCGCACCCTGACCTTCACGTACAACACCGCGGGCCGCGTCAGTGCCGTCACCGACTCCGCGAGCCGTTCGGTCAGCTACGGCTATGACACTCACGGCAACCTCACCTCGGTCACCGACGTCGAAAGCGGCGTCACGAACTTCACCTACGACACCAACCACCTACTGTTGACTGTCACCGACCCCGCGGGCACACCGTCACGACGAACGTCTACGACGACGGCCGGCGCGTCACCTCGCAAACCGACGCTGTGAGCCACACCACGACCTTCGGCTACGCGCTCGACGGCACCGCGACGATCACCGACCCGCGCGGCGACGTCACCGTCCAGCACTACACCGACGACGGCAAAGTCACCAGCGAAACCGCGGGCTACGGCACCGCCGACGCCGCAACGACGTCGTACACCTACGACGCGACCACCAACGGCATCGCCACGATGACCGACCCCCGCAGCCACGTGTGGTCGTACACCTACGACAGTCACGGCAACGTCCTCACCGCCACCGACCCGCTCAGCCACACGATCACGAACACCTACGACAGCCTCAACGGTCTGCTGAGCGTCACCGATCCGCTCAGTCACACCACCACCTACACCTACGACAGCGGCGGCAACCGGCTCACCGAATCGCGCCTCCTGACCGGCACGACCTACCGAACGGTCACCTACACCCACGGAGATTCCAGTCATCCTGGCGACGTCACCGCGGTGACTGATCCACGTGGCAAGACCGCGTATCTCGCCTATGACACTGTCGGCAATCTCACGCAGCTCACCGACCCCGACGGCGACATCGTCGCGTATGGCTACGACAGCGCAGGTCGACGCACATCCATGATCGCCCCCAACGGCAACGTCACCGGCGCAACACCGTCACAGTGGACCACCACCTACACCTACAACGCCTTCGGTGACGTCACCACGGTCACCGACCCGCTCAGCCACGGCACCAGCTACAGCTACGACGACGACCGCAATCGCACCGGCAGCACCGATGCCGACACGAACGCCACCGCCTACACCTACGACAACGCCAACCGTCTCACCACCATCACCCGCGCCGATACCACCACCCTCACCAACGGTTATGACGACAACAACAACCTGATCTCACAAACCGACGGCGCTGGCAACGCGACGACCTACACCTATGACGCGCTCGACCGCGTCGACAGCGTGACCGACCCCCTGTCGCACACAACCGCCTTTGGCTATGACGCCAACGGCAACCGAACGACCCTCACCGACCCTTCGTCGCACGTCACGACGTTCACCTACGACAACGCCAACCGGCCGACCGACATCTCATACGACGACGGCACCACACCCGACGTCAGCTACGTCTACGACGCCGCAAACCGACGCACCGAAATGGACGACGGCACCGGCACGAACGCCTACAGCTACGACAACCTCGACCGTCTCACCACGTCCACAAACGGGCACGGCGACACCGTCGACTACGGCTACGACCTCGCCGGCAACCTCACCAGCCTCACCTATCCGGACACCAACAGCATCGGCCGCAGCTACGACGACGCCGGCCGCCTCACAAGCATCAGCGACTGGCTCTCACACACGTCGACCTTCAGCTACGACTACAACGGCAACCTCACCGGCCGGACCCTCGGCAACGGCACAACCAGCACCTACACCTACAACCACGGCGACCAACCCACCGCTATCACCCACGCCAACAGCGGCACCTTCGCCAGCTTCAGCTACACCCGCGACGACAACGCACAAATCACTGCCATCAACCAAAGCGGCGTCCCCGGCTTCACCTCGCAGAGCTACACCTACAACACCCTCAACCAGCTCTCCGCCGTCGACACCAACACGACGGGCTACGACAGCGCCGACAACCCCACCGCGCTCGCCAACGGCACCATCCAGAAATTCAACGCCGGCAACGAACTCTGCTGGACCATCGCCAGCGGCACCGGCACCTGCGCGTCACCACCATCGGGCGCCACGACCTACAGCTACGACACCCGCGCCAACCGCACCGGAATCACACCCTCCGGCAGCAGCACCACCAGCTACAGCTACGACCAAGCCAACCGGCTCACCGCCGTCGGCACCAACGCGGCCTACACCTACGACGGCAACGGCCTCCGCGCCGCCAAAACCGTCAGCAGCACCACCACACACTTCGCGTGGAACGTCGCCGCGCCACTACCTGCGATGCTCACCGACGGCACCGCCGACTACATCTACGGTCCCGGCGGCACCGTCATCGAAGACATCGTCGGCACAACCAGTCGCTGGTACCACGCCGACCAACTCGGCTCCACCCGCGCCCTCACCAACAACAGCGGCACCGTCATCGGCACCTACACCTACGACACCAACGGCAACCAAACCGGCACCACCGGCAGCGCCACCACACCCTTCGGCTGGACCGGCCAATACACCGACACCGAAACCGGATACACCTACCTGCGCGCCCGCTACTACGACGCCGCCACCGCGCAATTCCTCACCCGCGACCCTGCCAACGCTGCAACACGCTCCGCATACGCGTACGCCGACAACAACCCCCTCAACGCCGTCGACCCGACCGGCCTCTTCGGATGCAACAGCATCCTCGGCGAACTCATCAACCACCCCGGCGCCGCACTCAACGACGCCGGACGTGCGTGGTCGAACTACAGCGCCGGCATCGGAGACTTCTTCACGTCCGCCGTTTCGCAGGGACAATGGCGTGTACACCCCTTCTACAACGGGCCAGGTCTCAAAGCCTCCTACACGATCGGCCAGTGGTCCGGAATCCCCGCAACAACAATCCTCGCCGGCGTACTAGCACCCGAAGTCGTACCGGAACTCGCCACAGAAGAAGCGGCCGGCGTGGAAGACGCGCTGAGCGGTCTTGCAGAGGGTCGGTCACCAAGCGTGTGGACCGTCGACTCCGAGGGCGAGCTGAATGCTCTGCACGACGAATTGACTGCTGGAGGCCAGCCCGTCGAATGGTCTGGCTACAAGGGGACGGTCATCGAGCGCACCGACGGTGTGCGGATCGGTATTCGGGGCACCTCAACGACGGGTGGCGCCACTATCGACATTCGGCTGCCCGACGGCACGATGCAGAAGATCCACATCCGATGAGAACGGCGGACGACCGCACACTCGTCGAGGACATCCTCGCGAACGGCGTGGACGACTGGGTCTACGCCGGATGGGTCTACCAGATCGCCAGACGCACAGGTTTGCGGGATCCTGTGGACCTTCGAGCGATCGCGCTTGGACTGACTGTCGACGTGCTGGCCCGCGGACTAATGGTCGCTGGCGAGTTCGACGGCGAAGGCCACATGCCCTGGGATTGTTCAACGGCGGCTGCAGTCGAAAGAGTCGTCGAGTCCTGGATTGCTTGGGGAGAGGCGCCACCCACGCCGGGTGCCATCGTGTGGCTCGCTCTCACGTCGGCGGGGCGTGAGATAGCCGAGGTTGTGCTGGAGCGCGAGCAGGGATGACCTCTTGGCGACGCCTTGCCCTGCTTCTCCTGAGCGGCATGCTGGCGTCGCTTCAGTTGGGTGCAGCGGCAGTTGGCATTGCAGCGCCCGCCGTCGCGTCGAGAGGCCAGCTGCTCATCTACAGCTACGACGGTCCGACCAGCAGCGCTTTCGCGCGCCCTCATGCGGTCGCTGATCGCGACGAGGCAACAGTGCTCTTGGCGTTCGCCGAGCCTTCGCTAACGACCGTTCGTGAAGTTGTTGCCACAGAAGCAGGAACGGCAAATGCGCTACCGGAGTTGGGCGCCCAGCCAAACTTCGAGAACCCCGCGGCCTCGCCGGGCGAAGGTTGGGAGTGGCGCGGAACCGGTGAGCCAGGCTCGGAGAAGGGCTCTTGGTACAACCCGAACACTGGCGAGAGCCTGCACCCCGATCTTTCGCACCCCGATCCAATCGGGCCGCACTACGACTGGAAGGCTCAAGACGGCACGACGTACCGCGTGTACCCCGACGGACGTGTGGTCCCGAAGTGACGACGACCCCTGTGGGTATCGCAGTCGAACGCGAAGCCGCTGCAGACTGGGTCCGCGGATCGCTTGCACGAGGTTCTTCCCTTGCGATGCTGATGACCCAGCGACTCGGCTCCTTCTCGGCCGGCTGGCTGCTAGTGCCTGCGACGCTGCCCTCGAACCCACCGGTGCTAGATGATCACGGTCGCGGCCTCCGATCCGCGGACGCCGACGCCGCCGCGCAGCGCGTGCTTGATCGCGTCGGACGAGACGTGATCAAGACCCTCATCGTTGAAGATGACCTTGCTCGACGTGGGGACGCGAATCTTGGGGCGGCTGTGGCCTTCGTCGAAGACCGCGTTCTGCGATGGGTCGATTGCTCGCGCAACACGGAAGGCGCTGCTGCAATGCTCCGGAATGGCTCGTCTGGCTATCCGTTGAACGCGTTTGCCTGTCGGGCAGCGGTCAGTGAACTCGGGCTGAGCCCGGGCCGCGCGCTCAGCGCTGATGAGCAGAAGCGTGTCACCGAGTCGACGGCGCTCATCATCGTCTCGATCTACGACGCCGAGGCGTTCCTCACCTTCGTCGATGCGGACATCGAGCTCAGATTGGCGTGACGGAACCAACGGCCCGCTTCGTGAAGCGACTCGATCGGCGGATGCGTTTGGAGGTTCACTGGGCGCCTTGGTGAAGTCGGCAGTTCCTCGTACTCGGAGCTGACGCATTCCAGTTCGAGACGCACTGGTATGAGAACGTTCAGACCGGCGAGAGAGTCGTGGCGGGCTCCCGGCTAGTGGACCACCAAACAGGGCCCGTCAGGGCCCGGTTGTAGGTTTGCCTGATCGATGACGGCCACGTTGACGGCCATACTCGCGAACGACGGTGGTCGATGACGAATGTTGACGGACCGTGCGCCTACCGGATGGCCGATGCGAACGATGATGGATGTCGGCGGATCACGGTCGTCCGAGTTACGAACTCGTGCGTCGCGCTCGCGGGACATGGCACACGCTTGAAGACGAGCCGCGGATGTACGCAACCGCGCCATGGCGGGTTTATGGCGCGTCCGATGCCATCCGCCGTCATCCACGCTTATCCGATCGTCCGCTCTGATTTGCGGTAACGCGCCGCCGACGTCCGCTGTCATCCACCTCGGGCGTGCTCGTAACGAGCAGAAAGCACGTCACGGATGATCGGACTTCCGTCGGCGACCGCGCCCACTACGACAAGGACAAATCGCGACCACGACGACGAGACCAAAACATCGGCATCGTCCACCGTCGCCCCGCGCAGGCGCCCCAGGAATCGAAGCTCTGGCGCGGGCCAGAGCCCAGCAACCTTGCCGCATCGCACGTCATCGCGCGGACGCAGCCGTTCGTAGACGTCCGCTGTCGTCCACGGGACGCGTCGACCAGCAATTTTCGTCCGACGCCGTTCGCTGAAATCCGCCCCGTGCGATTCCCAAGCTGAGAACGCGGGTTCGATTCCCGTCGCCCGCTCTGCGTTTTTCGGCCCTTCTTGGTGGCCGTGCCACATCCGTGCCACATCTCGGCGGGGTGTGTCGGCACCTGGTGCTCGCGGGAGTGATCCGCCGATGCCCATGGGGAAGCGTCCGACGATTGCCGTCCGGCCGGTATCAAGCGCGCTACCGGGTCGACGGCGTGGAGCGTCGCGCGCCCGAGACGTTCGCGACCGCGCGCGCCGCCCACGCGTTCCTCGCAGCAACACGAACTCAGCTCGAACGCGGCGTTGGGGTCGCTTCCGACAGCACGCTCGCGGAGTACGCGGCGCGTTGGATGAGCGAACGACCGCTCCTGCGGGAGCGATCGCGGGAGTTGTACGAGGGACTGCTGCGCCTCCACGTGCTCCCGACGCTCGGTGCGATCCCATTGCGCGATATCAAGCCCGCGGTGGTCCGCTCCTGGCACGCGTCGTTGTTGAGCGGTCCGCGGCCCGGAGCATCGACCGCGGCGAAGAGCTACCGACTGCTGCGCGGCATCCTGGCGACCGCGGTCGACGACGAGCTGATCGAGAAGCACCCGTGCCGCATCCGAGGCGTGGGCGTCGAGCACCCGAAGGAACGACCGATCGCGACGATCGAGGAGGTATACGAGATCGCCGATGCGATCGAGCCGCGCTACTGCGCGCTCATGCTGACCGCGACGTTCACCGGCCTACGACTCGGCGAACTACGCGCGCTCACGTGCCGTAATCTCGATCTCCTGCACGCAACCGTGCACGTGACCGGACAACTGCAGGAGCTGAAGGACGGATCGCTCGCAGTCGTGCCGCCCAAGACCGCGGCCGGTGTCCGAACGGTGTCGGTTCCGCAAGTGCTAATCCCCGAACTCGAGGAGCATCTCGCCCGGTGGTCCGCTCGCGGGTCGGATGGTTGGGTGTTCACCGGCACGAAAGATCAACCGTTCCGTCGAGGGAGCATGTATGGCGCGTGGCGCCGCGCGCGTGGTCGGCGTCGAGGACCTGCACTTCCACGATCTGCGCCACACTGGAGCGAGCTCGCCGCAGGTACAGGCGCGACGACGAAGGAGCTCATGGCGCGGCTCGGTCACGCGTCATCACGCGTGGCTCTGATCTACCAGCACGCAACTCAAGACCGAGATCAAGCAATCGCCCAGGCGTTGAGCAACGCCGTTACGCGTGCAACGGATGCGAATCTCGTGGACGTCGTCGCACTAGGCGCTGGCAGCGGCGTCCGAAACGACGACGACTGGTGACGTGCAGACGCGGCCCAGAGTGGCAATCTGGGTGTGTGGAGCCTAACAATTCTGCCTTTCGGCTCGGCGTCTCGCTCAGGCGAAACAAAGCAGTCCGCGAATGCGCGGTCGAGGTGTGGGCGATGCGCGGCGCCAGGCTCGTGGTACCACCGCGCGGACAAGAGTCATGACCGGGAGTTCGAGGAAGGCCAACGACGCTCCGTTGAAGCCGTCGCCATCAAGGTCACAGCGCTGGCGCGCGAACGAGGGGACGACGATGCTGACTTCGTCGCGAGCTACAACATTCTCTATCGAGGCGAATCAGTACTCAACGTCCATGGCATAGGTCCGATCACTCGCTACGCGAACGTCGTTTCCGACCCATGGGTCACGATCCCGCGACCTCGGGGCGTCGGCATGAAGCTGAATGCCGCCGACGTCGGAGCAACCTGGACGTCGCTGCTTGCGCAGAATGTCTTTCAAGAGTTTGGGCTCGGCTTCGATGACGTAGCACGGGTAACGGAAATCCTCATCGCTGATGCGGACGTCGCTCTCTCGCGAGACTCATCCGAACAGACCGGCTCGGAATAGCAGGCATCCGCCACAACGCCGCGCTTGCACGCACGAGGCGTTCGGGACGAGGCGTGGACGCTTCGGTCAACACCGCGTGGTGGCCATCGATCTGTGTGGCGGTGCGACGGCCCCGAGTGCCGCGTCACGCGACATCTGCGGCGTTAGAACCGTGGCCCGAGCCAGGCGATGTGAAAACGGGGCTGCCTCATACGTCGCTCCTCCCTCCGTCTCGGCGCGACGGAGTTACCACGACAATGGATTCGGCGGAGTCTCCTCTGGCGGTGGAACAAGTGTGTCCGGCGAGAGCCTCGCAGCCTCCGACGGCCAGAGGAACCGTCCCTGTTGCGGCCAGATTCGCTCGAAGTACGGCGCCTTGAGCGGCACGCTGACGCCCATTTCCCGGTGCGGCATGTTCTCACTGATATTGATGCTTGCATGCAGGAGAAGACGATCGAATTGGAAGGTAAAGATCGCCGCTTCCATACTCGGAGCGAGGAGTGGATTCGCTTCGACATGCATGCGTCCGTGCGCAAGCGCGCCCTCCATGACGTGATCCGGGTCGTGGCCCACGGCAACGAATGTGGTGTGGCGCGGCACGCCGTTTCGAAAGAACTCGTAGCTCCCGACACTCGCCGAGATGACGCTTGGCTCACGCGCGGCGTCGTAGGTGAGGCAGGTCTTGACCATCCATGTCGCGAGAATGAGCTGATCAAAAGGCGCGAGGGATTTCGCCTTTCCTTCGATCAAGCCCGGCATCACGCGAGTTGCAGCGTCCTCCAAACGTCCCATCCACCCGTTGTTCCACGACGCGGACACGTCCGGGAGCTTGTAGGCGGCGGGACGCGCTCCAGTCACGCTGCGTCCGTCGGCCGCGTCAACCGAGCCTGCCGCGATGTCGTCCTGAAAGGCGGCGAGGTCGGAGTACGTGCAGTTCATGTACCTCGGGTCGGATGAAGGGTGATGCTGCGTCGCGAAGTGCTTCAGCTTGTTCTGAAGCCACATCGGGAATACGTCCTCGCCGCTGCTCTGGACGCCGCGATCGCCGCAGAACATGCAATCAATGAGGGGAGGTCGTCGAGGCATCCGGTGTCGCTAACTGACTCGGCTCGAGTGACTACACGATCAGCGTCGGCAAGTCGGCCAGATCGCTCACGAGTGTCGTCTCGAACCGCTCTCCAATACCGGCTTCCTGGCCGAGGTGCACCCATTGCTTTTCCGTCACTACAACATCGCAGTACGCGATCGCGATGCCGAGCGCGCCCATATCATCGAGGTCGTTCGGCTCCCATACCGTCTGCGTGTTCGCGTGCCGTCGAGTTCGCAGTGCAGAGACGACGCACCGACTGGGAAGATCCATTAAGAACGACTCCATGCCCTCACGGCGTGCGAGACTCCGCGTCTCGCCGACGCTCAAAGCAGCAAGATTCATCGCCTGATTGAGAGCAGGAACAAGGTCCGCGAGTTCGCTTCCAGCGACATACCTAGGCGTGGCTTCGCGGCGGTCAGGCTCAGCGGCCAGACCACCCGCAAGGCGTTGCTCACCTTGCACGTACTCCTCGCCGAGACCTTCGAGATCCGCGGCGAGCTCGGCTGTAATGAGACGACCCTCCCCCGGTCCCGCAAGCGCCGCGTACTCCATGAACTCGCGGACTATGTACTCGAATCGAGCCTTGGCTTCGTCGTCCAGCCCCGCGCCGTCAGGGACTTCGTACAGCGGACGCTTGAGTGGCAACGCGTGTCGAAGGCCCTTCCCGAAGACGAGCGTTATCCGGGGAGAGTCAGGGCGCCCGAAGCGGTCTCGGAGCGCGAGATCGATCTCCATCGGCACGATTCGCGCGGACGAGGCGATTGTGTCGAAGCGAGAAACCGCCGCCATTACCGACGCAAGTCGATGACGAGATGCCGCATCGCCTCGCTTCGCCGTCTCCATGTAGTGCTGAGCGGACAGCGGACAGGACACGAGACCGCGATCGACACCGTAGGCGAGCACGTCGCGAACATCGCGGTACCGTGCGCCGTCTTCGCGGCCGGTGACGCACCTCGCAAGATCGATCCACTTGTTCTGGTCGAGATACACACGCTTCATCGCAACCTCACCTGATCATGGTCGCGCGCGGCGACGCCGCAACTTGGCGGATTCCATGGAAGCCGCGTGGGCCGACGACGCGATAGGACCACCTCGCACGCGACCGTCCCGATGCGCCGGTCGGCCGACGAGCGAACGCGTACGCGTCGCTGCGGAAACGCGTTCTGGCGAAGCACCTCGGCAGCGTCTGGATTCGGTCGCAAGATCATCCGACGAACCGGATCGGAACGGCACTCAGAACACCGACCGCGATGAAGCCGAAGCACCGACACCGACAACCACGGACACGACCCCGCGACAACGACCGCGACCCAGGAGACCCGAACCCACGAGCAAACCGAGGTAGACACACTTCTAGGTTCCGCAAGCGGAACCGAGCGTGTGCGGCATGGGAGTCATCCGGCAGCCGACCGCCAGACGATGTCGGACGGCACAGGAAACGCTCGAGCGCGATATCGTGATATCGTGATGTCATGGCAAAGCAGACCACCGTCCGGCTCCCCGAGGAGCTCGCCGACCAGGCGGAAGCGGTCGCCCGGATCAGGGGCACGAGCGTCAACGCGCTGATCGTGGAGTCACTTACGGCCGAGATCGAGCGCGTGCGGTCCGAGAAGGACTTCACCGCCCGCGCCAGCAAGCTTCTCGCTCGTGACAAAGAACTGCTTGACCGCCTCGCACGGTGACGCGCTACATCAGCCTGGCCGAGTACTTCTGGCTCGCGGAACAAGTCACGAACACGGAAGCAGCCGTACTCACCAAAGCGGCGCGCGTCGATCTCGCCGACTCGGCCCTCCACGCGCCGGCGGCCGGCTTCGGCGACGAGGACTTCTATCCCGACGTCCTCGATAAGGCCGCGGTCCTCACGTGCCGTCTCGCGTGGAACCACCCGCTGCCCGACGGCAACAAGCGCGGCGGCGTGGGCGGCGCCATCCCTCGCCTTCGTCGAGCGCTCATCGCCCCGCGCACGACAGCCATCCGTGGGCTTGGGAGCGCAGTCGCCCTGGAACCGGGCGAGGATCCTGTGCCGCGATCGTGTGTCGCCAATCTCGATTCGGTCGAGAGCGTCTCGGTCGGAGTTCTGGTCGAGCGCCTGGGCGGGCTTGCCGACGGCAGGATCCGCGAGATGTGCCGAGCGCTCGAGGTGGCCGTCGACTGCCACACGAGCCCGGCGGTATGGGATGCTGTCGGCCTATTCCGGTGAGGTCGGCGCGGGGTTGGCGGCCAGTACTTCCTCGTGTCATCCGACGGGCTCATGATGCCGACGTAGTAGCCGTCAGCTCGCCGACGATCGCGTCGCGCGCACCCCTGAGCATGTCGTACGGCCATTGAACCGGCGAGAGGCATTTTCGCGTCGCTTTGTCGAAGGGGCGTTTGGAGCGAGTCCGATGCGCTCGCGATCAAACGCGGACTCACCGTCGCCCGCCAACTTGGTCCTGTCGTTGAGCGGGCCCCTCCGCGAGGTTTGGTCCGCGCACCCGGATTGGCGCCACACTTTCGCTCGTCGACCGGCCGGTGTCCCGTGCGGCGATGAGTTCGGGCCCGGCGAGCCGTCTCACTGGTATGGAAAACGAGCGGGTTACCGCGTCCACGACGATCGAGGCCGCCCCGGGAGCGGTGTTCGCGGTGCTCGCCGACCCGTCGGCCCACGCCGATATCGACGGCACCGGCTGGGTGCGCGAGTCCCTGGACCGCGATCGCATTACCGCCGCCGGTCAGGTGTTCCGGATGGCGATGTATCACCCGAACCACCCGGACGAGGACTACAAGATCGCCAACCGGGTCGAGGTGTTCGACGAGCCTCGGGCCATCGCGTGGCAGCCCGGGCAGGAGTCGCCCGAGACCGGGGAACTCAGCTTCGGCGGCTGGATCTGGCGCTACGACCTCGAGGCGACCGGCCCGTCGCGGACGACGGTGACGCTGACGTACGACTGGTCGGCGGTCCCGCCCCAGGTGCGCGAGCACCTCCAGTTCCCGCCGTTCGGGCAGGATCACCTCAACAACTCGCTGCAACACCTGTCCGACCTCGTCGCTTAGGTGTGGCTGCTCTGACACGCGGCGTCCCTGCGCGCCCCGGAGCCGGCGTTCTGGCACAGGTCCGTGGACGCGAGAAGTGCTGTCGACGGCTCGGCGCTGGGGGCCTGGTGCGAGCTCGCATCGGTTCGGCCGATCTTGAAGGCGCGCCCTCGCCCAGCAGCTGGCCGACATCTTTCGCGACCGTGCTCATCTCGGGTGGCGCAGGAGCTGGTTGAGTCGCGCGGCCTGGCGCGCCTGATGGTCGCGTTCTGCGAGGTTGGGTGCGTTGCGCGCTGCGGCGGCGTAGAGGCGGACAGCGACCTCGAGATCGCCGTTCTTGTCGTGGAGATATGCGGCGACCGCTTCCCGCCGCGGGACGTCTTCGTCGACCTCGGCCAGTGCGGCCAACCCTGCGAGCGCGCCATCCGCCTCGCCGACTGCGACCGCACGGTTGAGCCTGACGATCGGCGTGTCGGCGAACCGGAGCAGTTCGTCGTACCACTCCACGATCTGGACCCAGTCGGTCTCCTCGACACGCGGCGCGTCGGCATGGAGCGCGGCAATCGCCGCTTGCGCCTGGTACTCGCCGTGCCCGTCGCGCGCGAGCGCAGCCTGTGCGATGTCGATTCCCTCGGCGATGAGCTCGGTGTCCCAAAGGCTTCGGTCCTGATCGGCGAGCGGCACGATGCTTCCGTCCGGTCGGGTACGGCTGCGACGGCGCGCATGGTGCAGAAGCATCAGGGCGAGCAACCCGTCGACTTCGGCGTGGTCGACGAGCGACGCCAGCTGGCGGGTCAGTCGGATCGCCTCGGCCGCGAGATCGACGTCGCCCGAATAGCCCTCGTTGAAGACGAGGTACAACACCCGCATCACCGTGCCCACGTCGCCGGGACGATCGACACCGGCCCGACTGACCGTGCGCTTGGCGCGGCTGATGCGCTGCGCCATGGTGCTCTCGGGCACGAGGTAGGCCTGCGCGATCTGGCGTGTGGTGAGGCCACCCAGGGCCCGGAGCGTCAGAGCGACCGCGGATGACGACGTCAGGTCGGGGTGCGCGCACAGGAAGTAGAGGCGCAGTGTGTCGTCGGCGCTCGGGACCGCGCCGGCCGGTGGTTCGTTGTCGAAGCGGACTTCGCGGTCGCGGCGTGTGGCGTCTGCCCGCGTGATGTCGAGGAAGGCTCTCCAAGCGACCGTGATGAGCCATCCGGTGGGGTCGGAGGGCAGGTGGCCCTCCCACGCGGAAAGCGCGCGGATCAGCGCCTCTTGCACCGCGTCCTCGGCCGTCGCGAAGTCTGCACCGCGACGGACGAGGGCGCTCAACACCGCTGGCGCGAGCTGGCGCAGCTCGACGTCATCCACCGTCACTGGGTGACGGTGGGCGGAGGGGCCAGGAAGGGTCGGACCTCCAGCCATTCGTGGATCGGTGCGCCGCCGGCCCCGGGCGCGGCCGACAGCTCACCCGCGAGCTCGATCGCTCGCTCGTAACTGTCGACGTCGATCACCATCCATCCGGCGATCAAGTCCTTCGTCTCGGCGAACGGGCCGTCGGTCACCGGCGGGCGCCCCTCGCCGTCGTAGCGGACCCACACGCCGCCGGGCGACAGCGCCTGCGCGTCGACGAACTCGCCGCTGCTCTCGAGCCGAGCTGCGAAGTCGCTCATGAACCCGATGTGCGCCTCGACCTCGTCGGGCGCCCACTGGTCCATCGGGACATCGTTGACGGCGCCGGCGCGCCTCGGTAGTGCTTCAGCAACAGGTACCTGGCCATAGCGTTCCCCTCCGTGTGACAGCGGCCCCGCTGGCCACGTTCACCCCTGGGACGGAGCAGAACCACGGATTCTCGACATCGTCCTCGGGATTTCTCGGCACCCGGACAGCCATGACCCCGCGCCGTGCGTTCGCCACGACATCCGCACCGGCGATGAGCGGAGCGGCGAGAATCGGGAGCCCGGTGTGCGCGCACGCCGGATCCCGTTCGCGGGAGTGCGAGATCGGGATCGCGTTCCGCGTGCGGGCCGCAGTCGGGTGCCGTGCCCAGGCATGATGATGGGGTGCCGGGTCGCATCCTCGTCGTCGAAGATGACCAGAGCATCCGTGAACAGACGGCGATGCTGTTGCAAGACGAGGGCTACGCGGTCGAGCAGGCGGCGACCGGCGAAGACGGGTTGTCGCGGTTCGAACGAGCACCTGCGGACTGTGTGCTGCTCGACGTGATGCTCCCCGACCGCGACGGCTTCGATGTCTGCCGGCGGATCCGCGCCAACAGCGACGTGCCGATCATCATGGTCAGTGCCCGAACCGACAGCTTCGACGTCGTCGCGGGTCTGGAAGCCGGTGCCGACGACTACGTCACCAAGCCCTTCGAGCCCAAGGAGCTGACCGCCCGCATACGGGCGATGCTGCGCCGAGCGCAGGGCTTCGGAAGTACCTCGGCAGCCGTCGAGCTCGGCGGCAGGATCGAGGTCGTTCCCGATGAGGGCGTGGTCCGGGTCGACGACGAAGAGGTGCACCTCACACGTACGGAGTTCCGGCTCATCTGCGAGCTGGCCGCGGCCCCGGGGCGTGTGTTCACTCGCGAGGCGCTCCTCGAGTCGGTATGGGGCTACGAGTACGTGGGCGATACCAAGCTGGTCGACGTACACGTGTACCGGTTGCGATCGAAGATCGAACGGAATCCCGCCCAGCCCGAGCACCTCGTCACGGTGCGCGGCCTGGGCTACAAAGCGGTCCCCTGACCGCGGGATGCCGGCTCGAAGACGTGCAGCCGGCACCCCGCGGCGCAGCGGTCATGGTTCGTGGCGAAGCGACACGGACGCGGGACGGGATTTGGGATCCCACCAGCGTGCGAGGTCGTGGCACGCTCGGTCGGGCTGGTGCGTGACGACGACGTCGAACGTCGTCGGCATCAACTCGCGACGTCGCACACCGAAGCGCATTGCCGCCTCCCGCCGGTGTCTGACGACCGCGACCACCAGCCCGCCGAGCGCCCCGAACACCGCCGCGAGCCCCACGGCCGGCAGCACCGTGCCCACGAGCTCGTCGAACCCGACGGCACGAAGGATCAGCGACGCGCCGACCACGATCGCACCGGTGATCGCGCCCGTGCGCAGCCCGGACGCCGCACGAGGAAGGAGTCGATCGTTGTCGATGAGCTCGAAACCTTTCGGCGCGATACCGACATCCGTCGGGTCGTACTGCAACTCGACGAGGTGGCTCACGGCGCGTGCCGCGCCGTCCAGCGACTCGAACGAGCCGACGGTCTCGGGCCGGGCGTCCAGCTCATTCTCGTGGCTTGCGGCCTCGTCGAGCATGCTGAGCGTCATGACGCTTCCTTTCGTTGCATACCGTCAATGGTTCCGGCCCCGCTTCGCGGCCGCATCGCGCGGAGATGGCGATCGCGTCGCGATCGCCATCTCCGCCCGCGCCCACCACGCCTTCACACAATGCGATGACGACCTTGCCCCGGACGTGACCGGCTTCCAAGTAGCGGATGGCTTCGGGAACGTCTGACCGCGCGTGGCGTCGGTCGATCACGGGCGTGACCTCTCCCGCCTCGAGGAGTCCCGTCAGGAGACGCAAAGTCCTCGTTGCATTCCTTCGCGTTGCGGGCGCGCAGTCGTTGGCGCACGAACGGTGACATCACGAGCGCCCCGACCTTGCGTTCGCTGCCGCCGGTCCAGCGCCGTCGACGATGATGCCGGAGCGAACGACGATCTCGCTGAAGAGTCCGCAGATGAAGATGATCAGGTAGAGAACACCTGCGATTCGTGCATAGCCGACTGGCGATATCCGGTCTGCGTGAGTTCTGCCCCGGGGAGCCGATGTGGTGACCGGCAGGTCCTCGCCGGGTTCGCGGCGCGGTGCACCCGCCGACGACGCGGACTCGCTGACCGTCATCCGCGCCGTGTGGTGTTCTCGGGTCCCAGGGGCATAACGAACAACTTTCGTCGTTCGAAGGAACGCTTTCGACGCGCGGAAATGACACTCCGGTAACAGTCTCGGCGGCGGACTACTTGCCCAGGAGCACGCGGTAGTCGTCTCGGGACACAGGGCGAGCAGTCAGGGAGCCGTCGCCACGCGGAACGTCGACCGGCGCACCGTTGAGCGTGAACGACACTCGACCGACACCGGGCCGTCCGGTGAGCGTGCACACGAGCTCCGCGACGGCGAGGAGTTGCTCGTCGCCCGCGAGGGCGGAGATCGCCGAGAGCAAGTCGACTTCCGCGGTGCCGGCGACGAGACGGACCTGCCCGACGATCGACGGATCACCGACCGCCGTGCGCAACGCCACCCCGCCGACAGCCGGCGGATCGGCCAGCGCCGCGACGACATCCTTGAGCGAGACGGGTGGGTCCAGCGCGACTGACAGCGCTCGCGAAGGAGTCGCCGTGGAGGAAACACATCGCGACGGATTCGGTCGCGGGACCTGATGTCGGCGGCACGAGCGGCGGTGCGCTGCGATCGAGGAGCCCGAACGGTACCGAGTCGTCATCAGCGACTCGGGCATGTTGCTCGTTGCTGACGGCGCACCCGCCACATGCCAACACGACGAGCAACCAGACGACTCGCGCCCGGCGGCTCACGGCGCGGCCGCCATTGGGACCTCGACCACGAAGCGGGCACCGCCTTCGGGACTGTCCTCCACCCAGACGCGCCCGCCGTGCAAGCGAATGTGTTCGACGGCCAACGCGAGACCCAACCCCGTGCCCGACGTGCTCCCGGCAGCTACGCCCGCCTCGCCCCGGGCGAAGCGCCCGAAGATCGCGTCGCGTTCTTCTATGGGAACACCCTGCCCGCCGTCGTCGAGCAGGAATCGAAGTTCGCCCATCTGTGGAACCATCACCGTGATCCGCGTGAGGCCACCGGCGTACCGGCGCGCGTTGTCCATGATGTTGCCCAATGCTTGCGCCAGCCGAAGGCGGTCGCCGGTGAACGAAATTGGTGCGGCATCTTCGATGACCATCGTCGCATCCTCCGCGTCGTGCAGAGCGAGAAGCCGAGAAATGAACTGCTCGATATTGATCGAGTCGGCCGACAACGACGCCGTCCCTGCATCGAGCCGGGAGATCTCCAGCAGGTCCAGAACCGTTTGTTGGAATGTCGCGACCTTTTCCGCAAGCACCGTGAAGGCATCGATGACCTGCGGTGGCAGTTGCTCGCGACGGCGGTCGATGATCTCCAACGCGGCGGAGACAGCGGTGAGCGGTGACCGCAGCTCATGACTCACGTCTGCGGCGAACCGAGCCTCGCGTTCGATGCGCGCCTCCAACGCCGCCGCCATCGTGTTGAACGCGACCGACAGATGTCGCAGATCGGGATCCTCGACGTCGACCATGCGAGTGTCGAGTTCCCCACCCGCCAGCCGCTCGGCGGCAGCAGTCACCGGCGCGAGCGGGCGTACGACCCGCCCCGCCGCGGCACGCCCGACTGCTGCCGCAATGACGGCGGCCGCGGCCACGCCGACGATCAACGACCGGGCCAGGAGATCCAGCGTGCGCTCCAGCTCGTCGAGCCGGAACAGCTCGAAATACGACACGTTCGCGGCGGCCAGAGGCACACCCACGGCCAGGTTCAGTTCGCCGTTCGCGTCTCGGTAACGCTGGTGGCCCGCGTGGCCGTCGGCGATCACACGCACCAGATCCTCGGGGATCGTGTCCGGGCCCGACGCGACCGACGTCGAAAACGACTCCCCCTGGTACCGGACGACAGAGTCGGAGGCTGTCCCGCCGCCGAGACCGGCGAGGAACGCGCGGACATCCGCGTCGGGGCTCCGCAACACGGTGCGCGCAAGCCGTGCGTTCACGTACGCCTGCCGAACTGCCGTGCGCTCACGCTGGTCGACGAGATAGCTGCGGGCAACTGTGTAGGTGACCGCAGCCAAGCCGACGGCCACGAGCAGTCCGGTCACCCCGAAACTGATCGTCGCCCGGGTCCGGAGACCGAGTCGCAGCGGTCGTAGTCGCATACCGCCCCAGCCTGCTCCGATCCGGCCGCCAAACGGGGCCACCCGTCAAAATCGCGGACATGTCCGGCCGACCTCCGTCTTCATCGGCATCTCCCGTCAGCCTTACGAATCGCACCGAGACGGCGGCTCGCCAGCGAGCTACACGCGGTGGTCGATCCCTGTGCGCTGGAGTACGAGCTCCGGGTTGACATCGAGTGGTTCGAGTGGCTCGAAGTCCTCGACGATGCCCCGCGGGCGATCGTCGTGGGCGCCGGCAGTGCGCGGGATCAGGAACGAGACGACCGCGCCGGCTGCGACGAGCACCATCGCAAACGTGAGCGCAATGCGCGTGCCCGAGACGAGTCCCGACTCGAGCGCGTGCTGCACGACCGCGCGATTCGACGCGCCGAACGAGGCGGACGGGCGATAGCTCGATCCGAGCGCGTGCACACCTGCGATCGCGTTCGCCTTCACGTCGCCGGGGAGCGCCGCGTTGCTGATGCGACTGATCGTGTGACTCGACGTTTGTGCGGCGAGCAGTGCGCCGATGATCGCGACGCCGAGCGCCATGCCCACTTGCCGCACGGCCGTGTTCGCGCCACTGGCGACTCCGGACGCGCGCTTGGGGATCTCCGAGAGCACGACGTTCGTCAGCTGCGCGCCTGCGAACCCAATGCCCGCGCCATAGAACGCGAACCCCGGGAGCAATCGCCACACCGTGACGTCGAGTGAGATCACCGAGACGACGTACGCGATGCCCAGCGCGTACATCGCCAAGCCGATCCGGACAACGACAGTCGTGCCCAAGAGCCGGATCAGTCGACCGCCGATTTGCGCGCCGACGATCACGAACAGACCTGTCGGCAACAACCACAGCCCATTCTCTTGCGCGCTGAGATGTCTGCCGTCTTGCAAGAACACGGGCAACACGAAACTCAGACCGAGTTGGCCCATGGCGAGCACGAGTCCGGTCAGCAATCCGTATCTGTACGTCGAGAAACGAAGGTGCGCGAACTCGAACAGGGGGTCGCCCCCGCGCCGTTCCTTTGCGCGCTCGATGACGTAGAACGCGCCGAGCACGAGCAGGCTCGCGACAATCACGACAGGGATCATCGAGATCGGCCGCGACGCGGGCCATAGCGGATGGGCGTTGATCGAGAAGTCCTTGACCGGTTGCCACCAGCCATAGCTCCCGCCTTCGCTCAGCGCGAAGACCAACAAGAACATGCCGACTGCGACGAACAACGCGCCCGGAACGTCGATCGATACGCGCGTACGACTACGCGTACCACGGCGCATGAACAGCAGCGCGCCGAGGATCGCGAGGGGCGCGATGATCACGTTGAGGCGAAACGACCAGCGCCACGAGTAGTTGGTCGTCAGAAAACCGCCGACGACGGGGCCAGAAGCAGCGGCGACACCGGCGGTCGCGCCCCACGCCGCGAATGCCGAGGCCCGCTCGCGCCCGCGAAACGTGCTCGACAAGATCGCAAGTGTGGCCGGCAACATCAGCGACGCGCCGATCCCCTCGATGATCGCCTCGCCGAGAATGAGCTGGCCGACCGACGTCGATACGGACGCGAGCAGTGAGCCCGCGCCGAACAACGCGGCACCGATGATGAAGATGCGACGATGGCCGTACACGTCGCCGAGACGGCCGCCGATGATCAACAACGTGGCAAACGTGAGCGAGTAGCCGGTCACCACCCACTCGAGGCTCGGAAGCGTCGTGTCGAACTCGCGCAAGATCGTCGGGATCGCCACGTTCAACACGGTGTTGTCGAGCACGACGATGAACGCGGCGAGGATCGCGATGACGAGCGTCACCCAGCGCCCACGTGTGTCGGGGGCCGTGTCGTCGTGGGGCAAGACCGATGCTTCGGCGGGGTGCAGGTCGGTCGTCACGCAGTCACGCGTCGCGGAAGCCCGCAGCGAGTTGATCGAAGCCCTCTTCGACGAGCTCCGCGAGATCGGCCTTGGGATCGTCGACCCACACCTGGCACGCGGCGCGCATCGCCGCGCTGGCGGCGCCCACGACGAGCCTGACGTCGAACGACGGCGAGCCGCCGCGTCCGCCGCGGGCCGCGAGCACACCGATCGCGGCGTCGTTCCAGTCGTCCTGTCGTTCCGAGCCGCGAGCGCGCAACAGGGGCGTCGCGGTGACAACCTTCGCGCGCGCCTTTTGCAGCTCGTGTTCCTCTTGGTGCATGGCCGCCATTGTCAGCGCCGCGGCCCGGAGGGACTCCAGCGGGGCCTCGTCGGCGGGCCGCGCCTCGAGGCTCGCGACGAGCGTGGCGAGCCTCCCGGCCGCGTCGCCGAAGAGCACGTCTTCCTTCGTGGCGAAGTAACGGAAGAACGTCCGGGGCGAGACGTCGCAGGCTTCCGCGATCTGCTCGACCGTCGTGCGCTCGAAGCCGTGGCGGAGAAAGAGCTCGAGGGCCGCGTCCTCGAGGGCGCGGCGCGGTCTTTGCTTTCTTACGCGCCCGGAGCCCTTCGCTGGCCTCGTCGACGATCGTCACGGTCCGGGATTATGGCACGCACCTGCGTTTTGCACAAGCTGACACTCGACAGTCACCGACATATGACACTTCATGACGCGATATGATCTCCGCTCGACCATACCCGCATCCCGATTCGGAGCTGGACCGCGCATGACGACGCCGGCCGCTGACGTGCTCGCGCTCTACCCCCGCCGGTGGTGGAGCCTCGCCGTGTTGTGCCTGAGCCTGCTGATCGTGTTCGTCGGTAACTCGAGCCTCAACGTGACGATCCCGACGCTGTCGCGCGACCTACACGCATCGACGTCGCAGCTGCAATGGGTCGTTGCCGCGTACTCGTTGGTGTTCGCGGGACTACTGTTCACCGCCGGCGCGCTCGGCGACCGCTTCGGTCGCAAGGGTGCGCTCCAACTCGGTCTGCTCGGCTTCCTCGCGGGCGTGGCGCTGGCGTCCATGTCGACATCGATGTGGCAGCTGATCGCGTGCCGCGCACTCATGGGCGCGAGCGCGGCGTTCATCATGCCGTCGACACTGTCGATCCTCGTCAACATCTTCCCGCCGGAAGAGCGCGGCGAAAGCGATCGCGATCTGGGCTGCGATCATCGGTGGCGCGGGGGCGATCGGTCCGGTCGCGAGCGGGTGGCTGCTCGGTCACTTCTGGTTCGGCTCGGTATTTCTCGTCAACGTGCCGTTCATCGTCGCGGCACTCGGTTTCGGCGTGTTCCTGGTCCCGCGCTCGAGGGATCCCCAAGAGGCGCGCCTCGATCCGATCGGCGCGGCACTGTCGATCGTCGGGATCTCCTCGCTGGTCTACGGCCTCATTCAAGCGCCCGACAAGGGCTGGACGAGCAGTGCGCCTTTGGTTGCCTTCGCAGTTGGCGCCGTCGTACTCGCGTGCTTCGCCACATGGGAGTCACGGCGCGACGAACCGATGCTCGACATGGCGTACTTCCGTAACCCGGCGTTCAGCACGGCGACCGGCGGCATGGTGCTGGTCTTCCTCGCCATGTTCGGCGTGATGTTCCTCATCACGCAGTATTTCCAACTGGTGCTCGGCTACAGCGCGCTCGGCGCCGCCCTGCGATTGCTGCCGATGTCGCCGATCATGGTGATCGTGTCGCCGCTCACCCCGCGCATCGTCGCCCGCATCGGTGCCAACCGCACGGTCGCGGCTGGCATGGGCCTCGTGTGCGCCGGCTTCCTGATGTTCTCGCGGCTCGACGTCGACACGACCTATCTGTACGTGCTGGCCTGCGTCTTGCCGCTGATCAGTGGGATCGCGCTCACGATGTCGCCGATGACGGCTGCGATCATGTCTGCCGTGCCGCCGCGACGTGCGGGCGCGGGTTCGGCGATGAACGATGCGACGCGCGAGCTGGGTGCGGCCCTCGGCGTGGCGGTGCTCGGCAGCGTCGCGGCGTCGCGGTATGCCTCACACATTCGATCTTTCGTCACTACGCTCTCCGCCCGCGAGCGGTCTACTGCGCGCAGCTCGCTTGCGGGTGCGCTCGACACCGCGCACCGGTTGTCGGGCGCGTCAGGCGCCCGGCTCACCGCCGGCGCCGAGCACGCGTTCGTCTCGGGCATTCACCTCGCGGTGTACGCCGGCGCGGTCCTCGCCGCGGCCGCGGCGCTCATCGTGTATCGCTGCCTGCCGGTGCACATCGCACAGCATGGTGCAGCGCGTGGACCCGTCGAGGCGATCGAAGATATCGCCGAGCTCGGCATTGCGGGCATTCCGCCTGTATTCGCCGATACGGGTATCGCGGCTGACGAAGAGTCGGTCGCGCCGTAGCGCGCGTCCTCTATCAGCTTTGGATCTGCTGCGCGAGATAGTGCGCTTCGCCGATCTGGCGCAGGAGCGCGAGTTGCGTCTCGATCCAGTCGACGTGCTCTTCCTCGCCCTGGACGGTGCGATCGAGCAACTCGCGGGAGCCGTTGTCACCGGCGCTTGACACAGGCCGCGATGCCGACGTTCAAACGGTCAATCGCGCTTCGCCGAGATCGATGGCGAGCTGCAGCTTTTCGGGAACCGTCTCGCCGACGCGTACAGTGCCCCGCCGCCGCAGATTGAGAATGCCTTCGAGATACAGGGTCCGCGCGACGATGACGTCGGCGTCGTTCATCTCGCCGATCGACTCCTCGCGGAACCTCGCGTCGAGACGCTCGTAGCCCCAGTTCTCACACATCTTCGCGTCGGCGTCGTACTGGTTGACCGACGCAGTGTCGGTGACCGCTCGGCAGTGGCAGACCCACATGGCTCAGCCCGGACCCGGTTGGTCGAGCACGCGTCGGCAGGGAAATGTGCGAGCTAGCTCGCGTGCGACGGACGCGCTGACCAAACGCTCGACGGGGAAGCGGTGCCCGACGCCGACGACCGAGAAGCGCACGTGCTCGCCCTCGACGATCTTCACGTGGTCGACGCGCCGCATCCCGGCCACCGCTGCCCGGACGGTGTGGAGCGTCCTCGTCGGCTGCATCCCTCGGCTACTCCTGACACCGGACTGCCACCGAACCGCCAGTAGCGGCGCCGTAGCGCGCAGTCTATCCCGCTCGTAAGGTCAGCCTCACCTGAGGGCAGACGGGACGTCCGGGGCCGGCACCCCGCGCACCGTGCCGCCAAGATCGTCGACGCGTCGGAGGGCGTCCACCCGAACTGCGCGCTCGATCGCGACGATCTTCGGCTTGAACATCCGAACGCGGACGCGACGACGTGCGGTGCAACCGTCCGAGCCAGGAGCAAACGGTCGTGAAGTACGCGGGCCGTCGGGCGCGGCGATGCCTTCTCCGAAGGTGCCCGGGCTCGGCGCGAACCCGAGTTTCGTGTCCGGCTGCGTTCCGATGGCGCGCACCCGACGGACCCTTTCGCCCACACCTTCTCGCACCTGCGTGCGCCTACGCGTGACGTTTCCACCCGACCCTGCCAGGGAACGCGCGAAGCATGAGCATTCGCAACGACATGCGGCTGATTGCCGTGTACGACACCGACGACGAAGCGCGAAACGCAGTGCACGCCCTGGAGCGCTCCGGCGTCGATGCCGTCAACGTGCGCATCGCCGACGCGCGCGATCACCTGTCGGCGGTCGAGGGAGAGATGCGTTCCGAGACCACGAGCGCGGTCGCCGGGAGCGCGATCGTCGGTCCGCTCACGAGGGAGATGGCGCGCGGCGGACTGCTCGGGATAGTGGTCGGCGCCCTCGTTGGGTTGCTCGTCGCGCTCCCGCTTGCGTTCATCGAGATCGGCGGGTTGGCGCGCTGGGTGAGCGCGCTGCTCGTGCTCGGCATCGGCGCGATCGTCGGTGCGACTGCCGGCTGGGTCGTCGCCGGGTCCTTCGCGGCCAAGCGCCCCGACGAGCCGCTCGCCGCCGAACGCGGCACGACCGTCGCCGTTCCGCTCTCGGACGTCGCGCAGCAGGCACTCGTGTCAACCAACGCGCGTCGCATCGATATCGTCGAAGCCGATGGTCACCCCGTGAGCATCGTCGCCGAGCGCGCGCCCGCGCACGACCGGACCATGCGCGAAATCGCGCGCCACATGCGTACCGAAGGCCGTCGGGGCTAGCAGGCGACGCGCAGTACGGCGGCGCCCGCGTACCGATCGTGCGCGAGATCGGCGAGCGCGTCGGCGGCGGCGGCGAACTCGTACGAGACCGTTTCGACGCGCAACGCGGCCCGCTGCGGCGAGTTCGAGCAGCTCCTCACCGTCGCGGCGGGTGTTCGCGGTGGTGCTGGTCAGCGTCTTCTCTTCGAACAACTCGTCGGCGTAGACGAGACCGGGAATGTCGGTGACGTGGATGCCGGCGATCGACAGGGTTCCGCCGCGATCGAGAGCCCGCATCGCAATCGGCACGAGCTCGCCGGCGGGCGCGAACAAGATCGCAGCGTCGAGGGGTTCGGGCGGGCCGTCACGCACCTCGGATGCACTCGCACAGCCGAGGCCGAGCGCCAGCTGTCGCGCACGGGCCGATCGGGTCATCACGTGGACCGTCGCGTGGTCATGAAGCGCGAGCTGGGCCGCAAGGTGTGCCGACGCGCCGAAGCCGTAGATCCCCAGTCGGCCGCCGGGCGGTAACACGCTGCGCTTGAGCGCGCGGTATCCGATGATGCCCGAGCAGAGAAGCGGCGCCGCGCGCTCGTCGGAAAACTCAGCCGGGAGCCGGTAGGCGAAGTCTTCGTGCACGACTGCGTGCTCGGCGTAGCCACCGTCGTCGTCCCAACCCGTGAAGCGCGGCGCGACGCACAGGTTCTCGGCGCCGCGGCGGCAGTACGTGCACCGTCCGCATGTTCGTCGCAGCCAAGCGATTCCGATGCGATCACCGACCGCGAAGCGCGATGCCCCGTCGCCCAGGGCCTCGACGACTCCGACGACCTCGTGGCCGGGCACGACATCGGGTCGCCGGGGCGGCAAATCGCCTTCTGCCAAATGCAGATCCGTTCGGCACACGCCACAGACGTGCACTCGCACTCGCACCTCGCGGGGCCCGGGCTCGGGCGGAGGGTGTTCGACGAGCGCGAGCGGACGTGTGTCGATGGGCCCTGGTCGATGAACCACCCACGCCTGCACAGCTACCCGCTCACTTGTTGAACATCGCCCCGAGACCGGCGACCATGACGAAGAACCCGATCACCGTGTATGCAATCGTGCGCGCAAGCGGAGCCTGCGGCAGGTCGACATCGTCGCCGGTGCGCTGGTAGCCGCGCACGGGACTGCCGGCTCGGTGACGCGCAATCGTCTTCTGCACGGCCTCCTCGCGATCGGCGCGTCGCCGGTACAGCGCGTATGCGTTCGCCAGGAACAGCGCCGCCCCAAGCGCGAACAACAACTCGCGCAACACGCTGTCGTAGAAGCTTTCCGCGCCGAGCACACGGCGAGGCTACTTCGGCAGTGTCGACGCAGCCTGGTCGAAGCCGGCCAGCACCGTCTTGAGCGCGGCCTTGTCGATGTCGTGACGCACACCAACGGCCTCCCACTCGTCGCTCGCAAGCGCCGAGAGGACGCGCGTACGCAGCGGGACGCCGTCGCCGGCGAGGCAGAGCGACGTCTCGCGGCCGAGGCCGGGGAGCTCGTTGCTCGCGACGCGAGCACGGATCACGAAGCATTCGGCGCGCTCGCCGACGATCATCGCAACGGGCACGTGTACCACTTCATACGCACCGCCGGCGACGGCCGCCTCTACAACCTCGGAAAGCGGCACCGACGCACGCTCGTTCTTCTTCAAGCACGACGGTGCTCCCTCGACCAGCCCGCACGTGTACAGCGTCTCTGGAAGTTGCATGGTCAGCGTGCCGGAGCCGCGCGAGAACTGCGCGTCACCATACCTGGCTTCGGTGAGCGGTGACGGCAAACGTCGGCCGTCCGAACGGACGCGCGTGAACGTGTAGTCGACGATGTAGTTCGAGTGCTCTCCGACGCGCATCAACGCGATGAGTTGCGCGGCGGCTGCCATGTCGGAGATCGCGCTACTCGGGGCCGACGCGACGGGCTGCGCGCTGTCCGACGCCAGCGCCGAGACCAGGATCAACGACGCGGCGACGACGAACCCGGACACCGCGACGCGCCGATCCACCCGCCCGATGGGTACTCGCACCCAACCAGGGTAGGCGGGGTCCGGAGCCGGTCGTGACAGACTCGCCCGCATGCGCCTGCTGGTCGCGCGCTGCGCAGTGAGCTACGAGGGACGCCTGGGCGCGCGACTCGAACCCGCACTGCGCCTGATCCTCTGCAAGGCAGACGGCTCGATCGCGGTGCACTCTGATTCTCGTGCGTACAAGCCGCTCAACTGGATGAGCCCGCCCTGCACGATCGAGACGTCGGCGAGCGAGATCGTCGCGCGCAACCCAAAAGGGGAGACGTTGCGCATCGAGCTCCTCGACGTGGTGCATGACACCACAGTGGGGCTCGGCACGGATCCCGGCCTCGAGAAGGACGGGGTCGAAGCCGAGCTGCAACAACTCATCGCGGCGCGGGTTGCGATGTTGCGCGTGGATCTCACGCTCGTACGACGGGAGTATCCCACCGACATCGGCCCGATCGATCTTCTCTGTAGTGGAGCCGGCGGCTGCACGGTCGTCGTCGAGGTGAAGCGCGTCGGTGAGATCGCCGGAGTCGAGCAGCTGCTGCGCTATCAGGAACGGCTCGATCGCGACCCGCGCTTCGCGCCGACTTCGGGCATGCTCGTCGCGCAACGCATCAAGCCGCAGGCCAAGGTGTTCGCGAAGAGCAAGGACGTCGCCTGGCTCGAAGTCGATCTCGACGAGCTGCGTGGCATCGACCCCGGGCTCACGCTGTTCTGACGAGCGCGCCGCCCTCGCCGCCGACCTCGATGCGTGAGCTCCCTCACTGTCCCGCGCAGCCAGCCGATCGAAGAACCATCGCGCGCCGCACTGCTCTTGAAGTGCCCCGACCGGTCGGGCATCGTCGCGACCGTCGGTGC
The DNA here is from genome assembly GCA_963836365.1 of uncultured Actinomycetes bacterium. Classification (GTDB taxonomy): domain Bacteria; phylum Actinomycetota; class Acidimicrobiia; order IMCC26256; family PALSA-610; genus DASQHW01. Next base: position 64,423 of record CAWIJC010000004.1, read on the forward strand.
GTTCGTGGCCGACGCCGGCGGCAACATCGTCGAGGCGGATCAGCACTCCGACCCTGAAGCCGGGCTCTTCCTCCAGCGCATCGAGTTCGACGTCGAGTCGTGCCGCGACGACCTCGCAAGGGCGTTCGCGCCGATCGCGGAACACTTCGCGATGGATTGGCAGGTGCACGACCTTGCTGATCGGCCTCGTGTCGCGATCCTCGTGTCACGTCACGGTCATTGCCTGGGCGACCTCCTCGTGCGCTTCACTCTCGGCGAGCTTCCCGGTGATGTCGCGCTCGTCGCGTCGAATCACGACACCAACGTGCAGCTCGTCTCGCGCTTCGGGCTCGCCTTTCACGTGCTCCCGGTCGACGACGGTGATCGCGCGCAACAAGAGCGCGCGATCGGCGCGGTGCTCGACGAGCACGCGCCCGACCTCGTCGTTCTCGCGCGCTACATGCGGATCCTGCCAGGGTGGCTGGTCGAACGCTGGGGCAGGCAGATGATCAACATCCATCACTCGTTCCTGCCGTCGTTCGCGGGCGCGCGCCCGTACGCGCAAGCGCACGAACGCGGCGTGAAGGTCATCGGCGCGACCGCGCACTATGTCACGACCGGTCTCGACGAGGGGCCGATCATCGCCCAGCAGGTGATGCCGGTCTCGCACCGCGACGATCCGACGCGACTCGAGCGACGCGGTCGCGACCTCGAAGCAGTCGTGCTCGCCGAGGCGGTACGGCTGCACCTCGAGCACCGCGTGATCGTGTACGGCCGTCGCACCGCAGTCTTCGATTGAGCCGGGTGCTCCGCCGAACCTAGATCTCGCGGGCCGCGTTCTCGAACGTCGTGTAGTCGGCGTGGAACACAAGCTTCGTGTTGCCGACGGGGCCGTTGCGGTGCTTGGCGACGATGATCTCGGCGAGCCCACGCTGGTCCGACTCGGGGTTGTAGTACTCATCGCGGTAGATGAACAACACGACGTCGGCATCCTGTTCGATGCTGTTGTGCACCACGATGTCGTTGGCGACGAAGTTGTGCGTGCCGGGAACGGTCGCGTCGAACACAGGCGCCTCGCCAACTCGCTCGACGCTGACGACTTCGTCCCACAGCACATCGCTCGTGGCGAGATCAGCGAGGAATTGGTCGGGCAGTACCTCGGCGATGCGCGAGATCAACGCCCGCGACACACCCTGCTCGTACACGCGGAAGTTGCTGTCGTCTTCCTCGGCGAGGCGCTCGACGAGATCGTGGGCGCGCATATCGCCGTTGCCGAGCGCGCCCTTCCGTTCGATGTAGTCCCAGATCTCGCGCGGCACGGTGTCGCGCAACACGTCGATCTCCGGGCCGTGCAGTCGCGACGCGGCGACGCACGAGCCGACGCGCAACGAGTCGAGGTGAACCCAGCCGTCGACTGTGAGAAATGGATGGTTCCCGCTCGCGGTGATCGTGCGGTCCGACGCGAGCTGAAGCTCGAAGATCGCCTTGACGCCGCTCGAGAAGACGCGAGTCATCCGGCCTGGTGCGAGTTGCAAGTGCTCGTCGAGCGTCAACACGTCGATGTCGTGCGCGTCGCGATCGTGCAGGTCGCCGATCGTCTCCCACGAGCCGTCGGCGAGCGCGATCGCGCGTGTCGGCTGTGAGGCATCCTGACTCGCGCAGGTCGGCGAGCATCGGCCGCTTGTCCTGGCGGTATTCGAGCTGACGGTTCAGCTGCGACAAGCACACCACGGGCGCTTCGAGCTCGCGGGCAAGGATCTTGAGTCCGCGCGAGAGCTCCGACACCTCGATCTGACGGCTCTCGATGCGCTTGTTGTGCGATGTCATCAGCTGCAGGTAGTCGACCACGATCAGCCCGAGGTCGCCATAGCGCGCTTTGATGCGACGAGCCTTCGCGCGCATCTCCATCACCGTGCAGTGCGGATTGTCGTCGATGAAGAATGCGGCTTCGGCGAGTCGGCCGACGGCCTGGTTCACTCGCGGCCATTCCTGCTCGCCGAGCTTGCCGGTCTGTAGCTTGCGCGACGGCACGCGTGCCTCGGCTGCGAGCAGGCGCTTCGTGAGCTCGAGGTAGCCCATCTCCATGGAGAAGAACATCACCGGCTTGCGGCCGTGGATCGCGACGTGCTGGGCCAGACCGAGCGCGAACGACGTCTTCCCCTGTCCGGGACGGGCGGCGACGATCGACAGCGTCGACGGTTGGAGGCCCAAGAGGATCGCGTCGAGATCGTGGTATCCGGTCGCGGTGCCGACGATGTCGCTCTCGCGGTCGTACAACGCCTCGAGCTGGTTCATCGTCTGCTCGAGTGCGGGATAGAGCTGGACAAGTGTCTCGGCAACGCGCTTCTCGGCGACCTCGAAGATCGCGGCCTCCACGCGATCGAGCGTCTCGTCGACTGCGTCGTCGCCCGAGTACGCCATCTCTTGGATGTCGCCCGCCGTCTCGATCAACCGGCGCAGCATCGCGAGCTCGGCAACGATCTGCGCGTAGTGGGCGGCGTTCGCGGAAGCGGGCGTCGACGCCTGGATGCGCATCAACGTCTGCCGCCCGCCGAGCTGGTCGAGCTGCGACGTGCGCCGCAGCTCCTCGGCAACGGTGACCGGGTCGGCGGGCTCGCCCCGGCTGTGCAGACGCGAACACAGCCTCGTAGATCGCGCTATGGGCGGGCTTGTAGAAGTCGCCGGGCTCGAGCCGCGCCTCGACGGCGGCCGTGATCGCCTCTCGCGAGAGCATCATCGCGCCCGAGCAACGACTCCTCGGCCTCGAGATTGTGCGGCGGGACACGTCCGCCGGGACTGCGGCGACGCGCCGACTCGAGCGCTGCGAGATCCAAATCGATCGATTGGGCCACGTTCCCCCTATCCCGTCCGCACCGGCCCGCGAGCGTCGCACCTGTCGCCTGTGGTTCGTAAGAGGCGCAAGTGTGTGACTTTCTTGTGGATCACCGCCGTGGAACTCCACACGGTTGGGGATTGTGACGGCTAGGTGCGCCACAGCCGCGGATGCCCGCGGCGCGCATGATCCACAGGGTGTGGACAACTCTTGTGGATGACCTCGGGGGAAGCGTCAGCCGGCGGCTTCGACCTCGACGTGCAGGTTGGCGACGACCTCGGGATGCAGGCGCACCTGCAGTTCGACGCCGCCGAGCTCCTTCAGCGGCTCGTCGAGCGCGATCTTCCACGGTCGAGCTCGACGCCGGTCTGCTTGTGCACCGCTTCGGCAACGTCGACCGACGTCACCGATCCGAACAGCTTGCCCTCGCCGCCGGCGCGGGCCTTGATCGTGATCGTGCGGTCCGCGAACTCCGCGGCCGAGCGCCTTCGCCGTTTCTCGCTCGCGCGCGTTGCGCGCCTCGCGGTTGCGCTTCATCGCGCCGGCTTGCTTCTCGATGCCGCGCGACGCCTTCAGCGCCAGCCCGCGCGGCACGAGATAGTTCCGCGCGTAGCCGTCGGCGACCTCGACGAGGTCGCCCTTGTTGCCGAGGTTCTCGACGTCGTCACGCAGCACGACTTTCATACGGCTCCGACCTCCGGTGCTCCAACCCCAACCCGTGTCACCGCGGCTCCCCCACCGGCGCTCTGCGCATGGCCTTTCATACCTCGTCCTCCGCGCCCGTGGTCTGCTCGACCAGCTCCTCGCCGAGAACTTCGAGCTCTTCGGCCTCGGCGCCGGCGGCCGGTTCGGGTGCGGGCCGGGGACCGTCGTCGCGATCACGGTCCCGATCACGACGTCCCTTCGAGCGCTGCGTGACTTGTCGAACGGAGTACGGCAGCAACGCCATCTCGCGCGCCACGCGGATCGCACGTGCGACCGCGACCTGCTGTTGCTGGCTGTTGCCCGTCACGCGGCGCGCACGGATCTTGGCCCGCTCGGACATGAACCGCCGCAGCAGGTTCACGTCCTTGTAGTCGACCCACTCGATGTTCTCGGTCGTGAGGATCGACGTCTTCTTCTTTGCGGGCCGCCGGTCCTTCGACGGTGCACCCTTCTTCTCTTTGCGTTGTGCCATCAGATGCCTTCGTCCGAGCGACGAGCGCGGTTGCTCACCGAGATCGTTGCGTTAGAACGGTTCTTCGCCGAACTCGTCGTAGTTGTTGTCGCCGCCACCGGACGGGGTGGGCGCAGGGGCGCGCCGGCCCCCGTCCCCCTCCTCCTCCGCCACTGTCGCCGGGACCGCCGGGACCGCTGCGCTCGACCTTGTGCACCTCGGCGGTCGCGAACCGAAGGCTCGCCGCGACATCGTCGGCGACGATCTCGACAATCGAGCGCTTCTCGCCCTGGTCGGTCTCCCAGCTGCGCTGTTCGAGTCGTCCACTGACGACGACACGCGCGCCCTTCGTCAACGACGCGCTGATGTTCTCGGCGAGTTGCCGCCAGGCAACCACGTTGAAGAAGCTGGTCTGCTCCTCCCACTCCTGGGTCTGCTGGTTGCGCCACGACCGATTGACGGCGACGCCGAAGTTGACCTTCGAGACGCCGCTCGGCGTGTAACGCATCTCCGGCTCGCGCGTGATGTTTCCCGAGACCGTGATGCTGTTCGAGTCCGTTGCCATGCTTCGCTTCTCCCTACGCGTGTTCCGCCGCCGGCGCGCTGCCCGCAACCTTCGGAGGCCCGTAGACCTTCTCGGGGATGCGGAGCACCTTGTGGCGGATGACCTCATCTGTAAGGGAGAGCACCCGGTGCAGCTCGCCCATCGCCTGCGGATCGGCGCGCGCCTGAAGCACTACGTAGTAGCCCTCCGCCTTGCGCTTGATCTCGTAGGCGAGACGGCGCTTGCCCCAGAAGTCGACGTGCCCGCGCTCGGCGCCACGCGATTCGATGAGCTGGAGCCACCGTTCGACGGCAGCCCGGATCGTCTCCTCTTCCAGGTCCACGTCGATGATGATCATGACTTCGTACGGGCGCGTTGCCGGCGTCGGCACTTGGGCCGGTACCTCCTTCGGACCGCGCCCATTCGGCGCGGGCCCCGTTGTCCGGACACCGGGTTCGGTGCCCGCCGCCGGGGCAGGATCTCGGTTGTGAACCGGTGGAAGCTAGCAGACCTCTCGACGTGTCCTATCGCCGGCGACGCTACAGGAGGGCTGTGACAGTGTCACTGATCGAGCGCACGTTCACGACGCCCGCGATCCCCGCCGCGACGTGGGCGCACCTTTCGAACGTCACCGCGTGGCCCTCGTGGGCAACGCACATCCGCCGGGTCACCCTCGATCCGCCCGGCGCGTTGACGAAGACGACTCGCGGGCGCCTGCTGCTCGAGCCCGGGCTCCCGACAACCTTTCGGATGACCGCGTTCGACCCGCCGCGTTCGTGGTCGTGGCGCGGCGCGTTCGCCGGTACGACGCTCGAATACGACCATCGCGTCGAGGCGCTCGCCGGCGGCGGCACGAGGATCACGTTCGCGATCGAGGGATCCGGGCCGACCGTACGCGTGGTCGGCCCGATCTTTGCGCGGATGTACGGCGGCATCCTCGATCGCGCGATCCCCGAGCTCCTTGCCGAGCTGGCGCGTCTCAACGCCTGAGCACAGGTTGCGCGGATCCGGCGCGCGGTCGCGGGAGAAGCGACCGTTACGCGCAGGAGGTCAACGCGCCGCCACCGCTTGCGGGTGCCGGACGTTCGAGCGCGTAGCGGTAGGTGCTCTTGCTCTCGTACAGCGGACACGTTGCGTCCGTACCGGTCGGGCACGGCTTCATCTGCTTCTCGTCAACCGGTTTGCCGTCGCGATCGAAAAACGCGATGACGAGTGGCATCGGCGTGTTCGCCATCGTGAACCGCGCACGAGTGTCGTTGTCGTAGACGAAGATCATGCCCGCGTAGGGATCGAGCGCCCGCACGTCGCGGAGTCCCTGCACCCGTTGGCCTGCGGTCTTGGCCACGAGCAAACGCAGGCACGAGCCGCCGAGCGCGAGCCGCGTCTCTGCGAAGCTCGCGAAAGGCGCGACGGCCGTCGCAGTTGCATCGACGCGCAGATGACCCTTGTGACTCCCGGCACTGCACGCGCTCACTAGCGCCACCACAACGGCCAGCGCCCATGCCGCGCGTCGACATGCGCTATTGCGCCAGCTCGGGTTCGGCCGTTGTGCCGCCGTACAGGCCGAGGGCGTCGGCCATCTGGTCGGTCATGTGATACGTCTCGGTGGTCGCGGGGTAGGCGCCCGCGCGCACATCGGCACAGAAGCGCTCGACGGCTTCGGTCGCCGCCGCCTCGAGCGCCGCATACTGGCGGACGAACTTCGGCGGACGCCGGTCGGTGCCGGCGAAGCCGAGCAGGTCGTGCCACACCAACACTTGACCGTCACAGTGGCGGCCCGCGCCGATGCCGATCGTCGGTACGCCGACGGCGTCGGTGATGATGCGCGCGACACCGTCGGGCACGCATTCGAGCACGATCGCGAATACGCCCGCGTCGGCAAGCGCGCATGCGTCGTCGACGAGCGCCTGCGCGGCGTCGAGCTCCTTGCCCTGCACCTTGAATCCACCGAGCGCGTGGATCGACTGTGGCGTGAGTCCGATGTGGCCCATCACCGGAATCTCGGCGTCGTGGATCGCGCGCACCGCTTCGAGGCGCTTGCGTCCGCCTTCGAGCTTGACCGCGCCCGCGCCGGCCCGTACGAGACGAGCTGCGTTGTGCACGGTGTCCGCGGGGCCGATGTGGTAGCTCAGCCACGGGAGATCGCCGACCACCAATGCGTGCGGCTTGGTCCGCGCGACCGCGCCGACGTGGTGGGCCATGTCGTCGGTGGTCACTTGCAAGGTGTCCTCGTAGCCGAGCACGACCATCGCGACGCTGTCGCCGACGAGGATCATGTCGACGCCGGCGGCGTCGACCGTGCGCGCGGACGGCGCGTCGTACGCGGTGACCATCACGAGAGGAGATCCGTCACCCTTGCGGGTAGCGACCTCGGGCGCCGTGACGCGGCGCGTAACACGACCCCTCATCTCGACCCACCTCCACCGTCCAGGGCACGTTCGGCTCCCGGCAGCAATCGCGATCGTACCCGGGGAGCGCTTCGGCAACCACCGGGCATGATGAGCTGCGTGGCGATGCCGGCGATGCATGAGAGACACCCGTGACCGAACGGGCGTGCGAGAACTGCGGCTTCGCCGACGACGAGCTCGTGCTCGTTCGGCGTGTCTACGTCGTTCCCGAAACCTGGGAACACCCGACGTCGCACACAGTCGTGCCCGACGCCGAACTGTGGTGCGTGTCGTGCGTGTCGCAATACCCGTGCGAGCTCGCCGACGAGGAGGACTGAACGACGTGGAGCAGCCGCGCGACGGCCGCTTCGGACGATCGTCAGCTGGCGTGGAGCCGGCCGTGCAGTGACTGTCTTCGCAGGTGGTTCCACCGGCATTCCACGCACACCTCGACGTCGTAACACGCGAACTCGTCGCACGACGCGCCGAGCTTGCGGAGCTCCGACTCGTTGGTGATCGCACGGCCGTTGGCCTGCTTGAGCTTGTCGCCGTACACGTACGAGACGACGCGAAGGTGCATCGCTCCGCACACTGGGCACTCGTCCTCGAGATCGCTGCCGATGCACTGTGCGGCTCGCATCAACTCGGGGTGCGCATCGCATACCTCGAGTCGCGTGAGCGCGCCGCGCCGGAAGTCTCGCAGGACGGCACGGCGTGCCAGCGCGTAGTCGGTGACCCGACGCATCGTGGCGAAAGTGTAGGGGCGCGCGTCCGCTCGCTCATCCCGAAGCGCGACGCGCGAGACGGCACCGGCTGAGCCGTAAGCAAGCGCACCGAGGGGCTGGCGGGAATGCTTGCTCATGACACGCGTGGTGGTTGCACGATATATCGAACCGATATATCGTGGTAGACATGTTGGAGCTCGCGATCCTGGGGTTGCTCGCCGAGCAACCCCGCCACGGGTACGAACTGAAGACGCGGCTGACCGAGACGCTCGGCCCACTGTGGGGGTTCTCGTTCGGGTCGCTCTATCCGGCGCTGCGCCGACTCGAGCGCGGTGGCGCCATCGAAGAGGTCGGCGGCGGTTCGCCGCCGACCTCTTCGACCGGCTTCGTCGCCACGGGATCGCTGAAAGGTGATCTGGCCGCCGCCCGGCAACGGCGCCGGACACGTCCGACACGGCGCACCCGCAAGGCCTACCGCATGACCGAACACGGCCGGCGGACGTTCGCCGATCTCCTCACCGACGAGACCGGCGACGACGCACGAGCGTTCGCGTTGAAGCTCTCGTTCTGCCGTTACCTCGATGCTGCGGGCCGACTCGCATTCCTCGAGCGGCGCCGCGCCCAACTCACCCAGCAGCTCGCGCGTGAGCGCCGTCCGGCGACACGCACGATCGACCGTTACACCCGGTCGCTCCTCGAGCACCGGGCCCAGTCCACCCAACATGATCTCGAATGGATCGACGAGCTGATCGCGCGAGAGCGCGCCGAACAGCTCGACAAGCGACAAGAAGGAGCCACAGCCTGAGCTCGCGTCGCGAGGCGGATATCGCGCCGAGCAGCGAGCGTGGCCCGAACGGCCCGGCGGCGAAGCCGCCAAGAGAGGACAAACAATGAGCGGCCCCACCGCTTCCCCCCGCAAGAGCAGTTCCCGCTCGCAGGTGCGCGTCGCGATCGCCGGTGTCGGCAACTGCGCGAGCAGCCTTGTTCAGGGCGTCGAGTTCTACCGAAACGCTGATCCGGCCGAGCGCGTGCCGGGCCTTATGCACGTCGACCTCGGGGGCTACCACGTGGGCGCCATCGAGTTCGTCGCCGCGTTCGACGTCGACGCCGACAAGGTCGGCCTCGATCTGGGCAAGGCGATCTTCACGAGCATCAACAACACGATCAAGTTCGCCGAGGTCCCGAACCTCGGTGTGCTCGTGCAACGAGGCCCGACCCACGACGGGCTCGGAAAGTTCTACCGAGAGGTCGTCGAAGAGAGCCCGGCCGCGCCGGTCGACGTCGCACGGTTGCTGCGCGACGCACGCGCCGACGTGCTCGTGAGCTATCTACCCGTGGGCTCGGAGGACGCGCAGAAGTTCTACGCGCAGGCGGCACTCGATGCGGGTGTAGCGTTCGTGAACGCGATCCCGGTGTTCATCGCCAGCAATCCCGAGTGGGCTGCAAGATTCGAAGCGGCAGGAGTGCCGATCATCGGCGACGACATCAAGAGCCAGGTCGGCGCGACGATCACGCACCGTTTGCTTGCCCGCCTCTTCGAGGATCGCGGTCTCGCGATCGACAACACCTATCAGTTGAACTTCGGCGGCAACATGGACTTCAAGAACATGCTCGAACGCGAGCGCTTGATGTCCAAGAAGATCAGCAAGACACAGTCGGTCACGAGTCAGATCGACCAGGGCATCAGCACTGACCGTGTACACATCGGTCCGTCCGACCATGTGCCGTGGCTGAACGACCGCAAGTGGGCGTATATCCGCCTGGAGGGTCGCAACTTCGGCGACGTCCCGCTGAACGTCGAGCTGAAGCTCGAGGTATGGGACTCGCCGAACTCGGCGGGCGTGATCATCGACGCCGTGCGCTGCGCCAAGGTCGCCCTCGATCGTGGAATGGGCGGCCCACTCCTTGGCCCGTCGGCGTACTTCATGAAGTCCCCACCCGTGCAGTACCACGACGACGATGCTCACCGCATGGTCGAAGAGTTCGCCGGTTCGAGCGAGCGGTAACGAGCCGGACGGTTCATAATCCCTGCATGGCGAATACTGACGTGTGGGATCGTGCTGCCGCGCGCCGAAGCGGCAACGCGGCCGACATCAGCGCCGTCACATACGCGCCCGACGTTCCGGGTGAGCCCGAACTGCGCTTGTGCGGCGACGTCAAGGGCAAGCGACTGCTCGATCTCGGCTGCGGCAGCGGCGAGAACGCGATCGTGTTCTCCAAGCAGGGCGCGCACGTTGTCGCGGTGGACCGTTCGGCGGCGCAGCTCGCGCTCGGACGAAAGTACGCCGACGCCGCCAAAGCGCGTGTTGAATGGCACGAGGGTGACGTCGCCGACCTTGCATTTCTCCGCGCCGACTCGATCGATCTCGCGCTCGCGGCGAGCGTGCTCAGCGAGATCGAAGACGTCGACCGTTTGCTGCGCCAGGTGCACCGCGTGCTTCGGCCGGGAGCGCCGTTCGTGTTCTCGATGGTGCACCCGATGGCGTTGGCCGTGGGTCGGGAAGGCGCTGCACCCGGCGCGCTGCCGCTCGGCTCACTCGAAGTGCGACGCGCGTATTTCGACGACGAACCGGTCGACATCGTGCACGACGACGAGACGATCCGAGTATTCCCGCGCACGATCGCCACGATCTTCTCGTCGCTCCATCGTGCCGGCTACCGCGTCGACGTCCTGCTCGAGCCGGCGCCCGTCGCGAGCGCCGGACGCGACACCGGTGGCCCCGACCGTCGTGATGTGGCGCGCCCGCAAAGAAGGCGTGTAGCGCGTTCAGTACCAGTTGCTCTTCCGGCGCCGCAACCAACCGGCGAGCAGGAAGAGCGAACCGATGAGCGCGACCGCCGCGACCGCGGCCGCGAACGGCCCCGGGACGAATGCCGCGATGGGCCCGTCGCCGCAGCGGTACGGCACGACGCTGTCGAATGGTGCCGCCGCCTTGCGCACCGACTGCACGGAGTCCCGTTGCCAGCAGTCGACGCCCGCGCGTTCGCTGGGTGACAGCTCGACCTTTGCGCCGCGGCCGGTCGCGACGACCGGAAGCCGTGTCGCATTGTTGAGCCCGTAGCCGAGCGCGTTGTCGGCGACCCATGCGAACGCGGTCACTACGACGGCGACGACAAGGGCGTGCGCGTACAGCCGCGCCCAGGTCGCGCGGCGAACACTCGGCGCCGCCGCGGCTGCGTTCGTCCGCGCGACCGCACGCAGGTCGTCCTCGACCCCTTCGGCGCCCGGCGTGGGGATCGTCGCCAGCCGCGCCGACCAGGTCTTGCCCGGGAGTATCCCCCGCCTATCCATATAGGCAGTTTAGGACGATTTATCCGCAGTGGCCAGGCGCAGGTCCAGAGGATCAGCCGCCGGCGACGCCCCGCTCGTGCGCCCACGCCCGCAGTCGGCGCGTACGCCTGGTCCTCGGACATCGGCCCCTCGTCCAGTCGGAGCTCGAGCAGATACGCGAGGGCCTCGCCGACGACGGGCCCGGCCCGACGCCGAGGAAGTTCATCACCTGGCGGCCGTCGAGCGCGGGGCGGATGCTCGCCAGCTCCTCCTCGCGCCCGTAGCTCGGCGATCCGCGCCTCGAGGTCGTCCATCCGGCGGCCGAGTGCGGCCGCCTTGCGGGCGTCGCGGGTCGTGCAGTCGCACCGGGTCAACTCGTTGAGGTCGTCGAGCAGGTCGCCGGCGTCGCGCACGTAGCGCCGCACGGCACTGTCGGTCCAGCCCATGCGATACGTGTGGAACCGCAGGTGTAGCTCGACGAGCTTGGTCACGCTCGTCGACGATCTCTGTCGGATAGCGCAAGCGCTGTCACCCGCTCGCGCGTCATACGGGCGCCGACCACCTCATGATGGTGGAACGTCACACCCTGTGGACCGAAGCCGCGCGTGCGCGGCTTGCCGACGTCGTGCATCAGTGCCGCGAGACGTAGGCGCAACGTCGGTGAGGTCTTCGCCACGACCGCGATCGTGTGCGCGAGCACGTCCTTGTGGCGGTGGATCGGGTCCTGTTCGAGCTGCATGGCGTTGAGCTCGGGCAGGAACTCGTCCGACGAGAGCGCGTCCGCGAGATCAGCCAGAGTCCCGGCGACGGGATCGTCCGCCACCAGCATCTTCGAGAGCTCGTCGCGAATCGCGTTCGGCGCTGATGATCGCCAAGTCGCTCGTGCATTCGCCTTGATCGCCCGCGACGATTTCGACCGTCGGCTCGAAGGCCAGCGTGGCGACGAAGCGCGCAGCCCGCAGCATGCGCAGCGGGTCGTCCGCGAACGACACCTCCGGCGACAACGGCGTCCGCAGCCGGCGCGCGACGAGATCGGCCGAACCTTCGAATGGATCGACGAGCGTCGGGTCGTCGAGCGCGAGCGCCATCGCGTTGACGGTGAAGTCTCTCCGTGACAGGTCGGTGTGGATGTCGTCGGAGAACGTCACCTCGGGCTTGCGGCTCTCCGCGTGATACACATCGGCCCGAAACGTCGTGACCTCGAAGCGCTCGCCATCTTTCTCGCACCCGACGGTCCCGAAGCGTTGTCCTTGCAGCCAGACGGCATCGGCCCACTCGCTTACGGCCTTCTCGATGTCGTCGGGTCGCGCGTCGGTGGCGATGTCGACGTCCTCGATCGGCCGGTCGAGCAGGGCGTCGCGCACGCTGCCGCCGACCAGGTACGCCCGATACCCGCCTTTGGCGAGGCGCGCGGCGAGCTGCTGGGTCGGCGAGCTGGGCTCGAAGAAGCGCTCTAGGCGCGGCGGGACGATCGTCACGACCGGGCATTCTCGCGGGTCGAGCCGCGAAGCACCGCTTGTTTCTGCCGCGCTGCGCCGAGCCTCCCGCAGGAGCCGGTCTACCTCGTCGCGGTCGCCTTCTCGGCGGCTTGCTCCATCGTGTACTGCTCGATCATCAATCGGAGGTCGTGCGGCGTCGTCGATGCGGCCAGCGCCTCGCGCAGCTCGATGAGACCCTGCTTGTAGAGGCCGAGCAGGCTCTGGTCGAACGTCTGCATGCCGTAGTACTCGCCGTCGGCGATGATCTGTTCGATCTCGTGGGTTTCCTCGGGCGTGACGATCTTGTCGAACACACGCCCGGTCGCCACCAACACCTCGACGGCAGGCGCACGGCCGCCTTCGCGCTTCTCGACCAGCCGCTGGCTGACGATTCCGCGTAGCGACGCGGCCAGCGACATCCGCACCTGCCGCTGCTCGTGCGGCGGGAAGAAGTCGATGATCCGGTTGATCGAGTCGGTTGCGCTGATCGTGTGCAGCGTCGAGAACACGAGGTGACCGGTCTCCGCCGCGGTCAGCGCGGTCTTCACGGTCTCCACGTCGCGCATCTCGCCGACGAGGATGACGTCGGGATCCTGGCGCAGGACGCGCCTCAGCGCGGCGTTGAAGTCGGCGGTGTCGGTACCCACCTCGCGCTGGTTCACGATGGAGCACTTGTCGGCGTGGAGGATCTCGATCGGGTCCTCGATCGTCACGATGTGCTTGCTGAAGCGTTCGTTGATGAAGTCGATCATCGTGCCGAGCGTCGTCGTCTTGCCCGAACCGGTCGGTCCGGTGACGAGCACCAGGCCGCGCTGGTGATCGGTGAGCTTCTTGACCGCAGGGGGCAGGCCAAGGTTCTCGAACGTCGGGATCTCGCTCTGCACGCGGCGCAACACGAGCCCGACCGAGCCGCGCTGGCGCATCACGTTCACCCGGAAGCGGCCCAAGCCGGAGACCGAGTATGCGAAGTCGGCTTCCGACGATGCGATGAACTCCTCGGCGCGTTGCTTCGGCATCATCGCGAACGCGATGCGCTCGGTCTCGACCGGCGACACGGTGTTGTGCTCGGTCTGCTCCAGGCGTCCGTCGACGCGGATGTACGGCGGCGATCCAACCTTGATGTGCACGTCGGACGCGCCGCGCTCGACGGCTCGGCGCAGCAACTGATCCACATCCAACAACGGCGATCACCTCTCGCTGGCCGGGCCCGGTACCTGTTCTCGATCGGCAGAAGTCCGACTCGTCTGGAGTGCCGGCGGCCGTCGGAGGTGAGGATTCCGTCCCGTCAGCGGTGAAGATGCAGCTCCCGGGCGGCGTGGACCGATGTCAGGCCCGGCCCACCGGCAGTCGCGGTGCTCGGGATGCAGCGGCGTGCCGATCAATGCGGCCGCGGTCGCGGCCACCGAGTCACGAAGTGCCTCGAGGTCGTAGCCACCCTCGAGGAACGCAACCGTGCGCTCGCGCGGGAGCGACCCCGAGGACACGTTCGGTGAGCAACGCATAGTCGCCCGCCGAGAGACCGAGCCCGGTGAGGGGGTCGGCGCGGTGGGCGTCGAAGCCCGCGGAGATCAATACCCATGTCGGCGCGAACTCCACGGCGAGCGGCGCCACGACGGTGTCGAGGGCGGCAAGGAACACGTCGCCGGTCGCACCCGCGGGCAGGGGGACGTTGATCGTTGCACCGCAACCCGGTCCCTCACCCTGCTCGTCGAGTCGACCGGTCCCCGGAAGAGAGGCCACTCGTGCAATGACATGTAGAGCACCTGGGGATCGGCCCAGAAGATCTCCTGCGTGCCGTTCCCGTGGTGCGCATCCCAATCGACGATCAACACCCGTTCGCCGCGATCGCGAAGCGCCGCCGCGGTGACGGCGACGTTGTTCAACAAGCAGAAACCCATCGCGCCCGCCGGGACTGCGTGATGACCGGGCGGGCGCACGGCGCAGAATGCCGCGTCACCGTCGCCGCTCTCGAGGGCGTCGACCGCAGCGAGGCCCGCGCCGGCGGCGAACAGCGCGGCCTCCCAGGATCCGGTCGAGGCCGAGGTATCGCGGTCGATCGCGCCGCCGCCGCGCGCGCAGAAGCGCTCGAGCTGCTCGAGGTACGTCGACGTATGCACACGCTCGAGCTCGTCGCGCGTCGCGGCGTCGCGGTTCGAGGGGCCGGATCGCGTCGCGAACGTCATCGGCCGCGAGTCCGTCGAGGACAGCGCGGAGACGTGCTGCGCGCTCCGGGTGACCACGCCCCGGATCGTGTGCCTCGAAGCGCGGATCGGTCGCAACGAGCAGCACGACCACGAATGTACCCGGCCGTCTCGCTACGCTCGCCCGCGGTGAAGGCGCAGACGAAAGCGCATTCGTACCGGTTTCGTGGCGGTGTCTTACGGGTCGCAGCGTGGCACGGACGTCCCGATGTCGCGACGATTGCGGTGCACGGCGCCGACGCTCCCACACCGCGCGCACTCGACCGCCTCCTCCACCGAATGCGCGACGCGGGCTACCGGGAGGTCCTCACGAACGCGGTCGGGCCGGGAACGAGCCTGTGGCTCGTCGACAGCGGATTCGCAGTGCGAGGACGGTTGCATCTTCTCGAACACGACCTCCACGATCTTCCGAAGCCGACGCGACGGACCCGCCGTGCGACGCGTGCTGACCGCGACGCGATCGTCGACGTCGACACCGCCTCGTTCGACGAGTTCTGGCGGTTCGACGAGCTCGCGCTGCGCGAAGCGACGCGCGCGACGCCACGGGCGCGCACACGTGTGGCCGCACGCGGCCCGGACGTACTCGGATACGGCTTGTTCGGACGCGCGGGAACGACAGGATATGTGCAGCGACTCGCCGTGCGACCGGAAGCCCAACACCAGGGCCTCGGGCGCGCGCTGCTCGGCGACGGCTTGTCCTGGTTGCTGATGCACGGCGCGACACGTGCGCTCGTGAACACGCAGGAGAACAACGCGCGCGCGCTCGACATCTATTTGCGCGCGGGATTCGCTCGGTTGCCGGTTGGACTCTGCGTACTGGGGCGCGATTTGTGAGTGCGATCCGACGCGCGACGCGTGTCGTGCTTGCGGCGCTCCTCGTCCTGATCGCTCTGCCGAGCGCCGCGCCGCGCGCAGCAACAAGCGCCGAGCGCCCGGGCGCTGCCCGTTGGCATACGCCTCGTCCACCAGGACCCGTGGGTTCGCGCCGCGGGCAGTTCACGATGCTCCTCGGGATAGACAACAGGTCGCTGGTCGGTCGCCCCAATGCGGCAATCCTCGTTCAGGTGCATGCGTCGACGACCTCCCGCACATCGTTCGACGAAGTGATCGCGAACAGCGCACCAGGCAACGGCCTGTACACGCTGCCCCCGATGCCCGTGGCGTCGCTGCCCCGGCTGCACGGCGACCTCGTCGTCACGCTCGGTCTGAGCGGCTCGGACGTCACGCCTCGGATCGGCATCAGCTCACACGGCGTCTACCCGGTCGAGGTGTCGCTCACGAACACGGGCACCGCGACCGCCTCGTTCATCACCTGGCTGGTGGTTGTCGCGAACGGAGACCGACCCGTCGACGAACCGCTGATGGTCTCGTCGATCTGGCAAGTGGTCGCGCCACCGGCGCGGCTGCCCGACGACAGCGTCGACCCGAAGGTCGCGGCCCAGATGGCACCAGACGGTCGGCTGTCGCGGATCGCCGACGTTGCTAGGTCGCAGCGGCGGACTTCCACTCACCCTTTCTCTCGGGCCGGAGACCATGGAGACGTGGTCGAAGCTGGCCGCGAACAACGCCGGCGTTCGCGCGTGGATTCAATCGTGTGCGCGGCGCGGCGCGGCGCGCTCGGGCAACGAGCTGCCTGCCGACCGCCTACGTACCGGTCGAGCTGCCGGCGCTCGAGGCGAGCGGCTTCGGCGACAAGCTTCCCGACCTCGTGACCAAGGGCAACGCGACGCTGCGCGAGGTCCTGGGCGCGGCGCCGCCCGGCGACTCCCGGACGATGTTCGTCGACCCTGCCGACGACGCATCGGCGGACGGCCTGCGGGAGATGCACATCGGCACGGGTCGCCGTACGCCAGCCGGCCCTCGAACAGGTGACGCATCGGTACTCACCGGCGCAGGCGTTCTCGCTCGAGACACCCGGCGGGCGGTCGCTCGGCGTCGCGACCGCCCCGTTCATCGAGCAGCTCTTCACGGGCCCTGATCCGGCCGCGCTCAAGGCGCAGCGCGTGATCGCAGCACTGGCGGAGATCGCGTACGAGTGGCCATCGATTGCGCGTGGTGTCGTGATCGCGCCACCCGCGGACTGGCGACCCGACCTCACGCTCTACACGACACTGCTCGACGCGCTGCGCGACTTTCCGCTCGCGACACCGGTGACGCTCGACACGCTGTTCGCCCGCATCTCGAGAGAACAGGTCAACGGCGTCGACCTCGAGCGCGAGTTCGCGCCGACCGTTCCCGGATCGACCCCCTTGACGCGCAGCGAGTGGGACGCAGCGCAACAGCAGCTCGACGCGTATCGCGCGGTCGTGCCGCGCGACGACCCCGCGGTCGCGCAGGGCGAACAGGCACTCACCCGAGTCATCTCGACCGCGATCACGCCCGCGCAGGCACACGCCGCCCTGGCGCGGATCGACAGACGCGGTCGAAGACCTTCACCAGCGGCATCACCGTCGACCCCAAGCGGGTGACGCTCACTTCTCGCCGAGCAGAAGTGCCGATCACATTCGAGAACAGCGCTCGGGCGAACGGTCACCGTGCGGGTGCACCTCGCGAGCGAGAAGCTGCTGTTCCCCAAGGGCTCCGACGTCGACATCACGCTCCCACCGGGTCGCACGACGTTCACGAAGGAGTTCCCAGTCGAGGCGCGGACATCCGGAACCTTCCCAATGGACATCACTCTGACGACAGTCGACGGGGGCTTGTCGTTCGGCGGCACGACGAGCGTGACGGTGCGCTCAACGGTCTTCGGCGGTTTCGCGATCGCACTGACCGTCGGCGCGCTCGCGTTCCTCGCGATCTGGTGGGCGAATCACTTCCGGCGCACGCGTCGCGGCGAGGCGCCGGACCAACCCCACGCTGACGTGACCGAACCGGGCGCGCCAGGCGCGGCCGCGCGACGACGAACGCGACAACAGATCGAACGTGCCGGCCTGGCCCGCTCGAGCATCGCGGTCGCCACCGGCACCCTGCTGTCGCGCGTCACAGGACTGGTGCGCATCGCTGCGCTGGCGTACGCCGTCGGCGGCGCCAGCCTCGCCGACGCGTACAACCTCGCAAACACGACGCCGAACATCGTTTACGAGCTGTTACTCGGCGGGATCATCTCGGCGACCATCGTGCCGATCTTCGTACAGCCACGTCGAGGCCGACGAGCACCGATCGATATCGGCCATCTTCACCGTGACGTTGACGGTGCTCACGGGCTTCACGATGGTCGCGATGGCCTTCACGCCGTTGATCGCCCGCCTGTTCTCGATCGACGCCGCCGGCGCCGAACGCGACGCGCAGCGATACGTCGTCACCGTGCTGACGTTGTGCTTCCTGCCTCAGATGATGTTCTACGGACTCACCGCCCTCGAGACGGCGCTGCTGAACGCGCACCGCCGGTTCGTCGCCGCGGCGTACGCGCCGGCGCTGAACAATGTCGTCGTCATAGGTGTGATGCTCGCGTTCGCGGCACGGACATCGCACAACCGCCCGTCGTGGACCGACGCCGTACGGTTGCGCGACGAGCTGGGCCTCGTGCTGCTGCTCGGACTCGGCACGACCGCAGGCATCGTGGTGATGGCGATTGCGCTCATTCCGGCGATGCGGCGCGCCGGCGTCCGCATACAGCCGGTGTTCGCGTGGCGCGACGCCGGTGTCCGCACGATGGTTCGGCTCTCAGGTTGGACGCTCGGCTACGTCGCGACGAATCAGATCGCGCAGCTCTTCGTGCTCGTCCTCGCGAAGACCGGCTCGGAAGGCAACGTGACCGCGTACGTCTACGCATTCACCTTCTATGTGCTTCCGCACAGTCTGCTCGCCGTCTCGTTGATGACGACGATGACGCCCGAGCTGGCGCGGCGCGCGGCCTCCGGCGACGAGCCCGGGTATGCGGCGCGACTTCAAGCTCGGATTGCGCTTCCTCGTGACACTGACGGTGCCGGCGTCGGTGTTGCTCGCGGTGCTCGCCCAGCCGATGGTCGGCATCCTGACCATCGGCAAGTTCGGCGCGGACAACGCACACGTCACGGGCGACACGTTGCAGCTGTTCGCGATCAGTCTCGTCCCGTTCTCGGTCTATCTCTACACGATGCGCGCGTTCTTCGCGCGCCAGGACACGCGCACGCCGTTCGTGATCAACGCCGTGGAGAACGGGATCAACGTCGTGCTCGCGCTCGTGCTCTTTCCGACGCTCGGCGTACAGGGTCTCGCGCTCGTGTGGAGCGTGGCGTATACCGCCGCGGCCGTCATCGGACTGATCGTGCTGCGCGACCGCATCGGGACCGTCGTCGACGTGGGTGTGCGCGGCGCGATCAGCAAAGCCGTGATCGCGACCCTTCCGCTCGCGATTGTCGCGGTTGCGCTCGCGGGCGCGATCGGTTCAACCGTCGCCGCACGAGCAGTTGTGGCCACCATGATCGCCGGCGCGTGCGGGACGTTGGCGTACGTCGCCGTGCTCGGGTTACTCCGGTCCTCGGAGTTGGGAACCACGCTCGATCTGGTCAGGCGCCGCCTCGGCCGCGCCGACGTGTCACCATGAGGCCCGCACGGGAGTCGAACGGCGTCACAACCCACGGCCAGCTGCGCGAGGAGGGGCCTCCATGCCCGTACGGATCGTCACCGACAGCGCCTGCGATCTTCCCGAGCCCGTGTGCGAGGAGCTCGGTATCGAGGTCGTCCCGCTCACGATCCGGTTCGGTGAACGCGAGTACGTAGATCGCGAGGAGCTGAGTGTCGAGGCGTTCTGGCGCGAGCTCGAGTCGTCGCCAGTCTTGCCCGAGACCGCCGCGCCGTCGGTCGGCGCGTTCGAAGAGACGTTCCGGCACCTCGCCGACGACGGCGCCGACGGCGTCGTGTGCATCAACCTTTCCGCGCGGCTTTCCGCAACGATGCAATCTGCTGTCGTCGCCGCAAAGGCGCTCGAGGGTCAGGTGCCGGTGGAGATCATCGACTCGAGGAGCGCGTCGATGGGCATCGGCAACCTCGTCGTTCATGCCGCGCGCCGTGCGCGTGACGGCTCGTCGATCGACGACATCGTGCACGGCGTCGAAGCGCGTCGCGATGCGCAGCACGTGTTCGCGACCGTCGACACACTCGAGTATCTGCGCAAGGGCGGCCGAATCGGCGGTGCCCAAGCCCTGCTCGGCTCGATGCTCTCGATCAAGCCCGTGATCGCCGTCGTCGACGGCGCCGTCGAGCCGGCCGGCAAGGTTCGCACTCGCTCGAAGGCCCTGCGGATGATCGTCGATCGCATTCCCGGCGGCGGCGTCGAGACGATCAGCGTGCTGCATGCGATGGCGCCCGACCTCGACGAGCTCCTCGTCGCTCATCGAGCCGAAGGTCCCCGATGCCGAAGTGGTCGTCGGGACGATCGGTCCGGTGATCGGCGTGCACACCGGACCGCGTGTGATCGGTATCGCATTCATCGAACGGTCCGGCTGACGCGCTTGGTTCGGGGCGACGCGCAACACGACGACGCGCTCGCGACGCGTGCCGCCCGCGGCGACAGCGAAGCGCTCGACGAGCTCCTGCGCCGCCACTCGCAGCTGGTACACGCGGTCTGTCGCCGCGTGCTGGGCAATCCCGACGACGCGCTCGACGCCATGCAGAACGCGTTGATGTCGATCGCGCGGAAGATCCACCTGTTCGACGGTCGTGCGCGCTTTTCCACGTGGTGTTATCGCGTTGCAACGAACGCGGCGCTCGACGAAGCGCGCCGTCGCAGCCGCCGTCCGGTGCCGACCGATACGCTCGCTGAGCAGTCGCGTGACGCTGCGCAACCCGACACGCAGGTCGCGGACCGCCTCGACATCGACGCTGCGCTCGCGCAGCTGACTCCCGAGTACCGCGCCGCGGTCGCACTGCGCGACCTCGTCGGCATGGACTACGCCGAGATCGGAGACGTCCTCGGCGTCCCGCCTGGCACCGTCCGCTCGCGCATCGCCCGGGGACGGGCTGCCCTCGCCGACCTGCTCGGGAACCGCGAGGCCCCTTCCGAGCATCAAAGCCCCCGAACACCATGAACGACACCGCGCCCCTGACTGCCGGGCAGATAGACGAGCTCCTCTCGGCCGAGCTCGACGGCGAGTTCGACGCGGCCGCCCGCGACCTGGGATACGAGCCCGAGGCCGCCCGGTCCCACCTCGAACGCGTGCACGGAGTCGACGCGCGCCGCACGGCCTTGGCCGCGGCGCGCGACGCGCTCGCGCCGGCCACCACCGACGGACGAGCTGGCAGTGGCACGGCTCGCGGCGAAGGCCCTCAGGGAGTGGGCCGACACACGCGAGCGCAGCGCGAATGCACGCCGTCAGCGCCGCCGCCGCCGCTCGTACGCGGTCGCGGGCGGTCTCGCCGCCACGATCGCGGTCATTGCCGGACTCTCGACGATCGCGCGCGACTCGAACACGAATGCATCCAAGAAGGCCGCATCGTCGCGCGCCGCACCGGCAACGACGGGTCCCGCGCGCACCCTCGAGGTCGACTTCGGCGCCGTGAGCGACGTTCGCACGCTTGTTGCGCGCGCCCGTGCCAATCGCGGCGAGCCCGCAACCGCGGCACCGCAGCCGGCTTCCGACGGGATCCAAGGGGACGGCGGCCTCGCCCCGGCTTCACCGGCTTCGCAAAAGGCACGGAACCCGATCGCGGGCGTGCGGGCATGCGCGACCGAGGCCGCGAGCTTGAGCGGGCAGTCGGCGCCGGCGGTGCGCGGCACCGCGAAGGTCGACGGCCGCCGGGTGCTCGTCTTCGTGTATCGCACGAGCACCGACGAGCGTGTGATCGTCCTGACCGGAACGTGCGAACTGCTGACGCAGGAGATCGGGCCGCCGACCACTGCCTGACCTCATCCGGGACCTGGCCTGCGGGTCGAGGGTCCGGAAGTGGTCGGCCGACCGGCATGTACGCTGCCCGGCCGGGAACCTCCCACCACGACGATGAGCGACTGGACCACCGACGCCGCCGATGCCATCGACCGTACGGTCGCGCTGATCCGCGAGCGTACGGTCGAGCCCGCGCAGGCGATCACCCGCGCCGTTGTGTACGGCCTCCTCGCAGCACTGGTAGCGATCCCGGCGCTGGTGCTGGCCGTGATCATGCTCTTTCGCCTGCTGGTGATCGCGTGGCAGGGCTACGCCTGGGCGGCATGGGTCACGCTCGGTGGAATCTTTGTCCTGGCCGGCCTGTTCGTGTGGAGCAAGCGCAATTCGTGATCCGGCTGACGACAAGCGAGAGATCTGACCTATGACCGCGCAGGCAGTCGTCATCATCGGATCCGGACCGGCCGGCCTCACCGCCGCGGTCTACACCGCACGCGCCAACCTGCATCCGGTGATCATCGAAGGACTTCAGGCCGGTGGGCAGCTGATGCTCACTACCGATGTCGAGAACTATCCCGGTTTTCCCGACGGAATCATGGGCCCGGAACTGATGGCGAAGTTCCGCGAGCAAGCGGCGCGCTTCGGTGCCGAGTTCGTGACGGCCGACGTCGACCGCGTCGACTTCAGCGGATCGCGCGGACGCGCGTGGGTCGGGAGCACCGAGTACGAGGCCAAAGCGGTGATCATCTCGACGGGCGCGCAGGCGCGCATGCTCGGCGTGCCTTCGGAGCAACGACTGCTCGGTCACGGCGTGTCCACGTGCGCGACTTGCGATGGGTTCTTCTTTCGCGGCCAGAACATCGCGGTCGTAGGCGGCGGCGACTCCGCGCTCGAAGAAGCGAACTTCCTGACGCGCTTCGCCGAGAAGGTCACGGTTGTGCATCGCCGCAAGGAGCTACGCGCATCGAAGATCATGCAGGATCGCGCGTTCGCGAACCCGAAGCTCGAATTTCGTTGGAACACCATCGTGGACGACTTCGTCGGTGAGAGCCGTGTCGACGCGTTGCGACTGCGCGACGTCGAGACCGGCAACGTCGACGACCTCGCGGTAGCGGGCGTGTTCGTGGCGATCGGCCACATCCCGAACACGCGGCTGTTCACCGGCCAGCTCGAGCTCGACGAGAACGGCTACGTCGCCACGTTGCCCGGCACCACGCAGACGTCGGTCACCGGAGTGTTCGCCGCCGGCGATGTCCAGGACCATGTCTACCGGCAAGCGGTGACTGCCGCGGGTACGGGATGCATGGCGGCGCTCGACGCCGAGCGGTACCTCGAAACGCTCGCGGACGTGCAAAGCTCGACCGGGTAGGAGAAAGGATCAGCCGTGTCTGACGCAATTGTGACGCTCTCGGATGCCACCTTCGATGAGTCGATCGGCGCCGCCGAGGTGCCCGTGGTCGTCGACTTCTGGGCCGAGTGGTGCGGGCCCTGCAAGATGATCGCGCCGGTACTTGAAGACATCGCCACCGCGCACCCCGCGCAGCTGCAGGTCGGAAAGCTCAACGTCGATGACAACCCGAACGTTGCCCGGCGCTTCGAGGTGCTGAGCATTCCGACGCTGCTCGTGTTCGTCGACGGTGAAGTCAAGAAGCGCTTGGTCGGCGCGAAGGGCAAGGCCCAGTTGCTCGAGGAGCTCGCCGAGTTCATCGGGTAGCTCGCGCGATCCTGTTCGGTGGCCCCTCCCACCTTGCTCCGGCTCGGACACCGCGGCGACGCGGTCACCGATATCCAGCAACGTCTCGTAGCCGAGGGCGCACGCATAGTAGCGACCGGTGTCTACGACGACGCCACCGAGGCCGCCGTCCGCACGTTCCAGGTGGGTCGGGGGCTGCGTGTCGACGGTATCTGCGGACCCGAGACCTGGGGTGCGTTGATCGAGAGCGGGTTTGCGCTCGGTGATCGAATGCTCTACCTGTGCCGGCCGATGTTGCGGGGTGATGACATCGGAGCGCTGCAGCGCCGGCTCAACGCGCTGGGCTTCGATGCAGGCCGCGAGGATGGCATCTTCGGTCCCGCGACAGAATCCGCGCTCGGCAGCTTCCAACGCGACGCCGGGCTGGCGTCCGACAAGGTGTGCGGCCCGGCCACGGTGGCCGCGCTCGGGCGACTCGGCGCGCTCGCCGACGGGTCGGTCGCAACCGTACGTGAGCGCGACACACTGCGGCGCGGCGGCAGAACCCTCGACGGCTTCCGCGTGTTCCTCGCGGGCGACCTCGGCGTCGCCGCGCTCGCGACCGCCGTCGCGAGCGGCCTGCGCCGGCGCGGTGCGATCGTCGGGCTCGACACCTCCGGCGAGGACGCAACGCTCGTTGCCGCGACCGCGAACCGCTTCGACGCGGGAGCGTTCCTCGCGCTGACCACCGGCGGCGATGCAGGCGCCCGGTGCGCCTACTTCGCGAACAATGCGTTCCGCTCCGAAGGCGGCTACTGCCTCGCGGAACGCTTGACCGTCGCGTTACGGTCTGTGCTTCCCGCGGTAGGCGCGCCCGAAGGGCGCACGTATCAGTTGCTGCGCGAGACGCGCATGGCGGCGGTCGTATGCGAGTTGACCCCCCGCGACGACGTCGAGCGCGATGGCCACGCTCGCCCGGCAGATGCCGGTCGTCGCGGAAGCGATCATCGACGGAGTGCGCCGTGGCGTCGAAGAGCCCGTCGACGTCCAGTTCGCTGAGTGCGGCGGGCGGTCACACCTCGGTCTGCGCGCCTCGGGTCATCGCACGATAGATGCGCTCGAGATCCTCGAGGTTCGC
Organism: uncultured Actinomycetes bacterium; assembly: GCA_963836365.1. Classification (GTDB taxonomy): domain Bacteria; phylum Actinomycetota; class Acidimicrobiia; order IMCC26256; family PALSA-610; genus DASQHW01. Next base: position 88,607 of record CAWIJC010000004.1, read on the forward strand.
GAAGTCGATCTGGACACGGCCGTGACGCGGTCCCATCGTGATGCGGACACGGGTCTCGAGGTAGTCGCCGAGGAGCTCCTCGAGCTCGAGCAGCCCAGGCGGCCGGAGACGTGAGCCGGTCGACGGTTGCGCGGCAGCACGCTCCGACCGGCGCGTCCTCATCGATTGCGGATTGCCTCCTCGACCTCGCGTACCGACAGATCGTCGGTCGCAGCCGTGCGCGCCAGCTGTTCCTGGAACGCGCGGTCGGGCGTACCGAGGAGCGCGCGGGCATGGCCCATGCGGAGCGTGCCCTCTTTCAACGAGCGCTGGATCGAAGGCGGCAGCTGCAGGAGCCGGAGCGTGTTCGAGATCGTCGCGCGGCTCTTGCCGACTCGCGTCGCGACCTCGTCGTGCGTGAAAGAGAAGTCCTCGATCAGCTGCTGGTACGCCGCCGCTTCCTCGAGTGGGTTCAACTCTCGCGTTGTACGTTCTCGACGATCGCTTGTTGCAGGACCGCGGCGTCGTCGGCGACGCGCACGATCGCCGGGATCGTATGAAGCCCGACACGGCGGGCGGCACGCCAGCGGCGCTCGCCCGCGATGAGCTCGTAGCCCTCGCCCACCACGCGTACGAGCACCGGCTGGAGCACGCCGACTTCGCGGATCGACTCGCCCAGCGCGGCGAGCGTCTCCTCGTCGAAGTGCTCGCGCGGCTGTTGAGGGTTCGGCCGGATCGATGAGATCGGAACGTTCTCGAGTCCGCCGATGCCCTCGGCGACGCCCGTCGGGATAAGCGCCCCGAGCCCCCTACCCAATCCGCCGGGTCGCGCCACGGCTGACCTCCTTCGCCAGTTCGCGGTATGCCAGCGATCCGCGTGACGCCGCGTCGAACACCGTGACGGGCTGCCCGAACGACGGCGCCTCCGAGATCCGTACGGTGCGCGGAACGACCGTGCGGTACACCTTGGCGCCGAAGTGTGCGCGCACCTCGCGCTCGACCTGCTCCGCAAGCTTCGTCCACGCGTCGTACATCGTGAGCACGATGCCGCGAACATCAAGACCCGGGTTGAGGTTCGTCTTCACGAGCGCGACATTCCGCAGGAGCTGGCCCAGACCTTCGAGCGCGTAGTACTCGCACTGGATCGGCACGACGACGTCGTCGGAAGCTGCGAGACCGTTGACGGTCAACAGGCCGAGCGACGGTGGACAGTCGATGATGGTGAAGTCGTAGTCGTCGCGCACGTTGGCCAGCGCCCGCCGGAGCTTGAGCTCGCGCGAGAAGGCGGGAACGAGCTCGATCTCGGCGCCGGCAAGGTCGATGGTCGCCGGCACGACGAACAGGTTGCGCACGCTCGTCGGCTCGACACAGTCGTCGATCGCGGCGTCGTTCATGATCACGTCGTAGATCGAGCCCGTGACGTTCCGATGGCTGATGCCCATCCCCGTCGTTGCGTTACCTTGCGGGTCGAGGTCGATGACAAGCACCCGGAAACCCTGCTCGGCGAGCGCGGCGCCGAGATTGACCGCCGTCGTCGTTTTCCCGACCCCACCCTTCTGGTTAGCGATCGAGATGATCCGCGGCAACGTCATCGGCTCGGGACCCTCGCCTCCCCACGCACGCATGGAGGACAGGGTCTCGACCGCGAGGTCCGCCCCACTCTCTTGCTCGGGGGCCGTCTCCGGATCGACGCGGAGGTCGTCATCCTGCCCGATGTGCATGTCGTCGCGCTCATTCCGCTCGTCGTGCGGAAGATCTTCGACCGCCGGAACGGTCTCTACGGCACTCCGTTCATTGGTCGGCATCGCGACCTCCTCCGGGGTTGACGCGCTCGCGCCGCTCGAAGACCCGAGGATCTTGAACCTGCGGCGGCGACCGCGCGACACCGCTTCGTCAGATGCCATTCGTCGCCTCCGCAGGGGGCGTGCACGTGTGGGGACGGGTCGCCGCGGCCTCGAGCTGCGGCAAGGCGTGCGGATCGTACTACCGCGGCTCATCGATGCAACAGGGCGCGTGCGGATGTTTCACGTGGAACGTCTTCTCTCCGGACTTCTTGGTCGGCGACGCGCGCAGCGGCGATCCAGCGGGCGGCGTTCCACGTGGAACATCACCAACGTGGGCGCTTGCTCGGCCGGCCGACGCGCCGGGGAACGGCATCCGACACTGCCTCGACCTTCGGAATACGCACGAAGTCCGCGTTCTGTAACGTCAGCGGCTCGGCTGGGGCCAGCCCGAGTGATGCGAGCTGCTCCGGCGGCCATCGCGTCTCATCGTCCGTCGGAGGCTCGCTCACGATTACCGCGCCGCCCGGTGTGATCAACGGGCTGGCGAGCTCCGCGGTGACCGCCGGGCCGCTGAAGGAACGCGCGGTCACGATCTCGAACTGCTCGCGGTAACCCGGCCGTCGCCCCGTGACCTCGGCCCGCTCTTCGACCACCTCGATTCTCGCATCGAGGACCAGGAGCTCGAGCTCGCCGCGCAGATGCACGGCCCGGCGGTGTGCACTTTCGACGAGTGCCCCCCGGGCGCACGGCCAGTGGGTCGCGAGGATCAGGCCTGGCACACCGCCGCCCGAGCCGAGGTCGAGGTACGAGCGCGGCGGTCTCCCGAGATGGGCCTCGGTGGCGGCGGCGAAACCGGTGGCGTGCTGCAGGTGTGCGTCGATCGGTCCCGGGCCGAGGAAGCCGAGCGCACGCGCCCGCAGCAGGCTCGCGCGCAGCGCTTCCTCCGCGCTCACTCGGGCCGGATCACCACCCGCCGGCGCGGGTCCTCGCCCTCGGACACGGTCGTCACACCGTCGATCTCGGCGACGGTGTCGTGCACGACCTTGCGATCGGCCGAGGACATCGGCTCGAGCGAGCGTGCTTCTCCCGCCAGCTCGACCTCGCCCGCAACCTTGCGAGCGAAGGCGGCGAGCGCCTCGTGTCGGCGCTCGCGATATCCGGCGACGTCGACATGCACGCGGGCCGTGTGGCCACCCGCGTGGTGTTGGACAGCCGCCCGCACGACCTCCTCGAGCGCGTGCAGGGTCACGCCCTTGGGCCCCACCAGCACGCCGAGGTTGTCACCCTCGATCTTCACGGTGAGATCGTCCTCGCCGACGTCAGTCGAGACCGTGCCCTCGAAACCCATCGTCCGCACGAGCTCTCCCGCGAACTCGGCCGCGTGGGCCGCTTGCTCCTCTACGGGCATCGTCCCGACGTCCACTTCCGTCTCCCACTCGTCATTCCGACCGCTGCTCTCGCCGGCGGGCGTACGCGTGCCCGCGCCGTTGCCGCTCCGTGCTCCGCCCGATCCTCCACGGCTGCCACCGCGGCCACGCCGCCGTCGCGTGCCGGAGCGCTCACCGACGTTCCCGCCGCCGGTCTTCGTGGCGTCATCAGCGAGGGCTGTTGGCGCGCGCTCGCGGGTCCCGCCGGTACGGGAGCTCTGGCGATCAGGGCGGCGGCGGCGGCGGTCGACAGGCTTCTCCCGCGACAACGGCTTCACCCGTGCCGCGTATGCGAGCGTCCGGGCGGCGAAACAATCCGCCGCGGCGCTCGTCGATGACCTCGAACTCGAGTTCGTCCTCGACGACCCCGAGCCGGTCGAGGGCCAATTCCTTCGCCTCTTCGACGGTTCGGGCGGTGACCTCGATCCAGTCCATTGTCAACGCTTCCGCTTCTTCTTCCGGCGCGCTGCACTCGATCCCGTCCGTTTCGCCGCACCGCCACCCCCGGCGGCACCGCCACTGCCCGCGCCTGCGCGCCGCGCCGGCTGTTGCTGGCCGGCCTTGGTGGCGTCGTTCGGCGCAGACTTCGCACCGGGGTTCGCCTCCCGCTTCGCCTCGGTCTTGGCGTCGCCCTTCTCGTCCGACTTCGCGGCGGACTTCGCGGCGCTACTCGGAAAACCAGGGTGCTCTTCCTCGTACATCTTGTTGAGCACGAAATGCTGCTGACCGATGCGCCACCCGTTCGAGATCGCGAAGTACACGGTGACCGCCGCGGCGAGCCCGTACGAGATGAACCCGAAGAACAGCGGCATGATGCGCGTCACGGTCTGCATCTGTTTGTTGACCGGCGCGCCCTGGCGCAACTGCCGAGCCTGTGTTTGTCGAACCTGATACCAGCCGGTGAAGATGACAATCGCAAGGACGATCAACCACGGCAGTGCGTACCCGATCCCCTCCTGCACCGCCTGCGCGGTCGACTGGTTCAACTCCATGCCGAGGAAGTGCATCGCCCGCGGCGGGTGGGCGTTGATGTGCGCAGTGCACTCGACGTCCTCCGCCCGTTTGCCCTCCGGGAACGGCCGTTTGACCGACGGTGGCAACACCACCCCTTGGTCGTTGCTGCAGAGGTCGACGTACAGCTGCTTCATCGACCCTTCGCGTGGCACGTGCGCCTGGATACCCGGGTGACGGAACGTGCCGAACACCGCGAATCCGATCGGAATGATCAGCAGCATTGGCAGACAACCGGCGAGCGGGTTGATCTTGTTCTCTTGGTAGAACTTCATCAACTCTTCGTTTTGCTTCTGCCGGTCCTCCTTGAATTTCTGTTGGATCTTCTTGATCTCCGGCTGCACCCGCTGCATCAGGATCATTGAGCGCGTCTGCTTCGCGATCAGCGGGAACTGCACTGCCATGACGATCAGCGTCATCAGGATGATCGAGATACCGAGGCTGTGTGGCGGCAGCCGGTAGAAGAGTGCGAGCAACCAGCCGATGACGTTGTAGAGCGGATCGAACGGACTGCTCGCTAGCACGGGTGGGCCTCTTGGGGTGCGGGCGCAGAGCGCTGTGCGGGGACCGGATCGAAGCCCGAGCCGCCCCACGGATGACACCGGCCGAGTCGACGCATCGCGAGCCACGTTCCGCGCGCAGCGCCGTGCACTTCGATTGCCTCGACGGCATAGGACGAACAACCCGGCGTGTACCGGCACGGGGACTGCCGGTACACGCTCAAGGCCTGATAGAGGTTGATGGCACGAACCAGCGCTCGCGCCGTCAGTGATCGTTGTGTCACGATTCGGGCTTCAGTTCGAGGAAGATGCCACGGAGTGCGCTCTGAAGCTCGCGATATGTAGATGTTGCTGCATTCGGATGCACGCGCACGACATACCCCCAGCCGGGCTGTAGAAGTTGCGCGTGCTCACGGGTCGCCGCGCGCAGGCGCCGCCGGACGCGGTTGCGGACCACCGAGTTCCCGACGGCGCGGCTGACGGCATAGGCCACGCGCGGTGGTGTGTCCATCCGATCGACCCGCGTCGCACTCACCTCGACCGGTCCCGCTCGACGGCGTCGCCCCCCGGCAATCGCCCGAAACGTTGCACGATCACGCACCCGCCAGATCAGGCCGAGACGCTGGAGCGACCCTTGCTGCGCCGGCGCCCGATGACCGCTCGCCCGCCGCGGGTCCGCATCCGGATCCGAAAGCCGTGCGTCTTCTTGCGCTTCCGGTTGTTCGGTTGAAAGGTCCTCTTCACGCATGGCCTCCTCGAGCGCCCGGGCCAGAGGGAGAGGGCCCAGGGGCGATGCGCGGCGCAGGATGCAGGTCGCGCCGACGCCTGCGCGCGCAAGTGGACATGGCAGTGTACGCCTGTCGCGGGCCGCCAGCAACGCGGCACGCACCTGGCAAAGGTTGCTTGTTGCCCTGTCCACAGCGCGCTAGCGTGCCCCTTCCCGCGCAGCTGGCCGGCCCCGGCCGCGCGGGACTTCCCCGTCATGGCCGAGGAGCGGCCGGCCCCCGGGTCTGCTTCTCCACACGTGTGGAAAGCCCTGTGGATAAGGGGCTCGTGGCTACATCGGGGAGTCGACCGTGGGCACTCGAGCGGCAGATGACCTCTGGTCGAAGGTGTCAGCGGCCGTACGGGCACAGCTCTCCGAAGCGACCTGGAACACCTGGTTCCAGGGCGTGCATGCGCAGGACCTGACCGACGATGCGCTGCTCCTCGGCGTCCCGAGCACGGTCGCTGTCGACCGTATTCGCACGAGCTATCTGGGCCTGCTCGCCGACGCCGTGCAGGCGTTGACCGGCGTTCCCCACCGCATCGACCTCGCGGTGGCGACGGCAGCGCGTCTCGAGCACACTGCGGGTCGCAACCTCGCGCCGGCGGTGCCGCTCGTGCGGCGCGTGGAAGATCGCGCGCAGGTACCCGAGATCGAATCGATCTCGCGGTGGCCGACGACCCAGCTCAACCCGCGCTACACGTTCGATCAGTTCGTGATCGGCGCGTCCAACCGTTTCGCCCACGCGGCCGCGCTCTCGGTCGCGGAGAGCCCCGCCCGTTCCTACAACCCGCTGTTCATCTATGGCGCGGCGGGACTCGGCAAGACCCACCTGCTGCATGCGATCGGTCACCACGTGCGTGCGTTGTTCTCGAGCAAGCGAGTTCGCTACGTCTCGACCGAGACGATGATGAACGAGTTCGTCGACGCCATGCGCTCGAAGGGCATGCCGGGTTTCAAGCGCCGGTACCGCGAGGTCGACGTGCTGCTCGTCGACGACATCCAGTTCCTGGAGCGCACCGAGCAGCTCCAGGAGGAGTTCTTCTACACGTTCAATGACCTGCACGGGCGCGGCAGTCAGATCGTGATCTCGTCCGACCGGCCCCCGAAGTCGATCGCAACGATCGAAGACCGACTCCGCAGCCGGTTCGAATGGGGCCTGATCACCGACGTGCAACCGCCGGAGTTCGAGACCCGGCTCGCGATCTTGCGCAAGAAGGCCGAGGCCGAGCACCTCGACGGGATCCCGAACGACGTGCTGGCCTTCATCGCCGACAGCGTCGTCGACAACGTACGTGAGCTCGAGGGCTCGCTGATTCGCGTCGCGGCATACTCGAGCCTCCACCGCGTTCCGCTCACCGACGACGTCGCGAAGGAAGTGCTCGCTGACTTGCTACCTGCGACCCGCCCGCGGGTGATCACCCCGCAGGTCATTCTCGAGGAGACCGCGAAGATGTTCGGCTGGACCATCGACGACTTGTGCGGCAAGAGCCGGCGCCGGCCGTTGGTCACCGCCCGCCAAATAGGCATGTACGTCTTCAGGGAGTTGACCGACTACAGCTATCCGAAGATCGCAGAGGAGTTCGGCGGTCGTGACCACACGACCGTGATGCACGCGTGCGAGAAGATCCGAGGCCAGATGGCCGAGAAGAAAGTGGTCTTCGAGCAGGTGAACGAGCTCATCAGCCGGATCAAGCACGGCGCGAGTGGATAAGGCTGTGGATACCGGGGGAAATCTCTGCCTGGGCCGGGGATCAACTCTGAGTGTGCGGCGCGCCGCCAACATCGCTGTGTACGGCAGTGGACATCGCGGTGAACGACAATGTGCGACGCAACCAGCACCAACGCGTGGTTTCCCACAATCCACAGCACCTACTACAACAACAATGAAGAATTCGAACATCAGCGTGTCGAGGAGGACGGTGTGAAGTTCCGGTGCGAACGCGACACACTCGCCGAGGCTGTCGCGACGGCCCAGCGAACGGTCGCGAGCCGTAGTGGCGCGTTGCCGGTCCTCCAGGACTTGAGAGTCACCGCGACCGACGAAGGTCTCGAGCTCATCGGGTCGGATCTCGAGATCACCAATCGTGTGCAGGTTCCCGCCGACGTGGAAGAGGGCGGCGTCGCGGTCGTGCCGAAGTTGCTCGGCGAGATCGTACGGCGCTTGGAGCCGGGTTCGGTGACCGTCACCGTGACCGGTGACGAAGCTGTGATCTCTGCCGGTCGGTTCTCGACGTCGTTGCGACTCAAGCCCGCCGAGGACTATCCGCGGCTTGCGTCTTCTGAAGGTTCGGGTGTGCGCGTCGAGGCGTCCGCGTTCGCGGCTGCGCTCAAGCAAGTCGTGCGCGGCGGCGTCGAAGGACGATCTGCGCCCCATCCTCACCGGCGTGCTGCTGACAGCGCACGCGGGCGGGCTTCGGCTGGTGGCAACCGACTCGTACCGGCTCGCAGTACGCGACCTCTCCGGCGTCAGCATGTTGCAGGAAGGTCAACGCGTGCTCGTTGCCGCCAAGGGACTTGCAGAGGTGCAACGTCTCGCGGGCGACGGTGAGATCGAGGTGGTATTGCGCGAGCGCGACGTCGTTTTCCGAACGTCACGTGCCGAAGTCACTGCTCGGCTGATCGAAGGCGATTTCCCGAATTACGAGCAGCTGATCCCGAGCAACTATCCGAACCGGCTGACCGTCGCGCGTGAGGCGTTGCTCGGCGCGCTCGACCGGGTGCAGATCGTCGGGCAAAACCGCGACAACGCCGCAGTACGCATGGCGATGAGCGCTGACGGGCTGGAGCTCGCAATGTCCGCTCAGGACGTCGGCAGCGCCCAGGAGACCGTCGATGCGAAATTCGAGGGCGGCGAGCTGACCGCAGCGTTCAATCCGGTGTTCCTGCGCGAGGGTGTTGACGCCGTCGACACTGGCGAGGTCGCGTTGGAGACGATAGACCCGCTGAAGCCCGCGACGTTGCGCGCGCCCGACGGCGGTGACTTCCTGTATCTACTGATGCCAGTGCGTACGTCCTGAACGCGCAGGGATCACGACGGGCCGCGATGCACGCAGTGGCCGATGCCCGAGCCGCGACAAGTGTTGGGCACTTGTGGCTCACGGACTTTCGCTGTTTCGCATCGGTTGACGTCGAGCTCGCTCCCGGACTCACCGTCTTGTACGGCGCCAACGGGCACGGCAAGAGCAGCCTCTTGGAGGCCGTCGGTTGGGTCGCGCGGACGCGCTCGTTTCGCGGCGTTTCCGACGCGTTGCTCGTGCGCAACGGCGCCGGGCAGGGCGTAGTGCGCGCCGAAGTCGTCACCGGCGAACGCCGGCAGATGTTCGAGGCGGAGATTCGCGTCGGCGGCCGCAACCGGATCCTGTCGAATCGCCAGCCCGTCGTGCGCGCACGTGATCTACACGGCTTGCTGCGGGTCACGGTCTTCTCACCTGATGATCTCGCGCTCGTAAAGGGCGGCCCGGCGGAGCGTCGCGAGTATCTCGACGAGCTCCTTGCAATGCTTTCGCCGCGCTACGACGCGGCGCGCGGCGACTATGAACGCGTACTCAAGCAACGCAACACACTTCTCCGCCAAGGCGTGCGCGATGACGAAGCGCGCGCGACACTCGACGTCTTCGACGAACAGCTCGTGCACGCTGCCACCGAACTCGTGCGCGGGCGGCTCCGGCTCGTCGAACGCATCGGCCCGGTGGTCGCGCGTGGCTATGAGGCACTGGCTCCGCACGCGGAATCCGTGCGCGCGTCGTACGAGGCGGAGTGGTCCACCACACCACTGACGTCTACAGAGGTTGACGACGTCGCAGAACAGTTGCGAACCGCGATCGCAGCACGCCGACGCGCCGAGGTGGAACGTGGCATGACGCTCGTCGGCCCACACCGCGACGAGTGGAGGCTCGGTATCGGCGGGCTGGACGCGCGTCATCAAGCGTCGCAAGGCGAGCAGCGCACGCTCGCACTCGCGCTGCGGCTCGCAGGTCACGAAATTGTCGGTGACCTCACAGGTACCGCGCCTGTGTTGTTGCTCGACGACGTGTTCAGCGAGCTCGACGCGACGCGCGCGAGCGCGCTCGTGCGTAATCTTCGGCGGGGCCAGACCTTGCTGACGACGGCGGGTGACGTGCCCGCGGACGTCGTGCCCGAACGGCGGCTTCGCATTCGCGACGGACGCGTGGAACGCGTGGACGGGCTCGACGGGTGAGTCGCGACGAACCGGTGCCGCTGCGCGACGCGCTCAGCGCGGTCGGCAAGGAGCTCGGATTGCCGGCGCTGAATGCGTTCGAGACCGTCGTCGCGTTGTGGCGGGAGCTCGCCGGCGTCGATGTCGAAGCACACGCGCGGGTGCGGACGTTGCGCGAAGGCGAGTGCACGATCGAGGTCGATTCGCCCGTGTGGGCAACACGGGCGCGGTACCTCACGGGCGAGCTCGAGCGGGTCGTGAACGACCATTGCGGCGACGGCGTCGTGACCAGGTCGCGCGTGGTTGTCGCGGGGCCGCGAAACGCCGGTTGAGGGTCGGCGTTCTGGTAGACTGAGAGCTTGGGATAAGCCCCCGGAACACCCCTCTGACCAGGCACTTTACGAGCATTTGAGTGCCGGCGCCGGGTGCCGCACATCGCTTCACAAGGACTCGCGCGCGTGGCGTACGGCGCCAAGGACATCTCGATTCTGAAGGGCCTGCAGCCGGTGCGCGAGCGGCCGGGTATGTACATCGGCTCGACCGGTCCGTCGGGGCTCCATCATCTCGTATACGAGGTCGTCGACAACTCCGTCGACGAAGCGCTCGCCGGGTATGCGAGCCGCGTCGAGGTGACGTTGCTCGCCGACGGTGGTGTGCGCGTCGTCGACAACGGGCGCGGCATTCCGGTCGATCCGCATCCGGAGTACCCGGACAAGTCCGCGGCCGAGATCGTGCTGACGATGCTGCACGCGGGTGGCAAGTTCGGTGGTGAGGGCTACAAGATCTCCGGCGGCCTGCACGGCGTCGGTGTGTCGGTCGTCAACGCGTTGTCGCGTCGCCTCGAGCTCGAGGTCAACCGCGACGGCGGCCGTTGGGTTCAAGTGTTCGTCGACGGCGGCGAGCCGGTCGCGCCACTGGAACGCATTGGCTCGTCGGATACGGCGGGCACCTCGGTGACGTTCTGGCCCGACGGGACGATCATGGAAGAGCTCGAGTTCCGGGCGCAGACCTTGCTCGAGCGATTGCGGGAGATGGCGTTCCTGAACAAGAACCTCGAGATCGTGTTCCGCGACGAGCGCGGTGACGAAGCAATCGAGCAGGTGTTCCGTTACGAGGGTGGCATCGTCGACTTCGTGTCGCATCTCAACGCGTCGAAGGAGCCGTTGTTCGACCGCGTCATCGACGTCGCCGACACGTACGACAACGGCGAGCTCGAGATCGCCATGCAATGGAACAACGGTTACTACGAGGGATTGCACTCGTTCGCCAACAACATCGGGACGACCGAGGGCGGTATGCACGAGGAGGGCTTCAAGAAAGCCCTGACGAACGTCGTGAACCGCTACGCCCGCCAGAAGGGGCACCTCAAGGAGAAGGACGAGAACCTCCTCGGCGAGGACATTCGGGAAGGCCTGACCGCGATCGTGTCGGTGAAACTCCGCAACCCGCAGTTCGAGGGCCAGACCAAGACGAAGCTCGGCAACACCGAGATCCGCTCGTTCGTGGAGCGAGTGACGAACGAGAAGCTTGCCGACTGGCTCGAGGAGCACCCGTCCGAGGCCAAAGCGGTCATGACCAAGGCGCTGCAGGCGGCGCGCGCCGCGCGTCGCCGCGCGTGACGCTCGCAACCTGACGCGGCGCAAGTCTTTGCTCGAGTCGGCGTCGATGCCGGGCAAGCTCGCCGACTGCTCGACCCGAAATCCCGACGAGGCCGAGCTGTTCATCGTCGAAGGTGACAGCGCCGGCGGCAGCGCGAAGCGTGCGCGTGATCCCGCGTACCAGGCAATCCTGCCGATCAGGGGCAAGATCTTGAACGTCGAACGCTCGCGTCTCGACAAGATGTTGCGCAACGAAGAGATCCAGGCATTGATCTCCGCGGTCGGGACCGGCATCGGCGAGGAGTTCGACCTCGCCAAGCTGCGCTACCACAAGATCATCCTGTTGGCAGATGCCGACGTCGACGGCGCACACATCCGTACGTTGCTGTTGACGTTCTTCTACCGGCAGCTGCCCGAGATCGTGCGCGCCGGCTGCGTCTATATCGCGCAGCCGCCGTTGTACGGCGCCAAGATCGGAAAGGACGATCGCGAGTATCTCAAGGACGATGCCGCGCTGATCGCGTTCGAGGCCGAGCACGCGGGCCGCAAGATCGACATCAGCCGATTCAAGGGACTCGGCGAGATGGACTGGCACGAGCTCGCGCAAACCACGATGGACCCGGCAACACGCACGTTGCTGCAGGTGTCGGTCGAAGACGCGGCGATCGCCGACGAGATCTTCTCGACCTTGATGGGCGACAACGTCGAAGCACGGCGCGGCTTCATCCAGACGAACGCGAAAGACGTGCGTTTCCTCGACATCTGATCGTGAGGCGAACAGAACGCAATGCCTGACGAACCGGAGACTCTCGGCAACGTCGAGCCCATCGAGATCCAAGAGGAGATGGAACGCTCCTTCTTGGACTACGCGATGTCGGTCATCACGTCGCGCGCGCTACCCGACGCTCGCGACGGATTGAAGCCCGTGCAGCGCCGCATCCTCTACGGCATGTACGCCGAGGGTATGCGTCCCGACCGTCCGTACCGCAAGTCTGCGAACGCGGTCGGCGAGGTCATGGGCAAGTACCACCCGCACGGCGACAGCGCGATCTACGACGCAATGGCGCGGATGGCGCAGGACTTCTCGTTGCGCTATCCGTTGATCGACGGTCACGGCAACTTCGGCTCGCCCGATCCCAACGACCGCCCGGCGGCTGCTCGGTACACCGAGGCGCGTCTCGCCGCGCTCGCGACGGAGCTGCTCGGCGAGATCGACGAAGACACCGTCGACTTCGGTGAAACCTACGACGGGCGCAACCGCGAGCCGATCGTGCTGCCCGCGCGATTCCCGAATCTGTTGGTGAATGGCGGCGGCGGTATCGCGGTCGGCATGGCCACGAACATCCCGCCGCACAACCTCGACGAGGTGATCGCCGCGACGGTGCACCTCATCGACAATCCCGACGCCACCGTCGAAGACCTCATGCAGCTCGTCACCGGTCCCGACTTCCCGACCGGCGCGGTGATCCTGGGCCGGGCCGGCATCGTCGAGTGCTACCGCACCGGGCGCGGCTCGATTCGCATGCGTGCGCTCGCGGAGGTCGACGAGGACGCGCGCGGCAACATGCGCATCGTTGTGACGGCAGTGCCGTACCAAACTTCCGTAGAGGTCATCGGGCAGAAGATCTTCGAGCTCGTCAACGACCGCCGCATCGAGGGTATTCGCGACGTGCGCAACGAGTCGTCCGGTGACAGCACGCGCCTGGTCGTCGACCTCAAGCGTGATGCGAACGCGCAAGTCGTGTTGAACCAGCTGTACAAGCACACACCGATGCAGACGAACTTCGCGGCGAACGTGCTCGCGTTGGTCGATGGCGTGCCCCGCATCCTGAATCTCCGCCAGGCGCTCGAGGTGTACGTCGCACACCAGGTCGAAGTCGTGCGGCGGCGCAGCGAGTATCGCTTGGAGAAGGCGCGCGATCGTGCGCACATCGTCGACGGCCTACTGCGCGCGCTCGACATGATCGACGCCGTGATCAACCTGATCCGCGGCTCGGAGTCGGCGGATGCCGCCCGCCAGGCACTCCAGGCGGCGCCATTCGAGTTCAGCGAGACGCAGACCACGCACATCCTCGACATGCCGTTGCGGCGGCTCGCCGCGCTCGAGCACCAGAAGCTCCGCGACGAGTTCGAGGAGCTCAGCGCGACGATCGCCGAGCTGGAAGCCATCCTCGCCGACGAGGGCAAGCTGCGCGGCGTCGTCAAGGACGAGCTCGGCGAGATCAGGGACAAGTATGGCGACGACGCGCCGCACCGAGATCACGACCGACCCGGGTGAGCTCGCCGACCTCGACTTGATCGAGGACGAAGAGCTGGTTGTCGTGCTCTCGCGGAAGGGCTACGTCAAGGTGGTGCCCGTCGACCAGTTCCGGACGCAGGGCCGCGGCGGCAAAGGCGTGCGCGGCGGCCGGCTGCGAGACGAGGACTACGTCGAGCACCTGCTCACGACGACCGCGCACTCGTATCTTTTGTTCTTCTCGAACCGCGGCCGCGTCTACCGGCTTCGCGCGCACGAGATACCGATGAAGGACCGTACTGCGCGTGGCACCGCCCTCGTGAACCTCGTCGCGCTGCAACCCGACGAGCACATCGAGGCGGTCATCGACACGCGCACGTACGAGGACGGCGCGTACCTGTTCTTCGCGACACGCAACGGCATGGTGAAGAAGACGCGTATGTCGGAGTACGACTCGTCGCTGCGTACTGGATCTGATCGCGATCAATCTCAACGACGGCGACGAGCTGGTGCGTGTCATTCAGACGAGCGGTTCAGCGAGACGTCTTCATGGTGTCGAAGCAGGGCCAGACGATTCGTTTCAGCGAAGAGGACGTGCGACCCATGGGCCGCGCGACCGCAGGCGTGCGCGGCATGAAGCTGCGCTCCACTGACGACGGCGTGGTCAGCTCCGACGTGGCCCGCGACGACACGATGTTGCTGTTCGTCTCCTCGAGCGGTCACGGCAAGCGAACGCCGCTCGCCGCCTTCAATCGTCAGGGCCGCGGCGGGCAGGGTGTGCGCGGCATGAAGGTCACCGAAGCACGCGGCAGCGTCGTGTCGGCGTTCATCGTCGATCCCGCGAGCGAGATCCTCGTGTTCTCCTCGGCCGGCAACATCGTGCGGATGGGTGTGGATGAGATCTCCGAGCAGGGGCGTGACGCAACAGGGGTTCGCGTGGCCCGGCTGGACGAGGGCGATACCGTGGTAGCCGTGGCGCCGGTACTCGAAGCTGACACCAACGGGGCCGACGCAACGGCACCGACGAGGTGCCCGACGGGGTCGACGCACGGCGCAGGGGGCGAGGAGAGCTAGGCCGATGGCACGCGCCAAGGCAGTGCTCGAGAGCGTTCCGCAATCGCCCGACCGGCGCGCGCCCCGCAAGGAGCGTCGCCGCATCGTCTCGCCGCGCCAGGTATACGAGCGGCGCTACGTGCAGACGATCCGCTCGGTCGACTTGTGGTCGGTGCTCAAGGTCTCGATCTGCTTCTACATCTCGGCGCTGATCACGATCCTCGTGTCGGGCACGATCCTGTGGTGGATCGCGTCGGCCGCCGGGTGTGATCCACAACGTCGAGGACTTCATCGGCCAACTCGTCGACAACAAGGACTTCCGACTCCTGTCGTGGCAGGTGCTCCGCGCGTCGACGCTCATCGGCCTGGTCGTCGTGTGCATCCTCACGGTGCTCACCGTGCTCGCGGCGGCGTTCTACAACTTGTTCTCCGAGCTGCTCGGCGGCGTCGAGGTGACGGTCGTCGAGCAAGAAGAGATCACTGCGTAGACACTGCAGGATGCTCGGCGCACGCTGTACGATCTTTCACTTGTTCCGGGGCTATAGCTCAGCCGGTTAGAGCGCATCCCTGATAAGGATGAGGTCGCTGGTTCGATTCCAGCTAGCCCCACGGAACCGCAGCAGCACATCAGAAGCGCATTCCTCTGGCGAGGGCGGCCGGCAGAGGTGCTGCTCGATACACTCCCGCGCCGTGAAGGCCTTTCGGCGCGTGCTGATCGTGCTCGGCGTCGCCGGCATCATCGGCGGGATTCGCGAAGCTGCGCGGAAAGGGCGGAGTGCCGCCGACGAGCGGCGGGTGGCGTGAGCTCGAAGGACCCGACTTCCGCTGATGACGACCGCACTCGTCGTGGGTGTCGGCACAGTCGGGACGCGTGCGGCCCGGCAGCTGATCGACACGCCCGGCATCGACCGGTTGCTGCTGGCCGATCGCGACGACGAGCACGCCGCCGAGGTCGCCGAAGCGCTGGGATCCGGACGTACGTCGCGATCGACTTCGTACCCGGCGATGCCGGTTCCTTCCGATGTCAACGTCGTCGCGACCGCGCTCCCGGGAGGCGTCGATCATGACGTCGTCACTGCCGCGATCGCGGCCGGCGTTCCCGTCGCGTCGAGCGACGACGAGCACGATGCAATCGAGCAACTGCGCGTGCTGTCGCCCGAACGCGAAGAGCGCGGGCGTGACGGTCGCGGTCGGCGTGCGGGCTCGCGCCGGGCCTCTCGGACGTCCTTGCCCGTCACGCGAGCGCGATGTTCGAGAAGGTCGACGAGATTCGCGTCGCCCGCACGGGTTGGGGCGGGCCGGCGTGCGTCGACACGGTTCGGCACGAGCGGCGCGTCCTGCTCCACACGTGGCACGACGGGACATGGCGCGAGGAGCATCCGCACGGCGACAGTCTCGTGTGGTTCCCGGAGCCCATCGGCGCGCGCGACTGCCGCACGGTGACCGGCGGCACGACGTTGCTCGTCGACGCGTTCGGATCGGTGCCGCGCCTGAGCGTGCAGCTCGGCGAACCGCCGAAGCGGACTCGGTTCCGCCGGCGTTTCGGCGACGAAGGCGAGTGGGGCGCCGCCCGCGTCGACGTGTGGGGCCGACGCGACGGCACCTTCGACTGCGTCGTCTATGGGGTCGTCGAACGTACGGCGGTCGCGGCCGGTACTGTCCTTGCCGTGACCGCCGCCCGACTCGGCGGGGCGCTCGACCCGCCGCTCGACAGACCCGGTGTCCACGGCCTCGGAGGGCTCGCCGAGCCCGTTCCCTTCCTCGCCGAACTCGCGCAGCGTGGTGTCCGGGCCGCGGCCTTCGAAGGCGTCGCAGTCGCCTGATCCGAGGAGGGCACATGGTGCCCGGTGGAATCGTGCAGAACCCTCGCCTCGCGGCAGAGTGCGCCGAGCGGGAACCTGTGACCGACGGCCGCGTCCCCGACGAGATCGTGGTTGCGGTGCCGCGTGGCGGCCGCGTGCTGGTGTGCGCCGACTTGCGGATGGTGCCGGGCGGCACCGACCTTTCGCGGGATGCCGCAGGCGCGATCGCGCGTGCGGCCGAAGGCTGCCGCGGCCCCGGTGTCGTGGTCTTGAACGGCGACACGTTTGACCTACTGCGCGCGGGCGCGCCCCGACATCGACGGCGCGCTCGCCGCGCACCCGCGTCTCGCGGCCGCCCTCGACGTGTTCGGAGCGGGCGCCGAGCGGCATGTCGTGGTGCTGCCGGGAACACGCGACGCCAAGCTCGCGTTCGACGAGCACGCGATCGATGCGGTCGCCGTACGCGGTTGGGTACTCGCGCTGGGCTGCGTGCTCGAGATCGATACGGGCGGCGGTACGCGTGTCGTTCGGATCGAACCGGGCCATCGTCTCGACCCGGCGGCGGCGTTCGCCGATCCGCGCGATCCTCACGATCACCCGCTGTCGGTCCACCTCGAGCGCGACGTGCTCCCGATGCTTGCGACGGGTGTGATCCCGGGCGGTGCTGCCGGCTGGCTCGAAGGCGTCGAGGACGCCGACCCGGCGGAGATGGGCTCGCTCGTGACGTCGCGGTTCGCGTACCGGCGTCTCTTCCAGCGCGCGATGTGGTTGACACTGCCGGTGCTCGCGCTGTTGGCGGTGTTCTTTCCGTTCGCCGTGTTCTCCGCGGCCCGCAGAAACACGCTGCCGTATGTCTTTCGTCTGCTCGCGGCCGGTTTCGCGATCGAGCTGCTACTCGTTGGAATCGCGCTCGCCTTCGTGATCGTGCAGCTGCGCGACGCGCTCCGTTCGGTGTCGTGGTGGGCGCGCGACGCGCGGAGCAACGACGCGGCGCGGGGCGAGGCCGTAGGGTTCGTGACGAGCGGTGGTGCCGGCCTGATCACGGCCCACACGCGACGCGCCGAGCTGACCGATCTGGGGGCCGGCGGCTTCTACGCGAACTGTGGCCCCGCCGGCCGAGTCGTCGAACAGCGACCCACGCCGGCCTGGGACTCCCGGTCGTATACGCGGCACGATTGCGTTGCTCTTGGATCGAGCTCGAGTCCGGTGCCGATCTGCATGCAAAGTTGCTGCACGGGGTGCGCGAACTGCCCGAACACACACTGCTCGAGCGGGTCGCGACCAAACGGGAGCGGCCGGTGTGGCCGCCCGAAGAAGTCGCGCGCCATCCGGGAACAATCACCTGGCCCGCAGTCGGCGACCTCACTGCGAACCGGCGCCGCACGCGCCGTCTCGGCGCGATGGCGATCGCGCTCGCGGGCGTGTTCAACGTTGCCTCGGCGGTGACGCTGCCGTTCGCGTCACGCTTGCGAGCGCTCGACCGTTTTGCGCCGCTCGAAGTGCCAAAGGTCGCAGCCGCGGTGGTCGCGCTCGCAGGCCTCGGTTTGCTGTTGCTGTCACGCGGCGTCCGCCGCGGTCAGCGACATGCCTGGACGCTGGCGAATGCACTGTTGCTGGTCAGCGTCGTCGGCAACGTCGTGAAGGGCCTCGACGTCGAGGAAGCGCTCGTTGCCCTCGTGGTCGTGGGCTTCTTGGTGTTGCACCGCGACGACTTCGCGGCGCCCGCGAACCCGACGTCGGCCCGACGCGCACTCACGACGTTGCTGATGGGCCTCGGGGTCGCGGTGGTGGCGGGCACGGTTGGCGTCGCGCTGCGCCATCCGAAGATGCCCTTCGCAGAAATCGTGGCCGCGGTGTCCGAGCGGCTCGTCGGCATCCACTCGATCGCGCTGCCCGACCGCATCGACGACTTGTTGACACCCGCGCTGCTCGGCGTCGGCATCGCGATCGCGATCTCGTGCTGTTGGCTGTTGTTCCGCCCCGCGGTTGCGCCACGCGTCGCGGCATCGAAGCCGTTGTCGCGTGAACGGGCGCGCTTTCTCGTCGACCGATATGGCGCCGACTCGCTGTCGTACTTCGCGTTGCGCAACGACAAGGACTGGTTCGGCTTCCGCGACACCCTCGTGTCGTACCGCGTGCACAACGGCATTGCGCTGGTGTCGCCCGATCCGATCGGCCCGGTCGGACAGCGCGCCGACGCATGGGCCGCGTTTCGCGAGTTCGCGGACGAGCAGGGCTGGCCGGTCGCGGTGCTCGGCGCCGGGCCCGACTGGCTGCCGGTGTACCGCGTGAGTGGCATGCACGCGCTCTATGTCGGCGACGAAGCGGTCGTCGACGTGCGGCGGTTCAGCCTCGACGGGAAGCACAACAAGGGCTTGCGGCAGGCAGCCGGCCGCGTCTCGCGAGCGGGCTACACGGTGGAGTTCTTCGATCCGTCGCAGCTCGACGCCGAGCTTCGAGCGCGGTTGCGGGCGCTGATGCGCGACAGCCGCAAGGGTGAGGTCGAGCGCGGATTCTCGATGACGCTCGGTCGCGCGTTCGAAGAAGACGACCGCGGTTTGCTGCTCGCAGTGGCGTTCGACGACGGTCACCGGCCGGTCGGCTTCTGCCAGTACGTACCCGCCCGGGCGATCAACGGTTGGTCGCTGGATCTCATGCGCCGGTCGGAGGCCGAAGACGTGCCGAACGGGCTCACGGAGTACATCGTCGTCGAAACGATCGCGCACATACGCGACGAGGGTTATGTCGGGCTCGCACTGAACTTCGCGACGTTCCGCGCGGTACTGGCGAGCGAAACCGGCGACCGCCTGATGCACCGCGCGCAGAAGTGGGTCCTCGAGCGGATGAGCGACTCCATGCAGATCGAGTCGCTGTGGACGTTCAACGAGAAGTTCCAGCCCGAGTGGCACGCGCGATACGCCTGTTACGACTCGCCGGAACACCTGCTCGCGGCGTCGATCGCGGTCGCTCGCGCCGAGTCGTTCTTCGAGATGCCGCTCGTCGGCAGGTTCTTTGCCCCGCGCGGCGACGAAACGAAACCGGAAGAGCCCGTCCGTTCAGGTGTGTGACGGGCTCGGCCGCTGATCGTCGATGTCGAACATCAGGTCCTCGGCATAGCACCAGTACCAGTCCTCGCCCGGTTCGAACGACTGGATGATCGGGTGCGTCGTCTCGTGGAAGTGCGCCGTGGCGTGCCGGTTCGGCGACTGGTCGCAACAGCCGACGTGGCCGCACTCGGTGCAGCGGCGCAGGTGCACCCAGCGGCTGCCCATCGCCAGGCACTCCACGCAGCCATCTCCGCTCGGCGGGACGGCGCGGATGTGATCGAGGTGCGTGCACGTGTCGGCCATGCCGAGAGTGTCGCGAACTTCTCGCGTGCGCACACGTGATCGATTTGTCTTATCTCGAGCCGGCGGGTATTTCGGGCCTCGATTGACGACGACGTTGGAGGACGGCGCGAACGGTCCGATCGCAATGCTGAGGCGCGACCACCGCGCGGTCGAGGACGTCCTCAGCAAGCTGGAGAGCAGCAAGCCGGGCCCGCGCCGGCGCACCACGGTCGAGAAGTTCGCCACGTCGCTGGCGACTCACATGCAGATCGAAGAACAGGTCATCTCTCCCTCGTCGCCCGGACCGTCGGTCAGGAAAGAGGCGACGAGCGAGCGACGGCATCGCGCGCGACGGCGTGCAGCAGTTGCAGGAACTCGTCGACAAGCCGGGTTTCGGCGCCGCGGTCGAGATGCTGAAGGCGGGCATCAAGCATCACGTGAAGGAAGAGGAGAAGGAGATCTTTCCCGAGCTGAAGGGTGAGATCGATCGCGACACCCTGCGCGAGATCGGAGACGAGGTTGCGGCGATGAAGCGTCCCCGACGCCGGACGCGGACGCGTGCGGCGAAGACTGCCGCTCCTCGTCGTATACCCCGCAACGCGGCGCGGTCGCGGTGACCGTGCCGGCCGGCTCGCGCAGCCGGGCGTCGATCGCGCCGGAAGCCCTCGAGCTCGGCTTCGACGCCACTTCGCCGGTCGAGCACCATTTCGTCGACAGGCGTTCTGTCCGGCAACGTGCGTTCCTCGCAGCGCACATGGCGGCGCGCACGTGCCGCTTCGCGCTCGGCGCCGGCGCGGTGATCCTGCCATGGAGCGCTCCGCGTCGCCGAACGGATCGGAGACGTTCCCCGCCGAGGTGCTCCGAGCTGCACGGCCGGGGCTGAGCGAAGCTTCCGAGTGCCGCCGACGCCGCTACGCCGACCACGACCGTCTCCGGTTCCGCTGCGACCGAACCGAACACGATCGTGATCAAGGACTTCGAATTCATCGCTCCGGCGTCAGTGAAGGCCGGCGCCACTGTCACGGTTGACGGGCGTTGACACGACGGTGAAGACGGCCGTGGTCGACCCTGCGTTCGCCAAGGTCAAAGGATGTTCCCGGTCTCGCGAGGCTCGCGTTGCAGCTCGAAGATGTTGCGGCCGCGACGCATCTCTCGGGCATCGACCTCATCAAGGATCCAGGCGGCATCAAGACCTCGGCATCCATTCAGCCGGTGGAGATGCAACACGCGGCGATCTCGAACCTCGTGCTCGGCCAGTATCCGGTGCCGAACTCGTTCGCGTCCGGCGACGGCGCCGCGGGCTCGACGACACGATTCGATAGCTCTTCTCGCTTGCGAGTTCAGGAGTCGAGGCGGCGCCACGCGAGGCGCATTGGGTCCGTCGGAGGCGGTCATCGATCACGGCGTCGGCGCGAAGCGCCTCGCGTGGCCGTTCGGTGTGCGGTTGCCGTCGGCCGCGTTGAGAGCGTGACGCGCCGGCGCGGGGCCCGCTGCCTTCGGTGACCTCCGGATGCCGTCGTCGACAGATCGTCGCGACCGCTAGCGTGATGCGTCTCCGGGGACGTAGCTCAGCTGGCTAGAGCACCTGCTTTGCAAGCAGGGGGTCGTGGGTTCGAGTCCCATCGTCTCCACCGCGGAAGAGCTGGTCGCGACGCTGGGCGTCGCGTTGGCCGGTCTTCACACTGCTCGTCGTGCCATCCGCGTGCCACTTCCGTGCCACATCGGAAGGCTACCGAGGAAACACCCGGCAACGATGCGGCGACGCTTTGCGATCAGCTCATGAGTCGGTGGGTGCAGTGCTCGTCGTCGAGTGCACCTTGAAGACGTGGTGACGGCATCGAGAGAACCACCTCGGTTTCGAGACGAATAGCCGCGGCGAGTGCTTCGGCGCCGAGAATGTTGAGCGTGTGACGTCCGCGTAGCCGGCCGATGTCGGGCACGAGTTCCCGGAGGCTCATGAGCGCGATCTCTTCGGGAAGCTCGAGTACCGCAGCCACCGCGCGTTCCCTGAGTCCGGCCGGAAGGTCGGCGAACGGTCCGGACGGACTGCCCGCGCGGTCGGTGGCTCCGAGCACGGCTTGGCACAACCGGACGTACCCGTAGCCGGTCGCCGCGAGCTCGACGCGGCGCAGGGCTCTTGCGTGGTGCCGCGCAACACTGCGCCGAGAATCTGATCATCGACGAGCGCGATACTCATTCGCCGCCACGCTTGGGTGTTCGATCAGCCAATCGGCGCCGGCGCACCATCGCGTCTGACGGCCGGCGCACGCCTGATCACTCGTTTGCGAGATCCGGATCACCGAAGCCTCCCGCAGCCTGTCGCCACTCATCTTCGGTGACAGCTTGCAGCAGGTGTCGCCTCAGACGCTTCACGCCGCCGGGCACCAGGATCACGCGTCGCCAAGGTCCAAGTACAAGGTGACCGGGCAGGATGCCTTGTATGTTGGGCGCTCCGGACACGCGTTGAGGCCTCAACGTGTCGGCGCGACGCAGGCACTCGAACGAGTCCAAGGGCTGTCGATCAATGTCGGGCTGGCTCACCATGCCATGCACGCAAGAACGGCGTGTTTCGTCTCCACCAAGGTGAAGACATGCTCCGGGTTTGCTTACGCCGGGCACGCCAGGTAGTTGATCCAACGCAGCTGCATCTGCGACTCCTCGAATTCTTCCACCGAGTAGGGACCGTCGCCGGCCAGGTCGAAGATGCGATAGCCGAAGTTGTCGCAGAGCGTTTGGTGAAGTGATATCGACGTCGTGCCGTGGACGGCAGCGGTGAAGAAGATGTGCTCGAAGATGAGCACCGGCCGGTGGGTCGTGAGCGTGCGCGACGCGCCTCGCAGGAGCAGTCCCTCGGCGCCTTCGACGTCGATCTTGATCATGGCGGGGGCGTATTCGGGGTCGAGACAGTCGTCGAGGCGTCCGACGCCGACGGTGATCTCCTCGAGATCGCTGTCGTCGACGTAGTCCGGGTATGGGTGACGAGCGAGGCCGCTCATCGGCAAGGCGTTCTTCACGCACACGAAGTTCGCGGTGCCGTTGTTGTCCGAGAGTGCCATCGCGCGGACGTCGGCGGCAGGGAAGAGGTTCGCGAGGCGACGGGCCGCGTCGGGTCGGGGCTCGAAGGCGACGTGGCGGCCGTTCGGCGCGACGCGCATGATCTCGCGCAGCACATCGCCGCCCGCGGCGCCGACGTCGATCGCATTGCTGTTCGATCGCAGAGTCGATGCGAGCACGATCCGCATCTGCTCTTGCTCGTAATGATTGCGTCGGGAGGCGGCATGGAACCGGGCGTCACCACCGGCGAGAAGGCCCGCGGTCGCGAGTCGAGATGTCGGAGGCGTCATGCCTCCACGCGAGTGCTCCTCGAGCACTGCCCGCCGGAACTCCTCGAGCGCGCCCGGTCGCCGCAAGAGTTCGGTCCGGAACGCTTCCTTCACGTCGGCCGGTACCTCGGCCTTGGCGTTCGCGATGCCGTCGACGGCCGCTGCTCCGAGCTCGTCGCCAGCGCCCGGAACATCCGATCTGCTCGGTTCAGGAGTCATCGGCGCTCTTCGCCGGCAAGCTCACGGGCGGCATCGTATTTCGCTTCGCCGAAGTGCGACGTCTCGGGTGCGGCGGTCGCCGTTCTCGCGCGGAGCCTGCGGGGGGCCGGGCCTCGCCGCTCGGCCCGGGCGTGATGCGGATCAGCCGGCCTGGCTCCCGCATCATGATCTTTTGCCACACGCCCTTCGGCACGACGACCGCGTCGCCCTCGCCGGGGTCGACCGGGAGGTCCCGCCGGCGAGCTCGAGGGTGACGGTCACCGCGCCGAGCCCGGACTGGGGGCCGGCGCGAAGGCCCTCTTGTGTCACCGACGCCAGGATCACGCGCGGTTGCTGGTGGGGCTGCGGCGTCAGGCGGCTTCGCGGTGCGCACGCCGATCCGGGCACGACGACGATCTCCAACCGGCCGCGGCAGACAGACGACGGGTTTCGTCATTGCAACAAAGAACCGCCGTTTGACACGGGCGTGCCGAAAATGGATTGCCCGACCGACCGAGCTCTGGTGCACTGCGGGGAACTGCTCGACGAGGGAGACAGCTATGCGCGCAGCGTTCGTGTCCATCGCGAAGGGAGTTGCCTGTTCGGAGGGCTCAACGCTGTATGCGAACGCTCAACCTGGGGATCGTGGCGCACGTAGACGCCGGTAAGACCACCCTTACAGAGCGGCTGCTCTACGCAGCCGGTGTCATTGACGATGTCGGCAGCGTCGATGCCGGCACGACGCAGACGGATTCACTCCCGCTCGAGCAACAGCGCGGCATCACGATCAGATCGGCGGTCGTCTCGTTCACGATCCGAGACGTCAGTGTCAACCTGATCGATACGCCGGGCCACCCCGACTTCATCGCCGAGGTGGAGCGGGCGCTGAGTGTGCTCGACGGCGCCGTGTTGGTGATCTCTGCGGTCGAAGGCGTGCAGCCACAGACCCGCATCCTCATGCGCGCGTTGAAGAGGCTGCGCGTTCCGACGGTGATGTTCGTGAACAAGATCGACCGGCAGGGCGCACGCTACGAGGGTGTGCTGCAAGCGATCTCGGAGCGGCTGACACCTACGAGCATCGCGATGGGTTCGGTGCGCGATCTTGGATCGCGGGACGCCGACTTCTTGCCATCGGGCCGCGATGATGCCACCTTTACGGCAGGGCTGACCGAGGTGCTCGCGGAGGCGGACGAGTCGATCCTCGCCGCGTACGTGTCGGAGAACATGGGTCTGTCCTACGGTCGGCTCCGCGATGAGCTGGCGGCACAGATAGAGCGCGCGGCCGTCCACCCCGTCTTCTTCGGTTCTGCGATCACCGGTGCCGGCGTCGATTCGCTGATGACCGCGATCGCCGACCTGCTCCCAGCCGCAGGTGGCAGTGCCGACGGTCTCCTCTCGGGCAAGGTCTTCAAGATCGAGCGTGGCATTGCGGGCGAGAAGATCGCGTACGTCCGGATGTTCTCCGGAACGATCCGAACGCGAGACCACGTCGAGCTCCGCGAGAACAAGAGATGCCGCGTCACCGCGGTCGGTGTCTTCGAACACGGTGGCGCGGTCGAACGAAGAGCCGCGGTTGCCGGCGATATCGCGAAGCTCTGGGGCCTCACCGAGATCCAGGTCGGCGACGCGATCGGACAGGCACCGGACGGCATGAGTCATCGTTTCGCTCCGCCCACGGTCGAGACGGTCATCGCTCCGCGCGCGCCACATGATCGAGCCCGACTTCGCGTCGCGCTCCGGCAACTCGCAGAGCAGGATCCGTTGATCAACGTTCGTCAGAACGACGTCTTCCAAGAGATGTCGGTGTCGCTCTACGGCGAGGTCCAGAAGGAGGTGATCGGGGCGACGTTGGCGACCGACTTCGGCATCGACGTCCGGTTCCACCGCACGACGACCATCCACATCGAACGCCCCATCTCTGCGGGTTCAGCCCTCGAGCTCCTTCAATGGGATGCGAATCCGTTCTCCGCCACTGTCGGCTTGCGCGTCGAGCCCGCGCCGGTAGCGTCGGGCGTTGCGTTCCGAATGGACGTCCAGCCTCGCGCAGTGCCCACGCACATCTACAAGACCGCCGGCAACTTCGTCGAGCACATGACGCGGTACATTCGTCGTGCCCTTCAAGGGGGCCTGTACGGATGGCAGGTCACCGACTGCACGGTGACGATGACCGACTGCGGCTTCTACGCCAGCGACGGTCCGACGAAGCCGTCGGGGCGCACAACCCGCACGGTCGCTGCGGACTTTCGCAAGCTCACCCCGCTCGTCCTGATGCGGGCGCTCCAGCAAGCGAAGACGGTGGTCTGCGAACCGATGCTTCGCGCAAGCATCGAGACGCCGTCGGACACGGTCGGCGCGGTGCTCGCGCTCGTGACAC
Source organism: uncultured Actinomycetes bacterium (assembly GCA_963836365.1). Lineage (GTDB taxonomy): Bacteria > Actinomycetota > Acidimicrobiia > IMCC26256 > PALSA-610 > DASQHW01. The sequence goes on from CAWIJC010000004.1 coordinate 114,167, forward strand.
AGCTCGGCGTCGTCGTCGAGTCGTCGCCGCCGCGCGGCGACCTTTCGGTCATCGCGTTGGTGATGCCGGCGGCACGGATGCAGGACCTTCAGCGACGGCTCCCGGGCCTCACGCGCGGCGAGGGAGTTGTCGAATCCACGTTCGCCGGCTACGAGCCCGTGAGAGGCGCGCCACCGACACGGCGCCGGACGACTGTGCATCGCTCAGTCGCGACGAGCACGTAACGCAAGCGTCGGCCCGGCCGTACGAGCGCCGACGAGCAGCGCGTCCGGGCTCGAGTGCGCGCGCATCGAACCAAGTCGCGGGTCGCGAGTCAGCCGGCGTCGGCGGCGAGCGCCCGGGCGGTTTCGAGGCGGACGCGAAAGTCGTCATCGTTCGCGTGGGCTGCGATCGCGGCGTGGCTCGGTGCGACGCCCAACGCGACGATGCCGCGCAGCGCTTTCCATCGCGCCCATGCGTCTACGTCGTCCAGCGCTCGTTCGAGGAGTGATCGCAGCTCCTCGCGGCCCGCGTCGGCCACGGCGTCGACGACACAGCGGCGGACCATGCGGCTCGGGTCGGAGGCCAGGCGTTCCCACGCGGCGGCGGCAGTTCCGAAGGGCGCGCCGGCGAGCAGCGCGGCGGCAACCTGGCGCCGCGCCGGCTCGGTGTCGCGACTCGCCGCGAGGATACGGTCGAGATCGTGGGGCCGGTTCGCGCGCAGCGTCCCGAGCTCGGTCCACGCGCGCTCGAGCCGGCTCGGTTCGTGGCCTCCTTCCGCCCTCGATTCGCCGCGCGATCCGCGAGCCGTGCGCGGTCCTCCCGCGTGTTGTTCGTCGGTCGGGACTCCGCCGAACTGTTCGGTCACGGCACCCAGCATCGGTGCGAGGAGCGCTTCCCAACGGTCGGCGTGCGAGATCGTGACCGCGACGAAATCGGGACCGACCAACACGCTGGTGATGTCGGGGAACTCATCGAGCAGATGCGTGACGCGCGGATCGTCGGTAGCCGTGGTCGAGTCGTAGCTGCGGCTCGGACCCGTATGCAGGTGCCGTGTCGTGAAACGCACCGTACGCGGGCTCGGCGTGGCTTCCGGGAACACCGGACCGTCGAACGTCTCACTCAGGTCGCTCGCGATCGTGACATCCGCAGCTGGCGCCGCGGGTACTGGAACGTCTCCCCTCTCGATTCGCAAGCGGAACCGGCCTTCGTCGTATCCCCACACGAGCGTGATACCCGGATCGAGCTCGGAGCGTCCCCCACCGCGTCCCGCGCCGACGGCATCGGCGAGAGCTTCGTCGTCTTCGTGCATCCAGGGCTGCGCGGAGAAGAAGCGCTTCACGAGCCGCTTCACCGGCGCGAGCGCCTCGAGTGACAGTCCGCGCATCACGTCTGCGAGCTGCGACACCGCTTCGGCGGTCAGGCCGCGCTCCACCACGAGGGCGCGGGCCGCGTCCAGCTCGGAGCCGACGCTCGTCATCTGCCCGACGGTACTGGCCGCTGCCACGCGATGAATACTCGAGTGGGCCCGCGGGTACCCGCCGAGCTCAACAGCGATTTGGGTGGCCGGTCGGCGTGGCAACACAACACGAGTTACGCGCGTTCCAGGATGTCGAGGTCGCGGGTTGCGTAGCCGGGGTGCGCCCATTCCTCTTCGAAGACCGTGTGAAGGCAGCCCTGCACTGGCGCGTTGCCGTTCTCGACCACTTCGACGGTACGCGTGAGGACGGCCGGGTCGAGGTCGGCGAGATACTTCGCGAAGCGGCTGCCGCGATCGTGGCGCACGGCGAGGACGTCGGCGAGCGACGGGTCGGCGTTGCGATCGATGTTCGGCCACGGGAAGTCGATGCTTCCCGTGTTCGGCCAGCCGATCGCGGAGTATTCGCCGCCGAGGATCGGTGCGATGAACCACTTGTCGATCGCGAACACCAAGTGCCGCAGCGCCTGCACGAACGACCACTCGCCGTTGACGGATGCACGCAGCGTTTCCTCGGGCAGCCGTTGCGCGCGTTCGATGAGTCCGTCCCAGCGGGTCGAGACCGCATTCCACGCGGCTCGTATACCTTCGGGTCGGTCGGCTGCAAGAGCGCGCGCTCCGGGTCGGTGCGCGCGAGTTCGGACGTCACGTACGCCGTCACGTCGACGCCGTTGATCCGCACGCCGGCGATCATCCCGTCGATCTCGACGTTCACCAACCACACCTCGGACATCTTCACGTCGGTGAGATTGGCGCCCTCGACCCGTGCGCCCCTGAGATCAACCTCGCGGAAGTGCGCGCCCCGCAGGTCGGCGTCCTCGAAGTCCGTCATGCGTTCAGTGTCCCAGACGAGATGCGCGCAGCACACCGGCGATCAGCGTCTCTGGCGCCGCACGCTCGACACCAGGACTGCAACGACCGCGGTTGGGGTGATCCACCATGCCGCGGCGGCGGTTCGAGACACCGCCGCAGTGATCGCGAGCGCGGCGCCGCTCGCGAACGCGAGCCGCCAGTCGTCGCCGATCACGAAGTCCCACCAGAACCGGCCGAAGCTTCGCAGGCCGTTCATGCCGCCTCGTCCAACGCCGACGCCGTTCCGCCGACGCGGGCGCTGAGCCAGGCGACGAGTGCGCACGCCAGGCAGAAGTAGAGGATGATCAAACCGACGAGCGCGGCGTCGCCCGCGGGCCACTCCGCGCCCGCGCCTTCGGCGCCCCAGAACGTTCCGAACGCCGTCAGCATGATGCCGACACCGAACTTCAATGTGTTCTCGGGGACTCTGCTCAACGGTCGGTGAACGAGCACTCCCGCGATGGTGACGACCACGAGTGCGCTTGCGGCCGCGGCGATCATCAGCGGGAAGTCGTCGTGCGCCGCACCGAACGTCACGACGAGAAACGCAACCTCGAGACCTTCGAGGAACACACCTTTGAACGACAACGTGAACGCGTACCAGTCGTGGGGTCCGGTCGGGGCGTGCGTCGCGTCGATCTCGTTCTTCTCGCGCTCGAAGATCTTCTCCTCGTCGTGCAGTGGCAGAGCACCGGCAGCTCGCAAGATCGCTTTGCGGAGCCATTGCAAGCCGAACGAGAGCAGCAAGAATCCGACGATCACGCGCAGGGTGTCCAGCGGCAAGAGCGTGAGCGTGGGCCCGAGGGCGGCGACGACGACTGCGAGTGCCGCGAACGCGGCGGCGACGCCGTAACGTACGGAGCGCCAGCCGCGCGTGAGTCCGACGGCGAGCACGATCGTGAGCGCCTCGACCATCTCGACGGCGCAGGCGACGAAGGCGGCTCCTGCGAGCAGGACGCTTCTCACCGGAGTGCGCCATGGCGATCGAGAACCGTCATCGCACCGAATGTATCGGCGCCGCGAAACCGGCCCGGTCGACCGTAGACGCTCGGGCCTCCCGCTGCTGCTCCAACTCTCTCCGCGGCATCCTCTAAGCGAAGCGCACGATCGACAAGGCGCCAAAGGCGAGGCAGTAGACGGCGAACGGCAGGAGGTTGTGGGTCTCGAAGAAGCGCATGAGGAATCGAACCGACACATACGCCGCGACGGCGGCGAACGCGCTCCCGACGAGGGCTTGGCCGCGTACGCCGTCGCCGAGAGGGCCGGCGAGATCCGGGATCTTGTAGACGCCCGCCGCGAAGATGATCGGTGTTGCGAGCAAGAACGAGAATCGGGCCGCGTCCTCGTGGTCGAGACCGCGCACGAGCCCTGCCACCATCGTGACGCCAGATCGGCTGATTCCCGCGAACAGCGCCGTGACCTGCGCGATGCCGACGGCGCCCGCTTCCTTGAAGTCGAGCGTCTCGAGACGTCGTCCGATCTCGGGCGCGTTGCGCGCGGGCGTACGCGTCGCCGACGCAATGCGCCGGCCGCGGCGACGCACGCGCTCGCCGGCCAACAGGATCACGCCGTTGACCGTCAGGAAGATCGCGGCCGCGAGCGGTTTGGCGAACAGCGTCCGAAGTGAGTGTTCGAGAGCGAGACCTGTCAGCCCGGCGGGGATCGTCGCGATGATCAGCAGCCACGCCATGCGTTCGTCGGCTGTCTCGCAACGGCGGGTGCGAAGCGTCCGGAAGAAGCCGCGGACGATGCGCGCCCAGTCGTCGCGGAAGTACCCGAGCAACGCGAGCGCCGTCGCGACGTGCAACGCGACGACGAACGCGAGATAGAACGACTCGTTCGCCGATTGCGCGTTGACGACGCGATCCCATCCGAGCCACGCCGGAATCAACACCGAGTGCCCCAGGCTCGAGATCGGGAACAGCTCCGTGACACCCTGCAACAGGCCGATCACGATCGCTTGGAAGTAGCTGATCATGGCGCGAGTGAGGTGCACTGCGCGGTTGCTTGGAACCCAGGCGCAGTTGCGCCGCCGCAGGCCCAGAGACGTCGCCGGTAAATCGCGAACGCGGCGCCGTGCCGGGGCACGAGCATCGGCTCCGTTGTCCAGCTACCGGATCGCAATACTTGCACGACCTTGGCGAGTCCCGTTTCCCGGGCCGGTTCACCGCCGGCGACCAGCGTGACGCCGTTGAGCTTGCCCGCGGCCGCGCCTGACGTACCGGTCGGCAGCGTCGCGAGCGTGCGCCACGCGGATGTCTTGCTGTCGAAGCAGTCGATCGACGCGCTCGTTGCCGGCGTGCGCCCGCCGGCGACGCATGCGAGAGAACCGTCGACGTATCCGGCGACGTGGTTCCTCGGTGCAGGCATCGGTGGGATGTCGTGCCAGGTGTTCGTGTCGGCGTCGTACGACTCCGGAACGGCGACCTGCACCGCACCGTCTCGCCCGCCGATCGCGTAGAGGCGACCGCCCGCGCTCAGCAACGCGAGTGCGCCGCGTCGGCGCCGCATCGGCGCGAGCTCGTGCCAACTGGTCGAGCCCGGCGAGAGCCGGAACATCCGGTTGGTCGCACCATCGGTCGTGAACCCTCCCGCGACGTACACCGTGTTCCCGACGGCGGCTGCGCCCGGATGGTTCACTGCGACGGGAAGCGACGGTTGGCGCGTCCACGCCGAACCGTCGAACGCGAACACCGACGCGGAGCTGTTGCGCGTTTCGTCGTAGCCGCCCGCGACATACAACCGGTCGCCCGCGCTCGCCGCTGCGGCCTCTTGGATCGCAATCGGCAGCGGCGGCTCGAAGCGTTGCGGCTCGGCCGGCGCCGTCGGTGCACTCGACGCATGCGTGAACGTTGTCGTGTTCGCCACGGTGGTCCCCACCGCGTCCGCGGCGGCCGTCGGATGGCTGCTCCCGGCGCTGCATCCGCACAATGCAAGCACAGACGCACACCCAAGCAGCCGAAAGGCACGCGACGCAGAGCGGGTCACCGCATCACTCCGGTATGACCGGTGGAGTAGCGACCAGGTTGGGGCCACACGCAAAGACCGTGCGGCTGATTCGGAACGTGGATCGTCGCGATGAGGTGACCGTCGATGGTCGAGATGGCGTACACGGCGGCTTTGTAGCGACCCGCGAGCCAAAGCACATTGCCGTCGGCCGAGACTCCGCCCATGTCCGGTGTGGTCCCCGGAAGGCTCCAAGTGCTGACGACGTGTCGCGACGCGAAGTCGATCACGCTGATGGATCCTCCACGCCGATTGGAGACGTAGAGACGACGCGCATCGCGACTCGGGTACAGGCCGTGCGCGTCGACGCCGGTCGGGATGAAGCCGACCGACCGAAACGACGCACCGTCGATCATGTGGACGCCGCCGAGCTTCATGTCCGCGACGTAGAAGATTCGTCCAGCCGGCTCGAGCTTGACATCTTGCGGGCTCGAGCCCGGGAGGTCGAGGTAGCCGACGATCTTTCGGCTCGCGACGTCAACCTTGACGAGCCGGCCCGCGAACTCGCACGACGCGATGAGGTAAGTGCCATCGGCGCTGAAGTCGAGGTGGTCGATGCCCCTGCAGTCGACCGGGACCGAGGTGCGCAGCGCGAACGTGTGCGGGTCGCGGAAGTCGAGGCGGCCGAGACGTTCGGCGACCACGATCGCTGCGCTGCCGTCGGGGGTGAAATACAGGTTGTAGGGGTCGGTGACGGGAATGTTCGGGCCCGCAACACGTCCGCTGTTCGGATCGATCGGTGTCAGCGAGTTCCCGAGATTGTTCGCCGCGTACAGCGTGTGCAGGTCCCATGCGGGTACGACGTGTTGCGGGCGCGCGCCCGTGAGGTAGCGATCGATCACCCGAAACGTGGCGGGATCGATGACGTCGACGTACGACGATCCGCTCTCAGGGACGTAGACGAGCGACCGCGCGCCGCGCGTAGCCGGGCTGAACATGGCCGGACCTGTATGGGCGTACACGTTGGTGACGCGCGATGAGCGCCTCTGCGTGATCGTGGCCTTCTTCTCCGCCGTGGTGGGAGCGGTGGCACGCGTCGCACCCGGGTCGTTGCGGGTCGAGGGCCCGGTCGAGCGGCTCGACCCGCTGCACGACGCCGCGGCAATGCATACCAGAGCGACGACGCTCGATCGGCGCGCTCGGAGCGACACGCGTGCGCGTTGCGGGCATCGACGCGAAGACATCGTTCAGCTCCGGGTCAGAGCTCTCGAAGCACGGTGATGGGTGCGGTTTCGGCGCGGCGAATCGCGTCGGTCGACGCGATCACGACCGCGGTGATCGCGACGGCCGCGACGAGCGTGAGATATGCCCACGGGACCGAGAGGGCGGCGGGCGGCGGATCGAAGACGCCGGTCAGCACTTTCACCAGCATTGTCGCGAGCGCCCAGCTCGCAAGCGCGCCTACGAGCAGTCCACCGCCGGTGACGAACGCGGCGTCGGCCCACACGAAGCCTCCGAGTTGTCGCGGTTTCGCGCCCAGCGCCGATGCGATCGCGAACATGCGCCGCCGTTCGGCGAACCCGAGCGCGAGCACGAGACCGGTCGCGGCCGCGGCGAGCGCGATCGCGAAGCCGAGCTCGACACGCGTCAGCCCGGCCAGGTCGACGGCGGTGAGGCTCGAACCGACGACCTTGCGCGTGCTGCCTATGTCGGTGACGACCGCGGTAATTCCGAGCCGGCTGCGCAGTCGATCCGCAACTGCCCGCGGCGACGACCCGTGCGTGCTGACGAGGAAGGCGCCGACGGCGTCGGAGCCGGTGCGTTGCGCGACATAGTCGGCGTTGGCGACGATGAAGCTGTCGCGCGGTGCGGTCGGGAACTCCTTGGCGATGCCGACGTACCGGAACGGGACTTGCACGAGACGCGTGCTGCTGACGTCGCGGAGGCGCAAGCGCACCTGGTCGCCGGGTTGGAGCTGGAAGTCCTTGACGGTCTCCGCGCTGAGCAGGATGGCATCGGGTTGCGCGCCGAGCCGGTGCATCAGCGCGCGGGCGGTACCGCCTTGGAAGTACGCGTCTTGGAGTCTCGTCGCGGCGACGATCGTCGACGTCCGGACGCCGTAGAGGTCTTGCAGATCCGCGCCGACGTACGCGAAGCGATGCTGTATGGGCTCGACCGCGTTCACGCCGCGTACGGAAGAGATCGTGCCCGCCCCGCCCGGGCCGACGGAGACTCCGGGTGGTTCGGTCACGGTCACATCGGCCCCATTGGTGAGGCGAGCGTCCACGTCGGCTTGAGAGCGGTAGGTGCTGTTGAACACCGCGGTCGACGCCGCGAACGCGGTCGTGAGTGCCGCCAGCGCGAGTGCGCTCGCGAGCAGGCTGCGCTGGCGCCGCATTGTCGCACCGACGGTACCAGCGAGACGGCCCGCGAAAGGCCGCGCGAGAAGTCGCGCGAGACGACGACTGCGCCCGAGGAGCGTGTAAGCAACACGCCACGCGAGGAGGCCAGCACCGATCCAGAGCAGCGCGGGACCCGCGAGCGCCCAATAGCTGACGGAGATCGACGGTGTTCCTTCGGGCGCGAGCACGAGCTTGTAGCCCGAGCGACCGCTGAGCCAGAACACGAGACCCGAGAGTGCGAGCGACATTACGTCGGCGCCGACGCGCATCCAACGGGGAGCGGACGCGCGACCGATCGTGCGGCGCGCACCCATGACCGTGATCGATCGCACATCGCGCCACGCGGGAACTGTGATTGCTACTGACGCGATCGTGAGTCCGACGAGTGCGGCGCCCGACGAGAACTCGAGGGCAGTCGCGGTTCTCGCACCGAACGACGCGCTTCCATACGCCAACCGTCCGACGATCGACGCGCCGGCCAGGCCAACAACCGCGCCCAGGCCACCCACGAGCGCCGCTTCGAGCACGGCGAGCCGCACGAGGACGCGCGTGTCCGCGCCCCGCGTGCGCAGCAGCGCTTGCTCGCGGCGGCGCCGGCTCGCCCCGGACGCCGCCACCGCGACCGTGAGCAACCCGGCGAGCGCCGCGCCGGGAAGCCCGAGAAACAGGAACAACACCTGCGCGTACAACGCATCGGAACGCGCGGCGCCGAGCGTTGCTGCAAGGTTGTCACCGACAAGTGCGCTGCCGGACAAGCCTGCCTCGAGATTGTGCGCGGCGCGAGTCACCTGCGTGTACGCCGACGACGGATCGTGCGCGAGCGCGTGCGACAGGCACGGCGTGGATCTGGGTGTGGATCATGTCGGGCCGCGTTCGCGCCAGCGGATCGAAGATCGTGTGCCACGTGCTCGCGGGGAGGACGACGACGTTGTCGGGCGGTGCCTGCGGTTGCGCGCCGGACGGAGCGCCGACCTTCTGGAACAACGAGTCCGCTTGGGGAAGGTCGACCACGCCCTCGACGCGTACCCGCGCGGCACGGAGGCCGGCGCGACCGATGGTGATCGTGTCGCCGGGCGCGACCCGCAGGTTGGCGGCGGTCTGTTGCGCGACCAGGACGCCTCTTCCAGTGCCAGCCAGATCGCGAATCTCGCCCGGGAACGCGTTGCGGTAGCCGTCGGGGAGGCCGAGCACGAACCCGGGGCCCGTCGTTTGCGTCGAACCGCGCGTCGTGGATCGCAAGCCCGCCGTCTGCGCGAATCCGACCGGAAGTGCAGTCTCGGCCCGCGTCCGCACCGAGTCGAGCACTGCTTTCTGATCTGCCCCCGGCTGCACCTCGACCTGCCAATCGACCGCAACCGTCTGCACGGCGCGCTTGGTCATCGTCGCTTGGGATCCCGCAAGAAAGGCGCCGATCGAAGCGATGAGCGCGACCGCGATCGCGACGCCCGCGGCCGTCGCGCCGAGTCGGCCCGTGCGGCGCAGGAGCGCTCGCGTCCATGTCAGGCCGTACAAGTCTCGGCCCCTGTTCGTGCGCCGAGCTTCCCATCGGCGAGCGGCCAGATGTGATCGAGGCGGGTGCCGACCGCGGGATCGTGCGTGCTGACGACGAGCGCGGCGCCGCATTCCGATGCGGCGCCGAGCAGCACGTCGACGACGCGCGCCGCGGTGATGTGGTCGAGTTGGCCGGTCGGCTCGTCGGCGAGCAGCAGGCGCGGCTGTTGCACCAACGCCCGCGCGATCGCGACACGTTGCATCTGGCCGCCGGACAGCTCCTCGGGCAGCTTTGCCCGAAGCTCCACGAGGTCGAGGCGCGCGAGCGCGTCGTGCGCTCGGTCGCGCGCGTCTGACTCGTTCATACCGCCGAGCACGAGCGGGAGCGCGACATTCTCGATGACGTCGAGCGGTGGCAGAAGGCTGGGACCTTGCAGCACCAGCGCGATCGGCCCCGGGCGAAGCGAATGCCGATCGCCGAGACCCGGCCACTCGATCGTCCCCGCAGTCGGCTCGTCGATGCCGGCGATCAAGTGGAGCAGCGTCGACTTCCCCGATCCCGACGGGCCCATCAACGCGATGCGCTCGCCCGGCCAAATCTCGCACGTCGCTCCGTGCAGCGCGACGACGGCCGCGGGCCCGGCGCCATACGTACGCGCGAGCGCGTCACATCGCACGAGCGCGTCGTCGTGACCACGCGTGCTCACGAGACCATTTGCCCGTCGCGCAGTGCGACGACGCGGTCGGCCTCGGCGGCGATCGCGTCGCTGTGGGTCACGACGATCACCGCGGCACCGTTACCGGCGCGGCTGCGGAGGCGCTCGACGAGCCGGGCCGCGGATCCCTGATCGAGCTCACCAGTCGGCTCGTCGGCGAGGACGACACCCGGATCGTTCGCGATCGCGACCGCCAGCCCGGCCCGGGCGAGCTCCCCTCCTGAGAGCTCCGGCGGTCGCGCACCGGCGCGGTCGCCGATCCCGAGCTCGCCGAGCACGTCGCTCACCGAGGCTCGGGCGCCGGGTTGCCCGGCGAGTCGGCGGACGAGCCGCACGTTCTCGCGGACCGTCAAATCGTCGAGGAGGTTCGCGTGCTGGAACAGCACGCCGATCCGGCGCGCGCGTATCGCTGCTCTCGCGCGCTCGCTTCGGCGCGAGAGCTGCTCCCCGCACACACGAACCACGCCGCCGTCGGGCTCGTCGAGACCGGCGAGGCAGGCGAGCAGCGTCGACTTTCCGGAACCCGACGGTCCTGTCACCGCCACGAGCTCACCGCCCTCGACCACGAGTGATACGCCGCGCAGCGCGAGGACTTCGTCGTCGCCGGCGTGGAAAAAGCGATACACATCACGCGCTTCGATCGCGCAGGTCATGCCGACCAGGCAAACGACTCGGTCACGCGCTTCCAGGGGTCGACGTTGTCGGCACCGTGCGCCGACGACAGCGTCAACGTCACCTGCGTGCCGTCGCGCCAGTACTCGTATTGCTCGACGTCGAGCGCGACGCGTTTACCGGTGACCGGGTCCGGCGCGGACGTGGCGCCGTACGCCACCAACACGACCGGCCCGGCCGGGCGCGTCACCAAGCTGACGCGGCCGAGCGAGAAGCCGTCCACGCTGTGCTGCAGCGCGGGCACCCCGCTCGATTGCACGTTCGCGACTGTCGGCGCCGCGGGCAGCTGCGCGACGGCGATGCGTATCGAGTTGTAGTGGTCGGTGAACGTCGTCGCCGCACCGGCCTCGGTGCGCGCCCAGCCCTCGGGAACCTCGAGCGAGTACGCGCCCGAGCGCGGGCTGTACTTCACGAACGCCTGGTTGTCGGGGATGTCGCCCGGCGGGGCCGCTTCGGGGGCGTTGGGATTCGCGCCGCGCACCGTCGTCACCGACGCGGGTTGCGTCGACGCCGTGGGCGCGGTCCCCTTGCTACCCCCGGACGAGCCGCACGCGACCGGCACGGCGCTCGTGAGCAGCAGCGCGGCGGTGCCGATCACGCGGGCTCGGCGTCGCGTTTCCCGTTCGCCGGCCATCTCGTCGACCGTACGACGCGCACCAGAATCGACCGCTTCTCGTGAGGTAAGCGACCGGCAAAATCTCCGCGGTCGATCGGTGAGCCTCGAGAAGACCCTGCTGCTCGGTTTCATCGCCGGCGCCACGATCGTCTTCGGTCTGCCAATCGCTCGCCTGCGGCGGTCGGCCGTGAGAATGCGGCTGCTGGCGAACGCGATCGCGGTAGGGATCCTGCTCTTCCTTTTGTGGGACGTGCTCTCGGCCGCGTGGGAGCCCATTGACGGCGCGCTCTCGGATGTGCATGCCGGCAACGGCGGGCTCGCGAGCGCACTCGGATACGGTGTGTTGTTCGTCGGCGGTATCAGCGCGGGCCTGCTCGCACTCGTCACGTACGAATCCTGGATGGACCGCATCACCGGCGAACCCCTGCGCTCCCTCGTCGACGCCGACGCACTCGACCAGACCGCACCGATGCCCACCGGCTCGCACGCGGCGACCAGTGCCGTGCTCGCGCCCGCGCGCCGTGGCCTCGCGACGTGGTCGCACGGACCTCAGCTCGCGCTTCTGATTGCGGTCGGCGTCGGGTTGCACAACTTCGCGGAAGGTCTCGCGATCGGCCAAGCGGCGGCATCCGACGAGATCGCCCTCGCGACGCTGCTCGTCGTCGGGTTTGCGTTGCACAACGCGACCGAAGCCTTTGGCATCGTCGCGCCGCTCGCGGGTGAAACGACCGAGGACGGCGTTCGTGCAGTACCGAGTTGGGGATTTCTGCTCGGGCTCGGCGCGATCGGTGGTGATCCGACCTTCATCGGCACCGCGATCGGTCACGCGTTCACGTCGGAGACCGTCTCCGTGTTGTTTCTCACGCTTGCGGCGGGTTCGATTCTCTACGTCGTCGTGCAGTTGGTCGCCGTTGCCGCGAAGTCAAGACGGATGGACCTCCTCGCGTACGGAATGCTGATCGGACTCCTCGCGGGATTCGCAACCGACGCGGTGGTCAGCGCGGCGGGGATCTGACCACCGACGCGCGGGACGCCGCCGTCCGATTCCGCGGCGCGAGGTCCTAGCCTGGCCCGGAATGAGACGGCGGGTGCTGTTGGTCGAAGATGACGCGACGATCGGTCAGTCCTTGCAACAGGCATTGGCCGCGCAGGACTACCTCGTGACGCTCGCGATCGACGGTGCGAGCGCACGGCACGCATTCGCACACGAGCAACCCGCTCTCGTTGTGCTCGATCTCGGCCTCCCGGATGTCGACGGCATCGAACTATGTCGGGAGCTGCGCGCGTGCGCGCCGACGACACCGATCCTGGTGCTCACGGCACGCCAAGACGAGGTCGATGTAGTTGTCGGTTTGGATGCGGGCGCCGACGATTACGTCACGAAGCCGTTCCGTCTCGCGGAGCTCTTCGCGCGGGTACGAGCGCAACTGCGGCGGCCCGAGGAGCTGTCGTGTGTCGACGTCGGCGATCTCCGCATCGACCTCGACGCGCGGCGCGCGTGGGCCGGCGACCGGGAGTTGGCGTTGCGGCCACGCGAGTTCGAGCTGCTTGCACTGCTGGCATCGCAAGCCGGCCGGGCCGTGACACGCGAGCGCATCATGCAGGAGTGCTGGGACGAGCACTGGCACGGTTCGACCAAGACTCTCGACGTGCACATCTCGCAGCTCCGCACGAAGCTGTCCGCACACAGCGGACCTGAACGTCCGGCGATCGTGGTGTTGCGGCGCGTCGGCTACCGACTCGACGCGCCGTGAGACGACGCATCGTCGGCTCGATCGTGGGTGTCGCCGCGATCGCCGTCGTTCTCGTCGGCGTTCCGCTCGGGTTTGCAGTCGAACGGCTGTACGCCAACCAAGAGGTTCTGCGGCTCGAACGTTCCGCGAGCGATACCTTGCGATCGATCGACACGTCGACTTTTGGAGATGGCGATCCGGTCGAGCTGCCGCCTTCCGGCACCACGCGCTTCGCCGTCTACGACCGAACCGGTGAGCGCATCGCGGGCGCCGGGCCGGCACGGGCCGACAAGCCCGTCAACAGGGCCCTCGCCGGTTCGGTCGACGACACGCGCGAGTCGGGTCTGATCGTCGTCGCGGTACCGGTCGACGGCAGCGAACGCGTCGTTGGCGCGCTGCGCGCGAGCCGCTCGGAAGCCGTCGTCGTCAATAGGACGCGCCGGACATGGGGCGTCATGGCGCTCATCGCCGCGGCCGCCCTGCTCATCGCGGCGCTCCTCGCCCGCGTGCAGGCGCGCCGTCTCACGCGGCCGCTCGACGAGCTCGCGTCGGCGGCGACACGCCTCGGTTCAGGCGACTTCACCGTTCGCAGCGCGAGGTCCGGCATCGACGAACTCGACCGGGCGAGTAGTGCGCTGGACACCACCGCGGCACGCCTCGGCGGGCTGGTCGCCCGCGAGCGCGCGTTCAGTGCAGACGCGTCGCACCAGCTGCGCACACCGATCGCCGGGTTGCGCGTGCACGTCGAGTCGTCGCTGATCACGCCCGACACCGATCTTCGGGACGCGCTCGCCGGAACGCTCGAGCCCATCGACCGCCTCGAGACCACCGTCGAAGACCTGCTCCGCCTGGCGCGCGACACGCACGTCGATCGCTCGCCGCTCGACGTCGCGCGCCTGGTTCTCGATACCGAGCGCCACTGGCACGGAATCTACGCGGCTCGCGGCCGACCGTTGCGTGTCGTGCTCGACCCAGACCTGGCGTCGCCCGCGGTGTCCGAGCCGGCGATCCGCCAGATTCTCGGCGCGCTCCTGAGCAACGCCGAACGACACGGTTCCGGCATCGTCACGGTGACCGCCCGTAACCGGCCCGGCGCGGTCACGATCGAAGTCGCGGACGAAGGTGAAGGCGTCGCCGAACCTCGAGGTATCTTCGACAGACGGAGCGCCTCCGGACATGGGATCGGCCTCGCGCTTCGCGCGTACCCTTGCCGAGGCCGAGGGCGGCAGGCTCCTGCTCGAGCATCCCGGACCCGCGCCGCGCTTCACGCTCCTGCTTCCCGCGTCCGCGTCGTGACTGCGTACGTCGACTTGCCGGTGAGACCTCCCACGAGCCGCGCATAGTGAAGGCGAACACGATCAGGCGCCGAAGCCGGGGGGCGGTTCGTAGCCGCCGAGCACGTCGCGCAGCAGCCGCGCGACGTGGACCGAGCGCCGATCGTGCAGGTACGGCGACACGATCTGCATGCCGAACGGCAGCCCGGCGGCGGTGCGGCCGATCGGCACGACCGCCGACGGCAGCCCGACCACGCCGATCAGGCCGGTCCAACCGATCAGCTCGATGTACGCCGCGCGTTTCGCCGTTGATCTCGACCGTCCGCGTCGTCATGTCGCCTTCGTGATTGTGGCGAATCGCGGGCACGGGCATCACTGGGCACAGCAGCACGTCGAAGTCGGCGAACCACTCGGCCCAGCCGGCGCGAAGCGCGGCCCGTTGCTCGTCGGCGCGCAGCCACGCGAGGTGCGAGCCCGACATCGCCTCCGCGATCTCGGCGTCGAGACTCGGCGAGATGGCGGGCACGATCAGTTGGTTGAACAGGCCGAGTTGCGTGGCGAACTCGATCGCCGGATGCGCCTCTTCGACCTTCGCGCCCGCGTCGGCGATCCGATCGGCTGCACTCGTGAGCAGCGCGACGCATTCGCGCTCGACGCGGCACGCGGGATCGTCGAACCACGTGCCGACGCGAAAGTCGGTGAGCGATGTGCCGGTCGGCGCGGGCAACTCGAGACGCCACGCGTGCTCCCGCTCCGGTTCCGGGCCCGCGAGCACACCGAGCAACAGGTCCAGGTCGTCAGCCGAGCGCGCGATCGGACCGAACACGTTGATGTCGGGATCGGTGGTGCCGCCGCCGACGTGATCGAGATAGCCGCGCTGGGGCACAACGCCGAAGCTCGGCTTCAGTCCGTACACGCCGCAAGAGTGTGCCGGCATGCGTACCGAACCGCCGATGTCGGTGCCGAGCTCGAAGCTCGTGAATCCGCAGGCGACCGCGGCCGCCGCGCCACCCGACGAACCGCCCGGCGTCCGGTCGAACGCCCACGGGTTGTTCGTCGTGCCGAACATCTCGTTGTAGCTCTGCAAGTCGCCCGACCAGCGCGGCAAGTTCGTCTTGGCGAACACGACCGCGCCGGCGCGCTTCAGCCGCGCGACCGCGGGCGCGTCGGCCGCCGGCACGTGATCGGTGAGCTCGATCGCGCCGCCAGTCGAGCGGATGCCCTCGGTCTCGATCGCATCCTTGATCGTGATCGGCAATCCGTGCAGCGCGCCGAGCACCTCGCCGCGTGCTGTCTGTTCGTCGGCTTCCGCCGCCGATCGGCGCGCCCGCTCGATGTCGAGCGTCGCGATCGCGTTGATCGGCCCGCCCAATCGTCCGATGCGATCGAGGTAGAGGTCGAGCAATTCGCGGCTCGACAGCTGCTTCGTGCGAATCGCCTCCGCCAGGCGGACGGCCGGCCAGATTGCTACGGCGTCATCCATGCCGCGGACACTACTCACGCACATGACGCGCCGATCGGGGATGTGTGGTCGAGCGCCGCCGCGAGCCGGCGCGGTAGGGAAAACCGAGGAAACTAGGCGGATGCCTTGGCGCCGAGCGACGCTCCAGCTGAGCGGCTGGTCGATCGTGGCGCTCGTGCTGGTGTCGTTCTGCATCAACGCCGGCGTGCGACTCCCGTGCCGCGACGCGTGCGGTTCCGACATCGGTCGCATGTACGAGGACCGCGGGATCGATCGGCACCACGCGCCCTACTTCGACCGTGAGCTCGAGTATCCGCCGGTCATCGGATTGGTCATGTACGTCGCCGGCTACCCGTTCGCTGCGGGGTTGCGCGGCAAGTTCCTCGTCAACGTCGTGCTGCTCGCGTCGCTCGCGGCGATCACGACGTGGATGCTGTGGCGCCGGTACGGCCAACGGACAAGGCGCTGGGCGCTCGCGCCACCGTTGTTCATCTCGGGCTTGACCAACTGGGACTTGCTCGCGGTCGCGCCCGGCACGATCGGCCTCTTGCGATGGCAGGCGGGGGACGCCGTGCTCGCCGGCGCGCTGATCGGCGTCGGGGCGTGCGCCAAGTTGTTCCCGACGCTGTTCGTCCCGATCCTGGTCGCGGCGTGCGCACCCGGCCGCGACTGGCAGCGGGCCCGCGAGTTTCTCGTGGCGGCGGCGATCGGATTCGGCGTGTTCGCGCTCCCGGTCTACATCGCCGCGCCCCACGCACTTCGCTTCTTCCTCGAGTTCCAGAGCGTGCGGGGGCCGTCGCGCGGGTCGCTCTGGTTCTACGCGTTCCGCTGGCCGTCGATGGAGCTGTGGCTCCCGCGCCACGTGATGGTCGACGTCGTCAACGTCCTCGCCGCCAGTCTCGCGATTGTCGCTCTCGCGGTGTTGTCGGGCTACACGGCGCGCCGGCAATTGACGCCTATCGCCGCGTGCGCGCTCGCGACGTTCGCGTTCGTCGTCACGAACAAGATCTACTCACCGCAGTACGACCTGTGGCTCGTGCCATTCCTCGTGATGCTGCCCGTTCGCACGAAGCTGGTCGTGCACTTCTACGTGAGCAGCTTCCTCGCTTTTGTCTTCGTCGTCATCGAAGCGCACATCTTCGGCCGTCCGTATTCCTTGTACCTCGTGCTCGCAGGGGTGCTCTACAGGCTCACCGTGCACGTCCTGATCGCGCGCGAGATCTGGACGCTCGGCCGCTCAGCCGTTGACGACCGAAGCGGGCAGCGCGGCGACGCGGCGGCGAACACCCGCGCGATCGACTCGATCGTCGTCTCGCCGGCGATCCGGGGCTGCACCGCCTTGGCGGTCCCGAAGTAGAGACCCAGTAGCACGCGGCCGCGGCGCAGGTAGACGGCGACAGTGTGCGAGCGCATGCCGGCCGCGTCGGTCGTGGTGATGTCGAAGGCGATCCGCTCGACCTTGGCGAAGGGCGGCCATGATCGATCGGGCGCGTCCCCGAACTTCGTGCGCAGCGCCGCGGCACCCGTCGGGCTCGGTACCAGTCGGTCGGGACAGTCCTTGAGCAGCGCGCGCAGCTCGGCGAAGGCCTGCGCGGTATCGGCGGGTTTGCCGTAGAGCACGGCTTCGGTGCTGAGCACCATTGTCGTGTTCCTGTCGACGGCGACGACCTGCCGACGCGCGGTGCGCAGGCGCTCACTCGGGAACGTGCCGTTGCAAAGATCGAGTGTGGGGTCGGCCGTCGTGTCGCCGCCGCGAAGCAGCGTCACGAAGATGCGCGCGCCGACGTCGCTCTGTTGTACGTTGAGAGCACCGAGCGCCGCTTCGTCCGGATCGACGACCGATCTTCCCGGCGAGCGCGGGACGGTACGGCCGCTCGACCCGGAGCCGTTCCCGTTCCCTCCGCCGACCGCGGTGTCGAAGTCCTTCGTCGCGCGGCAGGTTGTACGTGACCGCGAACCCCGTCACTGCCGCGACGAGCATCATCACCACGAGCGCGACGATCGCGGCACCGTACCCGCGCCCACGCGCCGGCCGGTTCGGCGCCGGTGGCGCTCCTGGCGGCGGTGCCCCGCCCGCGGGCGGCGGCGGCCACGAGCGGTGCGCGACGTCGAGGGTTTGCAGGTCGGGGTGTTCGTGGCTCATGGCGTCGCGAGCTCCGCCGGTCGCTGGCTCATCAAGCTCCCATCGTCGGGCCGCGGGCCCGGACGAGCTTCGCGGCACCAGCTGAAGGCCCGCTGTGTCGTCAGGCAGCGTGTCTCGGCGATACGGCGTCGAGGACCTCGGGCATGCGACCCGAGAGATACCCGCCCGCGCGGTGCATGCCGAGCGACCACGCCGCGCCGCCGTACGACGTGACTGCCACGATCGACAGCGGCGTCGCGGCTGCGAGGGGCAGCGTGTGCAGCGCGATCGTGACGACGATGGCCGCCGGGATCAGCAGGACGGCGTCCACGAGCAAGGCACTGAGCGCGGCGATCCCGCCGACGCAGCCTTGGCCGGGATTGCCCGCGAGCGGGTTCCGCCGATCGGGCAGTGCATACGGTGCCCATACCGACACCATGTTGCCGATCGCGAGGATCACACCCAGCATTCCGGGCACGAGACCGATCGTGAGCGGCACGTAGGACCATCCGCCGGTGATCGCCGCGGTCAGCGCCGCCGGCACGGCGACGAGCGGCACGACGATCACCGCGGTCGCGATGTTCTTGCCGAGGAGCTCCGAACGCGCGTCATTGCCGGCCGACACGGCCGACCAGAGTGCGGCGCCGTCGAGGCCGAACTGGTTGAGCGTGAGCCCCGACGCCGGCAGCAACGCGACCAGCGCGAGCAACGTCGACGATGCCGGTCGCGCGTCGAGCTCCCGCAACGTCGTGAACAGGAAGAGCCCGGGAACGATCAGGGCGGCGAACAACGGCGCACGCCGGCGCGGATCACGCGCGTAATATCGCAGTTCCTTCGCGGCGACCGCGCCCACGTGATTGTGGGGAAGGAACGGGAGCACGCGCTGGAAACAGCGACGCCCGCCCCGCGCGCGCCTGTTTGCGTCCCGGAGTCGCGAGGTCCGACGACGTCATCGCGCGGGATCAGGTGCGACCACAGTACGAGCAGCGCGCCGATGAGCAGCGCCAACGCGGCGAGCATCGCGCATGCCGCGGCGACGTGGCCCATGCCCGCCTCCGATACGGCCACGCCACCCCAGCCAAACGGTGTCCAGCGCACACGCGATGCGATGTGATGCACGGTTTCGCTCGTGTGGCGGTTGCCCGCGTCCGCGCCGAACAGCCGGAACGATTGGGGTACGAACGCGGCGAGGACGATGAACATCACGATCAGGTCGCGTCCCCGTCTCGACCGCAACAGCGGCGCAAGCGTCGCGATCAAGGTGCGTGACGCCACGATGCACAGCAGGAACGTCGCTGCGATCGCGCCGACGATCAGCAACGCCTGCAGTGGATCGTGCGCGAGGCCGAAGAGTGCACCGCACAACGCACACGCGGTTGCGATCGGGGCGACTCCGACGAGCGCGGCGGCGAGCAGCCCGCGCAGGAGCTGGCCGCGCCGCAACGGCAACAGCGCCAGCCGCTGCGGGTCGAGTGTCTCGTCCGTGCCGAACCCGAGCAGCGGCACGACCGTCCACGCGAGCGTGATCGCGGCGAAGACGACGAGCGTCGCGTCGGGTGCGATCGGGTCGGTGCGCAGGGCGGCGAGCAGCGCGAATCCGCCGAGCGCGAGCGCGCCGGCGCCCGCGGTCCCGATCGAGAACAACACCGCGAACTGCGGCGTGCGCAAACCGTTGCGCAACAAGCGGAGCTTCAGGCGGGCAAAGTTGTAGGAACTGCTTCGGGTTCGTTTGGTGGTGGAACCCGTGTGCTGAGAGGCGTTGCTCATCGGGGCGGTTTCCGGCTGCTCGAGGATCCGACGTCGACGGTCCTGTCCCGGCGGTCCCCGCGCTCGCCCGGGCCGCACACGACCACGGCGCGCGACACGGGTGGGTCCGCCCCGACGTGACGGTTGTGCTTCCCGCGCGGCACGCCGGGCACGCGGCCGGTCAGCAGTCGCTGCGCGAGATCACGAGCGAACACGTCGCTGACGTCCGGCCGGCCGAGGCGCGCCCGCAACACGCTGATCGCGTTCCAGGCCTGCGCAACGCGCAGCTGCGGAACCTGCAACTCACCGACGTCCGCGACGGCCGCATGTTCCTGCCCGCCAGCGCGGTCGTCGTCGTCGCCGAGCCAGTGCGCGACCGTGTTCGCCCCTGGCTCGACGAACGTGCTCGACGCGGGCCGAACACCGCCAACCCCCACCTGTTCGTCAACTTCCACACGGCGATCCGGACCTGTCCCGTCAGCCGAGGCTGGATCAGCACCACCCTCGGCTTCTCCCCACAGAAGCTGCGAGAGGACCGCATCCTCCACGAGGCCCTCGCCACCGGCGGCGACGTCCGACGCCTCTGCGACCTCTTCGGCCTCACCGTCGGAGGCGCCGAACGCTGCACAGTCACCGTCACTCACCCGGACCTCGAATCCGCCAACCGTTGAACGTCGCGCCACACACCCGCCGGTTCGTGAACCCAAGGATCCACACACGCGGACCACCGCCTACTCACCCTGGGTTCGCTGCTCTCGGTCCTTCAGAAATCGTGAACTCATGGCTCTTGCCGAGCCACGAGAGCTCCTGACGGCTCGTCGGCTCGCCGACGAGCGAGACGAACGCGTCTTCGAGCGTCCCGCTCCCGCGCAGCGCGTCGAGCGGCCCGGCCCAGAGGATCGTGCCTTGCGCCATCACCGCGACGTGGTCGCACATCCGTTCGACGAGCTCCATCACGTGGCTCGAGAACACGATCGTGGAACCGGTCGCGGTGAAGTGCTCGAGGAGGTGCCGGACCGCGCGCGCCGACACGGGGTCGATGGCCTCGAAGGGCTCGTCGAGGAACAACACCCGCGGTCCGTGCAGGAGCGCGGCGGCGAGCACGAGCTTCTTGCGCATGCCGTGGCTGTAGTCGACGACGAGTGCATCAGCGGCGTCCGTCAGTCCGAGGAGGTCGAGCAACTCCTCGGCGCGGTTCGCGACGACCTCGGGCCGCATGTTGCGCAGCGCGCCGTGGAACGTGAGCAGCTCGCGGCCGGTCAACCGTTCGAACAGGGCGAGATCTTCGGGCAGCACGCCGATGCGCGCTTTGGCGGCCACCGGATCGGCCCACACGTCGACGCCGTCGACCCACACCCTCCCGGCGTCGGGTCGCAGCAAACCGGTCGCCATCCGCAGCGTCGTGGTCTTGCCCGCGCCGTTGGGGCCGACGATGCCGAAGAACGCGCCCGGGGCGACGTCGAGCGTGATCTCCTCGACCGCCACCTTCGCACCGAACGCCTTGCGCAGCCCCCGTGCCGCCAGCGCCGTGCCCACCCGTGCATCCCCCACGGTGAGAGACTACGGGATGGGAGGTAATGACCTGTTTATGGCTTTCTGAGCGCCGGTGGAGTGCCGTCCGGGCTCCGTTGGACCTGGACCGCTATCGCAGCGCGAAGTAACCCGGTACCTCGTCGTGCGGCGTGTCCAGATACACCTTGGCTTCGGGTGGCGCCGCGAGGCGTCCGTGACTCCAACGCACCTCCACGTGGCCGCGCACGACGCGCACGGTGCGGTCGTCGCGGTCGCGTACCGACGCCTGCCATGCGACGATCGGTTGGCCGCCGGCGCGCGCTTCGACGTCGAAGGTGCGGAGCTCGAACTTCTGGCGCCAGTCCCACGGTGTCGCGATGCGCAATCGCAAGAAGCCACGCGGCGACGCGCCGAGCACGAAGTACGGCGCGCTGTGGATGCGCAAGAGCCGCCACAGCATCGGCTCCGCCGCGTCGCATACGGCGTCGTTCCAGCGGCGCGCCGACTCGACCGCACTGCGTTCGACGAGCGCGCGGTAGTGCTCGATGGTGCCGGCGGGCCAGCCGTCGCGCAGCGCGAGACCGAGCGCTCGTCGCTGTACGGTATCGAGTTCGCACATGTCGTCGGGGAGTCGTACGTCGCGTCGTCCGTTCCGCACGGCGTCGTAGAGCGCGCGGTGTTCGTCGGGCGCAACCTCTTGGAACCAGTCGCCACCGCGTCGACCTTGCCCGCCGGCGAGCAGCCGGTCGAACAGATGGTGCGGCGACGCGTTCACGACGATCCGCGACAGATACTTGCAACTGACGAAATACACGTGATCGACGCGCAGGTCGGCCGGCACGACCTCGTCGCCCGGCGCGCGGTGAGCGCCCTTCCACTCGACGAGCGCCGGGATGCGCCCGCGCAACGCGTCAGCTGCGCGGAGGAAGCGAGCCCCGTTCATGAACGCGGCTGCGAAGACGTCGGGGTGTCGTCCTTCCTTCCACGCGCGCGTCAACGTTTCCCACACTGCGGGGGTGACGTTGCCAATGCGGTCGGGGCGGCGCCGCGAGCGCGTGCTCGAGATCATCGGCGCCGAGCATTCCCAAGCCGGTGACGACCTCGGTGATCGTCGTGCGCACGTCGGCCACTACTCGGGACTACGCATGCCCGCCGGACGCGTACTTCCGGAGCAGCTCGAATCCGGTGTCCGAGCGCATCTCGATCACGTTGTAGACGACGCCGGCTGCCTCGGCGTTGCGCAGCGCGATGTCGCCCTCGCTGCCCTTGCGTGGCAGGTGCGAGGTGAGGAACACGATTCGCTCCTTGCCCGCATGAGCGAGCGCTTGCGCGCGCCCGAGCGCCTTCCACACGGTGTCGGTGCGCAAAAGCCCGCCGCGCGTGCTGGTGAACGCGCCCGAGACGTCGAAGTACCACTCGAGCCCGTCGGCGTCGGTCGCGATGAAGTTGATCGTGACGCCGGTACCACGCACGCGCGAGTTCTTGGCGACGATCGTGAACTCGGCTTCCTGCAGCATCTGCTCGGCGAGCGCCTGCGCGGCCTTGCCCTCCTTGGTCGCGCGCGCTTGGAAGCTGCCTTCGAAGTCGAGCTCGGTGATGTCGGGCGCAGGATGGTCGTCGTGCGGCGTGGACGACTCGGGCCGGCCCTCGTCGCGCACGCGCAAGCGCGCGATGTCGACGTAGGTCGCGTCGAGGTCGTAGCCGATATAGCGGCGGTTCAGCAGCGCGGCTGCAACCAGCGTGGAGCCCGAGCCCACGAACGGATCGAGGACGAGATCGCGCTCGTACGTGTACAACTCGATCAAGCGCTTGGGAAGCTCGACGGGGAACGGTGCCGGATGTGAGACACGCCGCGCGCTCTCCGGTGGGATGTCCCAGACGTCGAGTGTCGCGGCCATGAATTCGTCGGCTTCGATCCCGTTCTCGAACGGAAGCGCGCGCCGCTCGCGATCAGCCTTGCTCAGCGCTCGGTCGAATCGGCCTTTGCTCGCGATCACCACGCGTTCGGTGGTGTCGCGCAACACCGGGTTCGCGGGGCTGCGGAACGATCCCCACGCACAGTTGCCCGCGGCGCCTTCTCCCTTTCGCCACACGATCTCGCCCCGCAACAGGAGCTTCAGGTCGTCTTGGAGGATGCGCATCACGTCGGCCGCGAGGCTGCGATAGGGCTTGCGGCCGAGGTTCGCGACGTTCACCGCGAGCCGACCGCCGTGCTCGAGCTTTCGCGCGCACTCGGCGAACACGTCGGTGAGCAGCTTGAGGTACTCGGCGTACGACGCGGGCACACCGTCGCGCTCGAGCTCCTCTTCGTATTGCTTGCCGGCGAAGTACGGCGGCGACGTGACCACGAGCGCGACCGAGTTGTCGACGATCGCGCCCATCTGCCGAGCGTCGGCATGCTGGAAGCGGTCGTCGAATTGAATGTCGTACGGCGCGACGACGTCTTCGTCGTCTGAGAGCTCGGGCGGCGCGAAGCGCTCGTAGAACGCCGACGCGTCGTGGCTCTCGCGCTTGCTGACACCGAAATTGGAGGTTGCTGTTCTGCGCTTCGAAGGCCGCGCCACGGGGGTCAGACTACGCGGGGGTTGTGACCACTCACGGCTATACGTGCCGACGAGCGTCGCCTTCGCGATCGTCGCGCCTGCAGTCTGGTCGCGCGTCTGCACGTCCTTGTCGAGGGCGTACGCCGTGAACCGGTAGTGATGCGGGGCGCCGCCCTTCGGCGGACACGGCCCGCGCCATTGGGGGCCCTGGTGCGCACCCTGCGCGACGGGCGGCACCGAGCCGTCGGTTGGCGGGAGACCAAGCACGAGCCAGTGCAAGAAGCCGCCGGGTACCGGCGCGTCGGGATCGTGCACCTCGAGCGCGACGCTCCTCGCGGCGGAGGGGATCCCGGTCCATTCGACCGGCACGACCTCGCTGGCGCCATCGCACGAGTACCGCGTCGGGATCGGCTTGTTGTCCTCGAACGCGGTGCTCGTCACGACGATGCCCTCCGTCGGCGCGGTCACGGTCGTCGTCGGCGTGTTCGGGACCGTGGGCGGCGTCGTGCCCGTCGCGTCGTCCTCGCCGCCGTCGCTGCTGCACGCCGCGCACAAACGCAACTACGAGCAGACGCGCTACTCAACCGCAGGACGTTGCGCATCTTCGCGGAGCGTATCGACGGCTATGGGATCGCGCAGCTCGCCATCGTCGACCGTGAACCAGAAGCCGCCGAGATTCGGGATCAGCGTGTGCACGTCGACGCCCGCGCACGATGCGACGTCGCGCAAGGTGCCGTGATGAGTAACGATGGCGAGCATGCCGGTGCCGACGTGCGCGAGCGCGCGCCGGAGCGCGGCGTCGAACCGGGCGCGCACCGTTGCGTCGTCCTCTCCCCCGGCGGCACGCCGAGCTCGCCGGCACGCCATCGCGCGCGCATCCCGGGCCAGCCCTCGTCGATCTCGTCGACGGTCTTGCCCTGCCATTCACCGCCGTTGCGCTCGCGGAAGCCCGCATCGGTGACGACAGGCACGTCGAGGTGCGCGGCGATGATCTCGGCAGTGCGCGCCGCGCGCACGAGGTCGGACGTGTATACGACGCGCGGTGTGAACCCGTCGTGCGCGAGATGCCGGGCGCGGGCTGCGGCTTGGGCCTCGCCGGCCGGAGTGAGCGGGATATCGGTCCAGCCCTGCCAACGCCGTTCGATGTTCCATACCGATTCGCCGTGGCGCAGGACCAACACCTGCTGACGAGTTGGACTCATGCGGCCGGTTCGGTAGGCCGGTTCCACAGGCCGGTTTCCCGTGCCTTGATACGCACCGGATCCTCCCTCCGACAAGCCCGACATTCCGCGTGGTCAAGTTCCGACGACCGCGAGGTCGAGTCCGGCCGCGAACCGGGTTTCGATGCAGCTTTCGGCGCCGCCCACGTCGTGGGACCGAGCGATCCACCGAACGTCCCCGTCTTGCAAGGTCCAGCGATCCCGCCGAGCGGGCCTTGCCTGGAAGATGGGTGCCGGAGTCGTGGGCTACTTCTTCGGGGATGCGCGTCGGGCCCGTGCCGAGGAGTTGGCGGCCACGGCTGACCGGAGCAGTTCCTTGAAGGCGGCTTCGTCGAGCTTCTCGCCCTCCCGAATGTCGATGGCTCGGCGCGTGTGCCCGCCGAGACTGGAGTTGAACAGCTTCTTGGGGTCCGGCAGGGAGGCGCCGCGGAAGAAGGTGAGCTTCACGACCTGCTTGTACGACTCCCCCGTGCAGGCGCCGCCGTCATGGGACCAGACCGGAGTCCCGGTAGAAGAGGGCTTCTCCCACTTCCACTCTTCCTGGATCTCGGGGTCGGCGGCGTGGATGCGCTCGCGCACCCAGGCCAGCATCTCGCCTCTCCAGTCCCCCAGCTCCTGGATCCTCTTGGTGATCTTCTTCGAAGCATCCGCGCCGTCGGCGGCACGTTTCGCCGTCATCATCCCTCCAACCCGAGCCTCTGGATCTCGCTCCAGCCATGGGTAGGTCGGGGCGTGACCGGTCCGCAACTTCCCATGACGGGCGACGACGGCCCACGAAGCGCCGCTTCAACTGCGAGCGCTCCTCATTCGCCGACTCACACAGCCACAAAGCCGTCCTACCTGCAGAATCTCGCAGGCTCGGAGAGACTCGAACCCCCCAAACTTGTTCGTCCGCGCTGCGCCACGTCGCAAGCACTTTGTTTCAACAGGCCGGCGCGATTGGGCATGCTCGGGAAGCAGCGGGCGTTTGACCCGCGAGGCTGGTTCCGGCAAACTTGACTGCCCGGTCAAGTTGCTGCCCAGTCCCGAAATTCTCGGAGGCGTCATGCCCACAGCCGTCATCGTCGACGCGGTCCGCTCTCCGCTCGGACGCCGAAACGGCGCGCTCAAGGACGTCCACCCGGTCGACCTCGCCGCCGACGTGCTGCGCGCACTCGTCGAGCGCAACGGCCTCGACCCTGCGCTCGTCGAGGACGTGATCATGGGTTGTGTCATGCAGGTCGGTGAGCAGGGCATCAACGTCGCGCGCAATGCTGCGCTCGCGGCCGGCTTCCCCGAGTCGACGGTGGGCACCACGGTCGACCGCCAATGCGGTTCGTCCCAGCAAGCTGCGCACTTCGCCGCGCAGGGCGTGATCGCCGGCGCCTACGACATCGTGATCGCCGCGGGCGTCGAGAACATGACGCGCGTGCCGATGGGCGCCTCGGTCGCGGAGGGCAAGTACGGGTTCCCATTCGGTTCGCAGATGACCGCTCGCTACCCGAACCTCGTGCCGCAAGGCATCTCGGCCGAACTGATCTCCGAGAAGTGGGGCATCTCGCGCGAGCACGAACGACGCGTTCTCGGTTCGAGTCGCACAAGCGCGCGGCACGCGCCACCGCGGAAGGCCGCTTCGAACGCGAGATCATCACGATCGACGTGAAGACCGCCGAAGGCGCCGGGACCGTCACGCGCGACGAGGGCATCAGGCCCGACTCGAACATCGAGAAGCTCGCGACGCTGAAGCCCGCGTTCAAGCCCGACGGCGTGATCACTGCGGCGAACTCGTCGCAGATCACCGACGGCGCGGCCGCGGTGTTGGTGATGACGGAGGAGAAGGCGAACGAGCTCGGCCTGAAGCCACGCGCTCGCTTCCACACGTTCGCGCTCGCGGGCGTCGACCCCGTGATGATGTTGACCGGCCCGATCCCGGCGACGACCAGGGTGCTCGAGCGGGCGAAGATGTCGCTCGATCAGATCGACATCGTCGAGATCAACGAGGCGTTCGCGCCGGTGGTGCTCGCATGGGAGAAGGAGCATCACCCCGACATGTCGAAGGTCAACCCCAACGGAGGCGCGATCGCGCTCGGCCACCCGCTCGGCGCGTCGGGCGCGCGCTTGATGGCGACGTTGCTCAACGAGCTCGAGCGCACGGGCGGCCGCTACGGCTTGCAGACGATGTGCGAAGGCGGCGGCATGGCCAACGCCACGATCATCGAGCGCCTATAGCTCCGCCGACCGTTTGGGCACTTCTCCGCGCCCTACCGCCGGAAAGTGCCCAAACGGTGGGCCTAGCCTGATCGCGTCATGGTTGACGTCCTGCTGTTCGCGTCGAAGGTGCTCGTTGCGCTGACCGCGGCGGTCGTCATCTATCTCATCGGCGCGCGGATGATCCGCAACTTCAACGGCGAGCCGTCGCCCGAGCCCGGCACGATCCCGCTCGAGGACGTCGACTACCGCTACCGCTGCATCGTCTGCGGCGCGCATGCCGTGCTGTACGCGGCGCCCGAAGGCGAGCCACCCGAGCCGCCGCGTCACTGCCGCGAGCCAATGTCGCTGGTCACACCGGTGGAGTGAACGACCTCACCGGGTCGACTCCACGCAGCGCTGTCGTCTCACTATCCACAAACTGTGGACAACTCTGTGGGGAATCACACGTTTGCGATTCCGACACCTACCGGCCATCGCCGGTTCAACCGCAAGCCGGCACGGTGTCTCAGTGGTAGTTGGTCGCGAGCATGAACCCGCCGCAGATCAGCCCGATGCCGAGCAGCAGATAGCGGTTCTCGGTGTCGGCGCCGGGCAGCAGGTTCATGTAGTTGAGGACGATGACGGCCAGCCCCGCCGCGAGCAGCGTGGTCAGGGCGACGGGCACCCAGAGCTTGCTCGGCGGGACCTTCTTCTGCGGCGGCGGCGTGTAGCGCGAGCGCTTCGACTTACTCTGCGGCATTGCCCACAAGCGTACGCGAGGATGAACCGTGCCTCGCGAGCCGCGCGTTCTCGTCATCGACAACTACGACTCGTTCGTCTACAACCTGGTGCAGTACCTGGGTGAGCTCGGTGCGCGGCCGGTCGTGCACCGCCACGACGCGGTGACGATCGGCGAGATGCGCGCGCTCGAACCCGATGCGGTGCTGGTCTCGCCCGGTCCCGGCCGCCCGGAGGATGCCGGCCTGTCGAACGACGCGATTCGCGCGTTCGGCGAGAATGGTACGCCGGTGCTCGGCGTCTGCCTCGGGTCGCAGTGCATCGGCGAGCTGTACGGCGGCGACGTAGTGCGCGCACCGCGGTGATGCACGGCAAGACGTCGGAGATCCGGCACACCGGCGCAGGCGTCTTTCGCGACCTGCCGAACCCACTCACCGCGACGCGCTACCACTCGCTCGTCGTCGAGCGATCGTCGGTGCCCGACGTGCTCGAGATCACCGCCACCTCAGAAGACGACCTCGTCATGGGATTGCGTCACCGCGAGTTCCCGATCGAGGGTGTGCAGTTCCATCCCGAGTCGATCCTCACCGACGCCGGCCACGCCCTCCTACGGAATTTCTCGAATCTGCGGAAGGTGCGCGCGCCCACGCGTGACCTCGGCCAGACCGTCGTCGAGCAACGACGCCAGCGCCTCGCCGTCGAGCTCGACTGTTGGTACTGCCCGTTCGCTTCGTAGGCGCGCCATGACGATCCCGCGCCGCTGCCGGAACGACCCTTCGAAACGACCCTGCGGCCGCTTGGTCTCGCCGGTGAGCTCGCCGCGTGTCGCGCATGCACCGAACAGCGGGCACCGTCCGCACTCTGGGTTGCGAGCGGTGCACACGGTCGCGCCGACGTCGATCAACGCGAGCAGACGGTCGCGCCCACGCAACGGTTCGGCGATGTCTACCGCAGTCGCCTCGGCGGCGCGGTCCGACAGCCTTTCGCCGCGCGTGCGTTCGCACACCCGACGAATGTTGACCTCGATACCGATCGTGTCGGCGTCGTCGACCTGGGCCGCGATTGCAGCTGCCGTGTAACGGCCGATACCAGGCAGCGTGGCGAGGTCGTCGGGCCAGCCGCGCGACGCGATTTGCGCTGCCGACTCCCACAGCCGGCGCGCCCGCCGCGGGTAGCCGAGTCGGCCCCATGCGCTGATCACCGCGGCCGGACCGGCGGTCGCGGCCGCGTACGACGTTGGGAACTGTGCGATGAACGACGCGTACGCGGGCACGACTCGTGGCACCTGCGTCTGGTGCAACATCACCTCGGACACCAGCACGCACCATCGATCGCGCGTTGCCCGCCATGGAAGATCGTGCCGACCGTGCGCGCGGTACCAGTCTGCGAGTTGCGCGCTCAAGGCCCGACGGTCGTCGTCGAGCTCTCGCTGGTGGCTTTCACGCCGATGCTGAGCGTGATCGTCGTTCCGGGCTGCACCTGGGCACCCGGCTTCGGATCGGTCGCGACCACCTTGCCGACGTTGTTCGGATCGGTCACGTTGATCGACGTCGTCGAGAAGCCCTTGTCGGTGAGCGTGAATTTGGCCTCGTTCTCGGTCATTCCGATGACACGCGGCACCTCGACGGTCTTGCGCCCGCTCGACACGAAGAGCCGGATCGGCGTGTCGGGTGCGACCTTGCCGTGCGCGGGCGGATCCGTGCGCGTCACTTCGCCGGCCGGTACGTCCTCGCTCGGCTCTTGGACCTGCGTGATCAAGGTCGCGTCGAAGCCCGCTGATGCCAAGCGCGCGACCGGCGTCGTCGGGCGAGAGCCGGCTCACGTCCGGTATCTCGACCGGCTCACCGCCGGTCGAGACCAACAACGTGACGACGCTGCCCTTGTCCGCCTGCTCGCCGGCCTTGGGCTGGGTGTCGACCACGCGGCCCTTCCCGACGTCGTTGCTGGCTTGATCCTGTTGCTTCACCTTGAAGCCCGCCCCGGCGAGGATCGCCGTTGCCTCGTCGACGGTCTTGCCCTGGAGGTCGCTGGGCACGGCGACCTGCGGCGCGCCGCTGCTGACGGTGAGCGTGACGATGCCGTTGCGTGCGAAGCGCGTGTCGGCCTTCGGGTCCTGCGTGATGACGGTATCGGCAGGCTTGGTGCTGCTGGCGTGCTTCACCTTCGAACGCAGATGCGCGTCGTCGAGCAGCTTCTGCGCAGTCGACAGCTTCTTGTCGACGACGTTCGGAACCGTGACCTTCGCTTCGTTGTTGCCGAGCTGCGTCGCGGCGAACAAGATGCCACCGACGATCAGCGCCAGACCCAACAGCACGAGGAACGTGACCAGCGCCGCGTTCCGGCGCTTGCGCTCGTAGGTCGGCGCGGCGACCTGTCGCCCGCGGTCGTCGATGCGCGGGCTCGCCATCGTCGCGGCCGCTGCGTACGCGCCAGTCGCCGGGGCGGTTGTCGCCGCCGTCGGCACCTCGGCCACCATCGCGGTGATCGGCGCCGACGCCAGCGGACGGCCGCGTCGGAAGCGCAGCAGGTCGGCGCGCATGTCGTCGGCGGTTTGATAGCGCGCCTCGGGGTCCTTGGCGAGGGCGGTCTGGATGATCTGTTCGAGATCGCGGGGAACTTCGGCGTTGCGTTGGGAGGGCGGTACCGCGTCCTCGCGCACGTGCTTGTACGCGACGGCGACCGGTGAGTCACCGGTGAACGGTGCGCTGCCGGTCGCCATCTCGTAGAGCACGACGCCGAGCGAGTACACGTCGCTGCGGCCGTCGACCGGCAGGCCCTGCGCTTGCTCCGGCGAGAAGTACGTTGCCGTGCCCATCACCGAACCGGTTTGCGTGAGGCCGTCGCTCGCGCCCGCGCGCGCGATCCCGAAGTCGGTGACCTTCACGTTGCCGGACCGGGTGAGCAACACGTTGCCCGGTTTCACGTCGCGGTGGACGACGCCGTTTCGGTGCGCGAACGCGAGCGCCGATGCGATCTCCACGGCGATGTCGGCGGCTTGGTTGGCGTCGAGGGGTCCCTCGGTGCGAATGAGGTCGCGGAGCGATCGACCCTCGACGTACTCCATCACGATGAAGTACGTGCCGGACTCCTGTCCCCAGTCGTAGATGGCGACGATGTTCGGGTGGTTGAGGTTGGCTGCTGCTTGGGCTTCACGGCGGAACCGTTCGACGAACGACGGTTCGCGGCGCGTACTCGGGAAACAGGGCCTTCAGGGCAACCGGCCGATTGAGCAGCTGGTCGCGTGCGAGATAGACCTCGGCCATCCCGCCCTGCGCGACCTCGCGCTGGATCTCGTAACGGCTGGAGAACTCACGCCCGGCCAGCGTCATGCGCGCAGCACCCTATCCGCCATTTCCTGCGCTTCCTGATTGGCCCCCGTCGCACCGCGAAGGCACCGGAGGCTTCGCGAGGAGTGCTTCGAGCACTTGTTTTGCGATCGGCGCGGCGACGCGACCGCCGGTCACCTCCGCGTCCGTGCCGTTGCTGCCGCCGTGCTCGACGAGCACCGATACCGCGTACCGCGGATGATCCGCCGGTGCGAACGCGATGAACCACGCGTGCGGCGGCAGCGTGTCGTCGGTCTCGGCGGTACCCGTCTTGCCCGCGACCTGGATTCCCGGGATGCGCGCCGCGCTGCCCGTACCGCGCGGGTCGTTGACGACCGCGAGCATGAAGTCGCGCATCGTGTCGGCAGTCGTCGTGTCCATGGCGCGCTTGTATTCCGTCGCGCCGACCTGACGCACGACACGGTCGTTCGGATCCATGACGCAGTCGACAACGTGTGGTTCGAGGATCGAGCCGCCGGTGGCGACCGACTCCGCCACGAGCGCCATCGCAAGTGGCGTGACCGCGACGTCGTGCTGGCCGATCGCGTCCTGCATGAAGCCGGGCTGGTTGCGCGCGAAGGTGCCGACCTTCGGGCCCTCGCTGCGGGCGATCGGCGGGTCGAAGCCGGTTGCGCTTCCGCTCGGCGGCGGGTCGGTCTCGACGCCGAAGTCCTGCACGCCGGTCGCGAGCAGCTCACCAAGGTCGAAGCCGATCTCGCGCGAACGTCGTGTTGCACGACACGATGTAGCCGTCGCGCATCGAGCCGCCGCACGCCTCGAGGCCGAAGTTGCGCAAGGTCTGGCCGTTCGTCTGCGGCAACGGGATCTGGCGCACGACGGGGAAGACCTTGTCGGTGTCGACGTTGTTCTGGTTCGCGATCGCCGCGGTCACCGTCTTGAACGTCGACCCCGGCGGATAGAGCTCGCCCCATGCGTGCGGCAGCAGCGGCTGGGTCTTGTCGGCGAGCAGGACCGCGCGCGCGGTCGCGGCGTTCTGCGCGTTGTGGGTCGCGAGCAAGTTGGGGTTGTACGTCGGGTTCGAGTACGCGGCGACGACACCGCCTGTCTGCACGTCGAGCACAACGACCGATCCCGCGCGTCCGGCGAGACCGTCGCGCGCGAGCTGCTGGGCCTCGGTCGACGTCGTGAGCACGACGGTGCCGGTCGGCTGCCGCGTCGCGAACCGGTCAGCGATGTTGCGCAGGTCGAGGCTGAACGTCCGGCCCGCAAGCTCGTCGGAGAACGTGTGCTCGACGCCGGCCTCTCCGAACTGCGACGACTGGAAGCCAACGATGCCGGCGAAGAGCTCGGCGGTCGCGGCGGGATAGACGCGCTGGTACTTGAAGTCGTCGTTCGACGGCTGCGACTCCGCGACGATCGTGCCGTCGGCGGTGACGATCGGCCCGCGGTTGCGTTGCAGGTTGCGCAAGAACTCGCGCTTGTTCCGGGGATCGTCGGCGAGGCGGTCGCTGCGGGCAATCTGGAGATAGGTCAACTGCGCGACGAGCCCGATGAACAAGACGACGATCACTGCCGCCGACGCGCCTGATGCCGGCGTTCATCGTCGTTGCCCCGCCGAGTCGTCGGGTGCCACGCGTGCGCTCGAAGCGCTCCGCACTGAATCGTCGGAGATCCGGAGCATGATCGCAAGCAGCGCGAAGTTCGCGACGAGCGATGATCCGCCGTAGGAGACGAACGGCAGCGTGACTCCGGTGAGCGGAATCACGCGCAGCACACCGCCGACGATGAGGAACGTCTGCAGCCCGATGATCGTCGCGAGACCGGCGGCGAACAGCTTCGAGAACGGTCGCGCGGCGTCGATTGCGATCCGGAACATGCTGCCGATCAGCAACATGAACGCGGCGAGCACACCGATCGTGCCCGCGAGGCCGAGTTCCTCGCCGATCGCGGCGAACACGTAGTCGGTCGTCGCGAGCGGGACGAGTGCCGGGTGGCCGAGTCCGAGGCCGGTGCCGGCGATGCCGCCCGACCCGAGCCCGAACCAGCCCTGCACGGCCTGGAAGCCGCCGCCCGGCTGGTCGATCGTGCTCCAGGGGTCGGTCCAGTTGTCGACGCGCAGCCGCACGTGCCCGAACGCCTTGTACGCGACGTAGGCACCGATGACGAGCAGCAACAGCGTGCCCAGCACGTAGACCGGGCGCTGCGTCGCCATGTAGAGCATCGCCGCGAACACACCGAAGAACAGCAACGACGTGCCGATGTCCTTCTGATACGAGAGCACCAACAGTGCGACGCCCCACACGAGCAGCAACGGTCCGAGATCGCGTGGCGACGGCAGGAACCAGCGACCGACCCGGACGCGTCCTTCGGAGAGCAACTCGCGCTTGTCGACGAGGTACGCCGCGAAGAACGCGACGAGCAGCACCTTTGCGATCTCACTCGGCTGAAATCGCAACGGGCCCAGCGCGACCCACAGGCGGGAGCCGTTGATCGTGAGGCCGATGACAGGCAACACCGGCAGCAACAGGAACCCGACTCCGAGCAACAGCGAGATGTACCGGTACCGCTCGAAGACGCGCGCGTCTCGCACGAGCACCAGCGTGAGGATGAACACCGCGACGGCGATCGCCACCCACAACGATTGCACGCGTGCCTGCGCGGAGTAGTCGCCGGTCGAGTCGGCAAGTCTCGCGATCATCACGAACCCGATGCCGTTCAAGAGTGCGGCGAGCGGCAACAGCGTGGCGTCGGCATTCGGCGCGAAGCGGCGGACCGCGAGATGGGCGATGAGGTAGAGACCGAAGACCCCGCCGAGCAACGGATACAGATCGGGCGGCAATGTCGGCCCGTTCGCGAGCGCGACGAGGATGTAGCCGCCGACGGTGACCGCGACGACGAAGACGCCGAGCGAGAGCTCGGCGCGCCGGCGTGTGCGAGCGAGGAGCGGTGAGGTCATGGTTTCTTGCGAGTCGTCGTCGGACGTCGCTTCGGACGCGTGGTGGTCGTCCGCGGCGGCTTGGTGGTCGTGGTCGTCGTCGGCGGCTCGACCGACGCCTCGAGGCGCTCGACATAACCAACGGTTGTTTCTCGGGAGCCGCGTGTCGAGTTCGTGCGCACGCGATCGCGGTCGAGTTGCGAGAGCTCGTCGACCATGATGCCGGTACGCTCGTCGATCGTCGGGTTCCAGCCCAGCACACCGCCGGGCACGCCCTTGTAGATGACGACCTCGTTGCGCGACACGCCGACGTAGTACGAGCGACGCGCGTACCAACCGATCGCGCCGGTCGCACCGCCGACGATCACGAGCACCGGCAGCAGGATCAGTACGAGACGAGCGGTGGCGCGCAACGGGCTCCGACGACGCGACGCGCGTGCCGTGCCGGGCAGCTCCGCCGCGACGGCCGGTGTGATGGCGGTCGCCGGGTCGCTCGCGCGTTCGGTCGCGGAGTCGGCGGCGTCGAGCTCGACGACGTCGATGACGACGACGGTGATGTTGTCCTCGCCGCCGGCGTCGTTGGCGGCGTCTACGAGCCGTTCGGCCGCTCGTTGCGGGTCGCGCTCGTCGCGCACGATGCGCTCGATGTCGCGCTCGCGGAGCATGTCCGTCAACCCGTCCGAGCACAGCAGGACACGGTCCCCGAGGTCGACGGTGACCTCGTAGGTGTCGACGTCGACATCGGTATCGATGCCGAGCGCCCGAGTCACGATGTGACGCTGCGGATGTGCTTCGGCCTGCTCGGGCGTGAGTCGCCCTTCGTGCACGAGCTCCTCGACCAGGCTGTGGTCGTCGGTGACGCGCACGAGCTCGCGCGGTTCGAGGGCCCGCACGAGGTACGCGCGCGAGTCGCCGACGTGCCCGAGCACGACACGGTTGCCGCCGATCGCTGTGACTGCGGTCAACGTCGTGCCCATGCCCGCGAGGTCGTCGTCGCCGGCCGCGCGCGCCAGCACCGCGTCGTTCGCGCGGGCGATCGCGACCTCGATCGGCGCGCCGGTCGCGAACGCGGCGCGCAGGCCCTCGATCGCGGTCTGGCTCGCGACCTCGCCACCGCGATGACCGCCCATGCCGTCCGCGACCGCGTACAGCTCGTGCTCGCTGTCGATCAATGACGCGTCTTCGTTCTTCGAGCGCGTGCGGCCCTTGTCGGTTGCTCGCCCGATCGCGAAGCGCAGCGTCATCGGCTCGCCTCGAGCACTGTCTCGCCGAGCTGGACGCGGTCGCCCTTGCGGAGCTTGAGCGGCTGCTCGATGCGCTCGCCGTTGACGTATGTGCCGTTGGTCGAGCCGACATCCTCGATCCACAGGTCGCCGTTGCGATCGAGGGCGCGCGCGTGTACCTGCGACACGAACGTGTCGAACGTCAACGAGACCGCGCAACCTCCGCCGCGTCCGATCGTCGCGTCGCCTTCGATGGCGAACGCGCGCCCGCGCTCCGCGTCGGGCTGCACGACGACGAGCTGCCAGACGCGCTTGCGCGTGCGCGCCGATGCCGTCGCCGGGGCGGGCGCGGGCGGCGGCGGTGGCGGGGCGGGCGCCGGCGCGGGTGTGCCCCGCAGCTCGCGCGCGACCGTCCACACCACACGCACGAGGAACAGATAGAGCAACGCGAGCAGGCAGAACTTGAGGACGGTGAGCACCGCATCCGACATGTGCCCGCTACGACTCCATGTAGCGGATCGGAGTTGCACCTACGAGGATCACGTCGCCGTCACTCAGCAGGCACTCGCGCACGCGCACGCCGTTGACTTCGATGCCGTTCATCGAGTCCAGGTCGACGACCGTGTAGCCGCGTTCATCGCGCCGGATCTCTGCGTGATGGCGCGAAACCTGGGGGTCGCTCAGCGCGACGACACAGTCGGGCATGCGGCCGATCAGCGAGCGGTCGCCGTCGAGCTGTACTCGGCCGCCGTCGGGCAACACGAGCGTTGCCGGAACGCCGTGCGCACCCGCAACGATCTGTGCGTCCACACGGAGGTCGCCGCGCCGCGTGCTCGTCGTCGACGGCGATCGTCACGTCGACCGGACCCGAGAACTGGTAGCCCTCTTCGCGCGCGTGCTCGCGAGCGGCGTCGGCGAGCTCGGTTTCGAGCGCATTCTGGAAACCGGCGAAGCGTTCGAGGTCTTCGCGCGACAACCACACTGTGATCTGGTTGGGGACGACCGTGCCGCGCACACCGAGTGAACGCCCCGCGTCCATCTCGCGCACGATGCGCCGACCGATCTCGACGGGCTGCAAACCGCTGCGAAACGCCTTGCCGAACGCGCCCTCGACGAGCCGCTCGAGCCTGCGCTCGAACCGCTGGAGTCCCATCGATGCGATGCTAATGGTGAGAACCCCCACGTCATCGCGCACTCACAACGGGTTGACTCCACGCTCCGATCCTTCCGGTCGCTGCGCTGTCGTCTCACTGCGCTGGTACGCTGCTCCGCTCACGCGCGAGTGGCGGAATTGGCAGACGCGCAGGATTCAGGTTCCTGTGCCCGCAAGGGCGTGGGGGTTCAAGTCCCCCCTCGCGCACGCGTCGAGGCGGATGTCGTCGACGACGCAACCGGACGACGCGTTACGCGAAGACGACCGGGAGTGAGTGCGGGCCGCGCACGAGACTCGACGGCAACCATTCACCCGGGCCCGCGATCGAGAATCCGTTCGTGCGCGTGAGCAGCTCTTCGAACAGCACTCGTGCTTCGAGACGAGCGAGCGCGGCGCCCAGGCAGAGATGCGCGCCGAAGCCGAACGCGAGGTTCGGCGCGCCCGATCGGCGCGAGATGTCGAACGTGGCGGCACTCGGGCCGAACGCACGCTCGTCGCGGTTGCCGGAGGCGTAGAGCATCACGAGATAGTCGCCGTCGGCCACCGGCTCGCCGGCAACATCCGTCGCGCTCCTCGCGGTCCGCGCAAACTGCTGGATCGGTGTGACCCACCGCAGGCACTCCTCGACGGCGTCGGGCACGAGAGCGGGATGCGCCACGAGCGCGCGCCACTGTTCGGGATGCTCGTCGAACACGAGCATCCCGCCGGAGATCAGGTGCCGCGTCGTCTCGTTGCCCGCGACGAGCAGCGACATGTTGAACACGACGAGCTCGTTCGGTGTGCGGCGCCGTCCGTCGATCTCGGCGTGGACGAGCAGCGACACAAGGCCATCGGCGTCCGCTTGCACGGCCTTCGCACGCGCGAGCTCGTCGAGGTAGTTGACGAGCTCGACCACGCTGCGCTGGTCGTTGTCCGAAAGGTTCGCGACGCCGTCGGACGCGACGATCGCAGCATCCGACCACCGCCGGAACTCCGTGCGGTCGGCGTCGGGAACGCCGAGGAGGTCGGCGATCACGAGCACCGGCAGCGGTGCGGCAAGCACATCGACGAGGTCGACGACCTGTCCACGCGGAATGGCATCCAACAGAGCGACCGCGCGCGCACGGACGGTCGGTTCCAGCGCGCTGAGCGCCCTGGTCGTGAACTCGCGGCTGAGCACCCGGCGCCACGCGTGGTGCTCGGGCGGATCCATGTGGAGGATCGACCCCGCGACGCTCCCGCCGGTCCGCACCGGATCGTTCACCAGCACGCCACGGCTCGAACAGAACCGCGCCGGGTCGCGGCTGATCGTGCGGATGTCGTCGTAGCGGCTGACGAGCTTGATGCCGGGCGCGCATTCGTACACCGGCGCTTCGGCGCGCAAGCGCGCAAGGACGTCGTAGTAGTCGGCGCGCAGGAAGAAGCCGGGTTGAAACGGATCGATGTCGAAGGTCATCGTGCCCCATCCTCGTCTACCGGAGCGCGTCGCCACGGCCGTTCGCGTCGAAGCGGCCGTGCAGCTCGTCCGCCGCCGCGTCGGTCATGCGGACGAGCGCCGCCTTGGGCTCCGGCCGCCAGTACACGGGATCGGCAACCGACCAGCGGTCGCGACGCAGGCGCCCCTTGTCGACCTTGCCGGTCGCCCCCACCGGGAGGTCGGCGACGATGCGTACGTATCGCGGTGCCCACTTCGTGCCGAGATCGGCCTGCGCATGCAAGAACTCGTCGAACCCGACCGGGTCGAACGTCGTGCCGGACGCGAGCTCGAGCGTCGCCATGACCTGGTCGTCGACCGTGCGTTCATCGGGAACGCCGTACACGGCGACACCCGTGGTACCGGGGAATCGCTCGAGCACACGCTCGACCGGTACCGCCCCGAAGTTCTCACCGTCGACGCGGAGCCAATCGTCGGTGCGGCCTGCGAAGTAGAACACGCCGTCGGCGTCGCGGTACGCGAGGTCGCCCGACCAGTACCACCCGTTGCGGCTGCGCGCCTCGGTTGCGGCAGGGTTGTTGTAGTAGCCCTCGAAGCTGCGCAGCGCGTTGCGCCCAACGAGCTCGCCGACCGCTTCCTCCGCGTTCAGCAGCCGGCCCCCGTCGTCGAAGCGGGCCGGAGGACACTCCTCGGTGGTTTCCGGATCGACGACCGCGACGTCGAGCCCGTCGATCGGCACCCCGAGCGCGTTCGCGGGCAGGCCGCGCGTGGGAACCATGACGATCGCGTTCTCACTCGACCCGTAGCCCGTGATGACGGGTACGCCGAAGCGCGCCCGAAACCGGTCGACGTCGGCCGGCGACGACTCGGGCGCGAGCACCACCTTCAGCTTGTGGTCGCGGTCGTCGCTCGTCGGCGGCGTGGCGAGGATGTACGACAACGCGCGCCCGACGGTGCTGAAGAACGTGCAACCGTGCGCGCGTACATCGGGCAGGAATGCCGTCGCGGAGAACCTGCGCTTGAGCACGACGTCGGCGCCGCTTCCGATCGCCGGGAAGACGCTCGACATGAGCGCGTTGCCGTGGAACAGCGGCATCGCGCAGTAGAGGGTGTCGTCGGGCGTGAATCCCATCGCGCCGGTCGCCGCTCGTGCAGCCCGGGCATGCGAGATGCGTACGGCCTTGGGCGCACCCGAGGTACCCGAGGTGAAGATCAGCAACAGGAGGTCGTCGGGTGCGGGCACGGGCGACACGGTGGCACTCGTGCACGTCGCGGGCGATGCCAGCTCGTCGATCGGTACGACCTCGACGCCACCGAGATCGAAGTCGGCGAGCAACGGCACCTGCGCCGCGTCGGTGACGACGAACGCACAGTCGGTGTGAAGGATGTCGCGACGGAGCTCCTCGCCGCGGCGCGTCGTGTTGAGCGCGACCAACACGCTCCCGCTCAGCGCGGCCCCGCCCAGGAGGAAGAAATAGTCGGGGAGGTTGTCGAGAAGGACTGCGAAGTGCGGGATGCCACCGGACAGCCGTTCGCGCAACGTCTCGGCGCGAACGCGCATCTCGGCGACGGCTTGCCGCCACGTCCACGACCGGCCTTCGAACCAGAGCGCGCGGCCGTCGTCGCCGGCACGACCGGCGAGCACCGCGGCGAGCGTCGCCTGCGGCGCGTCCGGCGGTGTGCGCGGCGTCACTGTACGGCTCGATCTCGTGCGGCCGTGCCGTCTCGTGCGATCCTGTGCGAGCCCGGCGGGAGACGCGACGCGGTGAGACGAGTGTCAGGACGCATGCACGAGCGCAGGCTACGCGATCCGGACGAGCTGACTCGGAGCCTGCAACGATGGTGCGCCGAGCGGCGCGGCCGCGTCGTCGAGGTGGACGTGCGCCGGCCGTCCGCCGGCTGGTCGAACGAGACGTTGCTCGTGCACGTCGACGACGCGGCCGGCGGCGAAGATCTGGTGATACGGATGCCGCCCCTGATCGCGGCGTTTCCCGACAGCGATCGCATCCCCGAGGCACAGCTGCTCGTCTTCCTTCATGAACGAGGCATCCCTGTTCCGCGCGTCATCGGTGTCGAGCACGACGACGGCTGGCTCGGCGCGCCGTTCCTCGTGATGGAGCTCGTCGAGGGCCGCGCGGTCCAGGAGGTTGCCGGGCTCGACCCGTGGCTCATGGAGTCGACGGAGTCCGTGCAACGCGTCGGTCCAAGAAGAGTTCATCGAAGCGGTCGGCGCGGTCCATCACGTCACGTTGGACGACGCCACCGCCCTCGCGAAGCTCCGCCACGGCCTCGCCGCCGAACTCGAGTACTGGCCTGCCTATGCCGACTGGGCCGCGGACGGTTCTCCGTCGCAACGGCTGTGCGACATGCTCGCGTGGTGCGGTGATCGCGCGCCGTCCGAGACGCCGTCGGTGTTGCTCTGGGGCGATGCCCGGCTCGGGAACGCCCTCTACGACGAACGCGCGCACCGCCTCAACGTGCTCCTCGACTGGGAGCTCGCGTCGGTCGGGCCGCGCGAGATGGACGTCGCGTGGTATCTGATGATGGAGGAGCTCACCGAGCACTTCACGGGCGTGGCCCCGCCAGGATTTGCCAGCCGCGACGACGTGGTCGCGGCGTACTCGCAACACGCGAACCACGACGTCAGCGACATCGGATGGCACATGATCTTCGCGCTGACCCGGTCGGTGACGCTGAGCGACCGGCACGCGCGTGTCGCCGAGCGAACCGGCGAGTTCTTCCCCGGCGTCTACGGCGACAACAATCCGCTGCTGCAATATGCGGAGATGCTCATCGAGAGACAGAAGGGCTGAGCGCAACCGCATGACGGAACTCGGACCGCTCCTTCCCGCCGACGAGACGTTCAATCACCAGATCACCGACACGTTCGCGACCGTCGGCCAGGCCGATCGCTCGTGGACCGAGAAGGTGTGCGCGATGGCGTGCGCGCGCGACGGCTCGCTGCAGATCCACCTCGGCATGGGCAAGTACCCGAACCGCAACGTGCTCGACGCGTACGCGGGTGTCTCACGCGGCAAGGAGCAATGGACCGTTCGTGCAAGCCGTCACCTCGCGCCCGAACCCGAGCGCTCGTCCGCCGGCCCGATCAACTACGAGATCGTCGAGCCCCTGCGTACGATTCGCTTCGCGCTCGAACCGAACGACGTGATCCCGGTGAGTTTCGAGTGGTACTTCCAAGGTGCGGTACCGGCCGCGCTCGAGCAGCGCGAACAACACCGCAGTCGTGACGGCTACCGCGTGGAGGCTGACATCGTGCGCTTCCATCACATCGGCGTCGCGCGCGGGTGGGTCGACGTCGACGGCGAATCGCACGGACTTCGACGAGACGTCCTGGGTGTCGACGCGCGACCGGTCGTGGGGCGTGCGCTACATGGTCGGCGAGCCGCGGCGCGACGTCGCGCCCCGGCCGGACGTGCCCGACGTGTCGACGACCGTGATGTGGGCGCCGATCCTGTGCGAACGTCCCGACAGCTCGCGCTACGGCCTGTTCTGGTACTACCAGCACCACCGCCGGGGCGACTGGCAGCGCATCGAGCTCCAAGGCGGGATCGAGCACCCTGACGGGCGCCGTGACGGGTTCGCCGCGCTCGTGCCCGAGCTCGAGGTGCATCCCGACAACCGGAGGCTGCAACGCGCGACGTTGCGCTGCACGATGACCGATGGCTCCGCGCGGCGGATCCATGTCGAGGCGCTCGGCGACACGGGCTTTCATCTCGGGGCCGGTCTGTACTTCGGCTTCGACGGACATTGGCACGGCCAGGATCGCGGTCGTCTGCACGTCGACGGTGAGCACATCGCGGATTGCACCGAGCCCGCCACGGCACGGCGCCTCCACCAGCTGCGCGACACCGTGGTCCGCGTCGACGATCCCGCGGGCGGCGGGACCGGGTGGGGCAACGTGCAGCCGCTCGTGGTCGGACCGCACGAGGCGCTCGGGCTCACGGCCGCGACGTCGTTCATGTGAGCGCGACGCGATGACCGGCGCTCCGTCGACGTTTCTCGCCCGCCTCGGCGCCGACGACGCCGATGCGCTGTTCGCGGCGGGGACCCGCCGAACGTTCGACAACGGCGAGCTGCTCTGCAGGGAGGGTGACGTGGGCAGCACGATCGTCGTCGTGCTGTCGGGCTGCGTGAAGTTGACCAAGACCGCCTTGAACGGCCGCGAAACCATGCTCGAGCTGCGCGGTCCGGGCGACGTCCTCGGTGAGATGAGCGTGGTCGACGGCGCGCCGCAGTCGGCGAACGCGGTTGCGCTCGACGACGTCGAGGTGCTCACGATCGACGCATCGCGCTTCGACGCGCTGCGGCACGAGCGCGCGCCGATCGCGAACGCGTTGCTCGCGGTCGTAGTGCGGCGGCTGCGCCAGGCCTCGGGCCGGCAGCTCGAGCTGGGTACCGACGATGGAATCAGCCGTGTGTGCCGGCGACTCGTCGAGCTCGCGTCCGCGCACGGTGAGCAACGTGCCGACGGCATGCTCGTGCAGTTGCTGTCGCAGCAAGACCTTGCGGACTGGGCCGGCGTTTCCCGCGACGGCGTGGTGCGCGCGCTGCACGAATTGCGCGCGTGGCGGGACTCGTCGAGAGCGGGCGTGGGCGGCTGCTCATCAAGGATCTGGCAGCAGTGACGGCCCGGGCCGGCGGCGCGTAGGCTGTTCGCACCCGGCCTCTCTCACCGGAGGAGATCGAGATGCCGCTGTTCGTCATCGAACGCAACTTCGCCGACCAGCTCGAGATGACCAAGGACGACGCCGACGACGTCCGCGCGGTGAACGACGAAGTCGGCGTCGCATGGCTCTTCTCCTTCCTTTCCGCTGACAAGAAGAAGACGTACTGCCTCTACGAGTCGCCGAGCGCCGACGCGATCCGCGAGGCCGCGCGCCGTGCGGGTGTGCCCGCGGATGTGATCGTCGAGGTCTCCGAGCTGCGACCCGAGCAGTTCGCGTAAGACGAATACGGAGGCGGGCGGATGGCCGCCACCGATCTCGTCACGATCCTCAACACCGACTGGGTCACCTCGACCGCGACTCGTACGCGCCTCGGCGAGGATCGCGCCGACCAGCTCCAACAAATTCACGACGGGATCCTGAAGGACACCGTCGAGCAATTCGACGGAGTCGTCGTGAAGAATTCCGGAGACGGCGTGATCGCGACATTCCACTCGACGACGAACGCGCTGTCGGCTGCAGTTGCGATACAGCAGCGCTTCGACGCGCACTCGCGCGAGGCGGCGACGGGCGAAGAGATCGCGGTGCGGGTCGGCTTGTCAGCGGGCGACATCGTGCACCGTGACGACGACGTCTTCGGTGTCGCCGTCATCGAAGCGGTTCGTCTCCAGACAGCCGCGGACGCGCACCAGATCCTGTGTTCCGACCTCGTGCGGGCGCTCGGCCGCGGCCGGGGCGGGATCGAGTTCGAGCTGGTCGGTCTGCTCGACCTCAAGGGTTTGCCCGAGCCGGTCGCGGCATGCCGTGTGCTGTGGGAGCCGGCACGTCACGGGGCCCCGGCCCTCCCGTTGCCTCCCGAGCTCATGGTGGGCGGGAGCACGACGTTCGTCGGGCGCGTCGAAGAGCTCGAGGTCGCCACCGACTACGCGTTCGCGGCCGAGCAGGCACAGGTGTTGTGGCTCCTCGGCGAACCGGGGATCGGCAAGACGCGTCTCGCGGGGGAGGCGGCCAGCATTGCGCATCGCCGCGACGCGCTCGTCATGTACGGGCGCTGCGACGAGCAAGTTCGCGCGCCGTTCCAGCCGATGATCGATGCGCTGCGGTGGTTCGTCGCACAGCAACGCGACGACGAGCTGGAAGGTTCGCTCGGCACCGATCCCGAACCGCTCGTGCGGCTCGTACCCGAGATCGCGTCGCGTGTCCCCGGGTTGCGCCGGCCGGAGGCAACGTCGGAAACCGAGCAGTATCGGTTGTTCGAATCGGTGCGGTCGTGGCTCGCGACCGCGGCGGCGAAGCGGTCGGTCGTCTTCGTCGTCGACGACGTGCACTGGGCCGACCGGCCGACGCTCGCGCTGCTCGGTCATATCGTGCGCAGCGCGCAGGCCGCGCAGCTCACGATCATTGCAACCGCACGCGACACGAGCCCCGACGTCAGCGAGGCGCTCAACGAACTGGTCGACGACCTCGAGCGCACGGGCCGGAGCCGGCGGGTTCCGCTCGGCGGGCTCACGATCGAGAACATCGCGACGCTGCTCGAAGGCTCCACGCTCCCTCCGACGCAGGCTGCGCGTCTCGCGGAGGAGACCGCCGGCAATCCGCTGTTCGTGCGTGCGGTGCTCGCCGCGATGCGTGCCGACGGCACGCTGCCGGCCGAGCTCCCCACCGACGTACGCGCCGCCGTGCGGAGGAGGCTGGCACGTTTCGAGCCGGCCACGCTCGAGCTGATGCAAGTCGCGGCGCTCCATGGCCTCGAGTTCTCGCTCGGGATCGCGAGCGACGCGGCCGAGCTCGGCGAGATCGACGGCCTCGGACGCGTCGAGGACGCGGTGAACGCGGGGCTCGTCGAGGAGGTCGCGATCGACCGCTTCCGCTTCACGCACGCGCTCGTGCGCGACGCGCTGATCGCGGAGATGTCGGCCTCGCGCCGCGCGCGCATGCACGGCGCAATCGCGCGGGCGATCGAGTCGCGCCACGCGGCGCGTCTCGACGATCACCTGCGCTCCCTGGCGCAGCACTACGCGAGTGCCGGGGAGCCGCACCTGTTCGAACGTGCTCTCGATTATGCGAAGCGCTCCGCCCGGCACGCGACCGAGATGCTCGCGTTCGAAGCGGCCGTCGACGACTACACGTTCGCGCTCGCTCTCGTGGCGCGGATGCCTGCATATCCGTCTCGCTCGCACATCGACTTGCTGATCACGAAAGGCGAGGCCCTGCGGCTCAACGGCGACCACACCGCGGCGTGCGCCACCTTCGGCGCCGCGTGCAGCCTCGCTCGCAGTGAAGGGAACTGGGACGGGTTCGCGCGCGCCGCGATCGCATACGAGGAGACCGCCTGGCGCCCGGGGATGTACGGACCGGACGC
The DNA here is from genome assembly GCA_963836365.1 of uncultured Actinomycetes bacterium. Lineage (GTDB taxonomy): Bacteria > Actinomycetota > Acidimicrobiia > IMCC26256 > PALSA-610 > DASQHW01. The sequence goes on from CAWIJC010000004.1 coordinate 158,896, forward strand.
GGTGCTGCTCGTCGAGGAGGCCCTCGAGCACGACGTCACCGACTTGCACCGTGTGTGGCTGCGCGCGTCTCTGGGCCGTGCGCTGCACTACATCGGCGCGTTCGCCCAGTCGCGTGAAGTCGTGGAACGCGCGTTGGCCGAAGCCCGGGAGATCGGCGACAACACGTTGCTGGCACACGCCTTCGCGGCGTCGGCGCAGACGCTCGCGCGCTTTCAACCGGGTGAGCCCGAGCTCGTTGTGGCTCGTGCCCACGAGATGACCGGGCTCGTCGAGGGCATCCTCGACAGCCCGTTCGGCACAGCCGCGCAGTACGCGACGGTCGCGTCGCTGTGCCTGGGAGATCGTCACGAGTTCGAGTACTGGTTCGACCAGTACGCACGCTCGAGCCAGGCCAACGACCTGTGGTTCGGTCGGTACGTCGCGCTGTGCGACGTGCAGCTCCGCAGCTTTCTCGACGGTGATCTCGACGCCGCGGAGCGACACGCGTTCCGCGCGCTCGAGTTCGGCCAGGCGCGAGCAGACGTGGACGGTGTTCACGGCATGCAGATGTTCCTGATCCGGCGCGAGCAGGCGCGTCTCGGCGAGCTCGCACCGGTCGTGCGGATGCTCCTCGAGATGAACCCGTCCGAGGCGATGTGGCGGCCGGGGCTCGTACTGTTGATGGCGGAAGTCGGCATCGACGACGACGCGCGTGCGCTGCTGCATGATCTCGCGGAGGATGGTTTCGCGAGCTTGCCCGCCGACATCTTGTTCCTCGGCTCGTTGTGCATGCTCGCCGAGTCGGCGTTCCTGCTCGGCGAGCGCGAGATCGTGGACGCGGTGCAGGCCGAGCTCGAGCCGTGGAGCGGAAGGGGCGCGACTGTCGGCCATGTCACCGGCTGCATCGGTGCGGTCGACCGGTACCGCGCGTTGCTGTCGTGGGCGCTCGGCCACACCGACGTGGCCGACGGGCAACTCGCCGACGCGGTCGCGTTCGAACGCGGCCTCGGCGCAGTGCCGTGGCTCGCCCGTGCCCTCGCCGACCGGGCGGTCTTGCGCGCCGAGCGCGGCGACACCGAAGGAGCGCGGACATACGCGAGCGAAGCGCGCGAGCTCGCCGACCGCCATGGCCTCGCGGCCGTCGTCCGTCGTCTGCAACAAATCGACGGTAGTGACGGGTTTGCGGCAGACGCCGACTCCGAGTCTCCGTAGCTTCGCTGCAACAACGGATACCAGGAGGGCACAACCCATGGCCACCACCACGGCGCCGACCACCGTCCTGACCGACGAGATGCTCGCCCGCTTCGACGAGCGAGCGGCCCAGTACGACCGCGAGAACCGGTTCTTCCACGAAGACTTCGAAGAGCTCAAGGCCGCGGGCTACCTGAAGATCGCGTTGCCGGAGGAATTCGGCGGCGCCGGCATGCGGCTCAACGAGGTGCTGCCGTTGCAGAAGCGCATCGCGTACGTCGCGCCGGCGACAGCAGTCGGCGTGAACATGCACCTGTACTTCACCGGCATGGTCGCCGACATGTGGCGCGCGGGCGACAAGAGCGCAGAGTTCGTGCTCGCCGAAGCTGCCGAAGGCAAGGTGTTCGCGGCCGGGCACGGCGAATCCGGCAACGACCTGCCGCTCCTGCTCTCAACGACGAAGGCAGAGCGTGTCCAGGGCGGATGGAACATCACGGGACACAAGATCTTCGGCAGTCTGTCGCCGGTGTGGGACTACCTCGGCTTCCACGCGATGGACACGTCGAACCCCGACGCACCGCAGATCGTGCACGGCTTCTTGGCGCGTGACTCCAAGCGGTATCGCATCGAGCCGACCTGGGACACGATGGGGATGCGCGCAACCGAGAGCAACGACACGATCCTCGACGGCACGTTCGTTCCCGACGACCGCGTCGCGCTCGTGTGCCCGGCAGGATTCGCGGGAGCGGGCATGTTCCAGCTCGGGATCTTCGCGTGGGGCCTGTTGGGCTTCGGCGCGGTGTACACGGGCGTTGCGAAGCGCGCGGTACGACATGACCGTCGAGAAGATGCACCAGAAGTCGTCGATCGCGCTCGACGCGGTCGATGGCGTACCACCCCGAAGTGCAGCACTACGTGGCCGAGATGCGCATGAATCTCGAGACGATCGAGGCGTATCTCGACCGCACCGCCGCCGACTGGTCGAACGGCGTGGAGTACGCGGACTGGCCGGTCAAGCTCGTGTCGACCAAGCACATCGTCACGACCAAGGCGTTCGACGTCGTCGACCGCGCACTCGACCTGAGTGGCGGCGCCGGGATCTTCAAGCGCAACCGGCTCGAGCAGCTGTTCCGTGACTCGCGGCTCGGCCGCATCCACCCCGGGAACCTGCTGCTGACGCACGAGCTGGTCGGGAAGATGTCGCTGGGCATCAACCCCGACGAAGCCCCCCGCTGGGGCTGACCGCTGCCCGGGCGTGTGTGGGGTGTCGCAGACGCACCCTCACACACGCCTGCGCGGGTGCGCGTCAGGCGTCGTGCTCGACGCCGTCCGGGGGTACCGGCGTCGGGTTCGATCGGCGGGGCATCCCGGGCACGAGGAGGGTATCGGGGCCTGTCCACCGGCACTTCAGGCAACGTGGCTCGTTTCACAAACCCCGAACGTTCACTTCGACTCGGGATCACCGAACGCCCCGGCCGCCCGGGCGGCGGCGATCCGCTCGTCGGTCCAGCCCAGCGTCTCGCGCATCACTCGCTCGGTGTGCTCGCCGACTGCGGGCGCCTTTGTGAGCGGTGGGAGCTGCTCGTCGACGAACTTGATCGGCGTCGGCAGCATGTCGGCGCCGACTTGCTCTTTCGGCAACAGCGGCAGGCGATCGGTGAACTGCGGATCGTCGAACAGAGTCTTCGGTGAGTTCGACGGACCGATCGGCGTGTTGTGCTCGAGCCCGAACGCGAGCCATTCCTCGGTCGTGCGCGTCGAGAACACGTCGCGCAGGATCACCTGCAGCTCCTTGTTGCCGCGCGCGTGGTCGCCGTACTGCGAGCCCGGCCACTTCTCGAACAGGTCGGCCCGACCGATGCCTTCGCAGAAGTTCTTCCAGAACTCGCGTTCGCTGGCCATGAACAGCACGTGCCCGTTCTTCGTCGCGTAGAACTGGTAGCGCACACCGCCTTGCATGCCTGCGGTTCCCGGCTCGCGCCGCTCATAGTTGTCGGCCTCGTTGCCCGTGACCTCCGACTCCGGCCGTTCGTATGCGCGCCAGGTCTCGCTGCGCAGCCAGTCGATCGCGGCAGCCGCATCCGACTGCGCGATGTCGAGCTGGCAGCCGACTCCCGTCGCGCGGCGCGGATCACGCCGGCGAGCAACCCGAGCGCGCCGAACACCGGGCCCGCGTTGATGCCGATCGACACGTGCTCGGGCATGTACACGAAGCCTTCGTCGTCGAGCTCGGGTTGTACGACGCCGGCCCACGCGTCGTACGCGATGCCGTGACTCGGCATGTCGCGGTACGGACCGGTCATGCCGTAGCCGGAGATCGTGCAGAACACGATGCGCGGATTGACCTGCTTGAGGTCGTCGAAGCCGAGGCCGCGGCGCGCGAGCCCGCCGGGCCGCATCGCCTCGACCACGGCGTCGGCGTCGCGGACGAGCTCGAGGAACGTGTCCCGTCCCATGTCGGTGCGGAGGTCGAGCACGACGCTCTTCTTGCCCCGGCTGATGTGCAGGAACAGCAGCGAGACGCCTTCGACGATCGGCCACGTCATACGCCGGCCGTAGTCGCCGGCCGGCGGCTCGACCTTGATGACGTCGGCGCCGAGGTCGGCGAGATGCGTGGTGAGGTTGCCGGGCCCGAGCATCGAGACTTCGATGACACGCAGGCCCGCGAGCGGTGCGGGACGCTTCGACGGCACGGCGCCGAACGCTAGGGCGCCGCACGCGTGAGCGCCGCCTCCGGCGCCGCGCGTGCAATGACGCGCGCGTCCGTTGGTCTCGCGAACGAACGAGCGTGCCGCCGTCAGGGCCGGCTTTGCCGGCCGGGAACCAAACGTCACAAGCGCGCGCCGGCGGATGCCGGAAGGGGGCCTGCCCCGTTCGGCTAGTGAGCGTCGCCGCGGAGCATGCGGAGCGTGTTGTCGGCGGTGTACGTCATTCCGCGCTCGATGGCGTCGGCGTGTCCGTGCAACCGCTGATCTGCGAATGCGACCAGCGCCTTACCGAGGTGGTCGCCCTTCGGCGGTCTGCACGCGTCGAGGTTGGAAGTCACGACCTGCAACCTGGCCACGGCATCGAGCGCGCTGTCGAGGGCGCCGCGTGCCGTCACGGCGCGCGCGGTGACGAGCTCTTCGATCTCTGTACGCAATCGATCGATCTCGACGCGGGCGGTGCGCTCCCGTGCTGGACCGTCGGGGACGTCGGGACCTGGCGCGGGCGGTCCGACACGCGACCGCAACCAGTCGAACGCGCTTTGCGTGAACACCACGGCCTATCCCCCTTCTCGCCTTATCGGCGAGGCGGCGGGGCTTCCTGAGGTTTCAGCCGCCGTGGGATCCGGCGGTGACCAACAGGACGACGACGAAGTAGGTCACCCACAGCCCGACGCCGATGCAGCCGAGGATCAGGCCGGCACGGGCCAGGCCGGCACCGCCTTCTCGGCCGGCGGCGGCCTTGATCTGATTCTGCGCGATCGCTCCGAACACGATTGCCAGGATCGAGCCGACCGCGCACGGAAGCCAGCCGAGGACGCCGAGCACCAGCGACGCCACGGCCATGCCGTTGGTGCGCGGCGCGAGATAGGCCGGGTAGCCCGGGTACGCGGGATACGCCGCGCCGGGCGGGGCATGCGGGTTGGGCGGCGGGTATTGCCCCGGTGGACCGTACGGAGTCCCCCACCCGGACGGTTTGTCGGCGTTCGGGTTTTCGGTGGGCGGCGTGTACGGCGGCGGGATCGGCCGGGGCAGCGATGTCGCCGCGTGCAGGTCGTCCCATGGCAGCGGCTGTCCGCAGCGCGCGCAGAACCTCGTCCGCCCGCGGGCTGTGTGTCCGCAATTGGGGCATTGCATGCGTTCAGCCTAGGTGCGAATCAGGGTCGTCATCGTCGAACGTGGCCATTTCGTTGAGCACTGCGGCGGCCGCCTGCACGATCGGCACCGCGAGGCACGCGCCGGTTCCCTCGCCAAGGCGAAGGTCGAGGTCGAGCAGCGGCGTGAGCCCGAGGTGCGCGAGCGCGACGCGCGCGCCGGGCTCGAACGGGCGGTGACCGGCGATGCAGTAGGACGCGACGCCGGGCGTGAGCGCGTCGGCGACGAGCAACGCGGCGCACGCGATGACCCCGTCGACGACGACGGGGACCCGCGCGTGCGCACCGGCGATGCAGTATCCCGCGAGCGCGGCGATCTCGAGACCGCCGATGCCGGCGAGCGTCATCAACGGATCACGCAGCGGATCGTCGACACGCGCCGCTGCTCGTTCGACGATCTCACGTTTGGTCGCGAGCATCGTGTCGTCGATGCCCGTACCGCGTCCGGTGACGTCTCTTGCGGGCGCGCCGGTGAACGCGGCGATCAACGCGGCAGACGGCGTGGTGTTGCCGATGCCCATGTCACCGGTGACCAGGAGGTCGTGGCCGCCGTCGATCAGCGTGCCGGCGATGGTCTCGCCGACGGCGATCGTGTGACGCGCGTTGGCCTCGGTCATCGCGGGACCGTGCGCGAGGTCGTCGGTGCCGGCGCGCACCTTGTGCACATGGACGCCCGCGAGCCGACTCACGTCGGACGCGACGCCGACGTCGACGACGTGGACCGTCGCGCCGACCTGGCGCGCGAAGACGCTGATCGCAGCGCCGCCGCGGGCGAACGTGGCGACCATCTGCGCGGTGATTGCCTGCGGCCACGGCGTGACGCCCGACGCGACGACGCCGTGGTCGGCGGCGAACACTGCAACGGCCGGCCTGCGCGCGATGGGCGGTGGGCACCGGCCGGAGATCGCGGCGAGGTGCGCGCCGAGCGCTTCCATCCGGCCGAGCGCGCCCGGCGGCTTCAGCAACCGGTCGTGCCGCGCGAGCGCGGCGGCTCGTGCCGATGCATCGAGCGGCGGCAGCGCTCTCACGCGCACCTCGACCCGCGCCGCGCGATGCCGCCGGCCGCGAGCAGCGCGACGAGTGCGACCTCGACGTGTGATGCAAGCGCGATCGCGCGGTCGATGTCGCGCGGCTGCGGGCGCGATCCGCTTCCGAGGCGCGGCCGGTTCTCCGCGTGAGTGCCGTAGCGCAGCGGACCGCCGAGCTCGACGCCGAGCGCAGCCGCGAACGCGGCTTCGGCGACGCCGGCGTTGGGTGACGGATGGGCCCGCCCGCCGGTGCGGATCGCGTCGCGAATCGCGAATGTCGCGGCGGGACGTGTGAGCGCGACGAGTACCGCGGTCGCGCGTGCAGGCACGTAGTTGGCGGCGTCGTCGAGGCGCGCGCTCGCCCATCCGAAGTGCAGATAGCGCTCCGAGCGGTGTCCGACCATCGCGTCCATCGTGTTGACGGCGCGATACGCGAGCGCGCCGGGCGCGCCCGCGAGCGCGGCCCACAACGACGGTGCGACGACGGCGTCGACCGTGTTCTCGGCGACCGACTCGATCACCGCAGCCGCGAGGTCGGACGCGTCGAGCATCGTCGGGTCGCGGCCGACGAGGGCAGGTACGAGCTCGCGTGCGCGCGGCTCGTCGCCGGCAAGCAGCGCGTCGCGCACGTGAGACGCCGTGCGCCGCAGCTCGCGCCCGGCCGCGCTGATCGCCACTGCCGCGACAGGAGAACGGACGATCGCACCGGCCGCGGCGCCGACGAGAACGCCGGCGAGCGTGTACACGACGCCACGCGCGCGCGAATCGTCGTAGATGCGGGCTTCGACGACCTGCATCAGACGGCCGAATGCAGCGACCGGATGGACGACCGCGGGCGGCTCGCCCAACGCCCGGTCGACCAACAGGCCGCCCGCAGCCTCGATCGCGTTCACCACTTCGCGGCCGCCACAACGAGGCCGATCGTTTCGGTGAGCACGATCGCCGCACCGAGCACGTCGCCGGTGAATCCGCCGATGCGTCGCATCGCGAGCGCGATCGTCGCGACGCCTGCGAGCACGGCTGCGACGAGGGCAACTGCGCCTCCGACACCGGCCGCCAGGGCCGCGAGCACGACCGCGGGCACGACCGCGAACGCGGGCCATACGCGCGCGCTGTCGAGCAACGGAGATGCCATGCCGCGCTCGCGCGCGTAAGGGACGACCGAAGGAACTGCGGCGACGAGCGCGCGCGACGCGCACCACAGCGCCACGAGCAGGCCCGCGTTCGCGGCGCGCGACGCGAGCGCGGTCGCTTGCAACACGACGACGATCACTACCGCGAACGCGCCGAATGCGCCGACACCGGGGTCGCGCATGATCGCGAGGCGCCGCGTGCGATCGGCGTGCGGCAACAGGCCATCGGCCGCATCCGCCAGCCCGTCGAAGTGCAGCAGTCCGGTGCACGCGGCGTTCACGAGCAGCACGACCGCGGCGGCGACGGCCCGGGGCCACAAGCGGTCGGCAGCCCACCACGCCACGCCGACGATGGCGCCGATCGCCGCGCCGATGCCCGGGAACCACGGCAGCGACCGCGCGTTGAGCCCGCCACCGCCGCCGCGCCGGCCGAACGTGGTGAGCAGCCCGAGTGCGTCACGCATCAGGGCCGTCGAGCTCGAGCGTGCGGCCCGCGACGACCAGCAGCACGCGATCGGCGATCGCCGCGATGGCGCGGTTGCAGTCGCCGACGGCATCGACGAACTGCCGGCCGAGCGCGGTCGGCGGGTGCACGGAGAGCCCGACCTCGTCGGACACCAGGACGGTGTCGGCGCTGCGGGCTCGCAACGCCGCACACAGCGCGTCGACGTCGACCGCGAACCCGGCGCGTTCGCGATCCAGGTGCCGAGCGCGTCGACGAGCGCAGTGCGTGTCACGCCTGCGATCGCGCCCGCGAGATCGTGGGGCGCTTCGACGGTGTGCCAGCCGGCAGGGCGGCGCGCTCGGTGCGCCGCGATGCGCGCCGCGAACTCGTCATCGTGCGGCGGGCACAGCGCTGTCGCCACGACCGTGACCAGCGCGCCCGTCGCGGTCGCACATTGCGCCGCGATGTCCGACTTTCCCGAGCGCACCCCGCCGAGCACCAGCGTGATCACCGCTCGATACCTTGGGCGATCGCCGCGTGCACGGCCCGTGCGAGCGGCGCGCCGACGCGCGACCGCGGTCCCGCGAACGGTTCTGCGACACCGTCGGGCGCGCACGCGACACACACCGCGTCGGTCGCGGTGCCGGTTCCCGGGACGCCGGCCTCGACCAGCGCCTGCACCTTGGCCTCGGTCACGGTCATCACCGCGTTGACCAATGCGGCCGGTGACAAGCGGACCGAGAGCCGCGCGAACACGTTGATCGTTCCCGGCCGCCATGGCGTCGCAACCTCCTGGGGTGCCGCCGCCCACGTGGGCAGCCGCAGTCCGACGGTGGCGCACACTTCGATACCGTCGTCGGATGCATCGACCGCGTTGCGCACGCTCGCGGCGGTCAACATGCCGACGCCGTTGTCTGCGCACGCGAGTGCATCGGCGAGCTCGCGGATGTGGGCCTCGGGATCGGTGCGCGTGTAGTCGGTCGGCACTTGTGCGTTGATCACCCACGGGCGCAGACCGATCCCGCCACCGAACGGGGCGGACGCGACGCAGAGCTGCGGCGCCGGGAACCGCCACACGCACGCGTCGGTGTCGCACACCGTCTGCGCGAAGTGCATCAGTAGTCGATGCCCTTCTTGGCGACGACGCCTGCGTCGTAGGCGTGCTTCACCTTGCGCATCTCGGTGACCGTGTCGGCGATGTCGACGAGCGCGGCCGGCGCGTCGCGTCCGGTTGCGACAACGTTCACCGTTTCCGGCCGGTCGCGAATGACCTCGACGACCTCGGCGGCGCTGATCCAGTTCCAGTTCATCGCGTACGTGATCTCGTCGAGCAACACCAGTCGATGCTCGCCGGCGCCGATGATCTCCCGGGCGTGCAGCCACGCTGCGCGTGCGACTGCCTCGTCGCGCGCGAGATCGGCCGAATCCCACGTGAAGCCGTCGCCGAGCGCCCACCAGTCGACGCCGAGCTGCCGCCCAATCTTCTCCTCGCCGGTGCGCCACTCTCCCGACTTCAGGAACTGCACGACCGCGACGTTCCAGCCCCGGGCGACGGCGCGCATCAGCACGCCGAACGCGGCCGTCGACTTGCCCTTGCCGTCGCCGGTGTGCACGAGCACGACCGAAGGCGCGCGCCGGGCGTGTTCGGGAAGGTGGTGTGCTTCCGGCGGCTGGGTTGCGTTCACGGCGCGCCCTTCCTCGAGAGCTGGATGCGTGACCGAGCGGCGAGGCGACCTGACTCGTCGCGCACGTACGTCTCGTGCGCGGCACACAGTTGCGGGACAGTGCCGGAATCTCACCGGCTTCGGTAGCCGTTCGGTTGGCGCGGAAGCTAGCGCGTACCCTCCGAGCGTGCGACCCCGTCGATGGTTGGCACGCCTTCTCGCATGCGGCGTGGCCTTCGCGCTCGCAGGGTGTGCGCAGCCCGACTACAACGCGGACCGCTTGCAGCGTCAGCTGGTGAAGGCGGGCGTACCGCCGGAGCAAGCACGGTGCGTCATCGACAAGTTCAGCGAATCGTTCGACCCCGCGCAGCTTTCGTCGCGATCCGACCCGACCGAGGCCCAACGGCGGACGTCGCGGCAGGATCCTCGCCGAGTGCGGCGTCAGGCTCGCGCGGCCTTCAGCTCCGTCATCGTGAACAGGGCGTGGAGCGTGAGGCCCTCGACCGCGAGCTTCTCGGCGCCGCCGGCTTCGCGATCGATCACGCAGAGCACCGGTCCGACCTGCGCGTCGCGGACGCGTAGCTCCGCAGCCGCGTCGAGGATCGCGCCGCCCGACGTCACGACGTCTTCGACGATGCAGAGACGACGCCCGGCAACGTCACCTCCCTCCGCGAGCCGGCACGTGCCATAGGTCTTGGCCTGCTTGCGCACGAAGACCGCGGGCAGTCCGGTGGCCTGACTGAGCATCGTCGCGATCGGCACGCCGCCCAGCTCGAGGCCGGCGACAGCATCGACGCCGAACGGCACGAGCCGCACGAGCGCGCCGGCGATCGCGCGGAACAGGTCGGGATCGGACTCGAAGCGGTACTTGTCGAAGTACTCGTTGCTCACGGCACCGGAACGCAGTGTGAACGTTCCGGTCAGGTGGGCCGCCGCATGGATACGACGGGCGAGCTCGGCGCGGTCGTCAGCGACCATGCCGCCGACCGTATCCCGAGCGGTACCACACTGTGTGACTCACTCTGCCGTTGACGCCGTGGTGGCCGTCCCCGTACCGTTCGTGGTCGCGGAATGGGGAGACACCGCGCCGGCCGTCCCGTGCGCTGCACGGGCGCGGCTCGGAAGCGAACGGCGCGGGGTGACGGCATCCGGGGGGAACCGTCATCCCGGCGCCTTCGCTGCCTTGTGCTGCATGCGTGTCTCGAGGCGCCGGATGTTCGCGAGCTCGCGCGGCGACATGTGATCGTCGAGCTGTTTCAGGGCGGCGGCGCGCGCGATCGCGGGCGGAAGCGTCGCGCCCCGGTAGCGCTTGGCGAACACGCGTGCGATCGTCGTCCGGACGGGCTTCACGAGCGTGCGTACGAGCCACGGGGCGGGCATGTCGGGACATGTCAGCAATACGTACGTGAACCCGATGTCGGTGAGCGGGTCGCCGCGGCCGGCGTTCGGCCAGTCGATGACCACCGGCCCGCGCGTGGTCATCATCACGTTCATCGGGTGCAGGTCGAGGTGCAGCAGGCGGTCGGCGCCGGCGTCGATCTCGGGCAGCCACTCGGGTGCGGCGATCGCGTGCAGCTGATCGTGCAGGTCGGCGAGCAGGCGCGTGTGCGCGAGCATCGAGCGCGGCTTCTCGAGCATCGCGTCCATCATCATCGGGCCCTCGAGCCGTTCCATCACGATCTCCGTGCCGCCCGCACGGACCTCTTCGACGCGCGGCACCGGGTACCCGTGTGAAGCGACGTACTCGATCGTGCGGGCCTCGCGCTCGATCGAGCGGCCGTCGCGCGCCTTGCGCAACACCAAGCCCGGACCGAATTCGAAGATGTCGCCGTCACGACCCGAGGCAATGACGCGACCGGGCTCCACCGCTACCGGCTCACACGATCCGCGAAGTCTTGTCGCCCCAGTAGCGATCGCGCAGCAGCCGCTTGTAGAGCTTGCCGGTCTGCTCGCGCGGCAGCTCACGGTCGAAGTCGACGGCCCGCGGGCACTTGTAGTGGGAGAGGTGCTCCCGGCAGTACGCGAGCAACTCGCGTTCGAGCTCGGGGCCCGCGTCGCCCCACTGCACGGGCTGCACGACCGCGTGCACTGTCTCGCCCATCTCCGCGTCGGGGATGCCGAACACCGCGACGTCGTAGACCTTGGGGTGCTCGATCAGGAGGTTCTCGGCTTCTTGCGGGTAGATGTTCACGCCGCCCGACACGATCATGAACGTGCGGCGGTCGGTGAGGAAGAGATAGCCGTCGGCATCGAGGTACCCCATGTCGCCGACCGTCGCCCAGCCGCGCGTGTTGAACGCGTCGGCGGTCTTCGTCTCGTCCTTGTGGTACTCGAACCCCGCGCGGTTCGGCGCCGGCTCGAACCAGACGGTCCCGACCTCGCCGGGGGGCTGCTCGTCGCCCTCCTCGTCAAGGATGTGTATCGGCCCGAGCATCGTCTTGCCGACCGAGCCCGGGTGCGCGAGCCAGTCCGCAGAGTTGATGAACGTCGCGCCCATGCCTTCGGTCGCCGAGTAGTACTCGTCGATGATCGGACCCCACCACTCGATCATCTTGCGCTTCGTCTCGACCGAGCACGGCGCCGCAGCGTGGAGCGCGACTCTCTGCGACGACACGTCGTACTTCGCGCGTGTCGCTTCCGGCAGCTTCAGCATGCGCACGAACATCGTCGGCACCCATTGCGAGTGAGTGACGCCGTACTTCTCGATCGCGGCGAGTGCGGCTTCGGGATCGAACTGCTCCATCACGATGCACGTGCCGCCGAGCCGCATGATGCTCATGCAATAGAACAACGGCGCGGAGTGGTAGAGCGGCGCCGGCGACAGATAGATCGTGTGCTCGTCGAAGCCCCAGACGAGTGTCATCATCCCCATCTCGGGCGGAAGCTCGGCGATCGGCTTGCGCTCGATCTTGTACTTCACGCCCTTGGGCCGACCGGTCGTGCCCGACGAATAGAGCATGCGTGAGCCTTCGAGCTCTTCGTCGAGGGCGACGGCCGGGTAGCGCGCGATCGCGTCCTCGTAGCGCTCATAGCCCGCGATCACTTCGCCGACCGCCAGCCGCACCTTGACACGCGGCATCTTGTCCACGAGCTCGAGCGCAACATCGCGCATCGCGTCGCTGACGACGATCACTTGCGCGTCACAGTCGTCGACGATGTACGCGACTTCGTCAGCGTTGAAGTGCGAGTTGATGCACGTGAAGAACAGGCCCGAACGCTGCGCGGCCCAACACGGCTCGAAGAACTCTCGGCGATTCTCCATGAGGATCGCGACGTGGTCGCCGAAGCGCAGGCCCGCGTCCCAGAACAGCTGCGCCAGCTGCTTCGAGCGATCATCGAGCTCGCGATAGGTGACCTCCTCCCCGGAGGACGCCATCACGTACGCACGATGATCGGGCCGCTCGGCCGCATGCTTCCCGGGCCACATGGTGACGGCTGCCGGGCGTGTGTGGGGTGTCGGAGACGCACCCCTACACGACGCCCGTTCAACGCCTAGAAGCTCGTGATGACCGATCGGATCACTTCGCCCTTCTCCATCGCGGTGAAGGCGTCGTTGACCTGGTCGAGCTTGATCGTCCGCGACACCATCGAGTCGAGGTCGAGGCGACCGGTCTCGATGAGGTCGGCAAAGCGCTGGAAGTCGCGGCGCACCTGACCCGAGCCGTACTTGCAGCCCTTCACCGTCTTCTCGTTGAAGAACATGTCGAACGTCGGGAACGTCACGGTTGCGTCGGCGCGCGTCATGCCGACGAGGATCGCGGTGCCGCCCTTGCGCACCATGCCGTACGCCTGGAGCAACGTCTCGGGCAGGCCGATGACCTCGAACGCGTAGTCGACCCCGCGACCTCCGGTGAGCTCCTGCACCTGCGCGACCGGGTCGCCCGCCGAGGGGTCGACGAAGTCGGTGGCGCCCAGCTTCTCGGCCGTCTTGCGCTTCAGCTCGACGGGGTCGACCGCGATGATCCGCGACGCGCCGCCGATGCGCGCGCCCTGGATGACGGCCTGGCCGACACCGCCACAACCGATGACGGCGACAGTCGTGCCCGGCTGAACGCGAGCCGTGTTGAGCGCCGCGCCAACCCCGGTAGTGACGCCGCAGCCGATCAGGGCGAGCTGGTCGTCGGGAATCGAGGTGTTGACCTTCACGATCGACTGCTCGTTGCAGGTCATCGCCTCGGCGAACGTGCCGAGCCCAGTCATCGCCATGTACTGCGTGCCGTCGGGCCGGTTGCCGCGCATCGCCATCATCACGTTCATCTCGTTGTCGCACAGGTGCGACTGGTCGTGCAGGCAGAACCAACAGTCGCCGCACGCGGGGATGAACGCGGCGACGATGTGGTCGCCGGCCTTCACGCTCGTGACCTCGTTGCCGACCTCGAGCGACCTTCCCCGCACCTTCGTGGCCGAGAACGGTGCCGGGCATGATCCCGACGTAGCCGTTCTTCAGCGAGAGGTCGGAGTGGCAGACGCCGCTCGCGCCGAGCTCGACGACGACGTCGCGCGGCCCGGGTGGCGCCGGCTCGAGGTTCTCGATCGAAAGTGGCCCGCCGGTCTCGGTGAACACTGCAGCCCGCATGGGCCTCCTCCTTGAACAGATCAGACGCGACCGAAGCTACCGCGAGGCTTCAACTCCATGCGCCCCGCTGCGCTCCCGCGACCGCTTGCAAGGCGCCGACCCTCACTTTGACACCCGGCGAGAAGTGCACGAGCGGCGGTGCCGCCGGCTGCGGAAGCCCGGTCGCGGCGACGAGTTGATCGTCGAGGTGCAACACCTCGGCGCGGCGAAGCGGCCAGGGCGCGTGACTCGCGAGCGCGGACCGCGTCCGGGGGCCGCGGACGCTGTACAAGCGGAAGCGCGCCGTCAGCCAGTTCTCGAGATCGCTCACCTCGCCGGGCCCGTACTCGTCACCGATGCGCAGCGCGACTTCCGAGCTCGCACCGGCCGGGGCGGGCCAGCGTCGCACGCTGCGATAGGTCACGACGTCGCCGACGCGCGCGACGGCCATCTTCGACCAGAAGTAACGGAGCGCGAAGCCTGCGTGCGCAGTGAGCACCGCCAGAAGCCGCGCCGCGTCGAGCGACAGGAACCACACGCCGGTGGTGCCGTCGGGCGCCGTGACGTACGTGCGGACATTGGTCTCGGGAAACCTCGAGAGCCAGGGCACCGGCAGCCGGTCGGGCCGCGTCACCTCGAGCACGAACGGCACGAGCGCCACCCACGCACTGCCGTCGCGGACGTCGACACGGAGACCGGGCGGCAGAAGGGCCTGCACGGTCGCCGGCTCGTAGCGCCAGTGCAGGAACGACAGCGTGTCCCACCGGTGGTCCATCAGCGGGTGCTCGGCGGCGGGCGGACAGCCACCCGGGCCGGCGCCCGTCTGATCGGCCGGCACGGGCGCGCGCTCGATCTCCACACGCATATCATACGAACGTATGACTGAATCCCTCGAAGCGGGCGGCCGCACATCGGCGACGGCGCCCACCAGGGATCGTCTGATCGCCGCCGCGCGCGCTTGCGTGCGAGACCGCGGGCTCGCTCGGACGACGTCCCGGGAGATCACGCGCCTGGCGGGCGCGAATCTGGCCGCGATCACGTACCACTTCGGCTCCAAGGACGCGCTGGTCGCGGCGGCGCTCTTCGACGAGCTCGAACGCCGGGTGGGGCCCGCGTTGCGCGCCCTCGATCAGCCAGGCGTACCCGCCGACCGCATGTTGGCCGCGATCCGGGAGCTGGCCGCCGAGCTCGAACGATCCCAGGACGACGCGCTGGTGTTGCTCGAAGCGCTCCTCCTCGCGACGCGCGACGACGGGTATCGCGCCGAAGCGCTGCGCGTCTACCGGTCACTCAACGAGCGGCTCACCAACCTGATCGCCGAGCTGCAAACGGCGGGCCACGTGCCGTCGTGGGTCGTGCCACCCGCGATGGCGTCGCTGATCCTCGCGGTCGCGCACGGCATCGTGTTGCAAACCCGGCTCGATCCCGATGGTGCCGATCACCACGCAATGGCTGCGCAGTTCGCGGGCCTGCTGCTCGAATCCCGGCGCGCGTGACTCTCGCCGTACGCTGCGCGCCCATGGGTGCCCGGTCCGCGATTCCCAACCGTCACGTCACGATCGTCACGTGCATGGACGCTCGCATCGATCCTCACCTCGCGTTCGGTTTCGAGCTCGGTGACGCGCACGTGTTGCGCAACGCGGGTGCGGTCGTGACCGATGACGTGCTGCGCTCGCTGGTGTTGTCGCAACGGCTGCTCGGTACCACCGCAGTTGCGGTGATGGCGCACACCGAGTGCGGGTTGCGCGACGTGCACGACGACGAGCTCGCGCGTCGAACTCGCGGCAGAGACCGGCGAGGCGCCGCCGTTCGCGTTCGGCGCGTTCTTCGACGTCGACGCGCACGTGCGCGCGCAGGTCGAGATCGTGAGGGTGTGCAAGTGGCTGCCGCACGTCGACGACGTGCAGGGCTACGTGCTCGACGTATCGGACGGTCGCCTGCGAACGGTCGTTTAGCCTGGTGCCTGTGCACGTCGCCTATTTCGGTCCCGCGGGGACCTTCACCGAGGAGGCATTGCTCTCGCAGGCCGATCTGGCGGCGGGAGAGCGCACTCCGCACGCGTCGGTGCCCGAGGTGATCTCGGCGGTCGAGCACGGTGGCGCCGACGGCGGCGTCGTCCCGATCGAGAACATGATCGAGGGTTCGGTGTCGGTCACGCTCGACACGCTCGCGTTCGACAGCGACTTGTTGATCCAGCGCGAGATCGACCTGCCGGTGTCGTTGAACCTGTGCGCGAAGCGCGGGGTCGGGCTCGCCGAGGTGCAGCGCCGTAGTGTCGTTTCCGCACGCGCTCGCGCAGTGTCGCGGCTGGCTGTCGAAGAAGTTGCCCGCGGCCGAACAGCGCGGCGTCGCACTCGACCTCGGATGCCGCGCGCGAAGTCTCCAGGTCGAAGCGCGGCGACCTCGCGGCGATCTGCAACGCGCTCGCGGCCGAGTTGTACGGGCTCGAGGTGTTGGCGACGGAGATCGAGGACCATCCCGAGAACCAGACGCGCTTCGTGCTCGTCGGGCGCGGCATCCCGGCGCCGACCGGCCACGACAAGACATCGATCGTGTGCTTCCAACGCGAAGACCGCCCGGGCTCTCTGCTCGCGATCCTCCAGGAATTCGCGGCGCGCGCCGTGAATCTCACCAAGCTCGAGTCACGCCCGACCAAGCGCGGCCTCGGCGACTACTGCTTCTTCATCGATGCCGAAGGCCACGTCGCGGACGAGGTGGTCGCCGACGCGCTGCGGAACCTCATGGCGAAGAACGCAGAAGTGAAGTTCCTTGGTTCATATCCGGTGGGCGGGCCGATGGAAGCGGGTGTCGAGCGACGACGCGCCGTCGGCCGGGCGTGGAAGCACGCGGCGGCGCGGGTCGAGGAATTGCGCGCGCTGATCAGGGGCGCGGGCGATTGATCGATCTACGGCGGCTGCGAGAAGAGCCCGAGTACCGCCGCGGGATCGAGCGCAAGCGCGTCCGCGAGAACCTCGTCGACGAAGTGCTGCGGCTCGACGAGATCCGGCGCAAGCTCACGACCGAAGTCGACGCGATGCGCGCCCGCCAGAACGCGGCGTCGAAAGAGATCGGCAAGGCCGCCCCCGACGAACGACAGGCGAAGATCCACACCGCGGGCGAGCTGAAGATCGAGCTCGGCGCGCAAGAGGAAGCGCTGCGCGTCGTCGACGAAGAGCTGCGCAACCTTCGTACTGCAGCTGCCGAATCCTGCCGACGCGTCGGCGCCCGATGGCGGCGAGGACGACGGCGAGGTGGTCGAGGCCGTCCGTGGCACACCCGATGCGCCGCGTCTCGATCATGCCGCTTTTGCAGAGTCGCTCGGACTGGTCGACACCGCTCACGCGGCCGAAGCGAGCGGTTCACGCTTCGCGTACATCATGCGCGAAGCCGCGCTGCTGGAGCTCACGCTGGTCAGCTACTCGATGGAGACGATCACGCGTCGCGGATTCGTCCCTGTGATCACGCCGGCACTCGTGCGCGAGCGCACGATGGAAGAAGCCGGCTTCTTCCCGACCGACCGCGCGCAGGTCTACGACGTCGACGGCGGTGAGCTGTTCTTGCTGGGAACCAGCGAGGCTGCGTTGTCGGCGCTGCATCGCGGCGAGACGTTCACGCCCGATCAGCTTCCCGCACGCTACGCCGGGTACTCGACGTGCTTCCGGCGCGAGGCCGGCACCTACGGCAAGGACACGCGGGGGATCTTCCGGGTGCACCAGTTCGACAAGGTCGAGATGTTCGTGTTCGCCGAGCCCGACGCGAGCGCCGCCGAGCACGAGGGCATCCTCGGGATCGAGCGCGAGATCATCGGCGGGCTCGGGCTGCCGTATCGCGTCGTGAACATCGCGGCCGGTGACCTCGGGCCCGCCGCCGCGAAGAAGTACGACCTCGAGGTCTGGCTCCCGTCGGAGGGCCGGTACCGCGAGATCACGTCGTGCTCGAACTACGGCGACTACTCGGCCCGCCGGCTCGGCACGCGGGTCAAGGGTGAGAAGGGCTCGCAGCTCGTGCACACGCTGAACGGCACTGCGTGCGCGATCAGCCGCACGCTCGTGTTCCTGTTCGAACACTGCCAGCAACTCGACGGCAGCTTCGTCGTGCCCGAAGTGCTCCGTCGCTACACCGGCTTCGACCGCATCGACCCCCGCTGACCCGTCGGTACGCTGGCCGGCGGAGGGATGCCGGAGCGGCCGAACGGGGCGGTCTTGAAAACCGTTGTGCGCAAGCACCCAGGGTTCGAATCCCTGTCCCTCCGCTCCGACGAAACTGCAGGTCGTCTCAGAGCCGAAATTCTGTTGATTCCAGTGCGTTCGTAGCCTCCCAATGCCCGTGGCATGGCCCGTGGCATGGAACAGGGAGGCGAAGTTGTCGATTCGAGCTCGCCGCGGCCGCTACGGCACCGTCTCGTATCAGCTCATCGTGTACGCCGGCCGCGACGATTGTGGCCGCGACGAGTACGTGCGCCGAACGCTCACTGCCGTCTCGCGCCGGGAAGCGACGAACGCGCACGCGCAGCTGCTGGTCGACGTGCAACAGGGCCGCACCGGTCCGTCACGATCCCTGACGGTCGCTCAACTGGCGGTGCTTTGGTGGGATGGTGCGTCAGGCGACCTTTCGCCGTCGACGCGCATCGGCTACCGGGGCTGGCTCGACACTCGAGTCCTTCCACAGTTCGGCACCAAGCGAATCTCGGCGGTGACGACCGCTGATGTCGAGCGCTGGTACGGAAAGCTGCGCGATGGTGAGAAGCCGCTCGGCGTTCGTTCGATCCGTGGGTGTCGCACGGTGCTGTCGGCGATGTTCGCGGCTGCGGTGCGGTGGGGCTATTTGCCGACGTCGCCCGTCGAGCGAGCGCGAGTCCCGAAGGGACCGAAATGGAGCCCGCGCTCACCGGAGCCGGAACACGTCGCGTCGAGAATCGCGGCGGCGGAGGCGCGCGATCCCGATCTCGGCGCGTTCGCACGGATGGCCGTGGCGGTGGGCGCACGCCGCGGTGAGCTTGCGGGGCTGCGGTGGAGCGCGATCGATCTCGAGCAAGGCACGGTGCGGCTCGACACCGCGATCGTGAACGGAGACGAGCACAACTCCGGACGTCGGACGGGCGCTCGCCTTGTCATAAAGGACACGAAGACGCACGCAGCGCGTGTGGTTGCGCTCGACGCTGGGACCGCGAAGTCTTTGCGCGAGATGCGACGTCGACATGTTGAGTCGGCGCTTGCGTGCGGTGTCTCGTACCCTGCCGATGCCTACGTGTGGCGCGGCGACGTTGGCGGAACGCGGCCCATGCCGCCCGATCGGTTCAGCTACGCCTGGCGCAAGATCGATGATGCTGTCGACGACGGCGCGCACGTACGATTGCACGACCTGCGCCACTTCCACGGAACGATGCTCGTCGGTGCCGGCGTTCCGTTGCTGTCGGTGCGCGACCGCCTCGGCCATTCGAGCTTGACGGTCACCAATATCTACGTCGACGGCCGTCCCGAGTGGGATCGCAAGTCCGCGGAGATCATCGGCTCCGTGCTCGACGGCACTTCATAACGCCTCGAGGCGAAGCACCCACCCGTGATGACGGCTCACAAGGCATCGCTTCCCGGGGGTGTGCGACAGAAGCTGAGTATGAAGCGTGAGGTGTCTTGCGCGAAGACCAGTTCCTGCGCGGAATCGGCGAGACTCGGTCGTGTACTCGATCCTCAAACATGAGTGGTCAATAGTCGGCCATTGACGCACACCACGCTATGCGCATGTCGGTGGTCATCGAGACGCTCCGCTCGGCTGATGCCTTGGTTGCGCGTTTACGGGTTGCTGCTGAGCGCGACGAGGGTCGTATGGGCCGTGAGCGCGACCTCAGCGATCTTGTCGCGCGTGCCGATGAGTTCAAGCACCGGAGCGTCGCGGAACGTGATGACGAGCAGCTCGTTGTTGTCGGTCCAGTCGAAAGGCAGACCAGCCGCGCGTCCAATCGCGGGCGCCCGCGTGTCGATCTGGCGTTGCAGCGTGCCGGTGTGCACGTCGAGCACCGCAAGCGTGCCGAGATCGCCCGCGACTGGCTCGGTCAGACTCACGACCGCGAGGCGGCTCCCGTCTGGTGAGAAGCGGCCTTGGGGTGTGCCGTGGCCGTGTTCGAGCGCGGCCCAGAACGGTTTCGGGAGCCGCATCCATGTGGTGCGGCCGGTCTGGACGTTGGTGACGCGAATCGCCTCCCGGCAGGCACGGGGGCGGCAGTCCGAGGGCATCCAGGCGAGTTGCGTGAGATCAACCGCCACCGGTGTGGCGGGCACGGGCACGAGCTCGCGGCTTGTACCACTGCTGGGATCGACGATCACGATGTCACCCCGGTCGTGGCGCGTCGCCAGGAACCCGCCTTCGACCCCCGCGAATGCTTGGAACTCCGGCGGCAGCCGATACTTCCTTCCGGTTCGAATCTCGGTCAGCATGCCGGCTTCGCCCCACCACTGGCCGTGCGCACCGGGAAAGACGGCCTCGTAGTTGCTGACATCGACGAACTGTGGCTGGCCGGCCGGGAAGAAGACGAGGTTCCGCCGCGGACCGCTGACCTCGACGAGTGCGCTGTTGTGGCTCGCGACGAGAACGTCCGTCCCGGTCGCGATGAGCTGCAGCTGGTTGGGTGCGGGCCGTGACGGATCGAAGTACATGAGCGCGTTCGCGCCCGCGAATAAGAACCGCACCGGCCAGCCCCGAAGCGCGTCTCGGGTTGCCTACGAGAACCGGCGATGAGAACGGGACGCGGGTGAGACCGTCGGCGTCGACCCAGACGGCACCGTCGAGAACCGTCATCGCGGCGATGGGGAAACCCACGGTGATCGGCGCGGCAAGCGCCCGGTGGGTCACGGTGTCGTAAGGCGTCACGGTTCCGGCGCTCGAGCTGTCCGGTTGCCATCCCAGCCACAAAACACCTGACCCGACGGCTGCGGTCGGGTTCGCGACGTCTCCGAGCGGAATCGGCGCACCGACCTGCGCGCCGGTCCGCTCGTCGGTTTCGATCACGCCCATCGACGTGAGCAACCAGAGGTGTCCGTTCGCTGCGGTGAGCACGGCCTGCACATCGCGCCGTGCGACGGTTGCGCGCGGCGAACGGGTGTCGAAGCGTTGGAGGTCGGTGCCTGCGACGTACCACAGCGCGGTTGAGCCGGCAATCACGTCGAAGGTCCGGGGCATAGACGTCTGGTGCACGATCCGGTTGGTTGCGGGGTCGATCGCGACGATGTCGCCTCGTCTACCGGTCGGCATCGGCCGTGCCACCCAGAGTTTGTTGGCGCGAAACGCCAGACCGTCAGGTACGAAGGCGCTGCCTCGCATGGAGATTGACGCCGTCACGCGGTTGCGGGTCGGGTCGATGCGGGTCACGGTCGCAGTACCGGTGTCCCCGACCCAGAGGGCACCGGCACCCGCGGCAAGATTGCGGAAGTCGCTCGTACCCGGCACTGAGATGGTCGCGGTTACCCGTGCGGTCACGGGGTCGAGGCGGCGCGACCCGGTCGGGTTGCGACACCCAGAGCGAGCCGAACGCCGAGATCATCTCGATCGCAGGAATAGCAACCTTTGTTGGCGCGCCGACCTGAAGCCGCGGTTCGGACTGATCGCCCGGGGGCTCGACCACGCCCGGTCCCGTAGAGGACGACACGGCCGCGGTGCCCGCAGTCCGACGTGTGTGACGCGCTTCGGTATGAGCGACCACGCCGACACCCGCGGCCGCAACAACCACACCAACGCCGAGGAGGGCAGCGTGTCTACGTGAGAAGCGCTTGCGCGCGACCGCGATGTCGGTTTGAGGCTGGTGCGCAAGATCGATGGGTTCGAGGTCGTCGTCGTTCACTTGGCGTCACCGACAGAGTCCGCAGCTACCCCAGGCAAACAACAACAAGTCCCATGAGATGCCCGACGCCTTTGGGGTTCCGCGCGTTCCCGAAAACTCGCTTTAGATGGACGCGATCCGTGCTGGCCGTTGCGCCGTCCCTAGATGTGATGAGCGCACCGACGCCGAAACGAAGGCGACGAAGGCGCGGTGGTACGACCATCCCACACGCGGATGTTGACGACTCGTCAGGCAGAACGCCCCATGCGAGGACAGCGCCGCGGCGTTTACGCTGCCGGTACATCGCCTTCCGACGTCGCCAACGATGCGGGTGCGGAGCTCGACGAGTTGGGTGTCGGCGTCGCGGACCTCGGCGAGGAGCATGAGCGCCCCTTGGCGCCCCGATTCGAGCGAATCGCTGGACCCTGTATCTCGCGGGCGCCCCGGCTGCCCTCTGGCGGCCGACCGGTGCACACCGAAACGGCTCTCAACATGAACCTCTTCGCTTCGTCTTCCCGCTTTTCACCAAGCCAAAGCCCCCACTCCCTTTATCACTCTTCCCGTTGCTCCCCCCGCACCTCCCGTCAACCTCCGCACCTCCTGTCAACCTCGACACGCCCTTGCACTCATTCGAGTGCGGGGACGCGGCGACGTCTGTCTAGACGGTCGATGACCAGCGCGGGTCGTCGAGGAACTCGACGCTTGAACGAAGATCTCGACCGGGTCGGACGGGATCTTCCCGCTCGTGCGCGTGAGCGGGGGCGTGAAGCCGCGCATTCTGCGTAGCAACAACACGATGCCGCTGGTCGTACGCGACCTGTTGGCCAGCATCTGTCGGTACCGGTTCAGGCGTCTGTACAGGTCCCCGGTGAGGGCCGTCGCTCATCCTCGTCGTGTCACCGAGGCGAGGAGGGGTGTTCATGGTCGACACGATTGGCGATCGGCGCTTGGTGTTCTCGATCGCGGAGACCGCGGTCCTGTCGGGAATCTCGCGTGCGTTTGCCTACGAGCTCGTAGCGCGAGGCGAGATCCCGTCGCTGCGGCTCGGACGGCGCATCGTCGTCCCCCGAGTCAGCATCGACGAGCTACTCGTGCGCGGCCCGACCGACGCCATGACGGCGGCCGCCGCCGGCGCCGGAGAGGCCTACTCGAGCGTCTGTACGGTCGCCTTGTTCAGGTCTGAACAGCGGTCGACCGCGTACCGGACCGCACGCTGATGCTGGGTATCGGGGTGCTCGGCGCGAGCAGTGCGGCGTACTACCTCGACACGGTGGCGTCGGGGCGTGAGGACTACTACCTCGGCTCGGGTGAAGCGCCCGGCGTCTGGTTCGGACATCATGCGGCCACGTTCGGTCTCGATGGCGCGGTCGACGGTGAGGATCTCCACGCGGTGCTCGAAGGCTTCGACCCCGATAGTGGGGCCCGACTCGACCGGGGCCGCGCCAACCGCGCGAACGGTTCCTGGCGCGCAATCACATCAAGGCCTCGCTCGCATCGCGTCCCTACCGATCACAAGCGCGGTCCGGCGTCATCATCTCGAGAGGTCCTCGGCGGTCTCCGTCACATCGGCGAACACGCATCGAGCTGCGCGAGCTGCGATGCCGCTTGGTATGAGGAACATCGCATCCCTTACCGGCAACGGGGATACCCGTTTCAGCATGTGCCGCGTGACCAGCTAGCTCTCTCGCGGGACCGACTCGACCGCGTCCCGACCCAAGCACCCGCGAAGCTTCGACTCGTCGCGCAGATGCTTCTCTTCGATCCCCCGATCATTCCGATCGCAGCGCGACGCTCGCTCGTGTGCGCGCAGCTGCTCGCGCAGGAAAGAACGCGAGGAGGTTTACGGCTGCGAGCGCGCACGGAATGATCACGAGCACCGCAGCGGTAGGAAGGAGCGGCGCCGTCGCGACGCCGAGACCGCTCGCGACCTGGCGCCACACGAGTCCGCCGACGAGTACGCCCGCTGGGATGCCGGCGACGAGCCCGATCGTCGCGAGCGTCGTTGCTTGCCACGCGACGGCGCAGCGAATCTGGCGCCGGGTGAAGCCGAGTGTCTTGAGCACCGCGAGCTCTTGTCGGCGTCGGCGCACGCTCGTGACGAGTGCGTGTCCCACGGCCACGAGCGCGAGGATCGCCAGGAGCGCGGCGAGCGTCACGGAAAGCCAGTTGATCTGGCGCAAGCGGTCGACCTCGACGGGAACTCTCGGTCCGAAGGGCCGCTCAACGTTGGGGATCGTGGCCACCTCGTTGTTCGACGGTCGTGAGCTTGGCGCCGGGCGTGACACGAGCGATTAGGTATGGCGTGCCGTTGTGGTTATCGGTCTCGCTCAGAAGTTGCTCGAGCCCGGCAGCCGGTCATCACGGCGCCGTTCGCGAGCGGTTGCGGTTGCGTCGAGCTTTGGGAACACCGCGTCGCCGACGATGCGGTAGGTGTGGCTTCCGTCGGGGCCGTCGCCCCGCACCGTGTCGCCGATCCTCTTGCCCAGCGCGCCGAGTGTTGCGTCGCCGAGGGCGATCTCGTTCGGGCCGTGAGGCGCTCGGCCGCCGATGATCTCCGGATTGATCGCGCCGTGCACCGGTGTGAATCCCCAACCGGTGACGGGGCGCCCGTCGAGCTGCATGTTGAACGTGTCGACCTCGGCTGCGGCTGCGAGTCCGCGTTCGTGGAATAGCGGCGAACCCGCGGCGAACACGCTGGGTGCGTCGGGCACAGCGGCGAAATCCCACGTCCAGCCGTAGTGCGCGGGAGTCGCGGCAAGACTGTGGACGCTCGATGCGAACACGAGGACGGCCACGACTCCGAGGACTCCGAACACCGCGCCGAACATTCCTGAGCGGACAGGAACGGTGGTCGGTCCACGTCCGGGTTCGAGCGCCATCCGCACGCCGGTCGTCGCGACAGGCGTCAAGCCCGCTCGGTCCGCGGCGCCGATCAGGCTCGTCGTAGTCCCGGGCGCCGAAGGTGCGGAGCGCGTTCTTCGCGTCGTGCGGAGCGCTGCGAGCACCGCGATCAGCGCGATCACGCCCGCGACCGCGAGTGCGCCGAGCCCGAGCACCGTCCCGTCGATGCTGAGGCCCGGGTCGGGTTCCGCACGCCGCGCGACGCCGATCGGGAACCGCGATGACGCAGCCGCGGCGCCGGCGGCGGCAAGCACGGCTCCCCCGAGCACCACGGGGAGGGCGCTGAAGGCGGCGACCGCCACGCGTTGGGGCCGGGTGAGTCCAAGCGCACTCTGCGTCGCTTGATCGATCCCTACGAGCGAGATCTCGCGGCTCAACACGATTGTGAACGCGACGAGTCCGGCGAGCGCGGCCACGCCGGCCAGCACCCACAGCGCTTCTGCGAGCACGTCGATCGCATTCTGGGCGCCTTGCGACTCGATCGCGAGGTCCTGGCTCGCGAACGCGGGGGACCGTCCGAAGATCCGGCGCGCCGCATTCACGACCTGGGGTACATCTGTGGCCCCGTCGCCGCGTCCTCACACGGAGAACGTCGCCGCTCCACGTGCCGATGCGCTTCCCGTACTTGTCGGTGAACGCGGGAGTCATCACCAAGACGCCACCCGACGCACCCCGATCTCCGAGATCGAGCGGCCGCCGGACGATCCCGACGATTCGGAGCGGAATCCGCGGGCCGGCGGGCGCCGCATTTTGCGCGCACCCAACCTTGAAGCAGATCTCGATTTGCTTCGGAGTGAACGACCTCGTCGTCGAGATCGTCGCCAACACGGAGATGAAGCTGGGCCGCCAGCCCTTCTCCGATCGTTACCTCGTCGGGCGCGGTGACGTCGACCGCGCGACCCGCGACGACGCGCGGTCGATCTACGACCGTTCCGAAACGCGTATCGAGCGCTTCAGCGACGGCAGACAACTCCGGGACGGCCGGAACCTCTAACGCAATTCCGCGCAAGGGAGCAAACGACTCGACCCCTGCGACATCACCAAACTCGCGCAGCTGCAACGGAGTCACATCGCCAACGGTCAGCTCGAGATTCGCGGTTCGGCTCGATGCGTTGAACCGAGCGAGCGCGGACTCGGACCGGCGCGCGCCGGCCATCGCCGAAAGCACGAGCGCACCAACTACCCCGACGAACACCGTCAGCACGACGATCCGCCGCCAGCGCCGCCGGATTTCGGCACCGGTGAGCATCCGCACGGCACCCACGCCCACTCACCCCCGCGATTGCAGCCAAGACCAACGGTGCGTCTGTCGATGCCGGGACCGCAACTCAATGACCGACGGTCGTGGCTCCAATTGGACGGGCTACAGCCTTCTTCGCGCAAGGTGGCCAGGGTCCCAAGCTCGGGGGTGCTAGCCCCCTTCGGGAATGCAGGTCCTGCCCAACCGCAACTCACGGCGACCGGCTCAGACTCGCTGGGTCCATCACTGGTTTTTCGCGCGGTCGCTGTCGTCTGTGCCTCTCCGCTGCCGTTCCCTGCTGTTTTAGCCTGCCGAGACGCGATCGCAAGCGGTGCCCTCGACGACGCGATCCGCGGAGGTCGCACACACCGACCCCGAGCTTGCCTGACATCACGTAGTTGTCCTCGGTGAGCTTTGGCGCGTCGTGTCGCGACAGGTCCATTCGCTCGCGCGCGATGGGGGCGCTCCGCGCCTTCGTTAGCTGGTCGTTCGCCGTAACGCTTGTTCAACGGCTCGACGAATCCACGACGGTTCCGGGTCTTGAAAACCGTTGTGCGCAAGCACCCAGGGTTCGAATCCCTGTCCCTCCGCTGCCTGCTCCCTTCCTCGTGGGAGCCCTCGCACGTACAACGACTGAACTCACTCTCAGTACTCTCGGTGAGCTTTCCGGCGTGTCGTTGGCGCATGTCGCTCGGATCATTCCTCGACTCGTCGAACTCGGCGTTGTCGAGCGACGAGACGTTCCACCCGCGGTCGTCGTGAGGCTCGTTCCCGAGCATCTCGCCGCGCGCTCGGTGCTCACGCTCACGAATTTGCGCCACGCCTTCATCGACGAGATGCGGGAGGCCGCTCGGCGATTGGATCCCGCTCCAGTAAGGATGACGCGGTACGGATCCTTTGCACGAGGAGAGGACAACGCGGCGAGCGACATCGATCTGGTCGTCGTACGCCCCAAGCCTCATCAACGACGATGACGACGAATGGTTGGAATCGATCCTGGCTTTGGGAGGCACACCTTCGTCGAATCTCGGGGAACGCGGTCAAACGGATCGAGGTCGGTGAAGACGAGGTGACGAGACTCGCGGGGTCGCGCCGGCCGCTCTGGCGGACCATCCGCCGGGCGCCGTCGATCGGGCTGAGCGGATCGTGGTGATCGGTCGGCGCATCGTCGGCGAGGCGCATGATTGCGCATGAGCTTCCCGTCAGTCGCGGTCGCAGTGAGCGGATTCGACAAACGGAGAAGCGCCGGACGGGCCCGTCGCCGGCACCAAACGCGCCCGTGTGGACGAGGCTCAGCAACGTTCGCCTCTTGGAGTCGTCGAGCGCAAGCACTGGTGGTTCGAATCCGCGTCCCTCCGTCACGCGGCCTGGATCGCGACGCCGTATACGGTTCGTGCGCGATGGTGACGAGCCTGCGTGACGCGCCGCCAGCACGTGACGCGCGACCACTTCTCGCGGGGCGTGCTCGTGATCACCGGGATCGGGCTCGCGGTGCGGCTCGTGTACGTGCTCGGTTTCCGCCGTGACACGCCGCTGCTCGGCGATCCGTTCTTCTACCACTACGGCGCCGACCTCCTCGCGCACGGCAAGGGCTTCATCGCGCCCGTGCAATACGAGTTCTTCGGCAGGAAGCTCGCAGCCGCCGATCATCCGCCGCTGTACATGCTGTTCCTGACGATCCCCTCCGTGCTCGGCATGGGCAGCGTATTGACGCACAAGATCTGGTCGGCGTTGCTCGGCACCGCGACCGTCGCGTTGAGCGGGCTCGTAGGCCGACATATCGGCGGCGATCGTGTCGGCCTGATCGCCGCGGGCATCGTCGCGATGTATCCGAACATCTGGGTCTACGACGCGGCCGTGCTGTCGGAGACGATGGCGATCTTCATGTCGACGCTCGCGCTGCTGGCCGGCATACCGCGTGGGAGCGTCCTTCGACGCGGCGCCTCGTCGAGCTCGGTGTCGTGTGCGGCTTGGGCGCGTTGTCTCGCTCGGAGCTCGGGTTGCTCGTGCCGGTGCTGCTGTGGCCGATCGCGGCGCTCGCCGGATCGATTGCGATGCGCCAGCGCGTCACAGCGTGGCTGCCGGCACGCTCGCGGCAATGCTGATCGTCGCGCCGTGGGCCGCCTTCAACCTCACCCGCTTCGAGCATCCCGTGCTGCTTTCGTCGCAGTTCGGCGCGACCGTGTACGGAGCGAACTGTGACGACACCTACTACGGCGGGAACATCGGTCTGTTCACGACGGAGTGTCTCGCGTTTCAGTATCCGCCGAACCAGGATGAGTCCGTTACCGAGCAACAACTGCGCCGCGAAGTCCGCAAGTACGTCGGCGCGCACCTCTCGCGCGTGCCGATCGTGGTCGCGGCACGCGTCGGGCGCGCCGCCGGGCTCTATCGGCCCGCGCAACAGATGCGCATCGACGAGTTCCTCGAGGGGCGCGAGCGCATCGTCGTCGTCTCCGGGCTGCTGAGCGGTTACGCGTTGGCGATCGGCGCGATCGGCGGCGGCATCATCCTGCGCCGGAGACGCGGCCCGCCGGTGTTCCCGCTCGTCGTGATGCCGGCGATCGTGGTCTTCACGATAGCGATCACGTACGCCTCCGCGCGATTCCGCGCGTCCTGCGAAACCGCGCTCGCGATCCTCACCGCGGTCGCGATCGACGCGTGCTGGGCCCGCTGGCGCTCGTCGCCTTCTCGACCAACCCCCAGCGCGTAGCGTCTCGCGTCGATGGATGTCGACACGCTCGTGCAGCGCTCGATCGCCACGGGCTCGATATCGAACCGGAAGAGCAGCGCGAGCCCATCGAGCTCGTCATCGGACTCGGCGCGACCGAGGACGAGATCGTGCCCGCGATCGACACACGCTGCCTGGGCGAACGCGCAGGCGAGCTCGCGGCGCGGCGCGGTGCCGGCTATCGGTGAGAGACGATTGCCGCCGAAGCCGGTCTCACTTCTCACGAGGGCCGCGCGGTTCTGGCGAGCGCTCGGCTCCCCGGATCCGCTGCAGACACCGATGTGTCTCCCCGAGGACGCGGCCGCGGTGCTGCGCGTGTTGGACGGCGACGCTCTTTCCGTCGCTGTCGCAGCGGTCGCTACCCTCGGACGCGCATGCCGTCGGAGACCGTGACGATCCTCTTCACCGACTTGGTGAGCTCGACAGAGCTGTTGTCGCGCCATGGTGAGGAGCGCGCGGAGGAGCTTCGGCGCGAGCACTACCAGATCCTGCGCACCGCCGTCGCGGCGCACGCCGGGCGCGAGGTGAAGAACCTCGGCGACGGGTTGATGGTCGCGTTCGACAGCGTGGTCGCGGGGTTGGGATGCGCCATCGCGATGCAACAAGGAATGCACGAGCGCAACCGACAGGCCGAGGAGCCGTTGGCGATGAAGATCGGCGATCTCGTCGGGCGAGGCCGACCTTGCCGAGGACGACTACTTCGGCGTCTCGGTTGTCGAGGCTGCGCGCTTGTGCGCGAAGTGTGCCGGCGACCAGATCCTCACGACCGAGATCGTGCGCCTGCTCGCGGGCACACGCGGCGGTTTCGAATTCGCGTCACTCGGGCCGATCGAGTTGAAAGGACTCGATGCGCCGGTTGTGACGTACGAAGTTCGCTGGGAGCCGATTGCGGTTACCGCGACCGAGATCCCGCTCCCGGCGCGTCTCGCCGCGCCCGAAGCGCGCAGTATTCGTCGGGCGCGTGCACGCAGCTGGTGTTGCTGCGCGACGCGCTGAAGCACGCGGAGGCCGCCGCGCCGGCAACGCGTCGTGCTGTTGTCGGGCGAGGCGGGCATCGGCAAGACGACTCTTGTGTCGGTGCTTCGCGCGCGAAGCGCACGAGGCGGGCGCGATCGTGTTGTACGGGCGCTGCGACGAAGACCTCGCGCGTCCCGTACCAACCATGGGCCGAGGCGTTGTCGCATCTCGTGGAGCACCTGCCCGAAGCACGGCTTCGCGCGCACGTGGAGCAGCGAGGCGGCGACCTGCTGCGCCTCGTCCCGGCGGTCGCGCGCCGTGTCGGCGAGGTGCCCGCGCCGTCGGGCGATCCCGAGACCGAGCGGCACTTGCTGTTCGGCGCAGTCGTCGACCTGCTCTCACGCGCCTCGGACGCCGTCGACATCGTCTTGGTGCTCGACGACCTGCACTGGGCCGATCGCACGACCGTGCAGTTGCTGCGCCACGTCGCAGCTGCGACGTCACCGCTGCGCCTTCTCGTGCTCGGCACGTTCCGCGAGACCGACATCGACGCGAGCCATCCGCTCACCGAAGTCCTCGCGGCGCTCCATCGCGAGGCCGGCGGTCGAGCGACTGCAGCTCGACGGACTGGACGACCTCGAGCTGCTCTCGCTCATCGAAGCGTTCGCGGGCACCGGCGATGCGCGACGGCCGATGTCGCGCTACGTGACGAGCTGCGGGAGGAGACGAACGGCAACCCGTTCTTCGTCACCGAGATCCTGCGACACCTCGTCGAGACCGGTGACGTCGACTGCCGACGACAGCACGGCGCTCCGCGTCGCGGCGCGCTGCCGGTATCAATTCGCGAGGTTGTCGGCCGGCGTGTGCAACGGCTCGGTGACGACGCTGCGCGCGTGTTGTCGACCGCGGCCGTCATTGGTCGCGACTTCGATCTGCTTCTGCTCACGCGTGTCGTCGACCTCGAGACGAGACGCTGCTCGATGTGCTCGATCGCGCGGCCCAGGCATTCGTGATCAGCGAGCTGCCGGCCGGCGACGACCGCTACACGTTCGTGCATGCGCTGATTCAACGCACGCTCTACAACGATCTCTCGGCGGCGCGCGCCGGCGTCGGGTCCACCGCCGGATCGCCGAAGCGCTCGAAGGCGTGGCCGGGCGCGCGCGTGCACCGCGTCGGCGAGCTCGCCCGCCACTGGTTCGAGGCGGCGCAAACCGAGGACGCGCCGAAGGCGTTCGAATACAACATCGCCGCGGGCGACGACGCGCAGCATCGTCTCGCGCCCGACGAGGCCGTGCGCTGGTTCACGCAGGCGCTCGAGCTGGTCGACAGTCGTCCCGAGCCCGAGCCCGAGGCGGAGTGCGGCAACACGTTGATCCGCCTCGGCACCGCGCAGCGCCTCGCCGGCGAATCCGGAATTCCGCGAGACGCTGCTCGGCGCGGCGCAGCTCGCCCGCGAGCGCGGGGCCACCGAGCAACTCGTTGCGAGCGCGCTCGCCGAACACCCGCGGCTTCCAGAGCAGCGCGGGCACCGTCGATCTCGACCGCATCGCGATCGTTGAACGCGGCCTTGGAAGCGGTCGGCGACGCGGAGCCACTGCAACGCGCCCGCTTGCTCGGGCTACTCGCCATGGAGTCGATGTGGGCACCCGACGCCGACGTCAACGCGCTGCTCGAAGAAGCGTTGCAGCTCACGGCCGATGCGAACGACCCAAACGCGCGCCTGTTCGTGCTCGCGCGCGGCCCAGGTGTGGTTCCTCCCGCACAACCTCGACACTGCGGCGCGGACTGCTCGACGAGGAGGCGGCGCTCATCGGCGCCGCGGATCCTGCTCGGCGCGCCTGGTACGCGAGCGAACGGACACAGATCGCCTACCAAGAAGGCGACGCCACGCGCGATCCGCGCCGTGCTCGACGAGTGGCACCAAGCCGTGAAACACATCGGCGAGCCCGCGCTCGTATGGGCCGGCAAGTTCTCGGACGTGATGGTTGCGAACCTCTGGGACGATCTCGACCGCGTCGAGCCCTTGCTCGACGATTCGCTCCGCTACGGCGTCGATACCGGCCAGCCCGACGCGTTTCCGATCTACGCCGCGCAGCTCGCGACGCTGCGCGCGTATCAAGGCCGCGCCGCCGAGATCTGCGACGTCGTCGCCGAAGTGACCGCTGCGAATCCGTTGATTCCCGGCTTTCGGTCGACGCTCGCCCTTCTGTACGCGCAGGCGGGACGCGACCATGAGGCGCGCACGATTCTCGACGACTTCGCGGCGCAGGGGGTCGCGAACGTGCGGGTCGACATCGCGTGGGGCTCGCTGATTCTCTCGCTCGCGCAGGCCGCGTCGCTCGTCGAGCATCCATCGATCGCGAATCGAGCTGCTCCCGTTGGCGGAACCGGTCCGTGGAGTCTGGGGGTACTCGGGGTGCACGATCGACGGTCCGTTCGCTTTGGTAGTGGCGATCGCCAACCGGCTGATGGGCCGCTATGACGATGCCGAGGCCGCGTTCCACGAGACGCTCGCGATGAGCGCACGGCTCGAAGCCCCTTACTGGATCGCGCTGGCGAAGCTCGAGCTCGCCCGACTCCGGCGGAGCCGGGGCGACGACGCCCCGCGACCTCTTACGTGAGGTCGTCAACGTCGCGAGCGCACACGGCTACGGCTGCCTGCAGCGGTTCGCGTCGGCGCTCGCGGATCAGCGCGCTCACCGGTGAGGTCGATCTCGCCGGTGCGCGAACGCATTCGCGTGC
The DNA here is from genome assembly GCA_963836365.1 of uncultured Actinomycetes bacterium. Taxonomy (GTDB): domain Bacteria; phylum Actinomycetota; class Acidimicrobiia; order IMCC26256; family PALSA-610; genus DASQHW01. The sequence continues at coordinate 191,132 of CAWIJC010000004.1, forward strand.
GGGCGAGCACGCCGTAGATGCCGACCGCGGCGACGCTGGCCAGCCACGTGACGTACACCCACGTCCAGCCGTTCTCCCACCGAACGTCGTCGCGGAATCGCAGGAGAGCGGTGTATTGCAAGAACGCGAACGCGAGATAGGTGATGGCCGCCGGTCGCAAGCGTGCGAGGTCGCGCTCGAAGATCGCAAGAAACGCAGCGAAGCCGAGTGCGAGGAACCACGCCGCGATCGTGCGCGCCGTCAATGGTGTGAGCGGCCAGGGCCACGACGCGCTCATGCGTAGCGGCTTCGCGAACAGGCCGAGGCCGGTCGCCATCATCAACGTGCCCTGCGTACCGAGCGCGGCAACGACCATGCGTGGCATCGGTCGCGTCACCGGAGGATCGGCCCCGCGTGCGCGTTGCTGCACCACGATCAGCAGGCCGACGACCGTCGGAAACCCGATGTACACGGCGAGCCACAGCCATGCCGCGACGCGACCGATCGTGCTGCCCGCATCGAGGTGGAATTTCCGCGGTGCATCAGCGTCGCGATCAGGGTCACGACGGTGAAACCCCAGACGGTGATGATCGCCAGGCGCGGCGCGCCCACAGCCGCTCCCGCGCGACCTTGCACGAAGAGCACGACCCCCGCGCCGTATCCGGCGCCGAGGAACGCGGCGCTCATCGGAGGATTGATCGTCCACGGCGAGTAGTCCGCGGTGTTTTGCGCCGCGAGGTAGAAGTCGCCGAATCCGATGGCTGTCAGTGCCAGGGACGCGAACGCCACGACACGCATCGCCGGAATCAGCGGCCGGCCGTCGCCTTGATGACGCCCGCCGACTTCGCTGGCGGCCCGCATCGCGCCATGCTGGCACCGATCCGGAAGTGATGGAAGCGGCCCCGACGCGACGACCGCGCCGCTTCGCGGCGCGGTCGCGTGCGGAGAGGCCGCAGCTACTCGGAAAGGCAGATCGCGAGCTTGTCGACGAGCTCCGACTTCTGCTCGTCGAAGTCCTCGAACGAGATCCGGCCCGCGTCGTAGTCCTCGTGCAGCGTCTCGATGCGCTTGAGCAGCACCTCGGTCGTCTCGCTGCCGGCGCCGCCGCCGTCACCCGAGGAGGTGATATCGACGTCGTCTTCGTCGGTGGTCTTGTCCTGGCGGCGCGCCCGCTTGGCCGCGGCTTTGGCCTGCTTGGCCCGCTCGCGCTCTCGCTTGTTGAAGGTCGTTCGTCGAGTAGCCAAAGCTGGAACTCCTTGCCGATTCGTGAAAGAACCGCGGCACTCGTACCGGTACCAGCGGCCCCGCACGCATCTCCCGTCGTCTCGGCGGCGCGGAAAACCACCGGACACGGCAGGTGCTTCACGTCCAGTCTACGCCATCGGCGAGGTGTTTCGGGTACCGCCCGTTCGTGGCCGCTTCCTCGACGCGCAGGCTCTCCGCGACCCGCCTGGGGCCGCCAACCCGGCCCGCCGGGCCGTCGGCGGGGAGCAACGCGGCGATCACGGCAACCGGCAGCACGCTGATGGACACGAAGAGCGCGTCTCCCGCCACCCCAGCCTCATCGGGGACGATGCGCCACGGACTGGGGCCCGCCGCGAGGGGGGCGGAAGGTTCACGGTCGTCGCGCCGCGGGGCTCACGCGGGCGCGGCAGGCCCTGGTGCTTGTCGAGCATGTCTTCCATCACCGAGCGGATGAACTCGTCGGCTTCGGAGGTCATGCCGCCTTCGATGCCGCCGTAAACAGCGCCCGACGCGGGCTTTTCGTCCTTGTGCTCGTGCGCGTACTGCACTGCGCCGGCGAGATCCTTCGCGAACTGATCGGCTGAGCCCGGGCTGGGTCTGCGGCCGCGTCACCGCCATGTGGATCGAGTTCGGGTACTGCTGGCCGTTGAAGCGCCAGCCGCGCGTTCGCATGAAGTCGCTGACGTGGTAGATGTCGAACGCGTCGCTGGTGAAGCTGAAGCAGAACGTGGGATTGCTCCCCATGATGCGCAGCTCGGGATGCGAACGCACCGCGTCCTGCATTGCGAACGCAGTTTCGAAGATCTGGCGCGCGTAGCGCAGATAGCCCTCGCGACCGAAGCTCACCATCGCGGCCCACGTCGCCGCGAGCAGCCCGCCCGAACGCGACCCTTCGATACCCGGCGAGGCGTACTTGCCGCCGCTCCAGTCGGTGACGAAGAAGTACTGGCCGTTGCGCAGCGCCTTGTCGCGGAACGCGAGCACTGACGTTCCCTTGAAGCCGTAGCCGTACTTGTGCGTGTCGGCCGAGATCGACGTGACGCCCGGGACGCGGAAGTCGAAGACGGGAATGTCGTAGCCGAGCTGTTGTCCCCACGGCAGGATGAACCCCCCGAGGCACCCGTCGACGTGCAGGCCAATGCCTCGCGCGAGTGCCAGATCCGCGAGTTCGGTGATCGGATCGATTGTGCCGTACCCGTAGTTGCACGCCGAGCCGACGATCGCGATCGTGTTGTCGTCGATCGCGTCTGTCGTCGCGTCGACGTCGGCGAGCGTGGTCTTGGGGTCGACCGGTATCCGCCGGCACTCGACGCCGAGCAGATGGCACGCCTTGTCGAACGCGGGGTGCGCGGTCTCGGGCTTGACGAAGTTCGGACGCTCGACGGCGCGCTCCTTGCGAGCCCGCTCGCGATACGAGAGCACGGCGTGCAAGATGCTGCCGCTGCCACCGGAGGTCACGAGCCCGGCGGCTTCGGTCTCAGTGACCGCGTCGGCGTGGAGCAGGTCGAGCGTCATCGCGATGACCTCGCCCTCGAACTTCGTCATGCTCGGGCACATGTCGCGCTGGAGCGCGTTGACGTGCGCGAACAGCTCGAACGCGCGACCCATGAACTCGTAGTGCTCGTGGTCGCCGCAATACATCGTGCCCGAGCACTTCCCCGTCTCCCACATGCGGTCTTCATCGTGCGCGAGGTCCGCGAGCTCCTGCAGGATCGACGCACGCGACCGTCCTTCCGACGGCATGCCGCGGATGACGTCGTGGGTGTTGGCATACGGATAAGTGCTACTCACGTGAGGGCCTCGCTGATCGGGAGGAGGGCCGCGTACGCGGCTTCGAACTGTGCTTGCCGGTGGGTGTACCGCTCGCGATGCGCAGGACTCGGCTCGAAGCGCTCGGCCGCGCCGATGACGTCGAGGTCTGCGCGCGCGTGATCGCGTTGTGGCGTTGCAGCGCAAGGAGCGCAGTCGCGCGCGCGACCGCGCGGTCGGGCGCGGCGACCGCGTCGAGGGGGCGGTCGAGCACGTCGGCGAGGATGCCGCACCACGCGCCGCGACCGCGCGGCGCCGCCGACGAACGCGACCTCGTTGATCCGCTGGCCCGTGAACGTCTCGACGTGGGGCAGCAGCCAACCGACATTGTGCGCGATGCCTTCCACGACCGCGCGGAGCATGTCGCGGCGCGTAGTGTCGAGCGACATGTGAACGAAGCCGCCGCGGATGTTGCCGTCGCCGCCGGGCGCGAGCGAGCCGTTGAGCCAGGGCAGGAACATCACGCCGCCGGCGCCCGCGTCGGTGGCCTCGAGCAGCCTGTCGAGCGACGCGAACACGTTCTCGACGCGGTGGTCGCCGAGCTCGTCGGTCGCGTACACGACGTTCTGCAGCACGTGCTCGAGCACCTTGCCGCCGAGCCCGTTCTCTGCGCACACGACGTAGCGGTCGACGAACGGGCCGGGCATCGAGAACAGCTGATGCTCGAGATCGACGCGGAAATCGTCGACCTCGTCGACGAGTACACTCGTGGTGCCGATCGCGAGCCCCGCCCGGCCGTCGACGAACGCACCCGCGGCCACCGCGACCGTGACCGTGTCGTTCGTGCCGGCGTAGACGGTTGCCGACGACCGCAGGCCCAGCTGTGCTGAGACGTCGGGAAGCAGCGTGCCGACCGCGTCGTCGATGCTGATGAGTGGCGGCAGCCGCGACGGGTCGACACCCGAGAGCTTCACGAGGTCGTCGTCGTATGCGGTCGCGCCGAGCGATCGGTTGTCGCAGAGCTGGAACATGTACGTGCTGTGCTGGCTCGCGGTGATGCGCCCCGTCGCGCGGGCGGTGACATAGTCCATCGGCTCGACGTACGCGGTCGTGCGCGAGTGCACGTCGGGGCGGTCGCGCTGCAGATGGAGAATGTGGCCGAGCGAGAGCCCGCTTCCGATCGTCGGGATGCCGTGCCGCTCGACCCAGGTCATGAACGCGCGCTCGTCGCGCCCCATGATCTCGAGACAGTGGTCGGTGCCACGCTGGTCCTGCCACATGATGATCGGTGCGACCGGCAGGCCCCGCGCGTCGATGGGCACGATCGATGAGTACTGCGTGCACACACCGAACGCGGTGACCGCTCTCGCCTCGCCGGGATACGCAGCGGTGAGCTCGCGCACGGCGTCGACCAGCTGTGCCCAGAGGAGCTCGGCATCCTGCTCGGCGACGTCGCCGGCCTTGTCCGTCGCGAGCGGGCGGTGCGCGCCGGCGAGCAACGTGCCGTCGTCGGCGACCAGCGCCGCCTTGACGTTGGTGGTCCCGACATCGACGCCGATCGCGAACGTCATCGCGGAGATCTTGCCACGCGCCATGCCCGAGATAGTTCGGGATCCTAACGGTTCGGTATCCTTGCGGCCGTGCCCGACCCCGATCTCGCCCGCGCCGCGCGCGCCCTCGCATTGGCGGCCCGTTCGCTCGAGCGCGCCGCGGGGGAATGCGACGTCACGCTCGCCCAGTACCGCGTGTTGGGCCTCATCGCCGCGGGCGACGAGCGGTCGTCGCTGCTCGCCGAGCGGCTCGCGGTCGCCAAGCCGACGATCACCGCGGTCGTCGACGGCCTGGTCGAGCGCGGGTTCGTCGAACGGACCTCGGTCGCCGGTGACCGCCGCTCGATCCGCCTGTCGTTGACGAAGGCCGGACAACTTGCGTTGCGGGCGGTCGAGCGCTCGATGGCCGAGGTGCTCGACCGCATCTTCGGTGAGACGAACGACCGGGCCGCGCTCGTGCACGCGCTCGGTGACCTCGACAACGCGTTCGCGGCCCGCATGCGCGCACGTCTCGCGCCCGAGGTGCGCACATGACCGACCCCAAGGTGCAGCGGCAGGGTTGGATCCGCCGGCTCGTCGGCTACATGAAGCCGCACAAGAAGAACGCGTACATCGCGTTCGGGGTCGCGATCGGCGGCCAGCTGATCCAATCGTTGCTGCCGGTCGTGCAGAAGGTCGTCGTCGACGACGTGATCACCTCGCATCGCCGACCCGCTCGCGCCGTGGCTCACGTTGATGATCGCTGATGGGAGTCGCCACGTTCGTGTTCGCGTACTTCCGTCGTTTCCGCGGCGGACGCATCGCGCTGGACGTGCAGCACGACCTGCGGACCGAGATCTTCCGCCAGTTGCAACGCCTCGACTTCGCGCGCCACGACGAGCTGCAGACCGGGCAGCTCGTGAGCCGCGCGTCGTCCGACGTCGCGCTGCTCCAAGGGTTCATGCAGTTCCTGCCGATCGGCGTCGCGAACATCTTGTTGTTCGTCGTGTCGCTGGGCGCGATGTTCTGGCTCTCGGCGCCGCTCGCGTTGGTGATGCTCGCGGTCGCGCCCGCGCTGCTGTTCACCGCCATGCGGCTCCGGACGTCGGTGTTCCCCGCGAGCTGGGACGCGCAGCAGAAGTGCAGGCGACGTCGCGAACGTCGTCGAAGAGGACGTGACCGGAGTGCGAGTCGTGAAGGGATTCGGGCAGGAGGCACGCGAGCTGGACCGTCTGGCGGACCGCTCGCGCAAGATGTTCGCGGCGCGCGTACGGCTCGTGAGCATCCAGGCGCGCTTGCAGCCGGCAATGCAGACGATTCCCGCGTTCGGGCAGGTCGCGGTGCTCGCGTTCGGTGGATGGCTCGCGGTGAACGGGCAACATCAGCTACGGCACGTTCCTCGCGTTCTCGACGTACATGCTGCTGATCACGCCGCCGGTGCGGCAGCTCGCCGCGATCCTCACCGTCGGCCAGCTCGCACGCGCCGGTGCCGAACGAATCTTCGACCTGCTCGACTCGACACCACTCGTGCAGGAGGCTCCCGATGCCGGCGAGCTCGCGGTGCCGCGCGGCGGGGTGGCGTTCGACGGGGTCACGTTCGGATACACGTCGACCGAGCCCGTGTTGCGCGACTTCACGTTGACGGTCGCGCCGGGCGAGACGGTCGCGCTCGTCGGGAGCTCGGGATCGGGCAAGTCGACCGTCGGCCTGCTCCTGCCCCGGTTCTACGACGTGCACGAGGGCGCTGTGAGGATCGACGGCGTCGACGTGCGCGCGGTGAGGTTGCCGTCACTGCGGCGCAACATCGGTGTCGTGTTCGAGGACTCGTTCTTGTTCTCCGACACGATCACCAACAACATCTCGTTCGGACGTCCCGGACGCGACGGCCAGCCGAGGTGGAGGCCGCGGCACGCGCCGCCGAGGCGCACGAGTTCATCGAGCGGCTGCCGTTCGGATACGACACGGTCGTCGGCGAGCAGGGACTGACGCTGTCGGGCGGTCAGCGTCAGCGTGTCGCACTCGCCGCGCGCGCTGCTGTCTGATCCGGAGATCTTGTTACTCGACGACGCGACGTCGTCGGTCGATCGCGCGCATCGAAGAGGAGATCCACGCGACGCTGCGGCGGATCGCGAGCGCGCGCACGACGATCCTCATCGCACACCGCCGATCGACGCTGTCGCTCGCCGACCGCATCGTCGTCGTCGACCGCGGCCACGTCGTCGATGCGGGAACGAACGAAGAGCTCACCGAGCGCTGCCCGCTGTATCGCATGCTGCTGTCGGGCCCGGGTGACGACGCGGAAGGTCTCGACGCCCCGATCGCCGGCGCGGACGGCGCCGAGACGCAGGTCGACGGCATCACCCCCTCGGCGTGGCGGGGCCTCGGCGCGGACGAGCTGCGCGACGCGCAGATCGCGGACGCGACCCGCCCGGCCGGTCCCGCGCAGATGCGCGTCGCCGGGGGCGGCGGGGGCGGCGGTGGCAACTGGATGGGTGGCATGGGCGGCACGCTCGCCGCAACACCCGAACTGCTCGCGCAGGTCGACGCGCTGCCACCCGCGACGACCGATCCCAATGTCGACATCGCGGCCGAAGCCGAACCGACACCGACGTTTCGCTTCTCGCACTTCTTGCAGCGGTACCGCGGCTGGCTGCTCGTAGGCGTGTCACTCGTCGCGCTCGACGCGGTGTGCACGCTCGCGGGCCCGATCCTCGTGCGCCACGGCGTCGACAGCGGCATCACCGACCGATCGATGTACGCGGTATGGGTCGCCTCGCTCGTGTTCCTCGTGGTGACGCTGTTCGACTGGTGGGTGATGTGGGCCGAGGCGCGCGTCATGGGCCGTACGTCGGAGCGGCTGTTGCACGCGTTGCGGATCAAGGTCTTCGCGCATCTGCAACGCCTCGGTGTCGACTACTACGAGAACGAGATGGCGGGCCGGATCATGACCCGCATGACCACCGACATCGACGCGCTGTCGCAGCTGCTGCAGAACGGGCTCGTCAACGCGCTCGTCAACCTCGTGACGTTCCTCGGCGTCGGCATCGCGCTCACGGTCATGAACCCGCGGCTGGCGCTCGTGACATCGACGATCCTGCCGCCGCTCGCGGTCGCGACGATATGGTTCCGCAAGCAATCCTCGAAGGCGTACGAGAACGCGCGTGAGCGAATCGCGGCGGTCAACGCGAACCTGCAGGAAGGTCTGTCCGGCGTGCGCGTGTCGCAAGCGTTCGTTCGAGAGGATCGCAACCAGGAAAACTTCGAAGAGGTGGCCGCGGGCTACCGCGATGCACGCGTGCGCGCGCAACGCCTCGTTGCGATCTTCTTCCCATTCGTCGACTTCCTCTCCGACATCGCGGTGTGCATCGTGCTCGGCGCTGCGAGCGTGCTCGTCGCGAACGGATCACTGACGATTGGCGAGCTCATTGCGTTCTTGTTGTATCTCAACCTCTTCTTCGCCCCGATCCAGCAGCTCTCACAGGTGTTCGACTCGTATCAACAGGCACGCGTGGCGGTGTCGCGAATCACCGAGCTGCTCGAGACGACGACGACCGTGGCGCCACCCGCGGAGCCCGTCGCGGTGCCGCGTCTGCGCGGCGAAGTCGGCCTCGACCACGTGCGCTTCCGGTACGCGAACGCCGTCGACGAGGCGCTCGTCGGCGTCGACCTGCTCGTGCGGCCCGGCGAGACTGTCGCGCTCGTCGGCGAGACCGGCGCAGGCAAGTCGACCGTAGTCAAGCTCGTCGCGCGCTTCTACGACCCGACCGCGGGCGCGGTGCGCGTCGACGGCGTGGCGGTGAACGCGTACGACCAGGTCGCGTTCCACCAGCAGCTCGGCGTTGTGCCGCAGGAGGCGTTCCTGTTCTCGGGCACCATCCGCGAGAACATCGCGTACGGCCGTGAGCACGCGTCGAACGCAGAGATCGAGGCCGCGGCGCGAGCCGTCGGCGCCCACGAGTTCATCGCGGGTCTGCCCGGCGGGTATCTCCAGTGGGTGAGCGAGCGTGGCCGGTCGCTCTCGTCGGGGCAACGCCAGCTGATCGCGCTCGCGCGTGCGCACCTCGTAGACCCGGCGATCTTGTTGCTCGACGAAGCGACGTCGAACCTCGACCTGCAAACCGAGGCCAAGGTGCAAGCCGCGATGGGTGTCGCCGCCCACGGCCGCACGACGATTCTCATCGCGCACCGGTTGCAGACCGCGCGGTTGGCCGACCGCATCGTCGTGCTCGATCACGGCCGCGTCGTCGAGGACGGCGCGCACGATGCGCTGCTCGAACGCCGCGGCCAATACGCCCACATGTGGGCCTTGGCCGCCGGCGAACCAGCCGCCGCCGCCAACTAGACGCAAGCTCGAAAAGCTGTTGGCAGCAAAACCCGTGCTATGTGCGGGAAACGCTGCCAACAGTTTGTAGGAAAACCCGTGCTATGTGCGGGAAACGCTGCCAACAGTTTGTGGGTTGTAGCGTCACCCGCCATGCCGGAGATGCCCGCGGACCCACCGGATCGCACGTGGTGGCGAGACGGTGTGCTGTATCAGATCTATCCACGCTCATACGTGGACACGAACCGCGACGGGATCGGTGATCTGCGCGGCATCACGCAGAGGCTCGACCACCTCCAGTGGCTCGGCGTCGACGGCATCTGGCTCGACCCGATCATGCCGTCGCCGAACGACGACTGGGGCTACGACGTCGCGAACTACGTCGACGTCGATCGCGCACTCGGCACGCTCGCCGATGCCGACGAGCTGATCGAAGAGGCGGCCGCACGCGGCATCCGCGTGATCATGGACCTCGTGCCGAACCATTCGAGCGACCGGCACGCGTGGTTCCTCGACGCGAAGTCATCGCGCAAATCCAAGTACCGCGACTTCTACGTGTGGGCCGATCCCAAGCCCGACGGCTCGCCGCCGAACAACTGGGTGATGGCGTTCGACCCGCGCGTCCCCGCGTGGACGTTCGACGAGACGAGCGGCCAGTACTACCTGAACCAGTTCCTCCCGACGCAGCCCGACCTCAACTGGTGGAATCCCGCGGTGCGCGACGCGTTCGACGACATCCTGCGGTTCTGGTTCGACCGCGGTGTCGCCGGCTTCCGCATCGACGTGGCGCACTCGATCATCAAGGACAAGCAGCTGCGCGACAACCCGGTGTCGACCGAAGACGACCACTGGTGGGTGCAGATGAAGGGCCAGCGCGAGGTGTACAACGCGTGCCGGCCTGAAGTCCACGACGTGTTGCGGCGCTGGCGCAAGCTCGCGGACTCCTACGACCCCGGCCGCGTTCTCGTCGGCGAGACGTACGTGCTCGAGCCCGAAGCCTTTGCGAGCTTCTATGGAAGCGACGACGAGCTCCACCTCGCGTTCAACTTCATGCTGATCCATTCGCAGTTGAAGGCGGCCGACGTCCGGGGCGCGATCGAGACCGCCGAACGGCTGCTGCCGAGCACCGCGTGGCCGGTCTGGACGGGGGGCAATCACGACAACCACCGCTTCCCGACGCGCTGGTGCAAGAACAACGACGCGTGCACCCGTGCGGCGATGACGATGCTGCTGACGCTGCGCGGCACGCCGTTCCTCTATTACGGCGACGAGATCGGCATGCCCGACACCGACGTCCCGACCGGTCGCGTGCTCGACCCGGTCGGCAAGTTCCATGGCGCGCGCTTCGGCCGCGACCAGGAGCGCACGCCGATGCACTGGTCGGCGAGTGATGGCGCGGGGTTCAGCACACCCGGCGTCGAACCATGGTTGCCGTACGGCAACTACCGCGTCTGCAACGTCGAAGCGCAGCGGAACGATCCCGACTCGATGCTCACGCTGACACGCGACCTCATCTCCCTGCGGAACGCGTCGGCGGAGCTGCGCCGGGGCGCGTACCGTACCCATCCGTCGTCCGACGACCGCGTGTGGGTCTGGCAGCGCGGCGATCGCACGGTGGTCGCGTGCAACCTCTCTGCCGAACCCGTCGACATCAGCGGTGTCGGCCCCGGCGCCGTCAAACTGTCGACGATTCGCGCCCGCGACAACGAGCGCGTCGCGAACGGTTTGCATCTGGAACCGTATGAAGCTGTCGTCGCCGAGCGCGACGAGTGATAGCAGCTAACGCGACGGGTGCGAAGCGCACCATTTCAACAGCTCGCCGGCGGACCACGCGTTGACGACGTGCTCGGAGGTCGCGCCGCACTCGGCGGCCCGGTCGGTCCCGTACGGTTGCCATTCGAGCTGATCGGTCGCGTGCGCGTCGGTGCTGATCGCGACCAACACGTCCGCGTCGACGGCCTTGCGCAGGATGTCGCGTGGCGGGTCGAGCCTCTCGGGCCGGCAGTTGACCTCGATCGCGGTGTCGAACGTGCGCAGCGCCTCGATCACGACGTCGTGGTCGAACTGTGACTGCGGACGCCCGCGCCCGGTCAGCAGGCGGCCCGTGCAGTGTCCGAGCACGTCGGTGTGCGGGCTCGCGATCGCCGCGACCATGCGGCGCGTCATCGGGTCGGATTCCATGCGCAACTTGGAGTGCACGCTCGCGACGACGACGTCGACACGCGCCAACATCTCTTCGGACTGGTCGAGCGCCCCGTCTTCGAGAATGTCGACCTCGACGCCGGTCAGGATGCGGAACGGCGCCATCTCGTCGTTCAACGCTTCGACGATGTCGAGCTGCTGCGACAGCCGTTCGGCGGTGAGCCCGTTCGCGATCGTCAGACGTGGTGAATGGTCGGTGAGCGCGAGGTAGTCGTGCCCGAGCGCGCGCGCCTTTTCGGCCATTGCCTCGATCGAGTGTCCGCCATCCGACCAGTCGGAGTGGCAGTGCAGGTCGCCCTTGAGCAGCGTGCGGAGCTGCTCGCCCTCGTCGGTGTGCTCGTCGGCGGTGGCGACGAGCGCTTGCAGGTATGCGGGGGTCTGGCCGGCGAGTGCTTCCTTGATGACGGCGGCGGTTTTGTCGCCCACGCCGGGGATCTCGGTGAGGCGGTTGTTGTCGGCGAGGAACTGCAGCTCGGCCTCGTCGACGCGAGAGATCTCGCGTGCGGCCCGCCGGAACGCCTGCGCGCGATATACCGGCGCGCGGCCGCGAATCAGCAGCTCCGCGATGCGTTCGAGGGCCTCGACCGGGGTCACGCTCCGAAAATAGCCTGCGCGGCATGGGCTTCTACAACGAGCAGGTGCTCCCCCGGTTAGTCAACGTGATGCTCGGCAACAAGGAGTTCGCGAAGGTGCGCAAGGAGGCGTGCGACGGGCTCCACGGCGACGTGATCGAGCTCGGCTTCGGTTCGGGGCTCAATCTTCCGTTCATGCCGCCGGAGGTCACCGACATGTGGACGGTTGAGCCGTCGCGTGTCGCGATACGGCTCGCGCAGACGCGGATCGCCGCGGGCAGCATCGACGTGCATGTCGGCGTGCTCGACGGCGCGCGTCTCGACTTCCCCGACGACCGTTTCGACAGCGCGCTGTCGACGATGACGCTGTGCACGATCCCTGACATCGGCGGCGCGCTGCGTGAGCTCCGGCGGGTGCTGAAGCCAGGCGCCGACTTTCACTTCGCCGAGCATGGTCATGCGTCCGACGCGAAGGTGGCACGCACGCAAGATCGGTTGAACGGCCTCGAACAGAAGCTCGCCGGAGGCTGCAATCTCAATCGCCGGATCGACACGCTGCTCACCGACGCGGGCTTCACGATCGAATCGATCCGCAACTTCTACCTGAAGGGGCCGAAGGCATGGAGCTACATGTACGTCGGCGTCGCCGCGCAACGCGTGAGCAACGGCCTGCACCGCCGCGCTGTTCGGTGAGACGGCGGGCGCTCGTATACTCATGGGCTCCGGAGGGCTGACCGAGTGGCCGAAGGTGCTCGCCTGCTAAGCGAGTAGGGGGTGACAAGCTCCCTCGAGGGTTCAAATCCCTCGCCCTCCGCCAGGCGCACTACGACACTCGGTACCGATCGCAGCCGGGCGTCGACAGCACGGTCTGACGGTCGATGATGGCCAAACCCTCGTAGGACGGGCGTGTCGCCAACCAGCGCAGACCATCCGCCGCGCCCAGCACCATGGCCGCGGTCGCGTAGGCGTCGGCGACCGCGAGATCGGGCCCGACGACGGTGACCGATTGGACGCCGATCGCGGGCTCGCCCGTACGCGGCACGAGCACGTGATCGCCGCGCTCGTAGCGGCCCGAGGTCGCGACCGCGGCGTCGGTGACGCGCAACACGGCGGCGACACGTTCGCGCTCCCACGGGTGCTGGATGCCGACGCGCCAGCCGCCGCTCTGCTGCGGCATTCCGCGCGCCAGGACGTCGCCCCCTGCGTTCACGACGAAACAGCGCGCGCCCGCCCGCTCGAGAAGATCACCCGCCCGTGCGACCGCCCAGCCCTTGACCACACCCGAAGGGTCGATAGGTGCGGTGCCGGGGCGCGCAACGGTCGCCCGGGCGCCGGCGGTGATGTCGAACGCGCCGCCCGACTCGATGCGCATCCGTTCGCACAGCGCGAGGACGTCGCGCACCTCGCAGCTCGCATGCTCGACCGCCAACTCGCCGCGCCCGATCTGCATGATCTCGGTGTCGGGTCGCCACGTGCTGAACAAGCCGTCGACACGGCGGAACCAGCGGAAGCACTCGTCGAGAACCTCGGTGTCGATGTCGTCGCGCGCGTCGATGCTGATCACCGTGCCCCACATCGCCTCGGCGCGCCGCCCGGGTCGCACGCCGTGATCAGGCCCGGTCGAGCGCGCTTTGCAGTGATTGCGCGTAGCTCTGGCTCGTGTAGGTGGCGCCCGAGACGACGTCGATCTGAGCACTCTGCGCTTGCAACGTTTCCTGTTGCAACAGCGGACCCGCCTGCTGGCTGATGTACGCCGAACGCGGGTGGTCGCTCGGGAGCTGTACCGCGTCGACCGCGAGAATCTGGTGACCGCTGAGCGTGACGCGCACCTGCACCGGGCCGAAACGGTTGTCGAAGACGTCGCCGGTCACAGTGCGGGTGCTCGACGCGGTCGAGGGCGCAGTAGTGCGAGTTCCCGACGGCGGTGGGGCGGCGCCCGCCGCCGGTGTCGTCGTCGTCGGAGTGGGTGTCGACGTCGGTGTATGGGCCGCCGCGGAGTTCGTAACGACGGGCGCCGTTGACCTGAACGATGCCAATGCGGCGAGACCCACGACGGTGATGGCTGCAGCTGGAATCGCACGGCGCACGAGAGTGTCTCCTAGAGCTCGAAGCGTTCGAAGTGGATCTGCGCATCGGGCACGCGTAGCTTTCGGAGCCGCCGGCAGACCGCATTGATGAACTCGGGCGGACCGCATACGAAGCAATCGCGTTCGACGATGTTCGGAACGCCGTGGTAGAGCGCGCGCACGCTCAGGAGATCCGTGTCGTCGTTGCCGATCTCTGTGCCGGGAATGACGTGAATCGTGAACTGGTGCGCGGTCGCATATTGCTGCAGCTCGTCGGTGAAGATCGCTTCGTTGGCATTCGGAACACGGTAGAGCAGCACGACGTCGTCGCCGGGCGAGAACGTCTCGAGCAGCGCCCGCAGCGGCGTGATGCCGATCCCGCCGGCGACCAGCAGGGCGCGGCGACCCGTCCGCCGGCTGGCGGTGAACGTGCCGTAAGGACCTTCGGCTACGACCCTCGTTCCGCGCGGTACGTGAAGGAGGTCGGCGGTTCCGTCGCCGAGGTTCTTGACGGTGATCCGCAGGTGACGTCGCGTCGGTGCCGCCGAGAGCGAGAACGGATGCGGCTGCCACCATCCTTCGCGTGTGAGAAACCGCCACATGAAGAACTGACCGGGTTGCGCGTGCAACCGGTCGAGGTGGCGGCCGCCGATATAGATCGATACCACGCCCGGTGACTCGCGTTGTACGTGGTGGACGCGCAGCCCGTGGCGCGCGTTCAACGCGACGGGCTCGATCACGCGCCACCAGAGCAACGTTGCGAAGACCACGCCGTACAGAAAGATCCACCACGCTCGCGCGACTGCGTCGCCCGTGAAGTCGCTTCCCACGGCGAGCTGGTGCGCGAACGTCAGCGCGATCGCGAGATATGCGTACAGGTGGACGGCGTACCAGGACTCGCGATCGAGCTTGCGGCGCGCGACCCTCACCGACGTGGCTGCGACCGCGAGGAACAGCACGAAGCCGGCCCATGCCATCAAGATGTCGGGCTCGTGGCTGATCAGCCAGCCGGTCTCGTGCGCGATGTTCACGCTCGGGATCGAGCTCGCGGCCCACCCGAGTGTCGTGAACACGACGTGCGCGGCGAGCAACCACACCGCGGCGAAGCCTGTCCATCGGTGCCAGATCGCGAGGCGATCGAGGCCGATGGCGCGCTCGAGCCACGCCACGCGCGACATCAACAGGAGCTCGACCAGCACGGCGTATGTGCCGAGCAGTGCTGTCAGCTGCCCGGCCGCGGTCGCCCCGCCGCCCGGCCCGCTCACGTCGGCGTTGCCGTGACGCAACCACATGCCGACAGTGACCACCACGCCGACGGCTGCTGCGAAGCCCACGATCCGCGAGTGCTCGACGGCGCGCGCTCGGGTCGCGGCGACGGCACCGGCGGGCGAGCGCGTCGGACGAGAGGAGAGCGCAGTCGTCATCTAGGCGTCGACGATTCCATGTGCCTTTGAGAGGTTTCTGTGATCGAGGTAAGCGCTGCCCCAAATCGGGGAGATACGGTGCCGGGCGCCACCGGCGACGCATGACTGACGACCTCGCATCCGCCTTCGCAGCTCTCGGGTCCGCGACGCTCGGCGAGAGCGGCGCGTCGGCCGATGGCCCCGCGTATCCGTCCCGTCTGGGTAGGGGCGCGCGTGTGCGGCCCGGCGTTCCCGATCGCGTGCAGCGCGGGCGACAACCTCGCTGTCCACGCCGGTGTCGCGGAAGCGCCTGCGGGTTCGGTACTCGTCGTCAGCGTCGGTCTCGAAGCTGCGCGCGGCTACTGGGGTGAGGTGCTGACGGTCGCTGCGCAAGCGCGCGGCATCGTCGGCCTCGTCATCGACGGCGGTGTACGCGACGTCGACGCGCTCGAAGCGCACCGGTTCCCGGTGTTCGCCGCGATGATCGCGTTGCGCGGCGCGAGCAAGACGATGCCGGGCCGCATCGGCCACGGCGCGCTCGTCGGCGATGTCGAGGTGCAGCGCGGCGACGTGGTCGTCGGCGATGTCGACGGCGTCACGGTGATCGCACACGATCACGTTGCCGACATACGCGCCGGCGGCGAAGCGCGCGCCGCGAAGGAACAGGCGTTCTTCGCCGAACTCAGAGCCGGCAAGACCACGGTCGAGCTGCTCGCTCTCGACACGACACCGATCGAGCGTGCGTAGCGCGCCGTGTGCTCAGCCGGTGCACTTCATGATGTTGTGCTCGGTGTGGGCGAGGAGCTCGTCGAGCTTCCCCGCCACGCTTCCGAAACGGACCTACAGGATCACGACCGAGCGGAGCACTTCGCCGCGCTCCATCTTGTGGAACGCGTCCTCCACCCCGTCGAGCGTGGATGCGCTCCGACACGAACTTGTCGAGCGGGAAGCGGCCCTGCAGGTACAGGTCGATCAGCGTCGGGAAGTCGCGGGTCGGGAGGCAGTCGCCGTACCAACTCGGCTTGAGCGCGCCGCCGCGCCCGAAGAACTCGATCATCGGAATGTCGGGCAAGCGCCATGTCGGGCGTCGGCACGCCGACCTGCACCACGATGCCCGCGAGGTCGCGGGCATAGAACGCCTGCTTCAGCACCTCGGGCCGGCCGACCGCTTCGATGCAGACGTCGGCGCCGTTGCCGTCGGTGAGCGCGCGGACGGCTTCGACCGGGTCTTCCTTCGACGCGTCGACGGTGTGCGTCGCGCCGAAGCCCACGGCCCAGTCGAGCTTCCTCGGGTCGAGGTCGACGGCGATGATCGTGCGCGCGCCCGCGAGTCGCGCGGCCGCGATCGCGGCGTCGCCGACGCCTCCGCAGCCGAACACCGCGACGGTGTCGTCGCGGCCGACGCCGCCGGTGTAGGTCGCGGCGCCGAAGCCGGCCATCACGCCGCAGCCGAGCAGCCCGGCCTCGGCCGCGTCGGCGCGCGCGTCGACCTTCGTCGCCTGCCCGGCGGCCACGAGCGTCTTGTCGCAGAACGCGCCGATGCCGAGCGCGGGCGACAGCGGCGTGCCGTCGGCGAGCGTCATCTTCTGCTCCGCGTTGTGCGTGTTGAAGCAGTACCACGGCCGGCCCCGCCGGCACGCCCGGCACTCGCCGCACACCGCGCGCCAGTTCAGCACGACGAAGTCGCCGGGCGCGACGCTCGTGACACCGTCGCCGACCGCGCTCGACATCACCCGCCGCCTCGTGACCGAGCAGGTAAGGGAACTCGTCGCCGATGCCGCCCTCGCGGTAGTGCAGGTCGGTGTGGCACACGCCGCACGCCTGGATGTGCACCGTCGACCTCGCCGGGGCCGGGATCGGGCACGACGATCGTCTCGACCGAGACCGGTTCCTTGACGGCCTTGGCGACGACGCCACGCACGTGTTCGCTCACTGATCCACCCTCGTGCTCATGGCCGGCAGGCTACGCGTGCACGACGTTGGGCGGCACCCCACCCGACAACACCGTCGCGACCGCGGACGTTGCCATCGTCGCCATGCGCGTGCGGGTCGCGGTCGACGCCGAGCCGATGTGTGGCAGCAGCACTGTCCGCGGCGCCCGCAACAAGTCGGGAGTGACGTCGGGTTCGCGCTCGAACACGTCGAGCCCGGCGGCGAACAATCGACCTGTATGAAGTGCGGTCGCCAACGCGGCTTCGTCGACGACCGCGCCGCGCGCGGTGTTGACGAGCACGGCCGTCGGCTTCATTAGCTTCAGCCGGCGCGCATCGATCAGATGATGCGTCGCGACGCCGCCTGGCACGTGCAGCGACACGATGTCGGCGGCACGCAACAGCTCGTCGAGGTCGTCGACGTAGCCTTCGACGCCGGTGTCGTTGCGCGCGAAGTGCAGCACCCGCATCCCGAATCCGGTCGCACGCCGCGCGACCGCCTGCCCGATGCGTCCGTAGCCGACGAGCCCGAGTATCGCGCCGTGCACGTCCCGTCCGAGGTACTGCGTGATGCCCCATCCCGGCCAGCGACCGGCACGCAAGTCGGCTTCCGCTTCCGACGACAGCCGGGACGCGGCGAGGATCAACGAGAACGCGAGGTCGGCGGTCGTGTCGTCGAGCACGCCGGGCGTGTTGCACACGGTGATGCCCGCGCTGGCGGCGCGCGCACGTCGACGTTGTCGTAGCCGACCGCCACATTCGCGATCACGTGCACGCTGCCCGCGGCGGCGTCGACGACGGCAGCGTCGATGCGATCAGTCAGCAGGCACACGATCGCATCGCATGCCCTCACGTACGCGCGCAGCTCGCCGTGCGTGTACGGCGCGTCATCGGGCTTGGGGCCGATGATTTCGTGACCCACGAGCGGGTCGAGCCCACCGTCGGGGAGACGGCGGGTGACGAGCACTCGGGCCACTACTTCCCGCTCTCGGCGCTCCGCGCCCGGCCGGTCCGGCCACGGCTCGGGCGCCGCAGGGTGCCGGCGGCGCACATCGTCGCCTCGGTCAGTGTTCCGTGTAGTTCACGGCTGCGGCGCCGTCGACACCGACTGCGAAACAGAAGCAGTGGATCGGCGCGTGATCGCTCACCGGTCGCAACGAGTGCACGGCGTTCGGCGGGATGTGTACGAGGTCGCCCTGACGGATCTCACGGTCTTCACCCTCGATCGTCATGATCCCGCGACCGGCGGTGACGTAATAGAACTCGTGCGTCGGGTGATCGTGAGGGTCGACGTAGCCGCCACCGGCGACCTCGAACTCGCTGACGAGCTCGAGGTGTCCGCCCTTGGTGATCTCGAACATCTCCGCGGGTTCACCAGCCACCAGACCGGGACCGTGCCGTTGTGCTCGACGACGGGCTCGACATCTTCGATCGACCGCACGTCCATCCCGCAACCCTCCGTACCCCGAACCGCCCGAAGCAGGCGCACGGGCGGTGTGGCCCGAGCGGCCCCGAAGCGACAACATGCCTGACGGTCATTTCAGCCTAGAGGAGCGATCATGCGCAGCGTCACGCTCGAGCCGATCGAGGCGACGATCGAATCGTTCGCGCCCTACGGCGCGCTCCCACCCGATGAAGGTGACGGCGGCCCGACCGCCGATCTCGAGTTCTTGCTCAACGACGGCTGGGTCAACTTCATCGGGCACTCGCTCGACGAGATCGACGTGGCGAACGGCCGGCTGCGCTGCGAGCTGCTGAACCGGCACGACACGCATACCCAGACGCTGATGCCGGTGAGCGCCGACGCCGTCGTCGTTGTCGCGCCCGCTGATCATGACTTCTCGCAGCCCGAGCACTTCCACGCAGTCCGGGCATTCGCGCTCCCTCGCCTCACATGTGTGCACCTGCACCGCGGCACATGGCACTGGGGCCCCTATCCCGTCGACACGAACTTCGTCCGGATGCTCAACATCCAGGGCCGGGGCTATCCCGACGACAACGGCATCGTCCAGCTCACCCGCGATCACGGTGTCGTGTTCGAGGTGCCCGCTCAAGTCTGAGCCACCGTTCGCACGATGAAGAGGTCAGGAAGACGGAAGCGTTGCGACCGGAGGGGAGCGGAGCGCGGAGTCGACCCACAGCACACATCGACGGGCCACAAAGGGGGGGAGCTCATGCCTGCGACCGTCACGACCCTCGATCGTGAGATTGCCCGGGAGGAGCGCTGGGTCGGGATCCCGACCGACCAGCCGTTGACCGATCGGGCGATTGCCTACCGGAGATTGCAGATCGCGTGCTTGTTTCTCGCGTGCGGATTCGTCGCGTTGTACGCGATCTTGTCCTCGACGCGCTGGTTGCAGATGGTCGCGATCGCACTCGCGGGTGCGTTCGGCATCTACGCGATCGAACAGGATCGTCACCTGCGCCGCCTCGCGTCACTGCGCGGGGACTCGCAGCGGATCACGCTCGTCGTCGCGGGCGAGCTCCTGTACTCGGGTGCGCTCGCGACCGATCAGGAGCTGCTCGATCTGTCCGCCGCCGTCGGTCGCGGCGCCGGGTTGCTGGCCTCGTCGCTTGCCGACGTGTTGCCCGCGGATTGCACGCGCGTTCGGCTGCTCGGCCCGTCGGGTGAGCTACCGGTCGCGGCCGAGCGCGAGCTCGTGCCGGGCAAGCCCGTGCCCGACGACGCCGCCGCCGCGCACGAGGCGCTGCGCCTGCGCGCGCCGGTGCGCCGCGAGGCGTCGGGTCGCACGGTGCTCGCGGTACCGGTGTGGCGGCGCGACGATGTGGTCGCCGTGCTCGAAGTCGTCTCGCCCGTCGGTGAAATGTTCGAGCCGGTCGACGCGGCGCTCGTCGACGCGTACTCCCGAGGAGCGGTCGCGGCCCTCCTCGGCTGACTGGTGCGACGCCTGTGTAGCGTCGGAGTTCGTGGGTGATCTCGACGGACGAGCGGCGATCGTCACCGGAGGAGCATCGGGCATCGGCGCTGCCACCGCGCGGCTGTTCGCGACGCAGGGCGCGACCGTCGGCGTCCTCGATCGCACGCTCGACGGCGTCGAAGTCATGCACACGTACGCGGTCGACGTGCGCGACGGCGACGCGGTGACACGCGCGGTCAACGACTTCGCAGCCGCGGCCGGCCGGCTCGACGTGCTCGTCAACAACGCGGGTGCCGGTGACCTGCGCCCAATGCATACTGTCGACGACAAGCTGTGGCACCGGCTGATCGACGTCAACCTCACCGGAACGCACAACGGCATGCGCGCCGCGATCCCGCTCATGCTGGCTGCAGGCCGCGGCGCAATCGTCAACAACGCCTCGGTGTCGGGCGTGATGCCGACGCGTTACGAGGCCGCGTATTCGGCGGCCAAGGCGGGCGTCATCGCGTTGACGAAGAGCGGGGCCCTGGAGTACGGCCCGAGCGTGCGGGTCAACTGCGTCGCGCCGGGCC
Organism: uncultured Actinomycetes bacterium; assembly: GCA_963836365.1. GTDB lineage: Bacteria > Actinomycetota > Acidimicrobiia > IMCC26256 > PALSA-610 > DASQHW01. The sequence continues at coordinate 211,580 of CAWIJC010000004.1, forward strand.
ACGTGCGAACGGCGCTCACGGCCGTGTGGGACCAGTTCCCCGACGCGTTCGCGTCGATCGCCGCGCAACTGCCGCTCCGCCGAATCGGCGCGGCCGACGAGATCGCGGAGGTGATCCTGTTTCTCGCCTCCGACCGCGCGAGTTACATCACCGGCCAGACGATCCTCGTCGATGGCGGCGCGTCATTGCCACAAGCCGGTACCGACGCCGCGCTCGAGCAGCTGCTCGAGCGGTTCTCCGCATCCGAGGATTGAATTCGGGGATTGAGGGCCGGTACGGGCGAGAGCCGGATCTAGACGGCTTCGAGCAGCTCGCGGGCGCCGACGTCGGCCGACGGATGCCTCAGCTTCGACATCGCACGAGCCTCGATCTGGCGGATGCGCTCCCGGGTGAGACCGAAATGCTCGGCCACCTCCTCGAGCGTGCGTTCCCCACCGCCGTCGAGACCGAAGCGCAAGGTCAGGATCGTGCGCTCGCGCTCGTCGAGCACCGACAACACCTTGGCGACCTCGTTCGGCAACAGGCTCGTGGCCGCGTGGTCGAACGGAGCGACCGCGTTGCGGTCCTCGACGAAGTCGCCGAGCTCGGCGTCGCCGTCGTCGCGTACGGGCTCGTCGAGCGAGACCGTGTCGACCGCGTAACGGAGCACTTCGACGACCTTCTCGAGCGGCAGTTCTGCTTCGCGGGCGAGTTCGGCAAGCGTCGGCGTGCGGCCGAGCGTGCCCTCGAGCTGCGCGCGCAGCTTGAGGAGCGCGGTGAGCATGTCGCCCGCGTGCACCGGCAGCCGGATCACACGCGCGGAGTTCGCGATGCCGCGCTGGATCGCCTGGCGGATCCACCACGTCGCGTAGGTCGAGAACTTGAAGCCCTTGCGCCAGTCGAACTTGTCGACGGCGTGGATCAGGCCGAGGTTGCCCTCTTGCACGATGTCGAGCAGGGGGAGCCCCGAGCTCTGGTACTTCTTGGCGATCGACACGACGAGTCGCAGGTTCGAGTTCACGAACTGACGGTGCGCCTCGTCGCCGTGGCGGATCGCGCGACGAAGCTGGCGCCGCTGCGTCGGCGTGAGCTTCTTGGCGGTCTCGAGCTGCGTGCGCGCGGCGACTCCGCCTTCGATGGTCTGCGCGAGGCGGATCTCGTCGTCCTTGGTGAGGAGGTCGTGGCGACCGACATCCTCGAGGTACAGACGTACGAGGTCTTCGTAGTCACGGTCTTCGCGGCGGGCCTTCATGGGCTTTGCGGGCATTGCGTCACTTTCAACAGGTCGGGCACCGGAACTGGCTTGCGAGCCTCGGAGGAGACTCCACTTCTTCAATATCGGCTTCAATATCGGCCGGACAGCCTCGCAGGGCGAGCACCCTGCGAAACGCCGGCGCCGGGGGAGGTTGTTCCCCGAGGCTTGGGAAGTGCTGGGGGGACGGGGATCGACGGACGGAGACCGACGACGGCCGGTCCCGCAGCGTACCGGATTCCCTCTACGATGTCGAGCCGGAATAACCACTCTGACCAGGGCAAACGCTCCCGACCCGGAGGTTCTCCGAGCCCGGCGAAGGCGCTCCGGTCAGCGCCGATCAGCGCCCGCCGCGACCACGTCGGCGCGACGGTGCTCGGGGCGGGGGCACCTCGGTGGCGGTACCGCCGTCACACCGCTCGTCCACGCATGCATCGCGGCGTAGGCACGCCACGGTCGCCAGGCCTCGGCGCGTTCGGCGACGTCGGCGCCGAACGTCCGCCGCAAGCCGAGGTCACGAGCCGGAAACCCGTCGCGCTCGCTGCATGCCCGCATCGCGATGTACTGCGCGGTCCAGTCCCCGAATCCGGGCAGCGCGCGGAGCGCGTCCACCGTGGCGCCGAGACCGGCGCCGACGTCGAGTTGCAACGCGCCTGTATCGACGGCACGCGCGAAAGGCGCGCACGGCCGCGGCGCGCGACGTCGTGAGTCCCACGGCGTTGAGATCGGCACGCGCGCAGCGCGCGCGGTGTGGGAAAGAGGCGGGTGAGCCCGAGCGCGCCGATGCCCGGCACCGTGCGGCCGTGCGCCTCGACGAGCCGTCCCGCGAGACGTGTCGCCGCGGCGACCGATACCTGCTGGCCGAGCACCGCGCGCACACCAACCTCGAATGGATCAACTGCGCCGGGCACACGGAGTCCCGCGTGCTTGCGCACCATCGGACGCAGCATGCGATCACGCGCCAGGTGGGTGTCGATCACCGACGGGTCGGCGTCGAGATCGAACATGCGGCGTACGCTCGCGACCACATGGACGAGCGAGTCGATCGCGGGAAGATGCACACGGAGTCGCAGCGCATTGTGCGCCGGCTCGTTCCGGACCTCGAGCACCGCAGGCTCGCCTGCAACTTCCATGGTTCTGCGGTAGACGCCGGCGTCGCGATCGACCGCCTCCACGCCGGGGACAGCTCGCGGCGCGAGGAAGCCGATCATCTCTACCCACGCGAACGGTGGGCGGTAGGGCGCGCGCAACTCGAGGCCGCCGTCGGCGACGCATCGCTCGGGCGCTCGGCGACGCGCGCGCAGGTCCTGCGGCGTGAAGTGGAACACGTCTTTCATCACGCGGTTCATCTGCCGAACACTGGTGAATCCCGCGGCGTCGCTCACACGCGCGATGGGGAGGTCGGTGTCGTCGAGCAGGCGGCGCGCGAAGTGCGCACGGCGCGAGCGCGCCACTTCGGCTGGCGTCGCGCCGACGTGCGTCTCGAACAGGCGGCGAAGATGGCGCGCGCTGACGCCGAGCCTGGCCGCGAGCTGATCTTCGGTCGCGCCGTCGAGCTCTCCACCGGCGATGCTGCGCATCGCACGGCACACGAGCTCGGGCGCGTCGACCCAACCCGGTTCGGGCGCACGGTCGGGCCGGCAACGCAAGCACGGCCGAAAGCCATCGGCTTCGGCGGCCGCGGCGTATGCATACGCCCGGGTGTTGCGCTCGAGCGGGTGTCCGGAGCAGCCCGGGCGGCAATAGATGCCGGTCGTCACGACCGCGGTGAAGTGTTCCATGGCAGCTGTTGTACGGCGGTCAGGATAGACAGATCCGGACATCACATCGCGTGTCCGGATCTGTCTGCCTCGGACCGCGTACAACGGTGTCATGACAACTGAGACCGCAGTAGTCCCGTTCCCTCTCGGCTCGTTGCACGTCACGGTCGAAGACGGCGTGGTGCGACGGGCGTCGTTCGATTCGACGCGGCTCGCGGCGTGGCGCGATGCGTGGGGGGTACACGACGTGGTCGCCGCGTACTTCGACGGTGATGTCGACGCCCTCGACGCGATCGCCGTCGAACCCGAGTCCGGCACCGCGTTCCAACGCGACGTGTGGAAGCGCTTGCGTGAGATCCCGGCCGCCACGACGATTTCCTACCGTGAGCTGGCGCAGCGTGTCGGCCGCCCGTCCGCGTCGCGCGCGGTGGGCATGGCGAACAGGTCGAACCCGATCGCGCTGATCGTGCCGTGTCACCGCGTGATTCGCACCGGCGGCGCGCTCGGTGGCTACGCGTACGGGCTCGGCTGCAAGCGCTGGCTGCTCGAGCACGAGTCGGATGTGGTCGCAGGAGGCACGCCGTAGCGCTCTGAAGAGCGCGCCCACCCCGTGCAGTCGTGCCCGACGCCCGCCCGTCACTCCATCGGGACGCGCGGCAGGATCTTGTCGCCGCAACGGTCGAAGATCTCGTCGAGGCTGTGGCCGGTGATCGTGAGCCCATGGTTGCGCAACCCGACGATCGCGCGTGATGGATCAGGCGCGTCGCGCACGAGGTCGGCGACCGATGCCGCGAGCTGCAACGTGCCGCACGGATAGTTGACGTCGGTCGAGACCGTGCCGTCGATCCAGCCATGTACGTGCATGATCGCCCCGACGTGGGGATGCTCGCGGTAGATCATCCAGTGCTCGATCGCGTCGACCGACACGCGCCGCGTCTTGACGTCGGGGGGCACCGACAGCACCATGGTGTCGCGCTCGGGGTCGTAGCCCCGCACCAACAAGATGTGCTCGCCGACGAGCCGCAGGTCGGTCTTGTCGACGCCGCTCGCGCTCATCCAGTACACGGGCCCGTCGGGATCGGGTACACCGGCCAGGTCGCCGCCCTGGTACCGCACGCTGACGTTGCCGTACGACAAGCCGCCGATGCCGTACAGCAACTGCACGTGACGCAGGTCGCGTGGCCCGAGGATCTCGTCGATCGGGAACGGTGCGGGTACCAAACCGAGCGCGTCGAGCGCACGACCGGCACCGAGCATCTGCTTCGTCTGCGGGTCGCCGTGCCAGAGATGCTTCGGCAGGTTGGTGGCGAAGTCGTTCGCGATCACGAGCCGCGACGACGCAAGGGGTTCGATGCGCGTGAAAACGCGCTCGAGGAGCTCGTCGTCGGAGAGGCCCGGGCCGACGCCGTACTGGCCTTGCTCGAGCGTGACGAAGCGAACCGCCAGACCGTCGGGCGTGTCGCTGACCGTCACGGCGAGGTTGGCAAGGCAGCGCACGAGCAACGGATAGCCGGCACGCAGAAGATCTTCGGGAGGCGCCGGCGACTCGGCGATCGCGATCACGAATGTCGGGGCGGCCTTGCGCCGGAACGGTCGCGGGGCGTTCGCGTCGACGACTTGGAGCACGACGTTGGTGTCGGCGTCCGGTGCGTCGACACTCGTGTAGCCCGCGGTCTCCATCACTCGCGCGAGCCCCGAGAGGAAGCGCTCCAGAGTCGGGCCCGAGTGCACATCGTTGCGCGCGAACGAGCGCGGCTCGGTCCCGATGCGCGACAGGATGGCCTCGGCGGCAAGGTCGGCAGTCACCCATCAAGGCTCGCACTGCCGGCGACGGCAAACAAGCCGGACGCCGCTAGGTTGACAGGGTGTCGGTCACGTTCCGCTGCCACGGTCATCGCGCGATCACCGGGACGCACGGAAAGACCCTCGAGCTGACACGGGCCCCGGATGTGACGCGCCGTGCGACGTGTGTCGTCGGCGTCGGCAGCGATCACGACGACGCTCCGTTGCTGCACCTGCGGGGCGAGATCGAGGTCGTCCTGCAGTACGGTCGACTCGACGACGCGTTCCGCGCGACGGTGACACCGTTCTTTCTCGGCGATGCGTCACTGATCTTCCGGCGCGGCCCGGCCCTGCGGGGGCGAACCCTCGCGTACGACGCGACGAAGACTGCAGCCGACATCGACCGCGAGCTCGTCGCCGCGCTTCGCGATCCGGATGCGGATCTGCAGGTGACGATTCGCCCGACGGGCAAGCGCGTCGGACGCGGCGTGCTGTTCGTCGTCGCGGTACCCATCGGCAACGACGACGACCTGTCGCCTCGTGCGCGGCGTGCGCTCGAGGCTGCAGACGTGGTGCTCGCCGAAGACACGCGCCGCCTGCGCGAGCTCGCCGCGCGTACGGGCTTGCACGTGCGCGGTACGGTGCTGAGTTACCACGATCACAACGAGGGGCAGCGCAGCGACGAGGCGATCGCGCGTCTCGAAGAAGACTGCGCGCGCGTCGTGCTCGTCAGCGACGCCGGCACGCCGCTCGTCAGTGACCCCGGCTATCTCGTAGTGCGTCGCACGGCGGAGGCCGGCATCGACGTCGTGCCGGTTCCGGGCCCGTCGTCGATGCTCGCGGTGTTGAGCGTGTCGGGGCTGCCGATCGACCGCTTCACCTTCGTCGGCTTCTTGCCGCGCCGCTCGGCTGCCCGCCAAGCCGAGCTGCAGCGGCTCTGCGAGCCGCGCGTCACGTTCGTGGTGCACGAAGCGCCGCACCGTGTGCGCGAGATGCTCGCCGACGTCGCACTGGTCGCGCCCGACTGGCGCGTGTGCATCGGGCGCGAGGTCACGAAGGTGTTCGAGGACTTCCGTCGAGGCACCGCGGCCGAGATCGCGGCAGAACTGCACGACGAGGAACCGCGCGGTGAGTTCACCGTGATCGTCGCGCCGCCGCCCGGCATCGAACGCGACTCGGATACTGCGACCGACGAGCAGATCGACCGCATGGTGCGCGCGCTGCTGGCGCAGGGTGTGACGGCGCGGACGCTCGCGAACACGCTCGCGGACCTGCCGGGGATCAGCCGCAAGGCGGCGTACACGCGGGTGCTCGCACTCGCCGACGACCCATGATACGGAGACGACAGCGCAGCGACCGGTGGGGAGCGGAGCGTGGAGTCGACCCATGGGGCGGGAGACGACAGCGCAGCGACCGGTGGGGAGCGGAGCGTGGAGTCGACCCGTGGAGCGGGAGACGACGGCGCAGCGACCGGTGGGGAGCGGAGCGTGGAGTCGACCCATGGGGCGGGAGACGACAGCGCAGCGACCGGTGGGGAGCGGAGCGTGGAGTCGACCCGTGGAGCGGGAGACGACGGCGCAGCGACCGGTGGGGAGCGGAGCGTGGAGTCGACCCGTGGGGCGGGAGACGACGGCGCAGCGACCGGTGGGGAGCGGAGCGTGGAGTCGACCCGTGATCACGCGTGTGGTGGGCAGGGCGCGCACTGTCGAGTTGCCGCGCGCCGAGTTGGCTGTCCTGCAGGGAGTGGCGACGCGCACGCTTGTCGACGTCGGCACGGGCGACGGGCGCTACGCGTATGCGCTCGCGTCCGCGCATCCCGAGTGGCTCGTCATCGGAATCGACGTGCTCGACGAACCGATGGCCGAGCGGGCGCGGAAGGCTTGCCGCAAGCCGGCGAAGGGAGGGTGCGCGAACCTCGTATACATCCGGGCCGCGATCGAAGCGGTGCCGACCGAGCTGCGCGGGATCGCCGACGAGATCCACGTCGTACTGCCGTGGGGGCGTCTGCTCGAGGGCATTGTCCACGCGGACGCGGCCGTCGTCGGCGGGCTGGCGGCCGTCGGGCGGCGGAACGCCCGCATCGAGATCACACTCAACGGGGAAGGGTGGAAGTCGTCGACACCAGCCCGCTACGCGGACCTGCCGGTTCCGACACCCGACTACGTGACGCGGGTGATCGCGCCCCGGTTCTCGGACGCCGGACTCGATCTCGGCCGCGCTCGCTATCTGACCGCGGGCGAGGCAAAGACGTTGGCGACCACGTGGGCGCGCCGCCTCGGGCACGGGCGCGCGCACCCTCGCTTCGTGTACTTCGAAGCGGTTCGGCAATAGCGGAGTCGCGGCAACGACCGTGATCTAACGTCCGGACATGGCCACCGAAGAAGAAGTGAGGGACGCGCTGTTCGAACGCATCGCGTATCACGCGGTGAGCGCCGACGTGAACGAAGTGCTCGTGCTCGCCAAGGCGTTCAACTTCCTGATCGAGGAGGACGCCGAAGACGACGAGGATGACTAGCGGCGTCGCCGGAGCGCATGGCGATACACCTCCAAAACGTGGCCTTCGGCTATCCCGGAGGTGACCTCCTCTTCGAGGACGTTTCGTTGCCGCGTCGCCAGCACGGAATGCGCCGGTGTCGTCGGGCCGAACGGCGTCGGGAAGTCGACGATCGTACGGCTCGCCGCCGGTTCGTTGACGCCGGTCGCGGGCACCGTGCACGTCGACGGCTCGATCGGAGTGCTGCCGCAGGATCTTGGACGCGTCGACAAGCGCGTCACCGTACGGCGGCTCCTGGTGGAGCTGGCGTCGGTGCAGCTGCGGGCTGCGGGCCGCGCGCTGCTGGTCGCTGAAGCGCGGCACGAGCGCGAAGCTTCCGACGCGTCCGGGATCGTATTGGCCGACGCGGTGACGCACTGGGCGGAAGCCGGTGGTTACCGCGAGGAGCAGCTGTGGTCTGCGTGCACCCGGCGAGTGCTGCGTCGGGAGTTGGCGGATGCGGAATCGCGGTTGCTCTCGGAGTTGTCGGGCGGTGAACGCAAGCGGCTCGCGCTCGAGGTGCTGTTCGAATCGGATGCCGACGCGTTGTTGCTCGACGAGCCCGACAACTTTCTCGACATCGCGGGCAAGGAATGGCTCGAACAACAGCTACACGCCTCGCGCAAAACGATCCTGTTGGTGAGTCACGATCGCGAGCTGCTCTCCAAAGCGCCGACGAAGATCGTGACGATCGAGGCGCATGGTGCGTGGACGCACGGCGGCAGCTTCGCCACATACCACGAGGCGCGTGGTGCAAGGTATGCGCGAATGGGTGACGCGGTCGCACGCTGGCGCGAGGAAGAACGTCGGCTCTTTCGCCATTACAAGCTGATGAAGCAACGCGCCGCGGTCAACGACAGCAACCAGGGCCAAGCGAACGCCGCGCAGTCACGGTGGGAGCGATGGGTGCAGGCCGGTCCGCCGCCCGAACCGCCGAAGGCCGGCGCAGTCAAGATGCGGCTCCGAGGCGGGCGTTCGGGCAAACGTGTGCTCGAGTGCAGGCACCTCGAGCTCGCCGGACTCACCGAGCCGTTCGACCTCTCGGTGTGGTTCGGCGAGCGGGTCGCGGTGCTCGGCGCCAACGGCACCGGCAAGTCACATTTCCTGCGCCTCGTTGGCGGCGGCGCGGTCGAGCACATCGGCGCGTGGAAGCTCGGCGCCGAAGTCCGTCCCGCGCTGTTTCACCAGACCAACGAGCCCGAGGGCTTCGCGGGCCGAACGCCCGTGGAGATCCTCGACGCGATGGTCGCCAAACCCGCCGCGCTTGCGGGCCTCGCGCGTTACGGCATTCGTCAATGCGCCGAACTTCCGTTCGAGGTGATGTCGGGTGGACAATGCGCGCGGCTGCAAATCCTCGCACTCGAGCTCGGCCGCGCGAACTTGCTGTTGCTCGACGAGCCGACCGACAACCTCGACCTCGACTCGGCCGAGGCGCTACAGAGCGCGCTCGAGGAGTACGACGGCACACTGATCGCGGTCACGCACGATCGTTGGTTCATGAAGCACTTTGATCGCTTCGTCGTGTTCCACGACAACTGCACGGTGTTCGAGGCGCTCGATCTGGAGCGAGCGGTCGCTCGCCGCTGATCACTCGCAGCCCATCCCCGCCTCATCGTTTCTTCACATTCGTGTGACAACATTGGAGCCATGCGCCGCTGGGTCGTCCTCGCCCTTGCCGTCAGCACGTTCGCCACGCTCGCCGCGACGTGCCAACCGGCGCATCCGCAGGACTGCTCAGGTACCGGCACCGTCGCGCATCGCGACGTGCGCTATGCCTCGAGCGCCGGCGTCGCCGCGCGCCTGCAGTCGCTCGACGTCTACGTGCCGGTCCGTGCGGGCGGCTGCGCGGCCGCACCGCTGGTCGTGTTCGTGCACGGAGGCGGCTTCGTCAACGGCGACAAGGCGAACAAGATCACCGACAAGGTGAAGCTGTTCAACGACGAAGGCTGGACCTTCGCGAGCCTGAACTACCGCTTGGTCGGCGACACGGGCGCGGGAACGACCAACGGGAAGTATCCGGCGGCCGAGCAGGACATCGCAGCGGCGATCGCGTACCTCGTAGGACACGCGTCGAGCTACGCGGTCGACGCGCACCACGTCATGTTGCTCGGACACTCGGCGGGCGCGTTCCTCGTCGCGCTCGAGTCGACCGACGGCTCGTTCCTACAGGGCGCGGGACGCCAACTCTCCGACGTCGTGTGCACCGCGCCGCTCGATTCGACTTACGACATCCCCGCGCAGATCGCGTCGGGCGGTCAGTCGGAAGCGATGTACCGCAACGCCTTCGGCAACGACCCGTCGGTGTGGGAGCGTGCGTCGCCGCCGGCGAACGTCGCACACGGTAAGGGCATTCCTTCGTTCCACATCGTGACGCGTGGCCAGCCTGATCGGGTGAACGAGAGCCAGGCATTCGGCACGACGTTGCGCAACGCGGGCGTCGCAGCCGACGTGCAAGTGGTGCGCGGCCTCACCCACGAAGAGGTCAACGAGGCGGTCGGTCAACCGGGCGACACGGTCGTCACCCCCGTCCTGATGAGTTACTTCCGAGCGTGCACGAAGAAGTAGTCGCGGAGAAGTAGCTGCGGTGGGTCATGGCCGCTCGCCGTTGTCGTGCGTCTCGCCCGCGCTGTGTCACCGGATTGGTGCCGTGCAATCGCGCGCTGCACACATTCCCCGAGCACCGTCGGCGCGGCGATGGGGCGAACGCTTTCGGAGCAAGGAACGAGCGCATAGGCTCGCTCCGTTCGCGCGAGGCACGCATGCGGAGGCGAGACACGATGGTGCAGTCAGATGAGCGCGGGGGGCACGACGCGCCGCCGTCGACGGGCGAGACGGCACGCGCGCTCAATGACAGCGCGAGGTCGTGGGGGTTGCCGGCCGCCGGTTCGACGATCTTCGACTTCGACTACACCAACGGTCGCGATCAGCTGCTGCGCTTGTACGACAAGGGCACACGCCGGCAGTGGATCGCGTCGGATCGCATCGACTGGAGCGTTGACATCGACTTCGAGAACCCGCTCGGCGTGCCCGACGAGACCGTGATGATCAGCGGCACGCCGTTCTGGGAGAAGATGAACCATCGCGAGAAGGGCGAAGTACGCCGCCATCAGGTGTCGTGGCAGTTCTCGCAGTTCCTGCACGGCGAACAAGGCGCACTGATGTGCGCGTCGAAGATCGTCAACACCGTGCCGACGATCGACGCCAAGTTCTACGCCGCCACCCAGGTGATCGACGAGGCCCGGCACGTCGAGGTGTTCGGCCGTTATCTCCACGAGAAGCTCGACCTCGTCTACCCGCTGAACTCCAACCTGCGGTCACTGCTCAACGACGCATTGATCGACAGCCGCTGGGACATGACGTACTTGGCGATGCAAGTGCTCATCGAGGGACTCGCCCTCGCGGCGTTCAGCTTGATCCGCAACAACGCGACCGACCCGCTGGCCAAGTCGATCAACGCGTACGTCATGCAGGACGAGGCACGGCACGTGATGTTCGGGCGGCTCGCGCTGCGCGACTACTACCCGCAGCTGACCCAGGCCGAGCGCGACGAGCGCGAAGAGTTCTGCGTCGACGCGTGCTACCGGATGCGCGACCGGTTCCTCGGCGAGGAGGTCTGGGAGCGGCTCGGACTGCCCGTAAGCGAGATCGTGGAGATCGTCGCGCACGCGGACCTCCAGATCATGTTCCGAGGGTTCTTGTTCACGCGGATCGTGCCGATCCTTCGCGACATCGGCCTGTGGGGTCCGAAGATTCGCGCCGCGTTCGACGACATGGGCGTGCTCGCGTTCGCCGACGCCGACATCGCGCAGCTCGTCGCCGAGGACGAGACGATCGCCGAGGAGATGGACCAGCAGCGCCTCGCCGCGGTGCACGCCGTCGCGGACGCAACCGACTGATTGGCTCCGGCGTCTCCCCGGAGGTGACGTGACGGTCACGGTGCGGCCGTCGCCGCCCGACGACTCGACGCCGCAACGGCCGAGGTCGTCGAGGCGCGCGGTCCGGTCTTCGAACGCTCGCCGGTGACCGCCCTGTCGCTCTCGCTCGCGCTGGTTGTCCTTGGTGTGTGTTTGCTCGCGGCGCAGGTCGATCGCGACACGCTCGTCGGCTTCGAGGACAGCATGTTGTCCTTCTTGCACGACCTGCCGGATCCGTTCGAGCGGTTCCTCGTGGGCGTGTCGCAGTTCGTGGCCGTTGTCTATCCGCTGATAATCGTCATCGCGTTCGGCGCGGCTCGTCGTGTGCGCGCGGCACTCGTATGCGTCGCCGCTGGGATCGCGGCGGCCGCCGTCGTGTGGTGCTTCGGGCGTGCAATCGACATCGACCATCCGTCGTCGCTCGCGGTCGCGCAGCGCGCCGACTCGTGGATCGTCGGGAGCGGCTTTCCCGATCACGTCTATGTCGGGGTCGCATCTGCGCTCGCAGTCGTCGTCGGCGCGTACGCCGGCCTGCGCTGGCGGCACGTCGCGTGGACGTTCGTCGGCACGGTGATCGTGTTCCGGATCGTCTCGGGCACCGAGGGGCCGTTCGAGCTCGGGATAGCGCTCGCTGCCGGATGGGCCTGTGGCGACCTCACGCTCCTCGCCTTCGGATCGCCCACCCGGCAACCCACCGGCCACGACATCGTTACCGCGCTCGCGCGCAGCAGCCTCGCGGTGCGGCGGCTCGCGCGTGCGTCGGTCGACGCCCGCGGATCGACGCCGTGGTTCGCGACCACGGCCGATGGTGAGCGACTGTTCATGAAGGTCCTGGGCCGGGATCAGCGCGACGCCGATCTGCTGTTCCGCCGCTACCGCTACGCGCGCCTGAAGAGAACGTCGGCGACGAGCGTCCGTTCTCGAGCTTGCGGCGTAGTGTCGAACACGAGGCGCTCCTCGCACTCGACGCGCGCGATGCAGGGGTTCGCACGCCGCACCTGCGCAAGGTGGCGACCGTACCGCGCCCGACAATGCCGAGCCCGACTACGACGACGATCCCGTCGATTCGAACACGGCGCGCGGGATGTGGGTGATCGCGCACGCCGAGCAGAGGCAACACGCGTTCTATTCTGTGACCAACCCGTCGCCGCCGGGCACATGGCAGCTGCCGACGTTCGGTCCGTTCGTCGAGAGCCGCGGTCCGATCGTGGTGGTGCAGCCGAACGAGCCCGACGGCGTGCTCGGCAACGGCCGCGCGTATACGCCCTGAGGAGGCAACATGTTGATCAGAGGCCGCGAGTCGTTCAGTGTCGTGCGGCAGGACGTGTACGACGGCATCGGTCACATCTTCGCAGGCGCGACCGATGACGCGTTCGCGCATGTGACTGTCGTACCCTGGTCGTACCGGGCGCGCGCGACTTCCAAGGTTTGTTCCGACGGGCCGCGAGCTGCAGATCGACGGCGTGACGATCGTCGACAACCGCAAGGGTGAGACGATGCTGCGGCGCTACGTCGACTGGATCGGTGTCATCGCGCAGCTCGGGCTCGACAACAGTTGGCGGGTGCCTGTCACCGAAGCGGAGTATCGCGCCGGTCGTGACCGCGCGGATCCGTCACATTGAGCGGACGTGCTCGATGGCGTCGGGCGTCAGGAGACACCTGACATCGACTGCGCACTCACGATTTGACGGAGCTCCTCGACGGCGCGCTGCAGCTTGTCGACCTTGGCTTCCAGTCGTGTCACTCCGCGGGACGGACTCGTGGTACTCGAATCGCTGTGCAACTTCAACTGCTCGTAGCAGCTGCGGAGCAAGCGGCCGCTGTCGCGTTCTTCGGCGATGTAGCGACCGAGCAACGCGCCGGTTTGGATGTCGATCGTGTGATCCTTGAAGAAGTCGTCGAAGACATCGGGACGGTCGCTGGTATCGAGACGATGCAGCTTGAGCGCTTTCATCTTCTCGAGATCAGAACGCTTCGACGTGACGAGCGCCATCGCCTTCTCGAGCCGCCCGCCGTCGTCCTTCTGACGGACCTCGTAGCCGAACTCGTTGATGCGCTTCGCGAAGCTGGCTGCGTGCTCGCCTTCACGCCGAGCGACCGTGAGCAGCACTTCGCGGACGTCGTCGCTCGGCGTGACGTGAGCCCAGGCGCAGAGGTACTTCTCCGCTTCTCCCTCGGCGAGCGCCACCGCGTTGAGCAGACCGAGGTAACTGGGCTTGTCGGACATCATGAGCTCCTCCGCCGACCGTGGAGCTCCATCCTCGTTCGGGCGGGTGTACCGCGCAACCGCGGCCGCTGTGTCACACGTTTTCCTGCAGTTTCACAAGTTCTGTGTGACCGAGCGATGAGCTCCGCGGCCCCGGGCGGTCGCAGTCCGGTGCGGCCGGAACGTCCCGAGGGACCGCGCCCTACACTGGCTCGGCCCAGCGCTCGTAGCTCAATGGATAGAGCATCTGACTACGGATCAGAAGGTTGGGGGTTCGAGTCCCTCCGAGCGCGCTGCATTTGACCTGCGAAGACGCGCGGCTGCGTCGCTGGGTTCCTCTACGGCATCCCTATTGCTGGGCGCGGTGCGCGCCGCGGTGAGGGATCGATGCGTGAGCGCCCGGCCGCGCGCGTGGGAAGTCCGTGTGGTTGTGGGGAACGATCCGGTCACGGGGGCGAGTAAGCAGCGTTCGTTCACGGTCTACGGCGACGTGGACATGGTGAGGGTACGGCGCGGTGATTTGGTCGCGCAGTTTGGTGTGGACCGGTCGGCGTTGTATCGCACGTCTGGCTGCGGAGCGCAACGTACGGCAACGCGCTCCGCGTCACGGAGACATGGGTCGTCCGTGGGATCGACGAGAACGGGGCCCTGTGGCCGGGCTATAGCCACCTGAGCGACGCCATGGCCAAGCCGGACGGGAACAAGACCGAGTGGGAGCGGCGGACGATCGACGCGGCCCGCTGATATCACCACGCAATGTGCTCGCAGCGGCCGGCGGGTTCACTGGCTGCCTGCTTTACGGCGCTGGAGACGCTGCTGGTTGTAGGTAAGAGCGTGAGCCGTAAGGGCGCGGCCATTGCCGAACGCGTGGTGCAAAACAACGCGCGCGTACGCGGAATCGACCCGAGCGAGCTTCAGGGACTGGCTCCAAGGCCTGTATGAGAAGCACCGCAACAACGCGGTGCACGAAAAGCGTCGGATACGCCAACGAACTGGAGGTCGCTCGACTCGAAGAGTTGACGCGATCGGCCGTTCAGTGGGCAGCGTCACACCTCAATCCCGATCACCGCTCGGCCGGCGCCTGCGCCACGTTTGACGAAGTTCACAACGGCGATCACTCGTAGCGCCACACTGTCACCTCGCGAGGAAGTCGCGGACCTGTTCGTCAACGGAGATCTTGCTCAGTACGGGACGCGGTCGAACCGGTCCGACGAAACGAACACGCGTTGGAAGCGACTGGCCGAAGAGGTCTCACACGCCTGGTCCGGAGAGGTTCAGGCTCGGCGGGGCGGCACCCACTCGCACCGTTTGACCGGCTGTAGTGACCGTTTGCATCGGCGTGACGAGCAACGCGACCGCGACCGCGAGCAAGGCGAGAACAATGAAGCCGAACGCGCCGCGTAGATGCCAACCGATGCGTCGCCGGTGCACCGTACCTCTCACCGCGCAACAGGGCGCGACGCGCCCATGTCGACACCAATCGATCGTCTTGTGAGCGACGCGCGCCGCCGTTGTGACGCGCGGTGAAACGCCAGGACGGGCGGAGTCATATGGCGCTATTCGGTGTGTGGTGGCACGAGTATCTGATGTTCGGCCGATCTCGTGGCAGCGTGGATGAAGCCTGCGATGGCGGCGAGGAACAGGATGCCTGCGATCACGTAGCACACGTAGGCAGCCGTCTGGGCACGATCGCCGAAGATGCTGAAGCCGTAACTCGTGAGCAGCAGCCCGCGAAGCGTCTCGCCGCGGAAAAGGGTGTCGACCTTGGCGCTGAGCGCTTTGGCGTCGGCGCTGTTCTGGTCGGGTAGGGCGCGCAGCTCATTGCTGGTCTGCGCGTATGTCTTTCCGTTGTTGACTTCGCCGAGGTGCACCGCGATGTAGTGGTTCGCGTAGCACTCGGCCTGCTTGCCCGAGACGAGCGGATCGCCCGCGTACCTCTTGAGGCACGGGTCGTTCTCGTTCGCCTTCAGCGCGGTCGCGGGCGTGAAGGTGATCTGCTGTTGTGCGAGCTGGTTGTGGACGTAGCTCTTCGCGAAGTCGGCTTGGTTCTGGAGGACGAGGCCGAGCACGAGTACGAGCCCGGCGACGAAGAGCCCACCAACGGCGAAGATGATGTCAAGGGTGCGACGCGTCATCACCACCTCCTTATGCCTTATGCGCACACGGATCTCGAAGTGGGTCTACCACGAGACGGGCGATGTACGCGCGACGCGGTGCACGCGGTCGCGCGCATACCGGCGGAACTGTTTTGCTCAATGGTTCGGACGCTGTCGATGAACGCATGCTCGACGAATAGGAAGTCGCGCGGCCTCGTGGAGCGGATTCGCTCCGCAAGGCGCCACGGGGAGGTTCGACGCTTGCCCGTGCGAACCTCTTGGCGATGATGCAATCTCACGGCCGTCTGGAGGCTGCGTGCGTGCGCACGATCGGCCGGTACGCGGCCCCGAGAAGCACAAATCCGGGTGCGACACCACCGATCGCGGCGATCGCTGCTGCCGAGGCACCGAGGGCCACCGCCGCGAGGCCTGCCAGGCCGCAGGCTGTGATCGCGGCACCGAGCGCGTCGTAGAACGGCTGATGCCATACGGCGGCGAGCGCAATGAAATGCACTCCGACGACGACCGAGACCCAGGCGATGACGGCATCTCCCACATGCAGCGGTCCCGTCAGCACGACCGCGCCGACGAACAGCGCGGCGACCTCGCCCACAACGACATACCAGAACCTGCGGCCGAACCGTCCTGTCGCGTGGCGTCCGCCGATCTGACCGCTGCGCCGCATCGCCACGAACAATCCGATGAACGCAACGACCGCGATCGCGCGCAGCGCTTCTGCGGCCGGCGACGGCAATGCGGTCGCGTTCGCCATCACGTAGACGAAGCCGAACACGCCGCCGATGATGACCGGTGTCCGGACGGAACTTGTTCCGTCGGTGTGGCGCCTCACGTTGACGAGGCCGGCAACACCTTCAGCAGGCGTTCGCCGGTGGCGTAGACCAACGTGTGGTGTATGACGGACGCCGCGCCGAGAACGACAGCGAGCGAGCGTTGCCGAGCGGCGCACAACGCGGCCACCGCGCTGCCGGAGATGGTCAGCTCCTCGACGAGCCGCGCCGGTTCGGCGAAGCGTCCCAGCTGACGGAAGTCGACCGCACCCCACACACCAAACGCGACCGTGGGCGTCCCGACCGCGAGCAGCGTGCGCGACACAGCGCCATTGCCCCGCCGGTATCCCCAGTAGGCGAAGGCAGCCACGATGCCGCTCTCCATGACCCCGCGGAACGCGACGTTGGCCCCGACTGCCGGCGTGACTCCCCGTCGCTGCGTGCCTACTGCGTCGAATGAGGAAGCGCGTCGCATCACGCCGAATCCGCGCGCCGAGCGCGTCGGCAGAACTCGACGAGTCGCGGGTTCACGACCGTGGGGAACTCGACCTGCGGGTAGTGGCCGGCGTCGGGCACCATGACCACGTCGCCATGTAACCGTTGCGCGATCCAACGCGCCTCGCCTGTCGGATCACGAAAATCAGGGTCGGCGCTGCCCATCACCACGAGGGTCGGTGCGCGCACTTCGTCGAGGCGCGCCTCGGCGGCATCATGGCTGGTGCGCGTCGTGGCCGTGAACGCCTTGCGATGGCCGGGACGTCGCATGCTCGCCGCGACCGTGGCGCGGTGTTCCTCGAAGTCGGCCGGCCGGTGTCCGGGGTAGAGCTTGGGCATGTACGACGTCCACATCTTGGCGGCCCACGGGCCCGACATCAGTGCCTTGAACAACCACACCATGAGCGGGTTCGTCGGCGCGTTGCGCACGAACGGGCCGAGCAGCACCAGCCCGTTCACGTCACCAGGTTGTTCTGCGGCGGCCCATACCGCGCCGCCGGCGGCCATCGAGTTCCCGACGACGACGGCCGGCCCACCCAGCTCGGCGATCAGCGCGACGACGTCCTCGCCCACCGCAACGTCGTCGTACCGGTCGAACGTCGCGTCGCTGTCGCCATGTCCCCGCAGGTCCATCGTCGCGACCCGTAGTCCTGCTTCGGTCAGCGCGGGCACGGTGTACCGGTAGCTGCTGCGCAGCTCCCCCATGCCGGGCACACAGACGACGAGCGCTCCACGACCGACGATGTCGTAGGCGATACCGCCGCCCGGCCTTACGAGCATCTGCGTCGTCGCTTCATCTCCTTGCATCGGCGCTCCTTTCCTCGACGCCGGGGCGTCGGACCACCTCGACGCGCATCCCTATGACCGCGTTGTACCCGCGGTCGGAGTCGCAATAGCGGCGCAACGCCGAGCACATCTCCCGAGCACCAAGCCTGTGTCACTCGGAGAAACCTTGTGCCTACGTAACGCGTCGAGGCGCGAAATGGGGGAAGGGCTTCACCGTGCGTGCCGGTACCGAGTCGCGTCGGCAGCTCGAGGCCTGGCGGCGTCCCATCACTTCGGTGGCGGTTGGGCCCCCCTGGAGCGCCGCGACGCGACGCTGGTCGTTGGGGTTCGGCTGGAACGAGGACGACAGGTGTCGAGCTTCGGTTGATGACCTTTGTGGACGGTGCCGCCGACGACAAGGTCGCTGAGCGCCGTGTGGCTCTTGGAGCCGAGTACGAGCATCGATGCTCGTTTCCGTTCGCGATTCGCAACAGTTCCGTCGCCGGGTCGCCACGGACCAGCTGGACGGTGTACGGCACCTTTGCTTTTCGAAGCGGCGCGGTCCAGGTGCCTTCGAGGAGCCCGCGTAGCTCGGCGAGGACGTCGTCGATGTTGACCTGCACGGCAGAAAGGGACCACAGCTCGGTGCGAGGCACGGCGTGGACGACCACGACGTTGGCGTCGCTGCGTTGTGCCTCGCCTGCTGCCCATTGGAGCGCTGCTCGGGTGAGCCGACTTCCGTCGACGCCGACCACGATGTTTTGCATGAGGCCTCCGTGAAGCGGCGCGATGCTCATTCGTCGTAGGGACATTGCTCGCGTTTCCGCTGGCTCACCACGGATCTTTGGCATCACCCGGACCTCGCGTGACTTGACGCGATGACAGAACTCGACAAGCCGCGGGTTCACGATGTCGGGGTACTCGACCCTGCGGGTAATGCCCGGCGTCAGGAACCATGCGCACGTCACCGCGCAACCCTTGCGCGATCCATCGCGCCTCTGCAGCGGGATCACGAATATCCAGGTCGGCGCTCCCCATCACGACGAGCGTCGGCGCGCGGACATCGTCGAGGTGGAACTCCGCCGGATCGTGGCTCGTGCGCGTCGTCGCAGTGAACGCCTTGCGACGACGGGGAAGCCGCATGCTCGCCGCGACCGCTTCGCGATGTTCTTCGAAGTCGGCAGGTCGCCGGCCCGGGCAGAGCTGCGGCATGTACGACGTCCACATCTTTGCGGCGACGGCCCTGACATCAGCGCCTTGAACATCCACACCATGAGCGGGCTCGTCGGGGCATTGCGCACGAACGGCCCGAGCAACACCAAGCCGCTCACGTCGTCAGGTTGCTCGGCGGCAGCTCACACCGCGCCGCCGGCAGCTATCGAGTTGCCCATCACAACGGCCGGTCCGCCCGTTGCAGTGATGAATGCGAGGACGTCCTCGTCCACCGCAACGTCGTCGTATCGGTCGAACGTGGCGTCGCTGTCACCGTGCCCGCGCGACTCCATCGTCGCTACCCGCAGACCCGCAGCGGTCAGGGCGGGAACCGTAAGCCGGTAGCTGCTGCGCAGCTCCCCCATACCGGGCACAGACACGACGAGTGCACCCTCACCGACAGCGTCGTAGGCGATACGGCCCGGGCCGGTCGAGCATGTGCGTCAGGGGTTCAGGCTGGCTGCAGGGCTCTCCTCTCGGCGACGCAATTCGCTGTCCCTTCGCGGCGCGCTCCGCGCGTGGTTGTGCGAGTCGTGACACTGACGAGGTTGGCGGCGCGGTCCTACCGTCACGCGTTCTGCCGTTGGTTGTCGACCACGACAGCGAACAGACCCGGGACTGGATGAAAGTCGGCCATTCGCGCTGCGATGGCCGCGAACTCGGGGCTCGAGATGACCTCCTGCCAGCGCTCGACCGAATCGAGCTCGGCGACGTTGACGTACTGGAACTGGCCTCCCGGCTGTAGTGCCTTGTGGAGCCGAGTAGTGAGGTAACCGCCGCGTCGGTTCAGTAGCTCGTCAGCCTCGTGCCACAGTTGCAAGAACTCGTCCTCACGGCCGGCAGGAACTTGGAACCAGTTGATGAGCGTGGTGTTGTTCACGGGAACCTCCGGGTTCCGACGGCTTCGGAGTCGTGTGGCGGTGCCGACGTCGTTACGCGCGTCATGGCCCAGGCGAGCGTGATGCATGAACACGCGAGCAGGACGCCGTAGGCCACTCGGATCGGCTTGCCGGCCGCGAACTGCGGGAGAAACAGCGTGATCATCACCGCAAGAGGAATGGCGGACCAGCGGACAAGTGACTCGGCACGCCACACCGCGACCGCGAAGACGATTGTTCCGGCCGCAAGCAGCAACAGTCCGGCAACGATGAACCAGATTCCCGCTTGCCAGCGGATGTCGTGGACAAGAGTGTCGAAGCTCGCCGTATCGCGCGTGCGCAGCGCTTGCTCGCCGGCCGCGTGCAAACCAAATACCTCGGCGCCGTAGTACGGCAATGTCAGTCCGATTCCGATCCACGCGAGCAGCAAACCAATCCGCGCCCGCGATCCCGCCGCCGCGGCGCTCAGCTCCTCGTAGACACCAACGAGACCGACGGCCAACAGGATGAACGCGAAGATCCCAATGCTGTGCGCCGCCGTCCACCGGACGGACGCGAACGCGTGGGCGCCGGCAAGCGACTTCTCGTCAGAGAACGGCCGCAGGGCCGGATACGCCACGAAGCACATCCCGGACACGGCGAGCGCAAAGGCGAAGCCTGCGCGACTCATCGTGTGGTCAGCAGTTACCCGGCCGGACGGACGCGAGGCTGGCGCGGCGGCCATCTCTACGCTACCGCGGCGTCGGCCTCTGCCGGGACACGGAACCGCTCGCTGCGCATCAGGCGAATCATGCCGTATCACGCCTACCCAGCAGGACGGTCCGCAACACGCCACAGGAGCCAGCGTCCGATCTCAGCAGCACCGCTTCGGATCCAGACGGATGGCGCGACGCTCAAGTCGCCGTGTCTCCAACGCCAGGTCGGGGATGCTTGGTTCGCGGTGGATCACCGTCGATATGGCGTCGTATGACTAGATGGTTGGGGACTCGATTTCGTGGTCGCGTCGTGCGAGCGCGGTCTCTTCCGAATTGCAACGCCGCGCACTGCAAGTCCGCGCCAGTCTCCTTGGTGGTCACACTGGACGTGACGCACGCAGTGGACGGTAGAGTCGCTATCGAAAGAACTCAGACGTGCGTCATGGACTGCCCAACACGCGATGGACGCCCGAGCATCCGACTACTGATCAGAAGGTTCTTGGTTCGAGTCCCTCCGAGCGCGCCGGCAACGCAGGGTGACGCCAGCGGATCATCCGCGTGCAACGTGCGGCGGCTTCCGCTCATGCCGAGCCTCCGAATCGATCGCGCAACTCGCGCAGACGCGAGAAGCGCGCAGACGCGTCGACAGCATCGCCAAACGAGCGCGCGCACGTCATGGGCCGCACACCTGGTGCTGGGTGCGGCCGGGGAGGTAGCGCTGCCACTCTTCATCGGTGAGGTCGCGCGCGGCGATGGCACACGCGGCGCGCCGCCAACTCTCCGAGTCGAGCGACCAGATCACCGTCGCGCCGCCGAAGCCCGGTGTCGCCAAGCTACGGCCGTCGGGAGAGAAGGCAGGGCGACTGTATGTAGGCATGTCGACCGTGAACGTCTTGTACGAGTACGGCAGTCGCCCTCCGGTGAGCACCGCACCAAGCGGCGCGCCGGTCTGTGCATCCCATAGTCGAGTCGTCGAGAAGCCGAGGGCCGTGCCCGCGACAACCGTCCCGTCCGGCGCGTACGCGACCCCGTACACCCCGTTCGGGTCACCTTCGAGCGGCTTGGCCACCGGTTGCCGGGTCGTGAGGTCGTACTGGCGCAGCGCGCCCGACGCGACGCCGAGCACGATCCGCTGTCCGTCGGGCGAGAACGCGAGAGACGTGAACGGCGCGTCGGGATTGTCGATCGGCTTGCCGGCCTCGCGTCCCGAGCGGAGCGAGAAGAAGTGGACCTGGTTGTTCGACGTGATGACGGCGAGAAGGTCGCCGTCGCGCGCGTAGCCGAGCCCGACGGGACTTTCCGGGATGTCGATCGGCGAACGAGCGGCCTTGCCCGATGCCGCATCGAGGAACCGGATCGCACCGGTTCCGGGGCCTGTCGCGGTTTCGTCCCCGCCGGACGCGTCGACGGCCACCGCCACGGTCGATCCGTCCGGCGCGAACGTGACCTGGTTCGGAGTCCCATTCACCTCGACCTTTCGCCGGTGGCTGCCGTCGAGATCGACGATGATCACCTGTCCGTGCGCGCCGGCCGCCGTGATGCGCCGGCCCCCGGGATCGACGGCGACGGACAATGCAGGGCTGCCCACGTTGATGGTGTCCTCGAGCCGTCCGCCGCGCGCGTCCCTTACCGCAACCGTGCCGTCGAGGTCTGCGGTCAACAGGTGCGCCCCGTCGGGTGTGAACACGGCCTCGGTGACCGGCGCGCTCTGGTCGGAGAGGCCGACGCCGATCGAGCGACCGCCGTCGAGGCGCCACACGGCCGCGGTTCGGTCGCTGCTGGCCGTCACCAGCCGGGACCCGTCGGGAGCGAAGGAGACGTCGGTGATCTCCGCGGCGCTCGCGGCAAGTGGCGGCCCGAGCGGTTCGCGGGTTGCGCGGTCGTAGAGCTGCGTTCGGCCGTCGAGCCGGCCGACGGCGATCGTGCGCCCGTCGGGCGAGAACTCGACGGCGGTCGCCGTGCTCTCGGGCACGGCCAGCGGCGCTCCGTCGACCTCGTGCGACAACGGGTCGACCAGCAGGACGCCGCCGAGTTCCGTGCTCACCGCGAGCGTGGAGCCGTCGGGAGCGATGGCGAGTCCTGTAAGCGGCCCAGTGGTCTCGTTGGTGATCGCGTCGGCCGCGATGGGTGTCCCGACCAGGGAGCGGTCGACCAGCCGCCACAACCCGATCGACAGAGGACCGTCGGGTTCCGTGAAGTGCGCTCCCGCCGCCAGCCCGGCATCGGCGCTCACGACGAAGCCGTCGTCGCCCGCGTACGCCGGCGAGAGCTGCCATGTCGCACCGACGGGACGCCATGTCCTCGTGTCCCAGACGACCACTTCGTCGTTCGGCTCGTCCCGGCCCGAGAACCCGCCATGGGTGATGAGCTGCGACCCGTCGGCCGTGAACGCCACGGTGGTGAGCGCGCCGGCCGGGCTCGGGCGGACCGCCTCGAGCTTGCGCGCGGCGACGTCCCACACCTCGAGCACCGAGCGATACCCGTCGACGAGCTGCTGGTGCCGAGGCACGACGAGCCAGCGACCGTCGGGACTGAACGCCGCGTCGAGGCTGATCCCGTCGTCGACTTCGCGCAACGTATCAACGCGCGTCGTGCGTGGCCGCGTCCCACAAGATCGTGCCCGACCCGTCGGAGGTCGGCGTCGCGATCAGCGTTCCGTGGGGAGAAAACACGGCGGCCTCGAGCCCGGACTCGTTCCCGTACAGCAGTCCATCGAGCAAAGGGTGCGCCTCGAGCGCGTTCAGCAACGTTGAGCGTGTGTCGGCCGTGTCGTTCAGGTCGTGCGCCGCGGTGGCGAGCAGCAGCCCGAGCGTCGGGCTGGCGGTCGATGACGCTGCGCGAGACCGCGGCGATCCGCGACACGTCCGCCCGATCGCCGGCCGCGGACGCGTCATCACGCGTATCCGCGGCGTGCCGCTGCGACACGAACGCCAGCCCGCCGGCGATCAACGCCGCAATGAGGACGATCGCGGTACCGCCAAGCAGAATCCGCAAGCGCCGGTTTTGGCGCGCCTGCGCGCGGCGCTCGCGGTCCTGTTCGGTAACGCCGGCGTCGAGGAATTCTGCCTCCAGTGCCGACATGCCGTCGCTTCGCTCGGACCATTCGACCGCGGTGGCCAGCCGCGCGCCCGGTAGAGCTCGGCCGGATCTGGCCCCACCCGTCCCACTCGGCGGCGGCCACGGCGAGGTGCCGGTGCAGGCGCAAACCATCGCGATCCTCGTCGAGCCACGCGCGCAGCCGCGGCCAGTGCCGGATGAGCGCCTCGTGCGCGACCTCGGCCGTGCCGTCGCCGACGGTGACGAGGCGGGCGTCGGTCATCGCGTCGAGCAGCTCGGTGATGCGCTCGTCGCCCCCGAGCGGGGTGAGCTCGGCCAGCGTCGCCCGGCGGCGGGAGTCCTCGGCCCCTTCTCCCGGTTCGGTCAGCGCGAGGAACGTGCGCCGCGCAAGCTGCTGCTCGTCGGTATCGAGCGCGCCGTACACGTGTTCTGCGGTCGTCGCCACCGCGGCGCGCACTCCGCCCGTGGCCCGGTACGCGTCGAGCGTGAGCTCCCGGCCGTCCCGATTCTCCCACGTCGCGCGAAGTGCGTGGGAGAGCAACGGCAGGGAGCCGGGCTCGCCCAGGATCTCCTCGACCAGCACCTCGACCAGGCCCGGCTCGATGTGCAGACCCGCGACCTCCGCCGGACCGGTAATGGCCTTGCGCAACTCCTGCTCACCCATCGCGCCAAGCAGCAGCTGATCCGTTGCGACCGCCCGCGCCAGTCCTGGATGCTCGGTGCAGCGCCCGTAGTGATCGGCGCGCAATGCGATGGCGACGGGTCCCTTGCGATTCACGAGCGAGTCGAAGAACCGCTCGCGCGCCTCCGTCGTCGTCGCACAGCGTGAACGCCTCCTCGAACTGGTCGACGACGATCAGCTCGGGACCCTCGGGCAACGGTGTCGGTGCGGCGCCGGGTGTGACGACGACGCCCGCGCCCCACGTCGCCAGCAGCCCCGCGCGCACCACCGACGACTTGCCGCTCCCGCTCGCGCCGACGATCGCGACGAAACCGGTGTCGCGGACCCGTTCCGCCACTTCGGCGACGACCGCCTCCCGACCGAAGAACCGGTCGGCGTCGTCGCGCTCGAACGCCGGCAGTCCGGGGTACGGGCACGACGTCACCGCGGGCGGTGTGGACACGCCGGGTGCGGCGAGCGCGAACACCGATTCGGCGCTGCTGAACCCACGAAGCCGGTGGGGGCCGAGGTCGACCAGTGCCACGCCCCCGGGCAGGCTTCCTTCGACAAGCTTCGCAGTGGTCGCCGACACGAAGACCTGCCCGCCGTCGGCCAGCGACCGGATCCGCGCGGTCATGTTGAGAGTGGCACCCATATAGGTGCCGCCCCGCTGGCGCGGCCTCGCCCGTGTGGATTCCGATCCGCACGCGCAGGGGGTGGTCGTGTCCCTCGGGGCCCGGCTCCTCCGCGAGCGCACGCTGCAGATCGATGCACGCCGCGACCGCGTCGGTCGCGGCGGGGAACACGGACACGGTCGAGTCGCCCTCGCCCATCGACTGCACGCACCGACCGCCGTGACGCTCCATCACTTCTGCCACCACGGCCTCGTGGCGGACGAGCGCGCGGCCATGGCGGGCGCGTCGGCCTCCCACAACCCGGTCGAACCCTCGATGTCGGTGAAGCAGAACGTGAGCACGCCCGTCGGCAGCGAAGAGCCCCATCCGGCGCGCAGGAGCTCGACGAACGCGCCCGCGGTCGCCGGCCGCCGCGCGGGATCGGTCGCGAGCCCGGCGCGGATCGCCTCTTCGAGCCGCACTGCCTGGAGGGGGTCGATGCCCTCCCAGTCGGGCCGCACTCCAGACGGCGGCGCTCCGGTCAACAACGCGAACGCGGTGGCCGCGAGCGAATAGATATCGCTCGCCCGCGACGGCGGTTCACCGGCCGCGAGCTCCGGTGCGGCGAAGCCCACCGTCCCGTGGCGGCGACGCAGCGAATCCGGCGACGACGACAGCCCGAAGTCGACGAGCACGACCCGGCCGCCCGCGGTCAGGACAAGGTTCGCCGGCTTCACGTCGCCGTGGACCACCGGCGGGTCGAGTGTGTGCAGGTGCGTCAGCGCGGCGGCCGCGTCCGCGAGCCACCCGATCACCGAGGACGGCGCGAGGCCGGGACGGCCGTTGGCGCGCAGCAACTTCGCAAGGTCGGTGCCCTCGATCCAGTCGAGCGCGATGACGTAGTGGTCATCCTCGAAGAAGTCCTCGCGGACCAACGGAAGGTGCGGGTTGGGCGGGATCGTCAGGAGCGTCCCCGCCTCCGCGAGAAGCGCGTCGCGCTCGAGTCCCGATGCGAGCGTCCGCACTTTCAGCGCGACGACGCGGTCGTGCTGGCGGTCGATCGCCTTGAGCACCCACGCCTCACCGCCGTAGCCGACGACCTCGATCGGCTCGTAGCGGTCACGGAGCAGATCCGTCACGGCCGCACCCTTTCACACGACACGGGCCGGCAGGACCCCGCCGTTCGTAGGATTGCGTTCTGCATGGGCGACACCGGGGGAGCAGCGGTCGAGGTCTGGGCGCTGTCCGGCCGGTCGGTGCACCAACTCGACGGTGACCGCGTGCCCGTCGGCAAGGCGGTGGACGACGGGATCACGATCCCCGACGACGCCATGGTGAGCCGGCTGCACTCGCTGTTCGAGCGCTTCGGTTCCGCGTGGTGCGTTCGCGATCTCGGTTCGTCCAACGGCACGTTCGTGAACGGCGAACGCATCTGGTCGTCGCAGCAACTCCGCCACGGCGACGAGATTCGTGTCGGCCACACGCGGCTGCTGTTCCGCGACTCGGCGAGCGTCGGTGCAACCCAGACCACCGTGGCGGA
The DNA here is from genome assembly GCA_963836365.1 of uncultured Actinomycetes bacterium. Classification (GTDB taxonomy): domain Bacteria; phylum Actinomycetota; class Acidimicrobiia; order IMCC26256; family PALSA-610; genus DASQHW01. The sequence goes on from CAWIJC010000004.1 coordinate 237,807, forward strand.
GGGCCCGCCGACGCTCACGGCCCGCGAGCACGACGTGCTGCTCGTGCTGTGCCGTCCGCTGCTCGACCGCGACCTGTTCACCGAGCCGGCGTCGGTGAAGGAGATCGCGACCGAGCTTGTCGTGAGTGAGGCGGCGGTCAAGCAGCACCTTGCGAACCTGTACGAGAAGTTCGGGGTCACGGACACCTCCCAGCACCGCCGGTCACGTCTCGCCAACGAGGCGTTGCGCCGGGCCGCCGTGACGCTTAACCAGCTGCGGGACGGAGGACACGATGCTTAGAAACTGTCGTCGTCGCACACCGCGCCGCGAGGCGGCAGCTTCCCGTTGATGAGGTACGCAGCCATCGCTTTGCCGACGCACTGGCTGCTGTCGAAGACCACGTGCCCTTCGCCTTCGAAGGTGAGCAACCGCCCACCGATCTGCCGGGCAAACGTGACCGAGCCCGCGTAGTCAGTGGCCGGGTCGCCCGTGGCGCCGATCACGAGCGCCGGCGGAATGTTGCGGACCGCGAGCGAGCCGTCGTAGCGGCTCACCGATGGCGACGTCCACACCGTGCAGACCGGCGTGTGGGGATAGAGCGCCGGTGGCCCGTACACGAGGGCGGAACCCATCAGCGGTGCCGACGCCGCGTCGTTCATCAGCGATTGCTTCAGCTGACCAAGTTCGTGCGTGTAGACCGCGGCGGTGTCGGCGCAGTCGATCTGCGCGTTGGGCGACAGGAACGCGTACTGGTCGGCGAAGAAGAAGTCGACGAGGGGTCCGCCATTGGTGCGATCGAGCTCGTCGAGCGCGTCCAACAGCGGCGGCCAGATCTCCTTGCCGTCGAAGAGCGCGACCGACACTTCCCACGCCAGCAGGCTGGCGTTCGTCGTGACGGGGAATCCCTCCTCGCCCACGATGGTCACGGGGTGCTTGTCGAGCCGGTCGAGCAGCCGGTGCCATGCCCCGACGGGATTTCCGTTACCGAAGGCGCACTCCGGGGTCGCCTTGCAGAGTTGGAGGACACGGCGCAGCGCCGCGTCGTTGGCAACCAGCCGCCGTCGCGCGTAGTCCGCGGGGTGCAGGTTGTAGGCCGCGGTGTCGAGCGGCCCGTCGATGGCGAGGGCGCGCACGCGTTCCGGGAACAGCGCGGCGTAGATGTTCGCCACGTAGCTGCCGTACGAGACCGCGAGGAAGGTCAGCTTCCGGTCGCCGACTGCGGCGCGAAGCAGGTCGAGGTCGCGCGCGACGTAGAGCGAGCCGAGGTAGGGGAGCAGATCCCGCGCCTTGGCCTTGCACGCGGCGTTGAATTGCTTCGCCTGCGCGACCGTCTGTGCGAACACGCCCGGGCCTCCGAAGGCGCGGCCGGATGCCTTCGCGTACTCCTGCGTGTACTGCTCCGGGCTCCAGCACTCGATCTGTCCGCTGCGCCCGACGCCTCGCGGATCGACGCCCACGATGTCGAACCGTGCGCGCAGCGGCGCGGGGAACGACTCGGGGTCGGACACGATTTCAACGCCCGATCCACCGGGCCCGCCGGGGTTGACGAACAGGGAGCCGATCCGGTGCGCCCGGTCGCTCGCGGGGATGCGGGCGAGCGCGAGGTCGATCGTGTTCCACTGCGGGCGCCGGTAGTCGAGCGGCACTCTCGCAGTCGCGCACTGGACGCCGTCGGGCGCGCCCTCGCCGCACGATCCCCAGTGAAGGCGGGGGACCGGCACGCCGGCGACGCCACCGGCCGGCGAAGTGTGAGAGGTCGACCTGCACGTGGCTGCCGCGGGTACCGCAGTAGCGAACAGGATGCTGAGGACCACGGCGGTGAACAGTCTGAGTCGATGATGGGTTCGTGGATGCGCCATGCCCCGAGTGTCCGGATCCTGCAGGCGCGGCACCATCGGCGAGCGGAGGGCTTCGGCCTTACCCGGGGGAAGGCTCTCCTTGCCCCGCAGCAACCCACCGCGTCGACGCCGAACGGTCGCCAGAGCGGACCCCGCTCGCGCCGTTTGGTCTGCGTTGACGTTCGCGGCGGCTACGCATCTTCGCCGCCGCGCGAGCGGGCACCTGGTCGCCGGTGGTCTGTGCCCAGGACTGCGTTCCTCAGACGAGCTGCTTCGTGAGTTCCGCGACCTCGTCGAAGTTCTTCTTGATGTCGGGCAAGGACTGGCTGCCGTCGCGGTAGGCCTGTTTTGACATGTCCTTGTCTCCGAAGCGGAGTCGCCCGGAGTCGCTATCTATGACGTCGGCGACCAACAGAGCGCCGGTCTCGTGGTCGAAGCCGCATTCGATCTTGAAGTCGAAGTACGTGCCGCCGAGTCTCGCCCACGCGTGCTCGACTATTTCGAATGTCCGGACGGTGAGGTCGCGAAGTTGGCCAAGTTGCTCAGAGGTGACCGTTGCATAGCGACTGTGCGACAGCATCTCCTCGCTGATGAGGTCGCCGGCGTGGACGTCGCCGAGCTGAAGAGCCGCCTTCGTGTTGGGCACGAAACGCCGCAACGCGTCGCGCGCGAAGTCGAATTCAAGGAGCGGATCATGGTTCGCGTCGTCCTTCTCGAAGACTTCGAAGACGAGATCGGCAAAGACGGTGCCGTCGGCGATGTCGGCATTCCGGTCCAGAAAGCTGCCAGTCGCGATCCGTCGAGCGACGAGTTCGAGAGGGATCATCTCGACCTTGCGCGCCCGAAAGGTGACTGCGTCGAGCCGCTCGACAAAATGAGTCGGCACGCGATTGTTGTTGAGAAGTCGGAAGATGTTGCAGGTCGTCGTTGTAGACGACGCCGCCTTGCCCTCGATGACATCGTGCTTCGCTCCGTCGCCCGCCGTGATGTCGTCCTTGCTCCGGATCAACACGGTGCCGTCGCCGGCGTCGATGATGATCTTCGTCTTGCCTTCGATGGCCTCCATGAGCTTTTCCTTCTCTCGGGTCAGAACGGTCGACGTCACGTCGGGGATCGTCGTCAGCCGATCGGGGCGCACCGAACGGATCCGGTCGATCTCATCCACGCCGGCGCGAAGTCGGCGTCGGGTGCGGTTCAGCCGTGACCGCACCGTGCCGACCGGGATGTTGAGCGCATTCGCAGTCTCCTCGTAGGTGAGCGCCTCCCACGCGTGGAGCAGCAACACGTCGCGTTCGCCCGGTGGGAGCTCGTCGAGCAGTTTCGCCATCGCTCGCACCTGGAGTTGAGCGTCGATGACGTCCGCCACTGCGTCGACGTGATCGTCCGGCTCGCTCTGCGCGACGAGGCGGTCCAACATCCTGAGTTCGACGGCCCGCCGCCGAAAGTACTTCCGCAACAGGTTGAACGCGATTCCGTACAGCCAGGGCAGCGCCGTCGAGAAGTCCGAGGCGTAGCGGAAACGGGCCTCGAACGCAGCGAGAAATACGTCAGCCAGCAGGTCGCTCGCATCGTCCGGACCGATCCGCCGCGCGAGATACCGGAAGACCGCCTCGGCGTGCCGATCGAAGATCTCGCCGAAGCGAGCGGGTTCGTCCTGCGATTCGACAATGAGTTCAGCATCCGACCGGTCGATCACACCTCATCCTTACCGTCAAGCCCGACTTCGGTTCGCGGGATCGTGCCCGGCCTCCCCAAGTGACCGCACACGCCGAAGCAGCTCGGCTTCATCGACGCCACATTGGAGTTCCTCGAAGCCGCAGTGGGAGAGCCGCAGATGAGCAACGACAGCGTCCGCGCGATACTGCGGTGGTGCCGCGGCGTGCCGCACTGCTCGAATCGCGCCCGCTGAGCCGCGGCTTCGGCGCCGAGGTGGTCGGCCTCGATCTGTCCCAACCGCTGGAAGCGCGCCTGGTATCGGAACTTCAGGGCCTCTTTGACCGGTGCCTCGTGCTGCTGTTCCGGAGACAGACCCTCTCGCCCCATGTACAGGTCGCCTTCGCCCGGCACTTTGGCACACTGCAGACGCCGGAGCTGTCGATGATTTCCAACGTCGGCCTCTACGGGCGCCCGCAGGGCAACCATCCCAATCTGACGACGCTCCTGTGGCACACCGACGCCTCCTACGCGACGTGCCCGCCCAATGCGACGGCGCTCTACGCCGAGGCCGTACCGGCTACGGGGGGTCACACACTGTTCGCCGATACCCTCGCCGCATGCGAGGCGCTGTCCGAAGCCGATCGCGCCCGTCTCGCATCACTGCGTGTTCTCCACGACGTCAGCGTGATGGTCGGGAGGGTCGGCTACTCGCCGCCCCAGCAATCGAAGCCGCCGGTCGAGCATCCGCTCCTGCGCACGCACCCGCCGACGGGTCGGCGCGGCATCTACATCGGCGGCCACGTCGACCGCATCGTCGGGCTCTCGGACGACGAGAGCGCCGAGTTGATCGAGCGGCTCATGACGCACACGACCCAGCCGCAGTTCGTCTACGAGCACACCTGGCAGCCGGGAGATCTTCTGATCTGGGACAACCGGGCGACACTGCATCGCGCGACGGAGTACGACACGGCGGGCGAGTCCCGGATCATGCGCCGCGTGGTCGTGACCGGCGACGCGCCCTACTGATGCACGGACCGGCGCCTGCCCGATCTCGACGACGTGCGTCGGCGCCCTACCGGGGTTGACCGCACCTCGAGCGGGGCGCTCAACAAGGTCGACATGCTTCCGTGGGACCAGTGGGGACCGATGCGAGCCTGCTACGACGACGGCGTCGGCCCGACGACGAGCTGCTCATGGACACCGTCGCCCACGCGTGCGTTGCGGAGGCCCGCGAGACCGCGGCGCTCGACGAACGTTTGCGTGTGCCGCAGGGATGATCGTCTGACCTGCGCGGGTGCATCCTGCGAAACCGATCGGGCGGGTTCACGAGCGACGACCTCGTCAAGTTCGTGACCCAACGCGGCTGGGACGCGCCGTGCTGGTACTGCGCGACTGCCAGCAACTAGCGCATCGCGCTCCAGTCGCTATTCGGCTGGGCGCATCACGCCGAGCGCATCACGCTCGACCTGGCTCGGCCGACTCGTCCGCATCGCCGGCGTCCGCACCTGGCAACCGCACTGGCGCACCGAGTTTCAGATCGCCGCGCTGTTGCGCACGGCCGAACGCGACGAACTCTCCAGAACGCGACCGCACGCTGCTCATGCTGGATTTGTTCGCCGGACTTCGGATGGGGAGAGCTGCACCGGCTGCTGGTGCGTCGCCCCACGTCGAGCACGGCATCATCGAGATCGTCGGCAAAGGCGCCAAACCCGCGACCGTCGTCGTACCACCGCAACTCGACGGCCACCAGCGGCACACGACGCTCGCCGCACCGTACGGCGCTCGCTGCACCGTACGGCGCCAAGGCCTTGATCATGGTGCGACAACTACTGAAGGCGTGACTCATCGAAGGCATCCGCCAGGTCGTCAACCGCCACGGCACCCAAATCGGCATCGCATATCTGCACCCGCATTGACGGTAAAGAGATCACCGAGCGTCAGCTTGTTCTGGGTCAGGGTGCCGGTCTTGTCCGCGCACAGCACGTCGACGCCCGCCAGCTCCTCGATAGCCACGATCCGGCTCACGATCGCCTTCTTCGCGAGGATGCGGGCGCCGACGGCCATCGTCACCGACAGGACGGTCGGCATCGCGACCGGGATCGCGGCGACGGTCAGCACCAACGCGAACTGCAGCGTGGTGAGGATCGGTTCGCCGCGCACGATCGCGACGACGATGATCACCGTGACCAGCGCGACTGCGAGAACGATGATGTAGTTCCCGATCCTCAATACGGCACGCTGGAAATGGCTCACGGTGTGCGCCGCTTGCAGGAGCTCCGCGGTCTTGGCGAAATATGTATTCGTTCCGGTCGCGTAGACCAGTGCACCGATTTCACCCTGACGGATGATCGATCCCGAGAACACTGCGTCCCCGGATTTGCCGGTGGCGGGCAACGACTCACCGGTCAGCGCGGATTGATTCACGTGGACCGAGTCGCCGGACAGGAGGCGCGCGTCGGCCGGCACGATGTCGCCCGATCGGAGGCGGATAACGTCACCGGGCACCAACTCACGCGCCGCGGGCGTGACCCATTGCCCGTCGCGAATGACCCGGGCTTTGATCGCCAGCTTGGCCTTCAGAGCCTCGATGGCATTGCCGGCCTGGCGTTCTTCCCAGAATCCGACCAGCGCGTTGGAGACGAGCAGCACCAAGATGATCAAGAAGTCGGGCCAGTGCCGCGCCGCCGCCGACAGGATCACCGCGCCTTGGATCATCCACGGGATCGGACCCCCGAAGTAGGTGAGGAACTTCAGCAGCGGGTTGGTCTTGTGTTCCTCGATTTCGTTCGGCCCGTATTGGGTCAGCGGTCTCTGCGCCTCGGCTTGGCTCAAGCCGTCGGGCGAATACCCCAACCGCTTCTCCACCTCCGGCATAGGAAGCGACTCCAGATCGTCGTTCGCATCGGGTTGATCTGGGGCCAGCGCACTCACCGCAAGCCACCCCACTTCTGTCCTCGACGCTCGCCCTGCCGGTCCTGCTGCGAGCGGATCCTGCTCGCGGGAGCGCCTGGCGCTGCGGGAGAGCAGGAGCGACACTGGAACCACCCCCGTGAGAAGGAGGTCGACGGACGTTCGTTTGTCCCACACCCGCCGGAATCGCGCCGAAATGACGCAGTCGTCGCTGGACGGCGCGAACGCCGACGACGCGCTCAGCACGGCGCCGCTCGACCTTGTGGAGCAACGCCTCGGCGCCACCGCGAGCGGGCTGTCGAGCGACGACGCGGCACGAGCGTCTCGCCGAGATGGGCCCGAACGAGCTGGCCGAGCATCGGCGATCGCTGCTCGTGACGTTCTTGTCGTATTTCTGGGCGCCGATTCCGTGGATGATCGAAGTCGCGCTGGTGTTGTCGGCGGTCGCGCAGCATTGGGCGGACACGATCATCATCGGGGTGCTGTTGGTGATGAACGGTGTGGTCGCGTTCTGGGAGGAGCATCAGGCCGCGAACGCCGTGGAGGCGCTGCGGAGCCGGCTCGCGCGCGATGTCACGGTTCGGCGCGATGGTGCGTGGACGTCGGTACCGACACGCGAGGTCGTCCCGGGCGATGTCGTGCACGTGCGGATCGGTGACGTGATCCCGGCCGACGGGCGTGTGTTGAGCGACGGTTCGTTCGAACTCGATCAGTCCGCGCTGACCGGCGAATCGCTCCCCGTCGAGGCGGCACGCGGCGCCGTCGCGTACTCGGGCTCGGTCGTGGCCCGCGGTGACGCCGACCTGTTGGTGTTCGCGACCGGTCCCGGCAGCTTCTACGGACGCACGGCAACCCTCGTGGAACAAGCGGGCGCGGTCAGCCACTTCCAACGCGCAGTGTTGCGGATCGGGAACTACCTGATCGTGCTCGCCCTCGCGTTGTTGAGCATCGTGATCGCGGTATCACTCGCACGCGGCGACGGCGCCTTGGAAACCTTGACGTTCGCGCTCGTGGTCGCGGTCGCAGCCATCCCGGTCGCGCTCCCCGCGGTGCTGTCGGTGACCATGGCGGTCGGCGCCGCCGCGCTGGCCCGACGGGAAGCGGTCGTGACCCATCTCCCCGCGGTCGAGGAGCTCGGCGGCATCGACGTGTTGTGTTCGGACAAGACCGGCACACTCACCCGCAACGTCCTCACTGCCGGCACTCCTGCAGTGCTCGACGACACGCCTTACGGCGACGGACGTGCTCGCCGCGGCAGCATTGGCGTCGCGTGCGGAGGATCACGATCCGATCGACGACGCGGTCCTCGCTGCCGCGCCGCCGCCCGACCCGTCGGTACGCGTCATGCGGTACGTGCCGTTCGAACCCGCATCCAAACGCAGCGAAGTCTCCATCGAGGACGAGACTGGGCAGCACGTCGGCGATCACGAAGGGCGCGCCGCAGGTCGTCGGCGCGTTGTGCGAGCGATCGGACGACCCGATGTTGTTCGATGCCGTCCAACGGTTCGCGACCCGAGGCTCGCGTTCGATCGCGGTCGGCTCGCGACGACGGCGACGGCTGGCGTCTGCTCGGCGTCATTCCGCTTTCCGACCCGCCACGCGACGATTCGGCCGCCACCATCGCCGAGGCCGGCGGGCTCGGCGTCGACGTCAAGATGGTGACCGGCGACCAGCTCGCGATCGCGCACGAGATCGCGACCCAGGTCGGGATCGGTGACCGGGTGATCGACGCGCACGTCCTCGACGACGGCACCCAAGACTCGAGACGACGCGTCGCTCGTGCGTCTCGTCGCGAAGGCGGACGGGTTCGCGCAGGTGCTCCCGGAGCACAAGTTCCGGATCGTGCGCGCACTGCAGTCAGCCGGGCACATCGTCGGCATGACCGGCGACGGCGTCAACGACGCGCCCGCGCTCAAGCAGGCCGACGCCGGCATCGCAGTGTCGGACGCGACCGACGCCGGCACGCGCCGCCGCCGACCTGGTGCTGCTCGCGCCGGGCCTGTCGGTGATCGTGCACGCCATCCGCCAGTCACGCGAGATCTTCGAACGGATGACCAGCTACGCGATCTACCGCATCGCAGAGACGATCCGCGTGCTGCTGCTCATCAGCATCTCGATCGTGGCGTTCAACTTCTTCCCGGTCACCGCCGTCATGATCGTGTTGCTCGCGCTTCTGAACGACGGCGCGATCCTCTCGATCGCGTACGACAACGCCGTCGCCGCACCGCAGCCCGGTCCGTTGGCAGATGCGCGACGTCCTCACCATCGCGACCGCGCTGGGCCTCATCGGCGTCGTCGCGTCGTTCGGACTGTTCGCCTACACCCACAAGATCCTCGACCTCGACGACGACAAGGTCCGCACGCTCATGTACCTCAAACTCTCGGTCGCCGGTCACCTCACCATCTTCGTGACCCGCACCCGCAAGCGGTTCTGGCAATCGAAGCCCGCGCCGATCCTCATCGGCGCCGTCGTCGGCACCCAGCTCCTCGCGACCCTCATCGCCGTCTACGGCATCTTCATGACTCCGATCGGCTGGGGCGCCGCCGCGCTCGTGTGGTGCTACGCGCTCGCGTGGCTGTTCATCAACGACGAGATCAAGATCCTCACCGTGCGCTGGCTCGACGCGCACCCGAACAAGTCGCCGGTCCGTTTCGACAACGCCGACCGCGAAAGCGCGGGGTCGTGACCGGGATCGCGCCGGTCCGGCGTTCCAAGGCCGACGCGCGCCGAACCTACGACCGCCGCAGCCGCGGCTACGAACGCATCGAAGGCCGCTTCGAACGCCACGCCCGAACCACCGGCGAAGCGCTCCTGGCAGTCCAGCCCGGCGAACGCATCCTCGAGATCGGCTCCGGTCCCGGCGAAAGCCTCGCCGCCTTCGCGGACGCGGCCGGCGCCGACGGACACGTCGTCGGTCTCGACATCGCGACGAAGATGCATCGAGGTCGCGGCCGCACGGCTTCGCAACATCGAACATGTCGAGCTGTTGTCTCGCTCGTCCTCGGCGGACGGTGCCGCGCTTCCGTTCCGCGACGGCACCTTCGATGCCGCGTTCGCGAGCTTCACACTGGAGCTCTTCGACACCCCCGAACTCTCGGTCGTCCTGGGAGAGGTCCGGCGCGTCCTTCGGCCAGGCGGTCGAGTCGCCATCGTGGCACTCACGGCGACCGAGCCCTCCGGCCGATCATGGAACGCGCCTACCTCGTTGTGCACCGGCTCATGCCCCGCCTCGCCGACTGCCGGCCCATCCTCCTCGACACGCTCATAAGTGACGCGGGCTTTCAGGTCGCGCGAGCGGCGTCGTTGCGACATCGTCGGTATCCCCGTCGAGATAGTTGTCGCTTCACGGGGCGCGACGTAGCGATGCTGCAGCCCGTCGACGTCGGGTCCCAGTCGGTCGACCAATACACGCAGAGCGCCGGTGCGGAAGCGATCGCGACGCTACGGGAACTCGCCAAACCACTGAAGGGACTGCGCGTGCTGCACGTGAGCGCGACGCCCTATGGCGGTGGCGTCGCCGAGATGCTGCGTTCGGAGATCCCACTGCTACGTGACCTCGGGCTCGATAGCCGACTGGAAGCTCATCAGCGGCGATGACGCGTTCTTCGCGGTGACCAAGGCGATCCACAACGCCTCCAGGGCGCCGCAGAAGGTCCTGACGCCCGCAGACGAGCAGCGGTACCTCGCGCAATCGGAACGCAACGCGGCGAGCTCCTCGAAGAGGACTACGACCTGATCATCGTGCCACGACCCCCAGCCGCTCGCGCTGTTGGAGCTGCACGGACGACGGCACCAGCCGATGGATCTGGCGCTGCCACATCGACACCTCCGAACCGAACCCGCGGTCTGGGCGTTCCTCGCGCCCTTCCTCGATGCGCTACGACGCGGCCGTCTTCACCCTCGGCGGCTTCGTCCCACCCGATTTCCCGGTCGAACGCGTCGAGATCATCCCACCGGCGATCGACCCGCAGAGCCCCAAGAACTTCGAACTCGGCCCCGTCCTCGCTGACCGCGTCCTCGAGTGGATCGGCGTCGACACCACCCGCCCGCTGATCACGCAGGTGTCACGCTTCGACCCATGGAAAGACCCACTCGGGGTCATCGCCGCCTATCGGCTCGTCCGCGAGGACATGCCCGACCTGCAACTCGCGTCGTCGGCTCGATGGCCCTCGACGACCCCCAAGGCTGGGACATCTACCGCCAGATCCAAGACGCGTACGCGACGACCCGGACATTTACCTCTTCACCAACCTCACCGGCGTCGGCAACATCGAGGTCAACGCCTTCCAACGCCTCGCCCAGGTCGTGATCCAGAAATCCATCCGTGAGGGATTCGGGCTCGTCGTCTCCGAATCGCTCTGGAAAGGGACACCCGTGGTCGCCGGACGCGCCGGCGGCATCCCCCTCCAGCTCCAAGACGGCAAAGGCGGCTACCTCGTCGACTCCATCGACGAATGCGCCCGCCGGACCCTCGAACTCCTCGACGACGCTGAACAGCGCCGCGACACTCGGCGAAGCCGGCCGTGGCCACGTCCGCGAGCGGTTTCTGCTCACCCGCCTCATCGCCGACCACCTCCGGCTCTACTCCTCCGTGCGTCGGCAACGCAAACCCACGAGGTGCCCGGCAATGTTCGTCGGTCTCACCGGCAGCACTGCGCGATCCCGTCTGCGGCGTGCGCGTCGTCGACACCGGCCACGGCCCGACATCTCACTACGCCGGCCACGACTACTACTTCTGCTCACGCACCTGCGAAGACGAATTCGCGCGCGACCCAGACCGATTCCTGCGCGCCGTCCCGTCATCCGCGACCGACACCGGCGCGAAACGGTGAGCCCCGATTCAGCTCGGCATCACCGCACCGAAGTTTCGAAGCTCGTCGAAGCGACGCTCGTCCGGCTCGACGACGACGTCCTCTGTGCGTGACGAGCTTGCGATCACTGACGAGCGCGCCTCCTGGTACCTCACGAGCACGGGCGACGAGCCCGGCTGGCTCCGCAACGCCATGACCGTCATACGAAGACGATGCCCGATCGAAGCGGTTATGCGGTCAGCACTCATGAACTACGGAGAAGCCTGAAGTAGAACGCGCCGAACAAGAGGACGATGCCGACGTTGGCTGCAAGCCGCTCCCAAAACCACGTCTTGCCTCTCAAGAACACGAGGTCCACGCCCACCACGACGGCGACCATGACGAGCGCGTACAGCACGCCGATTGCTGGGTTGCCCATCGGTCGCCTCCTCCAATGCGAGTGGTCGCTCACCAAGGAATCGTCGCGCCGGCCACGCTGCCTCACAGATCCGCGGTCGAGCCGAACACACGTACAGCCGGCCAACTCGCGCCATCCGGCGCCAATCCACGGTGGGCACGGTGGACGAGACAGTGATCGGTGTGCGCCGCGTAGCCGAAAGCTCCTCGAGCACGTGGTCGCGGCAGAGGTCGTCTCCGCGGTGCTCGCGTGGCGCGATTTTGACGATCGCGACGATGACGAGCTTCGAGGCGGCAAGAGGCGCCAGCGCTGATGGGCGTCTGGCATCACGTGGGTCTGGGTGGGCGATCTGGATCGGGCGCGCGACTGCTACGCGCGGCCCTACACGGCGGCTGGTCGTTGGGCGACAGCGTGCTCGCGGCGGCGTCTCGGTCGCGTCCGTCCCCTGGAGCCGACTTGGCGGCCCTCCGCCCTCGCTCGGCTCCACGACCGTGCTACCGACTCCCCCGCACTCACACCTGAGCCGCGAACATCGGCCACACGCCGGGGATGCCCTTCAGCTCGTGCACGCCGCGATCGGCGAACGTGATCGGCGAGCCGACCATGAGGATCGGCACGGCGCTCGACACGAGCACCTCGCCCGCTTCGGCCTTCGCCATCACGCGTGCGGCAACGTGGACGGCGACACCGGCAACGTCGCCACCACGCATCTCGATCTCGCCGACGTGCACGCCCGAGCGGATCTGAACGCCCATCCCCTTGAGCTCGTCGCGCAGCTGCGCAGCGCAGCGCACCGCAGCTTCCGGCGACGCGAAGGTGACGAGGAGGCCATCGCCGGTTGCCTTCACGAGCCTGCCCCGATGGCGAGCCAGGACACGGTTCGCGACCGAGTCGTGAATGTCGAGCGCGGTTGCCCAACGACGATCGCCGAGGGTGATCGCGTGCTGCGTCGACGCGACGATGTCCGTGAAGAGCACGGCTGCGAGCGAACGCGTCACGCGGCGCTCCTCTGCCGCACCACCCGCGAACTCGATGACGAGGTCGAGCAGCTGGTCGACATCGCCCGCGTAGATCATGTTGTCGTGACCCTCGACGGACACGAGCCGGGCCTGCGGGATGCGCGAGGCCAGCACCGACGCCTGCTGAGGGCTGACGATGAGGTTGCCGGCGCGATGGATGACGAGCGTCGGCACCGCCACCGCTTCCAGGCGGTCGGTCACGTCCGCGCGCTCGTGCATCTCCCACCGGGCAGCAGCGGCGCGTGGGCTGGCGCCACGGCGGCCAGCCGCGTCGAACCACGCACGCCACGACGCGTCGTCGCGCTCACTCGGTGCAACAAACAACACGACGTCGCCACCGGTCTCCTCAGCATCGAGAATCGACTGGAAGGCCCTCAGCACGTCAGGCGAGAGGTGCTCAGGCGCCGCCAACCTGCTGTGGAACCGAGCAAAGCCGTTGATCAGCGCCAACGAGCCGATACGCGTGGGTTGCCTCGCGGCGGCGACGATTGCGGCGAACGACGAGTCGAAGGCCGAGACGACGAGACAGTCCGTGGCGTCGACTGCCTCCAGCACGGCCGCGAGGTCCTCACCCTCGTCGTCCGGCGTGATGGGCTCATCGACCGAGTCGGACTGGCCGATCCCGCGTTGGTCCATCAGGATGAGCCGGCCGAGCCCCTGCAACGTCCGGATCCAGGCCGAGCCCTTCGGATGGTGATCGAGCGAGTCCATCGGCATCGTGCCGCCCGGAAGCAGCAGCACGTCTCGGCTGCCGGACCCCATCACTTGGTACGCGAGGTGGACCCCGTCGTTCCGTGCGTACTGCACGACGCCAGCTGCATCCGCCACGGCGGACAGTCTGCTACGCGTCTCGGTCGCGAGCAGCGCCCCGCGCTCAGCGCTACCTCGGGCAACAGCGGGATCGTCGTGCCCGGTCGCAATCGACCCTTCGCTGACGCCGGATCGGCAGGCGCGAGCGCTCCCGGCTTCGATGTCAGCGACGCCGGGCGCGTAGGACGACGTCGGCTGTGTGCGGGGTGCCGGGCGGCGGGTCTATGCGTCGCTCGATCGCGTGCAACTCGACCATGAAGTCGTCGCCGAGCAGCCGGCCGAGGTCGTCGGCATCGAAGTAGTCCGACGGGTCGAGGCCTCGCGACTTCATGTGCTCGCGGTGCTCATTGTCGAGGTCGTGGTAGACGGCGAGCAGCAACCCGCCAGGGCGCACCGTGTTGAGCAACGTCTGCACCGCGGCCTCGCCGGCGGACTTGGGCAGCGCCGGGTATTGCATGGAAACGAGGTCGAAGGAGCGGGCCGGAAGCGACATGTGCAGCGCGTCCCCGCAGACCCACTCGACCGCGGCGCCGGTCATTTCGGCAGCCTCGCGTGCCCGGCCTACTGCGACATCAGAGATGTCGATCGCGGTGACCTTCCAGCTGCGCCGCGTGAGCCAGATCGCGTCGGCGCCCTCGCCACAACCGACGTCGAGCGCCCGGCCCGGGGTCGAGTCGCCGACCTCGGCGACGAGCCGCCCGTTGGGCCGACCACTCCACATCGATCCTTCGCGATCGCTGTACCTCGCGTCCCACGCGGCGGCTTGCGCCGCCGCCCCACACCGTTCCTCGCCGTGTTCGTGCTCCTGCATCGTCCGCAACGCTAGATCGCCGTCTGCCGGGTACACGCTGTCGCGCGCGATCCGGTGATCCCCTCGACGTGCACTTCACCGCGCGGTGTCCCAGGAACTGAACGAATCACGCGCAGCCGAGACGGAGTTGTCGAGGGATCCCATAGGGGGTGCGCGACCCGGTGATCGCGAGTGCCGCTGATCATCAGAACTTCGCGACGCGCTTTCGGGTCAACGAAACTCCGCGCAATGTCGGAGTCCGAGCGTCGGTCAGGCGCATCGCCGGCAGATGCCGATGAGGTCGAGCTGGTGGCGTTCGGTGCGGAAACCGGTCTTGCGGGAGATATCGCGCGCGGCGTCGCGCACGCTGCGCTCGAGCTGCGGCGAGATCTTGACGTCGTCGACCGCACCGCAGCTGGAGCACACGAGATGGTGATGGTGTTCGGTGAGATCGTCGGCGAGCTCGTAGTGGGCGAATCCGCCGTTGGTGACGATGCGGTGCACGACGCCCGCGTCTTCGAGCGTGGCGAGATTGCGGTACACGGAGCTGACGGCCAGGGCGCGGTCGAGCGCGACGATGTCGGGGATGGTGAGTGGGCCGGCGGCACCCGCGAGGACGCGCAGGAGCGCTTCGCGATTGCGCGTGAACCGTTGGCCCGCGGCGTGGAGTCGGCCCGCGATCTGTTCTCGGAGATCGGGGCGGAGCGCGGGACCCTTCACGGAATGATCCTAGAAGTCGGTCGCGATGCGCGGTGCCGCCGGTGGTGGAGCGTGCCGGCGAAAGCGGCGAGATAGATGGCGGCGGCGGTGGTCATGATGGCGAAGCTCGGTGGCAGCTTGTCGCCCGAGAGGTAGGCGACAGTGAGGCCGCACCACATCGACGCGACTGCGAAGGTGATCGACAGGCCGAGAGCGCGGTAGGGGCGGTCGGTGCATCGGAGGGCGGCGCCCGCGGGTGCGGCGAGCAGCCCGACGAGCAGCAGCGCGCCGACTGCTTGGGTCGCTTCGCCGGCGCAGACGCCGACGAGCGCGAGGAAGCCGATGCCGAGGGCGCGCACCCGGATGCCACGCGTGGCCGCGACATTCTCATCGACGCTCGCGAACAGCAAAGGGCGGGCGATCGTGATGCCCGCGATCACGACCCCCGCGGCGATCCACACCGCGACGTTCGCGTCGGCACGGCTGAGCCCGAAGATCGATCCAAACAGCACGTGCGCGTTCGCGGCACTGTTATTGGTCGCGTTCGACGTGGTGTAGATGCTGAGGAACAGCACACCGATGCCGAGGATCCACGTGTACACGCTGCCGATCACGACATCGTCGGCGCGGCCCCGCTCACCCATGAAGCCGAGCACGAGTCCCATGCCGATACAGGCGGCGAACAAACCGATGCGCGCATCGACGCCGAACGCGAGGGCGCCGAGCGCACCGGTGAACGCGACGTGGCTGAGCGCGTCGCCGCTGAACACCTGCGCCCGCAACACGACGAAATACCCTACGAGGCCGCACGCGACGGCGCTTGCGGTGCCGGCGACGAACGCGTTGCGCATGAACGGATGCGCGAACATCTGACCGAGCCCGGTTCCGGTCGCCAGGATCGCGTTCATGCGAGCATCACTGGCGGCCGTGCGACGCTCCGACGGACCAAGCCGGCCAAGTGTGCGAGCAGGTACACCGCGAACGCGATCGTCGTGATCCAGAATCCCACCGGATACGGCGAGTAGTACGCGACGCCCAGCCCGATCCATGTGATCGCGAGCGCGAGAACGATGCTCAGCGTCAGGCCGAGCGCGGGTCGGGGCGTGAGCGTCTGCGCGGCGGCGGCCGGGATGACCAACAATGCGAAGACCAACAGCGCGCCGGTGATCTGGGCTGCTTCCGCGGTGCCGACGCCGAGCGTGACCAGGAACGCGAGCGAGAGCAGGCGCGTGGGCACACCGCGAGCGTCGGCGACGTCACCGTCCACCGATGCGAACAGCAACGGCCTTCCGATGATCACGAGCACGGCGACGGCGGCGACGCCGACGAAGAAGAGCGCGCGGATCTGCTCGTCAGTGATGCCCAAGAACGATCCGAACAGCACCGAGCCGAGACCGTTGAGGAAGCCGTGGTAGAGGTTCACGAACAAGAAGCCACACCCGAGCGCGAACGCCTGGGTCGTGCCGATCACCGCCGATTCCTCGCTGAAGCCGCGGCCGGTTGCGCGCGGCACCGCGGCGATGACCAGCGCGGCGGCGATGCAGAACACGTAGAAGCCGAGCGCTGCGCTCTGGCCGAGCCAGATCGCGCCTGCCGCGCCCGGAAACCCGACGACCGACAGGGTGTGGCCGGCGTAGGTCTGGCGACGCAGGACCATGAACCAGCCGATCAGCGCCGCGACGATCGCGACGATGGTGCCGGCCCGGAACGCGTTCGTCATGAAGTGGAACTCGAAGAGCTGACGCACGTCGCGCGCGACATCCCATGTCAGCCTCGGGTTCGTGTCAGCCAGCGGCATGATGGTGACCGATCCCGCGGTACAGGTCGGGGTGATACGTCGCGGCTTCCGGCTGGCCGACGACGACTAGACGACCGTCGGACGTGTGCAGCACTTCGATCGACGTGCCGTACAGGCGCGTCAATGTCTCGGTCGTGATGACCTCGCGTGGGTCGCCCGAGACCGCGCTCCCTCCCGCGAGGTACACGACGCGATCGAGATACGGGAGGATCGGATTCACGTCGTGCGCGACGATCAACACCGTGATTCCTGCATCACGCGCGATTCGTTCGATCAACGCCGCGACCGACGCCTGGTTCGCGAGGTCCAAGCTGTCGAGCGGCTCGTCCAACAACAACAAGCGGGGCCGACGCGCGAGAGCCTGCGCGATCAACAGCCGCTGCTGTTCACCGCCCGAGCACCGCCCAATCGGCCTGTGCGCGTACTCGGCGGCGCCGACGAGCTCGGTCAGCTCGCGGACCCGCGCCGCATGTGCCGCGTGCTTGCGACCCCCTAGGAGCGGGACGCCCCACCGGTCGCCGTCGAGGCCGAGCTGCACGATGTCGATGCCTCGCACGCGGCAATGCCGGATCGAAGCTCCGTCGTTGCGGCAGATATCCGATCTCGCAATTGGCATTCCCCGCCGGCTCGCCGAGCACCCGGATCTCTCCCGACGCGAGCGGCACCAGCCCGAGGATCGCCTTGACGAGCGTCGACTTCCCCACGCCGTTGGGACCGAGGACGGCGACGAATTCGCCGGCGCCGATCTCGACGTCGACACCGCGCCAGATGGTGCGCGCACCGAGCTGTACCGACGCGTCACGCGTTGCGACGACCGGCGCGACGGCGGCCGACGCGGAGATCGGTCGCGGTGCAACAGGATTTGAACGCGACGACATCGCGATCCCTACGATCCGGTCGCACGCGCGAGCGCGGCGTGCAGCACTTCGAGTTGATGTGACTGCCAGTCCTGGAAGGACAGGTTCGCGGGTGCGAGCGTCTCGGTCACGGTCGTGACCGGGATGTTCTGCGCGTGTGCCTTGTTCACCAACCGTTGCACGTCGGGCGTCGAGTTCTGCGAGTTGAACACGAACACCTTGATCTTCTTCTGCGTGATCTGCGCGTCGACCGACGCCTTGTCCGCGGCAGTCGGGTCGGTGCCCTCCGCGATCGCGTCGAGGAAGGACTCGGGTGTCAACAGATCGAGGCCCAAGGCATGCGCGAGCGGCGCAAAGATGCTCTCCGAAGCGCCGACAGGCACGTTCGCATACTTGGCGCGGATCTCGCTGATCAGGTTGTGGTACTGC
The DNA here is from genome assembly GCA_963836365.1 of uncultured Actinomycetes bacterium. Lineage (GTDB taxonomy): Bacteria > Actinomycetota > Acidimicrobiia > IMCC26256 > PALSA-610 > DASQHW01. Next base: position 255,802 of record CAWIJC010000004.1, read on the forward strand.
TGCAAGCCGGTCGTCTCGAACGCTGACGTCTGCTTGTCGAAATAGGCGGCGTCCTTCGGGTCCAGCGCCTTCAAGTCGGCGGTGACCTGCTCGATGACGCGGTTGACGCTGTCGGGCGAATACCACTGGTGCGGGTTGTCGCCCTCCTTCAAGCCCAACAACGAGCCGATGTCGAGCACCTTGCGTGCCGGGCTCGGATTGGCGTCGATCGCTTTCTTCGCCCAGGTGTCGTATCCGATGCCGTTGTAGACCACGTAGTTCGCCGCCGCGATCTCGCGGCTGTCCTGCGCCGTCGGCTCGTAATCGTGCGGATCAGTATCGGGATTCTCGATGATGCTCGTCACGTGGGCCTTCGTCCCGGCGAGCCGGCTCACGATGCTGCCCCAGAAGTTCTCCGCAACCGTCACGTTCAGCGTCGCCGAACCAGCCGAAGCCGTCGAAGACGAGCCGCACGCACCCAACATGAGCAACGACACCACGAGCAGCACTGCGAGCGCTCCTTGCGCCCGCCCCGCGGGCCGGTGACGTCGCCGACGCCTCACGCCGTCTCTCTCGTGCCTGGCGACCATGGCCTCACCCTAGAACGATAACCGTTCTCAAACCACTCGCGGGCAATCTGGATTTGCGGCGGGCCGCGGCAGCCGCCGCCGTCGATCGGATTCTGCGTGGCGGGTCGGTGCTGTCGGGCGGCGAGTTCGCGTCCGGATGGCCGAGCGCCCGGCGGTCGACCTCTCGGACGGGGGAGCTGCGCCCTCTCACACCTGCGATCCCACGACTTGACCGAACGCGGGCCGGCACGCTCGATGCGACTCAGGCCCACCTCGCCGACAGCCCGCGGCGCGTCGCGCGGGCCCGTGGCGCCTGGTTCTCGGACTTCTCGTAGAAGTCGTGCTCCTGCTTGGGTGTCATCTTCGTCTTCTTCGGTGTCGTCATCGATCTCTGCGGTCACGACCAAGTCGGTTGTTCGAGTCGACCGGTATCTCCCGCATCGTGGTCGCAGCGAGTACAGCGAGCTCGTCAGCGTCTCCGAAGAAGCGCGTCAGGATGTGGTGGGTTCGTCCTCGCTGCTTCTCCCGACGACTGTCGATCGTGAACCGTGGTCCGACGACCGGCTCGAAATAGTCGATCCGCATGCTCGTGGTCGCCAACCAGCCTCGATCCGTGGACGCGGCCCGCTGCGCTCGTGAGCGCACGGTGAACAAGGCGATGAGATCCACGTAGGTCGGTGTGAAGCCACCGAAGAGATGACCACGATGGTTGCGGACGTGATCGGGAAGGTGCGCCGCGAACGCGGCACGTGGCCGTCACCTTCCTCGAGCAGCTCCCACGCCCACGCTTCGAGAAAGTCACCCGCCAGGTGCCCTCTGCCCACGAGCCGGTGTGGCTCCGTTGTCACCCAGGGGCGGTTGCCGAGCGGTTCGTCATCCGACATGAATGCTCCTCACGGCACGATGAGCCTCTGCCCTCGCCGCATGCCTGTCATTCGCGGTCAGGGGCATCCCATGGCATCGTCGCGGACACCCAGTGGGTGATCGGTTCTTCCTGGTCGTTCTCGTGGAGGTGGCGGGGCGGCTGGGCGAAGGTCGAGTACGGGCGACAGCGCAGCACCACACGGTGCTCTTCCTCGGCCATCGCGGCGACGAACGGGCGAGCGTCCTCGCCGAGCGGCGTGCCCGACATGCGACCGCCGACAGCCAGCATCACGTCGGTGACGAGGTCGGGATCGTCGTCGACGGTGGCGTCGCAGTACACCTGCAGATAGCTGAACGGCCAGTTCTCGTCGAGGATGCAGAGACTGACCTTCGGGTTGCGGACGGCGGCTCTGGCCTTGCCGCGGTCTCGCATCGTCGAGACGAGCAGCTCGTCGGTGTCGGTCGGGATGTAGTACACGATCGACATCGCCGGCCCGTCGGCCTTCCGAGGCGTGCCGAAGACGCACGTACGGTGCGTGCGCACGAACTCCCGTCGCTGCGACGCCAGCATGTCGCGGTCGGTCGGTGGCGTGAACGGCTTGTCGGCCAGGGGCAACAGCTTCATGTTATTGGACGATAACATGGATCGAGTGCAACGGGCCCGGCGGACCAGGGACAACCTGCGCCAGCTGCTGCTCGAGTCCGCGCTGGTCGAGTTCGCGGCGAAGGGCTTCGACGGCGCGTCGACGCGATCGATCGCGGAACGGGTCGACGCCTTCCAGCCCCAGATCAACTATCACTTCGAGTCCAAGGAAGCGCTGTGGGCAGAGGCCGTCGACCACCTCTTCGGCCTCCTGCACGAAGACGTCGGCGAGCTACCGCCGCCGGCCCTTGTCGACGACCCGGAAGTCCTCGCGGCGACGGTCGCCGACAGGGTCCGACGGTTCGTGCGCTTCGCGGCGGCCCATCCCGAACTGAACCGGATCCTCGTTCACGAAGGGACGGAGGACAGCGACCGGCTGCGCGCCATGGTCGAACGGCACGTGCGACCGATCTACGACGTCATCCGCAGCACCTGGGAGCGGCTCCGTGAGGCGGGCATCGCCGCACCGATCGATCCGTCGATGGTGCACTACGTGATCGTCGGCGCGGCGTCCCTTCCGTTCGTCAACGCCCCGGAGGCGCGGCTGCTCACCGGCGTCGATCCGACCGAGCCGACCCGGGTCGAAGCTCTCGCCGACGGGATCGTCGCAACGCTGCTCCCGGGGCTCCCGTGAAGCGAATGGCGCGCACGGCCCCCCAATTCGGGGGAGTCGTCACGGGGGAGCCGTAGCGTGGGTTCGACGCGCTCGGATGCCCGTTCTACCGCGCGTTGAGCACGGAGCTCGCAGCCGACCTTGCGAGCGATGGCCTGGTCACGCGTCTCTTGCTGCCTCACTCCGAGGTGTCCTTCGAAGCGTGGTGCCGCCGAGAAGCTCGCGCACGCCGTCGGCGTGACCGGCGCGCCCGGCCGTCCCTTCAACCTTCCGGAGCAGCGCGCGCGCCGGAGAAGGCCCAGCCAACTCGAGAGCAGTTCGCGCGCGTCCGTGTTGCCCAGCGTGCAAGCCGACAACGTGCACAGTGTCATACTCCTATTAGCATCGTGGTGTGACCGAGAAGAAGCAGCGTCTCACCGTCACGGTCGACCCGGAGCTGATCGAGGCGGGCCAGCGGGCGGTCGAGTCCGGGCAGGCGGACTCGGTCAGCGGTTGGGTGAGCGCGGCGCTCGAAGACAAGATCCGGCGAGATCGCAGGCTCGCGCTCCTCGTGGCGGCTCTCGCCGACTACGAGTACGAGTTCGGGGAGATCACCGCCGAGGAGATCGTGGTGCAGCGGCGCGCCGATCGCCAAGGTGCAACCGTCGTTCGCGGTCGGCGCCGACACTCGCCAGGCAAGGCGAACTTGGCGTGAGCCTGGTGCTCGACAGTGGAGCCCTGGTTGCGCTGGAGCGCAACGAGCGTCCGATGTGGGTCCGCCTGAAGGCTGCCGTGATGGAGGGAGATCTTCCGATCACCCATGCGGGCGTCATCGGGCAGGTGTGGCGGGGCGGCCCGCGCCAGGCCCGGCTGGCACGAGCGCTCGAAGGAATCGATGTGCGAGCTCTCGACGAACCCCTGGGTCGCGCCGCTGGGCCGGCTCCTCGCCGCCGCCGGTCTCGCCGACGTCATCGACGCCGGCGTCGTGTTGCTCGCAACCGACGGGGACGAGATCGTGACCGCCGACCGCGAGGATCTCGACGTGCTCGCGACGGCGTCGGGTCGACACGTGGAGCTGGTACATCCCTGACCGCCGGGTCGAGCGTCACCGAGCCCACGCCGATAGGGCCTCCAGCCGAGCATCCCGAAGCACTCATCGCGACCGCCGCCGGCGGGTGCTACCCGACGCCAGATGGATACTCGCTTGTGCGAGGACGATCGACCGACTTGCATCGTCGCTGATGATCTTCATGACGGTCCGTCGCCGTGGCAAGGCCACGGCCGTGGGGTTGGCACCAGCTCAACTCTCACTGGGCTGAGCAGCTCGTCTCCCGGGCGCCCATCTCGTCTGGTTCGCTCGTCCTGGACGTTGGTGCCGGCGCGGGTGCGATTATCGCCCCGCTGTTGGCCGCCGGTGCACGGGTGATCGCCGTCGAGGTGCACCGCCAACGGGCCGAGGCGCTGCGAGCACGATACGAGGGCGACAACGTCGTGGTCGTGAGGGCAGACGCAACTGAGCTCCGGCTTCCGCGACGGCCATACCATGTGGTCGCGAACCCGCCCTTCGCCGCAACGAACGCCCTGATTCGAAGACTCGTGCAGCCCGGGAGTCGCATGCTTTCGGCGACGCTCGTCCTTCAGGAGCAAGCCGCTCGGCGGTGGGCGAGCCCGCTGGCACCGGCTGCTGCTCGGTGGAGGAAGGCGTACGACGTGAGCCTTGGACCGAGCGTTCCCCGCCGCGCGTTCGTTCCCCCGCCCCGCGTCAACGCACGTGTCCTCCAGATCAGCCGTCGAGTGTGCTACGCGGGCACCTGATCGTCCGCGTCAACTCCAGACCGGGTTCGTGCGGCTCACACGAACAGCTTGGCGACGTCGGGCTTCACGACTTTGCCCATCGTGTTGCGCGGCAGGTCGGCGACGAACGTGAAACGTGCAGGAACTTTCGCAGGCGCGAGTTGTTCCTTGCCCCACGTGCGTAGCTCCTCCGCGCTCGCAGATGCCGCTTCGACCCGCACCACCGCGGAGCAGACGCGTTCGCCCCACTCGTCGTCGGCGATACCCACGACCGCGCAGTCGCGGACCGACGGGTGCGTGCGGAAGACTTCCTCGATCTCGAGCGTGGAGACCTTCTCACCGCCGCTCTTGATGATGTCGATCGACAACCGTCCGAGCAGGCGATACCCGTCGGGCTCGTGTACCGCGACGTCACCGGTGCGGAACCACCCGTCGACGAACGCAGCCGCGGTCTCTTGCGGACGCCGCCAGTACTCGGCGAACACCTGCGGGCCGCGGACGAGAAGCTCCCCGGGCTGCCCTTCGGGCACGTCACGACCGACGTCGTCGACAACGCGTACCTCGACCATCGGCAGCGGCTCACCCACCTTGCCCGGCACCCGGCGCGCGAGCGTGTTCGAGAGCGTCATGCCGACCTCGGTCATTCCGTAACGCTCGAGCAGCACCTGATCCGTGAGCTCCTCCCAGCGAGCAAGCGTCGAAACCGGGAGCGCGGCCGAGCCCGACACCATGAGTCGGGCACGAGCCGCGCCCGTGGACCAGCGCCGCCGGTCGTTCACGTTCGCGTCCTCCCATGCCGCGTATCAGGCGCGTGTAGATCGTCGGCACGGCCATGAACAGCGTGAGCTCGCTCGACGCGAGCCGCTCCCACGTCTGGCGCGCGTCGAAACCGCCGGGCGATTCGCACGTCGCGCCCGCGAACAGCGCGCACAGTGTGACGTTCACGATGCCGTGCACGTGGTGCAGCGGCATCACGAGCAGGATGCGGTCGTCGTCCGACCAGGCCCAGGCGTCGACCAGGCTCTCGACCTGCGCCTGCACGGACGCGTGCGTGTGGACGACTCCCTTCGGCCGGCCAGTTGTGCCGCTGGTGTAGATCATCAGCGCAGCGCGTCGCGTGTCGACGCCGCTGGTGGTTGCTGTCTGCGGTGACGCGGGCGCGTCGACCGTCACGACCTTGGCCCCGACGTGCGCCGCGAGACGCGACGCACGTTCCCGGTGCGGTCGCGAACACATCACGACCGACGCCTTGCTGTCGCCGACGTAGTACGCGAGCTCCGTGAGCGGATGCGCGGGATGCAGCGGCACCGCGATCCCGCCCGCGTCCCAGCACGCGAGCAACGCAACCACGTAGTCGTGCCCGGGTTCGCACAGCAGGACGATGCGTGCGTTGTCGCGGTCGTCTCGGTCGCCGCGCAGCGCCGAGGCGAGCGCAGCAGCGTCGTCGGCGAGTGCGGCGTACGACCACGCGCCAGCAGGGTCGATGATCGCGCGCTTGTTGCCATGTTCTCTGACGCGCGCCGGCAAGCCGTTCATCGATCGCTCGAACGCACATGGGCTCTGGAGATCGGCGTCATCCCCGCGCAAGGGTAGGTCCGGGCACGCCGAGGGGCGCGTCGATGCCGCCGCGCGTTCGGTGTACCGCTAGGTTGCCGAACATGGTCACGTTCGACGAGGTCGCTCGGATCGCGCTGGAGCTGCCCGATGTCGCCGAAGTCGACCGTCACGGCCACCGCACCTGGTCGGTTGCCGGCAAGGGCTTCGCGTGGGAACGGCCGTTCAGCAAAGCAGACATCAAGCGATTCGGCGACGCGACCCCGCCCGCTGGACCGATCCTCGCGGTCCGCGTCGAAGACCTCGACGAGAAAGAGGCCGTACTCGCCGCGCAGGCCGGGGCGTTCTTCACCATTGCGCATTTCGACGGATACTCGGCCGTGCTCGTCCAGCTGAAGGTGGTCACGAAACGCGTGGTGAGGGAAGCGATCGTCGACGGTTGGTTGGCGTGCGCGCCGAGCGCGCTCGCCGACGAGTACGTGGCGCGATCGCGCCGGCGCCGGTAAGCGTGACACGGGCGCGTCAGCCGCGGCGTCCACGCGGCGGACCGCTTCGATCTTCGCGGGGTACGCCGAGTGCGTCGAGCTGCTGCGCGACTCGGTTGATGACACGATCGACCTCGGCGTCAGGGCGCTCGCCGGCGCGGTCGACCGCCCACGTGGCGAGGACGTCTCCGAGGTGGTCGAGCTCCTTCGCGGCGCGCAGAAGATCGACGACATGCGCGTCGACGTCGATCGACGAGTCACCCCCCAACGTGTTCAAGAGCGCCGGGCTTTCATCCTCGATGACGGCGGACTGTTTGCCGAGGGCCCAGTCGACGCGGCGCACCACATCGAGGATGTCGTTGACACGCTGTGGTTCGGGTTGGGCGTACCGAACGAGCGTGGCGCGCAGGCTCCAGTCGTGCGTGCGCGGCCGTTCGGCGAGGTCGACCAAACGAGCGAGCTCGGGGTCGGGATCGGCAGGCATCGCGCGAGGTTACGGATCCGCGCGCGCGGTGCGAGCTCAGAGCGGTGTCTGCTGGTGAAGGGCGAGGCGCCAGGAGCTACCGACGCGCACATAGGTGCTGTTGAACACCGCGTTGTACTCGTCGCGGTCGTCTCGGCGTGCCGAGGCGCGATAGGCGACTACGGCGCATGCGTCATTCACCTCGAACACGCGCTCGTCCGAGAGCTCGAACCACGACCATGGTGCGTCCGTCATTGCGTCGAGCGCCTGTGTGCGGTCATCGATGACGAGTCCGCCCGGGAGCAGCATGAGAACGTCGTCCGCGAGGACTTCGGTGAAGAACCTCACTGCCGCGTCTCCCGAAGACCCCAGTGCCCGCCACGCGGAGCGCTCGAGCTCGATCAAGTCATCGCGGCGCGACATGCACCACCTCCCCGTGCGAAGCCGCGTACCCCGCACGGCGGGGCTGGAACCCGCGCCGGGCCCGTGCGAGCGGGCCGTCAGGTCGCGGGGAGGGTCACGGTTGCGTGAGACCGTCGCGCAAGCAAGCGAGCAGCTCGTCGACCTTGGCGACGCGAAGTCCGTACTTGCCCGCAGCTGCGCCGCGAGGAGTCTTCGCCAGACGCGACTCCGTGGCTCGTGAACCACGCTGTCGTTGAGTCGATCGACAATTTCGACGACCGCGAGGTCAGGCTCCTCTTGCTCCTGAAAATGGTGAGAGCGCTGGCCCTTCGCTCACACCGGAGCTGGTGAGCAGCGTGTTCCGACGTGGTAAACGTCCGCAGGGCAACTGAACCGGCGGCGGTCAGCGCAGTGCCACGCGCGTGTGACCGGGACGGCTCGTACGCATCGCGCTCGCCGCTCAGCAACGAGGCGGACGCGCGGCGGTGGAACCGCTCGAATCCCATGGAAGATCCGCCGAGAGAGGCTCCCTGCCCCGGTCCAGGTCTGACGCACGGATCAGCCGGCGTCCGGCACTCGAGCCGACGCGGCAGCAGATGCTGGTGAGGAGGTCCGCCGAACGTGCGCGGGTGTTCTCGGCCGAAATGCGCAGGCGACAGCGGCGCCGCGCGCGCACTTCTCTGGGACGCGAACGGCTCGAGGTGCCACGCGTCGGCGAGATCCCTCGCTCGCAACGGGTGACGGGCAGCTGGCACCATCGCGAGCAGTCTCGCCCGCGAGAGGAGAGCGACCATGGCGGCGACCGCGCCGAACATCGTGCTGGTGATGGCCGATCAGCACCGGGCCGACATGCTGGGTTGCGCCGGCGACGAGGGCGTGCTCACACCGAACCTCGACGCGCTCGCGTCGCGAAGGCGTGCGCTTCTCGCGCGTGTCGTGCCAGGGGCCGCTGTGCATGCCGGCGCGTGCGTCGTTCATGACCGAGCGCTACGTGCGCGACCACGGCGTGTACACGAACTGGGCCGAGATCGCCGCGGACTCGCCGACATACGTGTGGGCGCTGCGCGAGGCGGGCTATCACACGGCGCTGCTCGGCAAGGCGCATCTCTACCGCGACGAGACGCGCCGAGCTGCGCACGTCGACGACCTCGCGACCGCGTCTCGAGCAGCTCGGCTTCGCCGAGGTGCACGAGACCGGCGACAAGTTCTCCGGCGAACGACCGAACCGCTACACCGATCATCTCCGCGTGCGCGGCCTGTTCGAGCGCGTACCGGCAGCACATCGCCGACCGCAGCTACCAGGGCGACAACGAGAGCGGGCAGAACGCCACCAAGCGCGTGCCGATGTGGGACGCGACGCCGATGCCCGTGCCGCTCGACGACTACATCGACGCGTGGCACGGCGATCTGGCGGTCCGCTGGATCGAGGAGTACGACCGCGCCGAGCCGTTCTTCGTCGTTCGTCGGGTTTCCCGGCCCGCACGACCCGTGGGACGCGCCCCGAGCCGCGGTCGACCGCTACCGCGGAGTCGACGCCGTCGATGCCGCGCTCGACGCAACGACCGGCGATCGAAGGCACCGGCCGCTACGGCACGCTGCTGCGCGCGTTCCTCGACCTCTCCGACACCGAGACGATGACCGACGACGCGATCCGCGGGATGCGCCGTGCGTACGCCGCGGACGTCACGGTGATCGACGACGCGGTCGGCCGCATCATCGCGGCGCTCGACAGTCGAGGGATGCTCGACGACACGTGGGTGCTCTACACGAGCGACCACGGCGAGATGGGCGGCAATCACGGGCTGATGTCGAAGTGCGTGCTCTACGAGCCGGCTGTGCGCGTGCCGCTGATCGTGCGGCCACCGCGCGGGCTGCATGCCGCGTGTCGTCGACGCGCTCGGTCGAGCACATCGACGTGCCGGCGACGGTGCGCGAGATCGCCGGCGCACCCGGCTGCCCGCGAGCGCGGGCCGCTCGCTGCTCGGCTACGTCGAACGGACAGACGACCGGCCAGCGTCGACGCGTGCGGTGTCGATCAGCGAGAACTGGGGCTTCGCGTCGTTCGAGACCGACGCACTACAAGCTCGTCGTCGACGAGGACGCGTGCGACACCGTGCCAGCTGTTCGACCTGCGACGCCGACCCGAACGAGGACAAGAACCTGCTCGCCGACCCGCATCGCCGCGCCGATCGTCGAGGAGCTGATGGAGACGCCACGTGCGGCCGTTCCTCGCGCACGCCGGCGCGGCCGCACCGGAGCCCCTTCACCGGCTGACTACGACGAGGTGAACCGGCCGTTCGACCAGCGGCCGTAGCCGGGCGAGGGCCAGAGCGGACCGATGAGGATCCGGCCGTCGTCGGCGTACTCGTGCAGCAGCTTCCACGCGCGCTCGGGTTCGGGGTGTTGCTGCGGGCACAGTCCGGTCGCGAGATGCAATGGGCTCACTGCCAGATGACCGACGAACGTGGCCTCCGGCGCCCCGCCGAAGTGAAGCACCGTGTGGCCGGGGTTGTGCGCGGCAGACACCTCGGCGCGCAGGCCCGGGACGATCTCGTCGCCGTCGGCGAACGTGTCGACGAGCCGGTTGTCGAAGAGTTGCCGCCAGGCGGCAACTGTGAAGTCGACACCGGGGTTGTGTTGGAAGTGCCGATGCGCGGCCTCGCTGATGCCCACGCGTGCGTTGGGAAAGAAGGGCGCCCACACGCCTTCGGCGTTGCGCTCGCTGATCATGCCGATGCCCTCGACGTGCGAGGCAACGACCGTGTCGACTGTCGCCCGCGGTGCGCCAGCGCGTTCGAAGGCATCGGCGATCGCGCGTTGATGCTCGATCTCCGCGGCAGGGTCGTGCAGCACGCGGTCGGCCGCTTGCATCGGGTCGATCACGATCCGGCGATCGCCCGCGTCGACGACCCACGCCGACGCGCTGACGCGTACTTGCGCACCCTCGCCCCATTGCGGGACGCGCCACGGGACGTTCTCGATCTGCGCGACCGTCAGTCCCGTGATCTCCGGCGGGACGAGCACGTCGGCGTAGAGCACCCGCCGCAGCCGCAGCCCTTCGATGGCGAGATCGGCGCCTTGCACGGCCGCCATGCTCGCGCGTCCGTCAGGTACGAGCCTTCGCTTTATCCCGTCACTTCGGTGGTGACGGTCAGGTCGACGAACTCAGGCGGACCGTCGAAGATGTCGGCCATCGTGGCCCGCGCGCCGCAAGAGCCTCCTCGCGACGGGCATCCTTCTCGCGGGCACGAGCCTTCTCTTCGCTTTCGAAGACGACCAGCATGTACACGCGACTGGGGTCGTTCTGGTCCTGCATCGCGGTCGAGCGCACCAACCCCGAACCCGGTTGCTCCGCGCGGCGGAAGTGCTCGTACAGCTGAGGGAGCTGGGCTTCCTTGCCGGGCTTGAGATCCGCGGTGATCAGTTGTGCCCACATGTCTTCGTCTCCGTTCGGTGATGGACGTCGCCCATGCTCACCGGCCGCGCGGTCGCCTGTCGAACTCGTCGAATATCACACCTCCGCGCAACCAGGCGTGCAGTCGCGCGAACCCTTCGTCGAGGCCGACGGCGGGCTCCCAGCGCAGCGCCGCACGCGTCTCGCGCTGGTCGAACCAGTGCGCGGTGCTGAGCTGCTCGGCGAGGAAGCTCGTGAGCGGTGGGTCCCCTTCGTGGTGCAACCGGCTCCAGATGTGCTCGAGGAGCCGTCCGCCGGCCCAGGCGACTCGCTTCGGGATGTGGACGCGGGGCGGTGCGCACCCTGCGGCAACGGCAACGCGGGCGAACAGCTCCTGCACCGGCCGCGGTTCGCCATTCGAGACCACGAACGCGCGTCCGCCGAGAGCGCCGGCGCGATCAACAGCCGCAACGATCGCGTCCGCGGCGTTGTCGATGTAGGTCGTGTCGACCAGTGCGGCACCGGAACCGACGATCGCGAGCCGTCGCTGACGCGCACGTTCAACGATGCGGCCGATGAGCTGGGTGTCGCCCGGCCCCCAGATGAGGTGTGGCCGCAGCGCGACGACCGCGAACCCGGGGGCGTTGCTCGCGAGCGCGAGGAGCTCGGCCGCGGCCTTGCTGCGCGAGTAATTGCCCGCGCGCCCGTTCGGGATCGGCGCGGCCTGCCGGGCGCGCCCACGAGCGCCGCGCCCGCGTGCGCGACCGACGGCGACGAGATGAAGATGAAGCGGCCGACGCCGGCCGACTGCGCGGCCTGCAACACGTTCGCCGTGCCCCGGATGTTCGTGTCCGCGAACGCTTCCCACGGCCCCACGACCGCGACCTTGGCGGCTGCGTGCACGACGACGTCCGCGCCACCTACTGCGGCCGCGACCGCCGGCTCGTCGGTGACATCGCCCAATACCTCGCGATGACCGAGACCGCTCGGGCGTCGTTGGAACACGGTGACGTCGTCGCCGCGCACGCCCAGCTGCCCGGCAACCGCGGCCCCGACGAGACTCGTCGCGCCGGTCACAACGATCTTCACAGGCGCGTCATCCGCCCGCCCGCGAGCACCCGGGCCGCCCACCGCGCGACGCGCGTCCGATCGATCTTCGAGTTGTGGCGCCTGTCGACTGGCAGCCTCGGCGCGACCAAGACCGCGGCAACGTCGACGTCGACCGTGGTGCGAATCGCGGCCGCGAGTGCGTCGGGCGCCAACCCCGGGCGTCGCGTCCCGTTGCTCGTCGCCACGACGGCGACCTGCTGCGTTTGCCCGGGACCGACACCGACCGCCGCCGCGAGCCGCACGCCCGGCACTGCCTCGACCGCTTGTTCGATGCCGACCGGCGTCAGCGGACCCGACGCGGTCGTGATGACGTGCACGAGCCGGCCCTCGATCCACAACCGGCCGTCGGGGTCGAGGTGACCGACATCGCCGCTGCGGTGCCAGCCCGCGGGCTGCGCGCTCGCGTGCTGCGTGCGCCAGAGCTTGTCGTATTGCTCCTTCACGTGTTCGGCCCGGACGCACACCTCACCGGTGACATTCGGCTGGTCGGTGAGCGCCCCGGCCGCACGACCCGCACGATCGAGCGGACTGATCGCAATCGACACTTCGTCGAGCGGCTGCCCGACGCACACACCATTGCCCGCACCGGCGGCTTCGATCTCGGTCAGTGTGATGTCGCAGACCGGCAAGACCTCGGTCATGCCGTACGGAGTATGCATCTCCGCGTTCGGCATCAGCTCGGCAACCGCCCGCAGCATGCGCGCCGGTACGGGCGCGCCGGCCGACAGCAGCAGGCGAACGCCGCCGAGCGCGACCCGCTGCGATGCTGACAGCTCCTCCGCGGTCGCCAGCACGTTCGACAACGCCGCCGGCGATGCGAACACGAGCGTGGCGCGCACGGCGTCGACGGCGTCGGCGAGCGAGACCGCGCGTAGGGTGCCGGGCGCCGTCACGTCCATGTCGGGAACGACCGACGGGATGCCGACCGCGGGTCCGTACAGCGCGAACGGCGCGAAGGCGGCGACGAGCCGGTCGTCGGGCTTGACCTCGTAGAGGCGGGCGAGCGCGTCGCGCTGCGCTTGCAGCTGCTGGTGGCGGTACGTGACGCCCTTGGCCGGACCGGTCGCGCCCGACGTGAACGCCACCACCGCGGTGTCGTCGCGCGTCGGCGACCGCCGGGGCGGCTCGACCGTCGCCGCGCGCGCGAATGTCGCCGAGTGTCATCGTGGCGCCCAGGACGCGTGCGCGACGTGCCGACAACGGGACCGCCGAGATGCGGCGACCAGGCCATCGCAAGGCACGCGCCGCCGCGAGCGCGCGCGGAATGCCGATGAGATACGACGGCGCCGCGCCCTTGAGCGCGTTGCTGATGCCGCGCGCACCGAGTCCCGCGTCCACCAACACGGCGACCGCGCCGATACGCCAGCACGCGTACAAGCACGCGGTGAGATCCAATCCCGGCGGGACGAGCAGCGCGACGCGATCGCCCTTCGCGACGCCGATGTCGCACAGTCCCGCCGCGACACGGTTGACGTCGGCGTCGAGCTGGGCAAACGTCATCGACCGCCCGCGTCCGCCGGTCATCTCGATCATCGCGAGTTCGTGATCGCCGGCGCGGCGGTCGAGCGCAGACCACGCGGGCGCGCGCTCGGGAACCGCTCCGACGTCGTCGCGCCGCTCGTCCACGCGCGACAACCACGCGTGCACGGTGCCGGAAACGTCGGCGTCCTCGGCCACGAGGTGGTTCGCGCCGACGAAGCGGTGCACGTCGGCGTGCGGAAGCCGCGCGTGCAGGTCACGCAGGTACAGGTCGGAGAACACGGGATCGGACGGTCCCCACAACAGGAGCGTCGGGACGTCGGCGAGTGCAGGAATGCTCGCCACGATGCGCTCGAGCGCAGGCGCGCTCGGATGAGATCCGGTCAGCGGAATGTCGTCGACGAACGCGCCGATCGCAGCCCGACGCGCCGCCGTACGGTACGGCGCGTGGTACGCGTGGCGTACCGAGTTCGGCAGCGCGGGCCGCGACAACCGCAACGCGGCCTCGATGAAGCCCGGCGTGCGCACGCAGATGTTCTGGAGCACGCCGGGCAGGCGTGCCAGCCGGATCAGCGTGGGCGCCGACGAGCCCGCGGGCTGGTGCACCGCCGTGTTCGTCAGCACGATGCCCGCGATGTCCGCGCGATGCTGCGCGATCCAGCCGAGCGAGATCGGCCCGCCCCAGTCGTGCGCGACAACCACGATTGGACCACGCAGGTCGAGCCGATCGGTCAGCGCGCAGAGGTCGTCGATGCGCTGTTGCAACCGGCGATGAGTACCAGTGCGCTCGGAGAAACCCATGTCGAGCTGGTCGACGGCAACGACGCGCACCCGCGCGTCCGCACGCCGAAGCATCGAGCGCCACATGTACGACCACGTGGGGTTGCCGTGCACGCAGAGCAACGTCAGCGTCGGATCGGCGACGCCGTTGTCGAGGACGTGGAACGTACGGCCGACACCGTCCAGCGCGGGAGCGGTGACCAGTCGCGACCACGACGGGTCGAGACCCTCGATCGTCGGCGGCGGAAGTGATGCGGGCGCGGTGTAGCCGCGGATCACCAGAGCAGTTCGATCGCGGCCGAGTTGAGGCCCGACGCGACGCCCATGCAGATCACCCGGTCGCCGGACTGCAACGAGTCGACCTCGCCGGCGAGGGTGACCGGAATCGATGCCGGGCCGATGTTGCCGAACGTCGGGAACGTCAGCGGCGCCTTGTCGGCGTCGATGCCGAGCTCCTTGCAGACCATCGCAGTATGGATCGTCGAAACCTGGTGCATGATGTAGCGGTCGGCTTCGTTCCAGCTCGGCTGGTCGGCCGCGGCCCACGCTTCTCGGGCCAGCGCGACACCGGCTTCGAGCAAGCCGGTCAGGTCGGTGCGCATCTTGTCGAGCGAGCCGACGCACAGCTCGTGATGCCGGGTCGCGGAGCGCGCCGAGCCGCCGATCATCCGGTGGCTGCCGGGATTCTCGGAGTGCCGGCCGATGACCATCGCCGCCGCGCCCGAACCGAGCGTCAGCGTCGCGAACTCGGCACGAAAGTCGGCCTTGGTCGCGTCAGGTCGCGACAGCCGCTCGAGCGTCGGCAGTTGAATGTGGCGACTGTTCTCGCCGTCGACCACCAGCGCGTAGTCGATCTGCCCGGCGTCGATCATCGCGCCGGCCAACTGCATCGCGTTCACGAAGCCGAGGCACGCGTTGCTGAGATCGAAGCTGATGCACGAAGTCGGCAACCCGATGAGGTGGTGCACGGTGCACGCCGACGACGGCTCGAGCCGATCACGGTCGACTGACGAGTCGATCAGCAAACCGATCGCATCGATGTCGACGCCGGATTCTGCGATCGCCTTCGCTCCCGCCATCGCGGCTGGCTCCTGCGTCGACGTGCCTTCGGGCCACCAGCGGCGCTCGCGCACCCCGGCGAGGCGCTCGAGCAGTCCGGGCCGCGCGCCGAGCCGCGCGTACGAGCCGGCCAACCGCTCGTCGAACTCCGCGGACGTCACGACCTCGGGCGCGTGACAGGCGACGACCGACAGCACGGCCGCATCCGAAAACGTGAACGAAGTATTGCGGTCCATGACGTGCGCTCCCCGCTGGTCCTGCCGCGTTGCCCATGCTCGCACATCGAAGCTTTGGCAGCCCAATGGCAATTCGGACGAACCCGTGCCGTCTGGTCGGTGATCCGCGCATCGCTTGACGATCGCCGCACTTTGCCGGAATGTGGCGGGCACGACGAGGCAACGGTCCGGACGATCCGAGCGGCGGCCCAGCCGTGCGAGCGACGCCGGTACCGGCGAGCTGCGCGTTCCGCGCGAGGACTACTCGCGTGCGTAGTGCGGCCCGCGCGTTCGGCACGATCGGCGAGTTGCATGCGTGACGACGGTCCGTCATTGACGGCGGCTGGCGTCGCGTTGGCGCGCTCGCGATTCGGCACGTCCCGCGTCTCCTACCGGCGACCCCGAAGCGGAGACGCGCCTTGCGCTCGAGCTCGCGACGGGCGTGGACCAACGGATCGCTGGCGATCGACGGTCGATCGGCGACATCGTCAGCTGGATCGCGGCGCGGACGCGCTTCTTCGACGACGCCGTCGTGAGCGCGATCGCGGGCGGAGTTCGTCAGATCGTCATCCTCGGTGCGGGATACGACGGACGCGCGCTTCGTTTCCGCACTCCGGGTGTGCGGTTCTTCGAGGTCGATCATCCGGCGACGCAGCGCGACAAGCGCAGACGACTCGACGATGTCGGCGCGTCGACCGACGGCATCGCATTCGTCGCGGCCGACTTCACCGAAGAAGGCCTTGCCGTCGCGCTGGTGCGGGCGGGGCACGATCGCGGGCTACCGACGCAGTTCCTCTGCGAGGGCGTGCTGCGTTATCTGCCCGAGCAGTGGTTTCGCGCGCTCTTGCGCGTCGCGGCCGATGCATCGGCGCCCGCGAGCCGGCTCGCGGTCAGCATCTCCACGAGCGAAGTGGAGGACGACGGCTCCCCGGACGTCGCGCGGGAGCGTCTCCTCGCCGAGACGGGCGAGCCGGTACTCACCGTGCCGCCGCGTGACGTCGCGTTGCAATGGCTCGTGGATACGGGTTGGACGATCGGCTCCGTCGACGACGTCGCCGAGCTCGCACCCGGCACGCGCCGCGGTCGAATTCTCGTGCGGGCGGGGCGAGGTGCGCGCGGCATGTAGGGAGCGTGGGCTTGGCGACGCCTCGCACTCCCCCGGGGCCCGGAACGATCCTTGGCTCCGGACACGATCGCGGCCGTAGCATCCCGCCGATGGTCACGCCCGGTGGTTCGCCGGTCAGCGCCGCCGAGTATCTCGACCCGGGGCTGGCACGCGACCTGCGCGTGCACGACGTGCCGCTCGTCGACGCGTCGGCGGAGTCACTCGGCGCGCTGGGCGCGCTCGTCGACGACGCGCGCGGCTACCCGATCGACATCGTGCCGTGGCCGGTCCCGGGCTCGCGCGCGCTCGACCCGGGCACCGGCGTCGGCGGCGGCACGGCGACGGGAACGTTCGCGGTGTGGTGGGAAGGCGACTTCGTCTTCGGCCGGAACGAGGCGGTCGGCGGCCACTACCTGCTGGGCTGGTCGACGCAACCGGATACCGCGACGCGCGGCCCGGTGCCCGAACACGTCCCGGCGCGCGTGCTCATCTGGCACGCGAACTACCACCCCGACGGCGGGCAGCTCTTCTTCCCGATCGACCACTCTGCGTTCGTCGTGTTGCTCGCGCCGCCCGGCAACGACGTGACGCCGGACGACTTCGTCGCGTTCCGCGTGGGCGGCGGGAGAGGCGTGTACGTCGGGCCGGGTGTGTGGCACGACGCGGTGTTCCCGCTCGCGCCGCGCGGCCGCTTCCACGGCGAGCAGGGCCGCGTGCACGCACGCGTGAGCTGTCACGTGGCGAAGGAGTTCCACACGCTGCTCTCGGTGCCGCTCGCGTTGGGGATGTAGGCACGGCACTGGCGACCGACCGCACGTCGCGTGCGATCCCGGACCTCGACGGCACGGGCACGTGACGCGAGTACGTTGCAGTGCCGATGGACGACGACGCTGTTCGCAAGCTCCTCGGCGTGTTCGGTGCCGCGTGGAACGACCATGATCTCGACGCCGCGCTCGCGCTGACGACCGACGACGTCGTGTTCGAGAGCACCGGACCCGCGCCCGACGGCGTCCGCGCGGAAGGCCGGGACGCGGTGCGCGCGGCCTGGCAGCCGATCTTCGCCGACCGGGCGTCGCACTTCGACACCGAGGACCTGTTCGTCGCCGGCGATCGCGCGGTGTCGCTCTGGTCGTACAGCTGGGCGGACGGCCACATCCGCGGCGTCGACGTCTTCAAGCTGCGCGACGGCTTGGTGGCCGAGAAGCTCTCGTACGTCAAGGGGTGAGCATTCCGCGCAGGCCGACCGTCGGCGGGCGCTCAGGCGTCGAGCTCGGCCAGGAGCTTCTTGGGCGCCTTGCGGCGCCATGACTCGGTGAGCAGCTCGACGATGCGGGCCTTGGTCGCGTACCGGAGTGTCACGCGTACACCGCTCAGGCGCTTGCCCCACCACAGTTCTTCGAACGCCAGGGGATCTTCTGCCGCGCACGCTCGTGATTCGCTCTCGTCGACGAAGATGTGAACGTGCCGTTGCTCGGGCGGCACGGTCGCGAAGATCTTGCCGAGCACGCGTAACGACGACATGTCGTGATGCGGTTCCTCGGTCGTTCCCGGGAGCGACAACGCGAACTTGCGAACCTCCGCGAGCTTCACACCCGTACCCCTCGCAGGCTCGGGCTTCGACCGCGCGAACACCTCGTCCTCGTACGCCTGGAGCACGCGCTTCGGAGCGTTCAAGCGCCACGACTCGGTGATCAGCTCGCGCAGTTCCTTCACGCCGACGGCGCGCAGGTTGACGAGCACCGTCGGATGGCCGTCGTAGTGCGGCGTCGTGAAGAACTTCTTCGGATCGGACTGCAGGAGGGCTTCCTTCTCGCCGAGGTCGGAGACCCACACGACGAGCCCGCCCTCGGCTTCGCTTCGAATTCGGAGAAAGCCCTTGTCCTTCACGCGGAAGCCGGGCGTGTTGAACCACGGCTTCTCTGTCGTCTCGGGTAGCGACAACGCGATCTTGCGCACGTCGTTCTCGGTGGCCATCCCGAGAGCGTACGCGTGAGCGTGCCGCTTACGCGGTGCGGGCCTTACACGGTGCCGGCCTTCTCGTCGTCGGTCGCGCGGCGGATCATGATGCGGCACCATGCTCCGAGATAGATCCGCTCGCCGTCGGCCAGCTCGTGCCGTTCGCGCGGTGGTAACGGTGTGGTCGGGAGCGCGTCGCCGGGCACACCGACATAGGTGCCGTTCGTCGACCCGAGATCTTCGATGTACCAACGGTCGTGGTCGAGCGTCAGGTCCGCGTGCTCGTGCGACACCGAGCCGTCGGCCGAGCAGTCGATCTGCGGGATGATGTTGCGGCGCGTCGACCGGCGGCCGATCAACGCACGCGTGCCGGGCAGGGGGATGATCGTCGGCGCGCCACTCGTCGCACACGTGCCGGCCGCCTCTTGCGCGGCGAACCAGTCGGGATCGACCCACAGCTCCGCGACCCACTCGGCACCGGTCGCGGGCGCGGCCGGCGACGCGCGGCCCGCCGATGTCGTCGCGCCAACGACCGCCGGGTCCGACGAGGGCAGCTGGCCGGTCGTGAAGTCGTAGCCGCACTCCTCGCAGAACAGTGCGTCGGCGAGGTTGGTCTCCCCGCAGTTCGGGCACTTCATCGAGCCCGCGGGCGCCGGTGCGGGCGGCGCGCTCGCGGCCGCGCCGATCGGCTCGCCGCACACGTCGCAGAAGTCGTCGGTTGCCGAGGCGTGGCCGTTCGGGCAGCGGGAGACCATCACTTCACCCGCGTGGTCTTCGTCGACGCGGTATCGAGCGCCATCTCGTCGAGCTTGGAGGCGTCACGTTTCAGGCGCACGGTGCCGGTCTCGGCGTCGTCGATGTCGATGACGCGCTGCGAGCTTGTTCGTCGCTTCCTCGTCACCGGTTTGCGCGGCGAGCTGCGCGGCGCGACCGAGCTTGACCGTTGCCGTGCGATCGTCGCCCGCCGCCTTCGCGGCCAGGCCGTCTTGGATTGCTTCGGCCAGCTCGGCCTGGCCGGTGTAGTGCGCGACCGCCGGGTTGATGCGCGTCGTCAACGTCGAGTCGTCCGACCAGGTTGCCTTCACGAGCCCCTGCGCCTGCACGTCGCTACCGACGACGAGCTGCACGCGCGCAACGAGCTGCTCCGCGCCGAGCGCCTTCGACGGGACGCGGACTGCAACGTGGTAGTCGCGCGACTCGTCGCCCCACGAGCCCGTCGGATAGTCGCGCACGAGTGCGTTCACGGTGCCGGCGCGCGCCCGTGAGGTCCTCGATTGCGGGCGCGACCTGGCGCACGAAGAGAATCTCCGCGCCTTGCGGCGCCCAGACACGCAACTGCGCGTCCGCGACACCGCGCGCCATCGCGGCTTGCATCATCTGGCGGAAGTCTTCTTCCATCTTCTCGGGTTCGGCGATGAGGCCGACCGATCCGAGCAGCGCGGACGAGATCCCGCGCAGCTCGTTCACGTCCCAGTCGGCGCCGACACCGCGGCAGTCGCACTGGAACGTGCCCGTGGCGCGGTTGACGGCGTCGTGGAGCACCGCGGGAGTCTCGGTTTCGTTCTTGCCGTCGGTGAGCAGGATCGCGTGACGCTGCACCGCTTGCTCGGTGCCGAAGACACCGACGGCGGCGTTGAGCCAACTGCCGATCGCGGTACCGCCACCGGGTTGCAAATGGCGCACCGCCTCCTGCGCGTCGCGTCGCGTCGCATCCGTGCAACGCACCATGCCGCCTTCTCGTGGGAAGACCATCATCGCGTGGTCGTTGCCGGCGAGCACCGCGAACCATGTGCCCTCGACGATCTCGTCGACCGCTTCTGCGGCCGCGCGCCGCGCGCTGTCGATCTTGCTGTACGGCTGCGACATCGAACCCGAGACGTCGACGATGATCATCTCCGCCGCGGCACCCGACTCCCCGGCGACGCCGGCGCCCTTGCACGTGACCGTCACGATGGCGTGCACGTCGGTTGCGCTCGGTTCGAGGTACTCGTTCTCGTAGACCTCGGCGGTCCATTCGGCCATCGGTTACTCCTTGTCGGAGGCGTTGGTGGCGCAGCGCGCCAGCGCCGCCGTGATGTTGTCGTGCCCACCTTGGTCGTTCGCCCAGTCGACCAGCGCGGTGGCGGTCGCGAGCGGGTGGTTCTTCGCGGCGGCCGCCTTCTCGTAGACGAGCGCGCGCATGTCGTCGGCTTCGGAGCAGTAGTTCCACAATCCGTCGCTGCACACGAGCACCCACGCGGGGCCGGCGACCGTCGTCGACATGAACCCGGGGTCGCCGTCGGGGCTGTCGAAGCCGAGCCAGCGCGTGATCGCATGCGCGCGCGCGTCGGCCTCGGCGGCGGCGCGCGGCATGCCCTCGGCGATCTGCGCGGTGGCCCACGAGTCGTCGACCGAGAGCTGCGTCGCGGTGCCGTCGTCGGCGAAGAGGTACGCGCGGCTGTCGCCGATCCATGCCACGCCGAGTAGCGGTCCGTCGACCACGGCGGCGACGAACGTGCACGACGGCGGGTTGTCGACGCCGGCACCGGCGACGGCGGCGGTCGACGTCGCGGCCGCCTGTGCCGCGTGCGTGGCCGCGTTCATCTGCGCGTTCCAGTACTCCACGCGCTCGGCCGGTGACCCTGCAGGTGGGTCGGCGGCGGCCGCGAGCACGTCACGCGCGGCTCGCGCCGCCGCGAGCGCGGCGACGTCGCTGTCGGTCGCGCTGGTCACGCCGTCGCAGACGACGAGCACGGTGCGCTGACCCGACGCGGCGAGCGCGACCGCGTCCTCGTTGCGCGGATGGTGCAGGCCGCGGTCGCACACCGCCGCGACGTGCGGCGCGGGTTGCTCGGTGAAGTGATCGCGTTCGCTCGCGGCGCGCATGCCGCACGTGTCGCACCACCCCTCGGCGTCAATGGTCCCGCCGCAGCTGCAGCGCCGTTCCTCGGCGGCCGTCGCCGCGGTGGGGACCGACATGTCGGCGCCGCGTGGCGGCTCGAGCAGCTGCGTACCCATTTCTGCCGCGGGCGCACGTGTGGCAGGTACGGCGGCGCCGAGCTGCGCTCCGCACGACTCGCAGAACGTGTCGCCGCGCTCGACGGGGTCACCGCACGTCGGGCAGACGGTGGCTGCGTTCGGTGCGTCGTCGACGCGCGCGTCGGAATTCACACGAGCGTCCGGGGTCGGGACGCGTTCGCGAGGTCGACGAGCTTGATGCGCAGCTCGCGGTCCGGCGTGTTCCGCGCGAGGTCGCGGTACGCACGCTCGGTCGCGATGCGGAGGTCGTACTCGGTCGCGTTCACGCCACCGATGACGACGTCGGGCTGCGGACCGGTCTTGCGTACTTGCGCAAGCGCGCCCGTGTAGATCGTCGTCAGGGCCGCAAACCGGTCGTGAGGATCGATCTCGACCTGGTCGATGCTCGCGGCCGCGGCGGCGAAGTCGTCGAGGCTGCGACCGGCGCCCGTGAGAAGCTCGGCGCGGCGCCGTCGCGCGGCCACGTACGCGCCGCTCGTCGGCGGCACGAGATCGAGCGCGCCGAGACTGCCACTGATGTCGTTGCGCGCGCGCGGGCACGCGACAAGCCGAACGCCGCCGGCGCGACGTAGTTCGCGTCGGTCGCGGCGCACACCGCGTAGAGATACTCCGCGACTTCGTCGGCGCCGCACGCCTCGCACGCAACCGCGAGCGCGAGCTTCGGCGCGAGCTCACCCGGCACTTGGCCGAGCACCGTGTTGAACGCGGTTTGCGCGGTGTCGGCGGCCTTGCGGGCCAGCGCCGCGAGGCCGCTGATCCAGATCGCGCGCCACTCCCACGGGTTGTCAGCGAGGATGTCCTCGATGAGCTGGTCGGCGATCGGGAACTCTTTGGCGTCGACCGCGGCGCGCGCTTTGGCGAGCTGCACCTCGACGGTCTGCTGCGGCGCCTGCTCGAGCACGCGCAGCAGCTGCTCGCCGGCGCCGAGCGAAACGCCCGCGAGCCACGCCGCCGACGGGTCGGAGCGGTCGACGCGCAGCGCGGGAAGGTCGGTCCACGACAGCGCGGCGCCTGATGCGGTCGGCGAGCCGAAGAGGTCCGAGGGGCTCGAGTGGGGCGCGGCGGGGCGGCCCGAGTCGACCGCGACGACCTCGCGCAGCACGCCGAGCAGCTGTTCGCGTAGCTCGTCGGCCGTTTGGAACCGGTCGTCGGGCTTCGGCGCGGTCGCCTTCAACAGCAAGCGATACAGCGAGTCGTGGTGCTGGAACAGCGGCGTGTCGTTCACCGGTGGCAGCGTCGTCGCGTAGGTGTTCTGGTAGCCGCGGAACTCCATTGCGAGCACTGCGAGCGTGCGCCCGATCGTGAAGATGTCGCTCGCAACTGAAGGGCCGGCGTCGGCGACTTCCGGTGCTTGGAAGCCGAGGGTGCCGTAGATCGCGCTCGCCGCGTCGTCGACACGCCGTACGCCGCCGAGGTCGATGAGCTTGATCGAGTCACCCGACTGGATCAGGTTGTCGGGCTTGAAGTCGCAGTAGAGCAGCCCTTGTGAGTGCAGATAGCCGAACGCGGGCAGGATCTCGACGATGTACGCGATCGCCTGGTCGACGGGGAACGGGTCGTACTTCCCGTTGTTCGCCGGTCAGCCGATCCTTCAGGATCTGCTTGAGCGAGCGGCCGCCGACGTATTCCATCACCGTGTAACCCGCGCCCTCGTGGCTCGCGAAGTTGTAGATCTCGACGATCAACGGGTACTGCACTTGCCGCGAGGAACTGGCGCTCCGCGATCGCGGCTTCGTACGCGTCCTCGTCGCCCGTGTTCAACAGGCCCTTGAGCACGACGTACCGGTCGGACACGTTGCGGTCTTGGGCGAGGTAGATCCATCCGAGGCCGCCGTGCGCGATCGCACCGACGACTTCGTACTGGCCGCCGACGAGCTCGCCGGGCTGCAGCTTCGGCGCGAACGAATACGGCGTGCGACACTTCGGGCAGAAGCCGTTACTGCGTGCGGGACGTCCGGGTCGTGAACGACCGACGGGTTGGCCGCACGCGGCGCAGAAGCGCTTCTCTTCGACGACTTCGGGGTTCGCGAGCACGATCGAACGCGGGTCGGGGACCGGCGCCGGCGGCACGGTCGTGATTCCCGCGCCGAGGTGTTGGGTGCGACTGCTCTTTGTGGCCAAGCGGCGCGTCGGCCGGCTGATGCCGACGCGCGCCGAACCGATCGGCGTCGACGACAGTCTCGTCGAGATGCCGGAGCCGCTCGGCGCGGTCGACCCGGTGGAGGTCGCGGCGGGCGCGCCGGCAGCCGATGCCGCAGCCGCGCCCATCGGCGCCGGGGTGCCGCACACGTTGCAGTAGCCGTCTTCGATGATCCCGGAGCATCCCGCCTCGTGGCAGTGCATCACGTTCACGATCGCTCCTTCGCCGGTTCCGGGCTGGTGTCGGTGCCGGTCGCGACGCGCACCGCATGTTGATACTTGCCGACGAGGTCGCGCGCGATCGTCAGATCACACGGCGCCGACCACAACACCTCGTGCGCGGGTTGATACAGGTCGTCGAGCGCGACGTCCTCGGCCAGGCCCTTGGCGGCGGCCCGGTGGCGGTACGCGCCGAGCAGGCCGCGCAGGTCGTCGCGCGCTTCGAGCGGCTCGCCGAAGCGTTCGCGTGCGACATCGAGCGCGGCCGCAACGCGGCCGAGCCGCGCGGCGTACCTCGCGAGCTCCTCGCGCGCGTGCGGCGGCTCCCCGAGGTCGGCGGCGATCGGGATGCCGAGCTGGGGTGGGTTCGCGATCTTCTCCGCGCACCGCTGCGCGAGATCGCGCACCTCGTCGCTTCGAGCCGCGTGAGATCGCGGTAGCGGCGAGCGAGCTCGTCGATCTGCGCGCCGGCTCCGCGCGCCGGCTCGCCTCTTTGATGAGGTCGCTCTCGATCCGTGTGATCTCGGCGTCTACTCGCTCGACGGCGTCGTGCGATCGTGCTCGCGTCCGAACCTGCCAGCGCGGACTCGAGTTGCGCGGCGAGCTCGTCGATCTGTGTTGTCGGGTGGCCGAGCGCGGACGCCTGGCGTGCGACACCGTGCAATCGCGGCGCGCAGCGGCGCGATGCGTGCCGCGGCGCCGGAGCCCGCGAGGGCGTTGCTCGTGAGATCGTTCGAGAGCTTGTTCTCGAGCGCGGCTGCCAGTGTGCACGCTTCCGGCATCGTGAACGCGGTCGGTGCACCGAACGGATCGCTGAACCGGCCCCAGATCAGCGTGCCGATGTGCGCGAGCTCATCGCTCCCGACGCGACCGCTGTCCCACGTGGCGACCAGCTGTGCCCGGCGCGCGTCGATCGAGTTCCACAACGACATCGCGAGCACGATGTCGGCCGTGTGCGCGCCCGCGATCGCGTGCTTGCCGGGACAGCATGTCGAGGCCGTCGAGCGTGTCGCGTAACACGCCGAGCCACGTGCTGAGCGCGGTGAGATACGCGAGCGCCGCGTCGGCCCTCGGCGCCGTCGTCAGCGTTCCCGGCGCGGCCGGCGGCGGTGCGAGCTCGGTCATCTAGCGTCCGTACACGCGCCGGCGGCGGTTGCGGAACGGGCGTGGTCTGGAGCCACTTCGCGTACCAGGCACGCCAGGTGCCGTCGCTGCGCACGTCTTCGAGCACGCTGTTGACGAAGCGGACGAAGTCGACGTCGCTCGGGTTCGATGCCGAGACCGTAGGGCTCGTCGGTGATGGGCGGGCCGATCATCTTGGCGTACGGGTCTTGGGTCACGAAGCCGGCCAGCACGGTGTCGTCACCGGTGACCGAGTCGACCTCGCCGCGCTGGAACAGCACCATGCAGTCGGAGATGTCGTCTACGGGCACCGCGATGATCTGCTTGTAGTTCTTCTTCAGCTCGTCCTGGTTCGTGGAACCGTTGGCGACGCACATGCGCGTGCCGTTGAGATCGTCGATCGACGTCGCCTTCGATTCGCTGCGTACGAGCACCCGCTGGCCCGCGCTGAAGTACTGCGACGAGAACGCGATCTGCTGCCAGCGCGTGCAGTTGATCGTCATGACGTCGGCGACGATGTCGACGGGATCCGACGCCTGCAGGAGGTTCGGGATGCGCTGTGCGTAGCTCATCACGCCGGAACTCGACGTGGTTCTTGCCGTCATCGGGGAAGATCGCGTTCGCGATGCGATTGACAAGGTCGATGTCGAAGCCTTCGAGGTTTCCGCTGACCGGGTTGCGGTAACCGAACAGCAACGTGTCGGCCGAGACACCGGCGATCAATCGACCCCTTTGCTCGATGGCCGCCATCGTCGAACCCGGCGGCATGGATCCCGGTGCCGGTCGCGGGCCGTTCGGCGCGTACGACGCGACCGTCGCGTCGGTGTTCCGGCACGGCTTCGCGGGCGGCAGCGACGGCGTGGTCACCTGGGGAACCGTCGGCGGCGGAAGTGCCGGCAGGCTCGTAGAGTCATCGGAAACGCACGCGCTCAACATCGCCGTGCCTATCGCGAACGCCATTGCGGCGACGAGCACGGACGAACGGCGACTCATCGGTACTCCCACAACCGCTCGGCGATCCCGCGCCGCGCCGCGATCGCGGCTGCGACACCCGCCACGAGCATCAACCACGCGGCCGGCAGCAACGGCAGGCGCGCACGATCGAGATCGTCTGACAGCTGCTTCGCGCGCTTGGCGAGCGCGTCACCCGACACCGATTCGTACGAGGCGAACAGCGTGTTCGCCTTGCCGCTTCCCGTCGCGGCCCGGACCGCCGCGTCGTACATACCGTGATCGTCGAGGCTGCGCACTTGCCTGTGAAAGTTGTCATAGGCGACGAGCGCGTCGAGTGACGGACGCTCTCGGTGGGAGGGTGACGTCGAATCGGGCAAGCTCGCAGAGCGCGAGCTTTGCCTGAGACATCGCGCTCTTGTAGCTCGCCTCGATTGCCTGACCGGAACCACGCAAGATCAACGTCAGGCTCTCGTCGCTCTTCGCGTCGAACGCGTTGATGCGGGACGTCGCGAGCGCGACCGTCTGCGCGTAGGGCCCCTTCCGAGTGTTCAGCTCCTCCGTGTTCGACCACGCCACAACTGCGAGGGCGACGAGGCCGATGATCACGACCAGCCCCGTCGCAAAAACGAGCGGCGGGTTCAGGACTCGATGCGTACGCCGGTACAGCCAGAGCTGCACCGCGAGCAGAACGACGAGCACGCCGAGCAACAGCCAGCGCACATTGTTCGAAGCGTTCGCGGCTGACGAGGATGCATTCACTCGTGCGACGCGGCTGTTGACGAGGTCTTGGAGTTGCGGAAGCGCGCTCTCCTCGAGCGTTCGCGACGCTTGGCGCAAGTACGCGGCGCCGATCGGGAAGCCCACGTGATTGTTCGCGCGCGCGGATTCGACGAGCCCGGTGTACTCGCTCAACGCCTTGTTCACCGTCTCGAGCGTCGTCGCGTCGCTTCTGCTCGCGCTGGACGCATCGGCGACCGTCGCGGCCGCGGTGTCGATCGATTCCTCGTATGCGGCGCGTACGTCGGGCGGCTCGGACCCGGGAAGGAGGAACGCGTTGGTTGCGTTGGCGTCGGCCTTCACGAGGCTCGTGCGGATGGTCTGGATGCGGACGAGCTGTGCCGCGTCGCGCCGCGACGACGCGAGCTCGTTGCCGTAGTGGTTCATCACGACGAAGCCGAGGGCGCCGAA
Source organism: uncultured Actinomycetes bacterium (assembly GCA_963836365.1). Lineage (GTDB taxonomy): Bacteria > Actinomycetota > Acidimicrobiia > IMCC26256 > PALSA-610 > DASQHW01. The sequence continues at coordinate 282,885 of CAWIJC010000004.1, forward strand.
CACGATGCACACGACGACCGCGACCGCGCCGTACGACGCGCAGGCGACCGGGTGTTCCTGCGAGCGCGTCGGCGATGATCTCGCGAGCTCTGGACTCGGGCGTCGGGGGTGCGCTCGCGGTCTGCAACATTCGCTCCGGCTACGCGTCGCTCGGCGCGGGCGTGTCGACGGGGGCGGTTGTGCCGTCTTCGAGGTCCTCGGCCGTGAGCTCGCGAAGCTGCGCGACGTCGGGCTGCGTGACGTCGCGCAGCCGCCACGCCTGCCGGACGACCGCCGACTCGAACATCGTGCGCACGAAGCGGCCGTTGCCGAACCCGACGCCTCTGGGCGTTGTCACAAGGATCATTCGCAGCCGCTTCAGAGCGTCGTCCGACGGCGTGAAGTCGCCGGCATCCGCGAGGTGACAAAAGATCTCGACGAGCTCGTCGTCGGTGTAGTCGTCGAATGTCAGCGTGAGCCGGAACCGGCTTTCGAGTCCCGGGTTCGAGTGGATGAACTCGTGCATGGGTTCCGGGTACCCGGCAACGATCACGACCAGCTCGTCGCGGTGATCTTCCATCTCCTTCACGAGCGTATCGACGGCCTCGTGGCCGAAATCGTCGGTCGCGAGCGCGTACGCCTCGTCGATGAACAACGCACCACCGATCGCCTTCGCGATCAGCTCTGCCGTCTTGATCGCCGTCTGGCCGAGGTAGCCGGCGACGAGCTCGGAACGATCACACTCGACGAGGTGGCCCTCCTTCAGCACGCCGATCGCGCGGTAGATACCGGCGACGAGTCGCGCGACGGTGGTCTTTCCGGTACCGGGGTTGCCGACGAATACGAGGTGTCGCGTCATGCCGGGCGTCTTGAGGCCGGCGGCCGCACGCAGGCCCTGGATGCGGAGCACCTGCGTCTGGTGACGGATCTCGGTCTTGATCGCGTCGAGGCCGACGAGCGCGTCGAGCTCGGCGAGCAGCTCTTCGAGTGTCTTGGGCGGCAGGCTCGGGCTTTGCCTGCTCGGTGGGGGCGACGGCGGTCGCGGCCGCGGCCGCCTGGGCGTTGCTCGGTGCGGAGCGCGAGCGTGTCGGTGCCGGCCGATGGCCGCGCGAACAGCGACGCGTCGGGCGGCCGGAGATCGGCAGCGAGTAGCTGCGCGTTGCCGAGCACGGTTGCCGTGCCGAGCGCGGAGATCGTCAGCTCGCCGAGCGACGCGGCCGCGATCGCGAGCTCCGCGACGGCGCGCGCATACGCCGCCGCGCCGTCGGCTGTGAGTCGCCAGCAACCGGGCGAGCACGCGCGTCGGTCCGCCGTGTGTAGTCGACGCCGATGTGTGCCGCCACGTTCGAAGGTCGCGGCCGGCACGCCGAAGGTCGTCGCCCACGCATCGGCCGCCCCCGGAGAGTTGCGGCTGACGACGGCGGCGATGCTCGCCGCGTCGTCACGCACGTCGCTTGCGGGCTCGCTGCTCGCGCCGAGCAGCGTTGCCAGCGCGGCGCGTACGTCGTCGGTCGCGGCCACGACGTCAACGCTTCCCGGGATCGAGTGCGAGCGCGCCGGAGTTGAACTTCTCGGCGAGGAAGCGGCCGTGCGCGATCAGCGCGTCGGCGTCGGCGCGACACGCCGCGTCGAACACCTCGTCCATCTTGGAGCCGAGCAGGTCGAGCTGGTCGCAGAGGACCGACAGCGACGTCTTGCCGCCGGAGACCGGCCGGCGGTCGGCGAAGTCGCGCGGGAGCCGCATGTACGCGGCGACCGCCTCGGGGAGATAGCTCGTTGCAGTTCGCAGCACCGCGTGCGCCTGCGCGCTGCCGCTGCCGAGCTGGTCGAGTCGGGGAATCGTCGCCTTCACGGTGGTGGCGACGCGGTCGATGCGGGCCTGCACCGCCGGCGGGACCTTGCCGCGTGTGTCGCGCTGCAAGGCGTCGAGCGACGAGAGTGTGGCGGCGTCGGGGTCGGGCGGCGTCGCCGCTTCGTGCGCGCGCCGGCGCCATGCGTGCACCGCGAGGTGCCCGGCGGCGTAGATCGGTGCCGCGAGCACGATGCCGACGGTCGCGGGCACTGCTCCCAACGCGCCAACGGCCGCGACGCCGACTGCCGTTGCCGCCACCGCGAGCGCCGAGCCCGTCGCGACCCGGGCACCCAGCTTTGCCGGCGACGGCTCGCGCTCCGCGACCACGCTCACTTCTTGCGGCGCGTCGCCCAGGTCGAGCGTGCTCGACGGGTCGGCGTCGCGGGCGTCGGACGCGCGCACGCGCTCGAGGTACTCCTGTGACTTGTCGATCTCGGTCTGCAGCGTCGAGATGGTCGCGTTCATCACGTCGAGCGCTTGCACCTTGAACGTGTCGATCGCGTCCATCGACTGGTAGATGTTCGAGAACGCAGCCTTCAATGCGTCGATGCTGACGGTCGCCGACGCGGCTTGCTTCTGGATGTCGACGCTCTGGGTCGCAAGCAGTTGCGACGTCGACTCGATCAGGCTCGACGTCGTGGTGTTGAGCGCGGTGATCTGGTCGAGCACGAGCTTCTGGTTCGTGAGCGCCTGGGCGACGATCACCGCCGTACGCAAGCGCAGCGATCGTCGTCGTGGTCGCGCGGTCGACGCCCTTGATCAGCTCGAGGTTGTTCTTGCGGACGAGATCGATCGCGAGATAGCCCTGGATCGACACTGCGAGCTGCGTCAACAGGTCCTGGTGCTTCTGGCGCACGTAGAACAGCACGTCGTCGCGGAGCGCTTTCGCCTTCTCGGGGTCGGTGGCTTCGATCTTCGGCGATCTTGGCCGCCAGCGACGCGTCGAGATGCTGCGCGATGTAGATGTACTGGCCGAGCCGCTGCATCGTCTCCCAGAGATGCACCTTCTCCTGCTCGAGCGCGGCGTTGTCCTTGCGCAGCTCGTCCTGGCCGTCGTACAACGCTTCGACGATCGCGTCGAGATGCTTCTGTGCGCTCTCGTACTTGCGGAAGTAGTCGGTGAGCTTGTCGCCGAAGGGGATCAACCCGAGCAGCTTCTTGACGCCGCTGGCTTCCGCCGGGTCGAGGTCTTCGACGGTGCGGCGGAGCTCGACGAGCGTGCGTTGCCACCTTGCCGGTCTGGCCCCGCTGCATCGCCCGTACCGGCGAGGAGAGCAGCCGGTTCGACATCTCCGCCGATGCGCGGATGTCGTCGTCGCCCATCGCGCGCACGTCGCCGGCCTTCGCCGTGAACGCGGCCGAGTGCACGTCGAGCTCCAAGATCGCGTCGACGTATTCGGAGACCTTGTCGTCGAGCGCCGGCAACGCCTGCGGATCGATCGGCACCATGCCGCCCGCCTTGTCGGGCGCGACCGCGGCGACGGCTTCCGGCGGCGTGAGCGCGAGGTCGCTGGTGGCGGCCGTCGCCGGCGGAGTCAGGGTCGCGGCCTCGGTCGCGGCGGGCTCGGTGGCGCTCATCGTGGTCTCCAGTCCCTCTCGGGCACGGTCTGAGGCGGACTCGGCGGCGGGCTCGGCCTGTTTCCATCGGCCGGCGCGGGGCGTACGTCAGCGTACTGCCGGGCCCCGGCGTGATTCCCCGCCGCGCGACTCGTCGACGGCGAAGCGGCCGAGCAAGGAGCAGCCACACGCACTGCGGTCGCGATCCATGTGGGGTTGCGCGGCCGGCGTCGAGCGGATTTCGAGAATTCGACGCCCGTGCCGAATGCGCGGAAATGACTCGCGCGTCCTGCCGTGCACAGGATGAGCGGATGAACCTCGAGGTTGACCGCAGAGACCTGCGCCGCACTCGACTCGTCGCGAACAGCAAAGACGACCTCCGAGACGGGCAGGCCCGGCTGCGCGTCGACACGTTCGCGCTCACGTCGAACAACGTCACCTATGGCGCGTTCGGTGACGCGTTGCAGTACTGGAACTTCTTTCCGGCGAGCGACGAGTGGGGTCGTATCCCGGCGTGGGGGTTCGCGGCAGTCGTCGAGTCGCGACACGGGGAGGTTCCCGTCGGCCGGCGCGTCTACGGCTACGTGCCGATGGGTGACGAGCTCGTGGTCGAGCCGGGCAAGGTCGACGCGTCGGGCTTCAGCGATGTCGTCGCGCACCGGCAGCCGATGTCGGCGGTGTACAGCCGCTATCTCCGCGTCGACGCCGACCCGTTGTACGACGCCGCGCGCGAAGGCCAGATCTCGGTGTTGCGGCCGTTGTTCTCGACCTCGTTCCTGCTCGACGACTACTACGCCGACCACGCGACGTTCGACGCGTCGTGCGCGGTGATCTCGAGCGCGTCGAGCAAGACCGCGATCGGCACCGCGTTTCTCGTCCACGATCGGCCGGGCGTGCGCGTGGTCGGTCTGACCTCCGCGGCGAACCGGGCGTTCGTCGAATCGTTGGGGTGTTACGACAACGTCGTGTCGTACGCCGACGTGAGCACGCTGGGGGAGGACCCGGCCGTGTTCGTCGACATCGCCGGGAACCGTGACGTGGTCGCGGCCGTCCACCGCCACTACGGCGATCGGCTTCGCCACAGCATGGTGGTCGGTGGCACGCACTGGGATCACGCGCCGGATACCGGGCTCGACGCGCTCCCGGGCCCGCGCCGAGTTCTTCTTCGCGCCGACGCAGGGTGCCAAGCGCGTCGCGGACTGGGGGCCGGACGAGTTCGACCACCGGGTCGGCGACGCGTGGCACCGATTCGTCGTGTGGACCGACCGCTGGCTCGACCTACGCGCGGTGAAGGGCTCGGCCGCGATCGACCGCACCTATCACGCATTGCTCGCCGGGCACGCCGACCCACGCGTCGGCTACGTGTGCTCGATGTCGACGTAAACGCTCAGCTCGCGCCCCCGCCGGCGCGCCCGTGCTTCCAGTAGCCCCGCACCGTCGCGTCGCGCGCGTACGAGGCCGCGCACGTCGAAGAGGTGGTTCCGCACGCGTTGCGACGGCCGCGGCTTCGCCCACGACCCACACACGTGTGCTCGCGTGTGATCGGCGCGTCCCGGATTGCCGCGACGAACGCGTCGCCGGGCGGTGCCGCGGGCCCGAGCTGGTGCCACGACTCGCTCGCGTGCGGATGGACGGGGAGCGCGACGCGCGCGTCCATGTCACCGGTCTCGACGATCACGTGTGCCGGCGTGGTTACCGGCAGCGCGTCGAGGACCTGGCGGATCGCGGGGAGCGCGGTCTCGTCGCCGGCGATCAGGTAGCCGGGCGCGTCCCGGTCGATCGTGTAGCCGCGTCCGGGTCCCGAGATCGCGGCGGGCTGACCCGTACCCGTTGTCGTGGCCCAGCGCGATGCCGCGCCGTCGCCGTGCAGGACGATCTCGACGTCGAGCTTGCCGGCGCGCGCGTCGAAGCGAAGCGGCGTGAACGTGCGGAGGACAGGACGGCGACCGCCGGGAAGCAGGAACTCGTTGCCGTTCCACCGCGGGATCACGAGCTCCGTTGATTGCGGCGACGGCAACAGCACGCGCACGCTCGCGGCCGGCTCGGGCACTTTCGTGCCGGCAAGGTCGTCGCCGCCGAACGTGACGCGCATCAGACGCGCGTGCACACGTTCGATCGCGCGCACTTCGACGCGACGAAACGGCGGCGGTTCGCGGCGCACGCGCGACGCGCTCGGCTCTCCCATCGGCGGCGACCGTACCAACCTCTCACGTTGTGAACGTTCCGCCTACCGCCGACAACCATCCAAACTGATGGCGCCGACTTCGCAAGGGTGACGACCCGACGGGGCGCAACTCGGTAGCGTCGGGACCCGTGGCCGGGGGGCGCGAGAGACCAAGCGGGCGATGATCGCCGTCGAGCGCGCGGACGCGATCCCGTGGCTCATCGTCGCCGGCGCCGTGCTGATCGCATGGTGTGCGCTGTTCGCGATCGTCGCCGCCGCGACCATGCCACGTTTGCCCGATCCCGGTCCCGAGACCACCGAGCTGCGCCCGGAGGCTCCGGCGATCGCGAACCTGCTCGTGTCCCGCTGCAAGCTCACGACCTCGGCGATCTCGGCGACGCTCGTCGATCTCGCGGCACGCCGCTACATCACGATCGACCCGATCGGCGAGACCGAGAATCTCGTCCGCCTGCGCGGGAAGGGTGTCGACACCACGAACGCGTACGAAACCCGGGTCCTGAACCTCGTGCGGAATCGCGCGAACAACGACACGGTTCCCACGCACGAGCTGTCGCTCGGATACGGCAAGTTCGCGGACGAGTGGTGGCACGCATTTCAGAAGGCAGTGACCGAGGACGCGCGCTCGCGAGGCCTCGTGCGGCGGCGGTTCAGCTCCACGCAGTCGACGTTGCTCGCAGGCACCCTCGCGGTGCCGCTCGCGATCGCCGGAATCGGCCTCGAGCTCTACGGCGCCGCCGTGCGCGACACGGGCGGCGACTTCGATGCCGGGGGTGGCTTCGCGATCGCGGGCGTCGTGTGGCTCGCGTTGCTCGTCTTCGGTGGTGCGCGCCTGCGCGGTGTGCGCGACACACCGAGCGGCTCGGCCGCGTGCGCGCACTGGCTCGGTGTGCGGGGATACCTCGCGCACGACGAGTCGTTTCGCGAGACGCCGCCCGCGGGCGTCGCGATCTGGAACCGGCTGCTCTCGTACGGCGTCGCACTCGGTGCCGCGCACGGCACCGACGCCGCGCTCCCGATCGGACCCACACGCGACGACGAGGGTTGGAGCCCCTACGCCGGCTTGTGGCGTCAGGTTCGCATCACATATCCACACCGCTTCGGCTACGGCGACGCGCCGAAACGAACCGTTGCGGCCTCCGCGCTCGCGCTCGTCGGTGTCGCCTCACTCTCGGTCGTCGTCGTACGCGCGCTCGGGCCGCCGCTGATCGACGTCGCGGCCAACGTCGTGGACGACGACAAGGGCGGCAATGCCCGCTTCTTGCTGATCCCGGTCCTTGCGGTGCTCTCGATACCCGTCACGTGGGCGGTCATACAGATCGTGCGCCGGGTGGTGATGCTCGGGCGCGCGCTCCCCGACCTGCGCCGGACACAGACGTTCGAGGGCTACGTGGTGCGCGTCCCGTGGCACTACGAGCAGAACGGCGACGACCGGCGCTGGGCGCCGAGCGGCTATACGGCTGTCGACGACGCCCGCGGCGACGAGCTGCGCGCGCTCAAGTACTACAAGGCCGAGGTGCGCGAGGGCCAGGTCGTGCGCGTGACGATCACGCCGCGCATGCGTCATGTCGTCAGCGTCGAGCCGGTGCGCTGACGCGCGATGACGACGCGCCCACTTCGATTGTTGATCGTGCACCACACGGCGTCGCCGACGATGCACACGCTGTTCGAGGCCGTGCGCTCGGGCGCGACCGATCCGAACATCACGGGCATCGAGGTGGTCAGCCGTCCCGCGTTGACCGCGACCGCGGTCGACGTGCTCGCCGCCGACGCGTACGTGCTCGGCACGCCGGCCAACCTCGGATACATCTCGGGCGCGCTGAAGCACTTCTTCGACCAGATCTACTACCCGTGTCTCGACGCAACGATCGGCCGTCCGTTCGGCGTGTACGTGCACGGAAACTCCGACACGACCGGCGCGCTGAAGGCCGTCGACATGATCACGACGGGGCTGCAGTGGCGCGCCGCGCAACGGCCGGTGACGATCATCGGTGAACCGACGAACGCCGACGTCGACGCGTGCTGGGAGCTCGGCGCCGCGCTCGGCGCGTGTCTCGCCGAAGGACTCATGTGACTCGCTCTCCGTCCGGAGCCCGTCCGGCGGCGCGCCGTAGTCTCGACGCGTGGACCGGGCCGCCCGTCACGCGCTCTTCGGCGTCGATCCCAACGAGTTCATCGCCGAACGCGACCAACTCGTGCGTGAGCTGCGCGCGACTGGCGAGAAGGGCGACGCGGCCGCCGTCAAAGCGCTCCGTCGACCGACGATCCCGATGTGGGCGCTGAACCAGGTCTCGAGAACCGACAGCGACGCGCTCGGCGCACTCGTCGACGCGAGCCGGGCCGCGCGTACGGCCCAGGACCAGGTGCTCGGCGGCGCCGAGGGCTCGGTGCTCCGCGAGGCAGTGGCCCGCCGGCGCGAGGCCGCCGCCACGGTGGTTGCTGCGGCGAGGCGTGTGATCGACGCATCGGGCCGGTCGAGCGATGCGCATGCGCGCGATCTCGAGAACGTACTGAACACGATCGTCGGCTCCGAGCTCTTGACGGCGCGGCTCCACGACGGCGAGCTCGTCACGATCGAAAGCGACGACGGCGGCGAGAGCGCCGGCCTGCTGGGGAGTCTCTCGGTATCGGTGCCGCCGCGCGCCCGGCAGCCGGCTCGGTCCGCAAAGAGCGCACCGTGGGTGCAGCTCTGCAAAGCGCAGGAGAAGCTCGCGCGACACCGTGGTGAGGCCGACAGCGCGGCTACGCAGCTTCGCGCCGCAGAGCAAGCGGTCACCGAGGCCGAGTCGGGGGTCACGCGTGCCGAACGCGAGCTGGCCTCGGCGCGACGGGCGCGCGATGCCGCGGCCAGGATCGCCGGGCGTGCCCGACATGCCGTCGCCCGGAGCGAGGACGCGGTTCGCGACCTCGAGGGCTGAGGCGACACGAAGTAGACGTGAAGTAGACGCGCGGGCCGCTCAGCAGGTTCTCTCCGGTGAACCCGCCCCGCATGGTGCTCGGCGACCAGCGCGTCGTCGGCGCCGGCGACCTCGCCGACGCGGCCGACGATCACGTAGAAGTCGTACGACATGTTGCCGGCCGCGGTCAGGATGTCGCCGAGCGAGACATCGCGAATCGGCGAACGGCGTACGGGGCGTCGCCGGAGAATCGCTCGGCGAATCTCCGCGATGAGTCCTCGGCACTGGCGCGGTCCTACCGAGCGGGCCGTCCGGCGATCCGCGACGAGCCGAGTCCGCGGCAGGAGAAGCTTGGGTACCGTGAATCTCATGACCGATCTGCGATCGTCCGACCTGGATCTCGCGTTCGAGCAGCACCGCGTCGAGCTGACCGGCTACTGCTACCGAATGCTCGGCTCGTCGTTCGAGGCCGAGGACGCCGTGCAGGAGACGCTCGTGCGTGCGTGGCGTGCGTACGACCGGTTCGAGGGCCGCTCGTCGTTGCGCTCGTGGCTCTACAGCATCGCAACCAACGTCTGCCTCGACATGCTGAAGGGTCGCAAGCGGCGTGCGCTGCCGGTCGATCTCGGCGGTTCGTCGCGGGGCGACGGTCCGGCGGGTGCGATCCTCCCCGAGAACACATGGATCCAGCCGATCCCCGACGGCCGGGCGCTGCCGGAGACCGAAGACCCGGCCGAGGTTGCCGTCTCTCGCGAGTCGATCCGGCTCGCGTTCGTCAACGCGTTGCAGCTTCTCCCGCCGCGCCAGCGCGCGGTGTTGATCCTGCGCGAGGTCCTGCACTGGAAGGCCAACGAAGTCGCGGAGCTGCTCGAAACGACGGTCGTCTCCGTGAACAGCGCGTTGCAGCGGGCGCGCACGACGCTCGCGAGCTCGAACCTCGCAGCCAGTGAGTCGGTGCCGCTCGACGACGAGCACCGCGCGCTGCTTGCGCGCTACGTCGAGGCCTTCGAGCGCTTCGACGTGGAGTCGCTGGTCGCGTCTGTTGCGCGAGGACGCGATCTTCACGATGCCGCCGTACGAGATGTGGATGCACGGCCGCGATCACTTCGCGATGTGGCTGCGCGGCGGCGGAAAGGACTGCCGGGGATCGCGGCTCGTGCCGACGGTCGCCAACGGTGCGCCCGCGTTCGGGCAGTGGCGCAAGAGCCCCGACGGCTGCTACCACCCCTGGGCGATCCACGTTCTCGACGTGTCAGACGGCCGGATCAACGGGATCGACTTCTTCGTCGATCCCGAGCTCTTCTCGTACTTCGGCCTGCCCGACTCTCCCGTCTGAACCCTTCACGCGCAACGGCAGCAGCTCGCCGAGCCCCACGAGCGCGAGCAGCCGGGTGAGCTCGTCGCGGGCGTTGCAGAGCTCGACCGACGCCCCGAATCGGCGGGCGAGGAGCTGCAGGCGGACGAGCACGCCGACGTCGACGATGTCGAGGTCGCCGAGCGGTTCGACGTCGATGACCACGACCGGCCGCGCCACATGGGGGTCGCCTGCTGCGCACATCGGGAACAAGGACCGGCCGCGGCGGCGGAACTCACCGGTCACTCGTTATTCGCAGGCGGGTTGCAGGACGCCGTGCCACGATGCGCCGATGTTCGTGCGGCGGGAGCTTCCCGGCGACGAGGAGGCGATCCGGCGCGTGCACTTGTCGGCGTTCGCTCGAGATGCCGCGGGCGAGGTCCCGCCCGAAGTGGGCTTGGTCGACGCGTTGCGCGCGAGCGACGCGTGGGTTCCCGAGCTGTCGCTGGTCGCGCTCGCCGGCGTCAACGGCGACGCCGTCGTCGGCCACGTGGTCTGCAGCCGGGCGTGGATCGGCGGTCGCGACGCCCTGGGTCTCGGCCCGTTGGGCGTGCTCCGCGAGCACCACAACCGCGGTGTCGGCTCGGCGTTGATGCACGCGGTGCTGGGCGCGGCCGACGCGCGCGATGAACCGCTCGTCGTGCTGCTCGGTCATCCGGCCTACTACCCGCGCTTCGGGTTTCGCCTCGCCCAGACCTACGGCATCTCGCCGCCGGTAGCCGAATGGGCACCTCACTTCCAAGCCCGTGCATTGACGCGCTACGACGCGACGTTGCGCGGCGCGTTCGAATATGCAAAGCCCTTCAACGACGTCTAGCGAAGCCCGCGCGTTCCTCGCCGCGCACTTCGGCTACGACGTCGGCGACGTCGACCTCGTCGGCGAGGGATGGTGGTCGCGCTGCTTCGCCTTCCACGAGCGTGGTCGCGACCTGGTCGTTCGCTTCGGCGGCCACGTCACCGACTTCGAGAAGGATCGGCGCGCGAGTGGGTTCGCGTCGGCCGCGCTCCCGGTGCCGCAGGTCGTCGACGTCGGGCCGGCGTTCGACGGCTACTACGCGATCTCGACGCGCGCGTACGGCGAGCCGCTCGAGGTGAGCGACGCTCGCGGCTGGGAGGCGGTGTTGCCGGCGCTCTTCGCGGCGCTCGACGCATTGCAGGCAATCGAGCCCATCGGGGCGGGTTTCGGTCCGTGGGGCGCGGACGGGAACGGGCCGTATCGCACGTGGCGTGAGTTCTTGCTCGACGTCGACCGTGAGCAACACGCGCGCCGAGCCCCCGACTGGCGGCAGCGGCTGCGCGACACACCTACCGGCGACGCGCCGTTCGTCGCGGGCATGGAGGCGTTGCGCACACTCGCCGACGCATGTCCCGACGAGCGCCACGTAGTGCACGGCGACCTCGTCAACCGCAACGTGCTCGTGGATCGCGACCGGATCACTGCGGTGCTCGACTGGGGTTGCGCGTCCTATGGCGACTTCGTCTACGACGTCGCGTGGCTCGCGTTCTGGGAGCCCTGGTATCCGGCGCTGACCGAGATCGACATCTGCGCCCGGGCGCGACATCACTACGCGTCGATCGGTCTCGACGTCCCGGACTTCGATGCGCGCGTCCGCGCGTGCATGCTGCACGTCGGCCTCGACCACCAGGCGTGGAACGTGACGACCGGTGACCTCGAGACGCTGGCGACGGTCGTCGAGCGCACGAACACGCTGATCGACTGAGTTGTTCGCGTGGCCGATCGCTCAGCCGCTGCCGTACGGCCGGGTGATCACCTCGAGCAAGTGACCGTCGGGGTCGGGGAAGTACACCCCGCGGCCGCCGTCGTGATGGTTGATCTCATTCGGTTGGGTCTGGTGCGGGTCGGCCCAGTGCGGCAGCTCGCGCTCACGGATCCGCCCGTACACCTCGTCGAACTCGTTCTCGCTGATCAAGAACGCGTAGTGCTGCGCGGTGATGTCGGTGCCGACCGTCATGAAGTCGAGGCTCACGCCGTTCTCGGTCTCCACCGCCATGAACGGTCCCCAGCTGCTCGGAGGCTCGAGGCCCAGCATCTCCGCGAGGAATGTTGCCGACGCGACGTTGTCGCGAGCGCTCACGATCGTGTGATTCAGCTGCGCGGCCATCGCGTGCTCCCTTCGTGGTCAGGGCGGCTACCAGTGGATGCCGCGGAGGAGTTGCACCATCGCGCGTGCGGCTAGCGAGAGGTCTGGTTCCTTTCCGCGTTCGTCGATCACGTCGCCGGGCACGAACGTCAACATCTCGCGCGACGGCTCGGTCGTCGTGTCGGTCTTGTCGGGGCGCGGACCAGTCTCGGGGAACAGCTGGTACGCCAGGTTCAGCACGCGGTCTTGGATGTCGGGCGCGACCGCGCCGGTCACCTGGGCGATCATGCCGACCGGTGTCGACACGCGCTTGGGCTGCTGCGCGATCGCGCGGCAGATGATGTCGGCGGCGTCGTCGGGACTCAGCGTCGGGAAGCTGCGATAGATCGAGGTCGGCGCGATCATCGGCGTGCGCACGAGCGGCATGTGCACGGTCGTCAAGCGCACCTTGTCGGCGTGCACCTCCGACGCGATGCACCGCGAGAACGCGTCGAGCGCTGCCTTCGACGCGACGTATGCGGCGAACCGCGGCGGGTAGGTCTGCACACCAATCGACGACACGTTGACGATGTGCCCGCGCTTGCGCGCCCGCATCGATGGGAGCAGCGCCAGGATCAGCGCGACCGCGCCGAAATAATTCAGCTGCATCGTGCGCTCGAAGTCGTGGAAGCGGTCGGCGGAAGCCGCCACCGAGCGCCGGATCGAGCGGCCCGCGTTGTTCACCAACACGTCGATGCCGCCGTGCTCGACGATGACCTCCTTGGCCATGCGCTGGCAGTCTTCGACGTCCGCGAGGTCGGCGCGGTACACGTACGCGGTGCCACCGGCCTTGACGATCTCGGCCTTGGTCGCTTCGAGCGCATCGACACCGCGCGCGACGAGCAGCGGGATGCCACCGGCGGCCGCGACCTTGAATGCGGTCGCGCGCCCGATGCCCGACGAACCGCCGGTGATCATCACCGTGCGTCCCGCGACCGCGCGCCCGAGGCCACGGCCGGACCGTGCCGCGGGATCGATCCGACGGCGCCAGAAGTCCCAGAGCACGGAGGCATAGCTGTCGAGCGGCGGCAGCGTGATGTCGCTGCCGGCGAGCGCGGCGTCGGTGTTCGCAGTGTCGAAGGTCGTCCGCCACGACAAGAAGTCGGCGATCGACCTAGGCAGGCCGAGGCGGTCGAGGACGATCGCGGCGGGCGTGCGCACGGCGTTGTTGAGCAGGCCGCGCGCCGCGGCGGGCAGCGGCATCGAGATGAAGCGCGGGCCGCCCGCGGCGCGGGAGAATCGGTTCATCGACTGCACGACGGTGAGGGGCTGCGGGTCGACGACGTGGAACGCGCGGTTGTCGAGACCGCCCTGGTGTGCGATGTGATCGATGACGGCCGCGACGTAGTCGACCGGCACGATGTTCGCGTAGCCGTCGAACGGCAGCGCGACCGGCATCGGATTGCGCAGCGCAGCCAACCGCTTCAGGTACGCGAAGAAGTAGTACGGACCGTCGACCTTGTCCATCTCGCCGTTGTCGGACCGGCCCACGACCAAACTCGGCCGGTAGACGCGCCACGGGACCGCGCTGCTGTCACGCACGAGCCGTTCCGCTTCGTGCTTCGACGAGAAGTACGGGTGGTCGAGACCCGTCGACGCTTCATCGAACATCTCCTCGGTGAAGCGCCCGCGGTAGAGGCCGGCGACCGCGACCGAGCTGATGTGGTGGAAGCAACCGAACTCGGCCGCAGCCGCGAGCCCGAGCGCGTGGCGCGTCCCGTCGATGTTTGCGGCGCCCATGGCGACCGGATCGCCGGCCAGGTCGTAGACGGCGGCGACGTGGAAGAAGTGCTCGGCGCGTGCGATCTGCTCGAGATCGTGGTCGTGCACACCGAGCCGCTCGAGGCCGAGGTCGCCTTCGATCGCGACCACTCGGCGGTCGTCGGCACCGAGGCGTCGCGCGATCGCGCGCAAACGATCGACCGACCCGGGGCGCACCACGGCGAAGATCTGTTCGTCGCGCTCGAGCAGGCGAGCAAGCAGGTTGCGTCCGATGAAGCCGGTTGCCCCGGTCATTACCGCGCGCATTTGGTCTCCCTCCGGCATTGATTCTCGGGCCCAGCCTCGCGCGAACCTGGCGAACCGAGAAACGGCCGCGGCGGCGATGCGATGCCGGACGGGTGGAGCTCACGCTCTTCGACGAAATGGCCGAAGCGGTGCGCGGGACAGCGCCGGCCATACCGGCGCGTCGCTCAGAGTGAGTTCCGGGATCTTCGTGCGAGGCGTTGGAGCCCGTTGTACGCGGCGTACTTGTACGTCTCGCTGAGCGTCGGGACGTTGTACACGGCCTGGATGAAGTAGTCGATCGTGCCTTCGTAGCGCAGGAGGGCCTGGCCTTGATGTACGAGCTCGGTCGACTGCTCGCCGAGGACGTGCGCGCCGAGCAGGCGCCGGTCGTCGGGCGCGAAGACGAGCTTGACGAAGCCTGCCGTGGTGCCCGACACGATTGCGCGGCTGTTGCGCGCGAAGGATGCAATGCCGAGCTCGTATTCGACGCCGCTCGCGATCGCGGCCTGTTCGGTGAGGCCGACGCCGGCCGCCTCGGGAATCGAGTACACGCCAATCGGTGTGATCGGGTCGACGCCGTGCTTGAACGGGATCCCGAACGCGTGACAGGCCGCGACGCGTGCTTGTTCCATCGACACCGACGCGAGCGCGGGCGGGCCGATGACATCACCGGCCGCGTAGATGCCGCCGGCACCGGTGCGATAGCAGTCGTCGACCTTGATCCGGCCCTTGTCGTCGGTGTCGACGCCGACCACGTCGAGCCCGAGTCCCTCGATGTTGCCGGCACGACCGGCGGCGAACAGCACCTTCTCCGGACGCAGGGACCCACCGGCCGGCAAGGTGACGACGAGCCCATCCGCGTCGCGGTCGATCTGCACGCGCCCCGACTCGAGCATCACCGTGCATCCCGCGGCACGCAGCGCGTCGGCGACGCCCGCCGACACGTCTCGGTCGAGGAGCGGGACGAGGCGATCCGCATTGTCGACGATCGTGACGCTCGTGCCGAGCGCCGCGAAGATCGACGCGTACTCGCAGCCGACGGCGCCGCCGCCGACGACCAACAGGCTCTCGACCGGGCGGTCGAGGTCGATGATCGTCGCCGAGTCCAGGATGTCGGCGGCGTCGAAGTCGACTGTGGGCGGATGGAACGGTCGCGACCCGGTCGCGATCAGAATCACCTCGCCGTGCAACACGCGTGTGGCGCCACCGGCGGTTGTCACGTGCACGGCCCCCGCACCCGCCAGGCGCCCGTCGCCCTGCACGAATTCGATCCCGTGCGCCTCGAGGTTCGTGCGCACCTCGCCGGTGACCGTCTCGACCACTTGATTCGCACGCGAGCGCAGCCGGGCGACGGCGAACGTCGGATCGAGATCGAGGTGCAGACCTTCGTAGACGTCGCGTCGCTGGAACCCCGTCAGGTACAAGGCCGCCTCGCGCAACGTCTTCGAAGGCGCCCACGCGTTGATCGCAGCCGCGCCGCCGGGACGTGTGCTCCGGTCGACGATCGCGACCCGCTTGCCGAAGTACGCGGCTTGCGCCGCACCCTTCTCGCCCGCCGGCCCTGCGCCGAGCACGACCATGTCGAAGCGCTCGACCATTGGCTCGTTCATCGGGCAACGTTAGGCAACGCAGTCGCTCGCTCGCCCGTCGGCGTTTCCCACTGTTTCGCGTCGTGGAAGATGACGCCGAGCGTCAGCCGTGTGCAAGCTGCGCGTCGTCGAATGTCGAGACCAGCGCTGCACATTCGGCCGCGGTGAGGATCGGCTCGGACGTGATCGCAAAGCCGTTGCGGTCGAGCGCGGAACCGATCGCGTCCCACGAGAGCTGCCCGAGCAGGTGGTCGATGTCACGAGGCATTCGACGATCGTCGCGCCGGGCGGTCGGCCGCTCCCGGTCACGTTGCGGCGCCGGGGCGCCCGGGTACGCACACTGCTGATCCAGGAGGTGCAGAGATGGCCACCGAGAAGCAGAAGAAAGCTGCGCGCAAGAACATCGCCCGGGCGCGCAAGGCGCAGAACACTCGCGCGAAGAAGGCGACGGCGAAGAGGACCACGAAGAAGGCGACGAAGAAACGAGCGCCGACCCGGACCCGCGCGTTGAGTACGGCCGCGAAGAACGACCTGCCGGCGTCGGCGTTCGCGTTCCCGAAGAAGCGCAAGGAGCCGCTCGTCGACGCTCGCCACGTGCGCAACGCGATCGCCCGGTTCGATCAGGTCGAGGACGTGACCGATGCCGAGCGCGATCGCGCGTGGAAGCGCATACGGTCGGCGGCCGAGAAGTTCGATGTCGACGTCTCGGCCGCCGACTGGCGCGAGCTGTTCGAAGGGGGCAAGGCGCGCAAGCGCTGAACGACGACCGTCAGGCGCGGCCGTCTGCCAGCCGCCGCCGAACGGGAAGGCGCCCCGACGGGCGGTCGCCTCGCGACGACGACGGGCGGCGCCGAAGACGGTCGATGAACAGTCGCTGGCGCTCCCGGCGGGCCGCGAGCGCCAGCCCGTGAACGGTCGCGTCGTGCAGACGCTCGTGCATTTCCGAGCGCGCGAGCACAGCAAGGATGTCAGGATGCACAGCCCCTCCCCGGGGATACCACCGCTGTGGTTACACGGATGTCGTTCGAATGAAGATACGCCGATTCCCTGACACCTCCCGTCAGGGAATCCCGATAGTTTTCGGGCGTGCGGGCAAGCCGTCTCGTGTCGCTGCTGTTGCTGCTCCAGCACCGCGGCCGGCAGACCGCCGACCAGCTCGCGCTCGCGCTCGAGGTGTCGCCGCGCACGATCTACCGCGACCTCGAGGCCCTCGGCGCGGCCGGCGTGCCCGTGTACGCGGAGGCCGGCCGGCACGGCGGCATCCAGCTCGTCGACGGGTACCGCACGCGTCTCACCGGTCTGACCGCGAAGGAAGCCGAGGCGCTGTTCGCGGCGGGCATGCCCGGCCCGGTCGGCGAGCTCGGGCTGGGAACGGTGCTCGGCGCCGCGCAACTCAAGCTGCTCGCCGCCCTCCCGAAGGACCTCGCCGATCGCGCATCGTCAGCGCGCCAGCGCTTCCACTTCGACGCGCCCGCGTGGTTTCGTGGCGGTCGCAACGACCCGAACCTCGCGCCGCTCGCCACCGCCGTGTGGGACGACAGGCGCGTCGACATTCGTTACCGGCACCCCGGCAGCGATGAGCCCGCGCCCCGCCGTCTCGATCCGTTCGGGCTCGTGTGCAAAGCCGGCGTCTGGTACCTCGTCGCGCGCCGAGACGGCGAGCTGCGCACGTACCGGGTCTCACGGGTGTACGAGGTGGTCCCGCTCGACGAGCAGTTCGAGCGGCCCGCCGGCTTCGATCTCGCGCGGCACTGGCAGCAGTCAGTCAGCGGGTTCGAAGCGTTGCAGCCGCCGGTCGACGTCGAGCTGCGCGCGACCGGTTGGGCGCTCGCGGAACTGCAATGGTTGACGCGCTCGTCGGGCGTGATGCTCACGCATCAGCGGCCCGAACGTGCCGACCGCTGGACACGGTGCAGGGTTGCGTTCGAAAGCAACGACGACGCGTACCGCGATCTGCTCCGTCTCGGCGCCGACGTGGAGGTGGTCGCTCCGGTGGCACTGCGCGAGCGCATGCGCGCGTCCGCCGCCGCGACTGCGGCGCTCTACCGCTGAGCGAGCCTCGTCACGAGCTCGACCACTGTTCGGGCGAGTCGTCAGGTGCCGGCGCGTCGTCGACAGGTTCGATCTCGCGGCGCACGAACAGCGGGGGTAGCACGTACTGGTCGACCGCACGACGGAGCCGGTAGCGCACCGACGGACCGTCGCCGGTCATGTCGCAGATCTCCAAGCCGTCGATCCACCCGTCACCGAAGCGGCAACGCACGGGCACGCCGATCGCGAGAGGCGACCAGTGCGTCGTGCGTTCGCTCGCGTCGTCGAAGAGCACGATCTCGTCGTCGTCGTTGTCGTCGTCGCGGCGCGTCGTTCCGGAGTACACGCTGCCGCCGAGGACGCGCGGCGGCCGCGACACGATCGCAGTGCCTTCCACCACCTGGCGGGCGAGCACGTTGACCGCGTCGACGAGAGCTTTCCGCTCGACCCGCTCGGAATCGATGTGCTCGGCGAGCAGCGCGCACATGCGCGCCATCTGCTGCACGGCGTCGGCCAACTCCGCGCCCTGACCGCCGATCTCCTCGCGCAGCCCGGTGACCGCGAGCTCGGTCGAGGTCTGTACGTGGGACCGCCGCTCGAGATCGCTCGCGAGCGTCGCTTCCAGTTTCGTGATCGCGTCCGCAAGGAGCGCGCGCTCGTGTGCGTTGGCGGCGAGCTTGGCGCGCACCTCGTCGCGCAGCGCCTCGGCCTTGGCGCTCCATCGTCGACCGAACACCCGGCCTCCCCAATCGCGTCGCTCGAAGATAGGCGCGCGAGCCTGGTGCGCGCACAGCGTGTCGCGCGGACCAGAACGATCCTGGTGACAGATTCCAGCTGGACGGTCAGGCGTCGACGCGGTACAGGAAACGGCTTCGAGGTGATCGGTAGCGTCAGTCCATGGAAGACGACCGCACGGCGACCGCGGCGACGAAGGCGCAGCCGCCCGTACGGGAGGCGGAGACCGAGCATCTACCATCGAGTAGGGAGCGGAGCGTGGAGACGACTCAGTAGTCATGGACTTCGATCTACCGCAGGATCTGCGCGACTACCTCGTCGAGTTGGACGAGTTCATCGAGCGGGATATCAAGCCGCTCGAGGAAGCCGACGACAACATCCGCTTCTTCGACCATCGCCGCGAGGACGCGCGCACCGATTGGAAGAGGGGCGGCCTTCCGAACGGCGAATGGGAAGCGTTGCTGCGCGAGGCCCGGCGGCGCGCGGACGCCGCCGGGCACTATCGCTATCCGTTCCCGAAGGAGTACGGCGGCAAGGAAGGTACGAACCTCGGGATGGCAGTGATCCGCGAGCACCTCGCGCGCAAGGGTCTCGGGCTGCACTGCGACTTGCAGAACGAGCACGCGATCGTCGGCAACAACGTCGGGCTCTTGCTGATGATCAACTACGGCACCGAGCCCCAGAAGAAAGAATGGGTCGACGACCTCGCCGCGGGTCGCCGGGGCTTCGCGTTCGGCATCACCGAGCCCGCGCACGGCTCGGACGCGACGCACATGGAGACCACGGCCGTACGCGACGGCGACGAGTGGATCATCAACGGCGAGAAGACGTGGAACACAGGTATTCACGCGGCGCAGTACGACATGATCATGGCGCGCACGAGCGGTCATGCCGGTGACGGCCACGGCATCACCGCGTTTCTCGTGCCGACGACGAGTCCCGGCTTCGAGATCGTCGAGTTCCTCTGGACGTTCAACATGCCGACCGATCACGCGCACATCCGGCTCACCGACGTTCGAGTGCCCGACAGCGCGATCTTCGGAGGCCTTGGTCGCGGCTTGCAGGTGGTGCAGCACTTCTTCAACGAGAACCGCATCCGCCAGGCCGCGTCGAGCCTCGGTGCGGCGGAGTTCTGCATCGACCAGGCGGTCGAGTACGCGAAGGTGCGCGCGCCGTTCGGCAAGCCGCTCGCGACGAACCAGGCGATCCAGTTCCCACTCGTCGAGCTGCACACCCAGTGCGAGATGCTGCGGGCGCTGATCCAGAAGACCGCGTGGGGCATGGACCGCGACGGCGCGTTCTCGGTCTCCGACAAGGTCTCGATGTGCAACTACTGGGCCAACCGCCTGTGCTGCGAAGCAGCCGACCGCGCCATGCAGGTGCACGGCGGCCTCGGTTACTCGCGGCACATGCCGTTCGAGCACATCTATCGCCACCACCGCCGCTACCGCATCACCGAGGGCAGCGAGGAGATCCAGATGCGCCGCGTCGCCGGCTACCTCTTCGGCTTCATGAAGCAACAGGCCCCGAAGGGCGTCACGGTCTGACCGCACGCCACGCTCCCCGGGACCAGGCTTCTCGTGCGCGCTACCGCGCCGCGAACGGCGGCGGGCGATGCGCGCGCACGGGCGGTGGTGCACCCTCGAAGCGTTCGATCTCCACCAGGACGTGCTGACCGGTCGAACCCTGCGCGAGACGCGACGAACCGATATCGGCGGTCAGCACATTCGGATTGCCGTGCGCGCACAGCGATCCGGGCGTCGACGGGTCGACGGGGTCGAACCACGCGCCCGTCGAGAGGTTGACGACCTGCGGCCTTACGGCATCGGTCACGACGGCGCCGGCGAGGCACGCGCCACGATCGTTGAACACACGCACGACGTCGCCGTCGCTGATCCCGCGGGCGGCCGCGTCCGCGGGATGGATGCGGACCGGCTCGCGCCCCGCGACCTTCGACGCCCGGCTGTAGGCGCCCGCGTCGAGCTGTCCGTGCAAGCGCGATGCGGGCTGGTTCGCGATCAGGTGCAGCGGGAACTGCGCCGCGCGTTCGCCGCCGAGCCACTCGTCGGGCTCCACCCACACAGGATGCCCGGGGCAGTCGTCGTAGCCGAAACTCGCGATCGTCTCCGAGAACAGCTCGATGCGCCCGCTCGGCGTGCGCAACGGCTGCCCGTCGGGATCCTCCCGGAATCGATCGAACAGCGTGTGGTCGTCGGAGCTGATCGGGAGGCGCGCTTCACCCGCCGCCCAGAACTCGTCGAGCGGCGACACGTCCACGTCGCGCTCCGCGACGTGTGCGCGGAACTTCTCGTAGATGTGGACGACCCAGTCGTGCGCGGTGCGGCCCTCGGTGAACTCGTCGTACACGTCGAGTCGCTTGGCGAGCTCGGAGAACGCTTCGTAGTCGTCACGGGCCTCGCCGTACGGAGTGATCGCTCGCGGCATCGCGATCACGTAGCCGTCGTTGCGGCCGGCGCCGACGTCGTCGCGTTCGAGCGTGGTCGTCGTCGGCAACACGATGTCGGCGTGACGTGCAGTCGCAGTCCAGAACGGTTCGTGCACGACGATCGTGTCGGGCCGCGCCAGCGCGCGCCGCAACCGGTTCAGATCCTGATGATGGTGGAACGGGTTGCCGCCTGCCCAGTACACCAGCCGGATATCGGGCAGCGGCAGTGTCCGGCCGTCGTAATCGAGCGTGCCACCGGGGTTCTCGAGCAGCCGCGTGACCTGCGCGACCGGGATGTATGTGTCGACGGGATTGCGGCCCTGCGAGAACACCGGCAACGAATAGGGAACGCGCGGGGCACCGACGTCGGCCATCGATCCGTAGCCGTGGCCGAAGCCGCCGCCGGGCAGGCCGATCTGGCCGAGCAGCGCGGCGAGGGCGATGCCCATCCATACCGGTTGCTCGCCGCGGCGTGTGCGTTGCAATGCCCAGCTGACGGTGACGAGCGTGCGGTGCCCGGCAATGCGGCGCGCGACGTCGCGGATGACGTCGGGATCGATGCCCGAGATACCCGCAGCCCACTCGGGATCCTTGGGCTGCCCGTCGGCATCGCCGGTGACGTACGCGAGAAGTCGATCGGCGCCGACGCAATACCGCGACAGGAAGCCGGCGTCGTGCAGCCCCTCGGTGACCAGCACGTGGGCGAGGCCGAGCATCACCGCGACGTCGGTGCCGGGCACGACCGCGTGCCAGGTCGCGTGCACGTCGGGGTTGAGGTCGGTGCGGAGCGGGCTGAACAGCTCGAAGGTGAGGCCGCGGCGGCCGGCTTCGCGCAAGCTCGACGGCAGCGTGTGACGCGTGACTCCGCCAGGGCTGACGAACGCGTTCTTCACGTTCATCCCGCCGAAGGCGACGACGAGCTCGGTGTGCTCGATGATCGCTTTCCACGTGGTGGCGCGCCGCACGACCTCGTTCGCGCTCCCGACGACGTGGGGCAGTATCACCTCGGACGCGCCCAGCGAGTAGCTGTTGACCGACGCGGTGCAGCCGCCGATGCAGTTCAAGAACCGGTGGAGCTGGCTCTGCGCATGGTGGAAGCGCCCCGCGCTCGCCCAGCCGTACGAACCTCCGTAGATCGCCTCGTTGCCGTACGTGTCGCGCACACGTTGCAGCTCGCGCGCGACGAGCTCGAGCGCTTCGGCCCACTCGACTTCGACGAACTCGTCGGCACCGCGCCCTGCGTCCGGGCCCGGGCCGTGCTCGAGCCACCCGCGCCGTACCGCGGGGCGTGCGACGCGCGACTCGTTGCGGATGCCGTGCGCGAAGTTCGCGAGCAACGGCGACGGCGCCGGATCGTCAGGATGACCTTCGACCGCAACAATCTCGTCACCTTCGACCGTCACACGGAACGCGCCCCAGTGAGACATGTGCGGAAGCGTGCGCCGCGTGTCGCCGGCCATCGACGGACAGCGTACGTCAACATGCGTCGACGATGGGGCGCGCGCCCGGCGGAACGAGCGAACCGTCGACCCGCTACGGTCGGGTCGATGCCGGAGTCATCATCGGTGCCCGTAGCGTTCGACGACGCGAACGCCGACGCCGTCGCACAGTTCGCCGCCACTGGATGGCTGCTCGTCTCGACGCTCGACCACTCCGGCGCTCACGAGCTGCAACGCTGGGTCGACGACATCGCGTCGTGGCCCGTCGACGGTGACGGTTGGCTCCACCACCACGAGATGACCGACACGGGTCCGGCGCTGTGCCGCAGCGAGAACCTGATCCCCTTCCACGACGGCCTGCGCGCGCTGCTCACCATGGGATCCTTGCTGGAGACGGCGAGCGCGCTGCTCGGCGAGCCCGCCGTGCTCTACAAGGAGAAGGTCAATTACAAGCTGCCGGGCGGTGCGGGTTACGCACCACATCAGGACGCGCCTGCGTATCCGTTCGTGAAGCAGCACGTGTCGTGCATGGTCGCGATCGACGACTCCACAGCCGGCAACGGGTGCCTCGAAGTCGTCTCGGGGATGCACCACGAGCTCCTGCCGACAGACGACGCAGGGTGCGTACGTGCCGACATCGTCGAGACGTTGCAATGGGACGTGGTCGAGGTGCGCGCCGGTCAGACGCTGTGGTTCCACTCGCGCACGCCGCACCGCAGCGGGCCGAACCGTTCGCACGTCGCACGGCGCGCGCTCTACCCGACGTACAACGCCGCTCGTGAAGGCGACCTGCGCGCCGACTACTACCGCAAGAAGCTCGATGAGTTCGCGCGCTCGTCGGCCGGTGACCGCGTGCAGGTTTCGCTGATCGGCGACTTCCAAGGCCGCGCGGTGCCGGAGAGCTAGAAGCCGTCCGGCACCCAGTTGCCATGGAAACCGAACGGCACGCGCTGGGGAAGATGTACAACGGCCTGAGGTTCGCCGGTGAAGTCACGCGCGTTCAACACGACAAGGTTGCTCGCGTCGCGCTCAGCGTCGTACGCGATCGTCATGACCCAGCCGTCGTCTTCTTCGGCGTCGGGCGTCTGCGGCACGAAGACGGCCTCGCCTGCGTACACACCGGCGATCTCGCGGACTTCGCTCGTGCCGCGGTCGAGGTCGTGCTTGATGACGCCTTCCGGCCCGGCGGACAGAGTGAGCGCGTACCCGAAGCGGTGACGACGCCCGACGCGGCGCTCGTCGACGCGCGGGAGCTCCTGGCTGTGGTCGTCGAGGCGTTCCTCGACCAGCTTGCCCGCGGGCACGTCGAGCGTCCACCGGTCGAGGGTGGTGCCGCCTTCGTCCGGGCCGAGCAGCTGCGTCGCGAACATCCGCGGGTGCCGCACGACGTCGAGCACGACGCGATCGCCGTCGTCGTACGCGTTCAGCGGATGGAACACGTAGCACGGTTCGACGTCGAACCACGTGACGTCGTCGGCACCGCCGTCGCGCGGCAGCAGTCCCACCCGCGCGTGGTAGTCGGGGTCCCAGCGGTACGGGAAGCTCGCACCCGACGACGCCGCGTCGAGATCGAACACGACCGGCAGGTCGTAGACCACCGCGTAGCGCTCGGTGAGCGACATGTCGTGCACACTCACGGCCCCGCCGACTTCGACGTCGACGATCTTGCGCACGCGCCCGTCGACACCCGTCACCGTGTACTGCACCTTGTTTCCCCATCCCCAGAAGTAGGAGATGGCGTGCAGCTCGCCGGTCTCGGAATCGCGCTTGGGATGCGCGGTGTACCCACCAGGCAGCGTGCCGCCGAAGTCGCACACGCCGAATTGTCTCGAGCTCATTGGTGAGCTCGTACGGGACGCGCCCCCGCTTCGACGATCGCGAACGTGCGGCCCGCATGGCCGATGACGTTGGTGTTCGCGGCGAAGTCCATGCCGGCGTGCACCGCACCGGGCCGTGGCGGTTCACCGAGCGCCGACGCAACCGCGGCCGACCGGACGAAACGGTTGCGGTACCACTCGGCCTTTCCGTCGCGCAGGCGGATGCCGTGCACCATGCCGTCGCCGGTGAACCAGTGGTATGTCGACGGCTCCGGTGCGAGCGCGGGATTGGGTCCGTTGCGAAGATAACGGCCCTCGAGCTCTTCGGGGAGCCGGCCGGTGACCGGCAGGTCGAGCGCGGTGACTTCGTCGTGTACCGGCGCGTAGTTGCCCGTGAGGTACGTGTTCTCGGTGGTGGCCATACCGGGCTGCCTTTCAACTGGGCCCGCGACGGAGCGACGCGGGCAACGATTGTCTCCCACTTCGGTGCAAGCTCGCATCTGTGTACGGCGAGAACGCGAAACAGCCGACCGCGCGGCTCCGGAGAAGCCCCGTCGTGGCCACCAAACGTCGGTGCGCCGACGTATCGACGCTGGTACGCCGCCATTGTGGAAGCGCGCCCGGGTTATCAACAGGAAACCCACACCCTTATCCCTCTTCCTCCACACAGGGCGTTCGTTGAACACTCCCACGCATGCGCATGAGCGGAGCCCCCGCAACCATCGATCGCGACCATTCGAACGACTGGTGGCACTCCGCCGAGTGCCTGCAGTACGTCGGCCTCGTGGATTTCTTTCCTGCACGCGGTGAGTCCGCGCGCGACGCGAAAGCCGTGTGCGCGGTGTGCCGCGGTACGCGTGGATTGCTTGGAATATGCGATGCGCTTCGACCAGCTGTGCGGGGTGTGGGGCGGCCTCAGCGAACGCGAGCGGCGCCAGCTACGACGCGAACGAAGGAACGGTCGCGACGAGGCACGACGCCTAGGCGAGCGCGATGCACGAGAGTCACGTCGCACGCGTCACAACCATGGCTTCGTCGACGCGCATCGCACGCAAGAGCGGTCGCAAAAGCGTCGGGTACAGCCGTGTGGCGCCACTGCCGCGCACCAGCACTGGTCGCGTCACGCTGACGCGCCGGCCGAGACGGACGAGCGTGCAGCCGTTCGCAGCGCGCACGTTCGCGACCCAGTCGGCATTGCTCGAGTAGGTCAACACGATCACGAGTCCGTCATGATGCCGGAACGCGTTGACCGGCGTCCGGTACACGCGGCCCGTTCGTCGGCCGCGGTGGACGACGATGGCGAAGCCGGGCAGCACCGACGCGAACGGGCGCGTGATGTGATTGGTCACCGCCCGGTTGAAGCGGCCCAGGCGGCGCGGCAACGGCATGCCACAAGAGCCTCGCGCCGATGCGTAGCCGTCGCCGCGCTCCGGCGCGAGGATGGGCGACATGTTCGATCTCGACACGTTCCTTGCGGACTGCCGGGAAGCGCTCGCCGACGGCGAGCCCCGCCGTGCGATTCGGGAGGTGTTGCAGCGCGCCGTTGCGGCTCCCGACGCCGTGGCATCGGCCCTGCGGCCCACCGAAGGTGGCATCACGCTGTTGCACAACGCGCCCGATCTCACCGTGTTGCACGCGGTCTGGGCCCCGCACATGCAGCTGTTCCCGCACAACCATCTGATGTGGGCGGCGATCGGCGTGTACAGCGGCCGGGAGGACAAACGAGTTCTTCCGGCGCGCCGGTGACGATCGGCGTCGCCTCGTTGAATCGGGCGCCAAGGAGCTGTGCGACGGCGACGTCCTGTTGCTCGGCGACGACGCGATTCACGCGGTGTCCAATCCCTCCGATCGGCTTGCGGCGGCGATCCACGTGTACGGCGGCGACTTCGTGGCCCAGCCTCGCAGCCAGTGGGGTCCGGGCCCGCGCGAGGAACGCCCTTACGACATGGCTGCGGTCGATGCAGCAGTTTCGCCGAGGCCAATCGAGCCTGGCTGCGGAAGCTCCTAGACCCTCGCGCAGATGCGCGGGCCCGGGCGCGAACCGCACCGGCACGTGCTTCGGTCCGGAGATGAAGGTCGACGGCAGCCACTCGGCCGCGCCGGCGGGCTCGATGCCGGGAAGCCTGGTCATGGTCTCGCGCAACATCGCGTGGATCTCGATCGCGTGCGATGTGCGCGCCGAGGCAGAAGTGCGGCCCGCCGCCGCCGAACGCGACGTGCTCGTTCGGTGCCCGTGCTGATGTCGAAGCGCTCGGGTTCGTCGAACGCGTGCGGGTCGCGGTTCGCAGCGCCGTAGTACATGACGACTTTGTCGCCCTCGGCGATGGTCGACGTCGTGCAGATGTCAGCGCACGCGTCGCGGTTCTGCGCATCTGGATGACCGGGCTGACCCAGCGCAGCATCTCCTCGGTCGGCGCTGCCGACCAGGCTGTCGAGATCGCCGCTGCAGTCGTGACATCTGGTCGGGGTGCTCGAACAGCGCGAGCAGGCCGCCGCCGAGGAGGTTGCGCGTCGTGTCGCCGCCCGCGTCGACGAGCAGCAGGAAGAACAGGTTGAAATCGATGTCGTCGAGGCGGTGGCCGTCGACCTCGGCGTGCAGGATCTTCGTGGCGAGGTCGTCGGCCGGGTGCGCGCGCTTGTGCGACGGCGACGTCGTGCGCGTAGTTGAACATCTCGAGCACCGCGCTCATCCCGGCGCCGGGCGCGCACCGACTCGGGCGCAGCGTGGATCGTTTCGGTCAGCTGGTAGAGGCGACGCCCGTCGTCGAGCGGGATGCCCATCAGTTCGGCGACGACGTACGACGGCAGCTCGCCCGCGACATCGGTCACGAAGTCGCATTCGCCGCGTTCGATCGACGTCGTCGACGATCGCGCGGCACAACACTTCGATGCGTGCCCGCAGACGCGTGGCGGCGCGCGGCGTGAACTCGCTGTTGATGATCCGCCGCAGACCGCGTGTGATACGGCGGATCGGCCATCAGCATCATCTTGTGACCGCCGATGTCGATGCGCGGTGTCGTCGGCGATCATGACCGTCGGCTCCGACGAGAAGGTGTCGGGATCGCGCCCGATCGCCTTCACGTCGTCGTAACGCGTCACGGCCCAGAAGCCGGGCCCGCCGTCGGGCTCTGCGTGCCGGAAGACGGGCGCGTGCTCCCGCAGCCACGCGTACGCGTCGTGCGGCTGGCCGCGCGCGAACGACGCCGGATCGAGCAGGTCGATGCCGCGCGCTCGATGCGTCGGTCATGGGATGAGGATCGCGTCGATCGACGGGGCCGGTCCAGACCGCGACCGCCGCGGCGAACACGGTCCGGATCGTTGCCCGGCGTCCAGGGCGACGATCGGACCGCGCTCGCCGCCCCCACGTGGGCCGCGTTGCAGAACCGAGTTCGGGTTCGCCACGAGGGGGACGTCCGTGTCCCCCGGTGACGGCATTGCCTCCTCGCAGTTCCGTTCAGTCCGAGCGCATGACGTTCCGGGTGCCGCTCGACCCGGACCGTGCGTGGTTCGGACCATGGCGTGACGGGCTCGAGCCGGACGTCTGCCCCTACATGACGACCAGACACGCGCCATTGCTCGTGCGTCGACGACATGTCGGGCGGGGCGTGATGCTCGCATGGGCCGACGACGCGTGTCTCCGCTCGACACGCGCACATCGACCGCGACGTCGTCGGTGCCCGGCCGACGGTCGTCACGGCGATGCTGCACGTGCGTTGTGCTTGCTTGTGTTCTGCAGCGACCCCGTGTGCTCGGCGTTCTCCTCGGGTTCGTGAGCGCGGGGTGCGGTGCGCTTGTCGTCACGTGCTTCGACCTCGTCGCGGTGCGAGGCGCCGCGGCGTCGTCGTTGCCGCGCGGCTTGGGTACGACCGCTGCTGGAGCAGCTGTGCCGGAGCCGGTGGCGGCGTTGGTTGCCGGAGGTCGTCGCCGTGCCGGACGCGGCGGGCATGCCGTCGTTGCGAGGCGTGCCGTCACGTGCCAGGTCGACAGCCGCAGTGCGCGAAGTAGGTCACCCATTCTGTGAACAACCGTTGCTTCTCGGACTGGCGGCTGTCGCCGGTCGGCGTTGCGCCCCGGCGCCCGTTGGCGTCCGCCGTGCGGCCTCGACGGGCCGCGGCCGCGTGACCACTGTTGTCGTGCGACTCATCCCACTGCGGATGCTGACTCGGCGCGTCGTGCTCGGACGACGTGATGTATCGGACGCTGTCCCGCCTATGCCGACACCGAGCGCGAGTGCCAGGCAAAAGGTCGCGACAAGCCCAAGGGATCTGGGCGTCCGCATGAGAGGACTCCTTGATCGAAGCGTGTGGGATGACTTGCGCGCGGGCGCCGCGTCAGCCAGGTCGCTCGATCAAGCACGCGTAGTAAGAGGACGGCAGCACGGCGGCCGCGAGCCGCAAGCGTCTGCCGTAGAGGCAAGCCCGCCGTCGGCAGCCCCGAGGACTGCGAGGCTTGCTCCGGGAACGGGCCGCAAACCCGACGAGGGGATCTCGTGGGGCGACGCGGGAGAAGCGGGGGACGACGCCGGTGGTTCCGGCGCCTGGTGAATCGGAAGTGGTGCGTCCGCCGGCTGCGGCGGGCAGCCGGCGGAGGCGATCGCGGCCTGCGCGCCGGGCGTCGTGGGTTCAATGGCGTTCGCCAGGAGTGCACGCGGGCCTGGAAGTGCGAGGTGCCCGGGCGCATCTCCCAACGCAGCGTGACCTGCCCGGCGCTCGACCGCGGCAACCCTCGCCGTGTGCGTTCCGGGCCGGGCCCACGCGGATCGCGGTGTGCGAGAGCGGGTCGGCCGGCGGCACCGGAGGTGGAACCGGCGCCGCCGGCAGAGGCGGGGGCAGCAAGGAGGGAGAGGGCACGACGAGCGCGGGCGCAATCGCGATCGGGGGCCCGTCGACGTGCGGCGCACCGGGCAGCCCTGTTCTGGTGGCGGGCGTTCCGGTGGCGGACGTGACGACGGCGGGTGTGATGGTGGCGGGTGGAATACCGGCGTGCGGAGGGCCGAGCGCCGGCAGTTGCGGCGTGATCGTCGCCGGCGTGATGTCGAAGCTCGGTTGGTCGGGCGAGACGGGCGCGAGCGGTGTGGGCGGCAGGCCGCCGGGTGGACGATCGAGCGGCGGAAGATCGAGGGCAGGCGCCCCCGGGGCGGCGGTCGTCGGCGGGATGTCGACCGGGGTCACGAGCGCAGGCGGCTCGGACGTGGCGGCGACCGGCGGCACCTCTGGGTCCCCGAGCGCGGGGAGCGCCGGAACGAGCGGAGCCGGCGTCGCCGTTTCGTCGGGCAGCGGCAGTGTTGCCAAGGCGGGCGTGGGAGCCGGCGAAATGGGCAGCGCCGGAACGATCGCTTGGAGCGTGCTGGGCTGCTCGGACGCCGGGAGGTCGGTGTCGAGGATCGGTGGGAGTGGCGTCGGTGGCAGCGTCGGCGCCGACGGAAGCCACAGTGTCGTCGGAGAGTCGTGCGTCGCTTCGGACAGCGAGGCGATCTTCTCGACAACTGGTGCCGCAACACGCTCAAGCGGCGCGGTCCCGGCGACCAGCGCCGGCACGAGTGTGTCGAGAGGCGGCGGGATGCTTGGCGCCGCTGCCGTGATCGTGTCGACGGTCGTCGTTGCGGCGTCGGTGACGGGTTCGACAGCGGCAGCGACGGGTTCGACGACGGCGGGCGCGAGTGCAGGGACCGGCGGCGTGGGAATCGGCACGTCGGGGGGTGAGATCAGGTCATCGACGGCCGGGGTGATCTGGTCGGCGGTGGTGGTTGCGGTGTCGGTGATGGGTTCGGCGGCTGCGGCGACGGTTGCGAGGGCGGTCGGTGTGGCTGCCGCCGGCGCGCCCGCGGACGCGCCGGGCGGTGCAGTCGGTGTGTCGACGGCGAGCTGGTCGGCGGTGGTGGTTGCCGTGTCGGCGACGGGTTGGGCGGCTGCGGCGACGGGTGCGACGGCGGTGGGTGTGGGTGCTGCCGTCGTGGCGGGCGCGTCCGCGGACGCGTCGGGCGGCGGCGTCGGTGTGCTGACGGGAGCGGTGCTCGTAGAGACGGTCGCGGTTGTCGTGTCGACGGGTGCGACGACGGTGGGCGTGGTTGTCGCCGTTCCCGCCGGCGCGACCGCCGCGGTACTCGGGGTGGTGCTGGTCGGCGCGAGCGGGGCAGACCCCGACCCGTTCGCGGGCGCGTCGGGCGGTGTCGTCGGTGTGCTGTCGGGTGCGGCAATGTTGTCGGCGGCGGTGGTGGTCGCGGGTGTCGTGAGCGCGGCCGTGGTGGTGACCGGCGCGACCTCGGGCGTGAGTGCAGTCGTCTCGGCCGGCGCGACCGCTGCGGCGCTCGGGGTGGTGGTGGTCGTCGTGGCGGGTGGAGTGGTCGTGGTCGTCGTCACCGGAGCGTCGACGGTCGCGATCGTCGTCGGCGTCGTATCCGCGGGGACGGCGGCCGCGGCTGTGGTCGGTGGCGTGTCGGTCGGCGTCGTTGCCTCCCCGACGAGCGCGTCGGCGGCCGGCGTCGAAACCGGCGTGGCGTCGGTGAGTCCGAGTGCGTGCGCGCGCGGCGCGGCCAGCGCCGCCAGCACCAGGACGAAGGCGGCGCCGGCGACAACTGCGAACAGGATTCGCATGACGGTCGCGAAGCGCAAACGGGGCAACGAGTCTCCAGAGGCTGGGAGACGCTCACCGCGCCGGTACCCGCGACGCGGCTCGCTCAATCATCGCGGCGACGCGTTCGTTCTCAGTTGTTCAGCGCGCCTCGCGACGCGCGCGCCACCGCACCTGCGACGGTCGGCGCGCATTGGCTCGGCCACGCGCGTTGTGAGAACGCCAATACGTAGGCAAAAACTGCCAGAGGTGCTCAGAGAAACGGGACGGTCTCGAGGTCCGCGCCGCTCGTTCTCGACGAACGATGAGGTCTCAGCTGCCGTGCGCAGTGTCGCAGAGGCGCGTTTGCCCGGGGGCGATCGAGCCGCCGCCGATGCCTTGCAGGGCGGCGAACGGGCCGCACGGGTTCGGCTCGATCCACACGTGGATCATCGGTGAGTCGACGCCGGTGTTCTCACCCGGCGGGCATGGCCCGTTCGGCGGCCGCAGCCCGGCAACGTCCGCGTCGGCGTTGAAGCAGAGGTTGTCATGGATGTGCCACTGCGTGAGCTTGCCGCCGATGTCGGGCACACTCGTGAGCTTCGTGCCCGGGTTCAGCATGTACATCGCGGCGGCGAGCTTCTTGCTGCCGTCGGGTTGCGGCTCGTACACGAGCGACTCGGGATAATCGGGGTCGAGGATGTGGTCGTCGTTGAAGTACGACGTGTTGACGAAGTGCTCGTCACCGGTTGCGGCGTCGCCGATCGATTGGAAGCCGTCGGCCTCCGCCTTGTGGTAGTCGGCGTACTTCGGCAACCGGATCAGCGTGATCGCGATCAGGTTCTCGGCGCGGGCCTGCTCTGCGGGTGTCACGCCGTCGACGCCGCCGAGGTCGATCGGCTTCTTCGGGTCGTACGGCTTGGGCGCGACGACCGCCAGCGCGTTCGTGCGGTTCGGATCGTTCTCGCCACCTGCGCCGGCGGCGCCGCCGGCGCTGCCCGTGTCGTTCGTGTGCCCCGCCACTTCCGTGCCGTGGCTGTGCGTGTGACTTCCCGCCGACACCATGCCGGCCATCGTCACGCCCGCGGTGGCAACGGCGAGCACACCGAACGGGATGACGCCGAACCGGGACGCAACGTCGTGCCACATCGTGACGGCCAGGATCGCGCCGATGACCGCGATCATCGCGAGCACCGCCGCAGTGGCGTCGGCAAACTGCGGACTCTCCGACGTGTTCAAGCCGCCGATGAACGGGATGCCGCTCGTCTTGGCGAGCACCCAACCACCGAAGAACGCGAGGTTGAGCGCGGCGCCTGCGAGCACGACGGCGCGGACACGACCGGACGGCGTGAGCGCGACGACGCCCCACGAGAGCTGCACGAGCGAGACGATCGCGAACGTCACGACGGCAGAGCGGTGGTCGCCGTACGCGCCGATCGCGGCGGCGTGGATCGCGCCGGCACCGATTGAAGCGAATGCGGCAACTGCAAGCGCTGGTGCAATCGTTGCTGCGCGGATACGTCCTCGCGACCGCACCACATCGTCGGCAAATGCAGTGGTCATGGGCCCCCTCGGCCGCGCTTGCGCGTATGCGCGGCGGTGTGCGAGAGCGTAGCCGTCGGTTTCGGGGTGTGCTGTCGAGACTGTGTCACCCACACGGCGTGCTCTTCCCGCTCGTTCCCGTGCGCGGTCGCCGGGAACCGGGTCTACTGCTCGGCGTCGCTCGTAGCCGCCGGCATCGTCGCGGCTGCGGACCATGGGCGGGATTCGACGTCTGTGAGCGTGACGTCGAGGGCATCGACGTCGGCGGGTGCCCGGGCCGGGCGAATGTCGTCGGCTCCGAAGCGCTCCGGCAACACCGCGCCGTCGATGCGGCGACGGATCCGGAAGCCGACGCCGTCGGCGTCCTCGACACGGTCGGCGATCTCGAAGCCGTCGAGCCACTCGTCGCCGAAGCGACAACAGATCACACGGGAGCTGTCGGCTTCCCGGAGGTCGACAGGCGGCTCGGGTCCCCCCGACATCGATCCGCCGAGCAACCGCTCGCGCGGCACGGTGAGCGCGGACGTGTCGTCGCCGATGCGACCGACCAACACCGACAACGTGTCGAGGATCGCGCGGCGCTCGTCACGGTCCGCCTGCATCGCGAGCTTGCGTTCTTCTCGATCGGCTTCGACGAAGCTGATGACGTGGCCGCACATCGTCGTGACGACCTCGAGCACGCGAATGAGCTCGACGGACAAGTCGGGTGCCGGCGACGAGTTGCCGCGGGCATCCGACGGCGGCGCGCCTTTCAGTGGATGCCCGCCCGGGTCGTCACCTTTCGGCAGTGTCGACTCCTGTGGCCACGCGTCGGTGGAGGCGTCGGACCGACGAGGTTGCTCGCGGCCGGCGAGAACAGCGTCGATCGCGGTCTTCCACCGGCGGGCGCGCCACGACCGCATACGTCGGATCATACGCGGGAAGGCTCGCGGGTTGGTGTCTTCGAGGAGTCTCGGCGGGGCTACTGATCGTCGAATGCCGACGCGTCTGCGTACGTCCAATCAGGCTGTTTGTGCTGCTGACGCTCGTCGTACACCGCGCTCCCGTCGTGCAGGTCGACGAGCTTCGGGACGGGAAGCGTCGTGAGGTCCGCGGCCTCGCTCGCGAAGTCCTCGGGGAACTTCACGAGCATGCTCGCGATCACGCGCTGTTCCTCTTCGGCGAGGAAACACCGCGTCTGGCCGGTCACGTCGCGCAAGCGTTCGTGGATGACCTCGAAGTCGAGCTCCTCGCCGCCTGACACCGCGATCCGATCGAGACGGCGTGTGATCTCGCCGCAGCCGAACTTGCACGCGCGGCACTGGCCGCACGATTCGACGTACAAGAAGCGCGACACCATCCGTGCGACGGCGAGCATGCTGCGCGTCTCGTCGTATACGATGAAGCCCGCGCTCCCGAGCCCACCGCCCGCGGCGGCGAGGTCTTCGTAGGACACGCGCACGTCGAGCTCGCTGTCGCGCAGCACTGGGTTCGAGACTCCCGACAGCACCGCCTTCGCCACGTGCCCGTCGCGAAGCCCACCGCCGACCTCGTCGATCAGCTCGCGCAGTGTCATCCCGGGCTCGACCTCGGCGTACCCGGGACGCGCCACGTCGCCCACGACCGTGCACAGCAACGGCCCGGGCGTCCCCGCGGTGCCGATGCCGCGATACCAGTCGGCACCGCGTGTGAGGATCAGCGGAACGTTCGCGAGCGACTCGACGTTGTTGACCAGCGTCGGGTTCGAGCCGACGATGTTCGCGTCGTCGATGGGCTGGTTTCCGGTGGTCCAGCCTTCTTGCGGCGTCTGTGCGAACAAGCCGTGGAGGTACGGCGGCAGCCAGCGCGGCAGCGGGTCGTTGCCCTCGATGACTTCGAGCAGCCCCTTCTCCTCACCGAAGAGGTACTCCTCGGGACCGGCGATCAGCGTGATTGGCGCGTCGCACAGTAAGTCTGCTTCGGCCATCTCGCGCAACGCGCGCTCGAGCGCGGCGATCTCCGGCCCGAAGCTCGCCTTCACCGCGAGGAACGCTTCACGTGCGCCGACCACGGTCGCCGCGACCGACAAGCCCTCGATGACCTGGTACGGGTTCGCGCGGATCAGCGGCCGGTCCTTGAACGTGCCCGGCTCGCCCTCGGCGCCGTTCGCGACCGCGTAGCGATCACCGAGCGCGCCGCCGCCGGCAACAACCGATCGCCACTTGCGTCCGGTCGGGAAGCCCGCGCCGCCGCGTCCGCGCAGGCCGGCGCGATCGAGCTGATCGAGCGTCCACTCGGTGCCCTTGTCACGCACGATCGCGAGCGACTGGCCGCCCCCCGCGACGACGTATTCCGCGAGCGATGCGAAGGTACGGGCGGGCAGCACGAACGATGTCATCGCATCACAGCAGGTCGTCGCCGAGCGCGGGAAAGACCTTGGCGACCTTCGCGCACAGATACTCGCCGTACGTGCCCCCGAGCGCGTGCACGTTCGCGCCGTCCCAGCGACGACTGGTGGCGTCGCGTGCGACGTCGAAGCCTGGTATCCGCTGCACGCGCGCGTCCCATCCGGGGTCGAAGAAGAACGGGAACGAGCACCGATCGCCGGTGCTCGTGTTGCGCACACGATGTGGTGTCGAGCGGTAGGCGCCGCCGGTCATGCGCTCGAGCATGTCACCGATGTTGCACACGAGCGCATCGGGCGCGGGCGGCACGTCTGTCCAGCCCGAGCGCGTGCGGACCTGCAAGCCGCCGGCGCGGTCCTGCATCAGGACCGTGAGGAGCCCGTAGTCGGTGTGCTCGCGCACGCCCCAGTGTTCGTCGTCCGGACGCGGCGACGCGGGCGGATAGCGGAAGATGCGGAAGAGGATCGTCGGACGCGCGGTCAGCTCGTGTGCGAACCAATCGGGCGCGATACCGAGCCCGAGGGCCATCCCGCGCAGCACCCCGGCCGCGACGCCGCACAGCGCACCCGTGTATTCGAGCACGGTGGCCCGCAGCGCGGCGGGACGGCGCGGGAACAGGTTCGGGCCGTGCAAGGGCACACCCGCCCGCACGCGCGCGTCCTCGGGACCGAGCTCCTCACCGAAGTAGAGACCTTCCTTCTGGTCGGGAATGCCCGACGTGAGCTCGCCGCCGACCGGGAACCAGCCACGCCACGCGAGGCCGCCCCGCGCCATCGCGATCTCGCTCTTCTCGCCTTCGTCGAGGGCGAAGAATTCGCGAGCGAGCTCGTCGAGACGCGTGCGCAACGCGCGGTCGACGCCGTGGTTCACGATCGAGAAGAAGCCGACTTCACGGCAGGCCGCGTCGATCTCGCGCGCGGCATGCGCGTCGTCGGCGCCGGCGAGGAGCGCGGCGGCGTCGATCACGGGCAGCGACACGACCCTTGGTCTACCAGTTGTGCGATGTGCGACATCTGGCCCGGGCGCGTGCGAGCTTGCTCGCTATCGTGGCCCCATGCGCCGCATCGGGGTTCTCGCCGCTCTCTCTGTTTTCGTGCTCGTCGCAACTGCGTGCGATCCGCCGTTGGTAAGGCCAGGTGGCGCGGCGCCGCTGCGCTACCGGGATCAGATCTTCAGTGACGTGACGAAGACGGCCGACGTGACGTACGGAAGTGCGCAGAACGTCGCCGGCGACACGGTGACGCTCGAGCTCGACGTCGTCCAGCCGCAGGGCGACACGGTGACGAGCCGGCCCGCGATCGTGTGGGTGCACGGCGGGTCGTTCTCGGGCGGCGACAAGACCTCGCCCGAGATCGTCGACGAGATGAACAACTTCGCGGAGCGCGGCTTCGTCAACTTCTCGATCAACTATCGGCTCGAGCCCGGCGGGTGCTCGGCACAGAGCGGCGGCGCGAACTGCGTCGCGGCGATTCACGAGGCGACGGCCGACGCGCAGAGCGCGGTGCGCTTCATCCGTGCCAACGCTGCGACGTACAAGGTCGACACGACGCGTGTCGCGATCGGCGGCTCGTCTGCAGGTGCGATCACCGCCGTCGACGTCGGCTTCGGATCAGGCGAGGACGCGACTGCAGCCGTGAGGTCGGTGTTGTCGCTGTCCGGTGCGCAGCTCATCGCGCCGCCGCCGGGCCCTGGTGACGCGCCGATGCTGCTGTTCCACGGCACGTCCGACACGACGGTCCCGTACCAGTGGGCCGTGAACACGGTGAACAACGCGCACGCGGCCGGCATCTACGCGTTCCTGACGTCTTTCCAGGGTGCGGGCCACGTGCCCTACGCGCAGTTCCACGACCAGATCATCGACCAGTCGACGAACTTCTTGTACTGGACGCTCGGGCTCGCGGCGGCCGCGCAGTAGCGGAAGACGCGGGTGGCGTCTATGCGCGCCGGCGCCCCATCACGAAGCCGCCGATCCCGACCAGCACACCGACGATCCCGACGATCAACGCGACGATCGCCAGCGTCTTGGCGTTGTCGACGTCGTCCTTGCTGACTGTGCTCGTGGTCGCGGCGCTCGCCGAGCCGTTGTTCGTCGCGGCGGGTGCGGTTGTTGCGGTGGCTCCGCCGCCTGCGCTTTCTCCTTCGACGAGCGTCAGCACGGGCGCGGGGTGCGCTGGCTCCTCACCGCCGGGCGCGGCGGTCTGCACCCAGTCGACTTCGTCGCCGTTGCTGTACGTCTGGATTGCGGGGAACACGATCGAGTCGGCGTCAGGGAGGCCGACCGACACGCGGAACTGCTGGAAGTAGCCGGGCCGGATCGCGGCGTCGCCGCTCGCGGTCCACGTGATCGTGTCGACGCGCTCGTCGAGCGAATCACCTTCGTCGGTGGTGATCGGCGTGCCGAGCTTCGCCTTCACCACGTCGATCGTCCAGCCCGCGACCGCCTCCACCGACGCGTCGGCGATCGGCGTGTCCTCGGGGAACTTCACCTGCAGCTTCGTCGTCGTTGCCTTCTGTTGCTCGTTCGGGACTTGGAAGGTCAGCGTCGCGAAGCCGCCCTTCGTCGCTTGCGACGGGCTGACCGTGACGTGCGCGGCCGCCGGCAGTGCCATGACGACGAGCACGATGGCGACGGTCACGAGAGCAATGGCGATGCGGCGCACAGGTTCCCTTTCGCGCGACTGGATGTATCGACCAGTGGTCGTCCGAGACGACCGGAAAGTTCCCGACTGCTACACGATTCCGAGAACTCGCCGCGAACGCGGGGATGCGAGCAGCCAGAGCAGTGCCGTCCCGACCAGCTCGAGCACGTGCGTGAGCTCGATCAGCGCAGGTGTGGCGCCGTCAGCGATGTCGACGGCGGCGGTGGCGACGAGCCCGAACGACAACGCGGCGACGAACGGCAGCAGGCCGACGGCTCGGAGCGGTCGCCAGGCCGCGAACAGGAAACCAACAGCGAGTGCGAAGTCCCATGCCCCGACTTCGTGCGCGATGTGAATCGGCGCGCCTTCGTGGGTGGCGGTCAGCACGCCTTGGACCGCGAGCAGGAGTTGCACGACCGCGACGATCACGAGCGCGACGCGCACCGGCGAAGACCGCAGGGGTCGCAGTGCGCGGTCTTCGGTCGCGGCCGCGACGATCGCCGGCGCGAGGTCGGGCATCCGGGCCCGAGCGACGAATGCCGCGCACGCCTCGCAGCTGCGGAGGTGCTCGTCGATGACGCCGCGAGCGAGGCCCGCGTCTTCGCCGTCGAGCGCGGCGGAACACGCTTCACGGATGCGAGAACACTGCATGCCTGACGTGTCGCCACAACACCCCCGCTGGTTCCCGGAATCATCTTCGGCGTAGGGTCCGCCCCGGTGCCCGTCCCCGAGGAGGAGCAGCTGTTGCGCGCCGCGCTCGGCGGGCGATCGGGGCGCGCTTGCGGACTTCGTGCGCGAGACGCAGGCGCACGTCTGGCGGTTCTGCGCGTATCTGGGGCGGGGCGAGGACGTCGCCGACCTCGTACAAGAAACCTACGCCCGCGCGTTGCGGGCGCTCCCCCACTTCGAAGGCCGCAGCCCGGCGCGCTCCTGGCTGCTTGCGATCGCGCGCCGCGTATGCGCGGACGCGATCCGGGGCGCGCGACGACGGCGCGCGATCGAAGCGTTGTGGTGGCAACGCGAGCGCGCGGTCGCCGACGCCACGGGCGCGGTCGGTCTCGTGCTCGCCCTCGATGCCTTGTCCGAGGAGCGGCGCGAAGCGTTCGTGCTCACGCAGATCGTCGGCCTGCCGTACGCGGAGGCGGCCGACGTGTGCAATGTGCCCGTCGGTACGATCCGCTCGCGCGTCGCCCGCGCGCGAGCACCTGCAGCCGCGCCCTGCAGGGCGCGGAGGAAGCCGTGGGGTGAACGAGTACCTCGACGCGATTGCGAGCGAGAGCAAGGCGTTCGCGGCGACGATTCGCGCGGACGCGCTCGACACGCAGGTTCCCTGCTGCCCCGATTGGAAGTTGCGCGACCTCGTGCGACACCTCGGACGCGTGCAGGAGTTCTGGACGATGGTGGTGCGCGCCGGCGTCGACGAGCGGCCCGCCGGCTTCGACGAGAGCGATCGCGCGCCGACGGGTGCCGAGGAGCTCGCCACATGGATGCGCATGGCAACGCGCGGGTTGCTCGACGCGTTGCGCGACGCGCCGCTCGACGCGGTTGCGTGGACATGGTGGAAGGAGCCACGTACCGCGGGTGCGATCGGCCGCCATCAAGTACAAGAGGCGGCGGTGCACCGATGGGACGCGCAGTCGCTGTTCGGTGATCCCGATCCGCTGCCCGCCGACATCGCCGCCGACGGTGTCGACGAGTTCCTCGGGATTGCCCGGCAGTTGCGGGACCCGGCGCCGATCTTGTTCACCGCGACCGAGTCGGGACGTACGTTCGCGATGGCCGGCGCACCGGCGGTCTCGGTCGTCGCGCCGTCAGCCGACCTGGTGCTGTTGCTGTACGGGCGCATCGGTCCCGACGACGTGCAGGTCGACGGCGACCGCGCGGTGCTCGACGCGTTCCTAACGCCGATCGAGTAGCGCCCGTACCTGGCGCGCGATCTCGACATCTTCGCGCGGTGACGACGAAGGTGCGCACGTCGGCGGCGGCGGCGCTGATCTCCCCGTCCGTGGTCGTCGAATGATTCGCGTGGTCATCGAGCGGTATGCCGCTCGCGGCCCGCACTTCGGGGGCGTGCTCGCCGACGCCTCCCGTGAAGACGAACACATCGACGGCCAGCATCACCGCGACCATCGCGCCGAGCGCGCGCCGCAGCGCACGCACGTACACATCGAACGCGAGGATCGCGGCGTCGTTGCCGGCCGCGCGCCGGTCGAGCACCGCGCGCATGTCGTCGGTGCCGGCGAGCCCGAGCAACCCGCTGCGCTGCTCGAGACCGTCGTGCACCTCGCCGACGCCGAGCCCGCCGTGTTGTTGCAGCCACGTGATGATCCCGGGATCGACGCTCCCGGCGCGCGTTGCCATCACGAGTCCCTCGAGCGGCGTGAACCCCATCGTGGTGTCGACCGATCGGCCCGCTTCGATCGCGGACAGCGACGCCCCCGCGCCGAGGTGACACGACACGATTCGCAGCGAGTGCACGTCGCGACCCGCAAGCTCGGCCGCGCGCCGGGAGGCGTACGCATGCGACAAGCCGTGGAAACCGAAGCGGCGCAGCGGCCACTGCTCACGCCAGACGCGGTGGAGCGCGTACGTCGTCGCGGCGGCCGGCATCGTCGCGTGGAACGAGGTGTCGAAGCACGCGACGTGATCGACCGTCGGCACGGCGCGCTGGGCGGCGTCGACTCCGGTCAACGCACGCGGCTGGTGCAGCGGTGCGAGAATGCTCAGGCCCTGGAGCTGCGTGAGCACGGCGTCGTCGAGGACGACGGGCTCGACGAAGCGCGGACCGCCGTGGACGATCCGATGCCCGACGGCCTCGCTCGGTCCGGTCGCGGCGACGAAGGCGCGGATCGGCGTCGAGTCGCCGTCCCATTCGGGAATCGTCAAGTCTGCTGCGACGTGGTCGTCCTCGACGACCGAGAGCTTCAGGGTGCGCGATCCCGCGTTCACGACGAGAACCTTCACACGACCCATTTCCGATCCCGCACCGAGGACGGATGCTCGCCGAGCTTTCGCACGTGCTCGCCGCGTCGCGTGCGGGCGTCTACGGCGTACCGGCGCACGTGCGCGGCATGCGCGCCGGGTCCGGGCACGCGGTCGATCGCATCCATCACGGGGTGGAGGCGATCCGTGTTGTTGCGCACGACCATCTCGAACGCACGGCCGCGAGGTCTACCCCAAAGGATGCGAGGCGAAGGTGCGCACACGAAGGGGCCCCGCCCTGAGGGCGGGGCCCCTGTCGAGGGCCGAGTGGGGGTCGGGCCTCGACGACCTTCGTGATGATGTGAATAATACCGAACCAGCGCCCATTCAGGGTCCTTTCGCACGATCACGTCCCGCAACGCATTTCCCGCCCCGGCGGCGAGCGCGATTCGAGAAATCTGTCGCATCGGTGCATGAACGACCCGTCCGCCGGGGAACGACGGTGGTTGATTCGTTCCGTGCTGATGCCCGCACGTTCAGCGCGGGGAAGGGTATGCGAGTGTCGATCGGCCGGCTGCTCGTGGGTTGCAGCGCGCTGGGGTTCGGTGTGCTCGGCGCCGGCGCGCCCGCCGGCGCGTTGCCCGTGTCGCTGCCGCCGGCCGCGGTGCCCCCGGTGACGACGACGCTCGCGCATCCGGTGCGCACGGTGAGTCGCGCCGTGGAAGCCACGGATGCGGATCCCGCCACGTCGACGGCGCACGCGGTGCTGTCCGCGCCGCGAGCCCTCGGCGCGTCCGCGCACGCGCCCGCGGCCAATGACGAGCCCCCGCCCGCGGACGCGCCGGCCGGGGCGCCCGCGCCACCGTCCGCATCGCGTCCGGCGCTCGTGTCGCCGCCACATCCCGGCCCGCCGCACGCGCCGCCACGGCGCGCCGCGGCGGTGCCGTCGACGCCGCGCGGGGCACCGGTGCGCGCCGCCGCGGCGCTACCCGACGCCCATGTCGTCGTGCAGGCGGCGCGGGTTACGGGCGACGTCGCGCCGCCGCCTCCGGCGCTGTGGCAGACGATCGCGACGGCCGCGACGAAGCTCGTGTGGTGGGCGGCGTTGTGCGCCCTCGCTCTCGTCGCCGCGTGATCGTCGCGTCCGCCGTTCGCGATGCGCGCCGGCGGCGCGGGCTCAGCTCGGCCTGAGGCGCGCGTCCGCGATCTCGTTGCCGTTCGGGAACGTGAGCCGCACCGCGACGACCAGCTCCGGGTGCTGCACCGAGAATGCGACTTTGCCGTCGACGGGGGCAGCCGAGCCGATCGCCACGTGGTCGTTTGCAGTGACCAACTCGATGACGACCTTCGACGTGGTCACGAGATCGAACAGCGCGCCGGTTCCGTCACCCGCGAGCACGACCGAGCCGCCGCCGCCGAAGCTGCCGGTGCGCGCGCCGGGCGCGTGCAAGAGTCGGCTCCGGTTCGGGGTGCTCGATGCGACCGGTACGACGTGTCCGCCCGCGACGGCGACGGGTTGCGGACGTGTCGACGACTCCCGCGTGGTGACGAGCACCCCGATCACGATTGCGGCTGCCACCGTCACGGCGGCGAGCGCCACGATGCGCGCCCGCGATCGATGACGATCGTGCGCCGCGGGCAACCACGTCGCCGCCGCCGGGCGGCGCGCGAGCGCGGCCGAGATCGTGCGGTTCTCGAGCTCGGCGGGCGGCGTGACCTCGTCGACCGGCAATTCCGCGACGACGCGGCGATAGTCCTCGAGCGCGCGCTCGTCCACGGGGCCGTCGCCGAACGGCACGTCGAGCGCGCGCGCGATCGCGCGGTCTTCGTCGTCCCATGCGTCGGTCACGGCGACACCTCCACGGCTTGCAGTGCCGCGCGCATCTTCTGCATCCCGGTGCGGATGCGGTACTTCACGGTGCCTTCCGGTTCCGACAGCGCGGCGGCGACATCGCGGTACGACATGCCGTCGTAGTACGCCATCTCGATTGCGCGTCGCTGGTGGGCGGGCAGCGCGGCGAGCGCGTGCCGGACCGCATCTTGCACCTCGCGCGTGACGAGGTTGCGCACCGGATCGTCGGCCGCAGGCGGCGCGGGCTCGCGGCGGGCGAGTTCATTGCGCCGCCGGATCGAGTCCTCGGCGCGCACGCGCTCCACCGCGCGACTGTGCGCCGTCGCGAGAAGGAACGACCGCAAGGTGCCACGCGACGGCTCGTAGCGCTCGGGCTGTTCCCACAGTCGAACGAAGACGTCCTGCGTCGCCTCTTCCGCAAGCGCGGCGTTGCCGAGCACGCGTTGCGCAAGGCCGAACACCGATCCAGCGTGCTGGTGGTACGCGGACCGGAGCGCTGCTTCGTCACCGGCGACGAGCCGCGCGCGGAGCTCGCGGTCGTGCGCGTTCGCCGGCACCCTCGTGCACACCTCCGCTCGATCGCGGACCTCCGCGACCGGCGAAAGTGTAAGGGTCGTCGCACGAGGCGGTGGCAAGAGCGAGCGCGGCACGCGGCGCGCGCAGGGGCCGCTCGGACGAGCGCCACCCCGCCCGCCGCGAGCGGACCCCCGGTTGTCCCGCCCGGAGAGCCGGCCGGCGAGTCCCCAACCGCAGGAAGGATCGGTCTGGAAGGGCGCCCGCATCGCCTGCTCCTGTGTGCATCGGCGA
Organism: uncultured Actinomycetes bacterium; assembly: GCA_963836365.1. GTDB lineage: Bacteria > Actinomycetota > Acidimicrobiia > IMCC26256 > PALSA-610 > DASQHW01. The sequence goes on from CAWIJC010000004.1 coordinate 325,585, forward strand.
TCGGAGTCCGCGCCCTCACGGGGGAACGGACGGGAATTCGCAAGAATGTCCGGGTGCGGATGACGTTTCTCGGCCATGTCGGCGTCTTCTTCGAGACGCGCGGCGGCTCCGTGCTCTGTGATCCGTGGTTCGACCCCGCGTACTTCGGCTCGTGGTTCCCGTTCCCGCGCAACGACCACCTCGACGTCTCGCCGTTCACTGCGCCCGACTACCTCTATCTCTCACACCTGCACCGCGATCATTTCGACGCGCGCTGGCTCGCGACACACGTCGACAAGCGCGCAACGGTGTTGCTGCCGGAGTTCGGTGTGCCGTTGCTCGAGCGTGAGCTGCGCGCGATCGGTTTCGAGCGGTTCATCGCGACGCGCCACGGCGTGCCGGTCGCGCTCGACGGTCTGCGCGCGATTGTGTTGGCGTTCACCGAGCCGGCCGACGGGCCCCTCGGCGATTCCCTGCTCGTGCTCGACGACGGCAGCGCGCGGCTCCTCAACCAGAACGATGCCCGCCCCGGCGATCTCGACGTGCTGCGCGCGCTCGGCCCGTTCGACGGTCAGCTGGTGCAGTTCTCGGGCGCGATCTGGTACCCGATCGCGTACGACTTCGCGCCTGGCGTCAAACGTGCGCTCGCACGCGACAAGCGTACGAACCAGATGGCGCGCGCGCAGCAGTACGTCGAGTGGATAGACGCCGCGCACGTGTTTCCGTGTGCGGGCCCGCCCGCATTCCTCGACGAGACGCTGTTCGAGCTGAACGATGTCGACCGCGACGACGCCAACATCTTCCCCGACCAGCTCGTGTTCCTCGAGCAACTCGCGCGTGCCGGCATCACGACCGGGGAGCTGCTCGTCCCCGGCACAGTCGTCGAGCTCGACAGCGGCGAGTGCAAGGTGACACAGCCCGCGACGAATGTCGAAATCCTGCGGCCGTTCGCGCACAAGCGTGCGTACCTCGACGAATACCGACGCGACTGGGCCGCGTGGCTCACACGCGAGCACGAGAGCTGGTCGAGCGAGCGCCGTGATCTCGTGGCCGAGCTCGGGCCGTGGTTCGAGCCCCTTCTCCTGCGCGCACCGATCACGTCGGCCGGCGTCGCGGGCAACGTCGTGCTCGACGTCGGTGAGCCCGGCAACAATGTCTGCATCGACTTCGTCGAGTCGCGGGTACGCGTTTGGAACGACGAGCCGTACGTCTACAAGGTCGATGTCGATCGCCCGCTCGTCGAGTCGCTGCTCGAGCGTCACGTCGAAGACTGGGTGAACTCGCTGTTCCTCTCGTGCCGATTTGTCGCGCATCGGTCCGACCCGTCGAACTTCAACGAGTACGTGATGACGTTCTTCAAGGCGCTGTCGCCGGAGCGGATCGACTACGTCGAACGTCGATACAGCGAGCGCCGCACGCAAGCCGACGAATTCTTCGAGCGACAGGGCTGGCGAATCGAGCGGTGGTGCCCGCATCGCCAGGCCGACCTCGCGCGTTTCGGTGAGATCGGCAACGGCGTGCTCACGTGCAGCTTGCACCACTGGCAGTTCGACCTCACGACCGGCGCGTGCCTCACCAGCGACGATCGTCACCTCCGTTGCGAGAAGATCGGCGAATGACCGGCGCCGCGTTCAACCATGTCGGGCAGTGCGTCACCGACCTCGAACGTTCGAAACGGTTCTATTGCGAGCTGCTCGGTTTCACGCTCGAGCGCGAGATCACGCCGCCCGATGAGACGTCCGCGCAGTTGATGTCGCTCACGCCGCCGCTCGGTATGACCGCCGCGTATCTCGTGCGTGACGGGCTGGTGCTGGAGCTGCTGCGCTACGCCGCGCCCGCGCAAACGCAACCTTTCCGCGCCCGCACGATGAATGAGCCCGGACTGACGCATGTGTCGGTGTCGGTCGACGACATCGACCAAGTGTGCGCGCGTGTCGTGGAATACGGCGGCTCGGTCGTGGAAGGATCGAACATCGGCGCGGCCGTCTTCGTGCGCGATCCCGACGGGCAGCTGCTCGAGCTGCTGCCGATGGCATACCGGCGTCAGCTCGACGAGCAGGGCTACCACTAGCAGCTTGCGCGACCCGCCCGTCCACTCCGACCGGCGCTGACATACGCTCCACCGATGCGCTACCTCACGGTCAACGGAGCAGGCGTGTCGTTGATCGGGCTCGGCACGTGGCAGTTCGGCTCGAAGGACTGGGGCTACGGCAGCGACTACGCGCGCGGCGAAGCCGGCCGCATCTTGCAACGCGCACTCGACCTCGGCGTCAACGTTGTCGACACCGCGGAGGTCTACGGCCGCAACGAGTCCGAGCGCATCGTCGGACGGGAGATCGCCGCCCGGCGCGCCGGCGTGTTCCTCGCGACGAAGATGCTGCCGGTCTTCCCGCTGGCGAGCACCGTCGAAGCGCACGGGCGCGCGAGCGCGGCGCGGCTCGGAGTCGACCAGATCGACCTCTACCAGATCCACTGGCCGAACCCGGCGGTGCCCATCGCCGAGCAGATGAAGGGCATGCGACGCCTCCTCGATGCGGGCGTGATCAAGCACGCGGGCGTCAGCAACTTCTCGTTGTCACGTTGGAAGTCCGCCGAAAAGGCCTTCGGCGCGCCCGTGCTCTCGAACCAGGTGCAGTACAGCCTCGCGGTGCGCAAGCCCGACCGTGCGCTGGTGCCGTACGCGGCCACACGCGACCGCCTCGTGATCGCATACAGCCCGCTCGCCAAGGGCTTGCTGTCGGGTCGCTACGACACGACCAATCTGCCGACGAACTCTGCACGCGTCTTCGATCCGTTGTTCCTGCCCGAGAACGTCGCGCGGGCGCACGATCTGATCGAGACGTTGCGCATGATCGCCAAGGCGCATGACGCGACGCCGTCGCAGATCGCGCTCGCATGGGTGATCAGCCATCCGAACGTGATCGCGATACCCGGCGCGAGCAGCGTGGCGCAGCTCGAAGCGAACGTCGCCGCGGCTGATATCGACCTCGGGGCGGACGAGCTCTCGCAGCTCAACACGGTGTCGGACGCGTTCCAACCGGTGCGGGGCGCGGTGGGTGGCGTGAAGATGCTGGCCCGCCGGGTGAAGGTGCGGCGTTGACCGCGTGAGATTCGGCGCGCAGTCGCTGCGGCCTGTCGCGGCCTCGTTCATCGTCTTCGGGTTCTTCGCGGGCGGCTGGGCCGTCGCCGCGGTCGACGTCGAGCGCGGCTTCGATCTCACCGACGCGCAGCTCGGCCTGTTGCTCGCGGGCGGGATCGGCGCCGCGACCGCGGTCGCGGCGCTCGGAGGCGCGCTCACCGATCGCTGGGGCGCTCGTGCGACGCTGACCGGAGCGCTCTCGGCGTGGGCGGCGTCGCTCGCATTCGCGGCGGGCGCCCCGGTACTCGCGTTGTTCGCGCCCGCATTCGTGGTCGCGCTGGGCGCCGGCGGCATGGTCGACGTCGTGATGAACATCGTGGCCGCCGACGCGCTAAGCGCCGAGCCGGGCCGGCTCGTGCGATTCCACGGGCTGTTCAACGGCGGCGCGGTGATCGGCGCGCTCGGCAACCGGTGTCGCGCTCGGCACCGGCGCGTCGTGGCGCGTGGCGTGGATCGCGATCGCGGTGGTGGCAGTCGTGACCGCGTCGTGGGTGCGGGTGACGCCCGTCCCCGAGCCGCCGCGCGCCGGGCATCCCTCGATCCTGCGCGCCGTCGCGAGCCTGCGACACCAAGGTCTCGTCGTGCTCGCCGCGGTGTTCGGTGCGGCGGCGATGATCGAAGGCGGCATCGCAACCTGGGGCGTGCTCTACCTCCGCACGCACCTCGGCGTCGGTGTGCTGGCCGGCGTCGGCGCGTACGCGGCGGGCGAGAGCCTCGCCACGGTGACGCGCATAGGTGGCGGGCCGGTCGTCGGCGCGTTGGGCTCGCGTCGCGCGATCTTGGTGGGCGGCCTGCTCGCGGCCGGCGGCATCGCGACCGAGGCGTTGTGCAGGTCGACGCCGATCGCCGCCACCGGGCTTGCGTGCGCGGCCGTCGGCATCTCGGTGGTGTGGCCGTTGCTGCTGGCCGACGTCAACAACGAAGCGCGCCATCCGGCGCTCGCGATCGGCGGCGTCACCGCGTGCGGGTACCTCGGGATGGTGACCGGTCCGCCGCTCGTCGGTGTGCTGTCGAGCGCGTTCGGTCTGCGCACCGGTCTGCTCGTGCTCGCTGCGATCGGCCTGTTCGTGGCCCTCACACCCGCGCGCGTTCGCAGCGCATCGCTCGCGCCCGCGCCCGTGCCGTCGACCTGAGTCGTGCTACTCGTCGGTCGACGCGAACGGCCAGACGTTTTGGAACGCGCGCCGCAGTAACGGTGTTTGCGCGTCGAGTACCTCGCTGAGCGGCTCGCCCGCAACGTTTTGATCGTCGATGCTGACCTTGGCCGTCTCCGGCGCGCGGGTTTCGGGCACCGGAACGGCCACGAGCTCGGGCCGGCGCGCGCGAAGCGCGCTACGGCGGGGGAGCTCGACCTCGCCGGGCGCGGCACCTCGGCGGTCGCGCAGCACCCAATCGCGCGGAAGCAACAAGACCGTGGCGTGCCGGGCGCACAGGTCGCCCTCGGCGCGCGCGCCGGCATCATCGAGGTCGACCAGCCAGGCCTCGCGTTCGGTCGGCAAGAATCGCAGCGTCGTCGTGGCGACCGCGCCGCAGCCCCGCCGCGCGCACACACGGTCAGGCCGGGGGCCCGACCGCCACGCCCAGTTCGGGCCGGAGCCCATCGAACCTCACCTCCGGTGCCGCCCGCCGCAACCCCATCATGGGTCCACGGCGAGGATCGAGGTCAAACCGCGCCGGCGTTGCGGAACGCCCGGGCGAGCAGCGGGCTGCGGGCGTCGAGCGTCACTGCGAGCTGCTGAGCAGCAGCTTCGCGCTTTCGCGCGCCGATCGTCGAGCCGCCAACCTCGGGGCGGGCGGAGTCGCTCGACGTGCCGCTCGCAGAGATCGCCGGCTCGCGCGCCGTCCTCAACCGGCGCGTCGAGCCACACGATGAGCTCGTCGGTGTCGAAGGTGAACGTCGCCGCAGCTACCGCGTTGCATCCGAGTCGCGCGCACCGACGTTGCACGCCGAGAAGGTAGCGCCCTTACGCGGTGAACGTGTGGCACGTCGGCGAGCGTGTGTGAGGCTTGCGACGGATGTCGCGCAACGGATGGACCGTGCGGGTGCCGGCGTCGAGCGCGAACGTCGGTCGCGCTCGCGACGCATCTCGGGGTCTCGGACGACGATCTCGACCCTGCTCCCGAGACGCATGCGGCCGTGCGCGCGTTCCGGCACGCGGTCGGCGCGCAGGGTAACCGAACGTGCGCGCTTCCCGGCGGGCGTGGCCTCGGATACTCCGGGCAGGCGCGTACGCCGCATGGGTGTCAGGCTCGGGGCCGTCGGCGGCGGCATTCGTCGAACCGGCGCACGCGCGGCGGGTCGCACGGGCGTTGCCCGTCGCGGGTCGCGCGCTCGTGCTCGCGATCGCGGAGGATCGCGGAGGAAGGAGCAACAGTGACGACGAGGTCTTCCGAATGAAGCTCGACGGCGCCCACGCGGTCGTGACCGGCGGCGCGTCGGGGATCGGCGCCGCGCTCGGCGCGGCGGTTCGCGCGCGAGGGCGCGCGCGCGGTCGTTGTCGCCGACGTGCAGCAAGAGGCAGTGGAGGCAGTCGCCGCCGAGGTCGATGGTCTCGGATTGCGTTGTGACGTCACCCACGAGCCCGAAGTGCAGTCGTTGATCGACACTGCCGAACAGCGGAACGGTCCGATCGATGTGTTCTGTTCGAACGCGGGCATCGTGGTGCCGGGCGGAGAGAGCTCGCCTGACCGCGACTGGGAGCGCAGCATCGGCGTCAACGTGCTCGCGCACGTATACGCGGCACGCGCATTGGTGCCGCGCATGGTCGAGCGCGGCGGCGGCTATCTGCTCAACACCGCCTCGGCCGCCGGCTTGCTCACACAGATCGGCAGCGCAACGTATTCGGTCACCAAACATGCGGCACTGGCGTTCGCGGAATGGCTCGCGATCACGTACGGCGACAGGGGGATCAAGGTCTCGGTACTCGCGCCCCAAGCGGTGCGGACCGCGATGACCGCAGGCGTTCCCGACGGCGGCGTTGCGGGCGTCGACGGCATGCTCGAGCCCGACGCCGTCGCCGACGCGGTCGTGAGGGGCCTCGCCCAGGAGTCGTTCTTGATCCTCCCGCACCCGCAGGTCCTCGACTACTTCCGGCGCAAGGCCGACGACTACGACCGTTGGATCCGCGGGATGCAGCGACTGCAAGGGCGTTTTCCGAGCATCGACGGCGCCTAGATTGCGCGGCCGTGTTAGCGCTCGCGTTGCCGCAACGAGCACTGCGCGCCGCCCGGCGAGCTGCGCACGGTGTGTCGTATCGCCGGCGGCCGACGCTCGCGCGCCCGATCTCGCAGCCGTGCACGTTCGACCAGATCCTCTCGCCGGAATACGCCCGTTGGTGCGACGCGCTCGGGCTCCGTCGCCTCCACCATCGCAAGACGTGGGAGTGGGTGTACATCCTGCAGGTGCTCGACGGGCACGGCATGTTGCAACCGGGACGGCGCGGCTTGGGCTTCGGCGTGGGCAACGAGCCGATCGCGGCGTGGGCGGCCGCCCGAGGTGCGACGCTGGTCGCGACCGATCTCCCCGACAACGACACGCGCGCTGACTACTGGCGTGAGTCGGGCGAGCACGCGGGCACGCTCGCCGATCTCAACGCGAACGGCATCTGCTCCGACGATCGCTTTCGCGCCAACGTCGAGTTCCGGCCGATCGACATGCGCTCGGTTCCCGACAACCTTGCGCAAACGCGATTCGACTTCGTGTGGTCGTCGTGCGCGCTCGAGCACCTGGGCTCGCTCGATTCGGGGCTGCAGTTCTTCCGACGCGCGCTCGAATGCGTGGCTCCGGGAGGTGTCGCGGTGCACACGACTGAGTACAACGTCGAGCCGGAAGGCGCGACGCTGGAGCATCCGCTGACCGTGCTGTACCAGCGGCAGCACCTCGAAGCGCTCACGCAGGAGATGCGCGCCGCCGGCAATCACATGCGCATCACGTTCGCGACCGGTACGCGCCCCGCGGATCTTCACGTCGACGCGTGGCCGTTCACCAACACGCACATACGCACCGAGACGCTCGGCTTCGCGCACACGTCCTTCGGGCTGGTCGTGCAGCGAGGTCTCTCGACGGGCTCCGCCGCGCCGACGGAGGCCGAAGCGTGACGGGCCGCGTGCGTGTCACGGCGCGCTAGCTTGCGCGTGTGAGCGACGACCCCGGCGTGACGCGCGCGATCGCGGCTGCCGACGCCGCAAGCGCGCGTGCGCGTGCCGAGCTCGAGTCGCTCGTGCGCATCCCGAGTATCAGCGCGGATCCCGCGCGCAATGGCGACGTCAACGCGAGTGCAGAAGCCACGAGCGAGCTGTTGCGCGCGGCCGGGATAGAGAACATCCGCGTCACCGGCGTCGAAGGATCGAAGCCGTTCGTGCTCGGCGAGTGGATGCACGCGGGTCCGGATCAGCCAACGGTGTTGTTCTACGCGCACCACGACGTGCAGCCGCCCGGCGAGGTCGACAACTGGAAGAGCGATCCGTTCGAACCGGAAGAGCGCGACGGCCGTCTCTACGGTCGTGGCGCGGCCGACGACAAAGCCGGTGCTGTCGCCCACGCGCACGCCGTTTCCGCGTGGCTCGAGACGGCAGGTGGGTTGCCGTGCAACGTGCGCGTGTTGATCGAAGGCGAGGAAGAGATCGGCTCGCCGATGCTGCACGCGTTCTTGACGGCGGATCTCGACGAGCTGCGCTCGGACGTGATGGTGCTCGCCGACGCCGGCAACTGGGACGTCGGCGTGCCCGGGCTCACCTACTCGCTGCGCGGGATCGCCGCGGCCGACGTCGAGCTGCGTGTGCTCGACAGCCCGCAACATTCCGGCATGGTCGGTGGCGTCATCCCGGATCCGGTGATGGCGCTCGCGCGCGTGCTCACCTCACTCACCAACCGGTACGGCGATCCCGCGTTCGCGGGCGCGTTCGACGGATTGCGCGAGCCGCGCCCGGACGAGCGAGTGGCGATCAGCGGCCTCGACGACCGGCCCGACGCGTTCGCGCAGACGATGGGCGTGCGGCCCGGCGTGCAGCTCACCGGCGATCCCGCGACGACGCTGCACGAGCGGTTGTGGTTGCGGCCCACGATCACCGTGATCGGGATCGACGGGCATCCGATCACCGGGTCGTCGAATCAGATCGTCGCGCCGCGGCCGCGCGCGCTGTCGATGCGGCTCGGCCCCGGACAAGATCCCGGTCGTGTGATCGCGAGCCTGCGCGCGCACATCGAACAGCACGTGCCCTGGGGACTGGAGCTGCAGTTCCGCGCCTTCGAATGCGCGCCGGCGTGGGAGACCGACCCGACCGGTCCCGCGTTCGATGCCGCGAGACGACGCGTTGCGGAATGGCTTCGGCGTCGATCCGGTGCTGATGGGCGTCGGCGGGTCGATCCCGTTCGTCGGGCCGTTCGCCGCCGCGTTCGGAGACATTCCCGCGCTGCTGTTGGGCCCCGCCGACCCGCAGAGCCGCATCCACGGCGAGAACGAGAGCTTGCACCTCGCCGACTTCGCGAGCCTGATCCGCTCCGAAGTGTCGTTGCTCGCCGAGCTCAGCGCTCGCGCCGACGTGTTGCGCCCCACACGGTGAGCACGGCGGCGATCAACGTGAGCCCGATGCGCGTGACGTCGACGACCGGCTTCACGCGCACGCCACCCGGCCCCGCTTCGACGACTGCCACCGGCCGGCCATCGTTCCAGCCGCCGCCCCCGCCGCCACCGTTTTGAGCGGTGTCGGCGCCGAACCCGAAGCCGCCGCCGAACTGAATCACCGCGGCGGGGATCACGACGGTGTCGCCGACGCGAACCGGCTCGCGAAAGACGCGCTCGGCGGAGATGTTCATCACGCGGTCGAGGCCGGAGACGACGTGCACGGGTAACGGCTGCTGATCGGTGCCGTCGACGTCGGTTCGCGGTTCGTCATTCGCCATCTCGAAGTCCTTTCCGAAGCGCGCGCACGCCGACGGCATACCCCGTCCCGAGCACCGCGATCGTCGCCATCAACACGCGTTCGACATCTCGTATGCGCACGACCTCGCGTCGCCCGTGCGCGTCGAGCACCTCGACGTGAGCGGGCCGAGCGAGCACGTGCAACGCCCCGGCGGGCCCGCGGCCGACACGCACGACGCGCGTGCGCGCGACGAGCGTGATCGTGCGGCCGTCGACGGCGACCGGCCCCGCGGCCGACTCGCCGCGCTGCAACATCGCCACCGGAGCATTTTCGACGCTGCCGCCCGCGGGCGGGCGGACCCTTGCGCGGTGATTCGCGAGTGTGTTGCTGGTGTGGCCGGTGTCACGCGTCGTCCCGGTATGTGCCGCCAGACCGTCGGTCCAGCTGAAAATGATCCACGGGCACTACTGACCGGATCACCCGTCTGCCATACGGGGTGTTCGGCATCTGGTCACGGGCCGTGGCGGCGTAGCTCGCGGGGACCAGCCCGAGGCCACCGTACGTGCACAGGGTTCGGGGACCGCACGGCCGCCCTCCTACGTTCCGGCGCCGTCCGCCCCCGAACCCCGCCGGGGCGCGCACTCCGAGCGTTCCAACCGGGATCGCTCGCGCGCTCAGAGGAGGCACTCCCGATGGCCGGAAGGCCGCAACTGCTCGAGCTCGAACTCGAGCACCAGCCCGCGTCGACGCACGCGCACTGCCCCCGCGACGCGCCGGTCGCTTGCGGTTCTCGCCGCCGCCGTCGTGATCGTCGGCGCCTGCGCGCTCGCGTACGCGAACACGACCAACGCCGCCGATGCCGATGCGAACAGCGTGCGGGCGATCGGCAACGCGCCCGCGCTCGGGCCGGATCCCGGCCTCGAGCTCAACAACCCGTTCGTGGGCATCGCGCCCGCGTCGGGCCACGGCTACTGGGTGGCTGCCGGTGACGGTGGCGTGTTCGCGTTCGGCGACGCGCCGTTCCTCGGTTCGGCCAGCGGCTATCCGCTCGCAGGTTCGGTCGTCGGCATCGCGCCCGCCTCCAAGGGCGACGGCTACTGGCTGGCCGCCGCCGACGGTGGCGTGTTCTCGTTCGGCGCCGCCGATTTCCACGGTTCGCTCGGCGGATACTCCGCGTTCGGCGCCCCGCTCGCGTCGCCGATCGTCGGCATCGCCGCGACCCGGACCGGCAACGGCTACTGGCTGCTCGCGGGCGACGGTGGCGTGTTCGCGTTCGGCGACGCGCCGTTCCTCGGTTCGGCCGCCGGCGTCCCGTACATGCAGCCGTTCGTCTCGATCGCGTCGACCGAATCGGGTCGCGGCTACTACCTGCTCGGAGCCGACGGCGGAGTCTTCACCTACGGCGACGCGGCGTTCGCCGGATCGCAGCTCGGAGGCGCACGCGCCACCGGCGTCACGGTGCCGGTGAGCGGTCGCGGCTACTCGGTCGCGCGTAGCGACGGCAGCGTGGCCGGCTTCGGCGGCGCTCCGTCGGCGCCCAGGCCGGCCGGCAGCGCGCCCGATCAGCACCCCGCGATCGCGATCGCGGCCCGACCCGGGCGGCGGCGCGTGGGTTGCGAACGGCTTGGTGCCCCGCCGCCTCTGGCGACCGTGCTGGCGTCGGGCAGCGCGTTCCTCGCGTGCACGCGCGCCGACGAGTCGGACTCGGCCGGTGGATACCAGGCGCACAGCGCCGACGGGCTGTACCACGGCGCATATCAATTCCTGCAGTCGACGTGGGACAACGTCGCGCGCCGCTCCGGCCGCTACGACCTCGTCGGCCGCAACCCCGGCTTCGCGGCGCCGGCCGATCAGGACCAGATGGCGCTGAACCTCTACCACTGGCAGGGTGCGGCGCCCTGGGGTGGCCGCTGTGCCGGACTGAGCTGACCCCCGGCCGACATCGAGGCCGGGCGCGGCCCGCCGTGGTCGCGCCCCTAACGTGGCCCGCATGAGCTCCGGCCGGTCGCCCGACCTCGCGATCGGCTCGTTCATCGAGCACGGGCCGTGGGTCGTCGACCCCGAGGCGATGGTCTGGCGGCGCGACGTCGACGAGCTGCGCGAGCAGGCACGTCGGCTCGTTCCCCGCTGGATGGAGACCGGCCATCTGCCGCCGCTCGGCCGTCTGGCGCGCGTCGTCGGGCGGGTCGGCGGCGCAACGCTGTTGCTGGGCGCTCGGCGCCCGGCGTCGCGGCGGCGAAGCGTCGCGCCGCGACATCTCGCGCCGGCTGCGGATCGCGTTCGGTCACCTCGGGCCGACCTACATCAAGCTCGGCCAGATCATCAGCGGCGGCGAAGGCCTGTTCCCGCCCGAGCTCGTCGCCGAGTTCAAACTGCTCCGCGACCGCGTGCCGGCCGAGCCGTTCGAAGCCGTCCGGCGAGTGGTCGAGCTCGAGCTCGGCCGCTCGCTCGACGACGTGTTCGCGTCGTTCGACCGCCGTCCGATCGCAGCGGCGTCGATCGCGCAGGTGCACGCGGCCCGACTGCGCACCGGTGAGGACGTGGTCGTCAAGGTGCAGCGGCCGCAGATCGCACGGCTCGTGCGCGCAAGACATCGAAGCGATGGCCTGGCTCGCGCCGCACCTCATCGGGCGCATCCCGGTCGCGGCCCTCGCGAACCCACCCGCGCTGATCGAGCTGTTCGCGGAGACGATCGTCGAAGAGCTCGACTTCCGCCTCGAGGCCGACAACATGCTCGACATCGCGGCGTGCTCGCGGAGACCGAGCAGCGCGCGACGATCGTTCCGCGCCCGCATCCTTCCCTCGTCACGCGACGCGTGCTCGTGATGGAACGGCTCGACGGCATCCCGTGGGACGACGTCGCGTCGATGCACGCGGCCGGTGTCGACACCGAAGCCGTGCTGCACGCAGGACTCGTGTCGTTCATGGAGGGCGCGATGTTGTACGGCGTCTTCCACGGCGATCTGCACGGCGGCAACATGATGGTGCGACCCGACGGGCGCACGGTGCTGATGGACTTCGGGATCACCGGCCGGCTCGACGAGACCAAGCGCCTCGCCTTCTTGATGCTGCTCGTCGGCGCGACGAGCGGTGACACGATGGCCCAGCTCGGCGCGCTGCGCGACCTCGGCGCGTTCCCGCCCGACACCGATCTGGGCGCGGTTTTCCGCGACCTCGGTCTCGACCGCACGATCGACCCGACCACACTGTCGGCCGACGAGCTCGTGCACGAGCTGCAGGAGCTCACGAAGAAGTTGCTCGCGTACGGCGCGCGCGCGCCGAAGGAGCTCATGTTGTTCGTGAAGAACATGATGTTCCTCGACGGCGCGATCGGCCGGCTCGCACCCGACCTCGACATCCTCGCCGAGATCCAGACCGTGCACACCGAGATCGCGCTGCGTCACGGCGCGCGACTCGCCGCCGAGCTCGGGCTCGACGCCCGAGGCTGCGAACCAGTTCGACATGGAAGCGATCAAGGCCGCGATGGGCGTGCCCGACGTCGAGAAGCTGACGTACCGCGATGTGCAGCAGCGCCGCGAGATCGTCCGCAAGCGCCTCGAGCAAAAGCGGCGCAAGTAAAGGTGCGTGTGTGGGGTGTCGTAGACCTACCCCTACACACGCCCCCGCAGTTTCTGCAGATGCGCGCGCGCACGTCGAGCGTGGCGGCCCGGCGCGGACGGAGCGCCTACCAGGTCGGGACCGTCGTGCCGGACGCGTCGGGCGCGCCGGCGAACGCGCGTTCCCACACCGTCGCCGGCTCCACCGGGTCGCCCGTGAAGAACGCGGTGCCGGGAAACACGCGCAGGCGCCAAGGTTCGAGACGCAACACGACGAACCGGCTGTCGGTCGGGCTCGGCCAGCGCGGAATGATCGCTGGGATCCATCCCGACCGGCGGGGGCGCTTCCTTGAACTTGTTCCACACGGCCCGGCGTGTGACGTCGTCGAACTTCCATTCGACTCGGCACTCGGCGCTGCACGTGTCGTGTTCGGGCGACCAGTAGCTGAACGACATGTACGGGCTGTGCGCGAAGTGCTCTCGCTTCAGCCTCGTCGGACTCGTCGCCACCCAACCAACGAGTGTCGTGCCGTCCCACTCCCACAGTGGATGCAATACGCGCGACCACGGACGGTTCTGCGGGTCGACGCTCGCCGCGGAGCACCACACGATCGAGTGCGCCATCGTGACGAAGGCCGGCGCCACGTTGGTCAAGATCGATGTACGCATGGCGGCGAACGTACACTCCTGCGGTGGTCGCGCGTCTCGAACGCAGACGCGTTCTCGTTGTCGGCGGGGAACGCGTCCGTCCAGCGACGAAGACGCAACGACTGGAAACGGACGTGCGATATGTGTGCTGGCCGCACGCGAAGGCGCGGCCGTCGCGTGCGCCGATCGCGACGAAGCCGCGGCACGCGAGACCGCCCGCTTGGTCCGCGACGCGGGCGGCGCCGCGACCGTGCTCCTCGGCGATGTGCTCGACGACGCCGCGTGCACACGCTTTGTGCACGAGGCGTGTGATGCGCTCGGCGGTCTCGACGGCGTCGTGTGCAATGTCGGCATCGGCCTCGGGCGGGGCTTGGCCGAAACCACCGTCGAACAGTGGGACGAGGTGTTCGGGGTCAACGTCCGCAGCCACTTTCTCGTGTGCCGCGCGGCGCTGCCCGTGCTCGACGAAGGCGGTGCGATCGTTCTGATCTCGTCGATCGCAGGCATCGTTGCCGGTACGCGTATCCCTGCGTACGACACGTCGAAGGCCGCGCTCGCCGGGTTGTGCCGGCACGTTGCGCTCGAAGGCGCGCCGGCGGGGTGTCCGCGCGAACGTCGTCGCGCCCGGGCTCGTCGACACGCCGCTCGGACGGCGTGCCACACAGGGTCGGCCGAGCCGCGCACGAGCGCCGGTGCCGCTCGGCCGGCAGGCCACCGTGTGGGAGGTCGCGGCACCGGTCGTGTTCCTCCTCAGCGACGACGCCAGCTACATCACCGGCCAAGTTCTCGCCGTCGATGGTGGCCTGACGTCGGTCTGAGTAGTTTCCGTGCCCATGGGTTTTGACCGGCACGAAGTGGAAACGGCTTTCCGCAACTACTGGAAGCTCGGCGCGGTCGGCGAGGAGTGGGATGCGTGGTGCGACCAGTGTTTCACCGACGACGTCACCTACATCGAGCACGTGCTCGGCAACCGGAACGGCCGCGAAGCCGTGCGCGCGTGGATCAAGCCGACGATGGCGGAATACGGCGAGATCTACACCGCGTACGAGTGGCACATGGTCGACGACGGCGGCCGCGTCGTCGTGTACATGCAGAACCGCCGCGACAATCCCGAGCCGGGAGCCGCGCCGATCGACTTTCCCGGGATGACCGTGCTCCAGTACGCAGGTGACGGAAAGTTCTCGCTCGAAGAGGACTTCTGGTCGCTCGTCGAGGGCACACGGACGATGAAGCAGTACGCCGCCGCAAGCGAGAAGTTCGACCCCGAGCATCCGAAGAAACGGACGCGGCGGCAACTGGGGGAACGGCCCGGACTGGACCAAGGGCGCCACGTCCTACGATTCCCGGGGTGCCTGACGCTCCGCACCTGAGGCGAACGTGCGCGCCGCGGGTATCCCGCGGTGCAGTGAGCCGGGGCCCGAGCGGCCCGGCGCGGAGCGCCGAGAGTGGAAGAGAAGGCATCTGACGTGCCGGAGGCACCGCACCTGAGGCGAACGTGCGCGCCGCGGGTATCCCGCGGTGCAGTGAGCCAGGGCCCGAGCGGCCCGGCGCGCAGCGCCGAGAGTGGAAGAGAAGGCATCTGACGTGCCGGAGGCACCGCAAATGCAGGCGCTGGCAGAGCGCATCGAAGCGTGGCTCGGCGGCGCGACCTTCGAGGGCTACGACCCGCTCGGCTTCAGCGGGCTGAAGACGTACGAGCCGCCGCCGGACGCGCTCGTCGGGTCTGCGTTGGAGCGCACCGAACACCGGGCGAAGTACGTGTTCCTCTGGTTCGACAACGGGCTGCGGTTGATCTTCCACTTGTCGCAAGCCGGGCGTCTCGACTTCGAGTCGCCGCCCAAGCGCACCAAGCCGAAGGGCGCGGTTGCGCGCTGGCGGTTCTCGGACGATCGCGCGGTGTTGTTGCGCGAGCACGGCACCGAGCGCAAGGCGGGTTGGTGGATCGTCGCGCCGGGCGACGACGGCCCGCTCGCCGGCCTCGGCCCGGAGGCGATGAGCGACGAGTTCGCGGCGTGGCTGCGCACCACCGACGACGGGCGTCGTATCCACACGCTGTTGCGCGACCAGCGAACGGTCGCCGGTGTGGGTCGCGGGTACGCGGACGACGTGTTGCACCGCGCCCAGCTGTCGCCGTACGCGACCTTGAAGTCGTTGTCGGCGAACGAGCGCGAGCGGCTCGTCGGGGCGCTGCACGCGGTGCTCGTGGACGGACTGGAGCGTGAGCGCGGGCGAGAAGGTGGTCTCTCGCAGAACAAGCTGGGCGAGCACTTCACCGTGCACGGCAAGGCCGGACTGCCGTGTCCGGTGTGCGGCCACGACCTGAAACGCGTGTCGTACGAATCGCACGAGGTCGTGTACTGCCCGCGCTGTCAGACGGGTGGGAAGGTGCTCGCCGACCGCCGGTTGTCGCGTCTCGTCAAGTGACGTCCAAGTCGGCGTAGGTCTCCCAGATCACGAGCTCGGCGTCGACGGCGCCGGCGGTGATCCAGACTGCGCCCGCGTCGGTGAGACGCGCGGCGTCGCCGGCGCGGAGCGTGCCCGTACCTTCGAGGTCGGCCTCGCCCGAAGCGACGAACACGTGCACGAAGGGCGCATCGGGGAGTCGTGACTGTCGTTCCGTGCGAAACGCGCGCGATCCACAGTGTCGCGTCGCGTTGGTTGATCGTGATTGCCGCGTCGCGCTTCGCGAGCGGAGGCGAGCGGGAACATCGCGTCGGGCTTGATGTCACCGCTGATGTCGCGCTGCTCGTAGCCGGGCGCGAGCCCGTTGGTGTCGGGTGGCACCCACATCTGCAGCAGGTGCACTGCCTCGCGGTCGCTCGCGTTCATCTCGGAGTGGCGAATGCCGCTGCCCGCACTCATACGCTGTGCGACATCGCGCGTGATCGTGCCTTCATTGCCGGCGCTGTCGCGGTGCGTCAGCGCGCCGTCGAGCACCCACGTGACGATCTCCATGTCGCGATGCGGGTGTGTTCCGAAGCCGCCGCCGGCGACGACGACGTCGTCGTTGAGAACGAGCAACAACCCGTGATGGACGTTGTTCGGGTCGTAGTGCTCACCGAAGCTGAAGCTGTGCCACGAGTCGAGCCACGAGATGCGAGTGTGGAAGCGCGAAGACGCGGGTCGCAGGTCGATCGCCATCCCGTCGGCGATCAGAAGCGGACGCCGTAGGCGTAGCCGTGTCGGTTGGTGCGGGTGTTGGGGTCGCCGTTGCGCCATTGGTCGGTGACTTTGCCCAAGATGATGACGCCGGTGGGGCAGCGGTCGACGCACAGCGCGCAGCGGGTGCAGACGTCTTCGTCGACGACGAAGAAGACGTGGTCCTTGGGGTCGTCGCCGGGGGCGTCGGCGTTGACGGCGGTGTCGACGGCGTCGGTGGAGAGCATGTGGATGCATTTCCAGGGGCAGATGTCGACGCAGCCTTCGCAGAGGATGCACTCGGCTTGGTCGATGTGGAGGAACTGTTTGGGCTTGACGGCTTTGGTCAGCCAGTTCGTGTCGACCTCTTGCAGCACGTAGCTGGTCGAGAACTCCGGCATCGGCGGGTTTGCGTCCGTGCGAGCCATGGCACGAGTGTACCGGCGCATATTCGCGGCGAATCCCCCTCGAGACTGCGACAATGCAGCCGTGTCGCTCCCGACTGCCGAGGACCTCGCCCGCCGGCTGCTCGGCCGCGCACCCGATCACATCGAGCCGTTGGTCGCGTGGCACCACAAGGCCGCGTACCGCTGTGTGATCGGCAGCGACGCGTTCGTGTGCAAGGTCGACGAGCAGATCGACGAAGTGCGTCGCGAGTGCGACGGGCTGACACGTGCAGCCCGGGCCGGTCTCGCCGTGCCCGAGCTCGTCGCCGCCGACGCGGGCGCGTTGGCGATGCGTTGGATCGACGGAACCGCGCTCACGTATGCGTCGCCTGCCTCGTGGTGGCGTCGCGCCGGTCGGGAGATCCGTCGCATCCATTTGGTCGACCCGCCTCCGTATGCGGGTGGCGGGTTCGCGCCGTCACGCGGCTCGTGGGAGGACGCCATCGAGACGGAGGTCGAGGAGGAGCTCGAGAAGTGCGCGCGCGATCACGGCCTACGGGCCGAGGCGGTGGGGCGTGTTCGTCGCGCCGCTCTCGACGCGCGGGACGAGCTCGTCGCGTCTGCGCGGTCGTGGTACCACGGCGACCTGCAGCCCGAGCACGTGCTCGTCGATCCCGGTTCCGGGGAGATCGCCGCGATCATCGACTGGTCCGATCACGGAAGCGGCGACGGAGCGTGGGACATCGCAGTGCTCACCCTCGACGACGATCAGCCGCTCGACGCGCTTCTCGACGGCTACGGCCCCGACGCGACCGAGCGCGACCGGATCACGCGAACGTTGCCGTTCTACCGCCTCGTGCGGCGGCTCGGGGAGGCCCGCTGGTTGGCGACACACGGCTTCACCGACGAAGCGGCGAACACGATCGCGCATGTGAACGCATGGAGCGCCGCGAGTTGAACACGCCGTGTCAGTGGTGCACCGGACCCGTGTCGACGGCCTCGAACGCGCTTCCTGGAATCGACTTCAACTGGTTGAGGTCGTTGTCGTCCCAGCGCGGGTCGGCTGCGCCGGTGATGAACCACGCCGAGCCATTGTCGGCGTTCATCATCCCGTACCTCTTCAACGCGGTCGCAATCACGAGCGCCTGACCGTGCACCTGCGACAGGTCGTAGTTCGCCTTCAAGCGCACGCGCAGACCCATCGGCGGCAAGTTCACGTCGGTCGACGAGGACGCGTCGTGCGTTGCCGGGAAGATGTATCCCTTCTGCGACCGCGGCACCGTGAACCGAATGGCGTGGTTCACCTCGCCGGCTGCAACCTCGTCATAGCGCACGAGTCCGGGAAGAATCGGAAGCCCCGCCGCGTCGGCTGACGTCCAGCCGAGCGGTCGCAACGCGTTCGACGACAGGTCCCAGTTCACGCCCGCGTCCGCTTCCCACCCGTTGCTGCGCGGGAACGCGCGATACAGCTCGTAGAGATGGCAGCTTCCCTGCTGCAGCGCAATCACATGACGGTCACCGTCCGACGACGCACCGCCTTCGACCGGCGCGTTCAACGGAATCGGATACGGACCGGGATCGCTCTCGTCGCCGTAGGCGGTGAAATTGATCGTGTGCAGGGTCTCCGACGACGGCACGACGACGAACGGGATGCCGTACTCGCCGTCGCCGCCGAAGTCGGGATGCAGCTTGTTCGACGCGCCGATGTTGTTGATCAGCGCGGACGAGTTGCTGCGCAGCGCCAAGGCGTCGACACGCTGGTTCCACGCGTTGTCGCTCGGCAACACCGCGCACCCCCCGACCGTCGGTGCCGTCGTGCTTCCACCGCCGCCTCCACCGCCACCACCGGGCGGGATGTGCGGGCACGCGGTCAGCAGCGACGCGGCCGCGATCGAGAACGCAATTCCTGCAAGCTTTCGACTTCCCCCCATACGACACAAGCATCGGCGCCGGGGCGCTCCGACCTTGAACGGCAGCGCGTCCTAGGCTCGCGATGTGCTGCTCGGGTATATCCCCAGTCCGAAGAACGGAATCGTGCACATCGGGCCGTTGCCGCTCCACGCATACGGTTTGATGCTCGCGCTCGGCGTGCTGGCGGCGGCGTACGTCACCGAGAAGCGCTGGGCGGCGCGCGGCCTCGATCCGAAGGTCATCTCCTCGATCGCGATCCCGGTGGTGATCTGCGGCATCGTCGGTGCGCGGATCTACCACCTGTTCACCGGCTACAGCTGGGACGAGCACGGCATAGTCGGCACCGTGCAGATCTGGAAGGGCGGCCTGTCGATCTGGGGCGCCGTCGCCGGTGGTCTCCTCGCGGTGATCGTCATGGCGCGCATTCGCAACGTCGACACGTACGTGTTGATCGACGTCATCGCGCCCGGTGTCGTGCTCGCGCAGGCGATCGGGCGCTGGGGCAACTATTTCAACCAAGAGCTCTTCGGGCGGCCGACAACTCTCCCGTGGGGCCTGGAGATCGATCTCAGTCATCGGCCTGCCGGCTACGAAGCCAACCGGACGTTCCACCCGACGTTCTTGTACGAGTCGCTGTGGTGCCTGCTCGTGTTCGGCACGCTGCTGTGGGCGGAGCGCAGATTCCACTTCCGCCGCGGCCAGACGTTCGCCGCGTACGTCGCGCTGTACACCTTCGGCCGCATCTGGTTCGAGGCGCTGCGGATCGACCAGGCGTCGAAGGTCTTCGGAGTTCGATTCAACCTCTTGTTGTCGATCGTGTTGTGCGTCGGCGCCACGATATGGTTCGTGTGGCTCGGCCGGCGTCACGCGCCGGACGCGACCGAGAACGCGCGTACGGTCGACGCGAACCCGTCCTGACACCTGAGGGCCGCCTCACACCTGAGGGTGCGTCAGGGACAAACCCGATAGCGACCGGAAACGATGCGTGCCACCGTCATGTGACACAGCCGCTGTAGGAGGACGCAGGTTGACGACCACGATTCCCCCCACGAAGACGATCGCGGCCCGTGCGGTCGGCGCCACGAAGGTCTACGGAAAGGGTGAGACCGCGGTGCACACGCTCGAATCCGTCGATGCCGAGTTCGCTCACGCGAGATTCACCGCGATCATGGGCCCGTCGGGCTCCGGCAAGTCGACGCTGCTGCACTGCCTCGCCGGCCTCGACCAGCTCACCAGCGGGCACGTCTACCTCGGCGACCTCGATGTCACCGCGCTCTCCGAAAAAGAGCTGACGAGGGTACGGCGCGAACGCGTCGGATTCGTCTTCCAGTCGTACAACCTCGTGCCGACGCTGACCGCGTACGAGAACATCACGCTGCCGATGGCGCTCGGCGGCGAGGATCCCGATCAAGCGTGGGTCGACAAGGTCATCGACACCGTCGATCTGCGAAACCGGCTCGCGCATCGCCCGTCGGAGCTCTCCGGAGGTCAGCAGCAACGCGTCGCAGTCGCGCGCGCGATGGCGAGCCGGCCCGACATCATCTTTGCCGACGAGCCGACCGGCAACCTCGACTCGAGAGCGAGCAACGACATCCTCGAGTTCATGAAGCTCGCCGTCGACGAGTTCGAGCAGACGATCGTGATGGTCACGCACGACCCGCACGCGGCATCGTTTGCCGACCGCGTCATCTTCCTCGCCGACGGCCGCATCGTCGACGAGCTCACCGGGCCGACAACCGACAGCGTGCTCGACCGCATGCGCAAGCTCGGCGGCGATTGAACATGTGGAAGGTCACCCGCCGAGAGCTTCGCGCGCACAAGTTGCGCTTCCTCCTGACGGCGGTCGCGGTCGTGCTCGGCGTCGCGTTCATCTCCGGCACCTTCGTGTTCACGGCGACGATTCAGCGCACCTTCGACGACCTGTTCACGAACATCTACGCCGGCACCGACGCGCAGGTCCGTGGCCCCGAGGTTCTGAAGAACGACAACGGTTTCGGTGCTTCGCAACGTCCGCGCATTCCCGAAGCACTGCTGGCGATCGTTCGCAGTGCGCCCGGGGTGCAGGGTGCCGAAGGCAACGTGCAACTCGACTACGCACAGATCGTCAAGGCCAACGGCAAGGCGATCGGCACTCCGGGACAGGGCGCGCCGACGCTGGGATTCGGCTGGAATCCCGACGAGCGGCTCAACCAGTTCCATCTCACCGCGGGCGGACACGCGCCGGCGAACGCGGACGAGATCGTGATCGACAGGGGTACCGCCAAGAAAGGCGACTTCAAGGTCGGCCAGCGCGCCAAGGTCCTCACGAACCAAGCACCGAAGGAGTACACGATCGTCGGCATTGCCCGCTTCGGTTCCGCCGACAACCTCGCCGGGGCGTCCGTGGTGCTGTTCACCATCCCCGAGGCGCAGCGCATCGCCGGCGCGCAGAATCAGTTCGACTACATCAACGTCGCCGCACGATCCGGGGTGTCGCAGACCGAGGTCGCCGACTCGGTGCGCAACACGCTCGCGACTGCGCCGTTGCCGAACCGCAGCGCCCGGCCCGACGTCGAAGTGATCACCGGGAAGGCCTTGGTCAAGGAGAACCAGGACGACATCCACAAGGTCCTGGGCTTCCTGAACACGGGTCTGCTGATCTTCGGCATCGTCGCGCTCGCGGTCGGCGCGTTCATCATTTACAACACGTTCACGATCATCGTCGCGCAACGAACGCGCGAGATGGCCCTGCTGCGCGCGATCGGAGCGAGCCGTCGACAGGTCTTGACGTCGATCGTCGGCGAGTCCCTCATCGTCGGCGTCGTCGCGTCGGCGATCGGTGTGCTCGCCGGTATCGGCCTCGCGATCGGGCTCAAGGCGCTGACCGGCGCGCTGGGCATCGACCTTCCCGGCTCGGGCACAGTCGTGCCCAGCAAGGCGATCATCGTCGGGATGACGGTCGGCGTGGTGATCACCCTCCTGTCGGCGCTCATTCCGGCGCGCACCGGCGCGCGCGTGCCGCCGATCGCGGCGATGCGCGAGGTCGCCGTCGAGCGCGCCGTCTCACGTTCGCGCCGCTTGCTGATCGGCGGCGGAATCGGCGCGCTCGGGCTCGCCCTCCTGCTGTTCGTCGCTTTCGGCAGCGGCTCGATGATCTTGTTCATCCCCGGCGCGATCGCTGTCTTCGCCGGCATCTTCGTTCTCGGGCCGCTGTTCGCCCGGGAGGTGAGCCTCGCGATCGGCAAGCCGGTGGCGCGCGCCGCGGGGCATTACCGCCGAGCTCGCCGCGAGAACGCGGCGCGGAACCCGCGTCGAACCGCGACCACTGCACTGGCGTTGATGATCGGCGTCGCCCTCATCGCGTTCATTGCGATCTTCGCGGCCTCTGCGAAGTCGTCGTTCAGTCGCGCGATCGACGCCCAGATCAAAAGCGACTACGTGATCAACAGTGGCGGATCGTTCGGTGGCACCGGGCTCAGTCCGGAGCTCGGCCGCCAGGTCGCGCAACTTCCGGAAGTTCAAGCGTCGACGCCGCTTCGCATCGGCCAGTTCGGCGTCAACGGCGGTACGGAGCTGGTCGGAGCCGTCGAACCCAAGGCGGCGCAGCAGTTGTTCGATCTCGACATGGTCGCGGGCTCGCTCGACCAGCTCACGCCCGACGGCCTCGTCGTGTCGGAGAAGACCGCGACAAAGCACAACTGGACCGTGGGTACCGAGGTTCCGGCGACCTTCGTGAAGAACGCCGGCAAGCCCAAGAACCTCATGGTCCAAGGGATCTACGGGGTCAAGAACATCGCCCTGCCCGTGAACTACATCATGTCGATCGCCGGCTTCGAGCAGAACTTCGACAATCAGCTCGACGTGCTCGTGTACGCGACGTTGAAGCCGGGCGTGACCGCCGAACAAGGCGCGGCCGCGATCGAGCCGTTGTTGGCGAATTATCCCACCGCGAAGCTGCAGGACAACGCGAGCTACAAGGCCGACCAGGAGAAGAACCTCAATCAACTGCTCGGCCTCATCTACGCCTTGTTGCTGTTGGCGGTCGTGATCGCGTTCATCGGCGTCGTGAACACGCTCGCGCTCTCGATCTACGAGCGCACGCGCGAGATCGGACTGCTGCGCGCGGTCGGTATGAGCCGCAAGCAGGTGCGCTCGTCGATCCGCTGGGAGGCGGTCTTCATCGCGCTGTTCGGTACCGTGCTCGGCATCGTCGTCGGCTTGTTCTTCGGATGGTCGGTCGTGCGCGCTCTGGCCGACGACGGCCTGAACAAGTTCTCACCTGCGATCTCGACGTTGATCGTGCTGGTCGTCACGGCGGCGATCCTCGGCGTCGTGAGCGCGATCCTGCCGGCTCGCCGCGCGGCGAAGCTCGATGTTCTGCGGGCGGTATCGAGCGAGTAGTTACTCCGACTCGCGCAGGCGCGTGTCCTTGTCGCGGACGGTCTGCGCGAGATCGCCCTGGTAGCGCTCAATCGCCGCGCGCAGCTTGTCGTCGTGCGCGCCGAGGATGCGTACCGCCAGCAAGCCGGCGTTGCGCGCGTTGCCGATCGCGACCGTCGCGACCGGTACGCCGGCCGGCATCTGCGCGATCGACAGCAGCGCGTCGAGCCCGTCGAGCTGCTGGAGCGGCACCGGAACGCCGATCACCGGCAGCGACGTCATCGACGCGGTCATGCCCGGCAGGTGGGCCGCACCACCGGCACCGGCGATGATCACCTTCAGCCCGCGTTCCGCCGCCGCGTGCGCGTACTCGTACATGACGTCGGGGGTGCGATGGGCCGAGATCACGCGCACTTCGAACGGCACGCCGAAGTCGACGAGCACGTCGACCGCTCCCCGCATGACCGGCAGATCG
The DNA here is from genome assembly GCA_963836365.1 of uncultured Actinomycetes bacterium. Taxonomy (GTDB): domain Bacteria; phylum Actinomycetota; class Acidimicrobiia; order IMCC26256; family PALSA-610; genus DASQHW01. The sequence goes on from CAWIJC010000004.1 coordinate 349,039, forward strand.
GAGTCGCTGCCCATGATCACGCCGACGAGCGCGTCCGCGGACGACGGGTTGCTCACGCCGACGACCCTAATGGACACTGGGGATGCCTGGCGCGTTCGCAGTGGAGCCAGGGACGGCGAAGCGAGGGAGCCGGACAAGGGTGCACACACGACTGACTGCAATGCTCGGCATCGAGCATCCCGTAATGCTCGCCGGTATGGGCGGCGTCTCGTATCACGAGCTCGTTGCCGCAGTGTCGGACGCCGGCGGTTTCGGCACGCTCGGCGCCGCGACGATGGCATCGGATCAGATGGTCGAAGAGATGCGCGGTGTCCGGAGGTTGACCGACAAGCCGTTCGGCGTCGATCTTCTCGCGGCTCTGCCGCAGCGCATGATCGAGGATGCCAAGCAGGTGGTCGAAGGCGGCGCGTCGTTGTTCGTCGCCGGCTTGGGCGTTCCACGCGACGTGATCGACGTGCTGCACGAAGGAAACGTGCTCGTCGCGAGCATGTGCGGCAAGGTTCGTCACACGATCGCCGCGGTCGAAGCGGGCTGCGACTTCGTGATCGCGCAGGGCACCGAAGCCGGCGGTCACACGGGCACGGTCGCGACGATGCCGCTCGTGCCGCAGATCGTCGACGCGGTCGGCGAGCGGACGCCGGTCGTCGCGGCCGGCGGCATCTTCGACGGGCGCGGCCTCGCCGCCGCGATTGCGCTCGGTGGCGACGGCGTGTGGCTCGGCACGCGCTTCATTGCGACGCCCGAGGCGCGCGCCGTCGCGGGTTACAAGGATGCACTGCTGGGCGCGCACGAAGACGACACCGTCATCAGCCGCGGCTTCACCGGCAAGACGTTGCGTGCGATCAGAAACGACTGGACGCAGTACATCGATCAGCACCCCGAAGAGCTCCGCCCGTTTCCGGAGCAGATGTCGCGTGCGGTCGCGGCCAACGCGCTGCATCTCGGTGGCAACGACGAAACGCCGATCGATCCGAAGAAGGAGTGCTACCCGTCGGGTCAGGGTGTCGGCGCGATCCACGAGCTGACCCCGGCCGGCGACATCGTGCAGCGTATGGTCGACGAAGCCGAGCACGCGCTCGCCCGCGCCGCCGCGACCGTCGTGCGGTGAGCGAACGTCTGCTGGTGGTCGGGGGCGACGCCGCGGGCATGAGCGCGGCCTCGCAGGCCCGACGCCGCCGAACACGCGACCAGCTCGACGTCATCGCGTTCGAGCGCGGCGAGTACACGTCGTACGCCGCGTGCGGGTTGCCGTACCTCGTCGCCGACCGCATCCCCGAGCCGCAACAGCTCGTCGCGCGCACGCCCGAGGAGCACCGCGCGAACGGCATCGACGTACGGATGCGGCACGAGGCGCTCGCGATCGATGTCGCGGCGCGTGCGGTCACGGTGCTCGATCACGTCACGCAGGCCGAGCAGACGGAGCCGTTCGATCAGCTGGTGATCGCGACGGGAGCGTCGCCGGTACGTCCGGAGCTGCCGGGTGTCGACGCCCGACGGCGTGCACGGGATCCAAACGCTCGCCGACGGCATCTCGCTGCGCGACCACCTGATGGTCCCCGGACACGGGAATCGAGCGCGCGGTCGTCGTAGGCGCCGGCTACATCGGCCTCGAGATGGCAGAAGCGATGCACGAGCGTGGTCTCGACGTCACCATCGTCGAAGGCGCGCCGCAGCCGATGTCGACGCTCGATCCCGACATGGGCGCCCTCGTTGCCGACGCGATTCGCGGCCTCGGTATCGAGCTGCACACGGGCACCACGGTCGAGGGCTTCGAGACCGACGATCGTGGCCACGTGCGTGGAGTCGTCACCAGCAGCGGCTCGTTACGCGCCGATGTCGTCGTGCTCGGCATCGGAGTGCGTCCGAACGTCGAGCTCGCGCAATCAGCCGGAATCACGATCGGCGATGCGCACGGGATCGCGACCGACGCGCGCATGGCAACCGACGTCGAGGGGGTGTGGGCCGCGGGCGACTGCGTACAGACGTTGCATCGCGTCACGAAGCAGCCGGTCGCGATCGCGCTCGGGACGCACGCGAACAAGCAAGGCCGTGTCGTCGGCATCAACGCGACCGGCGGCCACGAAGCCTTTCCCGGCGTCGTCGGCACCGCGGTCACAAAGATCTGCGCGTACGAAGTCGGCCGCACGGGGCTGACCGAGCGCGAAGCGACACACGCGGGCTTCGACTTCGTCACCGCGACGATCGAGAGCACAACCCGGGCCGGCTACTACCCCGATTCGCAGCCGATCACCGTCAAGATCGTCGCCGAGCGCGGGAGCGGACGCCTGCTCGGCGCGCAGATCATCGGGCGGGAGGGCGCAGCAAAGCGCATAGACGTGCTCGCGACCGCGATCTGGGCGGAGATGCACGTCGACGACGTGATGCAGCTCGACCTCGGCTACGCGCCGCCGTTCTCGCCCGTGTGGGACCCGACGCTCATCGCCGCCGCGCGGCGGCGAGGAAGGTGTAGCCGCCCGCGCGGGTCACTGCCCGGCCTTGGTGCTCTCTTCGGCCAGGTCGTTCTCGTACATCATCTTCACGAGCTCTTCGAAGCTGACGCGCGGCTTCCAACCGAGCCTTTCGCTCGCCCTGGTCGCATCGCCGATCAACACATCGACCTCCGCGGGACGCATGAAGCGCGGATCTTGCTTCACGTACGGCTCCCAATCGTCGATGCCGGCGAGACCGAACGCGACCTGCAACAGCTCGCGATTGGAGTGTGTCTCGCCGGTCGCGATCACATAGTCGTCGGGCTCGTCCTGCTGGAGCATCATCCACATCGCCTCGACGTAATCGCCCGCGTAACCCCAGTCGCGTGACGAGTCGAGATTGCCGAGCGAGATCTCTTCTTGGAGGCCGAGCTTGATGCGCGCCACGGCGTTGGTGACCTTGCGCGTCACGAACTCGATCCCACGTCGTGGGCCCTCGTGGTTGAACAAGATGCCGCTGCTCGCGTGGACGCCGTAGGCCTCGCGGTAGTTGAGCGTGGTGTAGTGACCGAACACCTTGGCAACGCCGTACGGCGAGCGCGGGTGGAACGGCGTGGCCTCGTTCTGCGGCGTCTCGTGCACCTTGCCGAACATCTCCGACGACGACGCCTGGTAGAAGCGGATCGGGTTGTTGTGGCCGCCCACGATGCGCACGGCTTCCAGCATCCGAAGCACGCCCAGGCCGGTGATCTCCGCAGTGAGCTCGGGCTGCTTGAACGAGAGCTGCACGAAGCTGATCGCGCCGAGGTTGTACACCTCGTCGGGCTGAACCTGCTCGAGCGCGGCGATCAACGACGACAGGTCGCGCAGGTCGCCCTCGACGAGCTCGAGCGCCGGATTCTCGGCTTGGATCAGACCCACCTTGGGGTTTGCCTGTCCGTGCACGAGACCGAAGACTTGATAGCCCTTGCTCGTGAGGAACTGCGACAGTGTCCGACCGTCCTGCCCGGTCACTCCGGTGATCAATGCGCGTGCCACGGGCGAGAAGCTAATGGGTGGGCGGCGGACCGGAGGATTCGACGCCGAACGCCGACATCCGCAGAGAGCGGCGGGAACTCAGTCGTGCGCTCCGTCCCACTCCGGGTCGAGCTGCCGGAGGAACTCCGCGCAGCGCTGCGCCTCGTCGGCCTCGCCGATCGCCTCGGCCGCCGGCGCGCAAGCCTTCGAGCGCGCGCAGGAACCCGCGGTTGTTCTCGTGTCGCCAACGGACGTAACCGGAACCGCGCCATCCCGACTGCCGCAGACGGTCGAGGCCGCGGTGATAGCCGACGCGGAAGTACGCGTACGCCTCCACGTCGTCGCGCGCGTGCCGACCGAGCTGCGCCCACGCGTCGAGGAAGCAAGGCCAGCGCGCGCACACATCGGATATCGCGTCGCGACGTCCGGCCGCGGGTTGCGCGAGCGCGCCACGTAGCGCTTCCAGCGCGTCGTCGGGCTCGGGCGTGAGGACCGTTTCGGGAGGCCCGGCGGTGAAGTCGATGCTCGTCACCCAGCAATCGTACGAGGCGGTGAGCGGAGCGAGGCGCGTGAGCGGAGCGAGGCGGCTCATCGAGGGGATCGCAAAGGACGCGACCGGTATTCTTCTCCGGATGGCCGACGACGCGTCGACGGACGCGCAACAAGCGGATCAGAAGAGCGAGCCGCCGAAGCCGCCGACACGTTTGGTGCTGGTCCGGCACGCCGTCACCGCGCACACCGGCCCGTTGTTGTCGGGCCGGATGCCCGGTATCGAGCTGTCCGAGAAAGGCCAGGCGCAAGCCGACGCGACCGCGCAGCGCCTGTCGAAGCTTCCTGTCGCCGCGGTGTACGCGAGCCCGATCGAACGCACGGTGCCAGACCGCGCAACGCATCGCCGCGCAGCACAGCCTCGACGTGCAGATGATCGACGGCGTGATCGAAGCCGAGTACGGCGACTGGACCGGGGGCAAGATTAGCGACCTGTCCAAGACCGAAGAGTGGAAGGTGGTGCAGGTCGCGCCGTCGCGCGCACGGTTCCCGAACGGTGAATCGATCCGCGAGATGCAGTCGCGAATGGTTGGCACGCTCGACGACATCGTCGAGTGCCACCCGCACGAGACCGTCGTGGTCGTGAGTCACGCCGACCCGATCAAGTCGGCGATCGCGCACTACACCGGCATGCACCTCGATCTGTTCCAGCGTGTGCACGTGTCGCCCGCGTCGGTGACGGTCTTCGACTTCCACAGTTACGGCTGCATGATGGTCAAGTGCAACGATACGGGCGGCCTCGACGACTTGTTGCCCGAGCCCGACGCACCGGCGACACAAGCCGTGCACGCGGGGCCGCAGGATGCGGTAAGCGCGGCGACGGAAGAGCGGAGCTCACGCGCCGGGGTTCCGAGCGAGGCCGACAAGGGAAAGTCGTGACCGATCTGATCGAGTTCGATCCTGTCGACGACATCGCCGCGGGCGCGTTCGGTCTACCCGGCCAGCGCACGTTCGTCATCCAAGCGCGCAAGGGCAGCGCGTTGCTCTCGGTGCTCGTCGAGAAGGAGCAGGTGCAACTGCTCGCGTCGGAAGCGAATCAGTTCCTCGACCGGATCGCGGAGGAGGAGCCCGAGGAGGGCGCGGCGGCGAGCGTTGAAGGCACCGGGCCGGTGACCGAGGACGAGCCGCTCTTCCGCGCGCGGCTGATCGGGATCGGCTACGACACCGATCGTCATCTGGTGCTGATCGAGCTGCGCGAGGACGCCTCCGACGAGGAGGAGAGCCCGCCGCCGCTCGAGGAGAGCGAGGGCCGCATCGCGCGCTTGTACGCGACGCGCGAGCAGGTGCGCGCGATGGCGCGCCACGGCGTGGCCGCAGTCGAGGCTGGGCGACCTCGCTGTCCGTTGTGCGAGTTCCCGATGGATCCCGACGGGCACATCTGCCCGCGCTGGAACTGACGCCGAGTGGCCCTTTCCGCCGGCGCGCGTCCTCGAGGTCTTGCGCAACGGGAACGCCGATGTGGTGGGACGTATGCCGTGGTCGTCGAACGCGACGTTTCTCGTCGATCTCTCGCTCGGTAATGACGAGGTTCTCGCGATCTACAAGCCGCAGCGCGGTGAACGACCGCTGTGGGACTTCCCGCGCGGCACGCTGTGCCGCCGAGAGGTCGCGGCGTACGAGATCTCGCGCGCGCTCGGATGGAACATCGTGCCCGAGACCGTGTTGCGCGACGGCCCGGCCGGCATAGGGATGGTGCAACAGTTCGTCGACCACGATCCCGAAGAGCACTACTTCACGTTGCTCGCCGACCATCAGGACGACTTCCGCCGTATGGCGCTGTTCGACATCGTGATCAACAACACCGACCGCAAGGGCGGGCATTGCCTGCGCGCGACGGCCGACGGCCGTATCTTCGGCATCGACCACGGCGTCGCGTTCCATTCGATGTGGAAGCTGCGCACGGTCATCTGGGACTTCGCGGGTGAGACGATCGGCCCCGACGAGTGCGACGGCGTGCGCAAGCTGATGGACGAGGTGTGCGGTGGCGCGCTCGGCGCCGAGCTGTACCAGCTGCTCGACCGCTTCGAGCTCGACGCGCTGCGTTCGCCGCGCCGAGCACCTGCTCGCGAGCCGCGAGTTCCCCGAACCCGACCGCGACTACCACAGCTACCCGTGGCCCACGATCTAGGGGCGTGAGTGAGGGTCGGAAAACGACCCCCTATTGACGCCTCACGCGACTGCGGAAGCCGGGTCGTGGAAGAAGCGGGAGCGGGGGAGCACGACATCGGCGCCGGACGCCTTCGCCACCGCCATCAGCGCGTCGTCGACGTGCGGGCCGTAACACACGATGCGGGCGCGCGGATGGGACGCGCGCGCCTGCGTCACCTGGTCGACGCCGCGCGAGACATCGATGATCACCACATCGGCGCCGGGCGCGAGCCCGAATACGACACTGGGAATCGCGCCGCTGATCTTCGAGCGATCCATGAGATCGTCGACGAGCGCCGAGATCACACGGCACCGAGCTTCGGTTCGGGCAGTGCGAAGTCCGGCCAGCGCTTGCGCGACTTCTTCGAGAGCTTGTGCATCAGCTCGATCGCACCGGGATCGTCGTCGCCGGGGCGCGTCTGGATCACGCCGTCGGCGAGCATCTTCTCCATCAGCTCGCGACCGGCGTCCGTGCGCACGATCGTCAGCGTCCAGTCGTTGTACTTGCCGATGCCGCCGGTGGAGATGTCGGCGTGCTCGGCCGCGAAGTCGGGGCAGAGCTTGCAGCCCTCGCGCGTCCACGCGTGACACTCCTTGAGTGGTACCTCGTGGTAGTCGCCGTTGTGCATCCAGATCTGGAAGACGCCCTTGATGTTCATCTTCTTCATGTCTTGCTTCTTCAGCCCGTACTTCGCCTCGAACAGCTCTTCGAAGATGGCATCGTCGAACGTCTTCGAGCACAGCAAGCCGATCGACAGTGCAAGCCGGCGCGCGACCTTGCCGGCCTTACGCTGTTTCATCACCGGCGGGATCGATGACTGGCACGACATGCCGACGAGCGCGATCCGCTCGTCTTCCTTGTCGAGGTCGTTGTACGCGAGCGTGTTCGCGGAATACGTGTACCGGCTCCCTGCTGACGCGATCACGTCTTCACGTGTGCGCGCGATCCCCGGGATCGCCTTCCACGATGTGCCGTCGCCCTCGAGGTACGACACCAGCGCGGCGTCGATCATGTCGTGCTCGAGCGCGTACACGAGCATCGCCGATACGAGCCCGCCGTCCTGGCCGACCTCGTGCAACTCGCCGTCGCTCGCGCGCGCCAGGCAGATGTCCTTGTAGACGCCGCTCAACTCTTCCGGCTCGCGAGCGCGGCCGAACAGGAAGGTGTCGATCTCGGGTTCCCATGCACGGAACCGAGGGCACGCGCGCGTGCACGACGTGCATGCCTTGTCGCCGTGACTGCAATCGCGCGGGCCGCCGTAGTCGTTCTCGATCTGGATCGGCTTGTAGACGCCGTTGGTGTCGTCGTAGGACAACACGTCGTGCGGGCACGCGATCACGCAGCCGGCGCAACCGGTGCACAAGCCCGACGTCACCACCTCGTCGTACAGGTGCTTCCACGAGAACGACCAGCGCTCCTTCGCGGCCGGCGCGGCCGGCGCGGTGTCGACCATTCGCGGAGTCTAGAACCGCCTCCATCGGCACGCTGAAGCGTCATGATCGTGGTTGCGCGACTGTCGAGGTGAATGGCGGTGCCGACCACGAGGCGGTTGACCGGAATGCTGACCCTCGCTCGTCACGCTGATCGTGTTCGACGGCGTGCCCATCACCGGATGGTTGCCGACGAAGTAGGTCACGACCTCGAACGAACGCAGCCCGTCGCCGAGTCCGGTGAACGTGACCGAGCTTGTGTGCGAATCGACGAGCTGCGCCGTGCCACCGGATTGTTCGTGCACCAAGTATCCGGCGATGGCCGTGCCGGTGCGCGCGCTCGCAGGCGTCCACTGCACTACCGCCGTGTCGTGCGACACGGCCGCGTGCACGTTCGTCGCGGCGCCGTTCGACGCGATCACGCGGCACGGCTCCCCGCGCAACGATCCGCACGGCGGCAACGCGGGCGGCAACCCGGCGGGCACCGACGGGATCACGGGAAGCACGACCTTCGACGGGTGACCGGACGAGTGCGCGATCTCGTTGACCGTCCCGCCGGCGTGGGCCGGAATCGAGTCGAACGCCCAGAACGGGCGGTTACCGCCCGGCGCCTCGATCGCGATGCGCAGACGCGAGCCCGCACGGAACACGTGCGCGAACGGGAACAAGGCGACGCGCGCTTCGACGAACCGTCCCGCGGGCAATGGCTCGACCGACGTCGACGTGTCGGGATGCAGCGGTTCGAGCACGGTCGACCTCGCCGTGTCGAGCGCGCGGTGGACGCGCGCAGCCATCCGTTCTGCACGTACACCTCTTGTCCGTCGGGCCGCAGCTCGCTCACCGTCACTTCGAGGTCGGTGTCAACCGCGGTCGATCGCAGCCAGAGGTCGACGCTGCCCGGGCCCGCGACCACGGTGGTGGACGACAACGGCGGGCTGTCGAACGCGAGCGCCTTGCCGAGCGGCAGCGTGCGCCAGTCGAAGTCGGGGTGCGCGCCCCAGATATCCGACATGCTGCCGTTGAAATCGGTACGGGGCTTCGCAGACGGATCGTAGATGTACGCCGTCGACGCGCGCGCATCGTCGTCGGCGATGTGCGCGCGCGCACGTGAGAGACCCTCATCGGGCTGCATGTACCACGCCGTCGGCACCGCGTTCGCCGGTGGCCAGCTCGAGAACGACATCTCGCTCGTGCCGAACGGCGCGCCGAGGTTGGAAGGATCGCCGGCGCCGTTCTCCAAGAGGATGCGGATCGGCGGTTCGGCTTCGTACGCGCGCAGCGCGGCGTCGTAGTCGGTGTACCGGCTGAAGCGGTCGGGCTCGAGCTGCACGCCGCTGATGCCGGTCGCGGCTTGGAAGATCGCGGGCGCGAGCGCGCGGACCCCGTCGGGCACGTGCGGGATGCGACGCGCGACATAGAACTCGAGGAACTCGTACCAACGATTGAGCTCGGCGACGAGGCTGTCGACGTGCGTGCCGTTGGTGCCGAACAACTTCACCTTCCCGCTCGACAGGTCGAGCGCCTTCCAGATCGCCGAGGACTGCCCGCCCGTCTGCTCGTCTTGCCACGCGCCGCCCATGAACACCGGCACGTCGATGTTGGTGTCGAGCAGATCAGGGGCCAGGCCGTCGGCGAGGTCAACGGGCTCGCGGAATGGGTGCGCGTCGAACAGGTCGACGAGATTCGTGTTCTGATGGCGCAGGAGCTGGTTCTCGACGCACTGTTGCGCGTTCGCACCCCCGGCGTCGACGACGTCTTGCTCCCAACCCTGCCCGTACGGCAACGCTTGGGCGTCGCGCTCGGCCGCCCACTCGCGCGGGAACCCGTTGTTCGGGATGCCGCCGGGGTCGGCCAGGCTGCGGTACGTGTCGGCGACGACCGACAGCGGCGCGATCGCGGCGAGATGCGGCGGGCGCGTCGGTGCGACGAACGTCTGCGCGATGCCCGGATAGGAGATGCCGACCATCCCCGGCTCGTGGTGCAACACCCACGGCTGCGCGGCGACGGCTTCCACGACGTCGTAACCGTCGATCGCTTGCAACGGCTCGAAGAACGAGAACGCGCCGCCCGAGCACCCGCTGCCGCGCACGTTCACGCCGACGGTCGCGTAGCCGAGCAGCTGCGCGATCTGTGTGCTCGGTTGTGGATGGCCCGGATGCGACGGGTCGTAGCCCGAGTACTCGATCACCGTCGGGTACGGACCTTGATCGGCCGGGCCCGGGAGCGTGATCGTCGCGCCGAGCTCGGTGCCGTCGCGCATCGTGATGTAGCCGAAGCCCGACGCGAGCTGCTGGTTGTCGTAGAACGACTGCGGCGGCGCCTCGGTGCGCGTCATCACATGCAACGATGTCGACGACTGGTCGCCGACTTGCACCGCGTAGCCGTCGCCCGGCGCGAGCGTGCGAAAGATGAAACTGCCGAGGTCATCGACTACACCTTGCTGCACGATGCCGTCGCCGTGGTGCAGCGTGATCGCGTCGCCCGGCGGCGCGTGCGTGACGTCTATCTCTTCCACACTGCCGCGTGCGACGAACGTCGCCGGACTCGCGGCGCGCGCGGTGCCTGTTGGCACCAGCACTCCCGCGGCGAGCAGTGCAATCGCGACGATCCCAGCCCGTGCTCGTTCCCCCATGCGCGCCGACGGTACATCCGACCTGAGCACGGCCGCTGATACCCTACAGGGGTATAGTAGCGGCATGGCCGGTTACACGGAGCGAAAAGGTGCGATTCAACAGCGCTTACGGCGGGTCGAGGGACAGGTGCGCGGCGTGCAGCGCATGGTCGGCGAGGAGGCGTACTGCATCGACGTGCTGACGCAGATCTCGGCGGTGACCAAGGCCTTGCAGGCGGTCGCGATCGAGCTGCTCGACGACCATCTCGCGCATTGCGTCGCCGACGCGTTGAGCGAAGGCGGTGACACCGCGCACGAGAAAGTCGCCGAGGCGTCGGCGGCGATCGCGCGCCTGGTTCGGTCATGACGCAGTGCCCTCCGAGCGCCGGCGGACACGGTCACGACGACGCGCACGCCGACGACCACTCTCACGCCGGCCACGACCCCGAAGTGTTCCGGCGTCTCTTCTGGTTGACGCTCGCGCTGTCGATTCCCGTGTTCTTCACCAGCGACACCGTGATGGGCTGGTTCGGCTACTCGCTCTCGAACGCCGGCTGGATCGCGCCCGTGCTCGGCACGATCGTGTTCTTCTACGGCGGCCAGCCGTTCCTCGGGGCCGCGGTCGACGAACTGCGTGCGCGGGCGCCGGGAATGATGCTGCTGATCGGCATGGCGATCACGGTCGCGTGGGGCGCGTCGCTGGCGTCGACCTTCGGCTGGGTCGACCTCGAGTTCTGGTGGGAGCTCGCCGCGCTCGTCACGATCATGCTGCTCGGGCACTGGCAGGAGATGAAGGCGATCGGCCAGGCTCAGAACGCGCTGCAAGCGCTCGCCGAGCTGTTGCCCGAGTCGGCCGAGCGCGTCGCGGACGACGGCACCATCGAGATCGTCGCGATCGACGACCTGTGCGCCGGCGACGTCGTTCTCGTGCGTTCCGGCGGTCGTGTTCCGGCCGACGGCCGCGTGGTCGAGGGTGTCGCCGAGATCGACGAGTCGATGATCACGGGCGAGTCGCGCGCAGTGCCGAAGGAACCGCAGGGCCGCGTCGTCGCCGGCACCGTCGTGCTCGACTCTTCGATACGCGTGCGTGTCGACGCGGTCGGCGACGACACCGCGTTGGCCGGCATCCAGCGCCTCGTCGCCGAAGCGCAAGCGAGCCGCAGCCGGGCGCAGGCCCTCGCCGACCGGTTCGCCGCGCTGCTCTTCTACTTTGCGGCCGGTTCGGCGGTGATCACCGTGCTCGTGTGGCTCGCGGTCGGCGACGTGTCGGACGCGATCGAGCACGCGGTGACCGTGCTGGTCGTCGCGTGTCCGCACGCGCTCGGCCTCGCGATCCCATTGGTGATCTCGATCTCGACCGCGGCGGCCGCGCGTGCCGGCATCCTCGTCAAGGACCGGCTCGCGCTCGAACGGATGCGAACGGTCGACACGGTGCTATTCGACAAGACCGGCACGCTGACCAGAGGCAAGCCGGTGGTCACCGATGCCATCGGCGTCGACGTCGACCGCGACGAGCTGGTGCGCGCCGCCGCGGCGGTCGAGGCCGAAAGCGAGCACCCACTCGCGCGGCGCGATCGTCGCGGTCGGCGGTTCGGGCGCGCCTACGGCGACGGGCTTTCGTTCGCTCACCGGTCGCGGGGTGGTAGCCGAGATCGGCGGTGCCTCGCACGCAGTCGGGGGGCCCGCGCTCGTTGCGCGAGCGTGCGCTCCCGGTACCGAAGGCGCTGGAGCCCACGACGAACGAGTGGTCGGCGCGTGGTGCGACCGTGTTGTACGTCGTGCGCGACGAGACGGTGATCGGCGCGATCGCGCTCGAAGACGAGATCCGTCCCGAGGCGAAGGAGGCGGTCTCCGAGCTGCGCCGCATGGGCGTGACCACCATCGTGATGATCACCGGCGACGCGCGCCCCGTTGCCGAGCGGGTCGCAACGGCGGTCGGCGTCGACGAGGTGGTGGCCGAGGTGCTTCCCGGCGACAAGGAGGAGGCGGTCGCCGCTCTGCAACAGCGCGGCCTCACGGTCGCGATGGTCGGCGACGGCGTGAACGACGCGCCGGCGTTGGCGCGCGCCGATGTCGGCATCGCCATCGGCGCCGGTACCGACGTCGCGATCGAGTCGGCCGGCGTCGTCCTCGCGTCGTCCGACCCGCGTGGCGTGGCGGCCGTCGTACGGCTGTCGCGTGCGAGCTACCGGAAGATGGTGCAGAACCTCGCGTGGGCCGGCGGGTACAACGTGCTCGTGGTGCCGCTCGCCGCCGGTGCGCTCGTGTGGGCGGGGATCTCGATGCCGCCCGCGGTCGGTGCGATCCTGATGAGCCTGTCGACGATCATCGTTGCCGCCAACGCGCAGACGTTGCGACGTCTCGACCTGCGGCCCGCGGCCGTCGCCGATCAAGATTTTTCCATTGCGCACGACGCGGGAGCTGGATAGCCTTCCCCGCCGATGACGAAGATCGCCGACCTCGTTGCCGTTGGTCCGCGCTACTCGTTCGAGTTCTTCCCGCCGAAGACACCGGCCGCCGTGCGAACGCTCGAACAGACGCTGCACGACCTCGAGCCGTTGCAGCCGTCGTTCGTGTCGGTGACGTACGGCGCCGGTGGATCGACGCGGGAGATGACGCACGACATCGTCGTCCGTATCAACCGCGACACGTCGCTGACCGCAATGGCACACCTCACGTGTGCCGCGCACACCCGTGACGAGCTCGTAACGATCATCACGCGCTACCGCGACGCCGGTGTCGAGAACATCCTGGCTTTGGGCGGCGATCCGCCCAAGGAGCTGAACCTGCCGCCGGGCGAGCTGGCGCATGCGACCGATCTCATCGCGCTCGTGCGGGAGCTCGGCGACTTCTCGGTCGGTGTCGCGGTGCATCCCGAAGGCCATCCCGCGTCGACGAACCGTGCCGACGACCGGCGCCGGCAGGCCGAGAAGCTCGCCCGAGCCGACTTCGGGCTGTCGCAGTTCTTCTTCGAAGCCGACGTGTGGTTCGCGTTCCTCGAGGACCTCCGCGGCCTCGGTGTCACCACGCCGGTGGCGCCGGGGATCATGCCGGTGCTCAACGTGCGGTCGGTGAAGCGCATGGCCGAGATGTCGGGCGCCGCGTTCCCGCGCCGGCTCGAGGACCGGTTGCGTGAGTACGAGGACGACGACGACGCGATGCACCGCGTCGGTGTCGAGGCCGCGACCGAGCTGTGCCAAGCGTTGCTCGATGGCGGCGTGACGTCGTTCCACTTCTATACGTTGAACCGCTCGCCGGCCACCCGCGAGATCTATACGAACCTGGGACTCGCGCCCGCGTGACGACGGCGATGTCGCACCTGCCGCCGTCAGTTGCTGTCGGCGACCTCGACGTCGCTACCGCGCGCCGGGCGCGTCGAGCTCCGTCCACGGCGAGTTCCACGGTTGCGCGGCTTCGGCATCGGGCCGTTCGCCGTGGGTCCACCACTGCGCCTCGTACACGGTGGTGCCCACCTGCACGCGGTCGCCCTTGACGTACACCGTGTCCCTCGACCAGTCGGCGTACTTGCCGGGCGGGAACGTCGGCGCCGGGTGATCGCCCGGCAGCACCGGTCCGAGGTAGCGCCACGGTGTGTCCCACTCGTTGGTGACCGGGGCGTCGGGAACGTCGCCGTGGCTCCACCACTTCGCCTCGTAGACGTTCTGGTGCCACGTGACCTTCACGCCGGACTTGTAGGCGCGTGAGTCGTTCCAGATCGGGTACGGGCTCGTCGCGGGATCGTCGATCGCCGTCGCCGACGCGTCGCGCGCAGTACGCAGCCCGCTCGCGATCGCGACGCGTCCCGGGAGCACGTCGAAGACCGTCGAGAACTCCTGCGGCTCCTGCACCACGCCACTGCACTGGTTCGACACGGTGCCCTCGTCGAGTTGCGCGCCGCACGCAAGGTCACGGTTCGCCGACCACATCGACACGCGCCCGAGGCCGCGCTCGCGCACGAAGTCGAGCAGCCGGCGCGCGTCGCCGACCATGAAACGATCGCCGATCTCGTCGTTCTGCCCGATCATCGGCGTCGCGCCGAGCTTGTGCCACACGTCGGCGGCCGAAAGGCGAAGCCCGGCACGCTGGTACGCGCCATCGACCTGGCGGGCCGATGCCGTGATCGCCTGCTCGGTCGCGTCGACCATGTCGACACCAGCGGGCCGGCTCGCGCCGTAGTCCATCGTCATCAGGTTGACACCGGCGAGGTCGACGTGCGCGGCTCAGGATGTCGTCGATCAGCGCCACTCCGTCAACGGTCATGCCCGACGGAGCGACCGGTACGGTGAGCCAGATCGCAAGTTCGTGGCCCGCCGCGCGTGCGTCGTCTTGCACACCCTTCAACACGGCCGCGCGCCGAACGTTCGCGTCGTGATCGGCGAGCGCGCCGCCTTCGATGTCGAAGTCGACCGTCGTCAGCGAGTAGTGATCGATGATGTCGCTGTATGCCTTGCGTAGCGCCGCCGCGTTCGTGCAGCGCACGGCGAGCTCGTCGTTCGCACGCCCGCCGAACGACACGATCACGTCGCCGCCGCGTTGTCGAACCCGTTCGATGCGCCGGTCGAGGTCGAGTGCCGTCGCGGCGCCCGCGATGTCGTACGCGGTACCCCAAGTGGGTGCACAGCCGTCGCCCCTGCTCGCGACGACGAAGCCCAGCACCGTGTCGCGACTCGGGTTGACACTCGGGTCTTCGAAGTGAAACTGCGGTTCGACTGTTGCGTCGACGTACGGGGCGAACCATGCGTCGCGCGGCGTGGGCTTCCTCAGATCGGCGACCTGCGCGCGCACGAACACGACGCCGCCCGCGCTCAGGCCCGCGGCGACGAGCAGGGCAAGCAGCACGCGACCCATCGAGAGTCGGCGCGGCCGTTCCGCCCGATGCTTGCTGCGCAACATGCGATCTCCTGCGATTCGCGCGACGTGCCTCTGCTGCGACGCGCTGTCCGATGTGACAGGTTTGGGATGGATCATCCAGGATTGTCCTGGTTATAGTACCCAAGACAGGTAGCAATTGGGCGAAAAGCAACACTTTGCACAGGGGCGGTACACACGATGTCCAATGAGCGGGCGCGACGGAGGACACGCACACGCGTGCGTCCGACACGCAAGACGAAGCGCGCGGCGAAGCAACTCGACAAGCAGCAGCGCAAGGAGGCCCGCCGGCACCGCAAGTCTCGTACGGCAAAGCGAGCGGAAAAGCGGGCGCAGGCAGCGGACCGCAAGCAGGCGAAGGCGCGTGCGCGGCGGCGTGTCAGGCGGCAATGGGGCGCCGATCGACGCAGGCGTGCGCTGCGCGCGGTGCCCAACCCGGCGCCGCGCCGTGCCGTCAGCGGTGCGCGCTTTGCGATCTTCGTCACATCGGCGGCGTGGATCGCCTACCTCGTGACGACGCTGCAGAAGGCGTTCTTCGGCGACGGGTTCAGCCTCCGTTACGGGTTCGACGCCGCGGTGTACATCGTCGTCGTCACGCTGCTCGTGGGCTCCGCGCTCGCCTACCTACTGGCGCGGGTCGGCTTTCTCTACCGAACCCGGACCCATCACCGCGTCGCACGTGCCGTCATCGACGACTTCTTCGGCGAAGAGTTGCCGACGCTCACCGTCGTCGTGCCCTCCTACCGGGAAGAAGCGCGGGTGGTACGCCAGACGCTGTTGTCGGCCGCGCTGCAGGAGTATCCGTACCTGCGGGTCGTCCTGCTGATCGACGACCCGCCCAACCCGACCGAGCCCGACGACATGGCGCTGTTGGAGTCGGCGCGCTCGCTGCCACGTGAGATCGAAGCGATGCTGCGCGGTCCTCGCGAGCGGTTCGAAGCCGCACTCGAGCTCTTCGAAGCTCGCGGTCCGGAGGCTCGGCTCACGCCGTTGGCGATGCGCGATCTCGCCGAGGAGTACACCGCGGCTGCTACGTGGCTCACCGACCTGATGCACGAAGACGACCTGGAGGACCACGCCGACGAGTTCCTGCGGCGTGACGTGCTCTTCCGCCTGGCCGACGACTTTCGCACGGTCGCGGGCGCGCTCGTCGCCGCGGCCGACGAAGGGGTGACGCTCGGTGTCACGCGCATGCTCCAGCTGTACCGCCGCCTGGCGTGGACGTTCCGTGCCGACCTGACGAGCTTCGAGCGCAAGGCGTACGTGTCGTGCTCGCACGAGCCGAACAAGGCGATGAACCTCAACAGCTACCTCGGGCTGATGGGTGGGTGCTACGCGGAGCACGAGTCGCGTGGCGGCCGCGTGCTGACGCCGGTCGTTGGCCAGTGCGACCTCGAAGTGCCCGAGACCGACTACGTGCTGACACTCGACGCCGACAGCGTCCTGCTTCCCGAGTACTGCCTGCGCCTCGTGTACTTCCTGGAGCAGCCCGAGAACGAGCGGGTCGCGGTCGCGCAGACGCCGTACAGCGCGTACCCGGGCGCACCGACGCGCATCGAGCGCCTCGCCGGCGCAACCACCGACATCCAACACGTCGTGCACCAAGGGCTCACGTACTACGGCGCGACGTTCTGGGTCGGCGCCAACGCCGTGTTGCGCAAGACCGCGCTCGACGACATTCGCGTGACCGAGCGCGAAGGCGCGTTCACCGTGCACCGCTACATCCAGGACCGCACGGTGATCGAAGACACGGAGTCCAGCGTCGACCTCGCGATCAAGGGTTGGTCGCTCTACAACTATCCAGAGCGACTGAGCTACAGCGCGACGCCGCCCGACTTCGGATCGCTGTGCGTGCAGCGCCAGCGCTGGGCCAACGGTGGGTTGCTCGTCATCGAGAAGCTCCGCCGCTACATGATCGCGAGGAAAGCGAGGGCCGAGCACGGACGCGCTCTCGCAGAGGTCTTCCTGCGCACGAACTACCTCGCGTCGATCACATGGGCGAGCCTCGGGCTGATCCTGTTGCTCGCGTACCCGTTCAACGCCGCGCTGCTCAGCCCGCTCGCGTTGCTGACCGCGGGTCCGTATTTCCTCGCGATGTCGACCGACCTGAAGCGTTGCGGCTACAAGCGAACGGACGTGTTCCGGATCTACGGGCTCAACCTGCTGCTCTTGCCGGTCAACGTGTCGGGGGTCGTGAAGTCGATCGGCCAAGCGATCGGCGGACAGAAGATCGCGTTCGCCCGTACGCCGAAGGTACGCAACCGCACGACAGCACCGATCTCGTTCGTCGGTATTCCGTACCTGATCATCGCGTTCTCGCTGTTCACCGTGTGGCGCGACCTGCAGGAGCACCACTACCCGCACGCGGGATTCGCGGCGGCGAATGCGCTCCTGTGCACGTACGCGATCATGGCGTTCATCGGCTTGCGGCATTCGATCGTCGACGTGTGCTTGAACGTGTGGTCGCGTCTGTACCGCACGAAGAGCGACAGCGGATCGCACGATCAGGACGAGACCGATTGGGTGACCGTGCTGTACCACGGCGCGGGCGAAGACTGCGCACACAGCGCAATCGCCCGTCCGTCGGCGGCGCTCGCACTTGCCGGTGAGACGTCGATCGCACTGACAGAGCCGCTGACGGCCGAGGCCGAATCGCACGTGGTGACCCTGGGGCCCGCGGGCGTGCAGACGAGTGACGCCGACCCGTTCGACGCGGTCGCGAACCTGCTCGGTGATCATCTCAAGCAGATGCGAGACGAGGGCCGTCTCGTGCTTCGGCTCGACGGCCGCGTCCTCGAGGTCTCACTGGAGCCGGGCGAGACGCGAGACATACAGCTCTAGCAGAACCCTGCTGTCGTGTCGCGGGTGCCGGGGGAGCTCGTGCGACCCGTACGTCGCCGGTGGTGCGAGCCGCGCCAACTCTGCGTCGGTGCGGCTCGTCACCGCCCGCGGGTACAGGGTGGCGCGGCCTGTCGAGTGCGCCTACTCGGAGTGCACGCCGCAGTAATCGCAGCCGGCGAGACTCCACACCCAGCAACGGATCGAGTCGCGTTCGTGGCGTTGCTCGCGGCCGCGGCAGCCTTCCGCGGCTCCGTCTTCCGTGCATGCGGCCACCGTGCCGTCGGCGTGCACGATGAGCGCGCCACAACATGTCGCCTGGCCCTCGTCAGGGTGGGCGGCCTCGGCCGGAGGTCCGCCGTGGCGGGCCCGGCGCAGGTGCTCGTCGATCGCGTCGAGCTGCGCGGCCATTTCGGCGATACGGGTTTCGACGAGACGAAGACGCTTGTCGGCGAGGTCGGCATCGAGGCGATCCACGCGTATCTCATCGGCGTGTCGTGCGGTCCGGCGACGTGGCGGAGGACTTCTTGCACCGAACGGTGGACGCTTTGCGCGAGGAGCGCGGGAGCCGGGTCGCTGTGCGTAGGCGCCGTAGCCCGGGGTGATGGCGGCCGAGCGCGACTCCGCCCCCAGCAACGCGCCGCGACCGCCACCCCAACCGCCCGTCGCACACCGTTGTGCAGGGTGTCACTTGCAGTCGTCAGTCAACCGTTTCGTGCATGCGCTTTCCAGGCATTCCATCGCGGTGTGACCACAGTCACCGCGCCGGCAGGAGGTTCGCGCGCAGGCTTTGTTGTCACGCAAAGGCGTGGCGTCGGCGGCGTCCTCACGACCGCCGCGAGTGGCGACCCGCCGTCCGCACGGGCTGGCTGACCACCGTGTGCTCGGCTTCAGCAGTTGTGGCGCACGGAGTCGATGCTCGAGAGATTCGATTCGCGTTCTTGGCGCGCGACTTGCGCCTTCTCCCGATCCGGCGCGCGGAGGCGCGCGACCCAAGCACCGTGGTGCTCCCAGAGCGCATCACATGAGGAGCACTTGAGGAGCGTCGAGCCTCCCGACATCGCCTCGACCTCGACCTCGGTGCCGTCATATGGACACTGGGTCAGGTGCATGCCTCTTTCGTCGGCACGTCTCGGAACGGTCTTGACGTTGATCTTCGTGTGCAGCGACAACCTCGAAGGGCCGCCCGGCGCCGCTGATGGCGCGACACATCACATGAGCGGAGGGAGTGGGATTTGAACCCACGGTGACTTGCGCCACAATGGTTTTCGAGACCGCACACCCGTGTCTGTGCCGTGCGCTCGCGTCGCGTTGCGCCTGGTCAGGAGGTATGTCGCGTCCTGGCAGTGACATCGATTCCTGGTAGTGAAACCGCGTTTCCATGCCAAAGTCCATGCCACGGCGAAGGCGTGAGGGGGCTCAGTCGAAGAGTTTGACTGTCACTCCGGCGGTCCGGCACGTGCGGTCGAGCAGATCCGACGCAACCGAGACGGCGATGTCGGCGTCCAGGACGAGCGCAGTGGCGACGGCCTCGGTGGTGAGAAGGTTCGCCGGCGCGATCGTTGATACCGCAGACATCACGGGAACAATGGTTCGCGGATCGAGCGTCACGATTTCGTCCGGGAGTTCGTTGACAAGCGAGACGACGGCGGCTTGTTGCGCCGTGGTCAAGACACCGAAGGCGCGGCTCAGTGCACCGGTGCCGCGACCGGCCGCGATCGCGCGGCTGAGACGGTAGAACCACGACATCGTGGTCGCGACACCACCGGCTCGCGCTGCGAGAAGCGGTTCCGATTCTTGCCCTGCGAGAATGCCGAGCAGCAGTCGGTCATCGACGACGATCACGCGATGTCAGGCAAGCTCCGGATCGGCTTGGGCAACCTCGGCAATAGCCTTAGCGAGGGCACCAGTCGCGATCACGTCGGCGACCCATTCTGCAAGTGCTGGATCGACCTGGCGGCGCGGGAACCAAGCAGGTTCGATCGCAAGCCGAGCTCGAGCTCGCGCGACCGCGTCTGCGAGCGGCTTCGGCAAGTCGGCGAGTTGGGTAGCCACGCAGTCATCGTACCGGGACCAACCGAATCCGCGAAACAAGGTTCGAGCCCGGCTTAGGACTCGCGTGGATAGGTGGCCATCCACCGGTCGTCGGGTTGTCCCGCGTTTGATTGCAGGTGCACCCAACACACGACGACCGAGTGGAGGCACCTGTCATCATGCGCGCGCTCGAACCCGAAGTGGTAGATGCCGTCTGGACGGCGGTGGAACCGCTGCTGCCGGCACCGGACCAGACGCATCCGCTCGGGTGCCACCGGCCCCGCATCTCTGATCGGCTCTGCTTTTGGGGGATCCTGATCCGGCTTGTGACCGGCGCGTCATGGATCGACATCGAAGCGATCCTCGAACACCGAGTGTCGGACACGACGCTGCGAGCCGCCGCGATGAATGGATCGCCGCCGGTGTCTTCGAACACATCAAAGCCGAAGCGATCGCCGCGTTCGATCGCCTTATCGAACTCGATCTCGGTGACGTTGCGCTGGACGGGTCGTTGCACAAGGCGCCCTACGGCGGCGAAAAAACCGGCCCCAATCCCACTGATCGCGCCAAGTTGGGCTGGAAGTGGTCGGTCGCGTCCGAGCGTCACGGCATACCGATCGGCTGGACGATCGACGGCGCGAACCGCAATGACGTCCGCATGCTTGGCGCCACCCTCGACGCCGTCGCCGACACCGGACTGCTCGACGAGATCGACACCTTGCATCTCGACCGCAGTTACGACTATCCGGCGGTGCGCGCCCAGCTCGTCGACCGTGGACTCAGCGATCTCAACATTCAACGGCGCGGCACCAAAGAACCAGGCACCAAACAACCGCTGCGGCTCGGCTTGCGATGGATCGTCGAGACGACCAACACATGGTGGTCCAACTACGGCCAGCTCCGCCGCTCCACCGACCGCAAGGCCTGCCACCGCCACGCCGCGCTCTGCCTCGCCACCACCGTGCTCATCGTCGGCAAACTCATCACCTACCGCGACCGCTGGAGTCCCAGATAAGCGTCTATCCGCTCAGGTCCTTAGTCGATTTCGATGCCGACGTCGTGGTCGATGGCGAGGTGTTGCGCCTCGCTGCGTTCGAGGCTGCGGCCAAGTCGGTCGAACGCGTCGCGCGTGTGGAGGTGACCATGATCGTGTTCGATCGTCGGGGCGCCGACGAGGTAGACGCGGTTCTCGAGCGCGCCGCGTGAGAGTGCCGTGTAGCCGCTTTCGCGGGCGAGTTGGTCGTCGGCGTATACGAACGCGCGATCGACGGTGATGCCTTGGGCCTTGTGAACGGTGGTCGCGTACGCGTGGACGACCGCGCCCGCATCCACGTAGGTGGCTGGCAGCGTGACGGGCGAGCCCTCGTCGGTTCGGAGGCTGAGCGTCCCGGTCTCGGTGTCGACTGCGGTGACGGTGCCGGTGGTGCCGTTGGCGATTCCGAGTCGGCGCGTTTTTCAGTGTCATCACGCGGTCGCCGCGTTGGTAGGGCCGTTGGTTGATGTTGAGGACGGCTCCGACGAGAAGACCCGCGTCGGCCAGGCGGGCACGGGCGAGGCGGTTGAGGTCGTGGACGTCGCGCCAGCGCATGGCGAGCATGACGGCGCGTTCGCCGCGCACGTGCGCTGTGGCGTAGTCGGCGGCGATGCCGTCTCGAGCGACCGCGGCGGTCGCGGTCACTGTGAACCGATCGTGCGACTGATACGCGCTGAGTGCTTCGGGCAGCCTTCCATCGCGCAGTTGCGCGAGCGCGGTCCGTTCCCATTCGCTGCGCTGCCTGCGATTCTCATGGAGATGCACGCCGCCGAGGCGGTGATCGAGGCCGCGCAGAAGCCCACCGGCGTCGATTTCGGGAAGTTGCTTGGTGTCGCCAACGAGCACGACCTTGGCGCGTGCCAGCTGCGCGGCAGTCAGGAGCGGTTCGAGCGTTCGGGTTCCCGCCATGCCCGCTTCGTCGATGATCAACACGGTTCCTGGAGTGAACTCCGCGCCGCGCGCGAGGTCTCTGCTGAGCGCTGCGATCGTGTTCGAAGGGATCCCGGCGGTGGCTTCGAGTTGACGGGCGGCCTTGGCGGCGACGGCGCAGCCGATCACGCGGCAGCCAGCGAGTTGCCATGCTTCGCCGGCTGCCGCGAGGGCGGTCGTCTTGCCCGATCCCGCCGGTGCGATCACCACGTCGACGCCCCGACCGGACGTCGCGAGGATGCGGACCATCGCCCGCTGTTCGTCTGAGAGGAATGGTCGGGCACGGACGGTCAGGTCGACGGTGTCGCGGTCCACGGTTGCGGTTGCTTCGTGGGCGCGTTGCATGGCGTTGGCAACGAGCCATGCCTCGAGCATGAGGAGTTCGGCGGTCGAGTAGCGGGCTCCCAGGCTCGGCGCTTCCATGCGGCGACGGTCGCGGCGGCGCATCGTGACGGCTGCTGTTTCGCCTCGGAGTGCCACCACGTCGGCGCTGGCGAGTGTTCCCGCGGCGAGGCGTTCGACTTCGGTGATCGGCGCGCCGTGGGGGAGCTGATTGCACCATCCTTGGAGCACGTGCCGGCGATCGAACGTGGAGGCGTGCGCGGTCAGGCCGTCGCGTCCGACCATCGCAGCATTGACCCGCTGTGCCAGCGTCGCCGAGAGCGGCGTGACCTGGACACGCCGCAGGAGATCTGCAAGGGCGGCGCCGGCGATGCCGTGGTCGGCGGCGATCTCACGCCAGTCGACGCGCAGCTCGTCGACGTCGACATCTGGTTCCTTGGGGGTCCTGGTGTCGAGCGCCGCGATCTGCGCGGCTCGTGCCGAGCTCAGCCCGAGCTCGTCGAGACGATCGGTGATCTGTTGTCGGCGCTGGGACAGGTCCTCGATAAGGGTCCGTGGAATCCCGGACAGATCCGCGATGCCGTTGCGTACCGGTTCCCACGCGAGTCCCAGCCGTGCGGTGAGTTCGTGACGGAGCTGGGCTTCATAGAGATGTCCCGCCGTTTTTGACAGTGCGAACAGATGGCGGGCGTCGAGGGCGGTCCAATGTCCTTCGGGCCCTCGGGTCAGGTTGGCGACCAAGACGTGGGTGTGGAGATGGGGATCACCGGCGCGGCTCGTGCGGTGCGGGAACGCCGCCGCGACCAGTCCATCGCCGGCGTAGGTGATCGCGCCGCCGGCACCGCGGCGTACGACGCACGCGTTGTGCTCGAGCCAGTTCAGCGAGGCGACGACTGCTTGATCGTGGGCGTCGCGCACCTGTCGACTGACCTTGGCGTCGGCGAGGGCGAACATGATCGACACCGACTTGGGCGCCGAGAACGTCAGGTCGAAGCCGGGTGTGCGGTTGGCGCGGGCTCGGTCGAGTCGGGCCCCACTATCGGGGTCGAGGCCTTCGAGCACCGCGTGCAGGTCCTCGCCCTCGACCGCGCCATCGAGACCGAATGTGGCCGCATGATGTCCGAACCAGACGCCCGGTGCTTCACCCGAGCCGAGGTAGTAGTCCTCACGCCCCGATGCCACCGTGTCGAGGTAGTACGCCGCGCCGCTCGCGCCGAGGACCCCGATGCCCAGCATCAGCGCGCGGTCCGGTACGCCGAGGTGTGCGGTTCGGACCTGAACAAGGCGACCGTACAGACGCTCGTGTAGGGCTGTATGGAGGGGGCCGTCATGGCGCGAGTCGGGCCGCGCGCGCCACAAGCTCATCGATACTGACGCGGGGGACAACGATGCGCCGTCCCAGCCGTAGCGACGGGATCTCACCTCGGGCTACGAGCTCGTAGGCAAACGCACGCGAGATTCCCAACAGGACTGCGGTCTCCTCGACCGAAAACACCAAGCGCCGATCGCCGTTCCCATCGAGCATGAACACCCTCCTCACGTCGGTGGCACGACGAGGATGAGCGATGACCCTCCCCCTGCATCTGTACATACGCCTGAACCGAGTACCGAGGGGTGGCGGCCCACGGGTCGAGTACCGCCAACGGCATCGGGTTGTTGCTACGCAGAATCCGCGGCTTCACGCCCTCGCTCACGCGCACGAGCGGGAAAGCGCGCCGCCCGAGGGTCGAGAACTTCGTTCAAGCGTCAAGTTGCTCGACGACGCCCGCTGGTCATCGACCGCCTGTACAGACGGCGCCGCGTCACCGCACTCGAATGAGTGCAAGGGCGTGGCGTGAAACTGAGACGTGATCGACGGCTCCTTCGGGAAAGTGATGCGAAAGGGAGCTGAGCGCGGTATTGCGGGGAGCGGCAGATGGTCTTTGATATCGCGGCGCTTGGACCGGAAGCGTTGGATAGGCGCGGCATTATCGAACACCTTGCTGACTGCCGCGATGACTGGTTTGGCGCCGTCGATCGCGAGCGGCAGCCCGGGACTGACGACCCCGAGGGGAACGACAATCGCCTCACGCGGAAACGTCCGTTGACCTGACGCTCGGAGGCGTGCCGCGGGGAGGGCGCAGGTTGAGGGCACCGAAGTCTTCGTGTGGACTTCGGCGGCGTGCGTTCGATACGGCGCGGGTGTTCGTCTTGCGGTGTTGTATTCGCGCGCTGCGAACGATGCGCGCGTTGGTAGGAACTGGTACGGCTCGGTTCGCCTCCGCCGCATGCGGATCTTGAATCTTGCTGTGTGCAGGCGTACACCGGACGGGGAGACGGCCCGTCGATAGCAGCACTTGTACCGCCCCCCGCTGTCGTTGGGAGGCACGATGCCGCGACGTGCACGGGTGATTGTTCGACTTTCGGTTTGGCCGGTCTCGTTGTGTGCCACTGCGGCCGCGACGGTTCGAGCGAAGCGCTGGGGGTTTTCGGCGCCCGCTGCGCGATCGACGGTTGCTCGCGGTGTTGCTGGTCGGGACGTTGTTGCTGACGGCTGTTGCGCCGAACGCGGCGGTTCGTACCTCGCGAGGGGACGTGGTGGCTTCTGTGGTGAGGTCGATGTCGCGCGCTGCTCACCTGGCGATCGATGCGACTGAGTCCGCCGCGCATGAGGCGCGCCATGGGCTGCGGATCGTTGCTCGCGCCGCGAGCGCGACCGCGGGGTTCGTCGGCGTGCTCGCCTGGGCGAGGCGTTTGTCGGCATCCGACGGTTCGACGGGCCCGGCGCTCGATCCGGCGGCGGTGACGACGCTGGCCGGGAACGGTACGTGGGCGACGACGGATGGGACGGGCGCGGCGGCAGAGTTCAAAGATATGGGCGGCGTGGTGGTAGTGGGCGGCTACGCGTATGTCGGCACTGAGGGTTCGATCCGCAAGGTCGGGGCATCGAGCGGGACGGTTACCACGTTGGCGGGAAGTGCGACGGCGACTGGTTGTACGGATTCGTCGACGCCATCGTCGGTGCGATTCAAGAACATCCTCGATCTTGCGACGGACGGCACATACTTGTACGCCAGTCAATATGACTGCGGCACGGGCTTCACGTTGCTGATCCGGAAGGTGACCATCTCGTCGGGCGCGACGACGACGCTGTCGTCCGCCCCTGCGGCGTACGGTAGCAACGGTGGTCTTACGTACGTGGGCGGCTATCTGTATGTAGCGTCGCCTTCGTTGCAGAAGATTGACGTCAGCACGACACCGGACACGAGCTCGACGTTCGCGTCCCTGTCGGGAAGCGTCTATGGGATCGCGAGCGATGGCACGTCATTGTTCGTGGCGAACGTGCTGTCGAGTAACTCGGTCATCCAGCAGATCGATCTCTCGACCGGTAGTGTGTCGGCGTTCGTGTCGACGCCGTCTGGTGATTTCAGTCTTGCGTCGAGGGCGGTGGAGGTCGCCGGTTCGTACCTGTACGTGCTGGCGGTGAACAACTCGATACTGCGCCGTTACGACACGTCGACGGCGGCGGAGGTCGACGTCGCTGGCGTGGGGTGGGGGTACGCTGACGGCACGGGAATGGACGCCTGGTTCTCGAGTTACGTGACCGGGATCGGCGCTGACGGTTCGAACCTCTACATTGCGGACTCGGGCAACTTCCGGCTGCGCAAGGCGACCACGGGCACGGCATGGTCAGCGGGTCAGCCCACCGAATGGAGCACGACGGTCGAAGTTCCGTCGGCTGCGAAGGTCGTGTCGGTGGCGGGCAACGGGACGTACGCCACGGTTGACGGAACCGGCGCGGCTGCGAGTCTGAAGGTCACGGGCGGCGTCGCGGTCGTTGCCGGCGACGCCTATGTCGGTACCGATGGCGCGATGCGCAAGGTCGATCTGTCGACGGGCGCGGTCTCGACGCTGGCGGGCAGTGCGAGCGCGCACGGTTGCACGGACAGCGCCGACGGGAGCGCGGTGCGGTTCGGAACGTCGATCAGCCAGGTGGTCACGGACGGTCATTTCTTGTACGAGCTGACGTCGACCTGCACGGGACACGCAGTGATTCGACGCACGTCAATTGCAACGGGCGCGACGTCCACGATCGCTGACGTCGGCACCGCCAACAGCATCACACTCGGGCCGGACGGGCTGCTCTACTACTTCTCGAGCTCCGATACCGGGATTCGCAGTGTCGACCCGAACACGGGCGCAGTATCGAGTGGCTATATCGCGAGCCTCGGCAGCACGCTCACGTCGTTGACGTCGGATGGTTCGTACCTGTGGGCCACCACCAGCAGCGGCTTGAGCGGCCCTTCCACATTGCAGCGCGTCACGACGGGCGGCACAGTCACGGTCGTCGCCACGCACTCGTCAAGCAACGATTTTGGCGTCCGGATTACCGCGTCGGCCGGCGACTACATCTACGCGCTCGGGCCCACGTCGAACGTGAACGCGAACGCGCTGCTACAGATCGACAAGAGTACGGGCCAGATTCGTACGGTCGCCGGCTCCGGCACCGGTACCTATATGGACGGGGCCGGCTTCGACGGCTGGATCGGCAACTCCACGGGACTGGTCTCAGACGGCACGAACCTGTGGCTCGCCGACGCCCTCAACAATCGTCTGCGGCGCGCAACACCGATGACGGGGTTGCCGTGCTTCGACTGCGGGCCCGGCAGCTTCTCTCTGACGCGCACGAACCGTGACTGCAGCGACCCTGTTAGCACCGACACCGGCAACTTCTACCGCTGCACCACCGACCTCGAGATCCCGGGCCGCGGGCCCGGACTGCAGATGCATCGCACGTATAACTCGCTTTGGGCATCACACGACAGCCCGTTCGGATACGGCTGGACCGATGACTACAACATGGCGATCGTCGACGACCCGTACACCCCGAACGCGAAAGACATCGTCGAAGAAGACGGCGCCCGCCAAGCCTTCACCTTGAACGGCTCCGCCTACGTCGGACCCTCGACACTGTTCGCGACACTCGTCCATAACGGCGGCGGCACCTGGACGTTCACTCGCCGCCAACGCCAGATCTATACGTTCGACGCGTCCGGGCAGCTGACCCGGATCGAAGACCTGAACGGCTACCACACCGACCTCACCTACAGCTCGGGACGACTCTCGACGGTGACCGATCCGGGCGGCCGCACTCTGACCTTTGCGTACAACACCGCGGGCCGCGTCAGTTCGGTTACCGACTCTGCAAGCCGGACGGTCGGCTACGGCTACGACACCGGCGGCAACCTCACGTCGGTCACCGACGTCGAGACCGGCGTGACGAGCTTCACCTACGACACCAACCATCTGCTGTTGACCGTCACCGACCCCCGCGGGCACACCGTCATGACCAACGTCTACGACGACGGCCGCCGCGTCACCTCCCAAACCGACGCGCTCAGCCACACCACGAGCTTCGCCTACGCGCTCGACGGCACTGTCACCATCACCGACCCGCGCGGCAACGCCACCGTTCAGCACTACACCGACGACGGCAAAGTCACGAGCGAAACCGCGGGCTACGGCACCACGGATTCGGCGACGACGTCTTACACCTACGACACGACCACGAACGGCATCGCGACGATGACCGACCCGCGCAGCCACGTCTGGTCGTACACCTACGACAGTCACGGCAATGTCCTCACCGCGACCGACCCGCTCAGTCACACGATCACGAACACCTACGACAGCCTCAACGATCTGTTGAGCGTCACCGATCCGCTCAGTCACACGACGACCTACACCTACGACACCGCTGGCAACCGCCTCACCGCATCGCGGCTACTGACCGGCACGACCTACCGCACCACCACCTACACCTACGGCGATTCCAGCCATCCCGGCGACATCACCGCAGTGACGGATCCACGCGGCAAGGTCGCCAACCTCACCTACGACAGCGTCGGCAACCTCACCCAGCTCACCGACCCCGACGGCAACATCGTCAAATACGGCTACGACAACGCCGGCCGGCGCATGTCGATGATCGCACCCAACGGCAACGTCACCGGCGCGACACCATCACAGTGGACCACGACGTATACCTACAACGGCTTCGGAGACCTCACCGCCGTCACCGATCCGCTCAGCCACGTCACCAGCTACAGCTACGACGGCGACCGCAACCGAACCGGCAGCACCGACGCCGACACGAACGCCACCACCTACACCTACGACAACGCCAACCGGCTCACCACGATCACCCGCGCCGATACCACCACCCTCGCCAACGGCTACGACGCCGACAACAACCTCACCTCACAAACCGACGGCGCCGGCAACGCAACCACCTACACCTACGACGCGCTCAACCGCGTCGATGCCGTCACCGACCCGCTCTCGCACACCACCAGCTACGGCTACGACGCCAACGGCAACCGCACCAGCCTCACCGACCCCGCATCGCACGTCATGACCTTCACCTACGACAACGCCGACCGGCCGACCGCCATCGCCTACGACGACGGCACCACCCCCGACGT
The DNA here is from genome assembly GCA_963836365.1 of uncultured Actinomycetes bacterium. Lineage (GTDB taxonomy): Bacteria > Actinomycetota > Acidimicrobiia > IMCC26256 > PALSA-610 > DASQHW01. Next base: position 377,734 of record CAWIJC010000004.1, read on the forward strand.
CACCTACGTCTACGACGCCGCGAACCGACGCACCGAAATGGACGACGGCACCGGCACCAACACCTACAGCTACGACAACCTCGACCGGCTCATCGCATCCACCAACGGGCAAGGCGACACGGTCAGCTACGGCTACGACCTCGCCGGCAACCTGACCAGCCTCACCTACCCGGACAGCAACAGCATCAGCCGCAGCTACGACGACGCCGGCCGCCTCACGTCGATCGGCGACTGGCTGTCGCACACGTCGACGTTCAGCTACGACTACAACGGCAACCTCACCGGCCGGACGCTCGGCAACGGCACCACCAGCACCTACACCTACAACCACGCCGACCAAAACACCGCCATCAGCCACGCCAACAGCGGCGGCGCCATCGCCAGCTTCAACTACACCCGCGACGACAACGCACAAATCACCGCCATCAGCCAAAGCGGCGTCCCCGGCTTCACGTCGCAGAGCTACACCTACAACACCCTCAACCAACTCTCCGCCGTCGACACCAACACGACCAGCTACGACAGCGCCGACAACCCGACCGTGCTCGCCACCGGCACCATCCAAAAGTTCAACGCCGGCAACGAACTCTGCTGGACCGTCACCAGCGGCACCGGCACCTGCGCGTCACCACCATCTGGCGCCACCACCTACAGCTACGACAACCGCGGCAACCGCACCGGGATCACACCCTCGGGAAGTAGCGCCACCAACTACGGCTACGACCAAGCCAACCGGCTGACGAGCGCTGGCACGACCGCGACCTACGCATACGACGGCAACGGCCTCCGCGCCGCGAAAACCGTCAGCAGTACCACCACCCAGTTCGCATGGAACCTCGCCGCGGCACTTCCAGCAATGCTCAGCGACGGCACGACCGACTACGTCTACGGCCCCGGCGGCACGATCATCGAAGACATCACCGGCACCACGAACCGGTGGTACCACGCCGACCAACTCGGCTCCACCCGCGCCATCACCAACAGCACCGGCACCGTCATCGCCACCGCCACCTACGACACCAACGGCAACCAAACCGGTACCACCGGCACCGCCACCACACCCTTCGGCTGGACCGGCCAATACACCGACACCGAAACCGGATACACCTACCTGCGCGCCCGCTACTACGACCCCACCACCGCGCAATTCTTCACTCGCGACCCCGCCAACGCCACCACACGCTCCGCATACGCCTACGCCAACAACAACCCCCTCAACGCAACCGACCCAACCGGCCTCTTCGGATGCAGCAGCATCCTCGGCGAACTCATCAACCATCCCGGCGCCGCACTCAACGACGCCGGACGAGGATTCGCCAACTGGAGCGCCGGCATCGGAGACTTCTTCACCTCCACCGCCTCCGGCGGCACCTGGCGCATCAGTGCCCCCTACACCGGCCCGGGTCTCGGCGCGTCCTACTCCCTCGGCTACTGGTCCGGAATCCCTGCATCGGCCGGCCTAGGCGCCGAGGCGGCTGCCCCCGAAATCGCCACCGAAGAAATCGTTACGGCAGAGGTCGCCGCAGAAACGGAAGCTGGTATCGCTGAGACCGGACTGTCCGCCTCCGAGCAGCGGGCTGTCACTTCGCTCGAGCAGCGAGTCGCCGAGCATCAAGCCAAGCTGGAGGCGTACCGGGCGGACCCCTACGCGTACGACAACCTCGGGATTCTTGAGAACGCGCCAACGGCTGAGATTCGACAGAGCATTATCGACGGACGAATCCGGCACCTCGAAAACGAGATCCGGGCATTTCAAGGCCAGATCGACAAGCTCTTGGGCGGTGCAGGGTGACCGACAGGATCGACATTTCAACGCGGACTCTTCGCACGATTCTGAACCGCCTGGTCGACCACCTTGAGGTCACCGATGGCGAGAGGGTGTTGCTGGAGCACGACTACTTCTGGTCGGTTCCGAGCCCTGCGATCTACAACCCGTACGAGCAGCCCAACGAGTTGACGATTGGCCAGCTATCCGAGTCGTGGGCAAACCTCGAACAGGTCCTGGCCGACGACGCGGAGGTCGCGTATGCGTTCGTCTGGCTCGGCGACATCCTCCGGGCGGTCGGCCATGAAGTCCTGGGCTGATCGGGATCGCTCGGCGCGGGCGGGTGCGCCGGTCATGTGACGCGGCAAGTCGGTAGAGCTGCCTTGAGTGACAGTCACCCTTGTCACGCGCCGATCCAGCGAACGATGACGGCCACGTTGACGGCCAAACTCGCGAACTACTGCGGTCGGTGACGAACGTCGACGGACCGTTGGACCAGGCCGGCGGTCGGTGCGCACGACTACGAACGTCGGCGAATCATCAGCGTCCGAGTTAGGAAACCGAAAACGCGCTGCGCGAGGAGCTATGAAGTTCCATCGAGCACAGCGCCGATGAGCTCCGCGGACTTTCGATCCCACTCGGGACGGCCGTCGACGTAGATGTTTGTCACCGTCAAGCTCGAATGGCCAAGACGATCCCGCACCGATGGCAGAGGGACACCGGCGCCGACGAGCATGGTGCCGTGGAAGTGGCGCAAGTCGTGCAGACGAACGTGCGCGCCGTCGTTGACGGCTGCATCGATCTTGCGCCAGGCGTAGCTGAAGCGGTCCGGCGGCACAGGTCGCGTCCCCTCGACGTTGTCGCGCCACACATACACGTCCGCCGGGTACGACACGCCACAGGCGAGCGCGGCCTCGACATGCCTTCGTCGCATCTCGCGCAACGCTTTCGTCGTACCGGCATCGAGCGCCACAACCCGCGCGGCGTGCGTCTTCGTATCCTTGGTCGCAAGTAGCGCGTTCGTTCGCCTTCCCATGTTGTTCTCGTCTGCACTCACGACCGCGCTCTCGATTCGCACTAATCCCTGCTCGAGGTCGATCGCGCTCCATCGCAATCCCGCGAGCTCACCGCGGCGCGCTCCCAAGGCGACCGCCATACGCGCGAACACCCCCAAATCAGGATCCCGTGCCTCGGCCGCTTCGATCCTCCTCGCCACGTGCTCTGGCTCCGGTGAGCGCGGACTCCACTTGGGCGCCTTGGGCAGCCGCGCCCGCGCAACCGGCGAGACCGGCAGGTAGCCCCATCGCACGGCGGCGGTGAACATCGCCGAAAGCACGGTCCGACAGCCGCGAACGGAACGGATGCCGAGCGGCTTCTCGCCCTCACGCAGCTTCCCGTACCACCGTTCGACATCAGCAGTCTTCACTGAAGAGATGCGTTTCTTGCCGAACTCGGGAAGCACTCGGTTCTCGAGCCAGTAGCGGTAGCCGATGCGGGTCGAGGGCGAGAGATCCCGTGCGGACGCCTCCCACCATCGTTTTGCGAGCTCCGTAACCGTGAGCGACCGTGACGGGCCGGTGCGTCCGTGCTCGACATCGATCAGGAGCTGCGCGTGCGCCTTCGTCGCTTCTCTACGCGAGACACCGGTGAGCGTGCGGCGCACGTACTCGTCGCGACCCTCGCCGTCGCGGCCTGCGTACACGACGAGCTGATACGACACCGCGCCGTCGCGTCCGCGCCGCTCCCGAATCGACAATCAGACCTCCCGGTTCCATGCCAAAGTCCATGCCACGGTGCCGGGAGGCTACGACCGGCCAGAGACAACATCAATCAGATATTGCCTCTGACCAGCAACAACGGAGCGGAGGGAGTGGGATTTGAACCCACGGTGACTTGCGCCACAATGGTTTTCGAGACCATCCGATTCGGCCGCTCTCGCATCCCTCCGGGGCGAGATGATACGGGATGGCGCTAACGCCGCTGCGCGAAGAACTCGGCCAGGAGTGCGCCGCACTCGTCAGCGAGCACGCCGGGAACAACCTCGGTTGCATGGTTCAGCCGGGGGTCGGCGGCGAAGTTGTAGAGGCTGCTCGCGGCGCCCGCCTTCGGGTCGGCCGCGCCGAACACGACCAGCGGCAGCCGTGCGGCCCACACCGCGCCCGCGCACATCGGGCACGGCTCCAACGTCACGACCAGCGCGTGATCGGCAAGTCGCCATGACCCCACGATTCGCGCCGCGTCACGCAACGCGACAAGCTCCGCGTGCGCGGTCGGGTCCTGATCGCGCTCGCGCGCGTTGTGCGCGCGCGCGACGATCGCACCGCTCGAGAGTTGCACGACGACCGCGCCGACCGGAACGTCATCGTGGGCGAGCGCGAGCCGTGCCTCGGCCAACGCCTCATGCATCCACGCCGCATCGTCGCGCACCGGGCGACGCTACCCATGCGCGGGCCTGGTTCAGCCTTCGCGCAACATGGCCGCCTTCACATGCTCGCGCGTGAGCTGATGGATCCGCTGGGCCAACTTGTCTACGACCATGGGCTGCGCGAGCCCGCGTGTTTGTCGTCGATTCCGGTCCGACTCAGCATGTCGAACACCTCGGGGCCGACGTCCGGTTCGAGTGGCGCCGCGTGCCGGAAGCTCCTCTCGCGGCGAGGTCAGGAACTCTTCGCCGTAGCCCGTGCTTGTCACCGACCGGTGGCTTCGAGGCAATCGCGGACGGCGAGCTTCGGGTCGGCCTCGACGCCGAATATCCGGCTCCCCGGGAACATCGAATGGCGGACCCGAGCGAGGGCGCGGCCACCATCGGCGACGAGCTCGGCCAACGTCGGCGTGATCGTCGCGCGCGAGCAGGCCACCGCCTCGCGACCGTGCCGCACTCGGAGGACACCAGAGCAGGGTAGCTAATGAGTCCTACTACTGGTAGCATCAGAGTATGAAGCTTAGCGTGAGCCTTCCTGACGAGGACGTTGCATACCTCGACACCTACGCCCAGAACCAGGGTCTCGACTCCCGGTCCGCCGCAGTGCAAAAAGCCGTGCGCCTTCTCCGCGCGTCCGAACTGGGCGCTGCTTACGAGGATGCCTGGACGGCGTGGGCGGAAAGTGGGGACGCTGACCTCTGGGCCGACGCGACCTCCGATGGCCTCCTTTGATGCGGCGCGGGGAGATCCGCTGGGTCGATCTCGATCGCACCCGCGGTGCCGAGTCGAGCAAACGCCGGCCCGCGGTGATCGTGAGCAACGACGGGGCCAACGCGACCGCGAGCCGACTAGGTCGCGGAGTGGTAACCGTCGTGCCGGTGACCTCGAACACCGCACGGATCTACCCGTTCCAGGTGCTGATCGCCGCCGGATCGACCGGCCTTGCCGGGGACTCAAAAGCGCAGGCCGAACACGTCCGATCGGTCGCGGTCGAGCGAATCGGAGCAAGGGTCGGGGCGCTGTCGGGTGCAGACCTGTTCGCGCTGGATGAGGCGCTGCGACTCCATCTCGCGCTCTGACGAGCATGCCCGGGTCGCCGGGTACGGGCATTGGCGAGCGCTACCGCGGAGTGCCGGCGACGCTCTCGTTGACGAGTCGTATCCGATGGCCGCCGTGAGCGCGCTCGCCAATCACCGATCGTTCCGTGTCGTTCATGTTCGTGCGAACGTCGTCGACGTCGCGATGAGCTTGTAGACGAAGCGATTGGCGTCCATCGTTGTCTCCTGCTTGTGGGTCTCGCGGAGGGGTGATCGCTGGCACTACAAGTCGGGGTCGGAAGCGACGCCGGCGTCCGGGACACGAGGTGCAACGGACGCACTGCCGAGGCGCACCCGGGGCCCCGCCGCAGTGAGCCATGATGCCTCCGTGCTCTCAGACGAGCTGCTCGAAGCGGTGCGCACCAACCTTGGAAGCACCGAGGTCGACTACTCGGAACCGCCGCAACGTCTCGAGGGCGGGTTCTTCACCGAGAACCACGCGTTCGCGCTACGGAACGCTCCGCCACCCTGGGACAAGCCGCTCGTCGTGCGGCTGTTCCCGTCCGTCGCGCCATCGGACAGCGCGATACGAGAAGCCGCGATCCAAGGCGTGCTCGTGGGCCAGGGCTACCCGGCGCCGAACGTCGTCCTGTTCGACGACGACGCCCGGCTCGACCGCCGCCGCTTCTTCGTCATGGAACGTCTCCCCGGCACTGTGGTGCTCGGCGGCGTCAAGCTCAACGAAATCGCGCGCGCAGGTTGGCTCCTCGCGGTCCGCTTGCCGTCGATGACTGCGTCGCTCCAGGCGTGGCTGCACCGGCTCGACATCACGGAGCTGTCGAATCGACTCGGCGACATACCGGCAGGGATCGAACGCTGGTTCGCCGTTCTCGGCGAACAGGTTCGGTCGGAGTTCCAGGGCCTGCGCGCCGGCTTGGAGTGGTTGGTGGACAACCAGCCGCGCCCGACGGCACGACTCTCGCTCTGCCACGGCGACCTGTGGGCCGGCAACATCCTGACGGTCGGCGATCGGGTCACCGGGGTGCTCGACTACGGCGTGGCGACCATCGGCGAGCCGAGCCTCGACGTCGCATTCACCACCATGAGCCTGTGCATCGCTCCGATCAGCGCGTCGCCTCCCGTGCAACGCATGGCCGCCCGGTTCGGGAGCTGGATGGCGCGCCGCTACGTGCACGCGTACGTAGGTCAGACCGGCGCCGACCTTTCGAACCAGCGGTACTACGAGGCGCTGCGGTGCATCATCGGACTCAGCGCAGTCGTCAGCTATCGCCTCGTGCAAGGCACCTGCCGACCGCAGGACATCCCGAGGCCGACGTGGGACGCGGTCGCCGAACCTATGGTCGGCTACTTCCGCACTCGCACCGGCGTGACGCTCGAACTCCCACCCGCGCCGCCGCCATCCGCCTGACATCGGAACCAGATGACGCGGTCGCCCCTGCACCGGTCGACGCGACCCGCAATGGCGACGTCGGCGAGCTACGTCACATGCTCAGCGCGGATCCTCGTCGCGCGTCGCCGCGTCGCGACGATGTTTCTCACCGTCGAGCACCGCACTCTCGGGTGCGCAGTGCACGTACTTTTCGGCACCGCGAGTCGCGGTTGACGATGCTCGTGGCGCATGAGAGCCTCCCACCGCTGCAGAAAGAAGGAGGTCTCTATGTATCTCTTCAGCAGGCGTGCGCGTCTCGCTCCGGGAAACACCCGAGCCGCGATGACGTGGGCCACCGGAATCACCGAGAAGGTGAACCAGATCACCGGCTTGAACGTCGGGCTCTTCGCACTGACGTTCTCGCCCGAGGTCGGAACACTTTCGTGGAGCACGTTCGTTCCTGATCTTCCGACACTCGAAGCCGCCAACGACAAACTGCTCGTCGATGACGCGTATGTCTCGATGCTCGATGCCGGCGCCAAGTTTGCGCTCGGTGGAGCGGACGACACTCTGTTGCAGGTCGTCCACGGCGAACCCGATCCGAACCGTCAGATCGACTACGCGACCGTCGTCCAGACCACGTGCGCGAATGGAAGCGTGGCCAAAGGCGTCGAGATCGGCATCGAGATCGCGAAGCGAGCCGAGAAGGCAATGAGTACTCCGACCCTCTTTGGCACCGGGGTGACCGGCAACTATGGCTCGGTCGGCTGGATCACTGGTCACGCTGACGCGAACGCCTTGGAGCGTGCGCAGCAAGCGCTCGTCGCCGACACCAAGTTCGTCGAATTCATCGACAAGAACGTTCCCGGTGTCTACGCCGACGAGCCGACGGCGAGTCAGCAACTCATCTGGCGCCGGATCGCCTAGCCTCCGAGTTGTTCGGCAAGTCAACGTGTGGGTCGCGCGAACGCGGCCCACGCGTTCGCCATGGGTGGACGTCTTCCGAGGTGATTACCGTCTTCGTGCGATACGGCCTCCCGTTGAAACTCGACCGCGGCACCCGCGGAGTTGATGCACGGGTTTGAAACAGAGCAATCGCTGTCGCAATTGCGGAGAGCTGGGAGCGCTTTCAAAACCGCGGGCGACGTTCGGCCCGGCGGTCGCGCTGTAGCACCATGGCAACCATGAGTGCGGATGCCGTGAATCCCTGGTGAGCCCCTGCGCGCGCTGCGATGCTGTGGCCATGGCCACGACCCGACGAGCCGACATGTTCACAGCGGACGGCAAGCCGTCTGACGACGACGCGCGTGAGCACGGACCAACGTTGGGCGACGAGCGCACCACGCTGGTCGAATCCCTGCGCTGTCAACGCCTGACATTGGAGATGAAATGCTCAGGTCTTGATGCGGAGGCTTTGGCGCGGCGCTCCGTCGAGCCGTCGACGATGTCGCTCCTCGGGCTGGTGCGACACCTGGCCGAGATGGAGCGTGCGACGTTCCGGGTGATGATGTCGGGACAGGACGCGCCCCGGCTGTTCTGCTCTGACACCGACCGTGACGGTGATTTCGATGGTGCTGTTCCCGACCGCCAGGTTGTTGCGGAGGCGTGGGACGCATGGCGCGGCGGAGGTGGACTTCGCCACGCGGTTCGTGGCCGAAGCGCCCAGTCTCGATATCACCGGCAACGATCCGTCGAATCAGCATGGCAGCGGTGGAGGGCCGATGTCGCTGCGCGAAGCGATGGTCGGAATGATCGAAGAGTACGCCCGACATGTGGGTCACGCCGACTTGTTGCGTGAGCGTCTCGACGGACGCATAGGTCAGTGACTCGTTCAACGCTGAGCTCTTCGAGCGCCCGAACTTTCAAGCGCACTGCGCGCCAGGCCCGCGGCAAGCCCGATGTCACTACCGCAGACGAGCGTAGATCTACGAATCGAGCCCGATCGTCACTCCGTCATCGACGGTACCGTCGGGTCGCGTCGGGGACTCGATCGTGGGTATGTCGGCCCGCGAACGGCGAGTCGGATCGGCGTCAGCCTCGCCGTTGGCTTCACGGTCGTCGGGTGCGTCGCCCCCAGAACAGAGCGATGAGGGCGATCATCAGAATCGCGATGACCACGATCGTCCACTGGGCGGAGTTCATATGTCCCACCTACCCTGGCCAGTGACAAGCCAGTCAAAGCGCGTCGCCGTCCTGCACCTCAGCCTCGATCCACCGATGAGTTGATGGTCTGAGCGGCGCGTATCCGCGAAAGATGCCTCCCGATCAGGGACGATGACGGTGCTGAAGCCACATCGTTCCTGGAGCTCGGGAGGCACTTCCGGTGAGTGGAGTATCGCGCGCGATTGACCGTCTGGATGTGACCTTCGATGACGAGTCGTTGGTCGCGAACGTGGGCCTGGTGGTGCCGGCCACGTTGATGGTCGGGCTCGGCCTCGAGCGGCTGGTGAACGCGACGGTGCGTCTCGGTGGCCGGGTGGGCGGGGCGCGTCCGGGCCGCAAGGTCCTCACGTTGGTGGCGACGATCATGGCGGGTGGGTCCCATATCGACCATGCGGACATGCTGCGCGCGGGTGCGACGCAGCGTGTGTTGCCGTTCCGGGTGATGGCTCCCTCGACGTTGGGGACGTTCCTGCGCGCGTTCACGTTCGGGCATGTCCGTCAACTCGACCGGGTCATCGCCGAGACGCTGCGACGCGCGTGGTCGCTGGGCGCCGGGCCCGGCGATCGTCGTCTCGTCATCGACGTCGACTCGACGATCTGCGAGGTGGTCGGTAAACAGAAGCAGGGCGCCGGTTACGGGTATACGAAACGGTTCGGCTACCACCCGATCGTCGCGACACGCGCCGAGACCGGTGAGGTCCTGCACGCACGGATGCGTAAAGGCCAAGCGAACACCCAGCGCGGCACGAAACGGTTCATCGAAGAACTCGTCGCTCGGGTGCGTCGCGCCGGCGCCCTCGGCGAGATCGTGTGCCGGTTCGACTCGGGGTTCTGGTCGGGTGACACGATCGCCATGCTCGGGCGCCTCGACGTGCGTTACACGATGGCGGTGCGCACGAACACCCAAGGAATCGCTGGCGCGATCGCGACCATCGACGAGAACGCGTGGGTCGATATCGACTACACACCCGACGGCGAAGCCCAAGTCGCCGAGTGCGTCTATGGCAGCGGACGCGGCCGCCACCGCGTCGAGCGGCGGCTCATCGTGCGCCGAACCCGCCTCACCGACACCACCCAAGCGCGGCTGTGGCCCGACTGGCGTCACTTCGCGTTCTTGACCGACCTCGACGGCGACGCCGTCACCGTCGACGCGTTCCATCGCCAGCACGCAGTCGTTGAACTCGCGATCCGTGACCTCAAAGAAGGCGCCGGGCTCGAACACGTCCCCTCCGGACAGTTCTTCGCCAACGCAGCATGGCTCGCCTGCGCGGTGCTCGCCCACAACCTCATCCGTTGGAGCGCTGACCTCGGCGGCATCACCAACGACGGAGAACTCACCGTCGCGCGCACCATCCGCACGAAACTCCTCGCACTACCGGGCCGCGTCGTCAACCGCAGCGGACGACACACGCTCCGTCTGCCCGCACGTTGGCCGTGGACCGAGACGTTCCTCACCGCGCTCGAACACCTCCGCGCCATCCCCCAACTCGCCTGACGAGCCCACACCCTCGACATAAATTCCGCGCCGCTCTCGGGGCGGAGCCATGCCCGACGCGAGACGAATCGCGACCTTCAGCGCACCCACCCCCGGCTCACGACCCGAGAACACCCGCAGCACCGACGAGAAACCACACCCACGATCACTGCGACCACGAACACACAGTCACAGCAGCGAATCGGTGGATCGAGGCTCAGTGCGGTGCACCTTTTCCGAAGAGCGTCGATGGGCGACGTCTGATCGCGAGACGAACGGCGACGCCGAGGAGAGACCCGGCACTACGTCGGCCCGTCGGCCGATCGTGCTACGCAGCCGAGGCGAGGATCCGTTGGACCTTCGACGATCTCGTGAGGCGCCTTGCGCCCTGCTTCCGAATCCCTCGGCTGCGTCAATGTGCCGACACCGCGGGCCGCCGCTGTGACCCCTCTTCGAGCTGGGCGGCGACTCCGAGCAACATGTCTTCCCGCCCATACGGTGCGACGAGTTGCACGCCTACGGGAAGAGCTTCGGCACGAGTCCAATGAAGGGGCAACGAGATCGCCGGTTGCCCGTGAGGTTGAAAGCGATTGTGAACGAACTGAACGGCACCGTTCGCATGCTCGGCGGCGAGTGGTGCAGTCGGATCGACTGCGGTACCCGAGGCGCGGCGGCAGCCCGGCCATCGTTGGCATGAGCAACAGATCGAACTCCCCTGCGAACCATTCTGCGATGCGGCGGCGCGCGATGTGGACGCGGTCGAGCGCAGCGCGGTACTGCGTCGCGGAGATGGCGCGACCAGCTTCGGCCATCGCCCCGTTGTCGGCGTCCACATCGTCGGCCGAGAGGATGAGTCCGACACGCTCGCTCCGGGAGTCGAGCGCTCGCGTGTTTTGGACGAAGACGAGGGTCGCGAGTGCACCGGTGCAGTCGTCGGCGTCGAGTTCGGCGGAGAGCCTGCAGGCTCTTTCAAACCCTCCAGCCGAGTTCGCACACCTCGTCGACCGAGTCGGCAGCGTTGTCACACCCGCGCGCGACGATTCGCCTCATGCCGTCCGACGCTCCGATCGAACCTCCCGCGGAGGTCCGATACTCCCTCGATGAGGCGCTCACACTCCTTGCCGCGCTAGAGGATGGGCGCGATGCGCTCATTGATAGTGGACACCTGGCCGTCGTCCTGAGCGTCGAGGCCGAGATTCGTCTCGTGAGCCGTAAACTCGGCTTTCGCGATCCCGAGGGAGGCAGCGATGCCGACTGATCCGCTCCGAGCGACCGAAGCGGCCCGCATGCTGGGTATCACGACACGAGAGTTGCTTGTGCTTGTCCGTGAGCAGCGAATCCGGTACGTGATGATCGACGGCATCGCGCACGTTCCCGTTGATGCGATCGAGGAATACCGTCAGGCGCGCGCCTCCTGACCGCGCAAGCGCGGGCAGGCGGCGTTGGGCCCGCGAACCAGTCCAGGGTAGGGCGACCACGCGGCGGGCGTTTGGACTCGGCCGCGGGTCGCCCGCTTCCGACGAGCATTGCGCGAACGCACGTAGAGTCGGTGAACGATTTTGTGGCACGCGCTGGCTTGGATCACTTGAAGGGTTGACCCAGCGGTTTGCAGCGTGTGGCGGACTATTGGGCCGATGAACAATGAGATCGAATGGGTCGAGCACGATGGTCGCTCGATCGCGTTCCAGGTGATCGGCACGGGCCCGCCCGACCTCTTGCTGCTCGATGCCTGGTGGACGCACCTCGACCTCGAGTGGGACGACCCGTTTGCAGCGCGGCGGTTGCGCCGACTTGCCGCCTCGGCACGAGTCATCAGATTCCACAAATCGGGAATGGGCCTGTCGGACAGGATCGCGCCGTCGCCCGCCAGCGCGCTCGACACCTGGGCCGACGAGGCGGTCGCGGTGCTAAACGCTGCGAACGTCCGTATCTCGCGTCTTTTGTGAGCGGGTGGTCGGGCCCGCTCGGCGTCGCGCTCGCGCGCCGTCATCGCGACCGCTTTGATCGGGTCGCCTTCGCGACCGCGTTTGCACGCTTGTGCGGCCAGGGAGAGCCGATCGGCGTCGATCGTGCGATCGTCGATGCGGCCAAGCAGATCGCGCTCGAGCGCTGGGGCACTGGCGTGCTCACAGAGGTGCTCGGCCAAGACCGCGAGAAGCTTCCCGAGTATCAGCTCCGACTTGATGCCCGGTACGAGCGTCGTCGGTGAGTCCCCACGAGCTGCGCGCGATCGTGGACGCTCTGGTAGACGCCGATGAGATCGACGCGCTCGCCGAGATCGACGCACCAACACTGGTCGTGTACCGCCCGGATCCGCTCCTTCCCGAAGAACATTCGCGCTATATGGCGGGAACGATCCCGCACGGCGAATTTCAACGTGTCGACGAGCGCGACTGGGAGTACCCGATGGCCGAGGATGAGTTGCTCGCGGACGAGCTCGTGGCCCTTGCGTACCTCACCGACACTCATGTCGAGCGCGATCTCCAGCATGAGCTCGTGACGATCGTCTTTCTCGACGTCGTGGGGTCAACACCGTTGATACAACGCATCGGCGACCGTGAGTGGTCTGACGCGCTCGACGAGTTCACCGCATCGCTGCATCTCCACCTGACGCACTATCGAGGTCGACTCGCGGGCAGCGCCGGCGACGGCTTCTTCCTCGCATTCGACAGCCCTCGACGGGCCGTGTGATTCGCCCTCGCGATGTCGTCGCGAGCCGAGAGTTCTGGGCTCTCGATCCGGGCGGGGATTCATACCGGCGAGTGTCATACGCAAGGCAGCGAGCTCCGTGGGATGTCCGTGCATGCGACTGCTCGCATCATGGACCAAGCAGGCGCGAGTCAGGTGTACACGTCTGCAGTCGTGCCGCAGCTCGTTGACACTGAACATTTCCACTTCACGCCCCAGGGAGAGCGGGAGCTGAAAGGCGTTCCCGGCACGTGGCAGCTATATCGCGTGGTTGAGTAGCGAGGCTGCGCACTCCCGCTGCGCGCCTCCATCACGTGAGCCTGGGGCTGCCGACCCCGGGTTTGAAAGAGAACCATCCAGTGGCGGCCCGAGCGGAGGGAGTGGGATTCGAACCCACGGAGGGTTGCCCCTCACACGCTTTCCAAGCGTGCCGATTCGGCCGCTCTCGCACCCCTCCTGAGAACCGCGAATTTTAGCGGCCGGCGGGAGGCGCTCGGCACACCCATACGGCATTCCTGTGCGTGATCGACGCCACCCGTTCGGGGTATCGGGGGCTGACGTCGGCACCGCGTGCCGGCGCGCTCCGAGGGGGTTTGCGCAAGGAACCGCAGGCGCGCGGCCGGGTGTCCCACGCGTAGACGCCGCCGCGGCGAAGATACGCGGCTTGGTGTGGCGACCCATCGTCGCAGTGTTGATGGCACTCGGGAACGCGATCGTCCATCTGTCGTTGATCCGCGCGTTTCCGATCTGGTCGCTTCTCGTCATCACGCTCAAGGTGTTCGTGATCTACGGCGTGACGGTCGCCGAAGGGGAACTGCGCGAGGACTACCGACAACCGCCGCTGTTCCGCCGCTCGGAGGAGTGGCCCGCTCGCTGCTCGCACCAGGCGACCCGGCGGCACCCAAGCGCTTCCGCTGAGAGCTGCTTCCTTCCGGATCTGACTCGGTTCACGGGCGCTCGTCGCGCCGGACCCGACACCGCGCGAGCGGGCCGCCGAGCAGGCTACCCGCTCGCCGTCGAGGCCCTGTCCGTCATCCCGCGCCCGAGTCACACGGCTCTTGCAGTTCGAAAGATCGGTGTGACTCGGTGAAGGTGCATGCGGCGTCGGTGCGACAGACGCGGCCGCTAACTTGGCCGGCGTGCCGTCGCACAGTCTCTACCGCAAGTATCGCCCGCAGGTGTTCTCGCAGATCGTGGGGCAGGACCACGTCACGGCGGCGCTGCGGAGTGCCGTACGCGACGACCGCGTCGGGCACGCGTACCTGTTCTCGGGACCGCGCGGTACGGGCAAGACCACGACGGCACGCATCCTCGCTCGGGCGTTGAACTGCCTGCAGCTCGGCGACGACGGAGAGCCGTGCGGCGCCTGTGAGAACTGCGACGCGGTCGGGTCGGGCACGTTCTACGACCTCGTCGAGCTCGACGCCGCTTCGAACAACGGTGTCGAGGCGATGCGCGACCTCATTCAGAGCGTGCACCTCGGCGTCGGCGCTTCCAGCCGCCGCAAGGTCTACATCGTCGACGAGGTGCACATGTTGTCGGCGGCGGCGTCGAACACCTTGTTGAAGACGCTCGAAGAGCCGCCCGAGCATGTCGTGTTCGTGCTCGCGACGACCGATCCGCACAAGGTGCCGCCGACCATACGGTCGCGCACGCAGCATTTCGAGTTCACGCTGCTCTCGCACGAGCAACTCGTCGGGCAACTTGGCGATGTGCTCGCGCGTGAAGGTGTCGATGCCGATGCGGATGCGTTCGCGATCATCGCGCGCCGAGCCGCGGGCTCGGCCCGCGATGCGCTGTCGCTGCTCGACCAGGCGCTCGCGGTCGGCGGCGGTCGCCTCGACGCGCAGAAGGTGCAGGACGCCTTCGGTGGAGCCCCCTTCGACCGGCGGATCGCGATCCTGGAGGCCGCCGCGACCGAAGACGCGGCGGGCGTGCTGGTCGGCGTCCACCACCTGCTTGCCGACGGCCACGACCCGCGCCGCGTCGCCGATGACATATTGCGCACATTGCGCGACGCGTTCCTGCAAACCAATGCGGCCGGACGCGTGCCCTACGACGGTCCGGCCGAAGAATCGGCTCGGCTCACTGCCATCGCGAAGCAGATGGGAAACGCCGCGGTCGTGCGCGCGCTCGACATTCTCGGCCAGGCAATCGTCGACATTCGCGGCCAGGCGATCTCCGATCCACGCCTCGTGCTCGAGATCGCGCTCGTGCGTGTCACCCGCGGGGAAGCGCGCACGCGAGACGAGACGTTGCTCGACCGCGTCGGCGCGACTCGAGCAGAGACTCGCCGACGGCGTGGCCGCTGCCGCGCCCGAACCGCAGCCGGCGTCAGCGCCGCCGCTGGCGCCCGCACCGGCGCTCCCGGCACACGATCCGAACGGACCGATGCTGACGAGCCGCGCGCGCGTTTCCGAGGTGTCCGCGCCCGTGTCGGCGCCTGAACCCGAACCGGTCGCGGATCCGGTGCCGGGGCCGGTCGCGATGCCGGAAGCTGCCAAGGTCGCGGTCGCGAACGGCGCCAACTTCTCGCTCGACGACGTGATCGAAGCGTGGCCCGACGTGCTCGGACAGTTGAAGGCGCCGACACGCGCAGCCGTGCAGGACGCGCAGCCGATCGCCATCGAAGCCGGCGTAATCGTGTTCGGCGTGCCGGCGCGCCGCCGCGAAGCGATCAACGAGCGATTCCGCAAGGAAGCCGCAGTGCTCAAGGAGGCGTTTGCGGTGCGGCTCGGTTCGCAACCGCGCTTCACGTTGCGGGCACACAACTTCGATGCGGTCGATGCGTTGCGGCCTTCCATGGGGTCCGACACGGCGGCATCGCAACCTGTGCCGGTCACGGTCGCCGACGACGCACCCGTCGACCTCCACGACCTCGTCGACGCGCACGATGCACCGCCGAACGACTCGGTCGCGCGCCTCGTCGCCGACCTCGGTGCATCAGTAGTCGAGGAGCGGCCGCGATGACCGGATCCGACCCGCTGGACATGTTCTCGCAGATCAAGAAGATGGCCGCCGAGCGGCAAGCCGCCCACGACGCGCTCGCGAGCACTCTCGTCGAAGCGACCGCGGGCGGCGGCGTCGTCAAGGCGACGGTGACCGGCGACGGGCATCTGCGCGCGATCCGGATCGACCCCAGCGTCGTCGATCCGACCGACATCGAGACGCTCGAGGACCTGGTCGTCGCCGCGGTCAACGAGGCGATGCGCGAAGCCAAGGAGATGGAAGATCAGAAGCTCGGGGCCGCGACAGGCGGTCTCGACCTCGACGGGATGCTCGGGAATCTCGGCGGCCTGCTCGGCGGCGGACCCGATCAGCACCTCTGAGCGACGCGTATGGCTTCGTTGTACGAAGGCCCGGTGCAGTCGTTGATCGACGAGCTCGGCCGACTTCCCGGCATCGGTCCGAAGTCGGCGCAGCGGATCGCGTTCTACCTGCTGAAGGCCGACCCGCAGGACGCCAAACGTCTGGCACGCGCGATCGCGGAGGCCAAAGACCGCGTGTCATGGTGCCGGCGCTGCTTCAACATCGCAGAAGGCGAGCTGTGCGGCTTCTGTCGCGACGAGCGTCGCGACGCGCATGTTGTGTGCGTGGTCGAGGAGCCGCGCGACATCGTCGCGATCGAACGCACGGCCGAGTTCACCGGCCGTTATCACGTGCTCCAAGGCGCGATCTCGCCGATCGACGGCATCGGTCCCGAGCAACTGCGCATCAAGGAACTGCTCGCCCGCATCAGCGACGAATGCGTCACCGAGGCCATTCTCGCGACGAACCCCAACGTCGAAGGCGAAACCACCGCGATGTACCTCGCGCGGCTGCTGAAGCCTCTCGGCTTGCGTGTCACGCGGATCGCCAGTGGCCTGCCCGTCGGCGGTGATCTCGAGTACGCCGACGAGGTCACGCTCGGCCACGCGCTCGAAGGGCGCCGCGAGGTCGACGCCTAGAGGCGTCAATCAGGGGGTCGCGATACGACCCCCTATTGACGCCCCTGCGAGGGCGCTCAGGGCGGCGCGTCGAACGGCGGCGCGCCGAGTCTTGCGAGGCGTACACATTCGTCGATTGCGCCGCGCGGCGGCCGCGGCGTCGGGAAACTGCGTGGCGACGCCGAACGCTTCGAATTCCTCCTCATCGAGACGAAGGATCGTCGCCCGGTCGGCGGAGACCCAGACATCGAGCTCGAGGTCGACGGTGCGCAGCACGCCGGCATGGGTGTCGACCTCGGGCGGCCAGGCCGCGTCGCAGTACCAACCCTTCAGCGCGCCCGACGCGCCGCGCACGATCTTTATCGAGTACCACTGATCGCGCCAGTAGTGCTCGGTCCACGTGTCTCCGACTTCGAAGACTACGAAGCCGAGATCACGATCGGCGGCGCCCGCGAACGGCGCCTCGACGATGATGTGATGGCCGTCGTCCGATCGCACGGTCGCGTCGTACTCGAGCGCGCCGTCGTGCGCGATGAGGCGCACGCGCACGTGCGACGACGTCAACCGGGAAGCAGCCACTGGTGGAACGTCGGATTGAAGCCGATGTTCCAGATCCAGAGCACGCCGAGCCCGGCCCACATGACCCACAACGGCGGTTGCAACCGCTGCACGAGCCGCGGCCGGACGAGCAACGCGACGACGAGCACGGCGAACAGGACGCCGGCGGGGTTGAAACGCAGCGAGCCGACGATGTCGCCGTGTACCGCGGCAGCGACCGCGCGCGTCATACCGCAGAACGGGCACGGGATGCCCGTGGTCGAACGCAACGGACACGTCGCCGGGTGTACCGGCAGGATCGGGTACACGATCGCGCCGCCGAGGATTGCGGTGGCGACGAGTCGTACGCCGCGTTCCTTGGTGTCGGTCATCGGCAGCATCAGGCCCGCGACTGCTTCGCGACGATCACGCCCTCGAGGACGTATTCGGGATGCGCGGCCGGCGGAAGTCCCGCGACGCGCGCCGCGACGCGTGACGCCAGTTGTGTACCGAAGTACGCCCGCACCGGCCAGGCGAGCGTGAGGCGCCGATCGAGGAATTGCCGGATCGGCACGAGGTCGTCCTGATCGAGCCCGGACACGTCCCACGCCACCACGGCCTCGGCGGAAACGGTGAGCGGCGCGGGAGCCGTCTTCGCGGCGCCCGGAAATCGTTCGCGCACCACGATCGTTCCCGCGGCGAGGTCGCCGAGACGCTGGTCGCGGGCCGTGGCGACGATCGTGATCGCGCCGGCCGCGTAGGCGACCGGCAGGAAGTCGACGAACCGCAAGATGTTGCGCGTGGCGCTCGCGAGCGCCGACACGGGCTCACCGCCGCGGGCGACGACACGAATCCCGGCCGCGAGCTTGCCGACGGTGCGACCGCCGTTCAGTACCTCGAACGGCACGTCGTACGCGAGCAGGACGAGGAAGATCAACACCACGACGACCGCAGATACGACGCCCGGGGGCGATGCCAGGGCCGTCCCGATCGCGAGCGCAAGAATGATCACGAGTTGAATCGTCGTGTCGAGGAGACGGGCAACGAACCGTGAGCCGAGCCCCGCGAGCACCAGGTCGATCGTGACACCTTCGGGCGTCGCGATCAGCACGCGGTCGTCGAGGTGCACGTGGCGAATTTAGACGAGTTCGTGAACGCGCGATCCGCGACGTGGACCGAGCTCGAGCAGCTCGTGGCCGCGTCACGCGGCAGCCCGGCGCGCCTCGGCCCGCACGGCGTGCGGCGTCTCGGCACGTGCTATCGCGCAACCACCGCCGATCTCGCGCTTCGCGCGGCGCCGCTTTCCGTCCGACCCGCTCGTATTCCGGCTCGAGCAGCTCGTGCAACGCGGCCGGCAGGCCGTGTACCACACGAACCCGAAGACCGCGACGCTGCGCGAGTTCGTGTCGCACGGCTACTGGCGGCGCATTCGCGAGCGTCCGGCGCTGCTCGTGTGTGCGATCGCGTTCCTTGCGTTCCCGATGTTGCTGGCGGGCTATTGGGCATGGCGCGATCCCGGGCCGGCGAGCGGCTTGGTGCCCGCGCAGTACCAATCGGTGACCGAGCCGCGCGCCGCCGGCCAGGATCTCGGCATCTCCGTCGACGAGCAGTCGAATCTCGCAGCGACGATCTTCACGAACAACATCAAGGTGTCGTTCCTCGCGTTTGCGGGCGGCATGCTGCTCGGTGTCGGAACGCTCTATGCGTTGCTGTACAACGGCATGCTGTTCGGTGCGATCGCCGGGCTCGCGATCGGCGCCGGCAACGCGAAGCCGTTCTTCGAGTTGATCGTCGCGCACGGCGTGCTCGAACTCAGCTGCATCGTCGTGTCTGGCCTCGCCGGTCTGCGCCTCGCGTCCGCGATCGTCGATCCCGGCAATCGCGAACGCGGCCAAGCGCTGCGCGAGGAAGCGCGCGCATCGGTCGAGATCGTCCTTGGTACCGCGTGCTGGTTGGTCGTCGCCGGACTCGTCGAAGGCTTCGTCACACCGGCGGGCCTCGGTTTGACGACCGTGCTGGTGATCGGCATCGGTCTCGGCGCCGTCTACTGGGGACTCGTGCTCTGGCGCGGCGCGCCGGCTACAGCCGCGCCCGCGCCTTGAGACGGAGATACGCGCGCACACACGCCTCACCCAACCGGGCCGGCGGCGCCTCGACGACATCGGCACCCCCGTGCCGTAGGCGCGCGATCACACGGCGACGCGCGTCGAGCACGTCGACCGCGACTGCGGCCGCGTACACATCGGCGACGCGGGCTGGACGTCGTCGCACCGCGTCGTCGAGATCGGGATCGCTGACCGACGCGACAACGACCGCATGGCGTCTCGCGAGCACGGGGACCGCGTCGACCAGCGAACGCGCGGCGGCCTCGTCCAGCACATCGGTGTAGACGATGACGAGCGCACGCTTCACTCCGCCGACCGTGCGGAAGGCGAGGTCGTGGTCGGTCTCGGCCTCGCGGGGCTCTACGTCGAGGACTGCCTGCACGACCGCCCGCCCGCCGTTGCGGCGCGGCGGCAGCCGGCGCCGGAGCTCGCGGTCGAACACTGTCACTCCGCACCTATCACCGAGCTCGTCGGCGACGAGCGCGACCATCGCGACCGCATCGACGCACGCGTCGAGGCGCGTCGTGCGTTGGTCGAGCGGCGCCGACATCAAACGCCCGGTGTCGAGGAGGCATACGACGTCGCGGTCCTGCTCGATGCGGTACACGTTGCTCATCGGACGGCCGACACGCGCAGTAGCAGTCCAGTTGATCTGCCGCACGTCGTCATCGGGTGAGTAGTCGCGGATCGACTCGAAATCGGTGCCGAGGCCGAGCGGTCCGCGCGTGCGCAAGCCGGGATCGCGGAAGCGGCCGCGCCGCAACGCGACGACCAGCCGCTGCGCGGCATACACGTCGGGATACACGAGCACGTCGGCAGTGCCCTCGCCGTCGAACGTGCAGCGCCCGAGGCCAAGCGGGCCGGTACGCCGGGCAGTGATCGGTGGGAACGTCGCCCGGCCGCGCCGGTGCGCGACGACGTGCGCGTCGAGCCGGCCGGTCGCGACTGCGGGCTCGATCGAGACGTCGGGCGGCTGCGCCTGACGCAGCTCCGCCGACGCTTCGCCGGACTCGACGACGAGCGTGGTGGGAATCCCGCGCGCGAACACGCGCGGCATGGCGCGACGGACGCGAACCCTCGTGCGCACGAGAACGAGGTCGGCGATCACACCCGCGGCCACCGCAACCGCGAGGATGACGGTCACGGTCGTCGGCACGAGGAGTGCGAGCAGCGCGACGACGACCAGCGCGTACCCTGCACGTGCGGTCGGCGTCATCGCGGTACGGGAACCGACGAGATCGCGGTCGCGATCGCGTCGTCGGGACGGTACCGCTCGAGCTCCGCTTCGGGCCGCAAGGCGATGCGATGACGAAGGACGGCGGGCGCGACCGCAACGACGTCGTCGGGGATCACGAAATCGCGGCCCGCGAGCCGTGCGGCGGCCTTGGCCGATGCGAGCAAGTGTACGGCTGCGCGCGGGCTGGCACCCAGGGCGATGCTCGGAAGCTCGCGCGTGCGGCGGACGAGCGCGACGACGTAGTCGATGATGGCTTCGTGTACCGCGGTTGCGTCGACGGTCGCGCGTGTCGCAAGGAGCTCGTCGGATGTCGTGACGGCGCACACGTCGTCGAGCGTTGCGGGCGCGACACCGTGGTGCGCGAGATGGAGGATGGCCGACTCCGCCGACGCGTCCGGATAGCCGACGTCGATCTTGGCGAGGAAGCGGTCGAGCTGGGCCTCGGGTAACGGGTACGTGCCTTCGTACTCGATCGGGTTCTGCGTCGCGACGACGAGGAACGGCTCGGGCAGGCGGCGCGGTACGCCGTCGACGCTGACCTGTCGCTCTTGCATCGCCTCCAGCAAGGCCGCTTGTGTCTTGGGTGGTGTGCGATTGATCTCGTCGGCCAGCAGGAGGCTCGTGAACACCGGCCCCGGCCGGAACGCGAGCTCGCTGCCGCGCAACGTCATCGTGCCGGTGAGGTCGGACGGCAGCATGTCGGGCGTGAACTGCACGCGCCGGAAGTCGATGCCGATCGCACGCGCGAACGCGTTGGCGAGCAAGGTCTTCGCGACACCGGGCACACCTTCGAGCAGCACGTGCCCGCCCACAGCCGTCGCCGCGAGCAACACCTCGACGATGTGATCCTGGCCCACCACCACCTTGCGGATCTCGCCGAGCACACGATCGCGCAGCTCGTTCAACGCATACTCCCGTCGCCGCCGGTGACGCGTGCGAGCGTCCGTCCGATCGCGAGCACGTCGGTGTCGTTCCATGCCGGCCGCACCAACGGCGCGACATCGTCGTCGCTGCAGCCCATCGCGCGCGCCGTGCGGACGACCTCGTCGTCGTTCGCGTCGGGCCGGAGCGCGGCGCGCTCGATGATGCGCGCGACGTGTCCAGCGTTGTAAGTGCGCGAGTGAGTTCGCGTGGTCGTGCGTGCGCTCCAAGGTCCGCGCAAGCGCCCGCACATACTCGGCGCGGGCGGGTGGCAACTCGCGTGCCGGCCGATCAGGAGGCCCGAACCGCCGGGCTCGCGACCACACGAACACGAGCGCGCCGAGCGCGAGGAGTCCGAGCGCGTACTTCCAGCGAGTGGGGATTGCACCAATGCCACGGCTCGCGCCGAACCCGTGCACGCCTTCGGCGAACAGCACCGTGTGCCCGCCGCCCGCGAGCGCCACCGCGAACGCCGCATTGTCGGCCCCGTCGAGGTCGCGGTTCTCGAGCGGCGACGGATCAGCCAGAAACAGCATCTCGCCCGCGCCGACGTGTTCGCGGACAACCAAGGAGCGCCTCGCGTTCCCGACGAGTGGCTCGCCACCGCCCGGCGCCGCCCATGCGCCCCCGCGACTCGCGTCGATCTCGTGCAGGTTGCCCAGCGCGGGATCGATCTCGGCCCACACGGTCGGGCCTTCCGGTTGCCATTCCGGCGGGTTGTCGCGCAGCTCGTGCAGATACGGCGGCGCTCGGTCGGCGATCACGAGACGACCGCCGTTGGCGACGAACTCGACCAGCGCGGCTGTCTCGCCGCCGGAGACCGCATCAGGACTCACGAGCATGACGGTGTCCGCCCGCGTGAGCTGCACGGCGTCGATCTCCCCGCGCTGGCGGACGACGTGGTGGCCGTAGCGGCCCAGCAGCGTCGCGTAGGCGGCGACGCCGCTGCCCGCGGTCGCGTAGGACGAGTCGGGAGCACCGCCGGGTTCGTTGCCGCCGACGGCGCGGTCGAGAGCGTTCGCGAGCAGATTGAGCACGATCAGCCCTCCGACAACACCGGCGACGCCGATCCAGATGCGGCGCGTGCGTGTCGCCTGCGTTGACTGTGTTGACGGTGCCGCCGGGGCCGCCGGTGTCGTGCTGCTCATGGGCGATGTGCGTCCTCGAGGACGCGGGGCCAGTCGCGGCGCGCGGCGTCGACGTCGGGTGGCCGCGCCTGCCGACCACCGTAGGCAATGCCTTCGAATGTGCGCGCGAGCTCGTCGAACGTCTGCGATCCCAACGTGTGCCGAACTTCCGCGGTCGTGACCGACGGCCGGTACGTGATCGCGCCGCGCCCGCCGAGCCGGAGCAATCCGGCGCGGAAGCGCAGCCGCACCGCGCGCTCGAGCTCGCCGCGCCGCTCCGCGTCGTCCGCCGCGCGTTCGAGCGCGTCGGGATCCTCGGTCGCGGCGCCGCCGCGGGTAGGTGTGCTGCGACTCCCGGCACCACTCACGCGTCGACGGCGCCCGATGACGAGCATTTGCCACACGACCACCGCGATCGCCGCCAGGCCGATCGCGAGCCAGACCAAGCCCGGCACCGGCCGCAGCAACTTGCCGACTGCATCAGCGACCGACTGGAGCCTGTCGCCGAGCCAGCGCAGCGGGCCGCGCAACGGTCGCGGCGCGGGATCGCGATGGAACCGGCGGTCGGAGAGAATGTCGTGCGCCGCATCGCGCGCGCCATCGGGATCGACCGCCTGCGCCGCGCGGCCGGCATGCACGCCCGTCATCGAGCAGCAGCCGACGGAACCGCTACCCGCGCGTCCGACCGACGAGCGTCGTTCTGCTGCATGAGCAGCTGCACGTCGAACGCCTCGTTGCGGATCCGCAGATCGAAGTAGCAGGCGACGATCGCGGCCGCCACCAATGGTGTCGTCACGACTGCGGCGACGGCGCTCGCAAAGCCTTGCGTGATCACGAGCGCGGCCGAGCCGTCGCCGGAGCGGAACAACGCGGCCACCGCGGCCGCGAGACCGAGGTTCAGCATCGCGCTCGAGCAGGTGTGCAGTCACCACCAGGCCGAGCACCCGAAGGAAGTGTTGCTTCGTCAACTCGAACGAGCGTCCCATGGCGCGGAACACCCCGGTGTCCTCGAGAATCAATGCCGGGATCGCGACCGCGAATACCGTGATCGGAACGACGATGCCGACGAGGCACGCGGCCGCGCCGGCACCCTGTGCGAGCACGAGCATCAGTGCGAGTCCCGTGAGCGCGAACACCCGCCGGGTCGCGCCGCGGAACGCGACTCCTCGCCCATCGGAGCGGTCGACGTACGCGTCCGCCGTGATGCGCGTGCACACCGCGGTGACGAACGCCGTCGACACCACGCTGACGGCGAGTATCACGACGAACGCGGCGAGGTGCAGCGTGGCCGAGCCGGTGTCGTACGTCGGCGTCAAGCCGCCGGTGACGCCCGGCGTGAAGCCGTCGGGCTGCGCGGAGAGCAGCACGACGGTGCTGAACGCCTGCACCGGGACCTCGATCGCCATGGTGACCGCGAGGAGGCGTACGAACCGCCGTCGGTACAGCACGACTGCGAGGTCGACCATCTCACCGACTCCGCGCGGCCGTAGCTCCGGCACCATCGGCAAGACACTACGCAGGAGGCGTGAGCGAGGGGTGCTTTCCGCACCTCAGCACGCCCCACGTGACTTACAACGTGCGGATGAGCGCGGCGTCGCCTTGGCCGCCGCCGCCGCACAGCGCCGCCGCGCCGACGCCGCCACCGCGCCGGCGCAGCTCGTTGATCAACGTGAGGACGACGCGCGTACCCGACATGCCCACCGGGTGACCGAGCGCGATCGCGCCGCCGTTCACGTTGGTGATCTCGTCGGTGATGCCGAGGTCGCGGATCGACGCGATGCCGACCGCGGCGAACGCCTCGTTGAGCTCGAACAGGTCGATGTCCTTGACGCTCAGGTCGCTCGACTCGACCGCGCGCTTGATCGAGCGCGACGGCTGGTGAAGCAGCGACGGGTCGGGCCCGGCGACCATGCCGTAGCCGATGAGCTCCGCGAGTGGCGTGACGCCGAGCTCGTCGGCCTTGGCGCGGCTCGTGACGATCACGGCCGCGGCGCCGTCGGAGATCTGCGACGCATTGCCGGCCGTGATCGTGCCGTCCTTCGAGAACGCGGGCCGCAACCCTGCGAGCGACTCGGGGGTGGTGCCGGGCCGCACACCCTCGTCGCTGTCGACGACGATCGGGTCGCCCTTGCGCTGCGGGATCGACACCGGCGTGATCTCGTCGGCGAAACGGCCTTCCTTCTGTGCGGCCGCGGCGCGCTCGTGCGACTTCGCCGCCGCTTCGTCCTGCGCCTCGCGGCTGATGCCGCCGACCTGACCGACATAGTTCTCCGTGCCTGCGCCCATGTGAACGGCATCGAACGCGCACCACAGGCCGTCGTTGACCATCGAGTCGACGACCTCGCTGTTGCCCATGCGGTACCCCGCGCGCGTGCCGGGCAACAAGTAGGGCGCGTGAGTCATCGACTCCATGCCGCCGGCGACAACGACCTCCGCGTCACCGCTTTGGATCATCTGATCGGCGAGATAGATCGCGTTGATGCCCGACAAGCACACCTTGTTGAGCGTCATCGCGGGAACGGTCATCGGTACGCCGGCGTTCGCGGCCGCTTGCCGCGCGGTGATCTGGCCTTGCCCCGCTTGCAGCACCTGGCCGATCAATACGTAGTCGACTTGCTCGGTGCCGACGCGGGCTCGTTCGAGCGCAGACTTGATGGCGAGACCGCCCAAGTCCTGCGCGGTGAATCCCGCGAGCGCGCCCGAGAGCTTGCCGATCGGTGTACGAGCCGATCCGACGATGACCGAACCGGGCATTGGGCCTCCTTCGAGAAACCTTCGAGAACACCACACTCTTGCGAGAGCGACAGTGTAGGGACGGGTGGTATTCGTCCGCTACTGCCCGGTAGCTTGCGCGCATGGGAGACGACAGCGCAGCGACCGGTGGGAGCGGAGCGCGAAGTGCGGGTGGTGGCATCGACGCGATCCGCACGGCAATCCTCGAAGGCGCGTCCGGCGAGGAGCTCGCGAACGTGCCGCTCCCCGCGGCGGTGCGGGGCGCGTTGGTCAAGGCCGACGAGCAGGAGATGTTCGCGGGCATCCCGTCGGCGGACAAAGACCCCCGCAAGTCGATCCATGTCGAGGAGTTCCCTCTCCCCGAGCTCGCGCCCGACGAGGCCTACGTCGCGGTGATGGCGAGCGCGATCAACTTCAACACGGTCTGGACGAGCATCTTCGAGCCGCTGCCGACGTTCGGATTCCTGAAGCGGCTCGGCCGCGAGAGCGTGTGGGGCAAGCGCCACGATCAGCCGTACCACGTGATGGGTTCGGACGCGAGCGGCGTAGTGGTGCGCGTCGGATCCGCGGTTCGCAACTGGAAACCGGGCGACGTCGTGACCGTCCATTGCCTGCACGTCGACGACCAGGATCCGTCCGCGCACGACGACTCGATGATGGCGACCAACCAGCGCATCTGGGGATTCGAGACGAACTTTGGCGGTCTCGCCGACATCACCGTCGTCAAGGCGAACCAGTTGATGCCGAAGCCGAAGCACCTCACGTGGGAAGAAGCTGCGTGCAACGCGCTCTGCAACAGCACGAGCTACCGCATGATCGTGAGCAAGAACGGCTCGCACATGTATCAGGGTCAAGCCGTGCTCGTGTGGGGCGCGACGGGCGGCATCGGCGCGTACGCGGTGCAGTACGTGAACAACGGTGGCGGTACGCCAGTGGGTGTCGTGTCGAGTGAGCGGCGCGCCAAGTTGCTGCGCGCGCTCGGCTGCGCCGCCGTCATCGACCGGCGCGCCGAGGGCTACCAGTTCTGGAAGAGCGACACCGAGCAGGATCCGGCCGAGTGGCTGCGGTTCGGCAAGAAGATCCGGGAGCTGATCGGTCGCGACGTCGACATAGTGTTCGAGCATCCTGGGCGTTCGACGATGGGTGCGTCGGTGTTCGTGTGCAAGCGCGGCGGCACGATCATCACGTGCGCGGCAACGTCGGGCTACCAGATCGAGTACGACAACCGGTACCTCTGGATGAACCTCAAGACATTGAAAGGCTGCCACTTCGCGAACTACCGCGAGGCGTGGGAAGCCAACCGGCTCGTCGGCGAGGCCAAGGTGCACCCGACGCTGTCGAAGGTCTACCCACTCGACCAGACCGGCGAGGCCGCGCTGCAAGTGCACCACAATCTCGTCGAAGGCAAGGTCGGCGTGTTGTGCCTCGCGCCCGAGGGCGACCTCGGCGTCACTGACGATGAAACGCGCGCGCGGCACCTCGACCAGATCACGCTGTTCCGTCGCTTCGCCGATTGAGCCGTGTACGCCTCTGCAGCACGTACCATGCACGACATGCTGACCGAGATCGACCACGTCGCCATCGCCGTCAACGATCTCGAAGCCGCGATCGCGTACTACCGCGAGACCTTCGGCTGCGAGGTCGAGCATCGCGAGGTCGTCGAGTCCGACGGTGTCGAAGAAGCCCTGTTGAAGGTTGCCGACTCGTACGTGCAGCTGCTCACGCCGATCCGTGACGACTCGCCGGTCGCGAAGTATCTCGAGAAGAAGGGCGAAGGGCTCCACCACGTCGGCTATCGCGTCGACGATTGCGCAAAGGCGCTCGAGTCGGTGAAGGCACACGGCGGACGCGCGATCGACGAGGCGCCGAGGCCCGGCAGCCGCGGCACCACGGTCGCGTTCGTGCACCCCAAGGGTGCGTTCGGCACGCTGATAGAGCTCGTGCAGGAATAGCCGCCGACACCGACGAGTTGAGGCCCGCATGCCGGTGCCGTTTCCCGCTCCCGCCGAACTCCGCGAAGGGCCGCCCGACGCGGCGGAAGCGCGCACGATCGTGGGCGGCATCGCCGGCGCGGTCGCGCCGGGCGGGGGCGAGCTCACGAGCCTCCAGCGCCTGCTGCTCGAAGCCCTGTCGGAGTCGATGACCGGCTTCGTCGCGCCCGCGCAGCACGTGCCGCGTCTCGGGCCGCCGGAGTTCGCGCGCGCGATGGCGACGCGCGACGAAGGCTTTCGGCAGCGGATGTTGCAGTTCATGCTGCTGGGCGCGCTCGTGCTCGTGCCGCTGCCCGCGGATGTGGTCACCCGCATCGACCAGTACGCACGCGAGATGGGTGTCGGCAACGACATGATGCGTGTCGCGCAGCGATACGCGCGCGGCAGCCTCGGGCTCGCGCTGCTCGACTTCCAGCGCAGCGGGTACATGGCGACATGGGACCCGGCCCAGGCTGACGCGCTGCACACGTCGGGCGAGCTGGCCGAGGCGTGGGAGCAGTGCGTGCACGATGCTGCGCTCGCCGAACGGTGGGAGTCGCTGCGCGCGCTTGCGGACGGCACGCTCGGGCGCGAGGTCGCGAAGTTCTACGACGCACGCGGTTTCGCGTTCCCGGGCCGGCCCGGAAGCGCGCCCCCGCTGCTCGCCCAACATGACTGGGTACACGTGCTGGCCGACTACGGCTCGACGGTCGAATGCGAGCTCGAGGTGTTCGCGTTCATCGCACGCGCCAACGACGACCCGCACGCGTTCTCGTTGCTTGCGATGGTTATCAGCCTGTTCGAGACCGGCTACGCGGCGAGCGGCATGGGACTGTTCCAGTACGACCGTGGGCACCTCTCGCACCGAGGCATGGCCGTCCGGTTCGCCGACGCGATGCGGCGGGGTGCGTTGTGCGCGGCGCACGCGGACGGCCACGGTGTCGACCTGCTGCGCATCGACTGGTTCGCGCACGCGGCGACGCCGGTCGACGACGTGCGCGCCGAGTTCGGTGTCGTGCCCAAGGCGGAGATCGCGATCTCGGCCGATTCTGTCACCGCGTGGGAGCCGGGCGGCATCTCGCCGTACCAGTTCGATTGTGGCCGAAAGGCCGCTGAGGCCGCGGGCCGCGCCTACGACTCCTACGGCGCGACACCGGGATGACGCCGACGACATCGCGCGCCGAAGCGTTCTCGGACGGGGTGTTGGCGATCGCGATCACGCTGCTCGTGCTCGAGCTCCGCGTGCCCGACGTTCCCCGAGGCGGCACCCTGAGCAGAGAGCTGTTCCACCTCTGGCCGAAGTACGCGGTGTTCGCCGTGAGCTTCATCACGATCGGCATCATGTGGGTCAACCACCACGCGCTGTTCCAGGGCATCGCGCGCGTCGATCGGCCACTGCTGTTCATCAATCTCGTGTTGCTGATGTCGATCTCGTTCGTGCCCTTTCCGACGGCAGTGCTCGGCGACTACCTCCGCGAAGGTCGCGCGGGCCACGCCGCGGCCGCGTTGTACGGCATCAACATGGTGCTCGTCGGCCTCGGGTTCCTCGGTTTGTGGTGGTACCTGCTCGGCCATCCCGATCTCCGAGAGGACACGCTCGACGACCGCGGCGTACGACAAGCGCTGCGCAGAACGATGATCGGCCCGACGACCTACGCGGCCGCGACGCTCGTTGCGTTGCTGAGCGCGCCCGCCGCCCTCATCGTGTTCGCGGCGCTCGCCGGCTACTTCGCAACGGGATATGTCCCTGCGCTGCGCGGACCGAACCAGCGCCCGGGACGCGCGAGCGCGTAATACGACGACGCGCAAGTGTTGTTGCGCCGAGCGGTAGGCTGCCGGGGCGGCGATGAGGCTCGCCATTGACCGCGCACCCGCGCTGATGGCCTCTACGTGACGGACCGGTGAACTGCGCAGTTCCGCAGCCCGGCAGCGAGAGGAGAAGAAGCCGTCGACACGCACCGAGACCCGGTCACGCGGCGGAGCCGCGCAGTCGGCCGACGCGATCCGACGGCGCACGCGCCGTTCGCGTCTGCCCGAGCGAATCCGGCCGGACATCATTGCCGCGATCGCCGTGGGCGGCGCCATGGGCGCGCCCGCGCGCTACGAGATCGCGCAGTGGATCACCGTCGCGCGCGGCGGGTTCCCGTGGGCGACGTTCTGGACCAACCTTTCGGGCGCGTTCGTACTGGGCTTCTTCCTCACGCTGGTGATCGAACGCGTGCCGCCCACGCGCTATGTCCGGCCATTCTTCGCAGTCGGCTTCCTCGGCTCCTACACGACGTTCTCTACTCTCGCGGTCGAGAGCGTGTTGCTGATCAAAGACGGACGCGTCGCGATCGGGGTCGGTTACACCGTCGTCAGCGTCGCCGCCGGCCTCGCCGTCGCGTACCTCGGCATCGTGCTGGCGCGACTCTTGCCGGGAGCGGGGTACCGATGACGATCTCGAGAAGGGAGTGCTCGTGAAGCTCGAGGGGCGAGCGCGCCGGTTGACAGTCTTCATCGGCGAGGAGGACCGCCACGACCACAAGCCGCTGGCGACCGAGATCGTGCATCGGGCGCAGCAAGCCGGTCTTGCCGGCGCGACGGTGGTGCGGGGCGTTGAAGGTTTCGGCGCATCGAACCACGTGCACACCTCGCGAATCCTGAGCTTGTCGAACGACCTCCCCATCATCGTGTTGATCGTGGACGAGCCCGAACGCATCGACGCTTTCATCCCCCAGCTCGACGAGCTGATCACAGAGGGACTCGTCATCGTCGACGACGTCGAGGTGATCAAGTACGTCGGTCGCCCCCGGCGACCCTGATGACGGCCTGATGCTCGTCGCCGGGATCGCCGTGGCCGGAGCGCTGGGCGCGCCCGTGCGCTATCTCCTCGACGGCTTCGTCCAAGACCGCGCCAAAGGTGTGTTCCCGCGTGGCACGTTCGTCGTCAACCTGACGGGCTCGTTCCTCCTCGGGGTCCTCACGGGACTGGTGCTGTACCACGCCTTCCCGTCCGACGCGAAGATCGTGCTCGGGACCGGGTTCTGCGGTTCTTACACAACGTTCTCGACGTTCACATACGAGACCGTGCGCCTCGTCGAGGAGCGTGCCTTCGCCGCCGCGCTGCAGAATGCCCTCTCGAGCGTCATCGTTCCTGCGCTCGTTGCCGCCGCGGGGCTCGCGCTCGTGGCGATCTGACGCGACGCCGGCGAGCAGCAGCTCTCGGCAGCGATACGGCGGCTGTCGCGAGCGCGCTGCCTTCTGACGCAGCTACCCGTGGGTCACTACGGCGTGCGGGAACGCGAGAGGGTGCTACTAGCCTGCCGGGAATGGCCGACGAAGTTGCACCGACGCCGCACCCGATCACCGAGCGCCTCGACCAGCTCGCCAAGCTCAAAGAGGAGGCGCGGGTCCCGGGCAGCGAGGCGGCGGTGAGGCGCCAGCACGAACGCGGCAAGCTCACCGCCCGCGAACGCATCGATCTGTTGCTCGACCCCGACTCGTTCGTCGAGCTCGACATGCTCGCGCGCCATCGCGCGTACGGCTTCGGCATCGAGAACAACCGCCCGCTCACCGACGGTGTCGTGACCGGCTGGGGCACGGTCGACGGCCGCAAGGTGTTCGTGTTCAGCCAGGACTTCACGATCTTCGGAGGCGCGCTCGGCGAGGTCTACGCCGAGAAGATCCACAAGGTGATGGATCTCGCCGAGTCGGTCGGCGCGCCACTCGTCGGCCTCAACGACGGTGGCGGCGCGCGCATCCAAGAAGGCGTGGTGTCGCTCGCCAGCTACGGCGGCATCTTCTTCCGAAACGTCAAAGCGTCGGGCGTGATCCCACAGATCAGCGTGGTGCTCGGGCCGTGTGCCGGCGGCGCCGTCTACTCGCCGGCAATGACCGACTTCATCTTCATGGTGAAGGGCGTGTCGAACATGTACATCACCGGCCCCGACGTCGTGAAGACCGTCACCGGCGAAGAAGTCACCCACGAGGAGCTCGGTGGCGCGATCACGCACGCGACGAAATCGGGTGTCGCGACATTCGTCGCCGACGACGAGCCGAGCTGCATCGAGATGGTGCGCTACCTGCTGTCGTTCCTGCCGTCGAACAACCTCGAAGACCCGCCGCACTACGACGCGGACGACGATCCCGAGCGCTCGTGCGACGCGCTGATGGAGCTGATCCCGGACTCGTCGAACCGCGCGTACGACATGAAGGCCGTGATCGCCGACATCGTCGACGACGGCGACTTCTTCGAGGTGTTCCCGATGTGGGCGATGAACATCGTCTGCGGCTTCGCCCGCATCGACGGTCACGCCATCGGCATCGTCGGGAACCAGCCGCAGGTGCTCGCCGGATGCCTCGACATCGATGCATCGGAGAAGGCCGCGCGCTTCGTGCGCACATGCGACGCGTTCAACATTCCGCTGGTGACGTTCGTCGACGTGCCCGGGTTCCTGCCGGGAACCGACCAGGAGTACGGCGGCATCATCCGCCACGGTGCGAAGCTCTTGTACGCGTACTGCGAGTCGACGACGCCGCGTGTGCAGATCATCACGCGCAAGGGCTACGGCGGTGCGTACGTCGTCATGAACTCGAAGTCGATCGGCGCCGACATCGCGTACGTGTGGCCGTCGGCCGAAATCGCCGTCATGGGCGCCGACGGCGCGGTCAACATCATCTTCCGCAAGGAGATCGAGTCCGCTACCGATGCCGGGTCACGGCGCGGCCGAGCTGATTCTCGAGTACGAGGACCGCTTCTTGAACCCGTACCAGGCGGCCGAGCGCGGCTACGTCGACGACGTCATCGACCCGCGCGACACCCGCAAGATGCTCGCCCGCGCCCTCGAGATGCTGCGCACCAAGCGCGAGCAGCTGCCGCCGCGCAAGCACGGCAACTCGCCGCTGTGAGCACGAGTCCCGAAGAGGTCGCGGCGATTGCCGCCGTGACGATCGCGCTGGAGCGCCAACGCGCCGAGGCCGCGGTCGCCGCGCACGACGACACCCAGCTGAGCATGTGGGTGGACGCGTCGCGCCGGGCGGCCCAACGCGCGCTGCGTGCAGCGCGGCCCCTGGCGGCTGTCGGGCCGCATCGGCCGCCGCTCCCGCATCTGAGATTTCGGAGCCGAACCAGAGGTTCGTCTCCGAGTTCCATGGAGCGGCCTGCGGCCGCACGTCTTTTGCTCATCCGACCGGCAAAGCACGGATCGGATGAGGCCGAGGGGACACCCCCTCGGGCACCCCCGGCGTGAGCGTGCGCCTAGTCGCCGACGGTGCCGTCGATGCGTTCCGCAGGAAGTCGGCATGACCGTTGCGACGCGCGTACTCGTCGATCATGTGGACGAGCACCATCGCAACGACACCGGCTCGTCGCGTCGCATCCCCGGCTCATCGAGCTGCATCGCGGCCGCGACCTGTCGCGCGTGCGCGGTACTCATCGCGCCACGCCTCGAACGCCTCGTCGGCCGATGCGTCGTCGACATCGTCGAAGTCGCCGTCTTCGTTGCCGTCTGCCCAGAACAATCCAGGCGCGTCCTCGCCGGCGAGCACGCGGCGAAGTCTCCCGTAGTCTGACCCGGTGATCCACGACGCCGAGCTGTTCACCGTCGGGCCCGACGAGGTCGTGGTCACGTTCCGAACCGACGACGATCGCGCTGTCACGACTCGTGTCGGCGACCACGAGGTGCGCACGTCGGGTCGCTACCACTCGGCGCGCGTCACCGGTCTGTCGCCGAGCGCCACGTACGACCTCGCCGTCGACGGCGCTCCGGCGACCAGGTTGCTCCCGGAGTCGGTCACCACGCTCGCCACGCCGCCCGGCCGTCACCTCACGACGATCGCGACCGTGAACGACGTGCACTTCGGGGAGGTCGAATGCGGCGTGATGGGAACTCCCGACGAGATCGGTCCGTCGTTCCGTTCCGAGCCCGGTGAGGAGCCATATCCCGAGCTGATGAATCGCGGCGCGATCGCCGAGATCGCCGTGCTCGATCCCGACGCGGTCGTCGTCAAGGGCGACCTCACGAACGCGGGTACCGAGGAGGAGTACGACGCGTTCCTCGCCGCGTACACCAAGCTCGGCGAACGCATGCTTCACGTGCGCGGCAACCACGACGCGATGATCACCGACACGATCGCGACAACGGGCCCGTTCGCCGTCGATCTTCCCGGGGTCAGGATTGCCGTGCTCGACACCGTCCGCCCGGGTACTGATCGTGGGCGCATCCCCGCCGCGCAACTCGAATGGCTCGACGAGCTGGCGGGCGCCTCGGCGCAGCCAGTGCTCGTCTTCGGTCATCATCATCCGTGGGATCCCGGCGCTTCGACGCGCAGCGAGACGTACTTCGGCATCAACCCCGACGACAGCGATGCACTCTGCGCGTTGATAGACCGCTGCGAGTCGATCGCCGGATACTTCGCGGGTCATACGCATCGCACGCGCGTCCGACGGTTTCCGCAAGCTCGCAACGTGCCGATCGTCGAGATCGCGTGCGTGAAGGATTATCCCGGCGCTTGGGCCGAGTACCGCATCCATGAAGGTGGCTACATACAGATGACGCGGCGCATCGGCATGCCCGATGCGATGGCCTGGACCGACCGGACGCGCGGAATGTTCGCCGGCCTCTATCGCGACTATGCGCTCGGAGCGCTCGACGACCGTTGTTTCACGCAGTTGGTCTAGACGTCCGAGTGTTCCGTTCCCGCGTCTCGACGATGGCCGCGGCCGCCGTGCTGGTCGTACCGATGCTCGCCGCCTGCGGATCGGACGATCACGCGCGCGAGAACCGTGCGCGGCCGAAGATCGTTGTGGTGGCGCGCGAAGACGGGTTCGCAGTTCCGTCGACGTTGCCGTCGGGCTGGGTCGACGTCACCCTCGAGAACGCCGGGTTGCGCGAGCACCAGATCGCGTTCGTCGAGCTCGGCTCGTTACCGTATGCGAAGTTCAAAGGTGGCGCTGCGGTTGGCGACTTCTCCGCGCTTCCCGCGGACACGGTGTTCGCAGGTGGGCCGGGTGCCGTCGCGCCGGGCCAGTCGTTGACGGCGAGCATTCACCTCGATCCCGGTGCGTACGCGGTCGCGTGCTTCGTCCGCGACCCGGGCGGGCGCGAGCTGCACGCGGCCGAGGGAATGGTCGCGAGCGTCGAGGTCGAGCCGAGCGCACTCAGCGTGGGAAGTGTCCCCAGCGGTGCCGACACCATCGAGGTCCGCGACTTCGATTTCGACCTGGCACCGACGTTCCACGGTGCCGGCACGATCGCGATCACGAACACCGGCCGGCAAGTGCACGAGGTGAGGATCTACAGGCTCGCCCGGAACAAGGGCATCACCGATGCCCGGCAGTATCTGCTCACGCCGGCGGGCCGGCAGCCGAGCGGGCCGCCGCCGATCAGCGCGGTTGGTGGCGCGTCCGCGTTCGAGCCCGCGGCAAACCCTGTACGAGCCCATGTTGTTGAGCCCGGGGATCTACGTGCTCGCCGACACGCTGCCCGATCCGTCACACAACAACAGGTCGCACGCGCTCGAGGGAATGCTCAAGGCGATCACGATCTCGTAGCGTGCCTTCGATGCAAGCACTCGCGGGGCTCCGCGTCATCGACATCGCGACCGTGTTCGCCGGTCCCGGAGCCGCGCGCCACCTCGCTGATTTCGGCGCCGACGTGATCAAGGTCGAGTCGCCCGCCGGCGACGGCGCGCGCCGCATGGGATGGTTCCCGCCCGAGGGTGGCGACTCGTACACATGGAAGCTGCTCGGTCGGAACAAGCGTGCAATCGTGCTCGACCTCAAGACCGAGACCGCCCGCGACGTGCTTCTGTCGTTGCTCGACACTGCGGACGTGCTGATCGAGAACTTTCGACCCGGCACGTTGGAGAGGCTCGGGCTCGGTCCCGCCGTGCTGCACGGACGCAATCCTCGTCTGGTCGTGTTGCGCGTGACCGGCTTCGGCCAAGACGGCCCCTACGCCGCGTGACCCGGTTTCGCGACCATGGCCGAGGCGATGAGCGGGTTCGCCGCGATCAACGGAGAGCCCGACGGCGGTCCGTTGTTGCCGCCGATCGCGCTCACCGACGAGGTCGCCGCGCTCGCCGGGGCCTTCGCGGTCATGGTCGCACTGCGCTCGCGCGACGCGAGCGGCCAAGGTCAGGTCGTCGACGTCAACTTGCTCGAGTCGATGCTGCAGATGATGTCGGCGTTGCCGTCGGCCGCCGCGCACCTCGACTACGACCAGCCGCGGCTTGGCTCCGGTATCCCGTACAGCGTGCCGCGCGGCACGTATCGCTGTGCCGACGGCCGGTGGGTAGCGATCTCGACGTCGGCCGATTCGGTGGCGCAGCGCGTCCTCGACCTGCTGGGCGTCGGCAACGATCCGCGCTTCGCGTCATTCGAAAGTCGCGCGCTGCACCGCGAGGAGCTCGACGAAGCGGTCGGCCGATGGATCGGCGCGCGTCCGGCTCCCGAGGTGCTCGACGCGTTCACACGCGCGGAAGCGGCGATCGCTCCGGTGTACTCGATGCGCGACCTGCTCGCCGATCCACACGTCGCGGCGCGTGGCGTATTCGTCGAAGTCGACGGCGTCGTGCAACAAGCGCCGGTCGCTCGGTTGTCGCGCACACCAGGCGAGGTGCACTGGACCGGCCGCCCCCTCGGCGCCGACACGCAGGATGTTCTTGCGACGCTGGACGACGAATCAGTCGCCCGACGTCACGAGAACATCGAAGACGACGGCACGAAAACTAGTTGACTTCGGGTGCGAGCTCGACGCGGTCGCGACCGCGGGCGCGGGCTTCTTCCAAGGCGCGGCTTGCTTGGTGCACGAGCTCGGCCGCGCCGAGCGCGTGCGACGGGTAGCACGCGACTCCCGCCGACAATGTGAGCGCGTCGCCGATGGGCGATGCGAGCAGCGTGCCGCGCACGCGCTCCGCCGCCCACACCGCGCCGGCTTCGGGTGTGTCCTCGAGAATGGCGCCGACCATCACGTCGCCGAGGCGGCACGCGGCATCGCTTTCGCGCAACGTCCGGCGCACGACGTCACCGACGACACCCAACGCCTGCACGCGCGTTCCCTCGTCGGACTCGGTCAGGCTGTCGATCTCGAAGATGATCACCGAGATCGGCCGCAGCGAGCGGCGCGCGGCGGCGACCTGTTGCTGCACGAGCACGGCGAAGTACTTCTCGTCGTAGAGGCCCGTCGCGGCGTCGAACGCTTGCTCGCCGCGCGGCCGCACGAGCGGATCGGGAACCGGGCCCAGCTCTGCTTCGGCTGCACGGCGGTTCGCCTCTTCCTGCAGCACCGCGTTGATCGACGCGAGCTCGCGGCGCGTGGCGAGCATCTCTTCTTCGACCTGCGCGAGGCGGTCCTCGCTGCGGCGCGCCCGGGCGCCGAGCGCAACGCCTGCGGTTGCCGCGATCACGCCCGCGGCGCCCGCGACGGCGGCGAACAGCGGCGAGTCCGTCGCGACACCGACCGCGCCGGCGGCGAGGGCACCTACACCGCCCAACGCGGCGACGACGAGCCGCAGGTCCTGCATCGGAGCCTTCATCGGCCCGTCGCGACCCCGGCCTGAGGGGACGCCCGCCGGGCGGCGGCCAGCTCCGCGATATCGCGCATGATCGCCGCGAGCTTGTAGTCCTTGGGGGTGTAGACACGGGCCACACCTGCCGCTTCGAGCTCCGCGCGGTCCGCGTCGGGAATGATGCCGCCGACCACGACGGGCGCGTCCACGCCGTGCTCCCGCAGCAGCCGCACGGTCTCGGGCACCAGGCTCAGGTGCGAGCCCGACAGGATCGACAAGCCCACCACGTCGGCATCCTCGTCCCGGGCGGCGATCGCGATCTCGACCGGCGTCAGCCGGATGCCCTGATATATGACCTCCATGCCCGCGTCGCGGGCGGCGACCGCGATCTGCTCGGCGCCGTTGGAGTGGCCGTCGAGTCCGGGCTTGCCGACGAGCAGGCGGATCGGACCCCCAGTTCGATCGGCGACCGCGCGCACCTCGCGCGCGCACGTCCTGCATCTCCGCGCCCGGGCGCACCGCGACCGCGCCGACGCCGGTGGGCGCGCGGTACTCGCCGAACACCTCGCGCAACGCGCCCGCCCATTCGCCGACCGTGCCACCCGCGCGCGAACTGGATCGTGGCGGGCACGAGGTTCTCGTTCGTGACCGCGACGCGCCGGAGCTCGGCGAGCGCGGCATCAACCGTGGCCGAGTCGCGAGATGCCCGCCACGCTTCGATCGCCTCGACCTGGGCGCGTTCGACCGCGGGGTCGATCGTCACGATGCCGCCCCGTTGCGCGATCGCGGCGAGCGGCGACGGCTCGGTCTCGCTGAACGCGTTGACGCCGACGACCTCGAGCTCGCCCGACTCGATGCGGCGGACGCGCTCGGCGTGCGCCTGCACGAGTCGTCCTTTCATCGCGTCGATCATCGCGAACGAACCGCCGCCCTCGAGCACCCATTGCAACTCGGCTTCGGCGGCGTCGACGAGCTCCGACACCTTGCGCTCGACGACCACGGACCCGTCGAACAAGTCGCCGTACTCGAGAAGATCCGATTCGTACGCGAGCACCTGCTGCATGCGAAGCGACCACTGCTGGTCCCACGGCGTCGGAAGTCCCAGCGCCTCGTTCCAACAGGGCAGCTGAATCGCGCGAGCGTGCGCGTCCTTCGACAGCGTCACACCGAGCATCTCCAGCACGATGCGTTGCACGTTGTTCTCGGGTTGCTCTTCGGTGAGTCCGAGCGAGTTCACTTGCATGCCGTAGCGAAAACGGCGCTGCTTGGGGTCGTCGACGCCGTAACGTGCCTTGCCGATCCGGTCCCACATGCGAGTGAACGCCCGCATCTTGCACATCTCTTCGACGAAGCGGACGCCCGCGTCGATGAAGAACGAGATACGCGCGAAGACCTCATGGAACTCGTCTTCGGGCACCTGACCCGAATCGCGCACAGCGTCGAGCACTGCAATCGCGTTCGCGAGGCCGTACGCGAGCTCTTGCACCGGCGTCGCGCCCGCCTCCTGCAAGTGATACGGGCACACGTTGATCGGGTTCCACGCGGGAACGTGCTTCACGGTGTACACGATGAGGTCGACGGTCAGCCGCTTCGACGACTCGGGCGGGAAGATGTACGTGCCGCGCGACAGGTACTCCTTCAAGATGTCGTTCTGGGTCGTGCCCGAGAGCGCGGCGTAGCCGACGCCCCGTTCGTCGGCGAGGGCGAGATACATGCCGAGCAACCACATCGCAGTCGCGTTGATCGTCATCGACGTGTTCATCTCGCCGAGCGGGATCCCGTCGAACAGCATGCGCATCTCGCCGAGGTGCGGTACCGGTACGCCGACCTTGCCCACCTCCCCGCGGGCCAGGACGTCATCCGGGTCGTACCCGGTCTGGGTCGGGAGGTCGAACGCCACCGAGAGCCCGGTCTGACCCTTCGCGAGGTTGCGCCTGTAGAGCTCGTTCGACGCGCGTGCCGACGAGTGCCCCGAGTACGTACGGATCAGCCACGGTCGGTCGCGGTCGGTCATCGGCACCATTGTCCCGGATTTTTCCGGTCGACCGGAAGTCGACGACTCCCCGGGTTATCGCTTGTATCCGTAGAAGCCCTCGCCGGTCTTGCGGCCGAGGCGCTCGGCGCTCACCATCCTGCGCAGCACGGGCGCGGGCGCGTAGTTCGGATCCTTGAACTCGTCGTAGAGCGCTTCGAGGATCGACAGGCTGGTGTCGAGGCCGACGAGGTCGAGCAGCTCGAGCGGCCCCATCGGGAAGTTGCAGCCGCCTTTCATCGCGGCGTCGATGTCGTCGCGCGAGGCCACGCCCGCGTCGAACAGCCTGGCCGCGTTGTTCAGGTACGGGAACAGCAACGCGTTGACGATGAAGCCCGCCTGGTCGCGGACTTGCACCGGCGTCTTCCCACACGTCGTCGCGAACGCGACGGCCTCGTCGATGGTGTCGTCGCTCGATGTGATCGCGCGCACGACCTCGACGAGCGCCATCATCGGCGCCGGATTGAAGAAGTGGATCCCGCACACCTTCTCGGGCCGGCCCGTGTTCATCGCCATCTCGACGATCGGCAATGTCGACGTGTTGGTCGCGATGATCGCGTGATCAGCACAGATGCGGTCGAGCTCGGTGAACAAATGCTTCTTGGTCTCGAGATCCTCGACGATCGACTCGATCACGAGGTCGCACTCGGAGAGCTCGCGCAGGTCGGTGACCGCTCGAACGTGGCCGAGCACCGCGTCGCGGTCGCCGGCTTCGAGCTTGTTGCGCTCGACCTGCTTGGCGAGCGACTTCTCGAGTCCCGCGACCATCTTGTCGGCGGTTGATTGGGCCCGGCTCCGCAGCACGACCTCCATGCCGGCCTTGGCGGCAACTTCGGCGATCCCCGAGCCCATGATCCCCGAGCCCACGATCCCGACTCGCTTGACCGCCATCATGTCCCCCCGAATGCGCCGGCAAGAGGCCCGAACGCTACCGGCGAGCAGTGAGACGCGGCCAGCCCCGCCCGTCGCGCACTCGTAGGATCACCGCGGGAGAGGACAGCGCAGCGACCCGAGGGAGCGGAGCGTGGAGTCGACCCGGTAGACATGCCGAAGCAGACGGGAACGCTCGCGCTCGTCGGCGGCGGCGAATGGACAGAGGCATGTCGCCGCGCTCGACGCGCGGCTCCTCGAACGTGCCGGGGGCGCCGACGTCCTCGTGCTGCCGACCGCCGCCGCGTTCGAGCATCCCGAGCGCGAGGTCGAACGGGCGGCGGCGTGGTTCGGCGAGCTCGGCGCGGCGGCGACCGGCCTCATGGTGCTGAACCGCCGCGACGCCGAATCGGACGCGAACGTGTCGGCGATCCGCAAGGCGCGCTTCGTCTACCTCGGCGACGGCTCGCCATTGCACCTGCGTTCCGTCCTGAAGGACGAGCGCGCTGTATGCCGCGCTGGTCGACGCCTACCTATCGGGCGCTGTGATCGCGGCGTCGGGCGCGGGCGCAACCGTGTTGTGCGATCCGATGGTCGACCCACGCGGCGGCGCGTACACCGTGGGCCTCGGTCTCGTGCACGGGCTCGCGGTGTTCCCGTACCACGGGACCGCGGCCGATCACATACGCGAGCGGTCGGTCGACTTGTTGTCGTCGAACGCGGTGCTCGTCGGTGTCGACGAGCACACCGCGCTCGTCCGTGAAGACAACGGGGCCTGGGAAGTCGTCGGCGCCGGGCGCGTCACGGTGTACCGCAAGGACGCGGAGCCCCAGACGTCGAAGGCCGGCACGAATGTCGACCTGGTCGAGGCCGCGACGACTTCGTGATCACCAGGTGATCAGGACTCGTTGATCGTCACGTTGTCGATCGTCGCCTTTTGCGTGGGCTCTTCCTTGCTGTCGGTCGGAAGCGCCTCGATCTTCCTGACGACGTCCATTCCCGACTTCACGGAGCCGAACCGCGCGTAGTCGTTCGAGAGGCCCGCACCCTGCTGCTTGCCGGTCACGATGAAGAACTGCGAATCGAAGGTGCCCGGGGGGTCGTTGTCCTTCTTCGCGGCCGCCAACGACCCGACGGGGTAGTGATTCGTCGGGAGCTCGCCGACGACAGATGTGCCGTAGTCCTTGTTCGGGTCGCCACCCGGCGCGCCGCCCTGGATCACGTAGTCCTTGACGACGCGGTGCCAGCGTGAGCCGTTGTACACACCGTCGCGTGCGAGCTGGATGAAATGGCTCGCGGCGATCGGAGACTTCTTCACGTCGAGCGCGAGCTCGATCTTGCCGAGGTTCGTGGTAATCGCCGCGACGTAGGTCTTCGTCGGGTCGACGGTCACCGGCGTCGTCGTGGTCGGTGTCGGCGATGCCTTCGACGACGGCTTCTTGTTGTCGCCCTTGACGATGTTCACGACGACGATGAAGATCACGAAGATGGCGACGATGATGCCGATGTTGCGCGCCGAGCGCAGCCGGCGCCGCCGCCGTTCCGCTGCGATACGCGCTTCGCGCGCGAGACGCGCGTTCTCCTTCTTGCGCTGGCGTTTGTCCTGACTGGGCACGGCCCTGGAGGGTACAGGCCCGCCTAAACCCTTCCGGGGCAGGCTGCGAGCGCCGGTAGCCTGGATCGCCGTGGCGCTGCTCGTCCAGAAGTACGGCGGAACCTCGGTCGCCGACCCCGACCGTATTCGCGCGGTCGCCGATCACATCGTTCGCACTCGACGGTCGGGCGCCGATGTCGTCGTGGTCGTCTCCGCGATGGGCAAGACCACCGATGACCTCGTGCGGCTCGCGAGCGACGTGTGTGAGCGCCCCGGCGGCCGCGAGATGGACATGTTGTTGACAGCCGGCGAGCGCATCTCGATGGCACTGCTGACGATGGCCGTCGAACACCTCGGCCAGCCGGCGGTGAGCTTCACGGGCAGCCAGGCCGGCATCCTCACCGACAGCGAGCACGGCAAGGCCAAGATCATCGAGGTGCGCGGCGACCGCATCCGCGACGCGCTCGCCGAGAACAAGGTCGCGATCGTCGCCGGTTTCCAAGGTGTCTCGACGGCGCGCAACATCACGACGCTCGGGCGCGGGGGGTCCGACACGACCGCGGTGGCGCTCGCGGCAGCCCTCGACGCCGACGCGTGCGAGATCTACACCGATGTCGAGGGTGTCTACACCGCCGACCCGCGCGTCGTGCCGACGGCGCGCAAGCTCGCCCACGTGTCGTTCGAAGAGATGCTCGAGATGGCGGCGACCGGCGGCCGCGTGCTCGCGCTGCGGTCGGTCGAGTTCGCCCGCAACCACCACGTGAACGTGCACGTACGGTCGAGCTTCACATGGGCGCCCGGAACGTGGGTGACCGAGGAGATGGAAGCGTTGCGACTCTACGGGAGCGGAGCGTGGAGTCGACCCGGAGTGGAGGAGGATGTGTCGATGGACGCCAGGGAATCGATGGAGCAGGCGATCATCTCGGGCGTCACGCACGACATCTCCGAGGCGAAGTGGACGATCGAGCAGGTCCCCGACCGACCGGGCGTCGCGGCAACGGTGTTCCGCGACCTCGCCGACGCGGGCGTGAACGTCGACATGATCGTGCAGAACGTCTCGACCGAAGGTCACACCGACATCAGCTTCACCGTGCCGCGCGCCGACAGCGTCAAGGCCGCGCACTGCATGGACAAGGTCGTGGTCGACACCGAAGCCAGCGGCTATCGCACCGACGAGCGCATCGGCCGCGTCTCGCTCGTCGGCGCGGGGATGAAGACGCATCCGGGCATCGCCGCGAAGATGTTCGAGGTCCTCGCGACGGAGGGCGTGAACATCGAGATGATCAGCACGTCGACCATCCGCATCTCGTGCGTCGTCGCCGAAGACGACGTCGAACGCGCCGTCGGAGCGCTTCACGCGGCGTTCGAGCTCGACAAGGAGTGACCCGTGCACGTCGGTGTGATGGGGGCAACCGGGCTCGTCGGCACCGAGATGCTGCGATTGCTCGCGCTGCGTGACTTCCCGGTCGACGAGTTGCGCGTGTACGCGTCGCCACGTTCGGAAGGACGCAAGCTGGGGTTCAAGGACGGCGAAGTGACATGCGAGGTGCTCCGTCGCGGCTGCTTCGACGGGCTCGAGCTCGTGATCGTCGACGTCGACGACCCGATCTCACTCGAGTGGTCGCCGCGAGCAGCGGCAGCGGGCGCCAAGGTGATCGACAAGTCGGCTGCGTTCCGCAGCGACCCCGCCGTCCCGCTTGTGATCGCGGGTGTCAACGACGACGACCTTCGCAACATGCCGAAGGGAATCGCGTCGTCGCCGAACTGCACGACGACGGTCCCGGTGATGGCCCTCGCGCCGCTGCATCGCGCGGCGCGCATCGATCGCATGGTCGTGTCGACGTATCAGTCGGTGACCGGTGCCGGGCTCGCGGGCTTGCACGAGCTCGATGCGCAATGGACGAAGCTCGACGGCCGTGCCGCCGACCTCGCTCGTGCCGGCGCGTTCGACCATCCGCTGGTCGACGGCGAAGTGTGGTCGAAGCCGATCGCGGGCAATGTGATCCCGCTCGCGGGGTCGGTGAAGGAAGCGGGCTACACGTCGGAGGAGTGGAAGATGCTCCACGAGACGCGCAAGATCCTCCACGACGACGAGATCCGCTGCGCGTGCACGTGTGTGCGTGTGCCCGTGTATGTCGGTCACGCGGCGAGCGTGAACGTGCGCTTTCGCCGGCCGGTGAGCAAGGCGGAAGCGGTCGAGCTCCTGCGCGAGGCGCCGGGTGTTCGACTCGTCGACGAGGGCAACGGGTTCCCGACACCGCAGGATGGCGCGGGCATCCATGACGTGCTGGTGGGGCGCATCCGTGAGGATATGTCGGAGCCCGGCTCGATCAACCTGTGGGCTACCGGCGACAACCTCTTGAAGGGCGCTGCGCTCAACGGTGTGCAGATGGCCGAGGCGCTGCTCAGTCTGTAGGTTTCGCGTCGGGCTCGGGAATCGCGTCGAGCCGCCAGACCGGGCGCGACGAGACCCAAATCACCGCGAGCAATCCGCCGACACCCGCGACGAGCAGCGTCGGCCGCAAGCCGATCGCGGTACCGAGCACGCCGCCGGCGAGCGACCCGAACGGCATCGTGCCCCACACCATGAAGCGCATCGACGCGTTCATGCGTCCCTGCAAGCGGTGGGGCGTGATGGCCTGGCGCAGGCTGACTTGGTCGATGTTGTAGAGCGTGCCGCCAAAGCCGAACGCGAGCCACGCGAGGAAGAAGATCCTCAACGCGTGGCCGGTGGGCGCGAGCCCGAGTGCGAGCGTTCCGAGCTGACCGACGAACATCCCGAGCCAGATTGCGGGACCGAGCCCCAGCTTCTTCGTCAGTCGTCCCGCGGTCAGTGCGGCCACGAGCACGCCGAGGTTGCCGAGTGAGAACACCAACCCGACCGCGCCCGCGCTGTAGCCGAGCTCCCGCACGGCGTACAGCAGGAAAACTGCCATCGACATCGAGCTGAAGAAGTTCGACGTCGCGGTGCTGCCCGCGATCAAGCGCAACACCGGGTGCTTCAGGACGTACGCGAGCCCCTCGCGAATCTCGCGACCGAGCGCGTGCAAGCGAGCGGCCTCTTCTTCGAGCGTCACCTCGGCCGGCAGTTCTTTCGCTCGTATGCCGCGTATCAACGTTGCCGAGGCGATGAAGCTGATCGCGTCGGCAGTCACCGCGCTCGCAGCACCGATCCACTGCACGAGCAAGCCGCCGAGGCCGGGCCCGGCCAGCTGCGCGCCCGATCGGCTGATCTCGAGCTTGGCGTTCCCGTCGGTGATCTGGTCGCGTTCGACGAGCGCGGGAAGGATCGACTGGTACGCAACGTCGAAGAAAACGGTGAGCGTGCCGGTGACGAACACGACCAACAGCAGCTGCGCGTAGCTCAACATGTCGAACGCATACGCGATCGGAATCGATGCCAGCGCGAACGCACGGCCGATGTCGCTCCATACGAGTACCGGACGCCGGGGGAGACGGTCGACGATCG
This sequence comes from uncultured Actinomycetes bacterium, assembly GCA_963836365.1. Taxonomy (GTDB): domain Bacteria; phylum Actinomycetota; class Acidimicrobiia; order IMCC26256; family PALSA-610; genus DASQHW01. The sequence goes on from CAWIJC010000004.1 coordinate 422,686, forward strand.
CTCCCGCCGGCAACCCGACGAGGACGAACGGCGACATCTCGACGGCGGTGAGCGCGCCGACCTCGAAGGTCGTCGCGTTCAGCACAGTGATCGCGACGAGCGGCAGCGCGAGCAAGCTGATCTGGCTGCCGAGCTGCGAGACCGACTCCGCGCTCCACAGCAGGCGGAAGTCGTGATGACCGAACAGCGATCGGCTGTCGGTCACGAGAAGCGTGCGATGAGACCGCCGATCGCGAAGCCCAGTGTCCACCACAGCGCCAACGGCAGGCGGCGCATCGTCGCGATCATCCCGCCCGCTGCGAGCGCGAAGACGATTGCGGTCGCGGCGACCTGGTCGAGGTGCTGGAACAAGAAGATCGCCGTGACGCTCGCCGCGAGCCCGACCGCATATCCGCCCGCCTCGAGCGCGACGCGCACGAGATCCCTCGCGACGGCACGGTCGTCGCGGCGTGCCGGCCGCGATGGTGCGACGTCCCACGCGCGCTCGACCTCCCACGGTTGCGTCGCGCCGCTCGGTCGTGCGATCGCGGAAGTGTGCGACGCGGACACCGACGCTGCTCGCGGGGCATGCGGTGCTCGCGACAGCGACGCCGCGTAGCGTTCGAGGCGCGCAAGGATCTGCTCGGGCGATTCTTCGATCGTCGGAACTCTGGTCATCGGGCGGCGCGTCCCATGGGCATCTCGAATTCCTTCGGTCGCCCCGGGCGCTTGCAAGAGCCTACGCGACGATCGGGCCGGTCACGCGCCGTACTCGTCGGGCGCTCGAGGCAGCTCAGCGCCGGTCCGTTGGCGCGTCTTGCGGTTGTTGTTCCCAGTTCGCCTGTTCGACCAAGGGCGTGAGATCCCGCCCGTCGCACGTTCTGACGAGGAAGCTCTGAAGGATGGGTGCGAACGGCAGACGATCGCCGACGTGCAGGGGTTCGGTCGCCGACGCCGCCACACCGAGCTGTATCGCCGGTCGCATTGCACAATCGATTCCTGGCCCAGGTGCGAATCCGCAGCGTCGTTGCAGATTCTCGTGACGAGTGCAATCGAACAAAAAGTGGCGCGTGTCGGTCATCAAACCGGAATCATCGACCAGTTCGGGGAGATCGCGCTGGTCGGCGTACGCGCGGGCTGTCAGAATCAAGGCTTATCCGACGGCTGCCGGAATTCGAGTCCACGTATGAGCATTGCGTATATGACGCGGCCCCTCCCGCGCCAATTTGCTGTATCGGGCGTCGGTCTGACGTGATCCACGAACTGGTGCATCGCGTCGCGTCCCGCGACCCCGACGCGGTTGGCGGTACGGGGCGATGCCGCAGCGCTGTCGTACGGTGCACTCGACCGTCGGGCCAATGCCCTCGCACACCAGCTCCGGGCGATGGGTGTGCGGCCGGGCGTACGCGTCGGTCTCTGCCACGAACGGGGCGCGGAGCTGGTGCTCGGCGCCCTTGCGACGCTGTCGGCGGGAGGCGCATACGTTGCGCTCGATCCTGCGTATCCGCACGCGCGCCTCGAGCAGATGCTTCGCGACTCCGACACGTTCGTGTTGCTCACGCAGACGTCGACATCGCCACGCATCGGTGCTGCCTGTGCACGCGTGATCGATCTCGACGCGGTCTTCGAGAGCTGCGACGAGCGCGATCATCCGCCCGAGCCGCTCGCCGGCGCCGACGACGTCGCGTACATCATCTTCACGTCGGGCTCGACGGGGCAGCCGAAGGGCGTCGCGGTCTCGCACGACAGCCTCGACAACCTCGTCGAATGGCATTGCAGCGCGTTTGCGCTCACGGATGCCGATCGCTCGTCGATGGTCGCGAGCCCCGCGTTCGACGCCTCGATTTGGGAGACGTGGCCGCCGCTCGCGGTCGGCGCCAGCCTCCACGTCCCCGACCTCGTCACCGCCGCGTCCCCTGACGAGCTGCGCGACTGGTTGTGCGCGGAGGCGATCACGACGGCGTTCGTTCCGACACCCATGGCCGAGGCGCTCCTCGCGCGTGAATGGCCGCCCGAGGTCGCGCTGCGACTCCTGTTGACGGGTGGCGACGTCTTGCACCGCCGCCCGTCGAGCACAATGCCGTTCACGCTCGTCAACAATTACGGCGTCACCGAGGCGACTGTGGTCACGACGTCGAGTGTCGTTGCTCCCGACGACGGCTCGCACACTGTTCCGAGCATCGGACGGCCCATCGCGGGCACATGCGTCTACGTGCTCGACCCGCACGGCGCTCCGGTGCGCGCCGGCGAGACGGGCGAGCTGTACATCGGTGGGCGCGGGGTGGCGATCGGCTATGTGAATCGGCCGCAGGAGACCGACGAACGGTTCGTCGCCGACCCGTGGCGACCGGGCAGTCGCATGTACCGCACCGGTGATCTCGTACGAGCGACGAGCAACGGCGATCTGCAATTCGTCGGCCGATTCGACTCGCAGGTCCAGATCCTCGGCAATCGTGTGGAGCTCGACGAGATCGCCGGCGCGCTCAACGCGCACCCTACGGTCGAGCGGTGCGCGGTCAATGCAGGTGTCGCAAAAACCGGTGCTCGACGAGTGACCGCGTACGTAGTGGCGGCGAACGGGTCGTGCGTCTGCGAGGACGAACTGCGTGCCTTTCTCGAGAAGCAATTGCCGAGCTACATGCTGCCGACCGCATTCGTCGAGCTCGACGCCATACCGCTGACACGCAACGGGAAAGTCGACTGCGAGGCGCTGCCCGCTCCGGGGCACGCGCTCGTTGACGAGCGCGGCGTCGCGGCGACGCCTGTCGAGTCGGCGCTCGCCGACGTCTTCTCGGAGCTGCTCGACATCCGTGGGTTTGGCCGGCACGACAACTTCTTCGAGCTCGGCGGACACTCCCTGCTCGGTGCTCAGCTCGTCGCGCGTATACACGAGCACTTCGGAGTCGAGGTGACCCTGCTCGAGGTCTTCGACAATCCGACCCTGGCGCAGATGGCGGAGATCGTGGACGACGCCATGATCCAGCTGGTCGCTTCGCTGTCGGACGAGGAAGTCGAGCAGCGGTTGTCGACCTCGAGCTCGCACGAATGACGAACATCGAACGGCCTTCGGCGGTCACGCCGCGCGACACCAATCGCCGGTTGAGCCTGTTTCAGCTGCTCGACCCCGTGGCGCTCGCCGACCCCTACCCGCTCTACCACCGGCTCCGCAGCGAGGATCCGGTGCACTGGGACCCGTTCCTCCACACGTGGGTCGTTACCCGGTACGAAGACGTGATGACTGTCCTGCGCGCCTGTTCGGCCGAGCGGACGCCGACGCCCCAGCAGCTGACTGCCCTCGGAATGGAGGCGTTCGCACCCATCGCCGAGGTCATGGTGCGCCAGATGCTCTACCTCGACCCGCCCGAGCACACCCGGATGCGGATGCTCGCCGCGAAGGAGTTCACGGGCCGGCGCGTGGAACTTCTCCGGGACCACATCGGCGACATCGTGCACCGGCTCCTCGACGCGGTTCAGGAACGCGGAACCATGGACGTCGTCGCTGACTTCGCGCTGCCGTTGCCGGCGATCGTGTCGTCCGAGATGCTCGGGCTCCCCACGGAAGACTGGCCGCAGCTGACGCGCTGGACGCGCTCGTTCGCGGAGCTGCTCGGGAACTTCCAGCACAATCCCGTGCGCGCCGCGACCGTGCAGAAAACGGTCCACGACATGACGGCCTACTTCCGGCACACGCTTCGCGCACGGAGCTCGGCGCCGGACGGCTTGCTGCACGCGCTCAAGACCGCGATGGACGGTGAGGTCGATGGCGACCGCTTCACCGAGGACGAGATCATCGCGAACACGATCATCACGATGGTGGGTGGCCTCGAAACGACGACGAACCTGATCGCCAACGGGATGCTGGCGCTGTTGCAACACGATGATCAGTGGCAGCGACTTCTCGCCGAGCCGGCGCTGATCCAGCCGGCGATCGAGGAGTTCCTTCGCTTCGAGAGCCCGATCCAGCACACCGCTCGCGTCGCACCCGACGACGACGAGCTGGGTGGCAAGCGCATCCGCAAGGGGCAGGCAATCATCGCGGTCATTGCCGCAGCGAACCGCGACCCGGAGCGGTTCCGGGATCCGGACCGGCTCGACATCGGGCGACCCGACAATCGCCACCTCGCGTTCGGCGCCGGCGCTCACCACTGCTTTGGCGCGCCCCTGGCGCGGCTCGAAGCCCAGATCGCGTTTTCCGCCCTCGTTGAGCGCATGCGACGCATGCGCCTCGCTCCCGGTCCGTTGACCTGGCGGAAGAACGCCGGTGCGTTCCGGGGTCTCGAGTCGTTGCACGTGGTGTTTTGAACGACATGGCCGCGGACGCAGTAGCCGCGAAGCGGGCGCTCCTCCTCGAGCAAATGCGACGCGGGAAGGCGCCGGCCTCCCCCGTGCCGCTTCTGCCGCCCGAAGCCGGGGCACGCGTGCCGCTGACCTGGGGCCAGGAGCACGTGTGGCTCGACTCCCAACTCGCGCCCGACGAGTCGGTTTACAACGAGGCGGTGATGATCCGGCGCACGGGCCCGTGCAACATCGAGGCTCTTCGCCGTGCGTTCAATCTCGTGCTGCGACGCCACGAAGCCTGGCGCACGAACTTCGTCGCCCAAGACGGGCGGCCGAGCCAGGTCATCCGTTCGCACACCGAACATCCTCTCCCCTCGATCGACCTGTCGAGCTTTCCCGAGCACGAACGCGACGCGCGCGCCATGACGATGGCTGCCGAGGACGCCCGTGGACCATTCGACCTCGAACACGACCTGCTCGTCCGCCCGCTGCTCATCCGCGTGTCCGAGGAGGACCATCGGCTCCACCTGACCCTGCACCACCTGATCTTCGACGGCGTGTCGCTCCGCTTGCTGCTGTCGGAGATGGTCGAGGCGTACCGCGCCTTCGCGGCAGGGCATCCGTTCGACTTCGCGGACCCGCCCGCTCCCTATGGTCACTATGCCTGCTGGGAGCGTCGGCACGTCACGATCGAGTCGCTGAGCCCGCGGCTGGCCTTCTGGCGCGAACGTCTGCGGGGGGCGACGCCCATCGCGCTCCCGGCCGATCGGCCACCGCCCGCCGACCGGACGCGCAACGGTGCGATGGCGCGCACCTTCGTAGGCCGACCCACGATCGACCGGCTCAAAGAAGTCGCTCAACAAGAGGGCGCCACATTCTTCCTCGTCTTGCTGACCGCCTACGCGATCCTGCTCCACCGCTACACCGGCCAAGAGGATCTCGTGATCGCCGCGCTCGTCGACAGCAGGCGCCATCGTGAGCTCGAACGGCTCGTCGGGTTCATGGTCAACCCCATCCCCGTCCGCGTCGACCTCGACGGTGATCCCAGCTTCGCGGATCTGCTGGGCCGAATCCGCGAGTCGTTCCTGACCGGCCTGGCCAACGAGGTGCCTTTCGGCGAGTTGCTGCGGGCGCTGGAACCCGGCCGAGAACCGGGCCGGAACCCGATCTTCCAGGCGATGTTCAGTCTCGACCCCCCGTTCCCGACGCTCGGCGACGGCTGGGAGCTCGATGAGATCAACGTCGAGTTCACCGCGGCCAAGTGTGACGTGCAGCTGCTGCAGGACGAGCGCGACGACGGGGCAGTCGGTCGGTTCGTGTACAGCACGGATCTCTTCGAGGCCGACACCTGGACGCGTCTGGCGGCGCGCTGGGAGGTGCTACTCGAGGGGATCGCCACCGATCCGAGCCGCCGGGTGTCCGAGCTCCCGTTCATGACGGACGCCGAGCGGGCGACTCTCGAAGAGTGGAACCGGACCGAGGCGCCCTATCCCGCGACGAGCTGCGTGCACGAGCTCGTCGAAGAGCAAGCTCGGCTCCAGCCGGACGCGTTGGCCGTCGTGCACGGCACGAGGCAGCTGACCTACGGCCAGCTCGATGCTGCGGCCAGCGAGCTGGCCGGCCGCTTACAGCAGCTCGGTGCCGGGCCGGACGTGCTGGTCGGCCTCTGCGCCGAGCGCTCCCCCGAGATGGTGATCGGCGTGCTCGGGATACTCAAGGCGGCCAGCGCGTACGTGCCGTTGGATCCCGCGTACCCTGAGGAGCGACTCGCGTTCATCGTCGAAGACGCAGACATCCGCGCGGTGGTCACCCAGAGCCACTTGCGCTCGCTCCTTCCCGAGGCCGACGTCTCGATCGTCTGTCTCGATCAGCCGGATCCGGCATTCGGCGCGACACCGCAGGCGCGGGCACGACCGGACGATCTGGCGTACGTCATCTACACATCGGGGTCGACCGGCTCGCCCAAGGGCGTGATGATCGAGCATCGCGGGGTCGTCAACCACGTCGCGGCGCTCATTCGTGACTATGGGCTCGGGCCCACCGACGTGGTCCTCCAGTTGCCTTCGCTGTCAGTTCACCCCTCCGTGCGGGACGTCCTCGGAACGCTGAGCGCGGGCGCGCGCCTCGTGCTCTTGGATGAAGACCAGGCCAAGGACCCCTTGCAGATCGTCGGGACCATCGAGCGCGAGGGGGTCACGTGCGCGCTCAGCTTCGTCCCGTCACTCCTGCAGGCCGTGCTCGACGACCCGCGGACCAACGAGTTCCCGGACGCGAGGCTTCGACTGATGCTCACGTGTGCCGAGCCGCTCCGCGCGCACGACGCCCAGCGCGCGAGAGAACGTTTCGGTTGTGTCGTCGCCAACCAGTTCGGACCCACCGAGACGATCATGGCGTGCGCCAAGCACACCGCGAACGACGGCCGCACGACCGGCGCCGTGGTGCCCGCGGGCCGGGCCGAGGCCAACGCCCGGCTCTACGTCGTGAACTCCCGCGGTGCTCTCGCGCCGATCGGGGCAGTGGGTGAGCTCGTTGTCGGGGGGTCAGTCTTGCCCGCGGCTACTTGCACCGACCCGAGCTGACGACGGAGCGATTCTTCGCTGATCCGTTCGGCGCGACCCCGGGCGCACACGTTCATCGCACGGGCGACCTTGTGCGCTTCCGCGCAGACGGCTGTCTCGAGTTCCTCGGTCGCGTCGATGATCAGGTGAAGATCCGCGGCTACCGCGTCGAGCTCGGTGAGGTCGAGGCCGAGCTCGCCCGGTGCCCCGGTGTCGAACGGGCGGCGGTCGTGCTACAGACGGACGACCAAGGGAACGGACGACTGTTGGGCGTGGTGACCGCCGCTCGTGGCGGCCTTCCGCTCGACACGAGGGCGGCCCGATCATGGCTCGAGCGGCGCCTCCCTGCCCACATGGTGCCGGCGGCCATCGTGACCGTCCCGCAGCTTCCGCTCGCTCCGGGCGGCAAGGTCGACCGGGCCGCGGTGTCCATGTTGGATGCCCATCCCGAGCCCGACGTCGGATACGTCCCGCCGAGCACCCCGTCGGAGCACGTGCTCGCGGAGCTCTGGGCCGAGGTCCTCAACGTGGAACATGTCGGTATCGACGACAACTTCTTCGCCGCGGGCGGGGACTCATTGCTCGGCGCCGTGCTCTTCGCCGAGATGGCGCAACGGATGGGCGCCTCGGTTCCCCTCGGGCTGCTCTTCGCGCGCCGACCATCCGCGAGCTCGCCCGCGCGCTCGACGAGGACGGCGAGGGACAAGAGGCATCCGTCGTGCCGCTACGCGCTGGCGGATCGAAGCCGCCGCTGTTCCTGGCCCATGGGGTGAGTGGCCTGCTCTTCCGGTACGTCCACCTCGTTGACCACCTCGATCCGGAGCAGCCCGTCTACGGGCTGCAACCGACGATGCAGTCCGTCGACGATCGCACGCGGCTGCGCATCCCCGACCTGGCCACGCGCTACGTCGAGGACATCGTCCGCATACAGCCTCATGGTCCGTACCGCCTCGCGGGCTTCTGCTTCGGCGGCATCGTGGTCCTGGAGGTTGCGCACCAGCTCGAGCAGCGTGGGCACACCGTTGCGGTACTGGCGCTGTTCGCGGCGAGAGGGTCCTTGGTGTTTACGAGAAGAGGGGGGCGAACGGCTTCAACGATGTCGCCCACGTCTCCGCACGCCTCCAGGCCGCGCCGCGAGGTCGCGCAGTTGGCGTCAGTGGTGCGCGGTCACGAGTCTGTTACGGCGTATGTGCGGCGACGGCGAGCGAACGCGAGCGTGAAGGCCCAACGCTGGCGCTGGCTCGCCGACGACTGGCTCCACGCGCGGACGGGTCGCACGCTCGCAAGTCGTTGGGACGACGTCGAACGCATGCAATCACCTTCTCCGCTGTGGCGGGCACTGAGGCGATCGATGAGGGCCTATACGGTTCCGACGACGAAGTGCAGTGTGACCTTCTTCCGCGGCGGCGCGCCGACCGCCGACGTCACCGGCGTGCGCTTCGTTCCCGGAAACGACGGAGCCGGCGAGTACGTGATCGACGGACCCGGCGTGTCGCACGAAACACTCATGGCGGAGCCCCATGTCGCGCGCGCTCGCCGCCGCGCTGGCGCAATTGCTCGACCGCGCCGACCCGGCCGCGTCGGCACGGCCGGTCGCATCCCCGCCCGCGACCTGACCCGACGCCTGCCGTGGATCGCGAACGGCTGTCGCCGGCGGCGGGTTGGCGCGCGGCCGCAGTGAATATCCGATGTTCGAATGCCGCTGACGTGCGCGTGGTTGCGAGTGTCATTGTGTCGTACCGTTGAGCGGTTCGTAGCTGATCACCGCACGCGCGCCCGCATTGGTCGCGATTGCCGCGGCGTAGTCGTTGCCCAGTGGCAGTGCTTGCACGTACCAGCTCCGTGCGCAGGCATCTGTTCGATCGTGCACGAACCCACCGTCGCAGTTCAGCGGCACCGCGAAGTCGTCGGTTGTCCGACGGAGGCCGCATCCGAGCGCCTTGACGTACGACTCCTTGCGCACCCAACATTCGAAGAACGCCGAGCGCCGACGCGCGGGCGCGCACCGCTCGATCGCAGCGAGCTCGACGGTTGAGAACAACCTGCGCGCGACCTCTTGCCAATCGATCTCGCGCCCGAGATGCTCGACGTCTACACCGACCACATGCTCCGTCGAGACGGCGACGAGCACGACCCCCCGAGAGTACGAGACGCTGAAGCTCGGGAGCTTGCGTCGCCGAGGAGCGACGAGGACGGGTCGGCCTTCGGCTTCGGTACCAATCGCAATGTCACTCGGTTCGGCGCCGACGTACCCGGCGAGAACCTCACGAAGCCAAGACTGGGTCAATGTGTGAATGTGCGCCGAACGGCGGGTTCCCGAGTCGACGTGGGCGACCCATACGTCGACGGCTGCACGCTCCTTGATCACGCGCGTGACGAGTGCCGGATCGACTTGCGTTCGACGAGAAACTCGTCGTAGTCGCGCAGATAGTCGTCGGCGTCGTACGGATGTGACGCCAGCACGACGAGCGCGCTATCGGGCGAGTAGTTGAACTGGCTGGCCCACACCATCGGCGGCACGATCAATCCGAGGCGGGGCGTGTCGAGGTCGACCTGAGCCTGGCGCGCGCCGTCGTCGAGGTGTACGGCCACCGAGCCGGTGACGCAGGTGAGGAATTGTGTGCATTCGCGGTGCGCATGCTCTCCGCGAACGTGGGGCGAGGGCACGTCGAACACGATGAAGTAGCGGCGTGGCTCGAACGGCAGGAACTCCGAGAGCTCGCCCGCGACCAGTGAACCGCGCAAATCGACATGGGCCCGGAGTTCGACGACGCGCGCGCCGCCCGGTAGCGGCGCATCGCGGCGAGGTGTCATCAGTGCATCTGCGCGGCTCGCGGTCGGCGCCGCCGACGCGCACGTCGTCGACATAGCCGGTGATGCGTGCCGGATTACCAACGACTATGGCGTTCGCCGGCACGTCGCGCGTCACCACTGCGCCCGCACCGATCATCGCGTTGCGGCCGATCGTGATCCCCGGCAGCAGCGTCGCGTTCGCACCGATGGAAGCACCGTCGCGCAGCTCGGTACGGAGGGGCTCAGCAGGGTGCCGCTTGCTGCGCGGAAGCGGATCATTCGCAAACGACACGTTCGGACCGACGAACACGTCGTCGCCGATGCGTGCGCCGTCCCAGAGCTGCACCCCACACTTGATCGTGACGCGATCGCCCACGACGACGTCGTTCTCGATGAAGACGCCGTCGCAGATGTTGCAGTCCTCGCCGATCACCGCGCCCGGAAGGACATGAGCGAACGCCCACACGCGGGTGCGCGCGCCGACCGCCTTCGACTCGCAGATGCCCGACTCGTGGACTACAGGGCCCTCAGCCATCGGCGTCACGTGGGAAACGCTCGACCGACTGCTCGATCGTGAGCGGGCGACGCTTGGTGTTCTCGAACGTCCGCCATACGTACGAGCCGACAACACCCATCGACAACGTCGTGAGAGCTCCGACGAAAAGCACTGCGATCATCAGGGCTGCGTATCCGGGAACGGCGATGAGATCGAACAGGCGCGCCACGAACACCGCCAATCCGAGCCCCACGGTCGTCACGCACCCGAACACACCCGTGAACAAGAGGAGCCGCACGGGGAGATCGGTGAACGCGAACACGCTGTCGGACATGTACCGCAACTTCTTGCGCAAGGTCCATTCGCTCCGACCTTCGGTGCGCGCGAGTCGCTCGTACGGAACGGTCGCCTGCCGGAAACCAACCCAGAGCAGCTGGCCGATCAACGACGAGTTCGCCTCGCGCATCTCGAGCATCGCACGCCGCACGGTGTCATTGCAGGCGAAGACGTCGGCGCCGCCCGTCGGCATCGTGGGCTGCACGAACTTCCGATACAGCCACCAGAACACGCCCGCGGTCAGCCGCGTCATCGGTGGATCGTTGCGGCCTTCACGCGCGCCGAGCACGAGGTCGACGTCACCGCCTTCGAGGCGATCGAGAAACGAGAGGAGCAACTCGGGCGGCTCCTGGAGGTCCGCCGCGACTACCGCGAAATAATCGGCGGCGGCGTGCTCGAGGCCGGCACGGATCGCCGGGAACGATCCGAAGTTTCGCGACAACGAGACGAGCGTCGCGGGGAACTTGAAGTCGTCGAGTCGCTTGCGCAACACGTCGGCCGACGCATCGGGGCTCCCGTCGACGACGAACACCATTCGGCAATCGATCGAGTCTCCGAAGTCGATCGCGGCGAACCGGTCGAGCAGCCGGGGAATCGACGCTTCGTTGCAGTACACGGGAACGATGATGCTGAGCACGCGCTTCGTCACGAGCCCGTCGTGGGCAGGGCCGGCAGGGTTCACGCCGTGTCCTGGACAGCCGTGATCACGCGTTCTACCTCGTCGTCGCGTAGCTCCGGGAAACACGGCAGACTGAGGACTTCACGACAGGCGCGCTCGGTCTCGTCGAGCCCGTCGTGCCGGAACCGCACCCCGCGCAGAGCGGGTTGGCGGTGGTCGGGCGTCGGATAATGCACCGCGGTGCCGATGCCCGCGCTCGCGAGCGCGGGCAGCCAGACGCTCCCGCTCGCGCGACCGCACGACACAGAGATGGAACGTCGGCTCCGCGCCGTCAACGTTCGAGCGGACCGGCGGAAGTCGTGCGCCGAACGCTTCGTCGTAACGCGTCGCGATCTCGCACCGGCGCGCGTTCCTCGCAGCAAGATCTGGGAGGAGCTCGCGCAGGAACGCAGCCTGTATCTCGTCGATACGCGAGTTGCGACCGTGCGGCACGGTAGCTACGTACCGGGCGTCCCATCCGTACTGACGCAACGCGCGAGCGCGGCGAGCCACGTCGTCGTCATTCGTGACGACTGCGCCGGCGTCGCCGAGCGCGCCGAGGTTCTTCGTCGGGTAGAAGCTGAAGGCCGCGACGTCGCCGAGCCCTCCGACCGGCGTGCCGCGTAGACGGGCGTCGTGCGCCTGCGCCGCGTCCTCGACGATCGCGACACTGTCGGGAAGCACCGCCCGCAACGCCTCGACGTCGACAACGTTGCCGTAGAGATGCGTCGCGACAACCGCGCAGGTGCGGCGGGTCACGAGCGACGCGACACGCGAGGTCGAAAGCAGCAGGCTGCTCGGATCCACGTCTGCGAACACGGGCACCGCGCCGATAGCGATGCATGCGACCGTCGCGTACATGCCCGCGTTCGCGACGACGACGACCTCGTCGGCTGGCTCGCATCCGACGCTGCGCAACGCGATCTCCAGCGCGTCGGTCCCATTGGCGACGGCGACGCAGTGCGAAACCATGCACGACTCCGCCCACTCGGCCTCCAGGCCATGCGTCTCGGGCCCGAGCAGGTAGTAGCCGCGAGCGATCACCCGTCGGGCGACGTCGAGGAGTCGATCGAGCTTCGCGGTCGACACACGCTGCAGATCGTTGAACGGCACGCGCTCGGCGCAACGAGTCGGCGTGTGTGCGTCACTCACGACGCGGCTGTAGTGGTTGCAACTGGAAACAACGACGGTCTGGCTCCCCCGGCAGCGGCAACCGTTCCTTCGGGCTCCGTCCGCATCTCTTCCATAGTGGCCGCGGTCTCGAAGGCCTCGCCACCCGTCCGCATCCATTTCACCTCGCCGCAGTGATCTCCGGCAGCGACACCGGTCACGTTGGCTACCAAGAGAAACCCGACCGCGTGTTCGTTGACCGGAACGTGCCCTCCGCGAACTCCTCGGTCAATGACGGCAGCATGCCCGGGCGACGGAGGAGAAGGGCCGAGTGACAAAGCGCTCGGGCTTGGCTCAGCCGAGAGCTCGCCTTGGCGTGTGTGGAACGACGGGACGGTGCACTGCCCGCCGAGGCAATGAACTCCGAGGCCTTCCAGCGTCATCGTTTGAACAATGTCCTGCTGGTCGGGGTGCCGGGATTTGAACCCGGGGCCTCAGCGTCCCGAACGCTAACGAGCCGGTGGGCGGCGGACGGCCGCGAACAAGACCGGCTGGTCAGCGCGTTGGCGGTACTTCGACGAACGGCATCGAATGTCGACGCGCGCGCAATGAACGCGCCATGACACTGGTGTCAGCTTGCCGGGCGGAGCTCGACGGTGATGTTCAGGTGCAGCGCGCTGGCGGCCCGTTGGAGCGTCGTCAGGGTCGCACCGACGCCACCGGCTTCGAGGCGCGCGATCGCCGCTTGGCTCGTACCCATCCGCTGAGCAAGGTCGCGCTGGCTCAGGCCGGCTGCCTCGCGAGCGTCACGAATCTGTTCACCGACGCGGATGGCGAGCGCGGCCGCTGCGTAGGTTTCGTCGAACTCGGCGCGTTCGCTCGCGCTGGCGCAGGCGAGTCGCCGCTTCTTCACATCCTTGATCGTGGTCCGTGCCATCAGTCCTCCTCGGCGGTGTGACCTTCTGCGATGCAGCGGCCCATCGCAGTCCGTGCTCGTTCGATCTCGTGACGTTCGTTCATCCGTTGCTTGCGGAACACCGTCAACAACACGATGCGACGGTTGCTGGCGAAGAAGAAGGTGATCCTCCATGCGACTCGGTTGAAGTCGAACCGCAGCTCGAAGAGGCCTTCGCCCAACGATCGCGACCCCGGCATCCGCAACGCGTTGCCACGCTCTCCAAGCCGTTCGACGTGCGGCAGCACCGACGCGAACTCCTTGATTGTGAGCGTGTCGAGCCATTCCTCCACCTCCGGCTCGAGCTCCACCTCCCCCATGACATCAGAAATGATATCAGGAAGAGCCCGGCACGAAACACGCCGATCTTCGACTGATCATCAGAGTCCGCCGGCTTGGTTTCGACGCTCGGCGATCTCTGCACAGAGCGACGTCACCGAACGATCGCAGTGGTCGGCAGCCGCGCGAACGATGACCACGGCAGCGTCGAAGGCGTGCGATGCGTAGTCCTGTAGCTGCCACCATCCGGCGATCTCGTCGTAGTCGACGATGATTCCCGCATGCTTGGCGATAGCCGCCTGCGTCGCTGCTCGATGCTTTTCGCGAGCAGTATTTCCACTCACTGGCCACTCGACCAGGTACCGGTCGGTCGCACCGGTCAAAGACAACGGCGTTCCTGGGGCCACGTCCGCGACCGCGAGTGCCTGGGCCCCGATCTCAGTGAGCACGTTGCCGGGAAACGGGAACGCGCAATCGTCCCGGGGTCGCAACGCCTTCCAAATTTCATCGAGCGGAGTCCCGTTTCCGAGGCCCTCGAGGAGGATGCCGGCGACTTCAGCGTGGTCTGCTTCGCTTGCGATCTTGGCAGCCGCCATGAGTCTGACCGTAGATCGATTTCACGAGTCGGTCGACACGTCACCGCGGTCTCGGCCGCTCGCAATATCACGCCAGAGCGAAGGCAATCTGATGCGACGTGTGACACTGGGGGCCGATGTCGCCGAAACACCCCGGGTGGAAGGCGTTGGCCGAAGCTGTAGCGCCGGGCGCGGCGTGTAACGCGGTTGCGTCGCTTGGCGGGAGCCGGGATGACCGACGCCTATGACGTCACACTCGATCGCGCCCCGCGCCGTGTGGTCGTCAAGCGCTACCGCGACGGTGACGGCACGGCACCGTTGGAGTGGGGTCGTCTCGGGTTCGCCCAGCGGGTCGCGCTGCCGGTGCCTGAGCCGATCACGGCTGATCTGGAGTCGGTCTGGTTCGGCAGGCCCACCGTGGTCATGTCGCGGTTGCCGGGGCGTCCGGACTTGACGCCCAAGGACGTCGAATCGTGGGTCGGGGCGCTCGCGCAGGCGCTGGCGGAGTTGCACGAAACGCCTTTGGACGGGGCTGAGGGTGCGGTCACGCGACCTCCACGTTTCGAGACTTGGCGCGCACCAGCGGGCGAACACGATCCGCTGACCGCCGCCGCCGTTGGCGCCGTCACAGCACGTCTGCCTTCACGTACGTCCGAGCGCGTCCTCACTCACGGCGACTTCCACCCGGGCAACGTCCTCTGGCACCGCGGCCGCATCAGTGGTGTCGTCGACTGGAGCGCAGCACGGCTCGACACCCGGTGGTACGACCTCGCGTACTGCCGAGCCTCGGTGTGCGTACTCCTCGGAGCGGACATCGCCGATCGCCTCGCCGACGCATACTCGGGCATCGTCGGCGGCACCTCTGACGAACTCGCCGTGTACGACCTCATGTGTGTGTTCAGCTCACGGCATTACCTTGCGGAGTCCCTCGCCGCGGACCGAGAGCAAGGCCATGTGCCCAACTATCAGTTGTCACTCGCGCACCTTGATGAGCACCTGCGGCGATCGCTGAGACGACTCGACCGGTGACCCTCACTGCCAGGCGGCCACGAACGCCATAACTGCCGATCGGTACTCGACCATCGAACCGAATCGGTCAGGCTGTAACGGATGGCGGACATGGACGCGGAGCGGGGCGGCTCGCTGCGCTGCGAGCGCTGGCGTCGCCTGGTGTGGCTTCCTGCGACGCGCAGAGCGGGCCTGGAGGGTCTCACCTTCCACGACCTTCGCCGGGCCAATGCGACGGCGCTCGTGCTCGAGGGAGTGGATCTGAAGACCGCACAGACTCGACTGGGGCACTCCGATCCGCGGCTCACGCTCGCCGCGTACGCGCAGGCCACGAGTGAGGCCGATCGCGCTGCGGCCGACGCGCTCGGGCGCCGATTCCTGAACGCGCGCGCCATGAACGCGCCATGAAACGGGGACGTGCTGCGCGCTGCAGCACACGGCGGCGGTGCTGGCCTGCGCCTTCATGAGTCGGGGTGCCGGGATTTGAACCCGGGGCCTCAGCGTCCCGAACGCTGCGCGCTAACCAAGCTGCGCCACACCCCGTTCATTGGTCGACTCCACGCTCCGCTCCCGAATCGGGCGCTTCGCCGCGTCTCCCGTGTGCGCCTTGTGAGCCCAGGGATCTTAGCGGTCGGGTGAAGCGGCGACCGTTGCCAACACCGCGGTCCGCGAGCTCGGGGCGGCACACCAGCAGATCGGGCAGGTACGGATCGGGTCGGTTGTACACCAGCGGCGCGCCGTCGAGTCGCGAGCAGTGGCAGCCGGCCGCGGTCGCGACGCCGACCGGCGCCGCGGAGTCCCACTCGTACTGGCCGCCCGAGTGCGCGTATACGTCGGCGAGCCCTTGCACGACCGCCATTGTCTTCGCGCCCGCCGAGCCGAGCGGCACGAGCTCGGCGTCGAGCGTGTCCGCAAGGTATGACGCGAGCGCAGGCGGACGCGTGCGCGATACCAGCAGCCGCAACGTGGCGTCGTGCGGCGGCGGCACGACCGGCGGCGTCGCGGTCGACAGCACGACCTCGTCCTGCGCGGGCAGCGCAACGGCGCACGCATAAGGCAGCGCCGCCGACGACGAGCGCGACGTGCACCGCCCAGTCGACGCGGCCCGCTTCGCCGAACTCGCGGGTGCCATCGAGCGGGTCGATGATCCATACACGCTCGCGCTGCAGCCGAATCGGATCGTCCTTCGACTCCTCCGACAGCACCGCATCGTCGGGCCTGGCATCGCGCAACCGCGCCAATATCAGCTCGTTCGACTCGCGATCGCCGTCGGCCTTGCTCGCGCCGGCGGCGCGTCGCCGCAACAGCAACGCGCCCGCCTCGCCGGCGATGCGTGCCGCGAGCTCGTGATCGTTCACCCGGCGGCCGGCAGGAGCTGCCTCGCGGTTCGCCGAAGAATGCCGGCGTCGACGGGCTTGACCAGCATGAGGTCGACGTCCGCGCGCCGCGCGATGAACTCGTCGGCTTCCCGGTCGAGCAGCAGCAGGATGTTGGCGCGGTCGAGGCGCCCGGCCGACTCCTCGAGACGCAGATCGAGCGCGACCGCGACGCCGCCCATGTTCCCGATCTGCATGTCGAGGATCACGAGGTCGGGATCGACCTCGGCAAACGTATCGCGCACCTCCTGACCACGCGTCACTTCGACGACGCTCTGATTGGAACCCATGAAGGCGGCGCGCACTTGGTCGCGTACCCACTTCGCGTCTGCAGCAACGAGGATGGTGGTCACACGTTGTTCCGGAGATGAAGTCTCCGCGTGTGTTGCCCGCTCTCGGCGCCTTCGGTGCCGGGCCGCTCCGGCCCTGGTTCGCTGCTCGGCCGGATACCGGCCTCGCGGACGCTCACCTCGGCGAGAATTGTCGTCATCAGAGGTCGATGGTATTCGTATTCGACAACAGCGCACCGATCTCGTGCAGGGCGACAAAGTCGTACACGTCGTGGGCGAGGTACGGCACGTACGCGGTGATCGCGTTGCCGATCTTCTCCTGCAGCCCTTCGATGTGCGCGCGTTCGAGCATCGCGACCTCACGGAAATCGGCGAGGTTGTCGTAGAGCGCGGCGAGTCGCGCGGCGGCATCCGTCTCGTCGAGCGCGACAGCCTCGGCGGTCGTGCGCAGGCCGGCAGGTGACTCGTCGCCGAACGACGGATGCACTCGGTTGACGATCAGCGCCTCCACCCGCTGGCCGTTCACGGCGAGTCGATCGGCGAAGAACGTCGCTTCCTCGAGCGCATCGCGTCGCGGCGACGTGACGAGCACGAATGCCGTGCTCGGATCGGAGAGCAGTGCGTCGACGGCCTGCGCGCGAGCACGGAATCCGTCTTCCATGCCTTCGAACGCACGAAAGAACGCGACGATGTCCTTGATGACGCCCGAGCCGACGACGCGAGACACGGTGCGCAAGAACGTTTGGACGGCCACGCTTGCGACCCGCAAGCTCGCACGCGTCGGCGCCATCAGCAGCCGGAAGATGCGGTTGTCGAGCAGGCGCACCAACCGCTGCGGCGCGTCGAGGAAGTCGAGCGCATGGCGCGTCGGCGGCGTATCGACGACGATGAGGTCGAAGCCGCCTTCGTCGTGAAGCTCGTGCAGCTTCTCCATCGCCATGTATTCCTGCGTGCCACCGAGCGCGCCGGAGACGTTGCGGTAGAAGGTGTTGTCGAGGATACGACGTGCCTGTTCCTCGTCACCGGCGTTGCGCGTCACCAACAGATCGAACGTCGACTTCGTGTCGAGCATCAACGCGAAGAGCCGGCCGCCGGGCGCGACGTCGGGCGCGCCGTTGATCCAGCGGGCGCGGTCGATCTCGGTCGCGTTGTTCGTGAGCGCTTCGAGCCCCAGCGTGTCGGCCAGGCGCTTCGCGGGATCGATCGTGACGACACACGCCTTGCGCCCGCGGCGCGCGCCCTCGAGCGCCAACACCGCGGCCGCCGTCGTCTTGCCGACGCCGCCGCTGCCGCAGCAGATGACGACGTCGCGTTCTGCGACGAGGTCGCCGACTCTCACAGCCGCTCGTATCCCGCGTGCCAACGCTTCGGCCAACACGTCGAGCTGAGGACGGGTGATGTCGGGCGAGAACACGAACGGGAGCTCGATCTGGGGGAGGGGCAGCCGTTTCTGCAACCGCTCGATTTGCTCCTGCTGCAGCTGGTGCCGCTCCGCAACGGAACGCGGCCGCGCGCGCGAGGTCGCGCGCCTCGCGTTCGGACACGAAGCGGTGACAGGCCTCGGCGTCGCGCAAGATGTCGTCGGGATCGCCGGTGACCGCGTCGGGCAGCGCGCCGAAGCACTGGTTGATCACGATCGGCCCGAGTGCGACCCCCGCGCGATCCTCGATCGCGTACGCGGTGCCGATGGCCTCGCTCACCGGCGTCTCTTCGGGGAGGGTGACGAGCAGCACCTGGCAGCGCGCGGGATCGGAGATGAGGCTGATGACGTCCTGGGCTTGCTTGCGCACCGGACCGACCTGCACCGCGTCGAGCAGCCCGCGCGCCGACAGCAGGAAGGTGATCGCATGGCCCGCGGCGGGCGCGTCGACGATCAACATGTCGGCCGATCGCCCTTCCTCGAGCGACTTGACCTTGCCCAACACGAGGATGTCCTTCATCCCCGGGACCGCGGTTGCGACGACTTCGAGCGCGCCCGACGCGATCAGCCGCTTGGAGATGCGCTTCATGCCGTGCGTGACGAGATAGTCGACGAGCGCGGCATCGGGTGTGAGGAACCGTGCGCGAATTCGTGCGTCGAGCTCGATCTCGTCGTATCCGAGCGCGGGCGCGCCGAACATCGCGGGTAAGCCCGACTTGCCTTCGACCTCGACGACGAGCACGGAGCGGCCGGCGCGCGCGGCCGCCACCGCGAGCGCAGCCGTTACCGTGGTCTTCCCGACGCCGCCCTTTCCCGCGACGATGACGACGTGGGAGGTCGAGCAGAAATCGGCAACCTCCATCAGGTGCATGGTAGGAGAGGCGAATGCGGCCCATCCGACTGGCAGCGTTCGTTCTCGTCGCGCTGTGTGGCTGGATCGGTGTCGCGCATGCGCAAACAGCTGCACCGTCGGGGCGGATCGACGTCGTGCAGGTCAACGGGCTGCTCGATCCCGCGAATGCCGAGCTGATTCGTTCGACGATTCGCCAGGCCGAACGTCACGACAGCGCAGTGCTCGTGTTCCAAGTCGACGGCTCGGGCGCGATCAGCGTCAACGTCGAGGCGCTGATCCGCGACATCGAGACCGCGACGGTCCCCGTAGCCGTGTGGGTGGGGCCGTCGAACGGTGGCGCGCGCGGTGCGAGCGCGTTGCTCGCGCTCGCCTCCGGGTACGCGGCAGTGGCGCCGGGCGCCGATTTCGGACCGGTCGATCCCGTGTACTACGACCACCCCTCGCACGTGGTGCCCGGCGCGGACGCGCTGGAGGTCAAACCGATCGTCCGTGGCCCCCGAGCGCCCGCGACCTTGCAGAACTTCGTCGCCTCGCTCGACGGACACGAGATCAACGGCGTCAAGGTGTCGACGCTGAAAGGCGAGCCCGGCAACCGCACACTCTCGCGCAACGTGCACTTCCACAAGCTCGACCTCGGCCAGCAAGTCGCGCACACACTCGACCGTCCGTGGGCGGCGTACTTCCTGTTCGTCGCCGGTATGTTGTTGATCGCGTTCGAGTTCTTCACCGCGGGTGTGGGCATCGCCGGCTTCGTCGGGGCATGCGCACTCGCCGCGGGTTGCTTCGGGTTCTCGCATCTTCCGGTCACGCCGTGGGCGCTCGCACTGTTGATGGTCGGTGTGTTCGGGTTGTCGATCGATGTGCAAGCCGCCGCGCTCGGCGCGTGGACCTTCATCGGCAGCGCGGCGCTCATCGCCGGATCCATCTGGCTGTACGGCGGCTCGTCGCGCCTCGACGCGAAATGGTGGGTGCTCGCGCTGGTGATCGTCGGCGCGGTCGTGTTCATGCTCTATGGCATGACGGCGATGGTGCGGGCGCGGTTCTCGACGCCGACCGTCGGACGGGAAGAGTTGGTCGGCGAGATGGGCGCTGCCGTCGCTGATGTCGCTCCCGACGGTGTCGTGCGCGTGCGCGAAGCGTTGTGGCGCGCACGCACCAATCGCGCGACGCCGATCCACGCGGGCGACGCGGTAAGGGTCGTCTCGATCGAGGGCATCGTGCTCGAGGTCGAACCCGAAGAGGGCGGCGCGCGTGACTACCGCCATTGACCGGGATTCGATCGCGCACGCTCGGACCCGAACGTGACCGGTGCCGGCTCCAACCTGCCGGCCCTAGAACTCGTCGCGCGCTCGCGCACCCGGGACGCGTACGTCGCCGCGTCGGCACGTCACGCCTTCGCCGTCCATTCGGTTCGCGATCGGTAGCACGTACTTGCGCGTAGAGCCGAGCAGGTCGCGCATGCCCGCAACGGTCAACTCGCCGCGTTCGAGGACCGCGCTCGCGATGCGCCGGCGCGCCTCGGCGAGCGCCCGAGCGGAAAAGATCACCCCGTCGAGGTCGACGAGCGCGCCCGAGCGCACGAGCGCGCGCACCAACGCCGGTGATGCCCCGACCGTCGCCGGCGCCGGCGGTGCGAAAAGGTCGACTTCGAGGGCATCGAGCAGCGTCCGGCTCGCGGGCTCGTCGCCCGGTGACTCCGACAGCGCCTCACCCAGCGCGGCGCGCAGCTGCGCGACCTCGACCCCGCAGGCGGCCGCGACCGTGGTGACCGCCGGCCACCCGGCGCGCAGCAGTTCCGCGGCACGCTCGCGCACGCGCTGTACCTCCGCCGGTGACACGAGCCAGGCGCCGACGCGCTCGGCGTCTTCCGGACGCGCGTCGCGGCCTGCAAGCCGCGCGAACTCCGCCGGCGTGCACCACGGACACGCCGACAGCACACGTTCCGCGAGCGGCCGCACGAGTCGTGCGAGCGCCTCCGCCGTACGGCGCGCCGGCGCAACGTCGAGCACCTCGGCACCGCCGATCGTCGTCTGCGCGCCCGACGATCGCAGCACGAGCCGGTCGCCCGGCGCGAGCGGCAATGGCGACGCGAAACGAAGCCGCGCGAGTTCGCCCCGCTCGTCGAGCAGGCGCAACCGTCCGCGCTGCTCTCCGGAACCGGCGTGCACGTCGACGAGCGCACGGCGCGCGAACGTGTGGCCCGGAACGGTTCGCAACGCGACGTCGACGACCTCGACGACGGCCCACAGTCCTGGCGTGACGACGGCATCACCGCGGTAGAGCTCCCGATGATCGACGCCGGAGAGATTGAGCGCGACCCGCGCGCCGGACCGACGGTGTCGCGTTGCTCGTGATGCGACTCGATGCGACGTACACGGGCGCGCCGCGCGCCCGGCTCGATCACGACCTCGTTGCCGTGGTGCGAGCGCGCCGCCGGTCGACGTGCCGGTCACGACCGTGCCCGACCCCTTTGCCGCGAACACACGGTCGATCCACAGTCGTGGACGTCTGAGGTCGCGCGGCGCAGGTGCCGCCGCGAGGACACGCTCCAGCGTCGTCTGCACGTCGGCCAACCCATGGCCCGACAGCGAGTCCACGACGACCATCGGCCACGGCACTCGCTCCTCGACCTCGAGCCGCGTGAGCTCGAGCGTGTCGGCGTCGACGATGTCGGCCTTGGTCAGCGCGACCATCCCGTGCCGCACGTCGAGAAGGTCGAGGATCTGCACGTGCTCCTCGGTCTGCGGCATCCAGCCCTCGTTGGCCGCGACCACGAGCAACGCGACGTCGACCGCGCCGACTCCCGCGAGCATGTTCTTCACGAACCGCACGTGACCGGG
The DNA here is from genome assembly GCA_963836365.1 of uncultured Actinomycetes bacterium. Taxonomy (GTDB): domain Bacteria; phylum Actinomycetota; class Acidimicrobiia; order IMCC26256; family PALSA-610; genus DASQHW01. The sequence goes on from CAWIJC010000004.1 coordinate 444,490, forward strand.
GACATCGACGAAACCGACGAGCCGGCCCGACGGCAGCGTGCAGAACGCGAAGCCGAGATCGATCGTCAGCCCACGTTCCTTCTCTTCGGGAAAGCGATCGGGGTCGGTTCCGGTCAACGCCTGTACGAGCGCCGACTTACCGTGATCGACGTGGCCCGCCGTCGCCACTACTCTCATGCGGCTGCGACCTCCGGTGCTCCATCGCCGAGGTGTGTCGCATCGGTTCCCGCACCGGAGCTCTGCGCCTGGCCTCTCATGCGGCTGCGACCTCCGGTGCTCCATCGCCGAGGTGTGTCGCATCGGTTCTCGCACCGGAGCTCTGCGCCTGGCCTCTCATGCGGCTGCGACCTCCGGTGCTCCATCGCCGAGGTGTGTCGCATCGGTTCCCGCACCGGAGCTCTGCGCCTGGCCTCTCATGCGGCTGCGACCTCCGGTGCTCCATCGCCGAGGTGTGTCGCATCGGTTCCCGCACCGGAGCTCTGCGCCTGGCCTCTCATGCGGCTGCGACCTCCGGTGCTCCATCGCCGAGGTGTGTCGCATCGGTTCCCGCACCGGAGCTCTGCGCCCGCTCATAGCAATGCGGCCGCGAGTCGGGCGTCGTCGGCCGGCTCGACGGTGCGCAGGTCGCACACCACTCGGCCGTCGTCGATGCGTGCGACGATCCGGGCGTCACGCAAGCGCCTCGCGAGCTCGGCGGCCCGAGGCACCTCGAGGGCGATACCGCACGACGGAATGGTCAGGCCGGGCAGCGCGCCGCCGCCGGCAACCGCGTCGGTATCGACAACCTTCGCGTCGCGCACGACGGCACACAACGCTTCCGCGCGCACCCGGAGCGCCTCCACCGTCGTGCTCGCCATTCGCCAGAACGGCAACGCGTCCGCCGTGCCGTCGAGGTACGCGAGCGCGACCGCCTGCATCGCGGCGAGCGTCGTCTTGTCGGCGCGGACCGCCCGTGCGAGCGGGTGCGCCTTGCATCGATCGATCAGCGCGCGGCGACCGACGATCACACCGGCTTGCGGGCCGCCGAGGAGCTTGTCGCCGGAGAACGTGACCAGCGAGGCGCCCGCTGCGACGCATTGCCGCACGCCGAGCTCGTCGCGCAGCCATGACGGCCGTTCGCGCAGCCAGGGTGTTGTGTCGTCGAGCAAGCCCGAGCCGGCGTCGACGACGACGGGCCGGCTGAGTGTTGCGAGCTCGGTGACAGACACCGATGCGACGAAGCCGATCATCCGATAGTTCGACGCGTGCACCTTGAGGACGAGCTCGACATCGTCCGACAGGGCGCGTGCGTAGTCGTCGAGGCGCGTGCGGTTGGTCGTACCGACCTCGACGAGACGCGCCCTCGTCTCGGCCATGATCTCGGGCACGCGGAACCCGCCGCCGATCTCGACCAGCTCTCCACGCGAGACGAGCACACTGCGATCGCGTGCGAGCGCCGCGAGTACGAGCAGGACCGCGGCCGCGTTGTTGTTCACGACGATCCCGGCTTCGGCACCGCAGGCCTCGGCGAACAGTGCGCCCCCGAGCTCATGCCGTGAACCGCGCACACCCTCGGCGATCCGGTACTCGACGTTCGTATAGCCCGCGGCCTCCATCATCTTTTGCGTCGCGAGCTCACCGAGCGGCGCGCGCCCGAGGTTGGTGTGCAAGAGCACACCTGTAGCGTTGACGACCGCGCCGAGCAGAGCGCGAGGAAATTCTTCCGCGCGTAGCTGCGCGTCGGCAATCACCGCGTCGAGCGCGATCGTGCCCGCGCGAGCAGCGGCGATTGCTTCGCGCGAGACGCGCGCGTACCGCGTGCGGAAGGCGCGTGTCGAGCGTGTTCAGCACACGCTCGACACTGGGAAGATCCCGGCGCTCATCCACACCGGGCAGAATACGGGGCCGCCGTAGACTCCTCCCGATGAGCTCGGCAGCAATACGTGACGCGGCGACCGTCGTCCTCGTTCGCGACAATCCCGACTTGCACGTCTTCGTATTGCGGCGTAACACCGCGCTCGTGTTCGCCCCGGGCGCAACCGTGTTTCCCGGCGGCGCGGTCGATCCCGTCGATATCGAGCACGCGCACACGCTCGGGCTCGACGAGTTTCGTGTCGCTGCGACTCGTGAGTGTCAAGAAGAAGCCGGGATCCCGCTCGACCCTCGCGAGCTGATTGCGTTCGCGCGGTGGTGCACGCCGGTCGGCGCGCCCCGCCGCTACGACACGCGGTTCTTCGTCGCGCGCGCGCCCGATGGCCACGAGGGAGCCCACGACGGCAACGAGCTCGTCGCCTCGGCGTGGATGCGCCCGCGTGACGTTCTGACCGCGTACGGACACGGCGAGCTCGACTTGATCCTTCCGACCCAGCGCAGCCTGGAGATGCTCGCACGGTTCGATCGGGTCGACGACCTCCTGACCGACCTGCGTGACGCGCCGTGCCTGATCTGACGCCGGAAGTTCCGAGCGCGCTGTCGCCACTTGTGCGCCGGGTCGTCGCGAACAACCCTGGGCTCATGACCGGTCCGGGTACGAACACGTACCTGGTCGGCATCGACGAGGTTGCGGTGATCGATCCCGGACCCGCGCTCGCCAAGCACGTCGACGCGATCGTCGGCGCATCGATGCGCGAGCGCGTCCGGTGGGTGCTGCTGACGCACACGCATCCCGATCACTGGCCGGCCGCGGCCCAGATCGCGAAGGCGACGGGCGCGATCGTCGCCGGCTTCAGCCCGTTTCCCAAAGCCGACGAGGTGACGGTCACGCTCGATCGCGTCCTCGGCGACGGCGACACGGTCGACGGCACCGAGTTCCGGCTGGAGGCCTTGCACACGCCGGGTCATGCGCCGAACCACTTGTGCTTCCTGCTCGACGAGGAGCGGGCGTTGTTCACCGGCGATCACGTACTGAACGGCACGACGACTGTTGTGAACCCGAAGCGGGGCGGCGACATGGGGCAGTATCTGGCGTCGCTCGACCGGCTGAAGAAGCTCAAGCGTATCTCGCGCATCTGTCCCGGCCACGGCGACGTGATCGACGATCCGGCCGCGCAGCTTGGCGAATACGTCGCGCACCGCAAACTTCGTGAGCGCCAGATCCTCCAGCTCGTGAAGGAACGACCGCGCACGATCAAGCGCATCGTCGACGCGCTCTACACGGACACGCCCGAAGGCCTGATCGAGATGGCGGGCCAGCAGGTGCACGCCCACCTGATCAAGTTGCGCGAGGAAGGGAAGGTGCAGGGCTCGGGCGTTCGGACCAGCTGGGGTGCACTCTGACCCGGCCTCCGTCCGCCGGCCTGCCGCGTCCGGGTCCGTGCCGGTTCGGCCCCGATCACCCGGGAAACGATCCGCGGATCCCTCTCTGGCCCGCGCGAGCGCGCCCGCCGTAACCTGCACGCGCTGTCGCTGCGCGCAAAGGAGCCGGTACATGGCCGAGACGAAGCTGTTCATCAACGGCGAGTGGGTCGCCGCCCAGGCAGGTGAGACGTTCGCCACCTATGCCCCCTCGACCGGCGAGAAGATCGCCGACGTCGCCAAGGCGGGGCGTGATGACGCGGCCAAGGCTCTCCAAGCCGCGCGTACGGCGTTCGACGACGGCCCGTGGCCGCAAATGTCGGGGAAGGAACGCGCCGACAGACTGCGCAAGGTCGGTGAGCTGATCAACGCACGGCAAGGCGACATCGCCGAAGTCGAGGCGCGCGACGGCGGCGGCACGATCCGCAAAGCGATGTTCGCCGACGTGCCCGGCGCGGTGTCGACATTCAACGCGTTCGCCGACTGCGCGGAGAACATCGCCGACGAAGTCGACCGCGGCGAGAGCCCGTTCCCGCCTGCGAAGAGCAAGGTTCGCTACGAGCCGATGGGGGTGTGCAGCGGCATCGTGCCGTGGAACTTCCCGTTCCTCATGGCAGGGTGGAAGATCGCGCCCGCGATCGCGGCGGGCAACACCGTGGTGCTGAAGCCCGCGAGCTTCACGTCGTTGTCGGCGATCGAGATGGTCAAGGCGATCGAGGAGGCCGATATCCCGAAAGGTGTCGTCAACCTCATCACGGGTCCGGGCGGCAGCGCCGGTGAGGAGCTCGCGCAGCACCCGCTCGTCGACAAGGTCGCGTTCACGGGATCGACCGAGGTGGGCCGGCGCATCATGCAACTGGCGTCGGGCACCGTGAAGAAGGTGACGCTCGAGCTCGGCGGAAAGTCGGCGAACATCGTGTGCGACGACGCCGATCTCGACCTCGCGGCGGCGGGCGTGCTCTGGGGAACGTTCTTCCACAACGGGCAGGTGTGCGAGTCGGGGACGCGCGCGTTGGTGTCGCGCAAGATCTGGGACGAGTTCGTCGGCATGCTCGTGGAGCGGGCGGGCAAGCTCGTGATCGGCGACAACATGGCGATGGAGACCGACCTCGGTCCGCTCGTCGCACCGAGCCAGGTCGACACGACCGAGCGGTACGTGAAGCTCGGTCTCGACGAAGGTGCGAAGTTGCTGTGCGGCGGCGGCAAGGTCACCGACCTGCCCGCCGGTCTCGACCAGAGCGCGTTCTACCAGCCGACGATCTTCGAAGCCGACAACTCGATGAAGATCGCGCAGGAAGAGATCTTCGGTCCTGTGTTGTGCGTGATCCCGTTCGACTCCGACGACGAGGCGATCAAGATTGCGAACGACTCGATCTACGGGCTCGGCGGTGGCGTGTGGTCGAAGAACCTCGACCGCGCGCACGGGATCGCGGCGGCGATGCGCACCGGCACAGTGTGGGTCAACGACTACCACATGATCACGCCGACGCAGCCGTTCGGCGGCTACAAGCAGTCGGGGATCGGACGCGAGCTCGGGGACTACGGCTACAACGAATACCGCCAGATCAAGCACGTGTGGCAGAACACCGCCGCCGACCGCAGCGGCTACCTGCACTTCAGCGCCCTCAGCGGGAACATCTAGGCATGCTTCTCGTTCTTGCGACACTCGGCGAGAGGTTCGTCGTACCGTGTCGCAAGAACGGAGGTGTGCGTTGAAGGTCACGGGCACCGACGCGGCGGCGCGCGTCGTCGAGCGCGCGAAGCGCGACCGGGGCGGCGCGCTGGTGTTCACGATCGGCACAGGATGCTGTGAGTCGACCGCGCCGTTCCTGTACGAGGACTTCTGGCCCGGACCCGACAGCGAGCAGATCGGTGCCATTGCCGGTGTGCCGGTGTACGCGCCCGCGTACTTGCGCGCGCTGTATCCCGGTGACGACGCGGTGACGATCGGCGTCGTCGACGACCTCGCGGAGTCGATGTCGATCGAGACCGAGTACGGATGCCGGTTCGTCCTCCGCGACGGCTGCGGGACGGCGATCAGGGAGCCGACCGCGGAGCGACCGGAGGGGAGCGGAGCGCGGAGTGGCCCGGAGAGCAGCCGGGCACGCCAAGCGTGCGACGTTCCCGACGCGGTCTCGGCGCTGCGCTCACGCGGTCCACAGGAATTGCCCGAAGCGCTGCGCCGCGTGCGCATGCGCTAGGAACAAGGCTCGTGAACGAGCCGCTGCTGATCGCCGATTCACTGCGCAAGGTCTATCGAACCGGGGCCGAGGAAGTGGTCGCGTTGCGCGACGTCGACCTCGTCGTCCACGACGGTGAGTTCGTGTCGGTGATGGGCCCGTCCGGTTCGGGCAAGACGACGCTCCTCAACTGTTGCTCGGGACTCGACGACATCGACGGTGGTCACGTACTGCTCGACGGCGTGGATCTCCACTCGCTCAGCGACGCGCAACGCACGGCGAACCGCGCGTCGTCGATGGGATTCGTGTTCCAGGCGTACAACCTCATCCCGGTGTTCAGCGCCGTCGAGAATGTCGAGCTTCCGCTGTTGCTTGCGGGCGTCGACGGCAAGGACGCGCGCGCAAGCGCGCGGTCGAGACACTCGAACGGGTCGGGCTCGGTCATCGACTCAAGCACCGGCCCGCGGAGCTCTCGGGCGGCGAACAGCAACGCGTCACCGTTGCTCGCGCGCTTGCGGGACGGCCGCGCGTGGTGTGGGCCGACGAGCCTACGGGTGCGCTCGACTCCGAGACCGCCGACCACGTGCTCACGCTTCTGCGTGAGCTGCACGCCGACGGCCTGACGCTGATCGTCGTCACGCACGACGAAGGCGTCGGCCATAGCGCGAATCGCGTGATCCGTATGCGCGACGGGCTCATCGTCAGCGACGAGCGCGCCAGCGCCGTGCAGCCGTGATCGTCGTCGCGATCCTTTCGCTGCCCTTCCTGTACCTCGCTCGCGCGCCGGCCGGTGTTGCGCCGGCTCGCGTTGCGCAACGCGACCCGCCGCCCGCGCGAGACGCTGCTCGTCGTGCTCGGCTCGCTGCTCGGCACCGCGATCATGACCGGCTCCTTCGTCGTCGGCGACACGTTCAACGCGTCGATCAGGCGCGTCGCGCACACACAGCTCGGGCCGATCGACGAGATCGTTTCGACGACCGGCGACGCGGCGGGCACGCGTCTGCGCGGCGCCCTTGCCGGCGTTTCTTCTCCGGACATCGACGGCGTGCTCCCGCTCGACCTGACTCGCGCCGCGGTCGCGACCGCCGGCGATCATCGGTATGCCGCGCCCAAGGCACAGCTGCTCGAGGCCGACTTCGACGCGGCGCGGCGGTTCGGTGGTGATGGAGGCGCAACGGGTATCTCCGGCGCGACACCCGCTCGCGGCGAGACGGCGATCGGACACGACCTGGCTCGCACGTTGCATGCCGGCGTCGGCACCACGATCGATGCGTTCGCATATGGCGTGTCGATTCCGCTGCGCGTGACCCGCATCCTGCCCGAGCGCGGCGTCGCGGGGTTCTGGCGCGGTGACGACCGATCGACGCGCGCCAACAACGCGTTCGTCGCGCCGGGCACGATCGCCGCGCTGAGTGCCGGGCACCCTGGGGCGCCGCCGCAGTCGCTCGTGCTGATCTCGAACCGCGGCGGCGTCGAGAAGGGAGCGAAGCTCACGTCGCGGGTCGACGCCGTGCTGCGTACGCAACTCGGCGCGGCGCAGTACAGCATCGACGATGTCAAGGAGACGGTGATCGAACGCGCCGATCGCGTCGGGAGCTCCCTTTCGCGGTCTCTATACGTCGCTCGGTACGTTCGCCGTGCTCGCCGGCATCTTGTTGCTCGTGAACATCTTCTTCATGCTGGCCGACGAGCGGAAGTCGGAGCTCGGCATGCTACGCGCGGTGGGTCTGCGGCGCGCGTCGCTCGTTGGCGCGTTCGCGCTCGAGGGTTGGTGCTATGCGCTCGTATCGGCGATCGCGGGCACGTTCGTCGGGCTCGCGCTCGGGCGCGGCTTGATGGCCGCGGCCGTCGCGCTTGTTCTCCAGCCGCTCCGACGACGACCGGCTCTCACTGCACTTCGCGTTCAAGTGGGCGAGCGTTCAACGGGGCATGGTGGTCGGGTTCGTGATAGCCCTCGTCACGATCTTCGTGACGAGCATCTGGCTGAGTCGCTTCAACATCATCCAGGCGATCCGCGACATCAGCGAACCCGCGCGGCGCCGGCCCCGCCGCCGCGCGTCCTATCTCGGCCTCGCCGCCGCGATCGCGGGCATCTCGCTGACAGTGCTCGGCGCGTCGAGCGCGTCGTTCTTCGCGTTGATGCTCGGTCCGGTGCTCGTACTCGTCGGCGTCACTCCGACGCTGGCGCGCAACATCTCCGCGCACGGTTGCGACGACGAGCATTGCGGTCGCGGTGCTCGTGTGGGTGGTCATCGCCGTTCCCGTCGCGCTCGCATTGGGCGCCGACATCGACGTGCTCCTCTTCACCGTGCAGGGCCTGGTCCTCGTCGGCGCGGCGGTGGTGCTCACTGCCCAGCACCAGGAAGCGGTGGGCCACGCCCTCGGCCGCGTCGGTCGGCGTTCGCTGCACGTGCGGCTCGGCCTTGCGTATCCGCTCGCACGACGCTTTCGCACGTCGATGACGCTCGGGATGTTCGCGCTCGTCGTGTTCATCCTCGTGATGGTCTCGGTGTTCGCAGCGATGTTCGGCGGGCAGCTCTCGGCCTTCACCCGCGAGGTATCGGGTGGATACAACGTCGTCGTCGACTCGAACGCAAGCAACCCGGTGCCGTTCGACCGGCTCGCACGCGAATCGGGCGTGCACGACGTCGCGCTCGATCGTCACGACACTCGTCGACGTCACGAACGCCCCCGGGCTCACCGATTCGCGGTCGTGGGAAGCAAGTGGTTTCGACGCTGCCTTCGTCGATCACGGCCCGCCCGCACTCGAGGACCGTGGCGACGCGCCCAACGACGCCGCTGCGTATCGCGCCGTGCTCGCCGATCCCCGGCTCGCGATCGTCGATCGGTACTTCCTCGCCGGCAACGGTCCGCCGAGTGACAATGTCAACGTCGGCGACGAGTTCACCGTCGTCGACCCGGTCGGCGGCGCCCGCCGCACGTTCACCGTCGCCGCGACCACGACGCATGACTTCGTCGGCAACGGTGTGATGGTCGGGCTACCCGCGATGCGTGAGCTCCTCGGCACGCGCGCGGTGCCGAATCGTGGCTACGTCGACGTCGACAACCCGGCTGCGTTCGCGGACGGGTTTGCCGGCCGCTACCTGAGCAACGGCGGCCAGGCCGAGACGCTGCGCCACGCCGTACAGAACGAGCTCGCCAACCAACAGCAGTTCTTCTTGCTGATACGTGCGTTCCTCGCGCTCGGTCTGGTCGTGGGTGTCGCCGGGATCGGCGTGATCATGGTACGGGCGGTGCGCGAGCGGCGCCGGCAGGTCGGTATCCTGCGCGCGCTCGGGTTCCAGGCCGCGGCAGTCCGCGCTGCGTTCGTCGTCGAATCGGCGTTCGTCGCGATCGAGGGCGTGCTGATCGGCACGGTGCTCGCCCTCGTGTGCGCGTGGTCGATCACGCTCACCGACGGGTTCGGGTCGGACATCTCGTTCCGCGTGCCGTTTCTGTCGATCGCGGTGCTGGTTGTCGGCACGCTCTTGTGCACGCTCGCCGCGACGGCTGCACCGGCGCGGAGCGCGTCTCGGATCGATCCGGCGGTCGCGCTCAGGATCGCCGACTGAGGAACAACATGGTGTCGTAGACGACGTCGACTGCGCCGCCGTGCGCGTCGATCACGTCGCCGACCGCCGTGTGCAAGCGGACGCGCTGATCTTCGGGCAGCATGCGGTGGTCGGAGTGGGTGCCGAGCAGCCGAACCCACTCGTCGGTCGTGTACCGCTGATGCCATGTGAACGCATGCGTCTCGACGCTGTCGAACGCGTCGCACGCGTCGAGCTGTTCGCGCACCCAGCCGAGTTCCCACTCGTTGGTGGAGCTCGTCATTGCCGGTGCGTATCGCCGGCATAGGCCGCGTCGTTGTCGCGCCGCAGCGCGCCTTCGAGCTCGCGGCCCTTGTTCCAGAAGAATGCGACGACGCCCCCGGGCGTGAGCGCCGCGCCGAGCTTTTCGTACCGATCGTCGCCGCGTACCCAATGCCAGGCCTGCGCGGCATACGCGACGCGAAACGCCGCCGGTGTCACCGGCCAATCCTCGAAGGTCGTCACCTCGGCGTCGAAGCCCTTCGTCCTCAGGATGTCCGCCATGCCTGGGCTCGGCTCGAGTGCGTGCACGTCGAGGCCGCGTGCAACGAAGCCGGCAGTCGCCTTGCCCGTGCCCGCACCGATCTCCAGCGCACGGTCGCCCGAGGTCGAGCGCGCCGAGCGACATCACCGCGTCGAACAGCGCGTCGGGATAGCCGGGTCGGCTGTCGTCGTATTCCTGCGCGACGTCGCCGAACACGAATCGTTGCTCGGTCATTGCGCAGAGTCTTGCAACCACGCGCGCCACGCGCCGATGAATTCCTCGAAGCGCACGCTGCTGTCGGCCGACGTGTCCGGCGGCCACCAGGCGGCCCACGCATGATCGATTGCCCCGAGCGCCTGCTCGCGCTCGCCGAGCAACCGTGGAGCGCGCCGCCGCCGCGGCGACGCGCCGCCGGTCGTCGGGAGTGCAGCGCAGCTGTTCGCACACCATCTGTACGACGCTCGCGACGAAGCGCACGTCGGCGACGGCAAGGTTGATGCGCATCGCGTCGGCAGACGGACCCCAGAACTCGCGCAGCGCCTTGGCGACTCGCTGTTCGCTCGGACCGCCGCGACGACCCGGAAGTGGGAATGGCACGTGTCCGCCCGTCCACGTGTGCCTGTGCTCGGTGCCGCGGCTCAGCTCGTCGACGATCCGTTCGAAGGGATCGCGCACCGGGCCGCGGACTACGCGAGCTTCTTCGCAAGGTCGAAGATGCGCGCGGTGCAACTCGCCATTTCGACCGGCGGCAACAGTGTGGTCGACGATCTGCTCGGCGATGCCCCGCAGGGCGGTTGCGGCCGGAGAGTCGGGATGTGCGAGCACGACCGGCGCGCCGGTGTCGCCGCCCGCCGATACCGCGGCCTCGATCGGCACCGAGCCGACGAGCGGCGCGCCCGTGAGCGCGGCAAGGCGCCGGCCGCCTCCGGCGCCGAAGATCTCGTGGCGAGAGCCGTCGGGCGCGGCGAACACGCTCATGTTCTCGACGACGCCGAGCACCTTGAGGTACGAACGGCGCGCCATGTCGGCGACGCGCGCGGCAACCTTCTGCGCGCCCTGCGCCGGCGTGGTGACCACGAGCATCTCGGCCTGCGGCAACAGGCGCGCGAGCGCCATCTGGATGTCGCCGGTGCCGGGCGGCATGTCGATCAGCAGGTAGTCGAGGTCGCCCCACAGCACGTCGGTGAGGAACTGCTCGAGCGCCTTGGCGAGAATCAAGCCCCGCCACATCAACGCGGTGTCTTCGTCGTCGACCAGCAAACCCATCGACACGACCTTCAGCTTCCCGCCGTTCGGCGCGTCGACGAGGTTCGGTGTGATCTTGCCGGTGCCGTCACTCTGCTTCGCGCCCGCGAGTCGCCCGCGCACACCGAGCATGCGGGGAATCGAGAAGCCCCAGATGTCGGCGTCGAGCACACCGACGGTCAGACCGCGCGCCGCGAGCGCAGCCGCGAGGTTCGCAGTGATCGACGACTTGCCGACACCCCCTTTGCCGCTGCCCACCGCGATCACACGCGTCGTCGGGGGCACCTCGGTCGGCGGCGCCGCTTGCGACGCACGCAACCGTGCATTTTGCATCAGCGCCGAACGCTCCTCTTGGGTCATCTCGTCGTACTCGACGCGCACGTCGACGACGCCGGGCAGCCCGGCGACCTTGGAGCTGACGTCGTTGCCGATCTGGCCCCGCAGCGGGCAGGCGGCGGTCGTGAGCGCGACCCGGACGACGACCTGGCCGTCGGGCGACACGGTCACGTCGTGGACCATGCCGAGATCGACGATCGAGGCCCGGAGCTCCGGATCGAGCACGCCCGCGAGGGCGTGGCGAACGTCGTCGGCGGAGGGGGGAGACAGGGGAGTCACGGTGAATAAAACCCGGCCAGGCCTTGAAAATATGCCCAATCGACCGATACCGTCAATACGGCATGGGAGACGACAGCGGCGCAACCGAGGAGATGAAGCCGCAGCCGACCGAATGGGAGGCGGGGGCGGGAATCGACCAGTTGTGGGGGGAGCAGAGCGTGGAGTCGACCCGATGAGCATGGGAGACGACAGCGGCGCCGTGGAGGAGCAGAGCGTGGAGTCGACCCGATGAGCATGGGAGACGACAGCGGCGCCGTAGAGGAGCAGAGCGTGGAGTCGACCCGATAAGCATGGGAGACGACAGCGGCGCCGTAGAGGAGCAGAGCGTGGAGTCGACCCGATAAGCATGGACCTGCTCGCGGTGTTGAAGGCGCTCGGCGACGAGACGCGGTTCTCGATGTACCAGGAGCTCGCGGGGTCCACGAGTCCGCTGGGCGCGAACGAGCTGGCCGAACGTCTCGGCCTGCACGCCAACACCGTGCGCCTGCACCTCGAGCGGTTGCGCGAAGCCGGCCTCGTCGATGTCGAAGCCGTCCACCGCGGCACGGTCGGCCGGCCGCAACACGTCTACTCGCTGGCGCCCGGCGCGCCCGGGCTCGGATTCGACCCACCGAGCTACACGTTGCTCGCCGGATTGCTGGCGTCGCTGGCCGAGCGGGTCGGCGCCGAAGCCGTCGACGCGACGGCTGCGGGCCGGTCGTGGGGAAACGAAGCCGGCCGGCGCACACGCGCTCGGTCGTGCGTGAAAGCTCTCACCAACGAGATGCACCGGCTCGGATTCGACCCTGCTGTCAGCCGCCAGGGCGGCGACACCACCGACGTGGCGTTCTTGCACTGTCCCTTTCGTGAGCTCGCCGAGGCCTATCCCGAGCTGGTCTGCAACCTGCATCGCGGCATCAGCGAAGGCGTCGTCGAGACCGTCGGCGGGGGAAGCGTCGTCGACTTCGCGACGTTGTACGACCGCGACCCGTGCCGGGTGACCGTCGCGGCCGAGGTATCCTGACCGGACTGTTCGCACGCGGAGGAACTCCGATGATCGCACTCACCGACACGGCCACCATCAAGGTGAAGGAGCTCATGACCGCCGAAGACGCGCCCGAGCTGTACCTGCGTGTAGCAGTGCGGCCCGGGGGCTGCTCCGGTCTCTCCTATGAGATGTTCTTCGACACCGAGAAAGCCGACGACGACATCACCGAGGAGTACGCCGACAACGTGATGGTCGTGGTAGACCCCGCCGAGCGCGCAGTACTTGTCAGGCGCGTCGCTCGACTACAAGGACGGGCTGCAGGCCGGGTTCACGATCAACAACCCGAACGCGCAGCGCACGTGCGGCTGCGGCCAGTCGTTCTCGTAGCGCTCACACGCTCGAACGCAACAGCTCGACCTCTTCGTGCGCGGTCGCTTCGTCGTCGCGCGTCGGTGCGGGGACGATTTGCGGTGTCGCCCATGCGAGCGCGAGCAACATCCACATCATGTGCGGGTATGCGGCGTGCAAGAAGAGACTCGCGGCGAGATACCCCGTGAGCGCGTTGCGAATCGCGGAGATCGACCACGCGTCCTCGTAACAACCGATCGCCAGGAACGAACGACGGCTGCGCTTGAGCGCGACGTACGCGCCGATGATGACGGCGCCGAACGCGATCAGGCCGAGCGTTCCCGTCTCCGATGCCACCTCGCCGACCAGGCTGTGCGGTGCGAGCGGCTCGCCGCTCCGCAGCAGCCCGATGTCGGCGGCGTAGTCGAGGTAGTGCACCGTGAAGTTGCCGGCACCGACACCGGCGACCGCGTGGTCGGCGAACATGCGCCATCCGACGATCAGCGCGCTTTGCCGTCCGAGCAAGGCGTCGTCGTGCGTCGTCGCCGACGGCTGCGCGAGCCCCGGGATCACCTCGCGCACTTGCGCGACCCGCTCCAAGTATGCGTGCGGCGCGATCACCGACCCGACCAACACTGCGGCGGCGCCCACTCCGATCAGCAGGCCGCGCCGGTGAACGATCGACAGCGTGCCGATCCACATGACGACGACGACCGCGAGCGCGACGAGCGCGCCCCGCGAGTACGTGAGGAGCACGGTTGCGCCGCACAGCCCGACGGCGGCGAGCGCCGCCAGGCGCCCGGCGAGGTACCGGGCGGCGGCGAGGCGCTGCAGTCCGAACGCGACGGGCACGACCATCAGCTGGCCGAAGAAGTTCGGGTCTGCAAACGGGCCCCCGATGCGCGGGGCCTCGGTGTTCCCGACGATGTTCTCTACCTGCGCGACTGCGAAGCCGCCGTAGGTGCGACCGTACGCACCGGTGAGCACTTGATGCAGGGAAAGGAGCGCCAGGAACACACCGCCGGCGATGATGCCTGTCGTCGCCCAGCGCAATGCGCGGGTGTCGCTCAGCAGTGCGACGAAGCCGACGCACATCACGATGACGAGCGCGAGCTGTTGCGCCGCGGTCGCGGTGAGCCCGACGTCGTCAGCCCACAGGTACGACATCGTGACGACCGCGAGGTACGGCAGGGATGCAACCGCGAAGCTGAGCGCGCGTCGCGGCGGGCCGTCCTCGCCGCCGTGCTCACGGCGCCAGCGCGTAGATGCCGCGACTCCGAACACGACCGCGAGCAACGCGGGGAGGATGTTGGCGCTGTGCAGCGAAACGGCCGGCATGCGCGAGAACGTCAACGCTGCGATCAGTGCGGCCGCGAGGGCGGGATCGACGAATGCCGACACCAGGATCGACGCGACGATCGCCGCGCCCGGTATCAGCAGGGCACTCATTGCGAGCGAGATGCTTGCGAGCCGAATGGTGTCGCGAGGCGGGCGCGACCACGCACGCGCTTGTTCGCGTCGATCGCGAGCGCAAGGAGGAATGCCACGAGCGCGCCGCTCAGCGCACCGAGCAGCAGTCCGGTCGCGACGTGGCGCGGAACGCTTTCGACGGCCGTCGGCTCGCGCAGGTGCGTAGCGCTGTAGAGCGGATAGAGGTCGGTGAACTTCTTCGACGACGCGTCGACAGCGCCGCCGCGTAGTCACGTGTACGGCGCGAGCTCGTGCCGGTGACCGTGCCCTGCACCACATTCGAGTCGGTGATGACGACGGCACTGATCGACAGGCCGTTGGGCGAGACGCCGGAAGCGGTCGCGGCCGTGTTCTTCACGATCGGGCTGGTGACCATTTCCGCGAGCGTGCTCGGGATCGACCGGCGATCGAGCGCGTCGATGAGGTTGCCGTAGGTACCGGGATCGCTGGTGTTCGGCGCCAGCGCGATCTCGAATCTTCGCGCGATACTCCGCGGCCGGGATCGAGAGCGCGAGCAGGGCGATCAGCGCACCTGCGATCGTGGCTCCGACTACCGGCCACAGGAACTGACGGAGCACCCGCACGTAGTCCGAAAAGGCCATATCGGCGATTCTGTCGCGTTCCGGCTAGGCCGTGCGCTCGGGCTCGCGCACGCCGTCTCCGGCGGGGTGCGAGCGCGCGGCGGGCGGGGTCGTCGATTGGTCCCCTGCCGCATGGCGGGCGACGCGGCGGGCCGCGAAGCGCGCACCGGCGACGAAGCGGGTGACCGGCCCGAATGTCGTCGCCGACGCGGCGCCGACGAAATACAGGCCCGGCACCGACGACTCGAACGACGACGACAGCGCGGGCATGGCGCCCGTCAGCTCGATCGCGGCGCGGAGCGCGTCGTCGATGAAAACGAGCCGGCCGAGGTCGACGCGGTAGCCGGTCGCCGCGATCACGTGCTCGGTCGAGACGACCTCGATCGTCGCGCCGCCGTCGTTTGCGTGCAGCTCGAGCCGTACGCGTCCGTCGCGGGCGGTTGTGCATCCGATCGAGCGGCCGAGCGTGATCGGTACGTCCGCGAGGCGGTCGCGCAACCAGTACGCGCCGCGTGGACCGAACGTCGTCGCGATGTAGCGCAGCCGGCGCGCCTTCGAGAGACGACGGAAGATCAGCGGCAGGTGCTCGAACGACCAGCAGCGCCAGCCCGCGCACAACTTCCCGTCGGGATACCGCAAGCGCTGCAACACGTTCCGCGTCCCGGGCAGCGGCTCGCTCGTCCATTCGAGCTCCGTGCAGCGTCCGATCACGCGCACTCGTGCGCCGGCCTCGTGGAGCAACGCCGCGGTCTCGAGCGCGGATTGCCCGGCGCCGACGATGACCACTTCGCGTCCCGCGAACGTCGTCGGGCTCACGAATCTCCGATGAGTGCGACAGGCGCTCGGCCGGGAGTGTGGCGAGCTCGGGCGCCACGTAAGGAAAGTGCGTCAAGCCGACGGCGAGCACGACGCGTCGTGCGTGCACGGTCTCGCCCGTGTCGAGGTCGAGTGCGAATCCATCGCTCGTACCGCGAAGCTGGCGGACCGCGACGTCCTCGATCGGGCTCTGCACACCGCCGATGAACCATTGCGCGTACTCGAGGTACGCGTCGAGCGGGATCGGATCGTTGAGTGTCTCCTTCGGGCGCCCCGACACCGCCCAAAAGCGCGTGAGCGTGTACTCGTCGGCGGGGTCGCTGAGGTCGGAGCCGAAGCCGGGCGAGCGCAACAGCATGCCGGTCGGCATCGACCGCCACGTGCGCATAGGCGAGCCGAAGATGCGGTAACTCGATCCTCGGCCGGCGACGTGCGCGGCGACCGACAGCCCGTAGGGCCCGGCGCCGACGATCGCGACATCGATCTGCTTGTTCGTCATGCCTCTGTCTGCCTCCGTGCCACTCGTCGTGAGACGATCCTTCGTGTAGAGCCGAGCGCGCCCCACGTCGCCGTCGCGGCCGGCCGCAGATCGTCGCGCGTGAGATAGTCGTACGCGGCCGGCCGTGCGAAGTCGCGGGTGAACGACCAGAGCGCGCGACCGATGGGGAACGCGTCGGGGCGACCTTGCGCGCGCACGGTGTCGACGAGCCAACGGATGTCACCGCCGAGCCAGCGCATTCGCACGCCTGTGCGGTAGCCGACGGTGCGCTCGAGCGTGCGACCGGTCGCCCACCGGAAGAGCAGCCCCGGAAAGTCGATGCCCGCGCGAACGGCGACCTCAACCGAAGCCGACAGCCGCGGATTGATCTCCATCAGCACCGGCACCCCGGCGCGGTCGCGGCGGAACTCGACCTCGGCATAGCCCTCGAGCCCGAGCTCGCGCACGAGCCGGCGCGCGCCGTCGGCCGCGTCGAGGGGAAGCGGGATGCTCTCGCCGCGTGACCGAGTTGCCGCCGAGAATCGGGCACCATGCGCGTCGCGAGCTGGGCGAACTCGCCGAAGAAACGGCCGTCGGCGTACACGAAGCTGACCGCTTCGCGCGCGCCGGGGATCCACTCCTGCAGCAACACCTCCGACCCGACCGTCGCGCAGCTCGCCGACCGCGCGCGCGCGTCTCGCCCACCGACACCACTGCGATCGGGCTCAACCGTGCCGCGTCGTCGCCACGTGTCACCCACGATCGCGTCGGCTTCACCACCGCGGGGAGCCCGATTTCGGCGACTGCCGCGCGACACGTCGCCGTCGTCGCGGACGTGCAACCGATCGCGGGACGCGGAGGCCGAGGTCGGAAGCGATGCGCAGCGTCTGGTCCTTGTCGATCGCCGCATCGAGGGCCGCGGGCGGTGCGAGCGCGACTGCGCAGACGTGCTCGAATGCCTTTCGCCGCTGCGTGACGGCCTCGATCGTGCCGTCGTGCACGGGGATCACGACCTGCACCGAGCTTTGATCGATCAGATCGAGCAGCGCGTCGCACATCTGCTCGGGTTGTGTCTCGCGATCGGGAACGATCGCGCGTGCGCGTGCACCAACGCGAATGAAACGCCGGAACGGGTGTCGTGGATGCGCACTCCACGCTGCCGACGCGCAGGTCCCGCGCGCCCGAGCTGCTGTACGGCGACGAGCCCCTGGCGCAGCGACACGTCGAGCACGGCAACGTCGAGCTCCGAGCTCGAGCGCTGCGGCGCGCCTGCGCCCGCGTCGACCACCTCGGGGCGGGCGCGATCGAGCGCCGGCCGGAAGCGACGCCTGCGGGCTCGGTGCGGGTCATGCGGCCAGCCTCGCGGCGCGGCTTCCAGCACCGGGCGATGCCTTCGAGCAATCCGCGTGTGCTCGACGCCGGAGAGATCACGACCCGGCGGAGCTCGAACGATGGAGTCGTATCCCGGTTCGAGTCCGGGGATCGTCGTCACCGCATGCGTGTACCCGGCGGCGCGCAACGCGTCCGACCGTCTCCGGCGCGTAGTCGCCGTGCTCGCCGTTCGGATACGCGAGGCCCTCGATCGGCACGTCGAGCTCGCGTTCGAGCACGGTCTTCGACTCGAGGAGGTCGACCTGCTGATCGGCCGCGGGCTCGTTGGCGAGGATGGCGTGACGGTACGAATGCGATCCGATCTCGAACCCGCGTCGAGCGAGTTCCCGGCTCTGGTCCCAGTCGAGGAACAGGTCGTCGCGGAACGCACCTCGCCGGGTTCAGCTGCGCGACCAGCTCTTCGACCGCGTGCTCGCGCGCGGCACGCCGCATCGCCTTGAGCTCGGCCGCGAGATTCTCGATGACCTCGTGGCGCGCCGTCCGGTCGCCGAGGCTGACGACGCGGCCGTTCCGCTCGATGTCGGACTGCGTCCGCGCCGTACACCGTCCACGCGAGGCGCTCCCACCAGGCGTGCGTCTCTCGAGCCGCAACGCCGGGAATGAGGAAGAACGTCGCCGGCAAACGCTGCTCCTCGAGGAGCGGCGCGGCGATGTCGAGCGAGTCGCGGTAGCCGTCGTCGAACGTGATGCACACTGAACGGGCGGGTACGTCGCGTCCCTCGTGCCAGCGGCGCACGGCGTCGCGCAGCGGCAAGACGTGCATCGTGCGGCGGAGCACCTGAAGTTGCCGGCGCAGGCCGCGGGTGCCCTGATCCACGGCCGCGTTGAAGTAGTGCGTCGCGCTCGACGTTGTGATAGCCGATGATCGTCAGCCGCCCGCTCATGTGCGCCTCCGGATCCGCGTCCACAAGATGGTCTGCTGACCCGTCGAGTATCGGTACAAGCCGAGCAGTGCTGCGAGGTTGCTGCTGACCAAGAACGTAGGCAGGTACAGCGCGCGCGAAGCCGGTCGTCGGCGCTCCGCTGCAGCCCGATGATCGCGACCAGATAGAAGGCCATCTGCGCGATCAGCGTCGCGACCCACAGGGCTTCGCGGGTCGCCAGCGCGAGCGCGACGTTCGACGCCAACGCCGCGATCATCCACAGCGGCACGAGGGGCCGCATGAACTTGTGCGAGACGAGCTGCCAGCACACGACCGGCCGCTTCCACGGCATCAGCTCGCGCGGGCGCACGAGCGTCTGGTACAGGCCCGCCACCATCCGCGTACGGCGTGTGATCTCGTCTTCGGCAGTCGCCGAGACCCTCTCGCGCGAGATCGCGTCCGGCGTGTACACGACGCGGCGGCCGCGCTTCAAGATGCGCAGCGCGAGGTAGTGATCGTCGTTGATGATGTTCGCAGGCGAGGGCTCGAACAGCTCGCGGCGTACAGCGAAAACTTCACCGAGGACCGCGACCGTCGAGCCGACGCGTGTCTCTTGGGCTTTGATCCACCCCTCGTACCTCCAATACGTGCCCTCGGACTCGCCGAGCGGGCCATCACCGTGCGCGATGTGCTTGTTGCCGCACGCCGCACCGACGGTCGGATCGGCGAACGGCGCGACGACCGCGCGCAGCGTCCCTGCGTCGTAGAGGTTGTTCGCGTCGGACATCACGATGATCTCGCCGTGCGCGAGCTGCAACGCGCGATTGATCGCGTCGGTCTTGCCGGCGCGCTCGGCATCGTGCGAGAGCAGGACGCGGGGCGCGTATTCACGCACGATGCCGGCGGTCGCGTCGGTCGAGCCGTCGGCGGCAACGATGATCTCGTAACAGTCGGCCGGGTAGTCGAGCGACAGAGAGTTCTCAATCTTGGCCGCGATCGTTTCCTGTTCGTTGTATGCCGCGATCAGCAACGTGACGAGCGGCGTCGTATCGGGGTACGGCGCGGGCGGGCGCCGGAGCCGGGCCAACCCGCCGAGCACCAGCGGGTAGCCGACATACGTGTAGACGATCGCGACGACCGACGCGACGAGGGTCACTTCGAGCACGGGACACCTCGCATCAGCGGGACGTCGGCGCCCATTCGCACGTCGCCCCGCCCGGCGCCGTCGTTGTGCGTCGCTGCCGCGTACACATACACGGCCCGCAGCGCCTTCACGGTTTCTTCGAGCGAGAAGCGGTGCACCACCGACTCGCGCGGATGATCCCATCGACGCTGCCAGCTTGCGGTCGGCGGCCAGCGCCTGGAGGCACTCGCGCAGCGAGACTTCGTCGTCACGCTCGACGACAAAGCCGGTCTCGCCGTCGGCGACGACCTGGCGCGCGGCACCGACGTCGGTGACCACCGCCGGCAGCCCCGAGGCCTGAGCCTCGAGCAGCGAACACGACACTCCTTCGAGATCCGAAGTCAGCACGAACGCGTCGGCGGCACGCAGGTACGGCCGCACGTCCTCGGTGTTGCCGACGAATCGCACGCGGTCGGAAGCGAGGGCACGGAGCCGTGCATCTTCGGGGCCGTCACCGACGACGAGCAACGTCGCCCGGGGAACTCGTGCCGTCACTTCACGCCACACGCCGACCGCGCGGTCGACGCGCTTCTCATGCGAAAGGCGTCCCGTGTAGACGGCGACGAACTCACGTGGATCGAGCCCGAGTTCCGCGCGGAGTACGACGCGGTCCGGATCGTTGGCCGGCGCGTAGTAGTCGATGTCGACGCCGTTCGGGAGCACGAGCCGTCGCTCCGGCTCGACGCCGATGCGGGCGAACTCCGTGTCGATCTGGTCGTTCACCGACACAACGAGGGCGGCGCGCCGGCACACTCTCGCGAGGAGGCGCCGCCCCGACCATCGGCGTTGGTTGCGGTCGACGTCGCCGATCGGCCCGTATCCGTGCGCGAACACCACAACCGGGATGCCGAGCATGCGCCCCGCCGCGAGCCCGACGCGCGCGGTCGACAGCACCTCGTCGGCGTGGATGACGTCGGGACGTATGCGCAGCAAGTGCCACATGCACTGCGCGGACCACACGACCGACGCGACGGGGCGCCCGATCGGGCTGAACGCGGCGTTCTCGAACCGCCGGGGCAGTAGCGTCAGCCGGCGTACGAGCACACCGTCGAGTGTTTCGACCGGGGGCGCTCCCGGCACGGGCCGCGTGAGGACATACGGCTCGATGCCGAGGCCGCGCGAATCGCGGCGTCGTCGCAGCCCGCTGACTCTCGATGCCGCCGATCCTCGGCTTGTATCCGTGCGTCAGCACCGCGACGGTGAACGGCCGGGACGCGCTCGGTCGTCCGGTGTCGATCGCGGCCTGGTACACACGCATCATCTCGTCGGCCCAGCGCTCTTCGCCGTAGCTCGACCTCGCACGCTGTTGCAGCGTTGCCGATTGCTCGGCACGCCACGTGCCGGACGCGAGCGCATGTGTCATGGCCGCGGCGAGTCCGACCGTATCGCCGGGCGCGACCAGCAACCCTGTCGAACCGAGCACGCGGGGAACGTCACCGACTCGCGTTCGCGACGACCGGTGCACCTGCCGCGATGGCTTCGAGCAACGCGAACGGCAGCCCTTCGGACCGAGACGACATCACGAAGAGGTTCTGCGATCGACAACAACGCGCCAACGTCGGAGCGCTCACCGAGCAAGCGCACGTTGCGCTCGATGCCGTGGCGGCGGGCGTGCACGGCGAGCTCTCCGCGCAAGCTGCCGTCGCCGGCGATCGCCAACACCGCCCCGGGCTGGCGTTCGACCACTGCCGACATCGCGGTGACGAGTTCGCCGAACCCCTTCACTTCTTCCAAGCGCCCAACCGCGAGCACGATCGGCCCGGGCAGGTCACCGAGCAGCTCGGTGCGCAACGCGTCGCGTACCTCGACCGCCACAGGTTCGGGCACCGGCACGGGGTTGGGCACCACGTCGATCGGAATGCGTCCGAGGCGCCGGCGATTCGCGTCGGCGACCACCCATCCGACGGCTATGACGCGTGTCGTGTGCCGGCGAAGCGTGACCGACTCGACGAGCTCGCGAGCGCTCTCGAAGCGCCGAAGGCCGCGTGGACTCTGGTGCAGCGTCGCGATCGACGGGAGACCCGCGTCACGTGCGGCGAGCGTGCCCACGACGTTGGCGTACAGGAGATGCGTCTGGACGACATCGGCGTCGGCGGCCTCGAGCAACGCGTGCAAACGCCGCCGCCGTTCCTGGTCGGTGAACGAACGCCGGCGATGCGAAGGGACAGCGACGATCTCGACGTTGCGCTCGCGCAACGCGCGGCACGACGGGGCCGTCTTCCGGAGGACGCAGCGAGACCGCGACGAGTTCGACCCCGCGTGGGTCGAGCGCACGTGCCGCGACGCTCAGCAGCTGTTCCGCCCCGCCGATCCCGAGACCGTCGACGACGTGCGCGACGCGGAAGGAGCTCATGCCGCCGCTCCGACCCGAGTTCGTAGACCGTCGGTGATCTCGCCGATCAACGAACGCTCGAGGACGAGCGCGACCACGGCATACGCGACCCCGCCGATCATGACGCTCAGCAGCAGCCGGGCAGGCGAGGCCAACCCATCAGTCGCGTGTTGAAACGCGGAGACGACGATCGCCATCGCGCCGCCGGCAAGGATCGCAGAGCGCGTCGACCGGGCGAAGATCACGAGCGGGAGCCCGAGCACATGGTGGGCCACGATCATCTGGGCGATCATGCTCGCGGAGATCAACGCGAGCTGCGTGGCTGCGACCCACACGATTCCGTGCGACACGACTAGGAACAACGCGACGATCGCGAGCGGGATCCGCGCCGTGCCCATGACAGCCAGGATTCCGGGTCGTCCCATCGCCTTGTACACGTCGCCACAGACGAACGTGATCGACACGACCACCGAGTAGAGCGCGATGAGCGGCATCACGCTGTCCGGTCGACCGCCACTCGTCGCCGTAGAACGTTGCGACGAAGTCGCGTGATGTCAACGCGATGCCGACACCGATCGGCACCGTGACGAGCGCGAGCACGCGCAGGCTCTTCTCGAGGCCCGTGGCGACCGCGTCGCCGTCGCCGCGTAGCTTCGTCAGCACCGGAAACATCGTGGCGCTCACCGCGTAGCACACCCCCATGACCGCGAGTTCCGGGAGCCGGAAGCCCACCGAATAGAAGCCGAGCTGTTCCGTGCCGAGGCGGTTGCCGACGATCAAATAGTCGAGATCGGTGAGGATCACGCCGGTGACTCCGACGCCCATGATGTGCGAGCCGTACACGAGCACTCGCCGCACGACCGACCAGTCCCAATCGAGTGCAGGCCGCCACCGCAGTCGCGCCCACGCGACGACGCTGCCCGCGCATTCTCCTGCGAGCTGCCCGGCGACGAGGCTCCATACTCCCCAACCCGCGAACGCGCCGCCGATCGCGACGCCCGCCTTGCCGACCGCGCGAGCGACGTCGACGGGCACGAGCCGACGAAATTGCAACCGCTTCTTCAGTACCGCCACGTGCACGCTGCCGACGCTGTTCATGACGAACGCGAGCGAGAGCACGGGGACGACGGTCCGGAGTTGTGGCTCGGCGAACCACGTCGCGAGTGGGAATGCGAGCGCGCTCATCACGAGCGCGGCACCGATGCCTGATGCCATCGAGAGCCAGAACGCCACGCTCAGCTCGCGATCGTCATCGTGTGCCGAATAGATGACGGCCGCGTTGATACCGAACTCGTTGACCGTGTCGAGGTACGTGAGCACGACGAGACCGATCGCGATCACACCGAAGTCGCTCGGCGCGATGAGGCGCGTCAGCACGACGAGCGTGATGAGCGCGGGCAACCGCATACTCACGAACGACACGTAGCTCCACGCCGTGCCTTTCACGGTCGCCGTGCGCAGCCCGTCGGGACGATCAGTCATCTTCCGTCCCCGCGCGGCGCGCCGGGTTGCCGCGACCTGCCGGTTTCGTTCGCTTCGAAGCGAAGCGACGCGCCTCCACCCACGTTCTTCCTCTCGCGCCCGTCACAACGCTGCCCTGCGCCGCCCGACCAGTCATGTTGGCAAACGCCACCGTCTGTTCCCAGCAACCGCGGAGACCGGCGTCCGTCCCCGGGCGAGGCGCGCGCGGATCGCGCGTAGGTGAGCGTGATGGGCGCGAGACACGGCCGCCGAGTTACCGCGGCGCCGCGTGGCCCGGGCGCGACTTCCACAGCGGCCGGGGTGCCGTGCCGAGATCAGCACCGATGCGGGCATGGGCGAACGGCGTGGGATGGATGCGCGCCCGCGATCGAGCACGACGATTCGCATCGATCACCAGCGCGACCAGATACGCGGACAGCGCGCCACCGAGTCCGCCGAGGAGCAGCGCTTCGGGAAGGCCGCGCGGCAGCGCGTCGCTCGACGTCGGCGTACGCAACGCGGTCACCGAGTACAGCGGATACAGCTTGGCGAAGTTGTCGGTCGACGACGCGAGCAACGCAGCCGCGTAGTCGCGCACACCCACGCGGTTCGATCCGGTGACCGACGCCTCGATCACGTTCGAGTCGCCCACGACCGCCGCGGTGACGTCGAAGTCACCGCGCCTGAGATGGGCGGCGGTCGCGGCGGCGTCGTTCACGTTGGGACTCGTGACGACTTGTGTGAACGTGCTCGGGATCGAGCGCCGGTCGAGCGAGTCGATCAAGTTGCCGTAGGTGCCGGCGTCGGTCGTGTGTGGGGCGAGCGTGACGGTGAACTGCGCCCGGTACCTCGTCGCCGGAATCGCCACGAACGCGAGTGCGATCAACGTGCCGGCAACAGCACACGTCGTTACCAGCCCGAGAAACCTTCGCAATACCCGAAGATAGTCGGGAAACGTCATCCTCGGTCCCCCACGGCGCGCCAGTCGGGCGAGCAGGTTGATACTGCCCGCTTCGCGCGGCAATGTCCAGTTGCGCGCCTCACGATCGCGCGCCAAACGCGCGCCAACTGACTTGCCAATGTGCGACAGCGTTTGCCAGTGATTGGCGCGTGCACGTACGCGAGCGAATCGTCGTGAATCACCTACTCGTCGGGCGTGCGCGGCGCGCCTTAGCATTGACGAGCCCCGGCGCACCGCCGTGTGCATGCACACGCACGTGGCTACAAGGACGGATCTTGCGCAAGCACCCTCGCACCTCACACGTTCTGCAGCGACGCCCTCGGTCCGCGCGGCCGTTGCCGGGAGCAGCCGTGTTGCGCGGGCGGCGCGCGACGAAGTTGCATGCGCGCCGTGCCCGTCGTGCACGCACACTGCGGCGTGCAGGCGTGGTCTGTGCGTTGCTCGCGTTGCTCGCGCCGATCACCGCCGGTGCCGTGCCGTCTACACCGTGGGCGTCATGGTTCGGCCTCGGAGGTTGGCAGGATTGGCGGGAGCTCGCTACGTCGGCGCGTCCGGACGCGGCGCACCTGCCGGCGCCAACGAGCCCGTCGGGGCGAAGCGACGGCTCGCCTCCCGCGACGACCGGCCCGGCATCGAAGACCCGTTCGACCGGCGCGGCGACGACGACCGGCACCAACGCGGCGGCCTCGTCGCGGACGAGCCTGCCGGGGGCCGCGAGCCCGACAACCGTGATCACGAGCGCGCAGTGCACCGCGTACGTCTCGCCCGCGGGATCGGATACGAACGCCGGCAACTCGGACGCGCCGTTCGCCACGATCTCGCACGCGCAATCGGCGGCCGCGCCCGGCGCCATCGTCTGTGTGCGCGGCGGCGTATACCACGAACGGGTGCGGTTGACGCGTTCGGGGCGGGCCGGCGCGCCGATCGTCGTCGCGGCGTATCCGAGTGAGCAACCGATCGTCGACGGGTCAGGCGTCGCGGTGAACCGCACGGACGGGTTGTTCGAGATCGCGGGCGGCACCGACTACGTGACCGTGCAAGGTCTGGTGGTGCGCAACTCCTCCGGGCGCGGGTTGACTAACGGCGGATCACACAACCGCGTGCTCGCGACGACGATCACCAACACCGAGAATGCGGGCTTGCTGACGACGAACATGGCTGCCGCGGCGACCGACAACGAGTACACCGACAACGACATCAGCCTCACTGTGCAGAGCAACGACTGTCACACCGCGTCCGATCCGTGCACGGCAACAGGCGGTTGGGAGTCTGCGATCAATCACTACACCGCGGGCGCGTACCCGTTCGGACACGACGTGTACCGCGGCAACAGCGTCCACGACAACAGCGGTGAAGGCATGACGGTCGCCGATGGCGATCTCGTCACCGGCAACACGTTCCACGACAACTTCTCGGTCAACGTCTACCTCGACGGCACGCGCGGCGCGACTGTCGAGAAGAACTACGTGAGCGAGTCTGAGCGCTCCCAGCCCAAGGGCGGTGAGTCCGCATACCGTCTGCTCGCGATGGGCGTCACGCTCGCCGACGAGACTGGCCCGCGCAGCGACCACAACACGATCCGGAACAACGTGATCGTCAACACGAGTATCGGCTTGCGCTTCTGGGAAGCGACGAGCGGGTCCGGACTCGTCGATGACATCTTCGACAACAACACGATCGTCAACACGTGGAAGTGCGGTATCTGCTTCGACGGCGGGAACCACTCCGACACGCTCGTGCGCGACAACCTCGTGCTTCCGCGACGCGGCACGATCACGTCTGGTCTCCTCGATCCTGGCATCACGAAAGCCGGAAATCTCTTCACGCAACCCGACACGAGCGAGTCGGTGCTCGCGCCCGGCTTCGACACGTTCAGCCTCGCATTGGATGACTACCGGCCGCAGCAGAGCGCCGAATCCACGATCGACCGGGGTGTTGCATCCTCAGCGCGCGACGACATTCTCGGCGTGCGGCGCCCGCAGGGCGGCGCGGTCGACATAGGCGCCTTCGAGCTTCCGGAATAGAGGTCGGCCCGTCGCGAGCGCGGTATCGTCGGGCGCCGAACGACCCGGGCAGCCTCATGCGCCTCGCGTACATCGTCTCTCGCTTCCCGAGCACGACCGAGACGTTCATCGCGCGGGAGATGGAAGCCGTCGAGGCGCTCGGTTCGTCCGTCGAGCTCTTCGCGCTGATCCACGAACGAGACGTCATTGTCCATCCCGAGGCGCAATCGTTCGCGCCTCGCGTCCGCACCGCCCCCGTGTGGCGACCGGCGACGATTGCGGCGCAGTGGTACTGGCTGCGGCGCCGCCCGGCGGCGTACTTCTCGGCCTTCGGGCGCGTGTTGCGGGACAACCTACGGTCGCCGAAGTTTCTCCTGCGTGCGCTCGCGGTCTTCCCGATGGCCGCGCGCTTCGCGAGGGACGCGGAACAGGCCGGCGTAGAGCACGTGCACGCGCACTGGGCCACGCATCCGGCACTCGCCGCGTACATCGTGCGGGACCTCACCGGAATTCCCTATAGCTTCACCGCGCACGCGCACGACATCTTCGTGAACCGCACGATGCTGCGGCA
The DNA here is from genome assembly GCA_963836365.1 of uncultured Actinomycetes bacterium. Taxonomy (GTDB): domain Bacteria; phylum Actinomycetota; class Acidimicrobiia; order IMCC26256; family PALSA-610; genus DASQHW01. Next base: position 471,303 of record CAWIJC010000004.1, read on the forward strand.
GAAGATCGCGGCCGCGTCGTTCGTCGCGGTCATCTCCTGGTACAACCGTGACTACTTGGCATCGCTCTACGGCGACGACATCGCCGGGAGGCTGGTGCTCGTCCGCTGCGGCGTCGATCCGTCGCGGTTCGTGCCTCGCGCCACTCGAGAAGGAGCTCGTGACACCCTCCGGGTGGTGTGCATCGCGAGCCTGCAGCCGTACAAGGGGCATCCGGTGTTGCTCGACGCGATCGCACAGCTGCGTGACCGCGGCGTGTCGATCGAATGCCTTCTCGTCGGCGAGGGACGCGAACGGCCGGCGATTGAAGCGCAGATCGCACGGCTCGGCCTGGCAGATGCCGTGCGGTTGCTCGGCGCGAAAACGAGCAACCAGGTGCTCGCGCTCGTGCAACATGCGGACGTGTTCGTGCTTCCGAGCGTCGTCGCAGCCGACGGTCAGATGGAAGGCATCCCGGTGGCGTTGATGGAAGCGCTCGCGTGCGAAGTGCCCGTGGTCGCGTCGCGCGTCTCCGGGATCCCCGAGCTCGTCGTCGACGGCGGAACCGGTTTGCTCGTGCCTCCCGATGACGCCCACGCGATCGCCGACGCAGTCGAGCGGCTCGCGTCGGATCCCGCGCTTCGAGCACGCATGGGCGCCGCCGGACGCGCGGCGTGATCGCCGAGTTCGATGCGTCGGCGAATGCCGCGCGTCTCGTCGAATACGTCCGACGAGATGCGATCCGCGAACCTCAGTAAGAACCGCGCCGTGTGGGCTGGAACAACAGGGCGGTCGTCCGCGCGATCATCCGCAAGTCCTTCCACAGCGTCCGCGTCAACACGTACTGCACGTCGCACGCGACGCGCTGCGGGTACGGGATGTCGTTTCGGCCCGACACTTGCCAAAGACCGGTAAGTCCCGGGCGCACGCTCTGCATGAGCGGCAAGTAGGGCCCGTAGTACGCGGTCTCGCGTTCGACGATCGGGCGCGGGCCGACGAGACTCATCTCTCCTTGAAGGATCGCGAACATCTGGGGGAGCTCGTCGAGTCCGCTTCGGCGCAGGAGGCGGCCGAAGCAGGTGACACGGGGGTCGCGCCGCAGCTTGAAGCGGTCGTCGTATTCGTTGCGGAGCTCGGGGTCGGACGACAGCAATCGTTCGAGATGCCCGTCGGCCCCCGCCTTCATCGTGCGTAACTTCACGCAACGAAACGTGACACCATCACGCCCTAGGCGCTCTTGCGAATAGAAGGCCGAGCCACGCGACGTGCATTTCACCGCGAGCGCGAGCAGCGCGAGCAGCGGCAACCACAACGGCGCGGTCACGATCACGAGGAACACGTCGCTGATGCGCTTGCCGTGCTGATTGCCGGGGCGCCCCAACGCGATGCGTGTGCGCTGCTGGATCTCTTCGTCAGCGTTGTCGTGCCGGGCGCTGCGGGACGATCGCCGTACATCGAGCGATCCGAGATCGATCGAGATCTCGCGCGTGCGCACGTCGATGAACATTTGCGTGGGCAACGTGAAGACGCGGTCGCCTGTTGCCGTATCGATGTCGATGTCGCCGTACGCGTGCGGCAACAAATTGCGAGCCACGGATTGCGCCCCCTCCTCCATGCCCTACGCCCCGCCAGGAAGCGCTCTTGCAGTCCGCGAGAACCCCCACGTACATCACCACTCTACGTAGGCGATGTACGCAGGGGAAGGATTTGGCCGCAACGCGTGGCGCGATATGGCAAACATTGCGCGCGCGGCGCGCCCCGAAAGGCGCGCACCTGCCAGTTCCATCCACGAAATGGGTCGAAGCACCCGAAGCGGCTCAAGCGGTGGAATCGCTCACCCATAATCTGCACACCGTGACCCAACGCGTCGCGTTTTCGTGCAACGGATCGCGCGTTGTCGTCGATGCCGAGCCCGGCGAGTCGTTGCTCGACGCCCTGCGCGAACGTCTCGGGATCTTCTCCGCCAAGGACGGCTGCGCGCCGCAGGGCCAATGCGGCTGCTGCACAGTGCTCGTCGACGGCCAGCCGCGCGTCGCGTGCGTGACCCCGCTGGCTCGCGTCGAGGGCCGCGTGGTCACCTCGATCGAGGGGCTCGACCCCGAAGTACGCGCGCGGTTTGCTTGCGCGTTTGTCGACACCGGCGGGTCGCAATGCGGCTTCTGCACTCCCGGCATCATTCTCCGCTTCGCCGGCGACCGGCCGCGAGACCTCGATCGCGGTCTTGCGGCCCATCTGTGCCGGTGCACTGGCTGGCTTACCGTGCGCGCCGCGATCGACGCCGCGATCGGGGGGTGTACCGGCACGGGTGCGCGCGATCTCGAACGGGCCGCGGCGCGCGCCGCCCTCGAAGGTGGAACTGCGCAGCACGTCGGTGAGGAGGTTCCGCTCGGCGGCGCGCTGTTCGCGGATGACGCGGCACCACGCGACGCGCTGGTTGCGGTGCCGCTGCCGACGGGGTCGTCCGCGAGCGCAGTCGAAGCTGCAGGGATGCGCTGGGTCGTCGGCGGGTCGCTGCTCGAAGCCCGGGCCGCGGCCGCCAAGGTGCAAGGGCGGCGGACGACGATCGTGGCGGTACCACCGCTGCGCGATCGCCTGCCGGTGTTACCGCCGGGCGGCGTCCGGCTCGCGACGTCGTGGGTCGAGCCCGCGTATCTCGAGCTCGACGCGTCGTGGTGCGTGCCCGGCGGCGAGCCGGCCTCGCCGCTGGCGAACGGCGGTGCGTTCGGCGGCAAGGTGCGCTCGCGCGCACCCCAGGCCGCACGAGAGTTGGCCGCGCGACTCGGCCACGCCGTGCGCGTCGTCTACTCGCGCGAAGACGTCGTGCGGTTCGGACCCAAGCGCCCGCCGATTGCCGCGGTCGCGGTCGCGCGCGGCCATACGGTCGACATCGACGGTGTCGTCGCGCGCGGCGCGGGCGAACCGCGCGTGTGGCCGGTCCCCGGCGGCATCGACGTGCACGCGCGATGGACAGAGGTCGACGTCGCGGGCCCGCCGGTCGGCCGTGACCTGCGCGCAGTCGGCCTCGCCGAGCAAGCCGTGCTCGTCGCGGGTGCGCTCGGCCGCGACGTCGAAGTCGTGACGCCGAGCGGCGCCCGCGCGAACGCGGCCGTGCGCGCGGAGAACCGCGCGGGTCGCGCATGTGCGGGTCGAGGTTGCCGCCGGCGACCCGCTCGACGAGACGGTCCTACGCTCGTACGCGATCGGTGCTGCGCATATGGCGCTCGGCTGGGTCTGCTCCGAAGCCTTGACCGTCGACCCGGTCACGGGCGAGGTGCACGACCTGACGATTCGCTCCTTCGGTGTGCTGCGCGCGTCGGACACACCGCCGATCGACGTGGTGATTCGTGACGACCCCGCCGCGCCGCGAGCGCGCGCGAGCGACGCGGTGTTCGCCGCGGTCGCCGCGGCCACGTGGAACGCGCTCGGGTGTCCCGATACGTTTCCGTGCCCCCGGAGGTGAGCATGAGCGTGCAACCGATCCCGACGCCGAACGCGCCCCCGGTCGCGGGCCCGTATTCGCCGGCCGTGCGCGCCGGCGATTGGATCGTGTGCGCGGGCCAGGTCGGGCTCGATCCCGCGAGCGGTCGCATCGTCGAAGGCGTCGACGCGCAGGCGCGCCAAGTGCTCGCGAACCTCACTGCGGTCTTGCGCGACTGCGGCGCTTCCCTGGCGGACGTCGCGAAGACGACGGTATTCGTCACCGACATCGGTCAGTTCGCGACGGTCAACGCCGTGTATGCCGAAGCATTCGGCGAGCACCGACCCGCGCGTTCGACCGTGCAGGTTGGCGCGCTCCCCGCCGGCGCCGAGGTCGAGATCGAAGCCTGGGCCTACCGCCCGGCATGATTGCCCCGACTGCCGATCAGGGCGGTGACGGCAACCTCCATGTCGTAGGGTTGCGCGCGTGATCGGCGCCGTCGCAATCCTCATCGCGCTGTTCGTCGTCGGACCGATCGGGCTGTTCGTCGTCGGTGGCATCTGGTCCGCGCTCCAGGGCTGGTTGCAATCCGAGGACGCGTTCCGCCGCGCCGGCAGTCAACAAGCGTGAGTTTCGGCCCTATAGGCGTCGCAGCTCACGCATGTTCGGTGGACGCGCCCGGCCAGCGACCGGACGAACCGAACCGGTATCCGACCGAGCGCACGGTCTGGATGAGGTTCGCGTGCTCCTCGCCGAGCTTGGCGCGCAACCGACGGACGTGCACGTCGACGGTTCTCGCGCCGCCGTAGTACTCGTAACCCCACACGCGCGACAGCAATTGCTCGCGCGTGAACACCTTGCCGGGGTGCGAGACGAAGAACTTCAGCAGCTCGTACTCCATGTACGTGAGGTCGAGCGGCTTGCCGGTGACGACCGCCTGGTACGTCTCGAAGTTCAACACGAGGTCGCCGTACGACGCGATCTCGGGTGATCCCCGCGTGGCCGGCGCGGAACATCAAGTGGCGCAGCCGTGCCTCGAACTCCTTGGGGTGGAACGGTGACAGGCAGAAGTCGTCGAAGAGATCTTCGCGGTGCTCGAGCTCGTGCAGCTGCGCGCCGCTGATCAACAACAGGATCGACTCGACGCGCGAGTCGCCCCGGCGCAGCACGCGGCACAGCGTGAACGCGCCTTCGGGATCGTCGTCGGCGCACACGACCGCGCCGGTCCAACCGTCAGAGGGCTCGAACTGCATCGCGACCGCGGCGTTCGTCACGGCCTTCCAACACACGCCTGAGAGGTCGAGCGTCTGCGCGAGCAACGGCGGTGGCGGATCCGGAAAGACCAACAGCAGATCGTTGACAGTGCTCACCCTCAGAACCTCGTAGATCAGAGCGTGGGAAGGTAGCGGGCGATCTCGAACGGCGTGACGTCCGCTTTGTACTCGGCCCACTCCCGCCGCTTGTTGGCCAGGAAGTTCTCGAACACGTGCTCGCCGAGGGCCGCGGCCACCAGCTCCGATCTCTCCATGGCGTCGAGCGCGTCGCGGAGCGATCCCGGCATCGACCCGATGCCCTCGGCAAGACGTTCGGCTTCGGTCAGCGCGTAGATGTTGTCGGTCGCTTCGGGTGGGAGCTCGTATCCCTCGTCGACGCCTTTCAGACCCGCCGCGAGCATGACCGAGAACGCGAGATAGGGGTTGCATCCCGGGTCGGGGGCGCGGAACTCGATACGCACCGATTCGTTCTTGCCCCGCTTCGAGAGCGGGCACGCGCACGAGCGCGGAGCGGTTGTTACGCGCCCAGCATTTGTAGACGGGAGCCTCGTAGCCGGGGATCAACCGCTTGTATGAGTTCACCCACTGGTTGGTGACCGCGCAGATCTCGCTCGCGTGCACGAGCATGCCGGCGATGAAGTGCTTTGCGACCTTCGAGAGCCCGTACTCGTCACCGGGGTCGTGGAACGCATTGACGTCACCCTCGAACAACGACAGGTGCGTGTGCATCCCCGAGCCGAACGCGCCCGCGATCGGCTTCGGCATGAACGTGGCATACACCCCGCTGTCGGCCGCGACCTCCTTGGTGATGAGCCGGAACGTCATCACGTTGTCGGCCATCGTGAGGGCGTCGGTATAGCGGAGATCGATTTCGTGTTGCGACGGGCCGTTCTCGTGGAACGAGTACTCGACGGGGATGCCCATCGCTTCGAGCCGGAGCACCGTCTGCTTGCGGAGCTGCGAACCGAGGTCGTGCGCGGTCAGCTCGAAGTAGCCCGCGTTGTCGAGCGGCTCGATCTGTTTCGTCGTGCGGAAGTAGAAGAACTCCATCTCGGGCCCGACAAAGAACGTGAAGCCCTTCTCCCGCGCCGTTCCAGGTTGCGCTTCAACACGTATCGCGGATCGCCGTCGAACGGCTGGCCGGAGAACATCTGGATGTCGCAGAACATCCGCGCGAGCACGGCGTCACCGTCGGGCGTCGGCAGCAGCTCGAACGTGTTGCCATCGGGCCGGGCGAGCATGTCGGACTCTTGGATCCGGCTGTAGCCCTCGATCGTCGAGCCGTCGAACGTCATTCCTTCGTCGAGGGCGGTCTCGAGCTCGGCTGGCGTGATCTCGACCGACTTCAAGAAGCCGAGCACATCGGTGAACCAGAGGCGGACGAAGCGCACGCCCCGCTCCTCGACCGTGCGCAGGACGTACTCGAACTGGCGCTCCATACACCCACTCTACGGTCGCTCAGCAGGGCCTTCGAAGGCTGTCGGGGCCAGTAACAGAGCGTTCACACTTGCGCAACGGCCGGGAAACTGCCTGCGTATTGACTGTCGCATCGTGCGGCACCGGGTCGCGCGCGAAGGAGCCTCGCCACACGATGGTCGTCAAGCGTGCGCATCCCGTGGCAGGTCGAGATCGACCGCAAGGGCTGCATCGAGGACCGCCGGCCCAACGCCAACATGGATCCGTACATCGTGACGCGCCTGATCACCGAGACGGTGTGCACCGCACTGGCGTTCTGACGCGAACAATACGGGGTCGGGTCCTGCACCGGCCGCCCGAATGAGCTAAGAAGCGCGCCGACAATTCGGCGCACGGCGGGAAAGAGGTTGCGATGGCAGGTACACCGAGCGACGTCGCGAAGATGATGAAGGACGGCGGCGTCGAGGTCGTGGACGTGCGGTTCTGCGACCTTCCGGGCCTCATGCAGCACTTCTCGGTGCCCGCGCACGAACTCGGCGAGGATGTGTTCGACGACGGCCTCGGGTTCGACGGGTCGTCGATCCGCGGCTTCCAGGAGATCCAGGAGTCCGACATGCTCCTGATCCCCGACCCGTCCACGGCCGTCATCGACCCGTTCCGCGAGCACCCGACGCTGAACATCAACTGCTTCGTACGCGACCCCGTGACGGGCGAGTCGTACACGCGCGACCCGCGTTACATCGCGCAAAAGGCGGAGTCATACCTCGTGTCGACCGGCATCGCCGACACTGCGTACTTCGGACCGGAAGCCGAGTTCTACATCTTCGACTCGGTGCGGTTCGATCAGAACCAGCACTCGGGTTACTACTACCTCGACTCGGTTGAAGGCGTATGGAACTCGGGACGTGAGCGCGAGCTGTCGGGTGCGCCGAACCTCGCGTACAAGCCGCGGTACAAAGAGGGCTACTTCCCGGTACCACCGATGGACCAGTTCCAAGACCTGCGCTCCGAGATGGTGCGTGTGCTCGAACAGGTCGGCATCACGATCGAGGTGCAGCACCACGAAGTCGGCACCGCGGGCCAGGCCGAGATCGACATGCGGTTCGACTCGCTCGCGGTGATGGCCGACAAGTTGATGCTCTACAAGTACGTCGTGAAGAACGTCGCGCGGGCGGCCGGCTACTCGGTCACGTTCATGCCGAAGCCGATCTTCATGGACAACGGGTCGGGCATGCACGTGCACCAGTCGTTGTGGAAAGGCGGCGAACCGACGTTCTTCGACGAGAAGGGTTATGCGGGACTCTCCGACAACGCGCGCTGGTACATCGGCGGGTTGCTGACGCACGCGGCGTCGATCTGCGCGTTCTCGAACCCCACCACGAACTCGTACAAGCGGTTGGTGCCCGGTTACGAGGCGCCCGTCAACCTCGTGTACTCGCAGCGCAACCGCTCGGCGTCGGTGCGCATCCCGCTGTATTCGAAGTCGCCGAAGGCGAAGCGGCTCGAGTTCCGTTGCCCCGACCCGTCGTGCAACCCGTATCTCGCGTTCTCGGCGATGTTGATGGCCGGCCTCGACGGCATCCAGAACCGGATCGAGCCGCCGAAACCTGTCGACCGCGACCTGTACGACCTCCCGCCCGAAGAGCTCGCCGCCGTCCCGCAGGTGCCGGGCTCGCTGAACGAGTCGCTCGCAGCCCTGGAAGGCGATCACGACTTCTTGTTGCGCGGCGACGTGTTCACACCCGATGTGATCGAGACGTGGGTCTCCTACAAGCGCGTGCACGAGATCGACCAGGTGCAACTCCGCCCGCACCCGTGGGAGTTCTACCTCTACTACGACATCTAGCCTGCAGCCCTTGTGCTGCAAGGGTTTCCGGGCTAGCGGGCCCTTCTCGTCCTCAAGAAGTCCTCAGCCCGAACGAGTTCGGCGTCGATCGCGTCCCTCGTGCGGTCCTCCTCGTCGGGGAACAGGTGGCCATACGTGTCGAGCGTGGTCTTCGCCGAGGCGTGCCCGAGGCGGCTGGACGACCTTCACGGAGGCGCCGGATCGGATGAGCAGACTCGCGTAGTAGTGCCGGAGATTTTCTGGCGTGGCCCAGGTCGGCAACTGCGCCGTTGCCCGTACGCGCGCCCACAGCGCCGAGAACGGGTACTTGCTGGATCGGCGCGTCGCGCTCGTTCGCGAACACGAGACCCAGCTCCGCATGCGCCGGCCAACGCGCGAGGTGCGCTGCAAGCGCGTCCCCGGCCGTTCGCGGGAGCTGCGCGAGGCGCATCGCTTCGCGCCGCCGCTCGAGCACAAAGGCATCGACGCTAGGAACCGGCCCGCTCGCGCGAGCACCTTCTCGAGGTTCGCGTAATGGCGCCCGAGCGAAGCAATCTGTCGCCGCGAGGTTGTGGTACTCGGACGCACCGGAGCGTGCCATTGTCGCGAGTGCTACCAATAGGAGCCGCGCATGCGCGCAGCCACCCCGACGAGCGACAGGAAACTCATGTTTGTGACAGTCATCCACCGAATTCACGACCCCGAGGGTTTTCAGGCGGCCGAAGCCAAGGCACTCGAAGCTGGGCTTCCTTCCCACGTTGCGTTGCCAATCCACGCGGCTACCAACGATCACGGACTCGGCGTCTGCATCTGGGAAGGCGAATCGGTCGACGCTGTGCGCGAGGTGGTTGAAGGCGCGGTCGGACCATGGGCGAACAACGAGTACTACGAGATGCACGTGGACGGACTTACGCCGCAGCTCGGAAAGTAACCGGCTGATCGCGGCGACTCAGATCTGCCGGGTTGTTTTGCGCGCTGCAGTCTGCGTTCGGCGCTTGGGGACTGAGCGACCGTAGCGTTGGCGGGCAGCTTCACCCGATGTTCCGACCATGGCGCCGATCGCGGCCCACGAGTGCCCTTCAGCACGTGCGACCGACACTGCGTCAGCGAGGCGTCGTTCGGCATCAGCTCGTGCCTGAAACGCCTGGCGAACCGCACGCAGTGCAGCGGCATCGGCGACGGCAGTTGGGTCGGGGTCGTGCGCTTCGAAACGTGCGGCGAGGTCGTCGGCCTGGTCCAGTATCTCGGCGACAGTGCGGGGCATCGGCATCACCTTCGGTACTTGGGTCGAGCCGGCATCGCGCGGACGATGACTGGCCCTCGGTCGGAGGTCACGACACCGATCTCGAAGAGGTTTCCGGCATGGTCAGGTCCGACGAGTATGACCAGACTGCGTCGAGGTCTTCGACGCGTATCGGGTTGTTGAACGAGTGGAGGATGGCGTCATCGCTCACACGTGCTTGTGAGCGCTCGGCGCGATGGAACGGCTCCTCCACTCCGACAAGTCAGCTTGTCATACCTCCGGAGTGCAAGCTAACTTGCGAACTGCGCACCTCCCAGTTTCATCGTCGTCCACTGCTCGAAGTAACCATTTGGTGAGTCCGCAATCAGTCCTCAGCAGGTCGGAAAAGCATGGAGCTCGCGACCACCAGTGAGAGACAAAAGTGCAGGTCAGCAGCATTTTCGGCGTGCTTCCACAGGTCGCGAAACCCCTCCGAAAGTTCTACCTCTACTACGACGTCTGAGCGTTCGCCCGTCGGCAGATCACCAATCGTCGGTGGTAGAGCGGATCGGTAACGTTCGCGGGCATGGCTGAGGGCTCGGGCACGACGCTGTTGGTCGGCACCCGCAAGGGGGCGTTCACCGTGACGTCGGACGCGACCGCCAAGACGTGGTCGGTGTCGGAGCCGATGTTCCTCGGACACATCGTGCAGCACATGGTGCTCGATCCGCGCGATGGCGAGACGTTGCTGCTCGCGATGCGCACCGGCCACCTCGGCCCGACGGTCTTTCGTTCGGACGACCTCGGGCAGACGTGGAAGGAGGCAACGAAGCCGCCTGCGTTCGCCGCCGACGACCCGCTGCAACGGACACTGAACGCAGTCTTCTGGCTGACGCCCGGCCACGCGAGCGAACCCGGCACGTGGTACGCGGGCGGCTCGCCGCAAGGTCTCTTCCGCACCGACGACGGTGGCGACACGTGGCAGCCGTTCGACGGATGGAACAACCACTCGATGTGGGCGACGTGGGCCGAGTACCCCGAAGAGAACACGCCCGACGGATCAATGTTGCACTCTGTCATCGTCGACCCGCGTGATCCCGCGCACCTCTATCTCGGGTTGTCGGGCGGCGGTGTGTTCGAGAGCGCCGACGGCGGCAATGACTGGCATCCGCTCAACGCGGGTTGCGCGGCCGACTTCTTCCCCGACCCGTCTCCCGAGTTCGGACACGATCCGCACTGCGTCCGCTTACATCCGCTGCAGCCCGATCGGCTCTACCAACAGAACCACTGCGGGATCTACCGCATCGATCGTCCCGATAGCGAGTGGGTGCGTATCGGCGACAACATGCCGCGCGAGGTCGGCGACATCGGCTTCCCGATCGAGTTGCACCCGCGCGATCCGAATACGGCGTGGGTGTTCCCGATGGACGGCACCGACGTATGGCCGCGCACGAGTCCGGGCGGGCGGCCCGCGGCCTACGTCACGCGCGACGCCGGCGACTCGTGGACTCGCCTCGACACCGGCTTGCCCGACCGCGCTTGGTTCACTGTCAAGCGCCAGGCGATGACCGTCGACGCCGCCGAGACCGTCGGCGTGTACTTCGGGACAACCAGCGGCGAAGTCTGGGCCAGCCCCGACGAGGGCGAGCACTGGACGTGCGTGGCACAGCACCTTCCCGAGATCTACGCGGTCGAGCGCGCGTGAACGTGCGGATCCCGGATCCGTTGCGCTCGTACACGAACCACGCGAAGACCGCGCACGCACAGGGCGCGACACTGGCCGATCTTCTGGCCGATCTCGATCGGCAGTTTCCCGGTATCCGGTTTCGGATGGTCGACGAGCGCGATCAGATCCGCAAGCACATGAAGGTCTTCGTGAACGACGAGTCGGTGCGCGATCTCGCGACAACGCTCGCACCGGACGACGAGGTGACGATCATGCAGGCACTTTCCGGTGGCTGACAGACCGAAGAGCGTCGACGACTTGGTCGAGGACGCGCGTCGCGTTCTGGAACGCGTCAGCCCGACCGAGGCGGATCGCGCCGCCCGGAACGGCGCGCTGCTCGTCGACGCGGGGCCGATCGCACTACGCGCGGCGGACGGCGAGGTACCTGGCGCGCTTGTCGTCGACCGCAACGTGCTCGAGTGGCGGCTCGATCCGAAGGGCGCGGATCAATCCCCGCGGTCACCGATCACGAACAACAGATCGTGCTGTTCTGCGACGAGGACTACGCGTCGACGCTGGCGGCCGCGTCGCTGCGACAGCTCGGGTTGCGCAAAGCGACCGATGTGATCGGCGGCTACCAGGCGTGGAAGGCGGCCGGACTGCCGACGTCGAGCGCGGATTGATCGCTGTGCACCGAATACCACTTCTTTAGTGGACTCTTCGTCTGACCGAAGCGCATCCGGCTCACACTGGTGTTGCCGAGGTGCGCGCGGGCTGGTAGCGAAACGACTCGGGACTCCGGGAGGGTGAGCGGTGCGCGGCACACGCAGGTGGATGCAATCGATCAAGGGTCGGCCGATCTTTGCTCGCATGCGCGTCGGCCTGCTCGCGCTCGCGGTCGCGCTCGTCGGTCTCGGCGCGACGTGCCAGCCGCCGGCCAACCAGCTGGTGGTGTCGACCACGCCCGGGCTGTTCCCGGCGTTCAGTCCCTCGGTCAAGAACTACGCCAGCCGGTGCAGCGCCGCGTCTGCGGTGCGCCTCTCGATCAACGCGCCGAGAGGTACGACGATATCGGTCGGCGGGCAGCCCGCGAAGAGCGGCTTCTTCGACACGTCGGTGACTCGCGATGTCGGTCAGCGCTTCACGATCGTCATCCGCAAGGCCGGGCACTCGGCGACGACCTACAACGTGCGGTGCATCCCGTCGGACTTCCCGACGTGGACGACGCAACGCACGAACGGGGTGCAGGCGGACTTCTATGTGACCGCGCTGCCGGTCGACGGTTTCTTCGGCACGAACTACCCGGTGATCTTGAACAAGGACGGCGTGCCGATGTGGTGGGCGCCTCGTGCGCGCACGTACTACGCCGACGTGTTGCCCAACGGCCACGTCGTGTGGACCGGGCTCGATCCGCCCGGCGGCGCCGAGGAGCACCGGTTGGACGGTTCCCTCGTGCGAGAGATCCACACGCTCGGGCCGGCCGACTTCCACGACCTCATCACGCTTCCGAACGGCGACTACGTGATGGCCACCGATACCGAGCGCACAGGCGTCGACCTGTCCGCCTGGGGCGCGCCCGCCGATGCGACGATCCTCGACCATGTCCTCGAGGAGATCACCCCGGCCGGCGATGTCGTGTGGTCGTGGGGCACGATGGATCACATCCCGATCACCGAGACGGGCACGAACTGGCGAGTTCTGGCTCTGAACTCCAACAACGTCTACGACCCGTACCACTTCAACTCGGTGGAGTACACGGGTGACGGGTTCATCCTCTCCTTCCGCCATCTCAACGCCGTGTACAAGATCGACAAGAGTTCCGGCGCCATCGATTGGAAGCTCGGGGGATCGCATCGACCCGAGAGCCTCCGAGTGATCGGCGATCCCGTGTTCGACGCCGGCGGCTCCTTCAGCGGTCAACACGACGCGCGCCTTCTTGCCGACGGTACGGTGAGCGTGCACGACAACGGCAGCGATGTGCGTGCCCCTCGCGCCGTGAACTACCGCATCGACACGGGCGCACGAACGGCGACGCTCCTCCACGATGTACGCGACCCGCTCGTGACGGGATCGGGATGTTGCGGGAGTGCGCGGGTCTTGCCGACCGGCGACTACGTGATGGGTTGGGGCGCATCCCAGACGTTGACCGAGATGACCCCGTCGGGGCATCGCGTCTTCGTCCTCGAGCTCGACAGCGGCGCTTTCTACCGGGCAGTGCCGACGCCCCCGGGAGTGTTGACGTCGAGCGCCCTGATCGCCGGGATGGATGCACAGTTCGCCGGCGGTGCGCTCGGAGGCGGAGGAGTGATCGCAAGACTGCGGCGGGACAACACGTCGTGACGTGCACGCGGACGCGATTGGCCGCGACCACGAGTCGGAGACGCGGGCGCGTCAGAGCGCGAACTTCCAACGGCTGAGCATGCCGATACGCATGAACGCGACGACGTCGGGCTCGGCCGCGGGCTCGGCGTTTGCGTTGGTGGTGACGTCGATCACGACCTTGCTGCCGTTCACGCGCGCGTCGTCGACGTGAGCGTGCCGATCGATCGGCACCACGATGCCCTCGACACCCTGACGCGCGTCGCCACGCGCGAGCGCGCCGATCCAACCCGGCTGGTCGCGATCCAGCAACGCGGCCGACTCGGGCTCCAATGTGCAACGCACCCGGTCGCCGTCGGCCTCGACCGTCCGTGAGAAGCCCGGCGGGAGCGCCGGATGGATCGCCAGCGCACGCGCGACGTCGAGCCCGCCGCCGAACAGGTCGCGCAAACGTTCACTGACGACCCACGCGGTCGCCAGCCACGCGTCGGCCATCAGCGCCTGCGCCCGGTGAGCGCCGAAGTGCTCCGCGAGCGCGACCTCGGCCGCGCACATCAATAGATGGAGTTGCACCGAGAACTCGCGCGCGAGGGCGATGAGCGTGCCGTCGGAGCAGTCCGCCAACCGGAACTTCGGATCGAACGCGCGCTGGTATCCGTCACCGTCGGGGCGCGGCTCGATTGACAGCGACACGAGTGGCAGCGCGCCGATCTGTTGCGTGAGACGCGCGGGGCCGACGGGCTCGTTCTCGGGATCGATCTCGATCGTCCAATGGCAATGCGGATGACGGTCGGCCGGAACCCGTGGTGGACGGTGGATCGGGCGGATGCGTGCGCGGGCGTTGGTCGCGAATGCGGTCGCATCGAAGGTTGGATCTTCGATCGTGTGGCACATGCCGACCACTCGTTCCTCACCGATGGGCTCGACGTTCATGAGCGCGCCGCAATGTTCGAGCCAGAACTCGCCGTGCTGCGGATCGTTCACCTGATAGCGGACGTCCATGTACTGGTGCACGAAGCCGACGTCGAGTTGGAGGGCTTTCATGATGGCGGGCACGTCGTCACCTTCGATGCCCATGAGCGCGCGCAGTCGATGCGTGTACGCAGTGCTCGCGCCCATCCACAGATCGATCGCGACATTATTGAGGTCGTCGAGGTTCCCGCCCGCGACGAGTGTCTGCGGCAGTGTCGCCTGGTTCGCGAGCATCGCCACGAGCATGTACTCGTGCGCGACAGCGAGCAGTTGGTCGCGCGGCAGTGCTTCGAGCGCAGAAGTCATGGCCGCATCCTCGCGCCGGCGGTTCACTCGGTGCGACCGTAGAACACGCGCTCGACGACGGCGCGCGCTCTCCGCGTCACACGCCGGTATTCGTCTCGCAGCTGTTGATGCGCACGTTCGCCGTAGCCCATGAGCCGTGCCAGCTTCTCGGCCTCGTCGCCGTCGACCGGCAGCGCGTCGCTCGGCGACGCCGTCAGCAGGTACCCGCGCGTTCCGCGCGCGTTCGCAGAGCTGGTAAGCGGCTCGCAGCTGCTCGGCGTCGTCCGGCGCCAGCGCGGCGGCGACGACCAGCGCATCCAGCGCGGTGAGGGTCGAGGTCGTGCGCACCTCGGGGTGCTGCGCGCCGCGACGCAGCTGTTCGAGCTGCACCGTGAACTCGACGTCGGAAAGCGAACCACGACCGAGCTTCAAGTGAAAGCGCGGGTCTTCGCCCGGCGGAATACGCTCGCGCTCGATGCGCGCCTTCATCCGCCTGATCTCACGTGTCCACTCCACCGGCATCGGGTCGCGGTAGACGAACGGCCGCACGATCTCGAGGAAGCGCTGCGCCACACCGGCGTCGCCCGCGATCGGACGCGCCTTCGTGAGCGCCTGGAACTCCCACGTCTGTCCCCACTTCTCGTAGTACGTGCGGTAGCCGTCGAGTGAGCGCGCGAGCGGACCCTGATTCCCCTCAGGTCGCAGACGCGCGTCGACGCGAAACGTTGCACCCTCGCTCGTGATGTCGCCGATCGCGCGCATCAACCTGGTCGCGAGCTTCTCGGCCGCGTCGAACTCCGTCGCCGTCTTGCCGTCATACGCGAACACCACGTCGATGTCGGACGCGTACGACAGCTCGCACCCGCCGAGGCGCCCGAGCCCGAACACGGCGAACGGCAACGTCGGCTCGAGCGACTGCAACGCGGCTTCCACGCACGCGTCGGCCAAGTGCGACAGCTCGCGCCCCACCGACGCGAGCCCCGCATTGCCGACGATGTCGCGCACGCCGACACGCAATACCTCACGGCGCTTGAACCGCCGGAGTCCCGCGCGCCGGCCGTTCTCGTCGATACGCCAGTCGAGCGTGCCCACCGCGATGTCCGTCAACATGTCGTGCGATGCTTCCTCGGTGACGAACGCGTCGTCGGCGAGCGCGTCGACAACGTCGGGATGGCGGTGCAGCGACAGGCCGAGCACGCGCGACGAGCCGAGCACGCGGCATGTTCGCTCGGCGGCGATCGGCGTCTCCCGAAATCGGCGCGCCAACGTCGACGAACGTGTGTAGCCCTCCGACAACCGGCGCAGCTGCAACAAGCCCAGATCCGGATCGGGTGTGGCCGACAGCCAGCCGAGAATCGCGGGCAGCAGCTGCTGCATCACGCGAGATCGTCGCGTGAGTCCGGCTGTCAGCTCCTGCAGTGCTGCCCGTGTCTGTTCGATGTCGGTGAAGCCGAACGCGCGCAGCCGTTCCTCGGCGGCTTCCTCGGCCAGCGCGCCGACACCCGCGAGCGTATCGAGGAGCGGCGCGAAGAACAGCTTCTCGTGGATCGAACGGACAACGGTCTGATGGCGCCGCACTTCGCCGTCGAAGCGATCGACCGCGGGAGTGCCGGGCGTGTCGCGGAACCCGAGCACGCGCGCGAGATGCGTGCGCGCGTCGGCATCGGTCGGGATCGTGTGGGTCTGGTGCTCGTCAACGAGCTGCAAGCGGTGCTCGACGGTTCGCAACCATACGTACGCCTCGTCGAGTTGCGTGGCGTCGACCGTGCTGACGTAGCCGCCGCTCGCGAGGTGCTCGAGTGCGGTCAGCGTCGCCCGCGCGCGGACGTTTGGGTCGGCGCGCCCGTGCACGAGTTGCAGCAGCTGCACCGCGAACTCGATATCGCGGATGCCGCCGTACCCCCGTTTGATCTCGCGGTCGGACACACCTTGGCGGCGCAGCAACTCCTCCGTGCGCGCCTTCATCATCCGCACTTCGCGCACGGCGTCGGGGTCGAGCACTTCGGGCCACACGTACGGCTCCGCCCGAGCGATGAACAGCTCGCCGAGCGCGAGCGCGCCCGCAACCGGCCGCGCCTTGAGCAACGCTTGCAACTCCCAGGTACGCGCCCATTCCTTCCAGTAGCCCTCGTACGCTTCGATCGTCCGGCTGAGCGCGCCCGCGCGCCCCTCGGGCCGGAGCGCGATGTCGGTGCGGAACACGATGCCGTCGGGTCCAGGCTCGGTCATCACGCGCAGCACGGTGCGCACCACGCGCTCGGCTTCTTCGAGCAGCCCGTCGCCGTCGTGCACGAACAGCACGTCGACATCGCTCGCGTAGTTGAGCTCGGCACCGCCGAGCTTGCCCATGCCGATGACGGCCATCGGCGTCGTCGGTGCCGCGATCCCGAGCGCGACCTCGAGACACGCGGACGCGAGATCCGCCAGCTCGTGCGCGACCGTGCGCAAGTCGGCCAGTCCGAGCAGGTCGCGCGCGGCGATGCGGGCGACGTGCCGGCGCTTCCAGATGCGCAGCTCTCGCGGAGGGTCGGGACGAATCAGCAGGTCGCCGGCGTCGTCGAGCGAAAGCGACTTCGTGAGCGCGTCCCCGCGCAACATCGCGATTGCACCCGGATCGCGCTCGAACCCAAGAAACAACGACCGTGATGCGACCGATACGGCAACCAGCCCGTCGAGCACCATCGGATCGTCGACGATGTCCCCAACGTGCGCGGGATGCGTCTCGACCAAGCGCTCGAGCGCCGCGCGCGCCCGTACCGGATCGGCCGACCGCTCGACAGCATCTCTCACAAGCGGTCGGTCCAGCACAGCCATGTCAATTCTTCTTTGCATTTCGCTTGTCGGGGGGCCGGCTGCGCCGGCGGGTGAAGCGGCGCGAAATGCGGCGAGCGAGCTGCGCAGCCTCCGGTCTGCTCCGCTCGCCGCCGCGAAGGTCTCGTCGATCACGGCCGCGTGGGTGCTGGTTGCATTTCGCTTGTTGGGGGGCCGGCTGCGCCGGCGGGTGAAGCGGCGCGAAATGCGGCGAGCGAGCTGCGCAGCCTCCGGTCTGCTCCGCTCGCCGCGCGCGAAGGTCTCGTCGATCACGGCCGCGTGGGTGCTGGTTGCATTTCGCTTGTTGGGGGGCCGGCTGCGTCGGCGGGTGAAGCGGCGCGAAATGCGGCGAGCGAGCTGCGCAGCCTCCGGTCTGCTCCGCTCGCCACGCGCGAAGGTCTCGTCGATCACGGCCGCGTGGGTGCTGGTTGCATTTCGCTTGTTGGGGGGCCGGCTGCGTCGGCGGGTGAAGCGGCGCGAAATGCGGCGAGCGAGCTGCGCAGCCTCCGGTCTGCTCCGCTCGCCGCGCGCGAAGGTCTCGTCGATCACGGCCATATCCTTGGAGTATGCCGCGCTTGCGTGTTGCCGCTGCTCAGATCGACGCCGTGGTCGGCGACCTCGGGGGCAACGCGCAGCGGATCATCGATGCGTACGACGCGGCCGAAGCGGCGGGTGCCGATCTCGTCGTGTTCCCCGAGCTGACAATCTCCGGTTATCCACCCGAAGACCTCCTGCTGCGGCCGGCATTCGTCGCGCAGGCGGGCGAGACGCTCGACAAGGTCGCCGCTCGCACGGGCCGCTGTGCCGCGGTCATCGGCTTTCCCGAATCGGGTCGCGACCTGCACAACGCGGCCGCGGTCTGCGCCCACGGGAAGGTGTACGGCACCTACCACAAGCAGCTGCTTCCCAACTATGCGGTGTTCGACGAGCAGCGTTACTTCGTGCCGCGCAGCGAGTCGCCGCTGTTGTTCTTGATCGCGGGCGTCAAGGTCGGCGTCTCGATTTGCGAGGACGCATGGAGCCCGAGCGGACCGATCCTCGAAGAAGCCGCAGGAGGGGCCGATCTCGTTGTCAATCTCAATGCGTCGCCGTACTACGCGCGGCGCTGGCAGGAACGCGAGACGATGCTCGCAACGCGCGCGGCCGACGCCTCCGTGCCGATCGTCTACGCGAATCTGGTCGGCGGTCAGGACGAACTGGTGTTCGACGGCGCGTCGGTCGTGTTCGACGAGGCGGGTCACCTCGTCGCGCGCGAAGCAGTTCGTCGAGGACCTCCTCGTCGTCGATCTCGACGTACGCCCGACATTCCGCAAGCGTCAACTCGATCCTCGCGGTCGCGTGCGCGCGCCCGTGCTGGTCGAGGTCGCGGTCTCCGACGTCCGGATCAATGAGGGCTATGCCGAAGCACGCATCGAACCCGTGCTGACGCCTGTGCGAGAGGTCTACGAAGCCCTCGTTCTCGGCACGCGCGACTACGTGCGCAAGAACAGTTTCACCGACGTGCTGATCGGCTTGTCGGGAGGTGTCGACTCCTCATTGGTCGCGGCGATCGCAGTCGACGCGCTCGGCGGGGAGCACGTGACCGGTGTGCTGATGCCCTCGCGCTACTCGAGCAACCACAGCATCTCCGATGCCGAGGCGCTCGTGCGCGCACTCGGAATGCACACGTACACCGTCGCGATCGAAGCCGCGCACCACGCGTTCGACAGCATGCTCGGTGCCATCTTCGAAGGCACCGCCCCTGGCCTCGCCGAGGAGAACGTGCAAGCGCGCATTCGCGGCAATGTGTTGATGACGCTGTCGAACAAGTTCGGCTGGATGGTGTTGACCACCGGCAACAAGAGCGAGATGGCAACGGGCTACGCGACGCTCTACGGCGACATGGCGGGCGGGTTCGCCGTGATCAAGGACGTACCGAAGACGCTCGTGTACGCGCTCTGCCACGACCTCAACGACCACAAGGGCCGCGAGATCATCCCGCGCAGCGTGCTCGAGAAGCCACCGTCGGCCGAGCTCGCGCCCGGCCAGCTCGACGCCGATTCGCTGCCGCCCTACGACGTGCTCGACCCGATCATCGAGCACTACGTCGAAGACGATCTCTCCGTCGGCGAGCTCGTAGCGCGCGGCTACGACGCTGCGCTCGTGCGCCGCGTGGCGACGATGGTCGATCGCAACGAATACAAGCGACGGCAGGCGCCGCCCGGCGTGCGCGTCTCACCCAAGGCATTCGGCAAGGATCGCCGGCTTCCCATCACGAACCGTTGGCCCGGCTGACATCCGAGCCCGCCACGCGCGTGTGGGCCGCACCGCGCCCGTTGGTGCCCGAGCTCGCGTTGATCGCCGCCACGATCGCGTACGGCGCCACGTTCAAGATCGTCCAGAACGCGCTGGAAGACGTCACCCCGGTCGGCTTCATCTTGTTGCGATTCGGCGTGGGCGCGATCGTGCTCGCTCCCTTCGCCGTGCGACGCGGCTGGAGGCGACCGGGCAACACCGACGCGACCGCACGCGCCTTCGCGATTGGTGTCCTGCTCTTCGGGCTTGCTGGTTTCGCGGGTTACTGGTTCCAGAACGAAGGTCTGAAGCGCACTACGACGTCGAACTCCGCGTTCATCACCGGGCTGTTCGTCGTGTTCACGCCGATCATCGAGATCGCGATCACGCGAGTGCGTCCGGCGCGCAACGTCATGATTGCGATCGTCTTCTCCGTTGTGGGCCTCTACCTGCTCGAGGGCGGAAGCCTTCATCTTCACGTCGGCGACGCGCTCACCTTGGGCTGCGCGTTCATGTTCGGCATCTGGATCGTGCTCGGCGGGCGACTGTCGCCGCGCTTCGATCCAGTCGCGTTGACGGCCGGCCAACTCGTGGTGTTCGCGGTGCTCGCGATTCCGGTCGTCGTCGTCGGCGGGCTCGGACACATCACGGCCCGCGTCGTGATCGCGGTCGTGATCACCGGGGTGTTCTGCAGCGCGATCGCGTTCACGCTGCAGCTTTGGGGCCAGCGATGGGTGGAGCCGAGCCGCGCGGCCGTGATCCTCCAGTTCGAGCCGGTCGTCGCCGGCGTGGTCGGCTTCTGGGTCGGCGAACGCCTCGGGGTGGGCGGCTACGCGGGAGCCGCGATCATCCTCGCGGGGATCGTCACCGCTGAGTCGCGCTCCTGGCGAACCAGCACTTGACCGATCGGTCAAGCGCGGCTGAGACTGGACCGAACGGCCGGTGGCGCCGCCGCCAAGAGTTGGAGAACCATGAGCGTTCACAAAGCGCGTGCTGCGTTCGCGCCGTGGGATCGGCGCGAGCTGCCGGGGCTCTTCACAGTCGAGGACTCCGCCGCGCCGGGTCGGCAACTACAAGTGGGCCGAAATGCGGCTGTTCGAAGCGTTGGGCGGCTGGGTTGCGACCGTGCCCGAGCTCGACGTGAAGCTCGTGCTCGGCCGCCACGCCTACCACCACGCATGGCACTCCGAGCTGTGGCACAAGCGCCTGCCGGAGTTGCGGGAGATGAACCCCGATCGCCTCACGCTGCCGCCGAACGATGCCTTCGTGACATTCATGGACGCGGTGCGCGAGCCCGAAGCGGCGGACCAGACGATCGAGAAGCTCGTCGGCGTCTACCGCGTGCTGATCCCGCGGCTGATCGGTGTGTACACCTATCACCTGAATGGCACGAGCGCGATCACCGACGCACCGACGATGCGCTCGCTGAAGTTCGCGCTGCAGGACGACTTCGAGGACTGGCGCGACGGCGAGATGCTGCTCCAGTCACTGATCGACACGCCCGACGATGTCGAGCGCGCAGCTCGGCGTCAGGCCGAGCTCGAGAAGCTCTATGTGGCGTCGGGCGGAGTTGCAGGCCCCGGTAGCCTGGGAGGCGACAGCGAAGCGACCGCAGGGGAGCGGAGCGTGGAGCCGACCCGTGTGTGATCGCGAGGCTGAACTCCTGGAGGAGGTTGCAGTCGGATGAAGAAGTTCATATGGGCGACAGCGAAGCGACCGCAGGGGAGCGGAGCGTGGAGCCGACCCGTGTGTGATCGCGAGGCTGAACTCCTGGAGGAGGTTGCAGTCGGATGAAGAAATTTCTTGCCGAGTCCGAGCTCGCCCGCGACGAGCGCTTCGCGCGCACGAAGATCGAGGACCGGATCTTCGATCCCCGTGGCGCGAAGATGGCCACCCGCAACACTGGTCCCGCCAAGATGGCCATCGACCGGCCGTCCGCCGGCGAGCGATCGCGCTCGTTGATGCACGGCATCTTCGTCGGCGAGATCCAGGCCCTCGAAGGCGCCGGCCGTACCTGTTACGACTTCGACGACGACAGCGCGCCGTTCCAACTGAAGCTCGACATGGCCCGCCAGTGCTGGGACGAGTCGCGTCACTGCGAGATCTCCGTGAAGCTCGGCGACCACATGGGAACCGAGATCGGTGAGTACACCGAGTCGACGTTCCTGTTTGCGGCCGCGTGCAATCCCGACCCCGTGTTGCGCCTCTGCGGCGTCAACCGTGCGCTGGAAGGCCTCGCGATCGACGTGTTCAACGCGATGAAGGACTTCGGCGACGACTCCGGTGACCCGATCCTCGAGTTCTGTGAGGACTGGATGCTCGCCGACGAGGTCACCCACGTGAAGATGGGCTCCGACTGGTTGCGGCGTCTCACCGACAAGGACCCCGAGCGCAAGGAGCGTGCGCTCGAGTTCCAGCGCACCGTCGACGCGATCTTCAACCTCGGCGGGTTCCGCGGCGAAGACGACGAGAATCCGATTCAACTCGCGCGGAACTTCCGGCGGCTCGCGGGATTCACCGACCAGGAGAACGACTCGTTGGCCGCGCTCGCTCGCCAGTCGACCGAAGAAGCCATGAAGATGGCCGAGATGGCGTCGGCGGCGCTCGACGCGCAAGCCCAGGGCGCAAGCAACTGACGTGACGGTGCTGGTCAGTGCGGAGCGGAGCCGTCGAGCGCGCAGCGTTCTCGGCGTAGCGAGGGAGCCATGATCGCCGTACGGCCCGATCCGTTCACCCTGATCGCGTACGACGCCAACGAGATCGCGACGATCATCGAGGACGTCGCCGCACTCGTGGAGCTGCCGTCGACGGTCGACATCGACCTCGTGGTCGACGAGGAATTGTTCGCACCACTCACTGGTCACACGACCGACGTCGTTGACGGGCGCGTGAAGCTGTGGATCTCGGGTGGCAACCTCGAAGACAGCAAGCGCCCGCGTCACTTCTCGCCCACGCAGGCGCGGCGCGACCTCGCCTACATGTTGCTGCGCGCGAAGGATCGCCTCGACGACGACTTCGCGGGCGCGCCCGACGACGGGCACATCACACGCGGCGAACGATCGGCGTGGGATGTGTATGCGGTCGGTCGTGCGAACCGGCGCGGAATCGCCGTGCGGCGTCAAGCGCAGTTGTACGAGTTCCGCTTGCAGCACGGCTTCACCGATGTTGCGGATGCGGCGTTCGCGCGTCTCTGGGAAACCGAGCAAATGACGTGGGACGAGATTCGCGAGGTGTGCGAGGAGACCGGCGCCGCCGACCGGGGCGACAGCAAGATCCCGATCGATCTGTTGCGCCAGACCTAGGACGTACGACCCGTGGGCCTACTCGAGGTCGTACGCCGAGATCGTGTCGTACATGTCGATCGCGGGTTCGGTGGCCAACAGCGGCACGGTGTCGCGCGCCATCGAGATCATCAGGTGCGAGTCGAGATGTGCCTGCAACGCATCAGCCGATTCCCACTTCTCGATGACCATCACTCGACCACGGTGTGTGAACGACGCGATGAGGTCGACGTTGCGGCACGCGGGCTCGGACCGCGTCAGTACGACGTAGCGGGACAGCGTCGCGACGAGCGTCTCCTCGGCACCGGGACGCGCGTCGAACGCGGCGGTGAGCATCGCGATATCGAGGTCGTCGGCCACCGCGTCGGCATCCCCTCTCGCAAGGGATTCGGAGCGTTCTCACAACCGCGAATGATCCCCAAGGCCCGGCTTGACGAGGCCGTTATCGTACAGGGACGGATCGAGGGACGCCGGGGGGCGCCGAGCGGAAGATCCATTCACAGCTGGCGGATTCCTGTCCGGAACGAAGGATTGATCGGTGGCGAAGGAGCGAGTCGAGCGCGACGAAGAGGATCTGGTTCGTCTCTACCTCACCGACATCGGGCAGTACCCGCTCCTGACCAAGGACGACGAGGTCCGGCTCGCGCAGGAGATCGAAAACGGCAACGCTGCGCGCGAGCACCTGCAGACCGGCAAGGGTCTGATACCCGCCAAGAAGCGTGAGCTGCGGCGCGCGGCCCGTCACGGCGAGTACGCCCAGCAGACGTTCGTGCAGTCGAACCTGCGGCTGGTCGTCTCGATTGCCAAGAAGTACCAGGCCTCGGGCCTCCCGCTGCTCGACCTGATCCAAGAGGGCAACCTCGGTCTCATGCACGCCGTCGAGAAATTCGACTGGCGCAAGGGTTTCAAGTTCTCGACGTACGCGACGTGGTGGATTCGCCAGGCGATCACCCGTGGCATCGCCAACACCGGCCGCACGATCCGGCTGCCCGTCCACGCCGGCGACACGCTCGCTCGTCTGCAGAAGGCGCGCTCTCGCCTGGAGCTCAAGCTCGGCCGGCCCGCGACGCTGTCGGAGCTCGCGGCCGAGGTCGAGATGCCCGAGGACAAGGTCACCGAGGCCTTGCGCTTCGCGGCCGAGCCGCTCTCGCTGTCCGAGCCGCTGCGCGAAGACGGCGACGCCGAGCTGGGCGACATCGTCGAGGACCGCTCGGCCGAGTCGCCGTTCGAGGTCGCGGCGACCGCGCTGCTGCCCGCCGAGATCGAGAAGCTGCTCGCCCCGCTCGACGAGCGGGAGCGTCAGATCCTGGCGCTGCGCTTCGGTCTCGACCGCGGCGAGCCCCGCACACTCGAAGAGGTCGGCGAATACTTCAACCTCACGCGTGAGCGGATTCGCCAGATCGAGGCGCGAGCGATGTCGAAGCTGCGGCACCCGAGTGCCGACACCGGCGCCCGCGACCTGCTCGCGGTCTGACGCCTCACGTCCTCGGCACGACAGCTGGCCGCGGGACGGCGCGGTGGCAGATCATGCGGGTATGGAACCCGCGGGGTGGGCTCGGCGTCTGGAACTCGTGCAGGCGGTCGTTCCCCCCGCGCGCCTCGACGTGCGCGCCGACGCCTTGCTCGACCGTCTCTATCGCGAGCACGCGGCCGGCGCGTTGCGATTCGCCGTCATGCTCACCGGCGACCGCAGCCTGTCGGAGGATCTCGTGCAAGAAGCGTTCGTGCGCGTCGCGGCCAAGCTCGACGCGTTGCGCGATCCCGACGCGTTCAACTCGTACCTGACGCGCGCCGTCGCGAACCTTGCGAAGTCGTATTTTCGGCGCCAGGAAGTAGCGAAGCGGCACGTCCGCAGCATCGACGCGCGGTACGCTCGTCGTCGAGCCCGTCGACGTCGCCGCGAGTGACGCGTTGCTCGTTGCACTCCGCCGCTTGCCCGTGCAACAGCGCGCCGCGCTCGTGCTGCGCTACTACAACGACATGTCGCAGGAGGAGATCGCGCGCGTGCTCGAGATCCCCCTGGGCACCGTGAAGTCGCAGATCTCGCGCGGGCTCGCGCGAATGCGCGAGGAGTGCGGCGATGCGTAGTGCCGTCGAGGAGCGTCTTGCCTCGCGCCTTCGTGATGTCGGCGCGCTCGTTCCCGCCGAGCTCGATCCGCCCGCTGATCTCGAGCAGCGAGTCGCGCGTCGCCGCAATCGAAAGAAGGGCCGAGCGCGGCTCGCCGCCCTGTCGATCGCGGCGGCGCTGGCCGCGATCGTGGCGACGCTGACGGTGCTCACCCGCACGCCGGCGACGCGCACCGTCGACGTGGACGCGGCGACCGCCCGGGTCGATCCATTACCCGACGGCACGGTCATGCTCGACTCGCGGGAGTCGTTCGTCGTCGCGGTCGGAGCCGATGGGCGTCAGGTTGCGACCTTGGTCACCGCACACCGCGGCACGATCATCGACGCGCAGCTCACGAGCGATCATCGTTGGCTGTGGTACCTGTCGGTCGCAGGCACGGCCGGGAGCGACTGCGGCGAGGTTGTGCGCGCCGATGTGAGTGCGGGCACGTCGGAGATCGTCGCGCACGCCGTCTCGTTCGCGATCAGCCCTGCCGGAGACCGCCTCGCGCGCGGGCGGCGGAGCGTTCTCGAAGGGCGAGTGCGTCCCGCTGACGCATGGGACGACTCGTGCGCACGTCGTCGTCAGCGATCTGCACGGGGACTCGCGGTCTTCATGGGTCGACCAGGCGTCGCCGGGCGCGTACGCGTTCACCCAGATGCGCTGGTCGAACGACGGCCGCACGATCGTGACGCGGATATGCGGCGACACGTGCGAAGCACTCGTGCGTTTCGACGTTCCCGCGCGGCTCGGCGGTGCGCTACGGACCCATGTGGTCACCCGGTCGGGGTTCTCGGGGGTACGGCCGCCGGCCGTGTTCGGACCCGACGGCTCGCTGTACGTCCTCGAGCGGAACGTGCCCGCGAGGTGGCGCGACCATCGCCAATCGCTCACCGTGTACGACACGAGCTTTCACCGGTCGACCACGTTGCTCGACGTCGACTACCGCTGGGACCTGAAGGAAGTCGTCGCCACCGCGGCGGGCGACTCGTTCGTCGTCGCGACACCGCGCAACGAAGCCGGCGAGGTCATCGGGCCTACTGGCCTGTACCGGGTCGACGACGGCCGGCTCGTGCCCGTGAAGGATTTCGACTACGGCGTGCTCACGCCGGTCTTCGCGCGCCACTGACGTCGCGCCGCGCCATTCGCGGCGTCGGAGCGGAGGTGGCAGGAATCGAACCGAGAGCGCGTCATACGCACGGGACCGACGCGTGCCGGGGCGGATGCATCGCGGCAGCCGTTGCGGGTGCCGGGTCGCTGGTCGGGCGGGCAATGAGGCGTGTGGCGGGATCTTCGCGGCGTCGGAGCGGAGGTGGCAGGAATCGAACCGAGAGCGCGTCATACGCACGGGACCGACGCCTGCCGGGGCGGATGCATCGCGGCAGCCGTTGCGGGTGCCGGGTCGCTGATCGGGCGGGCAATGAGGCGTGTGGCGGGATCTTCGCGGCGTCGGAGCGGAGGTGGCAGGAATCGAACCCACCGGACGGCGCGTGTCCGTCCCACTCGTTTTGAAGACGAGGAGGGCCACCAGACCCCGTTCACCTCCGCGCCCGACGCTACCGGGAGCCGATTCCGCCCGACCCAAGTCGTCGACGGTGACCGGAGCACCTGCGGTTCGCCACGAGCCCGTACATGCGGCGATTCCGATCTCACGCTACGCTCGGCCGAGCCGAGGCCCGATCGGGCCGTGCTCCCGGAGGAACGCTCGTGAAGAAGTTGTTGCTGCTCGTCGTGCTCGTCGCCGTTGGCGCGTTGATCGCCAAGAAGGTCCGCGACGCGTAGATCTCAATCGCACTGCGCGCCGAACCACGGAGCGTATTTCGGTGCGAACAAGGCCGGCTGTCCGCCGGTGTGCCAGAAACACACGCTGGTCGCGGCGGCGAGCCGGCCTTCGCGCGCCCACGTGACCAACGCGGCCATCGCCTTGCCGGTGTAGACCGGGTCGAGCACGAGTCCTTCGGTGCGCGCCACGAGATGCAGGGCGTCGATCGTCCGCGTATCCGGGGTCGCATAGCCGGGGCCGGCGTGCCGGGCATCGATCTCGGGGCGCGTCCCCCCGGCCATGTGCATGATCGCGTTCGCGAGGTCGGGACGGGCACCGACATCCACGCCGACGACGCGCGGGCCGTCGTCGCGAAAGCCTCGGAGCAGTCCTGCGTGGGTGCCCCCGGAGCCGTCGGCGACGAACACCACGTCGACATCGGGCCGCTGGGCGCGCAACTCACGTGCCGCGTCGACATAGGCCGCGACACCCGGCGGCGACGCGCCGCCGACGGGAATCGCGTACGGAGCGCGGCCCTCGGCACGCAGCCGGCTCACGGCGTCGGTGATCGCGGCCTCGATGTCGTCGTATCCGTACGCCGCGCTGCGTTCGATCGTTGCGCCGAACATCGTGTCGAGCAGCACGTTGGCCGACGGCGCGCGCAGGTCGTCGTCGTGCGCGCCGCCGAGAACGACGTGCGCGTCGAGGCCCACTCGCGCCGCGGCCGCGGCGGTCTGCCGCACGTGGTTGCTCTGCACACCGCCGCCGGTGACCAGCACATCGCAGTGTTGGTCGACCGCGTCCGCGACGAGTCGCGTGAGCTTGCGCGCCTTGTTGCCGCCCATCGCCAGGCCGGTCAGGTCGTCGCGCTTGACGCACACCGAAACGCCGAGCACCGCGGAGAGGCGGGGCGCATCGTCCACCGGCGTCGGGAGGTGAGCGAGGCTCGCCGCGTCCTTCACGCCGACGCGCTCGGCGCGCGCTTGCGCAACCACATGTAGAGCACGAGGGCAGAGCCGATCGCGACCGCCGCACCTCCCGCCGCGATCGTCGGACCGCGCGGTGGCACCGGGACGCGATCACGCAGACGCACCGGCCGTTGGAAGTAACGCACGTCCCATTCGCGTTCGTGTGCGATGCGCGCAAGGTCGCGGTCGGGATTCACGACCACGGGGTTGCCGACGAGCTCGAGCATCGGGAGGTCGGTGATCGAGTCCGAGTACGCGTAGGAGTTCGCGAGGTCGATGCCTTCGACGACCGCCATCTCGCGGATCGCCTCCGCCTTGTGCGCGGCGTACGCGTAGAACTCGAGCTCGCCCGTGTAGCGGCCCCCGGCGTCGACACGCGCACGCGTCGCGATCACATCATCCACGCCGAGGTACTCGCCGATCGGCTCCACGGTCTCGACCGGCGACGACGAGATGATGACGGTCTTGCGGCCGGCCTTGCGGTGCTCTTCGATGAGGTCGAGCGCCTCGGCGTAGATGATCGGCGTGAGCACCTCGTCGAGCGTCTCGCGCACGAGCTCCTTCACGTGTTGTTGGTTCCAGCCGCGCGTCAGCGTGAGCATCGCCTCGCGCATGCGATCCATCTTGTTCTCGTCGGCGCCGACCAACAGGTAGAGCACCTGCGCGTAGAGGCCGCGCACGATCGTGCGCTTCGAGATCAGGCCCTCGCGGTAGAACGTGCCGCCGAGGGCGAGCACCGAGCTGGTCGCGATCACCGTCTTGTCGAGGTCGAAGAAGGCCGCCTCCACGGCGGCGAAGCCTACGTGCAACCCGATTTGCCAGGCTCGGCGCCCGCCTGCGGGCAACGACGAGCACGGACGAAGCGTACGAGCCGGTGCCCGGGATCGTTGTCTCGCACGGCACGCGCACGGCGATGTCACACGCCTGCGCGACACTGCCGGCACGGTCGTCGCCGTCGGCTCTTGACCTTCGATCGACCCGCACATATCGTGCGGCGGGCTTCCCCCGTCCTTCCCCGCCATGTTGTCGCGCGCTCGAAGGCGTGCACCGACCGGGGAGGGGTCGTGCTCATCTGCTTCTGGTCGCCGAAAGGCGGTTCCGGCACTTCGGTCGTCGCCGCAGCCGCCGCGCTGTTGATCGCTCGCACCGAACCCGTCCGCGTCGCTGATCTCGCCGGCGACCAACCGGCGGTCTTCGGCCTTGCCGGTGAGCCCGATCCGGGGCTGCACGACTGGCTGCGCGCCGGCCCACACGCGCCGACCGACGCGCTCGAGCACCTGAGCATCGACGTCGGCCGCAACATCTCGCTCCTGCCGACCGGGACGCCCGACCTCAACGGCGTGCTGCCCGAAGCCGGCGCCGCGCTCGCGGTCGCGCTCGACGACGGCACACGGTCGACGGTTTGCGACGCCGGTCTCCTCGACCATCCCGCGCTCTTCGCGCTCGCCGAGATCGCCGACGTGAACATCGTCGTCGTGCGCGGCTGCTACCTCGCGCTTCGGCGCGGAGTGCATCACCCGGCAATCGAGCTCGCGACAGGCATCGTGCTGGTCGACGAGCACGGTCGCTCGCTCGGCGCGCGCGAGGTCGAAGACGTGCTCGGCGTGCCCGTGCTCGCGACGATCGAAGCGCGCGGTTCGACCGCGCGCGCGGTGGATGCCGGCGTGCTGACGACGCGTATGCCGGAGCGGCTCGGCCGCCCGCTGCGCCATGCGCTGGTGCGCACAGGGTGCATCAACAGCGAGCGTGCCGCGTGACAATCGCCCTGCGCAGCACGCTGCATCGTCGGTTGCTCGACGCGCCGTTCGATCTGTCCACACTCGGGCCCGACGAGCTGCGCGCACGCCTCGGCGTGATGTTGCGCGAGGAGGCGCCGCTCCTCGCGCAGGCCACCGCCGACACCGTCCTCGACGAGTTGATCGACGACGTCGGTGGGCTCGGCCCACTCGAGCCACTGCTCGCGGATGCGACCGTGACCGAGGTGATGGTGAACGGTCCCGATCGCGTCTACGTCGAGCGCGACGGCCGGTTGGAGGAAGTCGTGTGCGCGATCGACGCGCCGACGATCGTGCGCGTCGTCGAGCGCGTAGTCGCACCGCTCGGCTTGCGGCTGGATCGCGCGTCGCCGACCGTCGACGCCCGCTTGCGCGACGGAGGCCGGCTGCACGCCGTCTTGCCGCCGCTTGCGCCCGACGGCCCATGTGTCACGATCCGGCGCTTTCCGATGCATGCAGTGCCGATCACCGCGTTCGGAGTCGACGGTCCCGCGGCGAGTTCCTCGATGCAATGGTGCGCGCGGGCTGGAACATCGTGGTGGCGGGCGCGACCAGCGCGGGCAAGACGACGTGCTGCAACGCGCTCGGCGCGCGCGATCGATCCCGCCGAACGCGTTGTCACGATCGAGGAGACCGCCGAGCTGCGGCTGCCGCAGCCGCACGTCGTCCGGCTCGAAGCTCGACCCGCCAACGCGGAAGGCGCGGGCGCGGTGAGTGTGCGCGAGCTCGTGCGGACCGCGCTGCGCATGCGACCCGACCGTCTGATCGTCGGCGAAGTGCGCGGCGGCGAGGCGCTCGACATGCTGCAAGCGTGCAACACCGGCCACGACGGATCGCTCTCGACCGTGCACGCGAACTCGCCCGCCGACGCGCTCGCCCGCCTCGAGACGCTCACGCTCTATTCGGGGGTTCCACTGCCGCTTCTCGCAGTGCGGGCACAGATCGCGGCCGCGATCGACGCGATCGTGCAGGTCGGCCGCGGGGCCGACGGCCGCCGCCAGATCGAGACGATCGCGGAAGTCCAACCCGGCCGCGCGCCACGGGCCCGGCCGTTGCTCGCACGCGCCGCGAGCACGACACGGGAGTCGCTCGCGGTGCTGCAGCCGCCGCTGCGGCCGCCACGGCGACGCATGGTCGACCTCGAGGGGGTGTGGCACGCATGCGCACGGCGGTCATTGCACTGATCGGCACCGCCGCGGTGCTGCTCGGGGCGCGCGTCGCCCGGCACCTCGCAGTGTCCGAGCGCCTGCCCGTGCGCCGTGCGGCACGCGCACGTCGCACGCTTCCCCGGCCGCTCGAGCGGCGACTCGCGGCGGCGCTCGATGCCGCCGCGCTCGACGTACCGCCGGCCCGGGCGATCGAGTACTGGTCGATCGGCGTGGCTGCCGCGGCGATGCTCGGTGCGGGTGTCGGCGACGTGAACGCGTCGTTGCTCGCCGCGCTCGTCACCGGTGGCGGTCTTCCGATCGCGCTGCTGTGTGCGCGCGGCCGCCGTGCTCGCCTTGTTGCTGCGAGTGTTCCGGTCGTCGTCGAGCGCGTCGCGTCGGAGCTGCGAGCGGGCGGGACGATCGCGACGGCGGTGACCGGAGTCGCGCGCGGCGACAGCGCGCTGGCAACCGACTTCGCGCGCGCATCGACGCGCGTCTCAACCTCGGCGCGCCCGTCGGCGATGCACTCCGCGCCTGGTCTCGAGAACGCGACGCCGCGGGCGTCGACGTCGCGGCCGGCGGCCTCGCAATGTGCGCCGCGGTCGGAGGGCGAGCTGCCGATGCGCTCGATGGCATGGCGTCGTCGCTGCGCGATCGCGGCGCGGTGGCCGCGGAGGCGCGGTCGCTGTCGTCGCAAGCTCGGATGTCGGCCGTGGTGGTCGGCGGTACACCGTTGCTGTATCTCGCGTGGTCGGCCCTCGTTGATCGCGACCAGTTGCACGCGTTGGTCGGCACGCCGACGGGCCGCGTGTGCGTTGTCGCCGGGATCGGCCTCGAAGCGGCGGGCGCCTGGTGGATGCGCCGCATTCTTCGCGCCGGGAGCTATCTGTGATCGCGGCGCTCGCGACTGTGTGGGGCATCCTGGTCGCGCTGCCCGTTGCCCTTCGCGCGCGTCGCATCACGATCGCAGCACGCACCGAACCCCTTCGTCCTGCCGCGCCCGCCTCCCGGCGTTCGTCGTCGTGGTACCAGCTGGTGTCGGAAGTTGCGACCCATCCCGCGATCGCGTCTGCTGCGAGTGTCCTGAGTGCGCCCCGACGCCGGCACCGGGCGCGGCGACGCAGCGACGACGTCACCCGGGCGCTCGCCGTCGCCGTCGATCTCGTCGGCGTTGGTGTGGCCGCGGGAGCGACGCCGTACATCGCGGTCCAGCTGGGCGCAACATGGACGCCGGCGATCGTGGGCAGCGAATTGCAGGGTGTTCTGCGGGCGTGCGACCTCGGTCAGTCGTTCGACGACGCGCTGCGCGAGCTCGGCGTACGCGTACCGTCGACGCGTCCGCTGACAGAAGCGTTGCGCACGAGCGCGCAGCTGGGTGCGCCTGTCGCGCCCGCGCTTGCCCGTCTCGGTGTCGACGTGCGCGCCGACTTGCGGCGGCGCGCCGAGGCACGAGCGCGCGCGGTACCGGTGTGGCTCTGCTTCCCGTTGGTGCTGTGCATACTGCCCGCGTTCGCCCTGCTCACCGTCGTGCCGGTCGTGCTCGACGGCCTGCGCGTCTGAAGGTGCCCGCGCATGCGGTTCGTCGTCCTTCCCTGGCGCTTCCCCCGGATGTCACGCACGGGCGCGTCGCGCCCATCGAACCTCTGGAGGTAGTTGTGTCGGAACTGATGCTGCGCGTATGGGTCGCGTTCCTGCAACGGCTCGAACCCGGCGAGGCCGGTCAGAGCACGGCTGAGTACGCGCTCGTGATGATCGCCGCCGCGGCGATCGCGGGGCTCGTGTTGACGTGGGCGAAGAAGACCGACCTGATCTCGGGCCTCTTCAACGCAGTGGTCAAGAAGGTGTTGCCGTTCTGATGCCGGTATGTCCCCGCCGGGACGCGGCGCAGGCGCGGGCGTCCCGGCGACGCCGGACAGGCGACCGTCGAGTTCGCGCTGATCTTGCCGTTGTTCTTCGGCTTGCTCGCGCTCGTGTTCCAGGTCGCGCTCGTTGGGCGCGACGAGGTGCTGGTCGTGCACGCGGCCCGGGCCGCGGCGCGCGAGGCCGCGCTCACCGCGGATTCGACGCGCGTGGCGGCCGCGGCGACGCGCACGTTGCCGGGCGCGGCTCGTGCATGTTGCGCGGCGTGGCACGGTCGGCGAACCCGTCGAAGTGGACGTGACGTACACGTCGAACACCGACCTGCCGATCCTCGGCGCGGTGCTTCCCGATCTCACGCTCCACCAACGCGCGGTGATGCGCGTCGAACAGTGATGCGCGGCGAGAGGGAGGCGCGACGAGCGCGGCAGCGTCGCGATGCTGATGGTCGCCGCGATCGTGATCATCGCGATGTGCTGCGTGGCCGTCGGGCGGCTCGGCGGCGCGGCCGTCGATCGCGCCCGAGCCGACACCGCGGCCGACGCCGCCGCGCTCGCCGCCGCTGACGCGCTGGCGCTCGGCCGCTCGAGCGCCGGCGCGGCCCGGGCCGCCGGTCAGGTCGCGTCCGACAACGGCGCGCTGCTCCTGATGTGCGCCTGCCACGGTTCGTCGGCGGTCGTCACCGTGTCGTGGGGCGCGGCGCAGGGACGGGCGCGAGCGGTTGTCGACCCTTGAGCTCACCCGTCATCAGTGCGAGCCACGAGATCGCAGCCGACTTGTCGAGGTACTCGTTCCAGTTTCCGCATTTGGGCGACTGCACGCACGACGGGCACCCATCGTCGCACGGGCAGGCGGAGATCAGCTCGAGCGTTGCGCGTGTGTGCTGCTCGGCGGCCGCGAACCCGAGCTCGGCGATGCCGGCACCGCCCGGGTAGCCGTCGTACACGAAGATCGTCGGCTGGCCGGTCTGCGGGTTCGACGCCATCGAGACACCGCCGACATCCCAGCGGTCGCAGATCGTGAACAGCGGCAGCATCCCGATGAGACCGTGCTCGGCCGCGTGCACCGCGCCGATGAGCTGCGCGTGCTCGATGCCCGCGGCTTCCACCACCGGGGCCGGGATCGTGTACCAGCACGCGCGCGTGACCAGCGACCGTTCGGGCAGGTCGAGGTCGCACACCTCGAGGACGTCGTGTGTCGAGATCTGCTTGCGCTGGAACGCCACAACCTTGCTGCGCACCTCGACGGCGCCCAGGTGCACGATCGCGTCACCCAACGTGCGGAACTGCTCCTCATCGACGATCGCGATGTCGGTCTCGATCCTCGCCTGCGTGTACTCGTCGGCATCGTCGTACGGCTCGAGCGTCGCGACGTGCTCGGCCGTGTCGAGCCGCTCGACGCGGTACTGCCGGCCCTGGTGCAGGTACACCGCACCGGGATGCGCGACCGAGAAGACGCGCGCATCGTCGACGGTGCCGATCACTCGCTGTTCGTCGTGGTCGACCAGCCGGTACTCGATGGACGATCCCGTCCGCAGTCCTACGTCGCGTGCCGGCGGCTGTTCGCCCGACCAGAACATCCGGCCATTGCGCGCGGAGAGCAGGTCGGCGCGCACGAGCTCGCGCACCGTGTCGTCGAGGCCCGGTCCGAACCAGCGATCGTCGTCGTTCGTCAACGGCAGCTCGTGCGCCGCGCACGCGACTTGCGCGCGCAACACGTACGGGTTGTCGGGGTTGACGACCGCGCGCTCTGGTGCGCGGCGTGAAAGCTCCTGCGGGTGCGCGGCGTACCACTGGTCGAGCTGATCGTCGCCCGCGACGAGCACGGCTGCGGAGCGCCGCCCGGTACGGCCCGCGCGACCCGCCTGTTGCCACAGCGACGCAAGCGTGCCGGGAAAGCCGTTCAGGATGACAGCGTCGAGCCCGCCGACGTCGATGCCGAGCTCGAGCGCGTTCGTTGCCGCGATACCGAGCAGCTCACCGCTCGTGATCGCGGACTCGAGCACGCGCCTCTCGGCCGGCAGGTATCCCGCGCGGTAGGCCGCGACGCGCTCGGTCAGCTCGGGTGCGACGTCGGACATGCGGCGACGCGCGATCTGTGCGACGACCTCGGCTCCGCGCCGGCTGCGCGTGAACGCGAGCGTCTGGTGCCCACCGCGAGCGAATCGCGTCATGAGCTCCGCGGTCTCGACGTTGGCGGAGCCACGGGCGCCGGAGTGGTCGTCGAGCAGCGGCCGTTGCCAGCACGCAAGCACGCGCTCGGCGCGGGGCGACGCGTCGTCGTCGATCTGTTCGACCGGCAGGCCGCACAGCGCGGACGCGAGCTCCCCGGGGTTGCCGATCGTCGCGCTCGCGAAGCAGAACGCGGGATCGGCGCCGTAGTGTTCACACACGCGACGCAGCCGGCGCAGGACGTGCGCGACATGACTGCCGAAGATCCCGCGCAGAGTGTGCAGCTCGTCGACCACGACGTAGCGCAACCGGGTCATGAATGTGCCCCACCGCTTGTGCGAAGGGAGTATGCCCATGTGCAGCATCTCGGGGTTCGTGAGCACGACGTTCGCGTTCTTGCGCGCCCATGCCCGATCGTCGTATGACGTGTCGCCGTCGTACGTGACGGCTCGTAGGCCCGACACGAGCCACGACCGCATCGCGCGCAGCTGATCCTGGGCGAGGGCCTTCGTCGGGTAGACGAGCAGCGCGGTGTCGCGGTTGCCCTCGAAGACCGACGACACGATCGGCACCTGGAAGCACGCGGACTTCCCGGACGCGGTGCCGGTCGCGACAACGATGCTGCGGCCGGCCCGCAACGCGTCGATCGCCGCAGCCTGGTGCGCGTACAGCGGATCGATAGCGCGGGCGCGCAACCGCGCGACCACCTCGGGATGCAACGGCTCGGACAGGCGTGCGTAGCGCGGCTCGCGCGCAGCGAGCAGCTCGCGGTAGACGCAACGGCCCTCGAGGTCGGGATCGGCGGCAAGCTCGTCGAGCGCAGCCCGTGCGTCCATCGACCCGAGGGTATCGACCACGTGCGCCGTGGAGGGCGGAGCAGTCAGTGGCTCTCGAGGACGGCGTCGTCTTTGAAGTCGGCGAACAATCCGGGCGCCGCGCCGCCGAGCCCGAGACACTGCCCGTTCGTGATCGGCAGGACCGCTTGCTTCATCCGGTCGGGATTCAGCGAGAATGCGACGCGCCCGAGCCGGTACAGGTCCTCGAGGCCGATGCCGTCGAGCTGCGCATGGCGCCCGAGCAACGCGAGCATCTTGAACTCGCCGGGGGCGCTCTGCATCTTCTCCGACAGGTAGCGCATCGTGTCGAAGATCAGCGAGCCCTGGTTCGCCGTGCGCGTGATGTCGCTGTTCGGAAAGTCGTGACGGTCACGCGAGAACCGCAGCGCCGCGTCGCCGTTCATCATGTGCACACCGGGCGAGAAGTACGCACCCGAATACGAATCGTGCATCTCCGTGCGCACGTTCACGGGCACACCGCCGATACCGTCGACCAGGCTCGTGAAGCCGGCGAAGTCGACTTGGACCGCGTAGGCAACCGGTACACCGACCAACGTGCCGACCGCGTCGGCCGAGGCGCGCAGTCCACGCGTGTTCTGCGCGTTGATCTTGTCGCCCGCGTAACAGGTGTCGCGCGGGATGTCGATCATCGAGCCCTGCTTGAGCTTCGGATTCACGCCGACGAGGTGCAGGGCGTCGCCGCGTGCGCCGCCGACGCCCGGACGCGAGTCGTTGCCGACCAACAGGATGTAGAACGGCGCGTCGGGCCGGTTTGCGATGCGATCCGCACCGGCGAGCGGCGTCAGCTTCTCGACGCGCATGTACGTCGCGCCGGACGCTATCGGAAGGTGCACGCCTGCGAGCCACGCCGAGAACAGCGCAGCCGTGCCGACCACGATCGTGCACACGAACGCGGCCGCGACCACGACCACTCGACGCGCGCGACTCATACGCCGGAGCGAGAAACGTCTCACGGTGTTCCTTCGCGAGCGGTCGTCGTGGTGGTGCCGCGCCTCGGCACCTTGCGTTGCGTCGTCACGCGATACGCGCTGACGCGCCAGTTGTCGCCCGTCTTCTCGTATGTGAACTCGACGTCGTGTGCAATCGTCACGGCTCCGGCCGTCGACCGCGGCCTTCACCTGCAGTGAGACGTCGGTCGAGAGCAGCAGCAACTTGCCCGAACCGTCGGCGAGCCCGGAGATCTTCACGGGCTTCGAGGATTCGACGTATTTCGTCGCCTTGCCGAGCGATCCGTCGGTGAGCGCGTCCTTGTCGCGCCCGGTGGCGGGTTCGCGCAGGTCACGCTCGAAGAGCTTGGCGAAGCCGTCGCCGATCTCGCCCGAGGTCAGCGGTTCGTGGACCGCAGCATCGACGTAGCTCTGCGCCACGCCGAGCAGCTTGGCCTTGGTGGCCTTCGGCAAGTTCACGGCCGGTCCCGCCGACTCGATGTCGATCTTGCCCGCGACCAGGGCCGTGCGCCTGTCCTGCACGCTCCCCGGCGCCGGCGGCGCGCCCGCCTCGTCCTTCTTGCCGCCGCCGCTGCACGCGGTGATGCCGAACGCGACGAGCAGCCCGAGCGCGACGAGGCCCGCACCCGCGCCGAAGCGCACTGGAATGCGGGGAGCGGTGGTTGCCCTGGCCACGACCCGAACAGCTTGCCAGGCCCGCCCCGCTACGCTGCGTCACCCCCGGGTGTGCCTGCAGGAATCGGGCCAAGGAGGCGGGTCGTGGCCCTGCGAAAGCTCGTCGAACGGATCACCAAGCCCACCGACGAGCTCGATCGCGAGCGCTTGACGACGTGGTGTGACACCCGCGGCGCCACCCCGCTCGACGAACTCCAGCATCGACGTCCGGTGTTCGTCGCAGGCGAGGTCCGTTCGGTGCGCATCGTGCCCGCGCGGGCGCCGACGCACTCGAGGCAACCGTGATGGACGGACGCGGCGTGTTGACTGCGGTGTTCCTAGGCCGTCGCCGCATCGCCGGTGTCGTACCGGGGCGCAGGCTGGTGCTCGAAGGCGTCGTGACCGGGCACGGCGCCGAACGCTTGATGTACAACCCTGTTTACACGCTCGAGTAGGAGCTCAGCTTCCGGTGAGGATCTCCCGGACGTCGGCTTCGGATTCGCCGGTCACCATCGCCAGGACTTCGTCGCCCGCTTCGAAGATCGTGTCACCGCGCGGCATCACGACATGCTCGCGCCGCACAACGGCGACAATCGTTGCGTCGCGCGGGATGTCGAGGTCGCGGATCGCCCTGTCGACGACCGGCGCGTCGATCAGCAAGCGTCACTTCGACGAGCTGCACGTTGCCGCCTTCGAACTGAAGGATGCGCACGAGCCGACCGACCGACACTGCTTCTTCGACGAGCGCGCTGATGAGGTGCGGCGTCGACACCGAGAGGTCGACGCCCCAGTTCTCGCTGAACAGCCACTCGTTCTTCGGGTGGTTGACGCGCGCGACGACACGCGGCACGCCGAACTCCTGCTTGGCCAGCAAGGAGATCACGAGGTTGTCCTCGTCGTCGCCGGTCGCCGCGACGACGACGTCACATCGCTCGAGCCCGGCCTGCCGCAGCGAGTTCACCTCGCAGGCGTCGGCGACGAGCCACTCGACACCCTCGTCGGCGTGCGCGCGCGAGACCAGTTCGGGGTTGGACTCGATGAGCTGCACGTCATGACCCGCGCTCGCGAGGTCGTTCGCGATGAACAATCCGACGTTGCCGGCCCCGGCGATCGCGACCCTCATCAGTCACCTCCACCGGAGTCGATGTGTGCTTGCAGCTCGTCGAGGCAGTCCATCGAGCTCACGAACACGAGCATGTCGCCCTCTTGCCCGATGAGGTCGCTGGTCACGATCTGCGCCTTGCCGAAGCGGGTGACCGCGGTCAACCAGAAGCGGCCGGGCACGTTGAGCTTCGCGAGCTTCTTGCCGATCGCCTTCGCCGGGATCGGGCGCTCGACGAGCGCGACCTTTCCCGTCGGGTCGACCCAGTCGTGGCGCGTTTCGGCAGGTAGCAACCGCCGCAACACCTGGTCGGTCGTCCACGCGACGGTCGCGACCGTCGGAATCCCCAAGCGTTGGTAGATCAGCGCGCGCCGCGGGTCGTAGATGCGAGCAACCACGCGTTCGATGCCGTATGTCTCGCGCGCGATGCGGGCACAGAGGATGTTGGAGTTGTCGCCGTTCGTCACAGAGGCGAAAGCTCCGGCGTCGTCGATGCCGGCTTCGGCCAGATGGTCGCGGTCGAACCCGAACCCGACCACATGCTTGCCCTGGAAGTCGGGCGGGAGGCGCCGAAACGCGCGGCCGTTCTTGTCGACGACCGCGACAGAGTGGCCGCCTTGCTCGAGCGCGCCCGCCAGCTCGCTGCCCACCCGCCCGCAGCCGATCACGACGACGTGCACCCCGGCCCTCCCGTCTCTGCAGTCGCCGGATGCTACGGCGCCGCGGGAACCCCGCGACAAACCCGGTGCGGGATGACACGCGCGACGGATGGCATGCTGACGCCCCGGAGATCAGACCTCGGCGGCCCAGCGGGGCGGAAGTTGCTCGACACCTTCAAGCGTGTGCTCGTCGGTCGCCCGTTGGCGACATCCGAGCAGGAACATCAACGACTCAACAAAGCGACCGCGCTCGCGGTGTTCTCGTCGGACGCGATCTCGTCGACCGCGTACGCGACCGAAGAGATCTTGTTCGTCACCGCCGTGGGCGGCTCGAGCCTGGCACTCGGTCTGTCGAAGCTCGTGCCGATCGCGATCATCGTCGCGATCCTCCTCGTGATCGTGGTCACGTCCTACCGCCAAACGATCTTCGCCTACCCCAGCGGCGGCGGGTCGTACATCGTCAGCCGCGAGAACCTCGGTGAGATGCCGGCACTGATCGCCGGCGCCTCGTTGCTGGTCGATTACATCCTCACCGTTGCCGTCTCGGTGTCGGCCGGCGTGGCGGCGATCATCTCGATCCCGCAGTTCCAGGGCGCCCACAGCGCACGTGTCGCGATCTGTCTCGGTGTGGTCGCGTTCATCACGATCATGAACCTGCGGGGCGTCAAGGAATCGGGCCGGTTCTTCGCGGTACCGACGTACCTGTACATCTTGTTGGCGGTCGCGCTCGTGTTCTTCGGCCTGACGAAGACCTACTTCGGCTGGTTCGGTGGCGTTCAGCCGGTGCCGTTCGACTCGAGCAAGGCCGTCGAGAACCTGCGACTCAGCGGCGGCGCGCTCGGCCTGCTCGTACTGATGCGCGGCTTCTCCTCGGGAGCGGTCGCGTTGACCGGTGTCGAAGCCATCTCGAACGGCGTTCCGGCCTTTCGTCGGCCCGAGTCGAAGAACGCAGCCGCGACGCTCGTGTGGATGGCGATCATTCTCGGTTCGCTGTTCCTCGGCATCTCCGTCCTCGCGCACCACCTGCACCCGTATCCCAGCGAAGTCGTCACGGTCAACGCGCAGATGGGCAAGCAAGTGTTCGGAGACAACTTCCTGTTCTGGTTGTTCCAGCTCGCGACTGCGGCGATCTTGACCCTCGCCGCGAATACCGCCTACGCGGACTTTCCTCGGCTTTCTTCCATCATCGCCCGCGACGGTTACTTACCGCGACAGCTCGCGAACCGAGGCGACCGACTCGTGTTCTCCAATGGCGTGTTGGTGCTCGCGGTCCTGGCGGGCACGTTGATCGTCCTCTTCCGCGGACGTACGAACCTGTTGATCCCGCTGTACGCGGTCGGCGTGTTCGTGTCGTTCACGCTGTCGCAAGCCGGGATGGTGCGTCATCATCAAGGAGAACGCGAGGCCCGGTGGCGCTTCCACGCGTCGGTCAATGGCGTCGGCGCCGTGTCGACCGCGATCGTCGCTCTGGTGATCGGGATCACGAAGTTCGCGGCGCGGCGCGTGGGTGTCGATCGTCGTGATCGCATTGATTGTGTTGCTCTTCAAGCTGATCAAAGGCCACTACGACAACATCGCCGAGGCGCTGCGCGTCGCTCCCGACTTCAAGCCGCGGCGCATGAACCACACCGTCGTCGTGCTCGTGGGCAACTTGCACCGTGGCGTGCTCGACGCGCTGGCCTACGCGCGGTCGCTCGCGCCGAACCGGCTGCTCGCCGTCACCGTCGTCTCCGACGAGGAGGAACGAGAGCGCATCGAAGACGCGTGGGCGGACCGGCACATCGGGATCCCGCTCGAGATCGTCTACTCGCCCTACCGGGAGCTCTCGCGGCCAGTGCTGCGATTCATCGATGAGCTCGACGCGCGGTACGACAACGACATCATCACCGTCGTGATCCCCGAGGTCGTCGTCACGTCCTGGTGGAGCCACCTGCTGCACAACCAGAGCGCGCTGTTCTTGAAGGGCCGGTTGCTGTACCGCAAGGGCACGGTCGTGACGTCGGTGCCGTATCACCTCGATGAAACCGGATCCGCGAAGTAGCCGCACGCGCTGCTGGTCCACGGTGCGTCGCCCAGATGTCACTTGACTTTGGGCTGGTTAAAATCTAACTTCGCTCGATCGAATCTCCGGTAGACGCCCTGTCCAAACCTGATCGCGAGGCCTTGAAGGCCATCTACCGCCTCTCCGGCGCCGGCGACGCCCACACCGGCGTCCTGGCCGAGCGCCTCGGGCTCTCGCCGGGCACGATCACGGCGACGATCAAGCGCCTCGCCGACCGGGGACTCGTCGACCACAAGCCCTACAAGGGCGTCGAGCTCACCGCCACGGGGCGCCAGGCCGCCATCACGTCGATTCGCCGCCACCGAATCGTCGAGCGATTCCTCGCCGACATGCTCGGCTACGCCTGGAACGAAGCCGACCGCCTCGCGACGAGGTTCGAGCACGAGCTGCCCCAGGAAGTCGAGGACCGCATGTACGTCGCGCTCGACCGTCCGGCCACGTGCCCGCACGGCTTTCCGATCCCCGCCAAGGAGACCGCGGAGCTCCCGTTGATGCCGCCGCTGTACGCGCTCGAGCCCGGTGACACCGCGGTCGTGGCAGTGCCAGGCTCCACCGATCCCGAGATCGTCGCGTTCCTCGACACGCTCGGCCTGCGGCCCGGCGTCGTCGTCGAGGTGAAGGAGAAGCATCCGTTCGACGGCCCGCTCGTACTTCGCGTCGACGGCAAGGACCGCACGCTCGGCGCCACCGTCGCGAACCAGGTGTACGTCCAGGAATCCCCGCCCCCCGCCGCCGCCCACCGCCCCAATTCGAGCGCCTCCGGCGCCCGTTGACCCGAGGGATTAGAGATGACGCACGTACTCGCCACCGAAGGTGGCTACCAGACGTTCCACCTCGCCGGAGGTGAATGGTTCATCCTCGTCGCGTCGGTGCTCACCGCGCTGCTGGCGATCAGCGTCGGCTTCGTGTTGATGCGCGGCGTGCTCGCGTGCGACGAAGGCACGCCGACGATGAGAGACATCGCAAAGGCGATCCAAGAGGGCGCGATGGCGTATCTGCGGCGACAGTTCCGCACGATCGCGATCATCTTGATTCCCGTCGCCGCGATCGTGTTCCTCACGTCGACGGCGGTGAAGAAGGACACCGGTGTCGAGGCGCTGTCGTTCGCGCAATCGGGCGGATACCGCACACTCGCGTTCGTGCTCGGCTGCATCATGTCGGGGCTCACGGGCTTCATCGGCATGAGCCTCGCCGTACGCGGCAACGTTCGCACCGCGGCCGCGGCGCGGAGCGGTTCGCTGCCCGCCGCGTTGCAGGTCGCGTTCCGCACGGGTGGCGTCGCCGGCATGTTCACGGTCGGCCTCGGGCTGTTCGGCGCAACCCTGATCATGATGGTCTTCCAGAACACGAGCTCCGCGATCCTCGTCGGCTTCGGGTTCGGCGGGTCCCTCCTGGCGTTGTTCATGCGGGTGGGCGGCGGCATCTTCACCAAGGCGGCCGACGTCGGCGCCGACCTGGTGGGCAAGGTCGAAGCCGGCATCCCCGAGGACGACCCCCGTAACCCCGCGACCATCGCCGACAATGTGGGTGACAACGTCGGCGACTGCGCGGGTATGGCGGCCGACCTCTTCGAGTCGTACGAGGTGACGCTGGTCGCCTCGATCATCCTCGGCGTTCCTGCGTTCAAGGCGATCTTCCCCGACCGTCCGGCGCTCTGGGCGATCGGCGCGCTGTTCCCGCTCGCCGCGCGTTCCCTCGGCGTGCTCGCGTCGATCATCGGCGTGTTCATGGTGCGCGCGACCGAGAAGGACAAGACCGCGATGGCCCCGATCAACCGCGGTTTCTTCAGCGCGGGCGTGCTGACGATCGTCGGCACGCTGGTGTTGATGCTCGTGTACGTCGGCAACCCCGAGGGCAACGTCGGCAACGTCGGGTGGCGGATGTTCGGCGCAGTGGTGACGGGCCTCGTGCTCGCGCAGATCGCATCGCGCATCACCGAGTACTTCACCTCGACCGACACGAAGCCCGTGCAAGAGATCGCCGAATCGGCCGCGTCGGGGGGTCCGGCGACCGCGACGCTGGCGGGTATCAGTCTCGGGCTCGAGTCGTCGGTGTGGGCGATCGTCGCCATCACGGGCGCGCTCGCGGTCGCGATCGGGCTGGGCGCGGGCGAGATCCAGCTGTCGCTGTACCTCGTCGCGCTGACCGGTATGGGCATGCTCGCGACGACGGGTGTCGTCGTGTCGGAGGACACGTTCGGTCCCGTCGCCGACAACGCGGCCGGCATCGCGGAGATGTCGGGCGAGTTCGAAGGTGAACCCGCGCGGATAATGGTCGGCCTCGACGCGGTCGGCAACACCACCAAGGCCGTGACCAAGGGGTTCGCGATCGGCTCCGCCGTCATCGCCGCGGTGGCGTTGTTCGCGAGCTTCATCGAGACGATCGGCCAGGAAGACGACGTCTACCGAAGGCTCGTCGACGCGGGCGCGAGCGTGTTCAGCGTCGTGCAGGTCAACGTCGCCGACCCCAAGCAGTTCATCGGGATGTTGATCGGTGGATCGGTCGCGTTCTTGTTCTCGGCGCTGGCGATTCGCGCCGTCGGACGAACTGCGAACGTGGTCGTGCAAGAGGTCCGCAACCAATTCGCCGACGGCAAGATCATGAGCGGCGAGAAAACGCCCGACTACGGGCCCGTCATCGACATCTGCACTGCGGCGTCGCTGCGCGAGCTCGCGACGCCCGCGCTGCTCGCCGTGCTGACGCCCGTCATCATCGGTTTCGGGATCAACGCGCTCGCGTTGGGCGCGTTCCTCGCGGCGGTAATCCTCACCGGACAGCTGATGGCGAACTTCTTGTCGAACTCCGGCGGCGCGTGGGACAACGCCAAGAAGTACATCGAGGACGGCCGCTACGGCGGTAAGGGTTCCGACGCGCACAAGGCCGCAGTCATCTGCGACACGATCGGCGACCCGTTCAAGGACACCGCGGGTCCTGCATTGAACCCGTTGATCAAGGTCATGAACCTCGTGTCGCTGCTGATCCTGCCCGCAGTTATCAACCTGCAGGACAACAACGCCGCGCGCTACTCCGTCGCTGCGGTCGCGTTGGTGGTGCTGCTCTGTGCGATCGCGTTCTCGAAGCG
Organism: uncultured Actinomycetes bacterium; assembly: GCA_963836365.1. Lineage (GTDB taxonomy): Bacteria > Actinomycetota > Acidimicrobiia > IMCC26256 > PALSA-610 > DASQHW01. Next base: position 515,194 of record CAWIJC010000004.1, read on the forward strand.
TTCGACGGGCTCGCTGACCGGCACGCCGCCGCAGCCGGCTGCAGGCCACACGACGCCAACCCCCGCGTCCGCTGCCACCTCGGTCGGCGAATAAGGGCACGCCCGCTCCGGATGCACGCTGCGGGTTACCGCGTCTCGATGTGGAAGGTCGGGTGTTGCGGCGCGATGCGCCGCACGTCGGCGTCGGGTGAATCGGCGCTCACGCCGTCGAAGAACACACCGACCTCGGCCTTCCACCGCTCGAGGTACGCGCGGAGCACTGGTGGCTTCTCGTCGTCGCCGAGCTCGACGCCGTGGAACGCCTCGATCTTTCGGCCGAGTGCGAGTTCTCCGTTTCCGCGCGCCGCGCGCAGGTTGCGCACCCACTGCGTCTCACCGCGCGGGGCGACGAGGTAGCGCGCGCCCTCGTACGTCAACATATTCACGGGCACCATGCGCAGCTCGCCGGTCTTGCGGCCGCGCACGCGCAGGATGCGTGAGCCCCGCACCGACACGCCCATGCGCGCGAGCCCCTGCACGACGTGGTTGACCACATTGCGCGTGAACCAGCCGGGCGCGCGGTAGTGCGCGGTCATTCGGTCGCCCGGGCGCGTTCGCGCCGGTGCTTGCGGTACTCGAAAAACGGTGGGATCAGCGACAACACGATGATCACCGCCACGATGGGCAACAGGTACTTGTCGATGTTGTCCGCGCCGATCTGTTTGCCGAGGAAGAAGCCGAGCAGGCTGACGCCGACTGCCCAGAGCGCGGCACCGGCGACGTTCGCGGTCGCGAATCGCCGCTGCGGCATGCGGCTGGTGCCCGCGAGCATCGGCACGATCGTCCGCACGAACGGAATGAAGCGCGCGAGCACGACTGCGCGCGGTCCGGAGCGATCGAAGAAGTCCTGGGCGCGCTCGAGGTACTCCGTCTTGAACACTTTGGCGTTGGGCGTGAAGAGGCGGGTGCCGTAGTGGCGCCCGAGGTAGTAGCCGAGCTGGGCCCCGAGGACCGCTGCCGCGAACGCGCCGATGACGACCGCGGCCAGGTTCAGGTGCGGGTCGCCGCCGGAGGCCTTGGTCGAGGAGAAGAACCCGGCGATGAACAACAAGGAGTCGCCCGGCAGCGGTGCCGGGATCAGCCCGGACTCGATGAAGACGACCAGGAGCATCCCCGCAGTGCCGAAGGTGTCGATCAGCTCGCGGGGGTCGAGCCAGTTCAGGGCGAGCATCACGGCGGCGCACGTTAGACCGAACGCTGAGCGTGATACTACGAACACAGCTTGACACCGTGGGCCCGAGGATGGCATCACGGAAAAGGGGAGCGGGCTACGGTCCGCGACCCGACTGCCGACAGGAGACGGCAGCGAAGCGACCGCCGGGCGCGGCGCGTCGAGTCGACCAGTACAAGTCCGCGGCACCGGGGCCGCCCGTCACGCTTCTGTTCGAGGATCACATCACCGTGGCCAGACCGCTCGTCATCGTCGAGTCACCTGCGAAGGCGAAGACCATCGCGGGCTATCTCGGGCAGGACTTCACGGTGAAGGCGAGCGTCGGTCACATCCGCGACCTGCCCGGGAGCAAGGAGGAGGTCCCCGACGCCAAGAAGGAGACGCACGGCCGCCTCGCCGGCATCGACCCCGACGACCACTTCGACGTGGTGTACGTCGTGCACCGCAACAAGAGGAATGTCGTCACCGAGTTGAAGCAGGCGTTGAAGCATGCCGACGAGCTGATCGTCGCGACCGACGAGGACCGAGAGGGCGAAGCCATCGGCTGGCATGTGCTCGAGGTGTTGAAGCCGCGCGTGCCGGTGAAGCGGATGGTGTTCCACGAGATCACGCCGCACGCGATCCGGGAAGCGCTCGACAACCCGCGCGAGCTCGACATGAAGCTCGTTGAAGCGCAGGAGGGTCGCCGCATCCTCGACCGCCTGGTCGGTTGGGAGACCTCGCCGGTGTTGTGGCGTGTGTTCGGCCGCGGGCAAGCCGCGTCGGCTGGTCGGGTGCAGAGCGTCGCCGTGCGGCTCGTCGTCGAGCGAGAGCGCGCCCGCATGCGCTTCCGCTCCGGCCAATGGTTCGATCTCGAAGGCACGTTCGTCACGACGTCCGACGAGGACCAGCCGTTCGTCGCCGCGCTCAGCGAGCTCGACGGCAAGCGTGTCGCCGAAGGGCGCGACTTCGATCCCGCCACGGGCACGATCGCGGCCGCGCGGGCGACCGACGTCGTGCTGCTCGACGCCGACCGGGCGAGCGGGCTCGCCGACCGCTTGCGCGACGTGCCGTACGAGGTGTCGTCGGTCGAGTCCGACCCGTTCACCGAGCGCCCGCGCGCGCCGTTCACCACGTCGACGCTCCAGCAGGAGTCGTCACGCAAGTTGCGGTTCACCGCCTCGCGAACGATGGCGGTCGCCCAGCGACTCTACGAGCGTGGCTACATCACCTACATGCGTACCGACAGCACCAACCTGTCGGAGCAAGCAATCACCGCAGCACGCACGGCGATCCGTGAGGAGTACGGCGAGCAATACCTCCCGGCCGAGGCGCGGGTGTTCCGCAGCAAGGTCAAGAACGCGCAAGAGGCGCACGAGGCGATTCGTCCCGCGGGCGATCGCATTCGCACTCCCGACGCCGTGCGCGGCCAACTCGACGGCGACGAGCAGCGTCTCTACGAGCTGGTGTGGATCCGCACCGTCGCGTGCCAGATGGCCGACGCGCGCGGCAGCAAGCTGACGATCAAGCTGCGCGCGACGTCGACGAACAACGAATCGGCGATCTTCCGCGCGGCGGGCAAGTCGTACGACTTCCTGGGATGGCGGCGCGCGTACATCGAGGACGTCGACGAGGGCGACGAGGTCGAGTCGGAAACGCGACTCCCCGGGGTGAGCGAGGGGCAGCACATCGACTGCACGGAGCTCGCGTCGGTCGGTCACGAGACCAAACCGCCCGCGCGCTACACCGAGGCGAGCTTGGTGAAGGAGCTCGAGGAGCGCGGCATCGGGCGGCCGTCCACGTATGCGGCGGTGATCGAGACCATCCAGGCGCGTGGCTACGTCTGGCGCAAGGGAACGGCGCTCGTTCCTGCATGGACCGCCTTCGCCGTGACGAACTTGCTCGAACAGCACTTCGGTCACCTCGTCGACTACTCGTTCACGGCGTCGATGGAAGAGGCGCTCGACGTCATCGCCCGCGGCGAGGAGGAGGCCGAGAAGTGGCTGCACTCGTTCTATTACGGCAACGGTACGCCGGGCTTGCGCAATCTCGTCTCCGCTGACGAGCTCGGTCGCATCGACCCGCGCGGCGTGAGCACGATCCCGATCGGTACCGACGATACGGGTCACGGGCTCGTCGTGCGCGTCGGTCGCTACGGGCCGTACGTGCAGCGCGAGGAGAACGAGACCGCGTCGTTGCCGCCTGACATCGCGCCCGACGAGCTGACGATCCCGCTTGCCCTCGAGATGATCGCCAAGCAAGCCGAGGGTCCACGGTCGCTCGGCAACGACCCCGAGACGAACGTGCCGGTATACGTGCTCACCGGCCGGTTCGGACCGTACGTACAGCTCGGCGAGCAAGAGGAGGGCACGAAGAAGAAGCCGAAGCGTGCATCGTTGTTCGCGTCGCACACGCCGGAGACGGTGACGCTCGACGACGCGCTGAAGCTGCTCAGCTTGCCGCGCGTTGTTGGCACCGATGCTGAGGGCCGCGAGATCGTCGCGTCGCCCGGACGATTCGGTCCCTACTTGAAGCGTGACGACGGCGACACCCGCAGCCTGAGCGAAGAAGCGCAGCTGCTGACCGTGACGCTGCCCGAGGTCCAGGCGTTGTTCGCGCAGCCCAAGCAGCGGCGCGGCCGCCAGCAGAAGCCGCCGATCGCCGAGCTCGGTGCGAGCCCCGACAACGGCGCGCCGGTTCGTGTGCTCGAGGGTCGCTACGGCCCCTACATCACGGACGGCAGCGTGAACGCGACCGTGCCGCGCGGCGTCGACCCTGCGGCCATCCCGCTCGACGAGGCGATGGGCCTCTTGCGCGCCAGGGCCGAACAGGGGCCTGCCAAGGCGCGCAAGTCTGCGAAGAGGACCGCGCAGAAGACCGCCAAGAAGGCGGCGACGACGACGGCCAAGAACGCCGCGAAGAAGCCGGCCAAGAAGGCCGCGAAGAAGGCTGCGAAGAAGACCGCGAGCAAGGCGGCGAAGAAAGCATCGACGCAACCGACTCCGGAATAGGACCGACTCTCTAGGCTGGCGCTCGAGTGACCGAGAAGGCGCCGTTCATCCCGCCCGGCCCGGATCAAGAGCCGATTCCGCCGGCGCCGTGGAAGGTGTTGAAGGCGCCGGGCTTTGCCCGGCTCTTTGCCGCTCAGGTGGTCTCGAGCATCGGCGACTGGACCGGTGTCGTCGCGATCATCGCCCTCGCGCAGGCCATCTCGGGTCCGGGCGCGATCGGTCTCGTGATGATCACGCGCATGCTGCCGGGCTTCTTGCTCGCGCCGGTCGGTGGCGCACTCGTCGACCGGTGGAACCGCAAGGTCGTGATGGTGACGTGCGACATCGGCCGGGCCGGGCTACTCGTGCTCCTGCCGTTCTGGGACAACTTGCTCGGCCTGGTCGTGATCTCGTTCTCGATCGAAGTGCTCACGCTGCTGTGGGGACCTGCGAAGGACGCGAGCGTGCCCAACATCGTGAAGGACCCCGAGCAGCTCGCGGCGGCGAACTCACTGGGCCTCGTGGCGGGATTCGGCATGTTCCCGGTCGGCGCGTTGCTGTACGCGTTGCTCGCGTCGGTGTCGTCGTGGCTGGCGAAGTTCGACGCGCTCGAGTTCCCTTCGGCTCGAGCAAGCGTCGCTCGCGATCTGGGTCGACAGCTTGACGTTCTTGGCATCGGCGCTGCTGATCTCCGGCCTCGTCCTGTCGAACGGCGAGGCGCGAGACACGGAGGAGAAGCGTCAGCCGGCCGCCCAAACGTGGCGCGACATCGTCGACGGACTCAAATTCATCCGCGCGAACCCGCTCGTCCGCGGTGTGATGACGGGACTGGCCGGCGGATTGCTCGGTGGAGGATCGATCGTGCCGCTCGGCGCGGTCTTCGCCAGCGACATTCTCAAGGCCGACACCTCCGCGTACGGCTTCCTCCAGGCGTCCCTCGGTATCGGCGCCGGTATCGGCGTCGTGACGTTGCTCTGGTTGCAGCGACGCTTGCCCCGTGAAGCCGTGTTCACGTGGGCGGTGATCGCAACGGGCGTCGCGATCGGTGTGATCGCCTGGCTGTCGACGCTCGCGTTGACGATTCTCCTCGTCGCGGCCGCGGGAGCCGCGGCCGGGTGCGCATATGTCACCGGATTCACGCTGTTGCAGGAGTCGGTCGCCGATGAGATGCGCGGGCGTACCTTCGCCACGCTGTACACGGTCGTGCACGCGTGCTTGCTGCTCTCGCTCACGCTGAGCCCCTTCATCGCCGCGCTCCTCGACCGGCTCGCGAAGGGCCTCTTCAACGGCCAGATCTCGATTGGTTCCGCCGAGTTGAGCTTGCCGGGAGTTCGTCTCGCGCTCTGGGCCGGTGGTGGCCTCACGGTCATCTCGGGCTTTGCCGCGCGCCGGGGCATGCGCAAGAACCGTCTCGAGGCGACGAGCGCGTGACGTTCGTCGTGCTCGAGGGTGGCGAGGGCAGCGGCAAGACGACACAGGCGCGACGTCTCGCGCGGTGGCTGCAGTCGCGAGGTCACGACGTCGTGCTCACGTTCGAACCGGGTGACACGAAATTGGGCGCGCAACTCCGCGGAGTGTTGCTCCATGACGACGCGCCGGTGGACCCGCGCACCGAGCTGATGTTGATGCTGGCGGATCGCGCGCAGCACGTCGCCGAGGTTGTGCGCCCCGCGCTGGCGCGTGGCGCAGTCGTGATCAGCGACCGGTACACGCCGTCGACGCTCGCGTATCAGGGTGTAGGTCGGGAACTCGGCGTCGACGCGCTCACCGGTGTCAACGCGCTCGCAACCGGCGGGCTCGAGCCCGATCTCGTCATCGTCCTCGACGTCGCCGACGTGGTCGCCGACACGCGTGCGGCCGGGGATCGTGATCGTGTGGAAGAGGCCGGCGCCGAGTTCCACGCGCGCGTGCGCGCCGCGTACCGGGTGCTTGCCGCTGCCGCGCGGATGGTGCGTGATCGACGGTAGCGGGAGCGTCGACGAGGTCGAACGGCGCGTGCGGGAAGCAGCGGCCGGCGTCGTTTCCTAGTCTTCGGTCGATGTTCGCCGGAGTCGTCGGCCAGGACCGCGCCCTCGAGACGCTCCGACGCGCCGCCGTGCGTCCTTCCCACGCGTACTTGCTCGTCGGCCCGCGTGGCTCCGGCGTCGAGGATGCGGCGCGCGGATTCGCGGCGTTGCTGATCGGCGTCGCCGACGACGACCGCGGCCGCCGGCTCGTGCTCCGCGGTGTCCACCCCGACGTCGTCGAGTTCGAGCCCGCGGGCACGTCGTATCGCGTGCGCGAGGACGTGCGCGACCGCATCCTGCCCGAAGCGGCGCGGGCCCCGATCGAGGCCGAGCGCAAGGTGCTGATCCTGTTCGAAGCCGAGCGGCTGCGTGGCAACCAGAACGAACCCGCGAACGCGTTGTTGAAGACGCTCGAGGAGCCACCGGCGCGTACCGTGCTCGTGCTCGTGACGTCGGTTGCCGACGACCTGTTGCCGACGATTCGCTCGCGAGCGCAGCGCATCGACTTCGTTCCACTCGCCGACGGCACCCTGCAGGCCGCGCTCGAAGCCGACGGCGTGTCGGCGCACGAAGCGGAGCGCGCGGCCGTGCTGGCCGGTGGTCAACTCGCCCGTGCGCGTGCATTCGTCGGGCCGCTAAAGGCGTTGCGCGAGGCGTTTGCGTCGGTGCCGGCGCGACTCGACGGCTATGGCGCGACGGCATTGGCGCTCGCGCAGGAGCTCGACGCGGCGGTAGAGGCCGCCGCGTCGAGGGTCGCGGCGCGACAGCTCGAGGAGCTCTCCGAGTTCGACGGCGAGATGGAGCGGTTGGGATACGCCGACCGCGATTCGCAACGTCTACGCCGTCGCATCGAGGAGCGGCATCGCCGCGAAACGCGGCGCACGCGCATCGACCTGCTGCTCGAGGGCGTGACCGCGATCGAGACGGTGTATCGCGATGTGCTCGTTGCGCCCGCGCCGACGTTGAACCGGGATCTCGAGGTGCTCTACCTCGAGCCACGCGCGGCGGTCGGTGCGCTGGAAGCGTGCCGCGAGGCGCGCGAGACGTTCCCGATCAACGAGAAGGGCATCGTCCGGCTGACGTACCTGCTGCTCTCGCTGCCCCGGGGCCACTGAGTCGGCTCACACGGCCAAGCCGTGTAACGCGACGGCGGCGCCGCACGTCGGACCCCCCAACGCCCGAGGAAGACGGAGGGGGACGCTTGACCTGTCCTGCTTGTGGCGCCGCCGTGAAAGGCGACTCGTTCTGCTCGTCGTGCGGGCTCGACCAGCGCCGGGAACCGGCCGCCGAGATGCGCGCGCTGTCCGATCGCATACGCCTCCTCGACGAGGAGATCGCCAAGCTCCGGTCGACCCGCGACCAGCTCGCGGCGGAGCTCATCCACTTGCAATGGACGCGCTCGCAGCGGCCGGTTCCTGGCTTCCAGCCGCAGCTCCCCGTGCGCACAACAGCGAGATCGGAGTGGACGGTCGAGCGCGTACGCGCGGTGTTGTTGTGGGTCGGCGCCGCGCTGCTCGCGGCATCTGCGCTCACGTTCACCGCAGTCGCGTGGTCGCACCTCGGCGACGGCGGGCGCGCCCTTCTGCTGGGCGGCGTCACCGGTGTCTTCGCCGGCCTCGCGCTCGCGACGCGACGACGCCTGCCGGCCAGCGCGGAAGCATTCACCGCGCTCACGGTCGGATTGCTGTTGATCGACTGGCACGCGCTGCGGCGGGCGGGTGTTGCGGATGGCCTGTCGGTTTCGGCCTGGTGGGCGGCCGGTTCAGTCGTCACGGCGGCATGTGCGCTCGCGCTGGGCCGCGCAACGAACACGCGCTCGAGTCGTGTCGCCGTCGCGACGCTCCTGCCGCTGGGGGCGGAGCTGCTCGTCGCCACGTGGGCCGGCGCGCCGTGGAGCACCGCACTCGGGCTCGCACTGATCGCACTGATGATCGTGTTGGCATGGCGTGTCCTGGATGTCGCGCACAACGAAGAGGTGTTGGTGCAGCGCGTGCTGCAGTTCCATGCGGGCGCGTGTTGGGTCGTCGCGGCGATCAACGTCGCGGCTGCCGCGGTCTTGGCCGACACGCTCGCGCAGTCGCTGACGCCCGCGGTAGTCATCGGCGCGCTCGCGTTGGCGCCCACGGCCATGCTGCGGGCTCCCATGCGTCGCGAGCACCGCGACGCGCTTGGCGCGATAGTGATCGGCGTGCCCGTGGGCGCACTCATGACGATCGGCTCGTCGTGGTTCGGGCCGCAGGGGCTGCTTGCGTGGACGACATTCGTTGCTGCCATGACGGCGGTCCTCACCACGCGCGTTGCGCCACAGCGGTGGTTGCGGCCCGCGTACGCGGCAACGACCGCGTTCGGTGTCCCGGGCGTGGCGTGGGCCGCAATCTACGGTGTCGGGGCCGCCGTCGCGCCGCTGGCGTGGTATCGCGACGCGTGGCGCGGCTCGCTCGAGGTCGCAACACAACACGCGATTGTCGGTGCTCGTGTGCACTCGTCATTCGTCGCGGGTTGGCCCGCGGTGTGGGCTTTGCTCGCCGGCGTCGTGCCGATCGCCTATGTCAGCTATAACACGCGCCGTCATGCCGGCGCCGCGTTCGCAGTCGCGCTTGGTGTGCTCGCGATCGGGTTGATGCCGGTCGTCGCCGACGTGTCGGCTCGCACGACGCTGATCACGTCGCTGGCCGTGTTCGGTGTCGTCGTGGCGTGCGCGACGTTCGCCGACCGTCTGCGGCTGGCGCCTGGGGTCGCGTTCTTCCCCGGCGCGCTGCTCGCCGCGGCCAGTGTTGCGGGTTGGGCAGCCGTGACGCGCGACGCGTCGATCGTCTCGTTGTCGATCGCGCTGGCTGTCACCGCGATCGCAGCACGGTGTGCGCGATCTCGTGAATATCGAGTCGGTGCCGCCTCGAGCGCGGCGGCGGCGTTCATCGCCCTGGCGGGCGTGTGGACCGCAGCGTTCGATGTCGGGCGCGGACCGGCGGGCTACTCAGTAGCGGTCGCCGCAGGCGTCGTGCTGTTGTTCGGGACGCATTTGCGTGCGCGCGAGGTTGACGGATTCGCGCTCGAGGTCGTTGCGTACAGCGCGGCGGGTGCGGGTGCGGCCATCGCCGGCGACTCGTGGCCGTGGCTCGCGGCGACGTTCACCGCGTTCGTCCCGGCGTTCGTGGTTGCGGCACTGCGGCGGGAGCGCGCGACTGTGTACGGCGCGAGCGCGGCCGTCGCGGCGCTCGGTGCGACGTGGACGTGGCTCGCGGTCGCACACGTGCCGGTGGTGGAGGCGTACACGCTTCCACTCGCCGCGCTTGCACTTGGTGGTGGTCTCCTCGGATGGCGCGCCGGCCCCGCGCGGTCGTGGCTCGCGCTCGGCCCGGGCCTGGCGGCGGCGCTCGGCCCGACGCTCGTACTCGGCATCGCGCACGACGACGCGGGCGCGCACCGTCGCCGCGGCTGTGCTCGCGTTCGCGTTCGTGCTGTTCGGCGCGTGGCAGCGTTTGCAAGCGCCGCTCGCGATTGGCGCCGCCGCACTGCTCGCGCTCGCGATCGACACGTTCGGCCCTGCGGCCGCGCGCCTGCCCGAGTGGGTGCCGCTCGCCGCGATCGGTGTGGTGCTGATGTGGATCGGCGTGACGTTCGAACGGCGCCGCCAAGAAGCCCGCCGCGCTGCCGACCGGCTCATGCAGTTCGGCTGACCTCCGGCACGCGGCCACTACACTGCATTGCTTCCGCCGGGGTAGCTCAGTCGGTAGAGCAGCTCACTCGTAATGAGCAGGCCAGGGGTTCGAGTCCCCTCTCCGGCTCTCACCAGGGCAAACGCCGAGGATGCGGGTCGTGACCGTCGTCGCGATGGTGGCCGACGGCATGACCGTCGACGAGATCCTGGCGGACTTCCCCGACCTCGAGGCCGATGACATCAAACAGGCATTGCACTTCGCGGCTGAGGCGCGCCTCGAGCGCACGATTCCGCTTCCACCGACTCCGTGAAGTTTCTGGTCGACCAGAACCTGTCGCCGCGCCTTGGCCCAGCTCCTGGTCCACGCGGGGCACGACACTGTTCACGTGCGATCAATCCGCTTGCATACTGCTCCGGAGACCGCCGTTCTCCCCGAGCCGCAGACGAGTCGCGGGTCGCGCAGATCGTGGCCGTGAAGCGTCCGGCGTCGCATGGCCCGACGTACTCGGCGACGAGGTTCATGCCGAGCCGCTGAGCCAGGGCCCAGCGACCGTTGATTGTCGGCGTTCGTGACACACACGGCGCCGGTTTACTTTCTCGCTGACCGCGGACGAAGTGTGTTGACAAATAACAACAGCACCTGTTGGATTGTGTCAACATGACGGATAGGGATCGACACCCGAAGAAGAGGTAGAGGGCGCTCTTCGAGCTGCCGACGAGGCTGACTGGAGCTGTGAGCGGCGCAGCGGTCATGCCTGGGCAGTCATCCGCTGTCCGTACGCTTGCTGCCAGCGCAGCGTGTCGAGTACGCCGAGAAATGCAGGCAACGAAGCGAAGCGTATCCAACGGAATGTGAAGCGGTGCCCGAAGGGCAAGCGATGAAGGCGCGGAAGGTGAATCGGAATGCGGGACTGGAACTTCACACTGGTGCTTGACCGGGACATCCTGTCCGACAATGACCTGCTCGATGCGCTCTACGACGCGGGCTGCGACGACGCCAGCTTCGGTGAGGTCGACGGCGTGTTCTACGCGGAATTCGACCGGGCGGCCGACGCGTTCGCGGAGGCGCTCTTCACAGCCATCTGTGCGATCGAATCGAAAGAGGTGAGGGTCGTCAGCGTCGCAGACCCCGACGACCTCGTGACCGCGGCCGACATTGCCGACACAATCGGCCAGAGCCGCGAGTCAGTTCGTCTCTACATCACGGGCCAGCGCGGTCCGGGCGACTTTCCACCGGCTGTGTCGCACGTGTGGTCTCGAGGGCGGCTTTGGCGTTGGCCGGCGGTTGCGCGTTGGCTCCGGAACGCCGGCTTCGACATCTCGGAGCTGGACGGCCGCTCGGAAGACTCGGACGCGGTCGCATCGATAGTGAACAGCGAACTCGCGCTCCGCGAAGCATGGCGCATGCTCTCACACGATGAGGAACGCCACTTGCGCGACGAGTTCAAACTGATCAACGATCTCGCGACGCCTATCTGAGCGCGGCGCGGCGAGTTCGCGCAGCGTGATTCACGCGGTCGTCGCGGGCGGCGCCCACGAGCTCGTACATCGTGGTGCGCCCCATCGGCAAGGCGCCGGGCACGTGTCGGACTCACGGTGATGAGCGGGAGACGGACCACCAATGACGGACCTTCCCTTGGACGCCATCGAACGCGAAGGGTTGTGCGACCTGATGAGCGACCTCGGCCCCGAGGCCCCAACGCTTCTCGAGCCGTGGACGACGCACGATCTCGCGGCGCACCTCGTCATCCGCGAACACGATCACACCGCTGCGCCTGGGCTGGTCGTGCCCGGTGCGTGGGGCCGCCTTGCGGAACGCCGCAGAGAGGCGCTCACTCGGGAGGACTTCACCACTCTACTCATGACGATTCGATCGGGACCGCCGCGCGGGGTCTTTCGCATCGGCTGGGTGCGCCGCGTCCCGAACCTCAACGAGTTCTTCGTTCACCACGAGGATGTCCGCAGAGCCAACGGTCTTGGTCCGAGGACGAGCACCACCGCGTTGGACGAAGCGCTGTGGCGCAATGTCGGCTCAGCGACGTGGTTGCTCGCAAGGCGACTGCGCGGCGTCGGGCTCGAGCTCGAGTGGGCAGGGACGGCCCAGACCCTGCGAGCACGGCGAGGAAAGCCACTTGCGCGCCTCACCGGACTGCCGGGCGAGCTGTTGCTCTACCTCTTTGGGCGCCAGGGCGCAGCCGACGTCGAGATCAGTGGTCCTGCAGAGGCGGCGGCGGCCGTCGGGCGAGTGCGCTTCGGCATGTGACCAAGCGGTCCGTCGGGCGCTCCGTGAGGGTTCGATCCCGCCAACGTGGGTCGGGTTCCTACATCCGCGATCTGAGCGCACCGGTCGCGACGGTCGTCGCCAAGGTGGCCGTGGGCATGACCGTCGACGGGATCCCCCCGACTATTCCCGACCTCGAGACCGAAGACATCGAAGAGGCGTCGCATCTCGCCGCTGAGGCGCTCCTCGACCACATCCGCGCGCGCCGTCCCTCAGTCGTCAGCCGATCGCGAGCGCACGAAACATGCACGCGGCCGATGGCGGCTACGGCACTGCAACTCTCGTGCTCACGCGGACGTATTCATCGGCGCGCCGCGTCGGGTTTACAGCCGGGAAGCCACCGCAGCACAATCAACATCGATCCGCGCGGTTTTGGATGCACGCACATGACGATGAGCACAACGCCGGAGACGTCGGCGGCGGCCGGCGAGTTGCAAGGAACGGCTCGCGGCGCTCGCAATGCGATCCTGACATTCGTCGGACTCGAAACAGTCGCGCTCGGCCTGTGGATGTATCTCGGGCGAACGCAGTGGTTCTTCTCCGATGAGTGGGACTTCCTGGCCGGCCGTACCGCGGGTGACGTCGACAGTCTCTTCCACGGACACGGAGCGATCCATTGGAGCACGTTGCCCGTGTTGGTGTACCGCTTGCTCTGGCAGCTCTTCGGTATCCGAACCTATCGGCCGTATCAGCTGTGCATCGTGATGCTCCATCTCGGGCTCGCGGCATTGCTACGCGTCGTAATGCGCCGTTGCGGCGTGCGCCCGTGGATTGCGACGGTTGCGGCGTCGACGTTCGCGTTCTTCGGCGCGGGCTGGGAGAACATCATCTGGGCTTTTCAGATCGGCTTCGTGGGTTCGGTGGTGTTCGGCCTCGTACAGCTTCTCTTGGCCGACCGTGACGGGCCGCTGGGCCGGCGTGACGTGCTTGCGCTGTTCGCCGGATTGGCGAGCTTGATGTGCTCAGGCGTCGGCGTCTCGATGACGCTGATGGTCGGCTTCGCTGTCCTGGTACGACGAGGCTGGCGAGCCGCACTCGTGCACACCGCGCCCCTCGCCGTCGTCTACTTGCTCTGGGCGACCCACTTCGACAACACCTTTTCGAGCGAAAATCCGCCGAGCGTCGGCGCGGTCCTGCGCTTCACGGCCTCTGGCATCGGCGCGACCTTCGATGCCTTGGGTCAGCTTCCCGGTGTCGGCCTCGTTCTCGGCATCATGCTGATCGTCGGCCTCGCTGTGACCTGGGCTCCACTCGATGTCACGTGCCTGCGCCGCCAGGCCGCGGTTCCCGCCGCGCTGCTCGTCGGCGCGGGCGGCTTCTACGTCATCACGGGCACAGGCCGCGCCGGCGGCGAAGCCGGTGTCCACTTCGGAAACGTCGGAGCGCCGCAGAGCCGCTGGGTATACGTCGCCGCGGCACTACTCGTTCCCGCGATGGCGGTAGCGCTCGAAGGAATCGCCCAACGGTGGCGCGGTTGCCTTCCGCTTGTCGTCGCGGTTCTCGTCGTCGGCGTTCCGGGCAACATCCGCACACTCATGGATCACATGCACCACACCGCGTCGCTTCAGCGAGGAATGCAGGAGCTGATCGAGACCGCTGCCTCGTCACCGCAGTCGGCGAGCGCGCCTGCGTGGGTGCAGCCGTTGGTGTTGGCGCCGTGGGTCACGACGGGATGGTTGGTCGCCGGTGCGCGCTCCGGTCGCATCTCGCGCGTCGATGTCAGCCGCCGGGCACGGACCTCGACACTCACACTCACACTTCTCGAGTCGCTCCAGGCCTTGCAGCAGTTCACCGTGCCCGCGACCTACGCGCACCTGCACGCGCTGCCTGGGTACCGCGGATTGCCCCCGCCCGGAGAGTGCCACACGCTGCACGGGTGGTTCCCCTATCGCTTCGAAACCGGCGCCGCGCTGAGTGTTCGCGGATCGGGACGACTGTGGGTGTATCTCGTCGATGGCGAGACGGCGTCGCGACCCCTGATTCTCGGCTCCTATCCCGATCCGCAAGCCGCGGTCGTCGCGAGCGGTCCACTGAATCTTCTGTTGGTTCCCATAGGCCCCGTCAGCTTGTGTACGACTTGATGACTCGTCGAGATGACCGATCCACGCATACCGTCGACGAAGACGACGCGCCACGACGCGTTGGTCGGGCAATGGCGCGACCCGCCACGCAGGCGAGGTGGCGCGCGCTATGCAAGAGTGACGACGTGAGACGCACGCTTTTCGGGGTGTTCGTCGCGATTGGTTGCGTGCTGGCAGGCTGCTCGAGCTCGACGGGTACGGCGAAGGGCGCCAATCCCAAGGTCGCGCTCACCGATGCGCGGGCGAGACCCGCGGTCACGATCAGCGTCAAGGACAACGTGTTCGAGCCGCGCGGCATCCGCATCAGTCCGGGACGCGCGTCACCTTCGTCAACGAGGGTCGCTCGGCGCACAACATCAAGCCGGGCGATCCCAATCTCGCGTACGACACGAGCATCGGCGTCAGCGCGGAGAAGTTCGCGCCCGGCGCGTCGTACTCGTACACGTTCACGAAGTCGGGTGTGTTCCCGATCTACTGCTCGTTGCACGGCACGCCGACGGCGGGAATGAACGGCGTGATCGTTGTGGGCGACGTGCCGTTCGACGGCAACATCGGCGCCGCGACCGGCGCCGGCACGACGAGCGGCACGTTGCGTGTGCCCGAGGAGTTCCCGACGATCCAGGACGCGGTCGACGCCGCGAAGCCCGGAAGCCTCGTGCTGCTCGCGCCGGGTGTGTACCACGAGGCGGTCACGGTCTCGAATCCACGCATCGTCATCCGCGGCGAGCAGCGCAGCGGCACGATCCTCGACGGCGAGTTCACACGCGACAACGGCTTCAAGGTGCTCGCCGACGGTGTCGCCATCGAGAACATGACTGCGCGCAACTTCACGAAGAACGGGTTCTTCTGGACGGGCGTCACGGGATACCGAGGTTCGTACCTCACCGCGATGCGCAACGGCGACTACGGCATCTACGCGTTCGACGCCGTCAACGGCCAGTTCGACCACGACTACGGTGCGGGCAGTCCCGACGCCGGCTTCTACATCGGTCAGTGCTATCCGTGCAACGCGTTGATCACCGACTCGATCTCGGAGTGGAACGGCATCGGTTACAGCGGTACGAACGCGGGTGGCAACTTGCTGATCGTCAACTCGATCTGGCGCAGCAACCGTGTCGGCATCGTGCCGAACAGCGGCACCGAAGAGGCTAACCCGCCCGAACGTGAGACAACGATCGTCGGGAACACGGTGTACGGCAACAACAACGCCAAGACGGCGGCGATCAGCATCGCACAGACCGCCATCGGCAACGGCATTCTTCTCGCGGGCGGCATCGACAACACCGTCGATCGCAACGTCGTGTACGACCACGACATCGCGGGCGTCGGCGTGATCACGCTGCCGGAGAAAGTCCTGTCGCCCGACGACAAGAAGGCGAAGAATTTCGACGCGCGGCGAAACACCGTGCGCGACAACGTCGTGCGCGGTTCCCGCGTCGCCGACCTCCTTGTCGTGACCACGCTCGCCGACGCGAACGACGCCGGCGGAAACTGCTTTTCGGGCAATGCCTACGGGACGTCGCTGCCCCCGAAACTCGAAACGTTGTTGCCGTGCGGAGCGACCGCGTCCCCGAAGTTCAGCGCCGACATCGGCCGGTTCGCCGAGGTCTTCACGGCCGAGAAGCCCAAAGGCGTGGACTACAGGGTTGTCCGCCTGCCGGAGCCGCCCGCACTCGACGACATGCCGAACGCCGCGACCGCGCCCGCGCAACCCGCCGACCAGAACGTGCCGATGCCGCTCGACGTCTCCGCGATCACGGTGCCGGCGCACTGAAAGCGCCCGCGTCGGGGTGCCGGAGCTGGTTCCGGATCAGTTGCCGTCGAAGGTGTCGCAGGTGTCGATCAAGAGGTATGCGGCGCTCGTGTCATCGGCCGCGATGTCGTTGTCCTCGTCGTCCTCGTCGTCGTCGTCGAAATAGTCGAGGTCGGCACGCGCACCGCGCCGTGACCGTGTCGCATGAGCGGAGAAGTCGTCGTCGGCGGCCGTGAGCACGTCCTCTTCGATCGCGGCCGCGAACGTCTGCAGTTCCACGCGAAGCTCGGCCCGCATTGCCGCGAGCAGCTCTTCGTCGTGGCGTCGCTGCGCCTCGAGGAAGTGCTCGAGCGCCAACGACACGCGGTTGCGCCCGAGCCTGCTCTGCATCTCGACGTCGTGCTTGGTCGCAAGGTCGAGCCAGTTCACACGCCGCCGCATCCCGTCGACGATCGCGCGCGGCGCCCCTTCGACGCGGCGCCGGGCACCTTTGGCGACCTCCACGGCGCGCCCGCGAGCCTGTCCGCTGTTCTCGCGGCCTCGCTCGGCGAGGTCGGACGCACGCTCGCGGAACTCGGCCCGACGCGTCTGTGCGGCGCTCGTCCACGCCGCCACGTGTGGCTTCCAGTCCCGAAACTGTGGCATCGCCTCGGACACCCCCCGGGCCATCGCCGGTTGCGATCGCTGGCGGAGCTTCGTGCCGAGGCTACGACGGTCGCCGGCTGAGGGCGCGGATGCGTCATCCCACCGCCCGCCGCGATCGCGATCGGTGCCGGCCGGAGTCGACACCGATCGCGACGCGTGCAGCTGACGTCCTGCGTCACGCGTTCGTGCGTCGCCGCCTACGGGCCGAGCCGAACGCCACAGCGATCGCGCCGAGCACCAGCGATCCCAATCCGAGCATCGGTCCGACCGGGCTGCTGCCGGTGAAGGGCAACTGTTGTCCGGAGTTGCCAGGCGCGGTCGGTCCACCCGCCGCGGTCACCGGTGTCTGGCTCTCTTCGCTGCCCGAGCCGGCAGATGCCGTCGTGCTCGGCCCGTTCGCCGGCGGTGCCACCGTCGAGCCTTGCGGGACCACCGAGGTCGGAGTCACGGGCTGGCCAGACGTCGTCACAGTCGTGTCGATCGTCGTCGGCGTCGCGATCGTCGTGTCGCTCGGCGCGGTTGTCGCTGGTGTGGTCTCCGGTGTGGTCACGGGCGGCGCGGTCGTGACCGGCCCACCTGCGGTCGTCACCGGCGTCGCGATCGTCGTCGACGTCGTCGGCTGCTCCACGCACGGGTTCACCAGGCGCACCGACGTCGAATCGCCGCCGGTGAAGCCGTCGCTCCAGCGTGTCGTGATCGACAACGTGATCGTGCCGGTCACACTTCCGGGAACGATCGTCGTCGCGGGCTCGCTGCCGAGCGCGGGGACGACCGTGTTGTAGCCGGTCACCGAGTACGACGTACCACCGATGCTCGCGTCGACCGAAGTCAGTGTCATCGGGAGATCGAAGTCGTTGCCGATCGACCACGTCACGACGTGCTGCGTGTTGTTGCACGTCGTGCTTCCCGAAAGCACCGGTGCGTGCGCGTACGCAGGAAGCACCGCGTTGACGAACAAGATCAACGTGCCGATCGTCAGCGCGCCACCCGCGATCGTGACGCGACGACGGACCGACTTGTTCCATCGTGTGACAACTAGGCGTGCCACGCTGCCTCCCCATTGGTCCGGTCCGCCCCCAGCTGCCGACGGACGCGGCAGCACACCGATCCATTCGGCCGGCGGGACGAGATTCGGAGGGCCCGAAGACCCCGGCGGACAGTCGATCGAACGAACCGACCGAGAGTGCCTCGAGTCTCACGCTTTGCAGCTCGATGTCACCAATAGCGCTCAGATGGCACTTCTACGCGCGCGAGGCGGGAACCCACTGCCGTGGTGCTCGTCGAGGGCGGGCGCGCCCGGCGTCCGGCGCGCAGGTCGGCTCGCGAATCGCACCGGGTACCCGGTCGCCGCCTGCGCGGTCGCCTCGTCGAACACGACTACCTCTCGCGCGTGGAAGTGCGGGCTGGCGACCATGGCGCTTCGATCGAGCACGGGCGCGGCCGGAACTCCTGCGCGCAGCAGGGTGTCGACGACCTCGTCGCGGGTGCGCGACACCGATCGCGCTCGCGATGCGATCTTGCAACGGCGCGCACCGCGGCATGCGGTCGAGGAACGAGAGGTCGCGTGCGTCGCCGATCTCGAGCACGTCACACAGCGCGGACCAGAAGTGGTCTTCGGTGATGATTCCGAGCGCCACGTATCCCTCGTCTGCCGTCCGGAACGTGCCGTACCCCGGGACACCGCGTGCCGCGGGGTCGACACCGGTCGCGACGGGACGCATCGCGCCGGTCCAGGTCGCCAGCACGTCGCCCATCGCGACGTCGATCGTTTCTCCTTCGCCGGTGCGCTGTTGGCGCACGACCGCGGCGCACACCGCGAACGCGGCAGCCATGCCGCCCGCGAGATCGGCGATGGGTACCGCGGCAACCGTCGGCGCGCCGCCGTCGGGCGCGAGCGCGCCGCTCCACGCTTGGAAATTGAGGTCGTGCCCCGGTGCGGTCGACAGGTCGCCGTACTGGCCCATGCCCGACACGGAGCAATACACCGCGTGCGCATTCACGCGATGAATCTCCGCGGCGCCGATGCCGAGGCGGCTCGCGACGCCGGGCCGGAAGCCTTCGATGACGACGTCAGCCTCACCGGCGAGCTGCAGCGCGCGCTCGCGCCCGCCCGCGGCCTTGAGGTCGAGCATCACGCTGCGCTTGTTGACGTTGAGCTCCGCGAACAGCCCCGGATACGCACGCATTGGATCACCGCCGGGTGGCTCGATCTTGCAGACATCGGCGCCGAGCTCCGCCAGCAGCTGCGTGGCGTACGGACCGGGTCTCCAGATCGTGAAGTCGAGGACCCGGATGCCGTCGAGCAAGCCGTCGTTCGCCACGCCGGCAAGTCTTGCGCAGCGGACGGTGCAGCTCACCCGTGCCCGCGGACGGCGCGCGTCGAATCCCGCGCTCTCGACCCGACCGAAAGACGGTTCGATTTGCGGGCCCCGATACCCTCGTCGGCGAGATGGCGGATCAGACGACGTTCGCAGAGCAGGCGATGCCCTTCATGTCGGCGTTGTACGCGGCCGCGTCTTCGCATGACGCGCAACCCGTCCGACGCCGAAGACCTCGTGCAGGAGACATACCTCCGCGCGTACCGCGGCTTCGGCGGCTTCAAAGAGGGCACGAACCTCAAGGCGTGGCTCTACAAGATCCTCACGAACACGTTCATCAACCAGTACCGAGCGAAGAAGCGCCGGCCCGATCAGGTCGACCTCGACGACGTCGAAGACTTCTACATCTTCCGGCGTCTCGGCGGCCTCGAGGCGGCTGACGCCGCGCGCACCGCCGAAGCCGAGGTCCTCGAAGGCATTCCCGACGCCGAGGTCAAAGAAGCGCTCGAGTCGATTCCGGAGCAATTCCGCATGGCGGTGATCCTCGCCGACGTCGAGGGCTTCTCGTACAAGGAGATCGCCGACATCCTCGAGGTGCCGATCGGCACGGTGATGAGTCGCATCCACCGAGGTCGGCGCGCGCTGCAGAAGCGGCTCTGGGACTACGCGGAGCGCAACAATCTCCGCCCGCGCGTCGAAACGACATCTGGGGGGTGACGGAGCACGTGGACTGCGACGCTGCGATTCATCGGGTGTACGAGTACCTCGACGGCGAGCTCACGATGTGGAAACGCCGCGCAATCGCGCGTCACCTCGACGAGTGCCCCCCGTGCGCCGAGGGCTTCACGTTCGAGATCGAGATCCGCAGGATCGTCGTGTCGAAGTGCCACGAAGAGGTGCCCGCCGACCTGCGGGTCCGTATCGCCGAGGCGCTCCACATCGACCCGTGAGGCGTGATCGCGGGCAGCCTCCTCTACGATGAGCGAACATCCGCAGCCCCTCGGAGGAGCACCTGTGAGGCCGAGCACGATCGTGACCATGATCACCGCCGTGGTCGTTGGCATCGTGGCCGTGGTGTGTGCGATCTTGGCCTTCGTCAGCCGGGCCGGCCACCGACCCTGGTTCTACTGGATCGCACCGCTGGTCGCGATCGGAGCCGCGGGCGCGATGGCGAACCTCCTCGCGGAGTACTACGTCAAGATCGGACGCATCGAGGCGAAGGGTCGCCCACGCAGGTGACGGCGACCGAGACGACCGAGGTTCGTGCGCCCGATCCCGTCGACTGGGCAACGGCTCGTCGGATCGCCCACGTGGTCGCCCGACGCGACCCCCTCGCCGACTCATACCTCGCGGCATCGCTGCACTCCGACTTCGCGGACCTGACCTGCTACGCGGAGTCGCTCGTCGCGAGCTACACGGGCCTGCGCGTGCCGGCCAACGTGACTGCGCGTGTCCTCGACCGGCGCGAGTGGGTCGACTCCAACCTCGCGTCGATGCGGAACTTGCTCGACCCGTTGATGCAGCGCTTCGGTGCGCGCCTCGCGACCAGCCCCCTTGCACCGGTCAGCCGCCGCGTCGCGGCCGGCGAGTTGGGCGTGCTGCTCGGTTACATGTCGCAGCGCGTGCTGGGCCAGTACGACTTGCTGGTTCCCGACGACCCGCTCGGCGATGCGGTCTACTTCGTCGGCTCGAACATCCTCGCTTTGGAAAAGCGATTCGCGTTCCGCCCGCGCGACTTCCGTCTGTGGATCGCGATCCACGAAGTAACGCACCGGGCGCAGTTCACGGGCGTGCCGTGGATGCGGCCGCACTTCCTCGGGCTCGTGCGCCAGGCGTTCGATCTGGTCGATCCCGATCCCCGCACGATGCTGCGCGCGGTCACGAAAGCCGTCGACGAGATCCGCGCGGGGCGGAATCCGCTCGACGACGGTGGCGTCGTCGGTTTGTTCGCGTCTCCCGAACAACGCGGGGTGCTCACCCAGGTGCAAGCGCTCATGTCGCTGCTCGAGGGGCACGGCAATGTCGTGATGGACGATGTCGGGAGCGCGCACGTCGCCGGTCAGGAACGCATGTCACGCGTGTTGCAACAGCGTCGCAATCAACGCGGTCTCACGTCGCTGCTGCACAAGTTGCTCGGGCTCGAGCAGAAGATGCGTCAGTACGAGGTCGGCGAGAAGTTCGTGCGCGGCGTCATCGGTGCGGCCGGACCACGCGCGATCGACGTGGTGTGGGAGGCGCCCCAGAACCTGCCGACGCTCGGCGAGATCGAGGCTCCCGCGCGCTGGCTCGCGCGCGTCCGCCCCGGTCCGGCTGCCGCCGTAGGCGTTGGTCGCTGACCCGGGCGGGACATTCCGGGCTCCCTCGTGGGAGCGGTGGCTGTCGCGACTCGTGGCTCTCGATGACCTCGGTCCTGGTTCGCACGTCGTCGTCGGCTGCAGCGGTGGCGCCGACTCGGTCGCGCTGCTCGCGCTGGCGTCTGCGCGCGGATTTCGTGTGACCGCCGTGTACGTCGATCACGGCCTCCGCGCCGCAACCGCGCACGATGCTCGATGTGTGGAAGCGATCGCCGCCCGGGTGGGCGCGTCGGCGCGTCGGGAGGCGGTCGCTCTCGCGCACGGTCCCAACCTCGAGGCTCGCGCACGCGACGTCCGGTACGGCGCGCTCGAGCGGGTGCGTGCCGACGTCGGGGCGGTCGCGATCCTCATCGGGCACACGCGCGACGACCAGGCCGAGACCGTGCTGCTCCACATGTTGCGCGGCAGCGCGATGCCGGGAATCGCCGGAATTCCCGAGCGACGCGGCAACCTGCGTCGTCCCCTCCTCGCGCTGCGCCGCGCCGACACCATCGAGATGTGCGCACAGCTGGGCTACGCGCCCGTCACCGATCCGATGAACGCGGAACTCCGGCACCGGCGCGTGTGGATGAGGCGCGAGATCATCCCGCGCCTCGAACGCGGTGTGAACCGCGACATCGTCGAGGTACTCGCCCGCCAGGCAGCCCTACTGCGCGACGACAACACGCTGCTCGATGCGCTCGCGTCCGAGCGAGCCACCGACGACGCGCAGAAGCTCGCCACGATGCCACGTGCCCTCGCGCGCCGCATCGTGCGCGCGCGCCTCGGATCACCGCCGCCGTCGGCGGCCACCGTCGAGCGCGTGCTTGCAGTCGCGACGGGTAGGCAGGTGGCGACCGAGCTGGCGGGCGGCGGTCGCGTGCGCCGTGTCGGCGGCCGGCTGGTGTACTCGACCGCGGGCGCCCACGGCGGCGCTGCGCCGGCGCGCGACGAGACCGTAGAGATGGCGCTTCCCGGACGGGTTCGAGCCGGCGCGTTCACGATCGACTCCTGGATCGAGCACGGCCCGCCCACGGCGTGGCCCGACGGCCGGTGGCTCGCGGTGTGCGACGCCGACCTCGTCGGCGATCACGCGGTCGTCCGGCCCGGCGCGCGTGCGCCGATCATCGACATCGGGAGAACGATTTGGGCTGTCGGTTACGGTATCGACCGGCACGTACGCGTGCGCGCGAGCACACGGCGTTTCCTCTGGTTGAGCGCGGAGCCGGCTGACACATGATCGATCCCAACATCGGCCGGATCGTCGTCGACGAATACGAGCTGCATCAGCGCATCACCGCCATCGGCAAGGAGATCGGTGCCGAGTACGACGACCACCCGCCGTTGCTCGTCGGCATCCTCAAGGGCGCGTTCATGTTCATGGCCGATCTTGCCCGCGCGATCGATCTGCCGGTCGAGTTCGACTTCATGGCCGTGTCGTCGTACGGGTCGGCCACGCGGACGAGCGGCGTGGTGCGCATCCTGAAAGACCTCGACCTCGATCTCACCGATCGCCACGTGTTGATCGTCGAAGACATCGTCGACAGCGGCCTCACGCTCGCGTATCTGCGCAAGAACTTGAAGGCGCGCAACCCTGCGTCGCTCGAGGTGTGTGCGTTGCTCGTCAAGGAAGGGCTCCAAAAGATCGATCCCGAGCTGAAGTACGTCGGTTTCCGCATCCCACCCAAGTTCGTGATCGGCTACGGGCTCGACGTCGACGAGCGCTACCGGAACCTGCCGTTCATCGCGGAGTACGACGGGCCCATGGAAGGACTGATCACGTGAGCATTCCGTCCGAGGGCATCCCCGACGAGCTCGATCTCGCACGTATCGAGAAGGCCGTGCGCGAGATCCTGATCGCCATCGGTGAAGACCCCGATCGTGACGGTTTGCAGCGCACTCCGCGCCGGGTCGCCGAGATGTACGCCGAGATCTTCAGAGGCTTGCACGAAGACCCTCGTACACACGTCGTCACGACCTTCGAGGCGAATCACGACGAGATGGTGTTGGTGCGAGACATCGCGCTCTACAGCCAGTGCGAGCACCACCTCGTACCGTTCCACGGGCGCGCGCACGTCGCGTACATCCCGGGGCCCGACGGCCGCATCACCGGACTGTCGAAGCTGGCGCGTCTCGTCGACGGGTTCGCCAAGCGGCCCCAGGTGCAGGAGCGGCTGACCACGCAGATCGCGGACGCGATCGTCGAGGCGTTGCAGCCGAGCGGCGCGTTCGTGCTGATCGAAGCCGAGCACCTGTGCATGTCGATGCGCGGTGTGCGCAAGCCCGGCACGCTGACCGTCACTTCCGCTGTGCGCGGGCTGTTCAAGGACAACCCCGCGACACGTGCGGAGGTCATGGCACTGCTCGGCCCGAACGTTGGACGTTCGTAGCGGCTTGCCGTTCATCAAAGAGAGGTCGTTGGCTAACCTCGGCCGCGTGCCCCGACTGACCGTCGCCGAGCTCCCTCGCCGGGCAGTGATGGGCGTCGTGAACGTCACTCCCGACTCGTTCTCCGACGGCGGCCGCTACCTCGACCCCGCCGCCGCGATCACCCGGGGATTCGATCTGACGCGTGCGGGCGCGGCGCTGCTCGACGTCGGCGGCGAGTCGACACGTCCCGGGGCCGCCCCGGTCGACGCCGACGAAGAGCTGCGGCGCGTGATGCCCGTCGTGCGCGCGCTGGTCGCGGACGCCGGCGTACCGATCAGCATCGACACGACGAAGGCTGCAGTTGCGCAGCGCCGCGCTCGATGCCGGCGCGGCAATGGTCAACGACATCTCGGGTGGCGCGTTCGATGACGCGATGCTGCCCCACGGTCGCCGACGCCGGCGCCGCCTACGTCGTGATGCACACGCGCGGTACCCCGCGCACGATGCTCGCCGACACGCATTACGACGACGTGGTCGTCGAAGTCGCCGGCAGGCTCCGCGCCGGTGCCGAGCGCGCCGCAGCCGCGGGCATCGATCGGCGCGCGATCCTCGTCGATCCCGGGATCGGTTTCGCAAAGAACGCCGAACAGAACGTGGCGCTGCTGCGCGCGCTGCCCGAGCTCGCGACCGGCACCGGGATGCCGATGATGGTCGGCGCATCCCGCAAGTCGTTCCTCGGGCGAATCCTCGACGACATCGACGCCGATCGCGAGGGAGCGACCATGGCGATCACCATCTGGTGCTTCCTGCACGGCGTCGCGGTAGTGCGTGTGCACGACGTGGAACGGTCGCGTCGCGCGGCGCAACTGCTCGACGTCATGGAGCGGGCGACGGAGATCGGTGTGGCCGCATGACGACGAGTGGGCTGCGCGGGCGGTGGGCACAAGGCCTCCAGCCGCGGTACTTCACCTGGGTGATCAAAGACCGGCTCGGCGCGGGTGAGCGGCCGGGCGGCTTCTCGCGCAACCACCGCAAGGTGCGGCGCCAAGAAGAACTGATCTGGTTGTCGGTCAAGGGATTCACGCACATCGTCTCGTTGCTCGATTCGCCGCACAACTTGCACGCGTACGATGAAGCCGGGCTCGCGTACGTGCACGTGCCGCTCGGTGCGCACGACGAACTGCCGACGCGCCTGGCCGCGATCTACACCACGCTCGCGAAGCTGCTCGAGAACCCCGACGAGAAGCTGTACATGCACCACGAGGAATTCGGCGACCGGTTGCTGGGCGTGCTCGCGGGTTACCTGTTGTTCGCCGGCATCGTCGACCAGGGCCCGCACGCGATCTCGATCGTCGAGAAGCTCACGTCGCGCAGCCTCGACGCGTCGGGTCGCGAGATCGTCGCGGTCACGCTGGCCGAGCTGCGATAGGGCTCAGACCCGGACGACGCGCACGGTGTCGGTCGCGCCCGCCGCGCTTTCCGGGCGCGGCGTAGACGATGCCGATCAGCTCGTCCTCGTGCACCAGCCCGCACGATCGCGCGCCATGAACCGCCGCCTGCACATGGTCGGCATCTTCGAGTTCCGGCATCGCGATCGGCCGCACTCCCCACACGAGGCTCAGCCGTCCGAGCACTTCGGGCGTCGTTGCGATCCCGGCGATCGGCACCGACGGCCGGAACGCAGCGACGCGCCGCGCGGTCGTGCCGCCCTGCGTCGGGCACACGATCGCCGCGACCCCGAGATCCTCGGCGGCCTGCACCGCCGCGTGCGCGACTGCCCACGCGACCCGGTCGTCGTCGAGTGCGGCGCCGACGCCTTCAGGCGTCGTGCGAGCGCGCGGCCAGGCCTCCGCGGCCTCGGCGACCTCGCTCATCGTGCGCACGGTGTCGGCGGGATACCGACCGACCGCGGTCTCCTCGGACAGCATCAACGCGTCGGTGCCGTCGAGCACGGCGTTCGCGACGTCGTTCACCTCTGCCGCGCGTCGGCAGTGGCGACTCGGTCATCGACTCGAGCATCTGGGTCGCGGTGATCACTGGCTTCCCGGACATGTTGCAGAACCGGATGATCTCCTTCTGGATCAGCGGCACGCGGCGCGCGGGAACCTGAATGCCGAGGTCGCCGCGCGCGACCATCACCGCGTCGGCCGCGCCGACGATGCCCGGCAGGTGGTCGAGCGCCACTGCAGTCTCGATCTTGGCGACGAGCTGCGGCTTTGCGCCGCGTTTCGGCAGCCGCGCGCGCACCGCGTCGCAGTCTTCGGGCCGGCGCACGAACGACAGACCGACGAAGTCGGCCTTGATCTGCACCGCGACCTTCAGCGCGGCCGCGTCCGCGTCGGTGAACGGCTCGACATGGCCTTCGGCTCGTGGCACGTGCATGCCCTTGCGCGAGCGCAGCAACCCGCCGCGCAAGATCTCGCAGCGCACGTCGCCGTCGTCGATGCGTACGACTCGCAGCACGATCGCACCGTCGGCGAGATAGACGTCGTCGCCGGGCTCGACCCATCGCGCGAGCTCCGGGATCGTCGTCGACACGCGCGTGGCGTCTCCGACGCGCGGTCGGGGCTGAGCGTGAACGGCTCGCCCGGCTCGAGCTCGACCTCGTCACCTGCGACCGGTCCGGTGCGCAGCTTCGGGCCGGGCAGGTCGACGAGCACACCGACCGCTCGGCCGAGCTGTGCGGCCGCTTCGCGCGCGAGCCCGGCGCGTGCGGGCATGTCGGCGGCACCATGCGCGGCGTTGAGGCGCACGACGTCGACGCCCGCGGCGAGCAACGCATGCATGGCCTCGGTGCTCGACGTGGCGGGACCGATCGTTGCAACGATCTTGGTGCGCCGCACAGGTCCCGAGTATCACACGGTGCATGCCCGCGACACTGTCCTCGGCTTCATCGCGCTCGCCGACCACGCGGGTACCGTCGGGTCGTGGATGACGACAGCGGCGCGACCGAAGGGAGCTGAGCGTGGAGTCGACCCGATAAACATGGATCGCATCCTGATCGTCGGGCATCCGCGAGCTCGGCGTGCACGGCGTGCTTCCCGAGGAACGGACGCGGCCGCAGCCGTTCGAGGTCGACCTCGAGCTGCACGTCGACCTCCGGCCCGCGGGCGACAGCGACGCGCTCGACGACACCGTCGACTATGGCGCGGTCTGCGCGGCGGTGAGCCGGGTCGTCGCGACCGAGCGATACGCGCTGCTCGAACGGCTCGCCGCGCGCATCGCCGACGTCTGCCGCGCCGATCCACGCGTCGCGGGAGTAGTCGTCGAAGTCCGCAAGATGCACCCGCCCGTACGTTCGATGGTGCGGCACGTCGGTGTGCGGATCGAACGGTGAATCGCGCGTACCTCGCGCTCGGCTCGAATCTCGGCGATCGTCTCGCTTACCTGCAGTCGGCGGTCGACGGTTTGCGTACCGACGATACGGTGCACGTGCTCGCGGTGTCGCGCGTGTACGAGACGGCGCCGGTGGGTGGTCCGCCGCAAGCCGCGTATCTCAACGCGGTCGTTGCTGTCGACACCGTGCTGACGCCACATGATCTACTCGCGCGCACACAACAGCTCGAGCGCGCGGCACAGCGCGTCCGTAGCGAACGCTTCGGCCCGCGCACACTCGATGTCGACGTGCTCCTCTACGACGACATCGAGATCGACACGCCCGACCTCGTCGTGCCGCACCCCCGCATGTGGGAGCGCGGCTTCGTCCTCGCACCGCTCCGCGACGTCGCGCCCGGCCTCGTGGACGCGCACGCGTCGTGGAAAGGGGTTCGCGTCGCGGCGGTAGCATTGCGGTCTTGACGGATGGGGTCAGGACAGTCGCACTGATCGGCCCGGGTCGCGCCGGCACGACGATCGGCCTCGGTCTCCTCGACCAAGGCTGGACCGTCGTCGCGGTCGCGGGTCGTGCCCCCGACGCGTCGTCGACCACCTCGGTCGCGGCGTGTCTCGGCTCGGCGACGGCGCTCGTCTCCGAAGCTGCTCGTGGTGCGCGCCTCGTCGTGATCGCGACGCCTGACCGCGCGATCGAACAAGCTGCGATGACTGCAGAGCCCGCGATCGAACCCGGCGCGCTCGTCGTGCACCTCGCGGGATCGCGCGGCCTCGACGTGTTCGACGGGTTGCTCGCGAGGCGCACCGGTGTGCGCGTCGGCGCCATGCACCCCTTACAGTCCTTCCCGACGACCGCCGTCGGTCTCGAACGCCTGCACGGCGCATGGGCGGCCGTGGCGGGTGATCCGGAGGTCGCCGACATCGCGCACTCGCTCGGGCTCCGAACTGTCGAGCTCGACGACGCCGAACGCACGGCGTACCACACCGCCGCGGTCGTGGCGTCGAACCATCTGGTTGCGCTGCTCGGTCAGGTCGAGCGGCTCGCATCGCGCGCGCGTGTGCCGTACGAAGCCTTCGCGCCGCTCGTCCTCGCGTCCGTGCAGAACGCGTTCTCGCTCGGACCGGCCGACGCGCTCACGGGCCCGGTCGCGCGCGGCGACCTCGCCACGGTGGAGCAGCATCTCCGCGACCTCGACCCCGCCGAGCGCGACTCCTACCGGGCCCTCGCACGCGAGGCGGCGCGCCTCACCGGCCGGCGCGACACGGGCCTCGACCGCCTGCTCGACGACCTCAAGTCGAGCGCGCGCCCCGACGACCGATCCTGAGCTCGCGAACGCTTCGGCGACGCGATCGCTGCTCGAGCTGCGACGAAGGCGAAACGAACGTGTGGCTTGGTAGGATCCCTGTTGTCAGACCCGCCAGTCCGGACCCGTCGAGGCCGGAACCGAGCGAGGCCCGCACATGCAAACCGTCGAGACGATCGCCGAGGCGCGAGAGGCGTGCGAGCGGGCGCGCCGCGAGCGCGGCCGCGTCGGACTGGTCCCGACGATGGGCTCGCTCCACGAGGGCCATCGCGCGCTGATCCGCGCCGCCGCGAAGAGAACGACTTCGTCGTCGTGACGATCTTCGTCAACCCGCTCCAGTTCGGCGCGAATGAAGACCTCGATCGTTATCCGCGCGATCTCTCGGGTGACCTCGCGCAGTGCCGTGACGAGGGCACGGATCTCGTGTTCGCACCAAACCGAACCGAGATGTATCCACGCGGCGTACCGGTCACGACGGTCTCGGTAGCGCGAGCTCACAGACGGTCTCTGCGGCGCAGCTCGGCCGGCACACTTCGACGGTGTCACGACGGTCGTCGCGAAGTTGTTCGCGATCGTCGGCGCGTGCCGCGCATACTTCGGTCGCAAGGACGCGCAGCAACTCGCGGTGATCACGCGGATGGTCGCCGACCTCGACCTCCCGATCGACGTCGTGGGTTGCCCGCTCGTGCGCGAGCCGGATGGTCTCGCGATGTCGAGCCGCAACGCATACCTCACGCTCGCGCAGCGCCACGCCGCGCTGGTCCTCTCACGGGCGCTGGATGCGGCCGCGTCCGCGGTCGTCGGCGGCGAGCGCGACGCGCGCTCGGTAGTCGGGATGGTCGAGCGCATGGTCGCTACGGAGCCTTTGGTGACGCTCGAATACGTCGAAGCTCGCGATGCGCGCGAGCTTGCGCCACTGACCACTCTCGACGGTGACGTCCTGCTCGCGCTCGCAGCGCGTGTGGGCGAGACCCGTCTCATCGACAACGTGACGATCTCGGTACGAGGTGCCGAGGTGTCCGCCGACCTCGGGAGCCGAGCATGCAACGCACGATGATGAAGTCGAAGATTCACCGCGCGTCGGTGACCGGCGCGAACGTAGACTACGTCGGCTCGATCACGCTCGACCGCGCGCTGATGGCGCAAGCCGACATTCGCGAGTTCGAACAGGTCGCCGTACTCGACATCGACAACGGTGCGCGTTTCGAGACGTACGCGATGGCCGGCGAGGTGGGCGACGTGATCATCAACGGTGCAGCCGCCCGCCTCGTGCAGCCGGGCGACAAGATCATCGTGATCACGTACGCGGTCTACGACGAAGCCGAGCTTGCCGACTACGCCCCGAACATCCTGCACGTCGACGAGACGAACCGGCCGATCACAGAGCACGAAGCCGTTGCACGCGACGGTTCGAACCTCATTTGGATGCGCGACCGTCCTGCCGGCCACCTAGGCTGACACTTCATGCTCGACGTCCTCGTGTTGGGGAGCGGCGTCGCGGGGCTGACGACCGCGCTCCACGCGGCCCGTCGAGGCCTGTCGGTGCTGATCCTCACCAAAGGCGAGCTCTCGCATTCCGCGACGCGCTATGCGCAAGGCGGCGTCGCGGCTGCGCTCGCCGACCCCGACTCACCTGAGCTCCACCTGAACGACACGCTCAACGCGGGTGCGGGTCTGTGCGATGTCGATGCGGTGCGCCTGCTCGTCACCGAAGGTCCCGATCGCGTGCGCGAGCTCGCCGCGCTCGGGGCGGAGTTCGACGGCGAACGATCGGAGCTGCTGCTCGCGCGCGAAGGCGGCCACTCACTCGCGCGCGTCGTGCACGCCGGTGGCGATGCCACGGGTGCCGAGATCGAGCGGGCGCTCGTGACCGCCGTGCGACGTTCGGCGATCGACGTACGCGAAGGCTGGTTCGCGATCGAGCTGCTCGTCGAACAGGGCGGCTGTACGGGTGTGCTCGCGCTCGATCCCGACGGCGCGCTCGAGTTCGTCCGCGCGATCGACGTCGTGCTCGCGACCGGCGGTGCGGGGCAGTGCTTCGCGGTGACGACCAATCCGGCCCTGTCCACCGGCGACGGGATCGCGCTCGGCGTTGAAGGCGGGCGTCGCGTGCGCCGACCTCGAGTTCGTGCAATTCCATCCGACCGCGCTGCACCACGCGGCGATGCCACGGCCGTTGCTCTCGGAAGCGCTTCGGGGCGAGGGCGCGGTGTTGCGCGACGACGACGGCGTGGCGTTCATGTACGACCTCCATCCCCTCGCCGACCTCGCTCCACGCGACGTGGTGGCGTGTGCCATTCATGACCGGATGCAACTGACCGATATGGACCACATGTGGCTCGACGCCACGATGATCGACGACTTCGAGCACCACTTCCCCACGATCTGGGCCGCGTGCCAGGACGTCGGTCTCGACCCGCAACACGACTGGCTCCCGGTCGCGCCCGCCGCGCACTACATGTGCGGCGGCGTGGTGACCGATCTCGACGGCGCGACCACGCTGCCGCATCTGTGGGCGTGCGGTGAGACGGCGTGCAGCGGAGTTCACGGCGCGAACCGGCTCGCTTCGAACTCGCTGCTCGACGGCCTGGTGTTCGGTCGCCGCGTCGTCGAAGCAGTGTCGTCCGGCAAGTCCGCGCCGGCGGCGACCGGCGCGATGCACTGCGCAATCGATGTAACCCTCGATCGCGAGCCCGAACCCGACCCGATGATCCTGCCGCGAGATACACGCGCGACGCGTCGTCGATCCCGCCGAGATGCGGGCCTCGATACAAGGCGTGATGGCCGCCGACTGCGGTGTCGCGCGTGACGGCGAATCTCTCGAGATCGCGTCGGAGACACTCGACGATCTCCGCGGCCTCGCCGAGAAGCTTCCGCCGCGCACGATCGCCACCTACGAGGTGTGCAATGTGTTGCGCGTCTCCCGGGCGATCGTCACCAATGCGATTGCACGTCTCGAATCCCGCGGCGCGCATACGCGTCGCGACTACTCCCGTACTTCCGACAAGTTCCGCGGTCGATTCGTGTTGCGGACCGGATATGCGCCGACGTTCGCGGAGCTCGACGACGTCGCAGTTGGAGAGCAACTATGACCACGTTCGATCCGCCCCAGATCGTCGTCAGCCGGCTCGTCGAGGAAGCCCTTGCCGAAGACCTCGGGCTCCTCGGCGACATATCGTCGATCGCGTGCGTCGGCGAGGACCAGACGGCGGTCGCGTCGATCGTCACTCGCGAGGAAGGCGTGCTCGCCGGTACCGCGTTCGCCACCGAGACCTACCGTCGCCTGGACGCGCACATCGACATCAAGTGGTCGGTCCGCGACGGTGAATCGGTCGAGGCCGGCACGGAGCTCGGCCAGCTGGCAGGCACGGTGCGGGCGATCCTCGCCGGCGAGCGCACTGCACTGAACTTTCTCGGCCACTGCTCGGGAGTCGCGTCTCTGACGAGACGTTACGTGCGGGCGACGCGTGGCAAAGCCCGCATCCTCGACACCCGCAAGACCGTGCCCGGTCTGCGCGCCGCGCAGCGGGCGGCGGTGCGCGCAGGCGGCGGCTTCAATCATCGTGACTCGCTGTCGGACGCAGTGTTGATCAAGGACAACCATTTGGCGGTGCTCGGGGTCGCGCGTGCCGTCGAGCGCGCCCGCGCCCGGTGGCCGGGCCGCACGATCGAGGTCGAGTGCGACACGACCGAACAGGTCACCGAAGCGCGGGACACCGGGGTTGATCGGATCCTCCTCGACAACATGTCGCCCGACGAGGTGAAGCACGCGGTATCGCTGATCGGCGGCAAAGCGAAGGTCGAGGTCTCCGGTGACGTGACGCTCGAGACGATCGGCGCCTACGCGGAATCGGGTGCCGACTTCATCTCGATCGGCGCGATCACGAAGTCGGTCCGCTCCCTCGACGTCGCACTCGAGCTCCTGTGATGCCGCGTCACGTGCTGCTGACGATCGACGCCGGCAACACGCAAACCGTCGTGGGGTTGTTCCGCGACGACGATCTGGTCGACCATTGGCGGATCGCGACCGTCGCCGATCGTACCTCCGACGAGCTCGCGTTGATGGTGCAGCAGTTCCTCGGCTTTCACGGGTTCTCGTTCGACGCGTCGATCACTGGCGTTGCAATCTCCTCGGGTGTTCCACGCGTGACGGCTGAGCTGCGCACGATGACCGAGCGCTACTTCGGCTTCCCGGCGTTCGTCATCGAACCCGGAGTGCGCACCGGCATGCCGATCCTCTACGACAATCCGAAGGAGGTCGGTGCCGATCGCATCGCGAACGCCGTCGGCGCGTACGACCTCTACGGGGGTCCGTCGATCGTCGTCGACTTCGGCACGGCGACGACGATCGAAGCGGTGAGCGACAAGGGCGAGTATCTCGGCGGAGCGATCTTCCCGGGCGTCGAGATCTCGATGGACGCCCTGTTCGGGCGCGCCGCTGGTCTGCGGCGCGTCGAGCTCGTCGAACCCAAGCACGTGATCGGGCGCACGTCCGCAGAATCGATCCAATCGGGGATGATCTACGGGTTCAGCGCCCAGGTCGACGGCCTGGTCGACCGCTTCGTTGCCGAACTCGGGCAATGCGAGGTGATCGCGACCGGCGGGCTCGCCGAGCCGATCATCCCGTACGCGCGCACGGTGCAGCATTATGAACCGTGGCTGACGTTGTTCGGCCTGCGCATCATCTTCGAGAGGAACGGGTGACTCCCGACAGCCCCGACGAATTTCAGGGATCGCCTCGCCAAGATCGACGCGATTCGCGGTCGCGGTGAAGAGCCGTATCCGGCGCGCTTCGATCGCACGAATTCGTTGGGTGAGGTGCGTGCACGCTGGGACGACAAGGTCGACGCCGGCGCGTCGACCGACGATGTCGTGCGCGTCGCGGGACGAGTCCTGCTGCTGCGCGACCAAGGCAAGCTCGTCTTCGCGACCGTGCGCGACGGCACCGGCGAACTGCAACTGTTCGTCAGCAAGAACGAGTTGGGTGACGAGGGATTTGATCGCTTCGCCGGCGAGGTCGACCGAGGTGACTGGATCGGTATCAGCGGCACGATGATGAAGACCAGGCGTGGCGAGCTCTCGGTGAAGGTCTCCGACTTCCAGTTGCTCGCGAAGGCACTGCGGCCCCTGCCCGAGAAGTGGCACGGCCTCACCGACACCGACACGCGGTACCGGCAGCGCTACGTCGACTTGATCGCGAACGACGAGGCGCGGCGCGTGTTCGACGTGCGCTTCGCGGCCATCGCCGCGATCCGTGCGTTCTTGCGTGAGCACGGCTTCCAGGAAGTCGAGACGCCGGTATTGCATCCAATTCCCGGAGGCGCGACCGCGCGCCCGTTCGTGACGCACCACAACGCGCTCGACGCCGACCTCTACCTGCGCGTCGCGCCCGAGCTGTACCTGAAGCGTTTGATCGTCGGTGGGTACGACAAGGTCTTCGAGCTCGCACGCGTGTTCCGCAACGAAGGGCTCTCGACTCGTCACAATCCCGAGTTCACGATGCTCGAGCTGTACGCAGCCTTTGCTGACTATCACGACATGATGCGGTTGACGGAAGAGTTGATCGCGGACGCGGCGCAGGCGGCGCGCGGCACGACGCATGTGCAGTGGGGCGGCGAGGAGGTCGACCTGACACCACCGTTCGCCGCGCCGCCCGTTGCTCGACTTGGTGCGTGAGCACGCAGGTGTGAACGTGCACCCGTCGCAGCCCGCGGACGCGCTCCGGAAGGTCTGCGACGAGCTCGGCGTACGCTGGGAAGCCAACTGGCGTCCGGGGAAGCTTGTGCTCGAGATCTACGAGAAGACGGCCGAGGCGAACATCGCGGGGCCGACATTTGTCTGCGACTACCCGCGTGAAGTCTCACCGCTCGCGCGCGAGCACCGCGAGGATCCCACCCTGACCGAACGCTTCGAGTTGATCGTGCGCGGACGCGAGCTTGCGAACGCGTTCAGCGAGCTGAACGATCCTGTCGAGCAGCTCCGCCGTTTCGAGGCGCAGGCGACACTCAAGCAGCTCGGCGACGTCGAGGCGCACGGTGTCGACCAGGACTACATACGCGCGCTCGAGTACGGCCTGCCGCCGACGGGCGGCATGGGTTTGGGTATAGATCGCCTGGTGATGTTGCTCGCCGGTGTCACGTCGATCCGCGAGGTCATCTTGTTCCCGCATCTCCGACCAGAGGCCATGCAATGACCAGGCGCCGACCGCAGGCGCGGACTGCTGTGGAGGTCGCACGGGTGATCGAGCGCCGGAGGTCGCAGCCGCATGAGTAACCAACGTGTGCTGATCACGGGCATGGGAGGCGAGCTCGGGACACGCGTCGCCCAACTCATCGAGCAGCGTCCGTGGGCCGACGACATAATGGGCGTCGACTTCGTACCGCCGCGCCGCCGGTTGCGGCGCGCGGAGTTCCGTCGCATCGACCCTCGCGATCGCGACCGCCTCGCCGAGTTCGTGCAGGACTACGCGCCAACAGTTGTCGCGCACTTCGGCGTATACGAGCCCGCGTCGCGCATGACGCCTGCATCTGCGTACGAACGAACCGAGCTCTCAACGATCGCAACCCTGAGCGCGGCAGCTCGCGCCGAGAAGCTCGAGTACATCGTCGTCCGCAGCGGGCTCGAGGTCTACGGATCGCGCAGTGCGAGAGCGTCGGTGCCCGACGAGGACGTTGTTCCCGTCCCGCGCACTGCATACGGTCGATCGCTGCTCGGAGCGGAAGGAATCGCAACGGGTGTCGCGCTTCGCACCGGCGCGAGCGCGTGCGCGTTGCGGTACGCCCCGGTCGTCGGTTCACACGTGCCGAGCCCGCTCGGACGCTTGCTGCGGCTGCCGATCGTGCCTGTGAGCGCGCTTTCCGACCCGCCGTTCTCGCTGGTGCATCCCGCCGACGCCGCGCGCGCGATGGTCGCGGCGATCGAGCACCGCGTCGACGGCCCGTGCAACGTCGTGGGTCCGGGAGCGGCCACCCCGTGGCAAGCTGTACGTCTCGGCGGACGCATTCCGCTGCCCGTGCCGCCGCGACTATGGGCCGGCATCGCGCGCGCCACCGAAGTTGCTGGTGCGGCGATCGCGCCGCACATCGTCGAGTTGCTGCGGCGCGGACGCACCGGCGACGGCAGTCGTGCGCGCGAGCAGCTGCACATGACGAACATGGTCTCGACGCAAGACGTCTTGCGCGAGCTCTTCGAGTGGGCCGACGTCGTGCCGATTCCTACCGGCCGAGAGCAGGTGGCCTGAGTGAGCGTCGTGAAGCGGGTATCCCGCGGAGCCGCGAACGGGGTCCGGCCCGCAGGGCCGAGAGCGGAGAAGTCGTGAGCACGAGCGCAGCAGAAGTCGTGACGTCAAAAGACATCGACACCGATCGCATCGGCAAACCGGTCTCGCCCGCCTCGTTCGTGCGCCGTCGCTTCGCGGGGCGGTACGCGATCGACCCGTTCGGGCTCGATTCGCAGCTCGCGAACCTCCTCGCGCCGGCGTGGACGGCGGCGGTACCGGTGCGGGTGAGCGGCGGTGAGCACGTCCCCACGTACGGTCCCGCGACGATCGTTGCCAACCGGGGCATAGGAGTCGTCGAGCCGGCCGCGCTGTGCCTCGCCGTGCAACGCGTTACCGGGCGCCGGCTGCGCGTCGTCGGGGCACCCGCCATCCCGATCCTCGGCACCGTGACGCGCCGGCTCGGTTCGATCGCGGCGAGCGAACCTGACATCAGAGTTGCCCTGCGTGCCGGGCACCTGGTCGGCGTCACGCTCGCGCCGACGTTCCTTCGTACGGGCGCCGGCGCCGCGCCCCACACGCTCATGCCCGCGCTCACACACGCGCGGATCATCCCCGCCGCCGTCACACCGGGGGGTCCCTTTGGCACCGCGCTCGGTCCGTGGCGCGTACGATTCGGTCCGCTCGTCACGCTCGATGATCCATACGACCCCGGCGATCCCCTCGCGGCCGCGCGCTTCGCGGACGCGATGCGCGCCACGATACGCGAGTTGCTCGCCGGCTGATCATCTCGTCCCCGGTAGCCTGTCGTTCATGCCGGAAGTGATCACCGGCGACGGCACAAAGATCGCGTACAACGTGTGGGGCAGGCGCGATGGCACGCCCGTCGTCATGATCCAAGGTCTGGGCATGGACAGCCGAGGCTGGGCGTTGCAGCGGGGCGCGTTCGGTCGGCGCCATCGATGCATCGCGATCGACAATCGCGGCACAGGTGGGTCAGACGCGCCGGAAGGGCCGTACGACCTCGCGCGCATGGCGGTCGACGTGATCGCGGTGATGGATCACGCGGGCGTCGAGCGTGCGCACGTCATGGGCGCGTCGATGGGCGGTGTGATCACACAGATCATCGGCGTGCGGTATCCCGACCGGGTCCGTTCGTTGACGCTGGCGTGCACGGGCTGCCGGCATCACGACTGGAGAACCGAGCTCTTCCGCGATTGGGCGGCGGCCGTCGAACAACGCGGCATGCAGGGTCTGCGCGACGACGGGATGCGCTGGCTGATCGGCCCGCGCCTGCATCGGCGACTGGGCGTGTTCGTGAACGTGCTCGCGCGCGTGTTGATCCAGGCGAAGCCGCACGCCTTCATCGCACAGATCGACGCGATCCTCAACGAGCGCGACGAGTTGCGCTTCGAGCTGCCGAAGGTGACCGCGCCGACCCTCGTGATCACCGGCTCGCAGGACACGCTCACGCCGCTCGGCGACGCCGAGGAGGTCGCTGAGCTCATCCCGAACGCGCAGCTGTTCGTGCTGCGCGGCGCCGCGCACGGGCTCATGGCCGAGGCGCCGACTGCCTTCAACGACGTCGTGCTGCGCCACATCGACGCGGTCGACGCCGCGGCCGCCGCCGACGTCGCGTCAGCGCGGTTCCCGCACCGAGCACGCGCCTCCCTACGTCACCGGCGCGGGCGGCGCGAGGTGATGTTCACGCCACCACGTGATCTTGCCTTCCCGGAGCTCGCACACGGACAGGCCGCGCCACTCGATCAGCGCGCCGTCTTCGCGCCGACGTGCGCGGATCGTCCAGTCGGCGAGCGCGGCGTTGCCGTCGAAGGCG
The DNA here is from genome assembly GCA_963836365.1 of uncultured Actinomycetes bacterium. Classification (GTDB taxonomy): domain Bacteria; phylum Actinomycetota; class Acidimicrobiia; order IMCC26256; family PALSA-610; genus DASQHW01. The sequence continues at coordinate 552,505 of CAWIJC010000004.1, forward strand.
AGGTGATGCACGTCGAACGAGACGGGTGTCGCCCACGCGAAACCACGTTCGACCAAACGGCGGTACTTCGTCTTGTCGCAGATCACGCCCGCCGGGAGTTCGATCACCATCTCGTCCGCCCAGCACGACATGTACGCGTCGAGATCGGCTGCCAGCCACGCATCGACGCGCTGCATGAATACGGCGCGCGGGTCGGTCAAGACGAGCGGCGAACAAGCCCGTCGACGAGGGTGCGCATCCGATCGCACACGTCGGCGTCCAGCCCGGTCGCGCCCGCGAGTGCTTCCGACGCCTTTGTCGCGTGGGTTCGCGCGACTGTCATCGATGCCTCGACGACGTCGGGTGTCGCGATCACGTCGACGGCGGCTTTCACGTCGGGCCATTCGAGCTTGCGGCCGAGCCTCGTGCGCAGCTCGGCCGAGCCGTGAAGCGCGTAGATCACCGGTAGCGTGTACACGCCCTCGTGGACGTCGTTGCCGGTCGGCTTGCCGAGCACCGCTTCGCTCGCGGTGACGTCGAGCACGTCGTCGACGACCTGGTAGCACATGCCGAGGTGATGGCCGAACTGGGTGAGCGCGTCGAGGGTGTCGGCCGGGACGCCGCTGACCATCGCGCCGATGCGGCACGAAGTCGCGGTGAGCGACGCAGTCTTCCCTTCGATCGCCGAGAGATACGACTCCTCCGAACGCTCGACGTCGAAGAGATGCTGCAGCTCGAGCACCTGCCCGCGGCACAGCTCGCCGATCGTCGACGCGAGCAATCCCGCGACATCGGCGCCGAGCGACGCAGCCAGCACCGACGCCTGCGCGAGCAGGTAGTCGCCGGCCAGGATCGCGACGATGTTCGACCACCTCGCATTCACCGACGGCACCCCGCGGCGCGTCTCCGCTTCGTCGATGACGTCGTCGTGATAGAGCGAGCCGAGGTGGACGAGCTCGACGGACGCCCCGCCGGTGATCACCTCGTCGGATGCAGGGTCCGCACCGGCCTGGGCGGCGTATCCCGCACAAAGCGCGAGCGCGGGCCGGAGCCGCTTTCCGCCGGCACCGAGCAGATGGCCGGACACGTCACCCAAGAAGCGGTCTTCGACGCGGACTGCGGCGTTCAGGCGATTCTCGACACGAACGAGGTCGCCGGCGAGTGCCGGGAGGTCCATCTCATCGACGATCGTGTTCACCGGGTCGACTCCACGCTCCGCTCCCGGGTCGCTGCGCTGCCGTCTCCCGTGTTCATCGGGTCGACTCCACGCTCCGCTCCCGCTGCGCCGTCGTCTCCCGTGTTCATCGGGTCGACTCCACGCTCCGCTCCCGGGTCGCTGCGCCGTCGTCTCCCGTGTTCATCGGGTCGACTCCACGCTCCGCTCCCGCTGCGCTGTCGTCTCCCGTGTTCATCGGGTCGACTCCACGCTCCGCTCCCGGGTCGCTGCGCTGTCGTGTCCCATCGATCCGAGGCTACGGCTCGGCCTGCCAGGGGGTCGATTCGGACCGCTCGGGAATGATCCGAGCGCCCGAGGCGTGTTGCACAGTCTCACCGGCGCGCAGGCGCCCCACGAGCATACGGAGAAACCGGTTCTGCGCGACGAGATCAAACGATCAGACCGGCCCCCGGCGCCAAAGTCGCCCGCCGACCGGCCGATAGAATGAGCACCGGCCGGCATCCGCCGGCTTCGCTGCTCCGAACGGGATCACGATCCCCGGCGCACCGAGGTCCGGCGGGGGTCACAAGGCACCACCGAGAGCCAACTCTCAGTAGGAAGGTTGGTCAGTTTTGTTCGAGCGCTTCACCGACCGAGCCCGACGTGTTGTGGTCCTCGCGCAAGAAGAAGCGCGGCTGCTCAACCACAACTACATCGGCACCGAGCACATCCTGCTCGGGCTGATCCACGAGGGCGAAGGCGTTGCGGCCAAGGCACTCGAGTCGCTCGGCATCTCGCTCGAAGCTGTGCGCGCGCAGGTCGAGGAGATCATCGGGCACGGCGGCCAGGCTCCGTCGGGACACATCCCGTTCACGCCGCGCGCCAAGAAGGTCCTCGAGCTCTCGTTGCGCGAGGCGTTGCAGCTCGGCCACAACTACATCGGCACCGAGCACATCCTGTTGGGCTTGATCCGCGAGGGCGAAGGCGTTGCCGCGCAGGTGCTCGTGAAGCTCGGCGCCGACCTGTCGCGCGTGCGCCAACAGGTCATCCAACTGCTCTCGGGCTACGCCGGCACCAAGGAAGCACCCGGCCCGGGCGCGACCGCCGGCGCCGGCGGCGAGAACCAGCCGTCGGGCTCGCTCGTGCTCGACCAGTTCGGCCGTAACCTCACGCAGCTCGCGCGCGAGAAGAAGCTCGACCCGGTGATCGGACGCGAGCGCGAGATCGAGCGCGTGATGCAGGTGCTGAGCCGCCGCACCAAGAACAACCCGGTGCTGATCGGCGAGCCCGGCGTCGGCAAGACCGCGATCGTCGAAGGCCTGGCGCAGAACATCGTCGAGGGCGAGGTGCCCGAGACGTTGCACGCAAAGCAGCTGTACACCCTCGACCTCGGTGCTCTGGTGGCGGGATCCCGCTACCGCGGCGACTTCGAGGAGCGCCTGAAGAAGGTGCTGAAGGAGATCCGCACGCGCGGCGACATCATCTTGTTCATCGACGAGCTGCACACGCTCGTGGGTGCCGGTGCCGCCGAAGGCGCGATCGACGCCGCATCGATCCTCAAGCCGATGCTCGCCCGCGGCGAGTTGCAGACGATCGGCGCCACCACGCTCGACGAGTATCGCAAGCACCTCGAGAAGGACGCGGCCCTCGAGCGCCGTTTCCAGCCGATCAAGGTCGACGAGCCCACGGTGGCGCACACGATCGAGATCCTGAAGGGCTTGCGCGAGCGGTACGAGGCGCACCACCGCGTCACGATCACCGACCAGGCGATCGTCGCGGCGGCGAACCTCGCCGACCGGTACATCTCCGACCGCCACCTGCCCGACAAGGCGATCGATCTCATCGACGAAGCAGGCTCGCGCCTGCGTATCCGCCGCATGCAGGCCCCGCCCGACTACCGCGAGCTCGAAGACCAGATCGCGAAAGTGCGCAAGGAGAAGGAAGCGGCGATCGAGGCGCAGCAGTTCGAACGGGCCGCGTCATTGCGCGACCGCGAGAAGTCGTTGCTCGAGCAGCGCTCGTCGAAGGAGAGCGAGTGGCGCGCCGAGGGTGTCGACCTCTTCAACGAGGTGAACGAAGAGTCGATCGCCGAAGTGCTCGCGTTGTGGACGGGCATCCCGGTCTACAAGCTCACCGAGGAAGAGACCGCCAAGCTGCTGCGTATGGAAGAGGAGCTGCACAAGCGGATCGTCGGCCAGCACGACGCGATCAAGGCCGTCTCGCAAGCGATCCGTCGCACACGTGCCGGCCTCAAGGATCCGAAACGCCCGTCGGGTTCGTTCATCTTTCTGGGTCCGTCGGGTGTCGGCAAGACCGAGACGGCAAAGGCGCTCGCCGAGTTCTTGTTCGGTGACGAAGCGTCGATGATCCAGCTCGACATGTCCGAGTACATGGAGAAGCACACGGTGTCGCGGCTCGTCGGTTCGCCGCCCGGCTACGTCGGTTACGACGAAGGCGGACAGCTCACCGAAGCCGTGCGTCGCAAGCCGTTCTCCGTCGTGCTCTTCGACGAGATCGAAAAGGCACACCCCGACGTCTTCAACACGCTGTTGCAAATTCTCGAAGACGGCCGGCTCACCGACGCGCAGGGTCGCACGGTCGACTTCAAGAACACCGTGATCATCATGACCTCGAACCTCGGTACCGCCGACTTGAAGAAGGCGTCGCTCGGGTTCGCGCGTTCCGACGAGCACGTCACATACGACAAGATGAAGGAGAAGGTGCACGAGGAGCTCAAGCGCCACTTCCGGCCCGAGTTCCTCAACCGCATCGACGACGTCATCGTCTTCCATAACCTGTCGACCGACGAGATCACCGAGATCGTCGACCTGTTGATCAAGCGGGTCGAGAGGCAGCTCGAGTCGCAGGGCCTCGGCTTCGAGCTCACCCAGCCGGCCAAGCTGCTCGTCGCGGCGAAGGGTTACGACGCGGCGCTCGGCGCTCGTCCATTGCGGCGCGCGATCCAGCGGCTGATCGAAGACCCCCTCTCGGAGAAGATCCTCTGGAAGGAATTCCACGCCGGCGACTCGGTCATCGTGGATGCCGAAGGCGACGAGATCGTGTTCCGCGCAGTGCAGGGCATCGAGCCGCCGCCGGTCGAGCTGGCAGGAAGCGGCACACCCGAGTAACCGTTCACGCGGCTCGTATTCGAACGCGACTCGAACCTGCGTCACTTTGGGGCGATAATCAGCCGCCTGTGACGCAGGTTCGATCGCGACGGGTCGACTCCACGCTCCGCTCCCTGGCTCATCGGGCGTCTCGGCCTTCGCCTCCTCTTCGGTCGGCTTCGGCACTCTTGCGCGGCCCGGTCGCTGCGCTGTCGTCTCCTTGTGTGTGGGGGATGTTCGCGATCGGTGTCGTACTGCTGGCCGGCTGCCGCGTCAACGCGCGTGTCGACGTCACACTTGCGAACGACGGTTCCGGCACCCTGCGTACGACGCTGACCTTCGACAAGGAGGCAATCGAGCGCCTCGGCGGCGTCGACAAGGCGGCCCGTCAAGTTCCGCTCGCCGACCTCCGCGCCGCGGGGTGGGACGTGTCGGCGTTCATGCGCGCTTCGAAGGACACGACCACCCTCACGCTCACGCACGGCTTCACGGGCCAAGCCGATCTCGTACGCCGCCTCGCCGACCTCGCAGGCCCACGGGGCGCGCTCCGTGACCCGCGCATCACTCGTCACCGCGGTTGGTTCTCATCGCGCGATGCCTTGTCGCTCGTTGTCGACATGCGCGCGCCGGCGAGCGGGATCGGCAGCGACGCCGACATGAAGGCGCGGCTCCGGCTCGCGGGACTCGATCCCGACGCGCTCGACAAGGAGCTCACCGCCGAACTTCGCAACGCGCTCCATCTCTCGGTTGTCCTGCACCTGCCGGACGGCCGCGAGCGCGTCTACGACGCGAGGACGGGAACGCTGACGACGGTCACGGTGTCCGGCAGCCACACCGACTACGACCGGATGGTCAAGGTCGGGATCGCGATCGCGCTCGCGTTACTTGCCGTGCTGTTCCTTTCTGCCGCGGGCGTCGCACGCCGGCGCCGCAAGCGTCGCCGGCAAGCGCCGCATCGCGGGTGCCGACCGAAGTGCGCATCGAACACCAACGGGCGCCGCTCATGTGAGCGAGATCCGCGTTGGTGTCGCACCCGGCCGGTACCGTCGCGGCCGTGACACGAACACTCGTTCGCTACGAGTGCTCGGCGTGCGGCTACGCATCGCCGAAGTGGGTCGGTCGCTGTCCCGATTGCGGCGAGTGGGGCACGATCGCCGAGGAGGGCACGACTCGCCCGGCCGCGTCAGTGCCCGAGAGCCGGCCGGCGCCGATCGGTGAGGTCGACGCCCGGGGCGCCGCGCGGATACCGACCGGGGTCTCGGAGCTCGACCGCGTGCTCGGCGGCGGGCTCGTCGCCGGCAGCGTGACGTTGATGGGCGGCGAGCCGGGCATGGGCAAGAGCACTGTGATGCTGCAGGCCCTGGGGGCGATGGCCGCGCGCGGCACTCGATGTCTGTTGGTCAGCGCCGAGGAATCGGCTGCGCAGGTGCGCTTCCGCGCCGACCGCCTCCGCACGCTCGCGCCCGAGCTGTTCGTCGTCGCCGAAACGTCGCTGCCGGCGATCGCCGCGCACGTCGAATCGATCGGGCCCGCGGTGTGTGCCATCGATTCGATCCAGACCGTGTTCGACCCCGATGCCGCGGGTGCGCCGGGATCGGTCGCGCAGGTACGCGACGGCGCACAGGCGGTGGTGCGGCTGGCGAAAGAGCGGGGCGTGGCCGTCGTGATCGTCGGCCATGTCACGAAGGACGGCACGCTCGCGGGCCCGCGTGCGCTCGAACACGTCGTCGACACGGTGTTGTCGTTCGAAGGGGATCGTCATCACGCGCTGCGCATGTTGCGCGCGCTGAAGCATCGCTTCGGCGCGACCGACGAGCTCGGCCTGATGGAGATGACCGAGCAGGGGCTCACGCCGGTCGCCGACCCGAGCGCGCTGTTCCTCGCGGATCGCCGTGTGGACGCGCCGGGATCAGTAGTTGCCGCGGTGATGGAAGGCGCGCGGCCGCTCTGCGTCGAAGCGCAAGCACTCGTAGCGCCGAAGTCGGCGCCGATCCCGCGTCGCATCGCGCAGGCCGTCGACAACAGCCGCCTCGCAATGCTGGTCGCGGTGTTGCAGCAACTTCCGAGGATCGATGTCGGCGAGCGCGACGTGTACGCGAGCATCGCCGGCGGCGTGCGCGTCGCCGAGCCGGGCGGCGATTTGGCACTGACCTCGCGATTGCGAGCGCATGTACAGGGCGCGCAATCGAACCTGACACCGTTGTCATCGGCGAGCTCGGCCTCGGCGGCGAAGTCCGGCAAGTGCCACACGCTCCGCGACGACTCGCTGAAGCGCTGCGCTTGGGCTTTCGGCGCGCGATCGTGCCCGTATCGACACCCGACGTGCGTGGACTCGCGCTCGACGCGCGTGACCGATCTGGCAGCGGCGCTGGACGCGACGGGAGAGATCCTCCGGTAAACTCTTCGCAGTTCCGAGCCGGAGGATCAGTTGGCGCTGCGCCGATCGGAAGCCCTCTACGCGGCCCTTCGCCTGGTCGCCCCGGGCACACCATTGCGAGAAGGCATCGATCGCATACTGCAGGCGAACATGGGCGCGCTGATCGTCGTGGGCGACGGGCCCGACGTGCTGAACCTCTGCTCGGGCGGCTTCCTGCTCGACGCGGAGTTCACGCCGCAACGCCTGTCGGAGCTCGCGAAGATGGACGGCGCGATCATCCTCGCGTCCGACGGCACCCGCGTTGCGCGCGCCAATGTGCACCTCGTGCCCGACCCCGATATCCCGACGACCGAGACTGGTACCCGCCACCGCACTGCCGAGCGTGTCGCACGCCAGATCTCGGTGCCGGTCATCACTGTCTCGGAAGAGATGAGCATGGTGTCGGTGCATTACCAAGGAATGAAGCAGACACTCGAGCCGATCCCGCGTGTTCTCGCGCGTGCCGACCAGGCACTGCAGATCCTCGGCCGCTACAAGGCTCGCCTCGACGGCGTCACCGGCGCGCTGTCGGCACTCGAGGTCGAAGACCTCGTGACGTTACGCGACGTCGTCACGTTGCTGCAGCGCGCCGAGATGGTTCGCCGAATCGCGGAAGAGATCGAGGGCTATGTCGTCGAGCTCGGTCTCGACGGCCGTCTCGTCGAGCTCCAGCTCGAAGAGCTCACCGGCGGCGTGCTCGACGACCTCCGGCTCGTCGGCAAGGACTATTTTGTCGAGGCCCCCGACTGGGTGCTCACGCAGGTCATCACGCACCTGACCGACACGTCCGACGACGAGTTGCTCGACCTGCGCGTTGTCGCCGGCGTGCTGCACCTCTCCCACGAAGTCGACCTCGATTCGTCGATGCAACCACGTGGCTACCGCTTGCTCAGCAAGATCCCGCGGTTGCCGGAAGCGATCGCCGAACACGTCGTCGAGCGTTTCGGCACTCTGCCGAAGATCATGCGCGCTTCCATCTCGGACCTGGTCGAGGTGGAGGGAGTCGGAGAAGCGCGTGCGCGGGCGATCAAGGACGGGTTGTCGCGCGTGGCGGAGACTTCGATCCTCGATCGGTATGCCTAGTCGTTGTCGTCGCGCACGGTGGATGGTCGCCAGCCGCGTGTCCCTACGGTGACCTCCTCGCTCCGCTGCGCTGCGCTCGGCCCCATCCACCCCCCATGTCCCCTCCGGGACACACCCCCCATGTCCCCTCCGGGACACACGGCCGCATTGCCTTCCCTCTTCTCCTCGCTTCGGCGTCTTCGTTAGCCTTACGCGTTCATGGCAGCACTGAAGCACGGCCCGATCTACGACGTCTCTTCGGAGGCGCGCACCCTATTGGTGGATGGCATGGAGGTGGCGGCGTTTCATGCGCGGCCGGACGGGATGCCGGTCGCGGGGGCTGTCTTGCATCCGGATATGGGTGGACTGCGGCCGTTGTTCGAGGAGATGGCTTCGCGGCTCGCCACGCACGGCTTGGCGGTAGTGACCTTCGAGCCGTTCGCGGGGCAGCCGGAATCGGTTCGGGCTTCTGTTGAGCAGCGGATGGCGCATGTGGGTCAGCTGCAGGACGAGCAACAACTCGAGATCTTCTCCACGGCGGCCGACCTCCTGGTCGTCGAAGACGATGTGGCGCGTGTCGCGATCCTCGGTTTCTGCATGGGCGGGCACTACACGTTCAAGGCGGCGTCGACCGACCGGTTCGATGCGGCGGTCGCGTTCTACGGAATGCTGCGTACGCCCGACGGTTGGGGCGGCAGCGGACGCCGAATCGAGCCGCTTGAAGTCGCGTCGCAGATGGTGCCGACGCTCGCCTTCTTCGGGACTGCCGACCCGTGGACACCCGCCGCCGACATCGAGGCGTTGCGCGAGGCGTGGAAGGGTCGTGACGATTGCGAGATCGTCGTCGTCGAGGGCGCCGAGCACGGCTTCGTCCACGACCCCGACCGTCCGATCCACCGCCCCGACGACGCCGCAATGGCATGGGACAAGGCCCTCGCTTGGGTGAAGCCATAGCCACACGAAGGGTGCTCGAGCTGAGCGAGACTGCAACCCGTTACGTCCGCCGTCCGAACGGTCAGATCGCGTTTCGTGTGCGGGGCGACGGTCCGTCGGTGTCGTGGCTCACTGGAACCCTGAGTTCGACCCTCGTCGACGACCCGACGACGGCACCGTTCTTCGCGGGGTCTCGTCGTTCGGCCGCCTGCTCGCCTACGACGTACCCGGCATCGGGAAGTCGGATCCGCTTGCCGGTGCCGCACACGGTCGCCGAACAAGCCGACGATCTGCTCGCTTTGCTCGACGACGCCGGGATCGACTCGACGTTCGTGACGGCGTTCCACGCGGGCGCGGGGCCGGCGGTGTCGTTTGCCGCTCGCTACCCGGAACGCACTGCAGGGCTGTTCGTTGTCAACGGCTGGGCCCGCATGATCTCGGGCGACGCCGATCCGCACGGCATCACCAAGGAGTTCAGCGACCGGCTGATCGAAGCGCATGACGAACGGTTCGGGACCGGCATGTTCGCCGACGCGTTCAGCCCGTGTCGCGCCGGTGATCCGGAGATCAGAGCTTCGTACGCGCGCGTCGAGCCGTCGAGCCGCGAAGCTGCTCACTCGGATGGCGCAGGAGTTCGACGTGCGCGAAATGCCGCGCCACGGCGGAACGGTCATCACGAGCACCGGTGACGGCGTGGTCGCAACGTTCTCGGTCCCGAGCCATGCGGTGCGATGCGCGCACGCGCTCGTCGAGGTCGGCTTGCGCATCGGGCTCGAGTCGCGCGTCGGCGTCCACGCCTGCGAGGTCGAGCTGCGTGGCACCGACGTCAACGGTCTGGCGATGGCAATCGGCGCCCGAAGGTGCGCTCTCGCCGGGCCCGGCGAAGTGCTCCGCACGGTGCGCGACATCCCGTTGGGATCGGGCTTGAGCTTCGACAACCGCCGCATCCATGCGCGCAAAAGGTGTGCCCGACCGCTGGGAGCTGTTTGCCGTCGAACGAGCGTGACGGCCGCCTAGACAGTTGCTCGGCTCTCGAGCTCGTCGCGGTTGATGATGCGGTAGCGGCTGCGGCCGGAGATCTCGAGCCAGCCGAGCTTCACGAACAACGCGATCGCCTTGTTCACGCGCTCTCGTGACGCGCCGACCATGCCTGCGAGCTCTTCTTGGGTGAGCGGCATGCGGAACTCGTCCTCGCCGCCGGCGAGCTCGAGCAAACGCTTGGCGGTGCGACCCGTCACGTCGAGGAACATCGCGTCGGCCAACGCCTCGTCGGTCGCGCGCAGGCGCCGAGCCAGAATACGCACGACCGCCCACAACACTTCGGGCCGGTGTGCGAGCACGTCGCGCACATCGTCGAACTCGACCGCTATCAAGTGCACGGTTGTCAGCGCACGCGCGTTCGCCGAACGCTCGCCGCCGTCGAACATCGACATCTCGCCGAACAGCGCGCCTGGTCCGAGAACGGTGAGCACCGACTCGCGGTCGTCGGTCGCCTTGGCGACGATCGCGACACGACCCGAGAACACGACGTACAAGTGGGTCGCAGGGTCGCCCTTTTCGAAGATCGGGTCGCCCCGGCGGTAGCGCGCGAGCGCGGTCCGTCCCCGCAGCTGCGTGAGCAGCTCCGGAGGCAATGTGCCGAAGAGGTCGGTCTTGTCGAGCACGGGCGTACGTGCCGCCATGTCGCGCCGGTCCTTGTTCGCAGGAGGCTATCCGAGCGGTCTCGGCGCCCCTCGTGTGTCTCAGGTCACATCACGCATCGGCTCGTTCCGGACGGGGCCTGAGACCCTCCTTGCCCCGGGGTCGGCGCGCAGGGCTCGACCGCAGCGCCCGTCCGCCGATCAGAGGCGGATGTTCGTGGAAGGAGTCAGGCTGCTCGTTGCCGTGCTGGGCACGGCCATCGGCTTCTGGGCAGCGCCGAAGCTCGGATCCGACGCCCAGGGCGTCGGCGGGATGCTGGGCTGCCTGCTCGGTTACGTAGGTGGCGGCGTGCTGGGGCGCCTGCTCGACGGTGCGCTGGGCGCGGTCGAACGGCGGGTCGACAGGGCGTCGCCGGCCCGGCTCGTCGCCGGCACCCTGGGTGCGATCGCGGGGTCGACGCTGGCGCTGGTGCTCGTCGTGCCCGTGGCGCTTCTTCTCGAGAAGCGGCTCGCGGTCTCGCTCGTCGGCCTCGCGGCGTGGGTGCTGGCGTGGGCCGGGTACCGGCTGGTCGCGCATCAGGCCGAGGCGGTGCTCGAGCTCCTCGGTCTGTCGACGCGCCCGCTCGTGCGCGCGCAAGCGTTCGACGCGCCGCGACGGGCTGCTCGTCGACACGTCGGTCGTGATGGACGGGCAGCTGTTGCCGCTCACGCGCGCCGGGGTCGTCGGTGGCGACCTGATGGTAGCCAGGTTCGTGCTCGACGAGGTACAGGGTTTCGCCGACTCGAGTGACGACTCCAAACGCCGGCGCGCGCGCCGTGGTCTCGAGACGCTCGACGCGTTGCGGACCGAAGGATGTGCGCGGGTGTTCGTACTCGACGACGAGGTTCCCGAGCATCGCGAGGTCGACGCGAAGTTGATCGCGCTCGCGCGGCGGCTGCAGCTGCGTTTGCTCACCAACGACGGCCCGCTCGCGCGCAGCGCCGAGATGCAGGGTGTGCCCACCTGCAATCTGCGAAAGCTCAGCCAGGAGCTCGCGCCGTCGCTCGGTCCAGGCGACTTCGTGCGCGTCGCCTTGACGCGTGAGGGCAAGGAGGAGGGCCAAGGGGTTGGCCACCTCGACGACGGTTCGATGGTGGTCGTCAACGGCGGCCGCGAGTTGGTCGGCGGCCCCGAGCTGATGTTGCAGGTCACGGCCGTGGTACCGACGTCTGCCGGCCGGCTGCTGTTCGCGCGTCTCGACGCCTGAGCCAGACTGACCCGGTGGAGACCTGGGCGATCGTGCTGGCCGCGGGGAGTGGCGCGCGCTTCGGCGGCGCGAAGCAATACGCACGCATCGGTGATGTCACGGTGCTCGACCGCGCCGTCGGAGTGGCGCGTGAGAGTTGCAGCGGTGTCGTCGTGGTGCTCGCATCAGATGCACGGTGGGCCGCACCCGACGCCGTCTCGGCTGTGATCGGCGGCGAGACCCGCTCGGCTTCCGTCCGCGCCGGGCTCGCGGCCGTGCCCGACACCGCCGACGTGATCGTCGTGCACGATGCCGTGCGCCCGCTCGCCGGCCGCGGCCTCTACGCGCGGGTCATCGCCGCGATCGTCGAGGGCGCCGACGGCGCGGTTCCGGCGCTCCCGGTCGTCGACACGATCAAGCGCGTCGACGCCATGCACGTCGTCGAGACAGTCCCGCGCGACCGGCTTTTTACGGTGCAGACGCCGCAGGCCTTTCGCGCCGAGATCCTGCGCGCGTCGCACTCGCGTGAAGGCGTGGAGAGCGACGACGCCGGGCTCGTGGAAGCGATCGGCGGCAAGGTCGTGATCGTCGAGGGCGAACGGCGCAACGTGAAGATCACCCACGCGGCCGACCTCGAGCTTGCGCAGACGTTGCACGAGGGCTCCCGCGCATGAAGCCCAGGCGCAGACTGCAGGCCCGGGCGGTCGAAGGTCGAGTCACGGGCGATCGAGGGCCGGAGGGCGTAGCCGCATGAAGCCGAGGCGCAGACTGCAGGCCCGGGCAGTCGAAGGTCGAGTCACGGGCGATCGAGGGCCGGAGGGCGAAGCCGCATGAAGCCGAGGCGCAGGCTGCAGGCCCGGGCAGTCGAAGGTCGAGTCACGGGCGATCGAGGGCCGGAGGGCGTAGCCGCATGAAGCCGAGGCGCAGGCTGCAGGCCCGGGCAGTCGAAGGTCGAGTCACGGGCGATCGAGGGCCGGAGGGCGTAGCCGCATGAAGTCGAGGCGCAGGCTGCAGGCCCGGGCGGTCGAAGGTCGAGTCACGGGCGATCGAGGGCCGGAGGGCGTAGCCGCATGAAGTTGCGTGTCGGGCTCGGCTTCGATGTGCACCCGTTCGCCACCGTGCCGTCTCTCGTGCTCGGCGGCGTGCGCATCGACGATGCGCCTCGACTTGCAGGCCACTCCGACGGCGACGCGGTCGCGCATGCGGTCGCGGACGCGTTGCTCGGCCCGACCGGTCTTGCCGATCTCGGCACCCTGTTCCCCGCGTCCGACGAGCAACTGCGCGACGCGGACTCGATGGCGATGCTGGCGGAGGTCGCGCGCAGGCTCGCGGTGGAGCGGTGCTGGATCGAGAACGTCGACGTCGTGATCGCGGCCGAGACGCCGACGCTCGCGCCCTACACCGCGGAGATGTCCGCCAACCTCACGACTGTCCTCGCGCCGGCACGCGAGCCCATGGGTCGAGGCATCGGTACCGCCGTGAAGGCGAAGCGCGGCGAAGGCCTCGGCGCGATCGGTCGCGCGGAGGGCATCGCGGTCTGGGCCGTCGCGCTCGTCTCGCGTTGACAAACGTCGGGCCACGCGACGTTCCGCTCGCTAGCCTCAACCGGGTGCTCCGCGTCTACGACACCGCACGGCGAGCGAAGGTCGATTTCGTGCCACGCATCGACGGCCAGGTGTCGATGTACGTGTGCGGGCCGACGCCGTACGACGTGCCGCACCTCGGACATGCCCGCAAAGAGATCGTGTTCGACACGATCCGGCGTTACCTCATGTGGCGCGGGTACTCGGTGCACTACGTGAGCAACGTGACCGACATCGAGGACAAGATCATCGCCCACGCGCAGGAGACCGGCGGCACCGAAGCCGACCTCGTCGCGAGGTACGAGGTCGACTTCCGGCGCGCGTTCACTGCGCTCAACATCCTGCGACCCGACGACGAGCCGCGTGCCACGGAGTGGATCGCGCCGATGATCGCGTTGATCGCCGAGTTGGTCGCACGCGGGCACGCATACGTGGTCGAAGGGACGGGCGTCTACTTCCAGGTCGACACGCTGGCGGACTACGGCGTGTTGTCGCATCGCACGCGCGCCGACATCGTCGAAAGCGCGGGCGCGCGTGTCGACGTCGACGAGCGCAAGCGGTCTCCTGTCGATTTCGCCCTCTGGAAAGCGGCGAAGCCGGGCGAGCCGTCGTGGGACTCGCCGTGGGGCGCGGGCCGGCCCGGCTGGCACATCGAGTGCTCGGCGATGTCGCTCCAGATCCTCGGCGACGGCTTCGACATACACGGCGGCGGGAGCGATCTCGTGTTCCCGCATCACGAGAACGAGATCGCGCAAGCTGTCGGCGCCGGCCACGAGTTCGCGCGCTACTGGATTCACAACGGGATGCTGAACGTCGACGGCGAGAAGATGTCGAAGTCGCTCGGCAACTTCACGACGCTCGGCGACGTGCTGGAGCAGTTCGATCCGCGTGCGTTCCGCCTGCTGGTGTTGCAAACGCACTATCGGCGCCAGATGGAAGTCGGCGCAAAGGAGCTCGCTGATGCCGAGAAGGCAGTTCAACGCGTCGACACGTTGATGCGGCGGGTTCGGCACGCCGAGCTCCCGTCGGCCGATGCGGGCGACATCCAGTACTTCCGCGACGTGATGGACGACGACTTCGACACGCCGGCCGCGCTTGCGTACGTGTTCGAGCTCGTGCGCGACGCGAACGCCGCGCTCGACGAGGATCGTCGTGACGACGCCGCTCGCTTCGCGGCGACGGTGCGCGAGCTGTGGGGGGCGCTCGGCCTGACGTCGCGCGACGACATCGTCGAGCTCGACGACGAGATCATCGAGTTCGTCGGCGCGCGCGATGATGCGCGGGATCGCAAGGACTGGGCGGAAGCCGATCGCATCCGTGCCGAGCTCAAGGATCGTGGGATCCTGCTCGAGGACACGCCCGGCGGAACCGCATGGCGCCGCGTTCGGTCCGATGAGCAAGAATGAGTCTGCGCTCGGCGGCGAACAGATCGAGGGTCGCCGGGCGGTGCTCGAGCTGTTGCGCTCCAAGACCCGCCGCGTCCGCAAGGTCTACGTGTCGAGCGGCGCGGCCGAGGACGCGACGGTCGACGAGATCGCCGAGCTCGCGGGCGGCGCGTTGCAGATGGTCTCGCCCGATCGCCTCGAGAAGCTCGCACGAACCGAGGCGCCGCAGGGTGTCGTCGCGCTCGCCCCGGCGCTGCGCGCGACCGACCTCGACCGTCTCCTCGCTGCCGACGACGCGTTCCTCGTCGCGATCGACGGCGTCACCGATCCGCGCAACCTCGGCGCGATCATCCGCGTCGCGGAAACTGCGGGCGCAACCGGTCTGATCATCGGTCGACATCGCGCAGCTCGTGTCACGCCCGCGGTGACGAAGGCGGCGGCGGGCGCGATCGAACACCTCCCGATCGCGCACGTGGGCGGCATCCCGAACACGTTGGAACGCGCGCAGCGTGCCGGCGTATGGACCGTCGGGCTCGACGAGGACGGCGACACGCCGTTGCACGACCTGGGTGTCGCCGACCAGCGCGTCGTCGTCGTCCTGGGTGCCGAAGGGCCCGGGCTCGGCCGGCTCACACGGGCGCGTTGCGACGTGCTGGTGCGCATCCCGGTGTACGGCGCGCTGCCCTCGCTCAACGTCGCCGCTGCCGGCACGCTCGCGTGTCACGAAGTCGCCCGTTGCCGGCACTTGTAGGGTGCTGCACACGACCGGCAAGCTCGTCTCGATCGGCATCCTCTTGGCGGTGGCGCTGGCGGCGGCGCCGGCCAGCGCGTCCGGCGAGTCCCAGCACGGGCCCGGCGCGCCGATCGCGCTCACCGTCGACGACGACGCGGCGCCGCTCGCGGTCGCGGGCGACCCGTCGTTCGGGTGGCAGCCGCAAGACGAGGATCGCGACGAGATCCAGCGCGCCTACGAGCTCGTGGTGTACGACGGCCCGGACGAAGTGAGCGCCCATCGCATCTTCACGACCGGCATGATCTCGTCGGATCAGCAGTCCTACGTGCTCGTCCCGTCGCTGCGAACGCAACTCGCTCCGGATCACAGCTACTGGTGGAGCGTGCGCACTTGGGACCGGTCGAATCAGCCCGGACCGTTCGCGTCGCTGGCGCGCTTCGACACCGCGCTCGCCGATCGCGACTGGCACGCGTTGTGGATCCGGCGGCCGGGCGCGGGACACGCGTCGTCCGAGGACTACTCGCTGTTCCGCAAGGAGACGCGAGTCGGCGCCGCCCCCGTCGTGCGTGCCCGGGTTCACGCGTCGGCCGGGCAGCAGTACCAGCTGCGCGTGAACGGTGTGCGACGAGCGCTCGGACCGTCGTTCGCGTATCCCGACGAGCAATATTCGGAAACGACCGACATCACCGGCGACGTCCGCGCCGGTGCCGCGCAACACGTTCACGTTTGTCACGCATTGGTCGACCCCCGGCCAAGGACGGCCGGCGTCGGTCCCGGCCTTGATCGCACAGATCACGATCGACCATGCCGACGGCAGCCGGGAAACCGTCACGACCGACGGTTCGTGGCGAACGATGGCCGGACCGTGGGTGGCCGGTCCGCCGCGCAACGAGGAAGGCGATTTCGTCGAGCACCTCGACGAGCGGCGCGAGCCCCGCGGCTGGGACGACACAGGCTTCGACGATGCATCGTGGGCGGCCGCGACGGTGGTGGGCCCGGCGGGCACCGCGCCGTTCACGCACCTCGTGCCCGCGCGCACGCACATCGTCGAGCATCGCGTGGTGCCGGCGCGTTCACGCGCGTGGGCGATGCTTTCGTCGCCGACTTCGGTGAGGTGATCCCGGCGACTCCGGTGGTGCACGTGCACGCGGGACGAGCGGGCCGGACGGTGACGGTCGCCGGCGGATACTTGCTCGATCCCGACGGCCACGTGTCGCGCACGCGCGGCGTGCAGGAAACGAACATGACGTGGCTGTTCGACGAGCACGCCGGCGCGCAAGAGCTGCGACCGTTCGGGTATCTCGGCTTCCGCTATCTCGAGGTCGACGGCGCGGGCGAACGGCTGACGCCAGATGACGTGCAAATCGACGCGCGCCACGCGTCGATGCCGAACGAGGAGGGAGCCCGTTTCGAGTCATCGAACGCGA
The DNA here is from genome assembly GCA_963836365.1 of uncultured Actinomycetes bacterium. Classification (GTDB taxonomy): domain Bacteria; phylum Actinomycetota; class Acidimicrobiia; order IMCC26256; family PALSA-610; genus DASQHW01. The sequence continues at coordinate 569,152 of CAWIJC010000004.1, forward strand.
CCCTCAACAGGATCTGGGCCCTGGCGCGACACTCCGCGCTCTACGACTCGCAAGAGCAGTTCCTCGACACGCCGACGCGCGAGAAAGGACCATTCCTGGGGGACTCGTTCGACGTCTCGCAGGCGACGATGGCCGCTTTTGGCGAACGCGCACTGACCGCCCAAGCGTTGCGCGACTTCGCCCGTTCGCAGCGGCGGTATTGGCGCGACGGCCGGGTGAACGCCGTGTACCCGAACGGCGACGGCACGCGTGACATTCCCGACACGACGCAGACCTACATCAGCTGGGTATGGCACGACTACATGACGACCGGCGATCGAGTGCAGCTCGCGTCGCTGTATCCGGTTGTTCGCAACATCACCGACTACGTCGCCGCGCGCGATCGACACGCGCACTGGTCTGGTCACCAACCTGCCGGGCGGCGGAGCGGACTACCTCTACGGCGCTGTCGACTGGCCGCCGGCAATGCGTTACGGCTACGACATGAACACCACGGCGCGCACCGTGATCAACGCCCTCGCGGTCGATGGATTCGAGCACGCGGCGTTCCTTGCCGAGGCGCTTCAGAAGCGAGACGACGTCGACCGGCAACGTGCGCGCGGCGGCGTTGGCGCAGGCGATCCGCGGGCGCCTGCGGCGACCCGACGGTGTGTTCGTCGACGGCCTGGAGTCCGACGGTACGCAGAGCCGGCACGCGTCGCAGCAAGCGAATGCCTGGGCGCTCGAGGCCGGTGTCGTGCCGTCGCAGCAGGTGCAAGCCGTCGTCGACGACGTGATCTCACACGGGAACACGATGGGAGTCGAGAACTTCCGCGTGTTGCTCGACGCGCTGCATGCCGCCGGCCGCGACGACGCGTTCGTGACTGCACTTACCGATCCGAACCGGCCCGGCTATGCCCAGATCCTGCACCAGGGCGCGACATTTACGTGGGAGAGCTGGAATGCACGCGAGAGTGGCGACAGCGAGTCGCACGGTTGGGGCGCGACGGTGCTCGCAGTGCTGCAGGACGACCTGCTCGGCGTCACGGCGATCGCACCGGGCGCGACTGGCATCGAGGTGCGCGTCCCGAAGACGTCGGTGACGCGCGCCGCCGGAACGGTCATGACACAGCGCGGGCCGATCCCGATCACGTGGACGCGCGACTTCGGCGGGCACGTCACGGTCGACATCGTCGTGCCGGTCAATGTCAACGCGACCGTGTATCTGCCGGCGCGCGACGTCGACGGCGTGAGCGACGGCGGCCGATCAGTGCGGGCCGATCCCGGTGTCCACAACGCGGAGGTCGAGGGTACCGACGTGGTCTTGCGACTGGGCTCGGGTCACTACCATCTCGCCAACACCACGGCGACACGCACGACGACAGCGGCGCGCGCATCGCGCGCGCCGCTGTTCATCGCGGCGGGCGCGCTCGTCGTGCTCGGCATCGGCGCGCTCGTGTGGCGAACACGCCGCCGCGTGCGCGTGCCTTGAGTCATGCCCAGCCGGTATAGCTCTTCGCCCGCAACGCAGAACTCGTTGCCCTCGGGATCGCGCATCACGGTCCAGCGATGACTTGCGCCCGGCACCTCGTGTGCTCCGAGGACAGTCGCGCCGAGCCTCGCAATGGAGCCGCAACAGCACACGCCCATCTAGCATCGCACGCCGGGGACCCCGCGGTCGGCGCCAACGACACCTCGTGCTGTCCCCAGCCGGATTAGCTCAGTTGGCCAGAGCAGCTGATTTGTAATCAGCAGGTCGTGGGTTCGAGTCCCACATCCGGCTCTCGATGTTCCTGCTGATCAGCGCCGGTGTTGTTGGCGTTCTCCGTCGCGTGTCGCTCGTTGCATGGCACGTCTATGGCGCGCGACGCCCGCCGAGCGCGTCCCGCTCGCCGAAGAGGCGGGTTCCCATGATGTCGGCCGCGGCGCGATCAGCGGCCGTCGTGGCGTGCACGTACAGCTCGAGGACGAGTCGAGGCGTCGCGTGGCCCAGCCGGTGCTGCGCCGTGCGCAGATCGACGCCCGCGGCCACCCAGACGGTCGCCGCGCTGTGCCGCAGGCCATTGAACGTCACGCCGTCGAGGGCGGCGCGCTGTACGGCTGGCGCGAAGACGCGGCATCGGAACAGCGAGTAGCGCAGCGGTCCGCCTTCGGGCGCGGTGAAGACCCATGCATCGGCGTCTCGGGCGGTGAGTTCCTGTCGCCGCAGGTGTTCTGCGAGTTCGGCTATCAAAGGTTCGGACGCGGCGAGCGTGCGCCTTCCAGCGCGTGTCTTGGGTTCGCTCATGACGAACGTGCCGCGCACTTCGCCGACCGTCAGTCTCACCGTGACGGTGCGTCTGAGGACGTCGAGGTCGCGGACCTGCAGGCCGGCACACTCGTCCCAGCGCAGGCCGAGTTCGGCGGCTACGAGGATCATCGCTCGGTAGTCGGGGCCGATCGTGTCCGCGAGGCGGCGGACCTCTTCGGGTTCGACGATCCGGCGGAGCTTTGGGGATCCCGACGGCAGCTTGATCCCACGGCAAGGCGTGCGTGCGATGAGGTCTGCGTTCAGAGCGGCGTTGAGGATGAGACGCAGCACCGCGTAATAGCCCCGGGTCGTCTCGGGCGCGAAACGCGCCGCGAGGCGGTCAACAAACGTCTGTACATCGAGTGGCGTGAGCGAGCCGAGCGGTCGCGCACCGAACGCGGGCAGCAGGTGCAGGCGGATCGCACTCGCGTACCACACGGTGGTCTTCGGTCTTCGTACCGCCGTGCTCGACTGCCATTGTTCAGTCCACTCGCTGAACGTGATCGCCGATCGGCGTGGATCGATCCACGATCCGCGGCTGCGGTCGGCGAGCTCTCGGGCTTCGAATGCGTCCGCCTCGCGCCGCGTGCGGAAGGTTCGCTTTGTAGCTGCGGCCATCGGGAGCACGAAGACGAACGTCGTAGCGGGCGCCACGTGACGTCGCGCGTCGGTGCACGCTCATGGTGTCGGCCTCCTGCTTGGCTCAGGTGGTCGGCTGGCCCGGGTCAAGTTGCTGCTTGGCCCGGGCCGCACTTTGTTCTCGGGCGCACCGTAGCTCGTTGCTGGCGTATGCGCTCGACGAACGCCTCGACGGCTTGTGCGGGACTCTCGTGGCCCGACCGATGTGTACGAGGCGACTTCGCCGGCTGCGATGAGCCCGTACACGGTCGTCTGACCGACCGCGAGAACGCGTGCGGCTTGCGGGATTGTCAACAAGAGTCGCATTGTGCGCGCGTCAAACTCCTCGAGTTCTCGTTCGGCGTGCGTTCTTGTGCGTCTGATGAAGGGGGTCGGGGGTTGCTGCCTCGGAATCGTGTTCGGCTTGAGCGGTCATAGGACGGACCTCACAGCGGAATGCTCCGACCAGAGTGCGCCGGCCCCCTTACAACACGTCTGCACACGATCCGGGTCCGAGCGATCGACGTCGCCGAAGACCCGTGCCGCTATCGCGGTCGACGTCTGTACATGATTGGCACTCGGAACGAGTGCAAGGGCGTGTCGTTGTTGTCAATGGCCCCGAGGAGGATGGGCGCATCGTTGTGCGCTTCCGGGATCGAGTGCTCGCGCAGGTGCCGGAAGGCAGCATCCGAGAACGCGCGGCTCTGCGGGCGCGACGGGACCGCCGGTACGCTTGAGTTCATGCGCTCCGTTCCGACGGCTCGAGCTCGTCCGGTTGCAGTCGTCGAAGGTCTCGATGACGCGGCGCCTGAACGCGACACGGTGCGTCTTCCGCGGCACATCCGTTGGAGCGGTGTACCTATCGACTACGACCTTGGAGATCCCCGGGACCTGCGCAGCGTCTATGAACAAGTGCTGCGCGAGGGCGACGCGAACGACGTTCGGCGCTACATCCGAGCCAGCGCGCTGGTCGACGTCTGGGATGACCTGTACCTGCCGGCGTACGTGCGCGCTGCCTGGGAACCCTGGATTCGCAGCCGCCGCGCTCGCCGAACCGCGTGAGCCTGAGTCCACTGCAACAACAAGTCGTCGCCGTTGTCGAGGCGACCCAGGGCACCGACGACGTCGCGCTGGCCGGCGGCGCAGCACTCATCGCCTGGGGTATCGGCGATCGGCTGACGAAGGATCTCGACTTCTTCGCTACCAAGGCCGAAACTGTTGACGCGCTTGCCCCGCGTCTCCAGGAAGAGCTCCGGGAGCGCGGGCTGCATGTCACTCTCGTCCGGTCGAGCCCGGGGTTCGCGCGCTTCGAGGTGAGCGACAGCGCGGACACCACCGAGCTCGACCTTGCGTGGGACTATCGAATCCGTCCGGTACAACGAACAGCTCTCGCAAGAGTGTTGGACCGCGACGAGCTCGCCGCCGACAAGATGCTGGCGCTGTACGCGCGGGCTGAGGCGCGCGACTTCGTCGACGTGTTCCGGCTACGCGAGCTCTACTCACGCGAGCGACTCTGCGAGCTCGCCCACGAGAAGGATCGCGGCTTCGTCGCGGACATGTTCGCCGACGCGCTCTCGAGGCTCGATCGCCGCGATCGCATCGAGTTCGACGTCGACAACGCGATGTTCGGCGCGATGCTGCAAGAGTTCCTCGCATGGCGGATCGAGCTCGAGCACCCTCCGCCCGATCTCGGGCGCCGTCGCCATGCACGAGACGTCGAACCACCTGAGATCAATCTCGGACCGTAGGATTCCATCGCACGCGCGTCCCAGATTTGAGCTTCATGCTCGCCCGTTCACGTTGGACGCTCCGCGGCTACCGGCTCGTTCGCGCCCAGACGGCCGCCCATGTTCACGAAGCGGTCACGTACGGCGATCGAGCCGTGCTTGGCGCGCTGTTGTGCGTCGTGGAGGCGCAGAGCGAAAAGATCACCTTCGTCGTCGGACAGTGCGCGTGAAGGTGACCATCAGTACCGCGATCAAGCTCATCGCGTCGTAGTGAGCAGCCATGCTCGGCGGTGCGGAATACGGCCTCGTACTTGGCGGTGAGGTCGGTCACACCTGTAGGAGTTGCTCGACACGCAACGCGATATCGACCTGGCGCGGAAGCTGTCGGAGGAGTTCGGGTACGAGACGCCCGCCGAGCGCTGCCTCCTCGTCAGTGACGGCCCGTAGCCGCAGCGCTCGTTCTACGTTGAGGACTAACCAGTCGATGCTGACCATCATTGGCTGGCCGAGGTCCGCGGATGTGACGCGACATAGTTTTCCGCCCGCGTCGCGGTAGCCCGAGACGACCTCCTTAGCGATGTCGAACCGCTTCCACACGGCCATCGACATGGCGACATCGGCAACCTCTCGGGAGGGAACGAGTGGAGCGGCGACGTCCCAGTCGCACAGGTACGGGCCAGATGAATGTAGGAGAATGTTCTTCTGATCGACGTCACCGTGGGACATGACCTCGTCGTGCGTGCGGTCGCCGGACGCCAGCGCGAGCTCCGCGATCGTCGCAACGGAGGCCGCAGCGCTCCGCATGTCGTCGAACCATGTTGGATTCGCCTGACGCGCGGCTTCCACGAGTCCGGGCCATCGGCGCGCGTTGTCGACGTTCAACGTCGGGAAAGCATCGCGCCGCCGAGGTTTGACATCGAGTCGATGCATGCGAGCGAGCGTCTCGCCGGCCCACCGAGCGAGCTCTCGTGACACCGCGCCCCGCGGCGCGGGTTGCCCTTCGACCCAGCGATGCACGCGCACGATCGCGGTACCCAAATCGCCGTCTCGCGCGACCACGGCAATGCATCCGCCGTCGTCTGGGTTGACGATCGGCTCGGGCGCGGCGACCCTGGCGGCAATTGCCAACTGTTCGAACGCCCACGCCTCGTCGAGCCAGTCCGCGTTCTGGGGATCACCCCAAGGGTTGCGCAGTTCCTTGACCGCGTAGGCATCGGTACCCACAACAAGTCGGAACACCCGGTTCGACCAAGCCCCGGGAACAGGGCGCATCGGGCGCGCAAGTCTTCCCGGCAGCTGAAACGCCGAAATCACGGAGGCGGCCGAGGGTGGAGCGTCTGACATGTCTCGAGCATCGCGCTGCCTTACGGCGCGCACCCGATGTGCGGTAGGACCAGACGACGGGCGGCAGGCCGGTGGCATCCCGACATTCTGCGTTGCCGGACACTTGCTCCTCGTGTGGCCACGCCAGTCAGTCGCCTGGGCTTGCGCCTTGTGCGGCCGTCGGGTCAAGCCGTCTGACAGCGCCGACTCGTGTACGACCGTGCAATCATGGCGACGTGCAACTGACTCCACGGCCGATGCAGACGCGATAGGGGCAGTAGCGCGTCGATGAGCGCGACGACGTGCCGTCATCGAACTCGTGGCTGATTTCGCGGTCGACGAGGCGGCGAGTGCGCTGCGTAACCGGATGGCCGATGAACTGCGACGCCGAACGGCGGTCATCACGGCCGAGGTGGACGGCGCGGTCCGGATGGTCCCGCGTCACTCCTTCCTGCCGAGCAAGGCGATCAGCGAGGTGTACGCGGCCGACCGCGCGATCCCAACGCGGTGCGATGCGCACGGCGTTCCAGTCAGCTCGTCGAGCGCACCAACAATCATGGCGGTCATGCTGGAGCGTTTGGCGCCCCGCACCGGCATGCGCGTGCTCGAGGTCGGCACGGGAACCGGCTACAACGCGGGACTGCTTTCGGTTCTCGTAGGTCCCGATGGGCTGGTCGTGTCGATCGAACTCGACGCGGAGATCGCGGCTGAGGCGCGGTCGGTGCTCTCCGACCTGCAGCTTCCGAGGAACGTCGAGGTACGCGCCGGCGACGCGTGGCTTGGCGCCCCGGATCGCGCGCCGTTCGATCCCATGATCGTTACTGCCGGCCTGTGGGACTTGTCGCCCGCGTGGATCGCACAGTTACGAGAGGGTGGCCGGCTCGTGGCGCCGCTATGGATCGGACCCGGGCTTGAACTCGCGGTGTGTTCTGTCCGTGACGGCGACCGTCTGCGCAGCACATCCGTCGACTACTGCGGGTTCATGCGCCTACGCGGCGAACACGCCGGTCCCGAGCACGCGGTGCAAGTCGGTGAGTGGATCACCACCGTGGTGCACAGAGATAGCGACGCCCTCGCTGTACTTGAACGGCTGCTCGAAACGCCCGGCCAGCGACAGCATGTGCCGGCGCCGCCCGAAGGATGGTTCGCGCGTCTGGCGATCAGCGACCCCGATGCCGTCGCGCTCTCACATCTCGCCGATCCCAGCCGGTACATGATCGGCGTGTTCGATGCCACTGAACCGAGCCTTGCGCTCGTCAACCATGACGAGCTCGTCGTCTGGAACGACAACGGATCTGCCGCCAACCGCCTGACGAGCGTTCTCACCGGCGAACCTCTCGACCTCACGCAAATCACAATCGAGGTCGCGCCGCTCGACACGACCGCGGCGAGCGGCGCGATTGTGATCCCACGCCGGGACCATCAGCTCACGATCGTTGGCCTGCGCTAGCGACCCTTCGCCGACGTGGCGAACTCCCTAACGATCGACGCCTCATGGCCTGTTTTCCGTCGCAAGAACGGATGAGCACTGTGGAAGTGTCCCGTCGCCCCCGACTCCACGAGCAGGATGGCCACGCCTTCCATGGCGCGCCCCGGGCGCGCGCGCCAACGTACCGGCGTGTCCGCCGGCGTCTGGCAGACGTCGGATGGCTCCGCGGAAGGCCGTCCATGTCCGCTGCCGAATCGCGTGGACCGATTTGTAATCAGCAGGTCGTGGGTTCGAGTCCCACATCCGGCTCTCGTGGACGCGCACTTCATCGGCGGCGAGACCAGTCAACGACGAACGCCGCGGCTGCGTTCCATCGCGCGTGTGGCGCGCGGCGCGCGTCGAGTGCCCCGGATCACCGAACAGCCGGGCGCCGATGAGATTGGCCGCGGCGCGGTCGGCCTGCGTCGTCGCGTGCGCGTACAGCTCGAGGACGAGCCGCCGGCGTCGGATGGAGTAGCGGGTGCTCGGCGAGCTCGGGCAGCCGCGCGTTGTCGCGGGCGCGACCCTCGCCACCAAACGATCGACGAACGTCTGCACTGAACCGCTGACTTGTATGCGGTTGGCGGGTCGCGGGTGCTCGACCGTAGCTTCGGTGGGTCGTCGGTCGTCTGGCTCGACCACCGGACCACTACAACCTTTCGGGGGTGTCGCGCATCTGTTGGGTCATGCTGATCGACGTGGGCGTGGGACCCGAACCGTCCGAGCTCGGCGTACAGGCGAACCTGCGCTCGTTCGCGCAGCTGTTCGAAGAGCAACGGCCGGGCGCGCTGCGACTCGCGTACGCCATGACGGGAGACGCGCAACTCGCCGAGGACGTCGTCGCGGAGTCGTTCGCACGGGTATACGAGCGGTGGGTGAAGGGCGCGCTGCAAGATCCGGATGCGTATGTGCGCTCTGCGGTCGTCAACCAGGTGCGGACGGTGTGGCGCCGCCTCGCCGTACGACGGCGGCACGCGGCGACGCGCCGCGTCGAATCTGCACCGCCGCAGGGTACCGATCGCGTCGCCGACGTCGACCGCCTGCAGCGCGCCCTCGCGGTGTTGTCGCCCCGAGTGCGCGCGGTCGTGATCCTGCGGATCGTCGACGATCTCTCGGAGCAGCGCACGGCCGAGGTGCTCGGCTGCTCGGTCGGCACGGTCAAGTCGTACCTGTCACGCGGACTAGAGAGGTTGCGGGCCGACCTCACCAGCGCCGAAGGAGACTTCCATGGATGACCTCGATCGAAGGATCGCCGTCGGCCTGCGCAAGCTCGTCGACCGCGCGCCCGTCGACGCCGAGGTGTGGAGCGACACGTCCCGTTTCGTCCGCCAACATCGGCGCCGCCGCCATGCCGTCGCGGGATCCTCCGTCGCCGTCTTGGTGCTCGCGGTCCTGGCCGCGATCGCGAGCCAGGTCACCTGGTCGCCGAACCACGTGACGGTCTCAGGGCCCAAGTCACCGTCCAGTCCGCGCGTAGGGGATCCGTGCTCGGCGAATTGCATCGGGCGCGCAAGCGCCGACGTCGACGGCGACGGCCGGATTGACGGCATCGGGTACTTCGCCGGACGTCCGATCGACTTCGCGGGCGCGCCGCAACCTGTCGTCATCCGCGTCGCTTTCGCGACGGGGCGGTCGGCGGAATACCACGACACATACACAGGTCTGCCCGCGCTGATCGGCGCCGCCGACGTCAACGGGGATGGGCGCGCCGAGATCTTCTACTTGAACTCGCTCGGCGCGCACACGCAGAAGGGACACATCCTGCGCTGGGACGGCCGCAGGCTGCAGCGGGTCTCGACGGCCGACGGCAAGCCGTTCGTCGTCGTGACCGATTCGTACACGGGTGGCTCGACCGGCTTCCGCTGCGTCGACGACGAGTTCATCACGGTGACGCTCAACCCGACCGATGCATCCAACGCGGTTGGCGGCACTTGGTCGGGCCGACGCACGACGTACGCATGGAACGCGGATCAACTCGTCGAGGTGGACCGCCGGTCGATCGACGAGCCTGGGCCTTCCGCGGCGAAGGAGTACGGCGCGGATTGTGTCGGACTTCCGCAGGACACGGCCGCGCTGCTCCCACGGTTGCCCGGGACTACGCCGCCGCCGTCGTTGGCGCCCGCGGCTCCGGCTGTCTCCGCTGCTCGGCTTGCGCCGTTCGTCGGGACGTGGGCCGGTCACGTCGGTGTCGTGACCGTCGAGCGCGATGGCACCGGGTCCGCCACCTGGCGCACCTACCGCTGGTGCAGCGACACGCACGCGCAACCGTGCGACGAGCTCGGCCCGACAGGCGCGATCACCGACGGCGGGCATGCGACGTTCCGCGTGGCGCACGCTGACGGCTCGTTCGCGCGCACGATCGTCCTCAGCTCGACCGACCCGGCAACCGTCCCGACCGGTCCGACAGAGCTGCGCGTGACATCGGGCGATCGCATCGAATTCGGACGGCTTCTCGCGTGCGGTCCGCGCGCAGCAGCCGGAGCCTGCGGCGCATGAGCGCTCTCGACCGACAGGAGGATCCGCGATGATCGCTACGAGAACTGCTCGCGCCGTCGTGTGGCGTGGGATCGTGGCCATATGCGCGTTCGCGCTCGGCGGGTGCGGTTCCAGCTCGTCGAGCGCCACGAAGACGCGCGCGCCGTCGCCGGTATCGTCGTCGCCCTCGTCGTCGCCTTCGTCATCTTCGTCGCCCGAAACCGCATCCGGCAACGGCGTCGGAACGACGCCGGGGATTGTGGTGTTCTCGTGCGCACCCGTCGGCAATGATGTGGCGCTCGTGTTCACGGTCATCGCTCCGTCCGACGGGCACACGGTCATGACGTTCAAGGGAACGCTCGGCGACACATCGAAATCGGACACATCGTCGTGCACCGCCTTCACCCAGGACTTCCCGGCGAACATCAGCCAGCCCCTCCAGACGAACGAACAGTTCGATCGGGACTATTCGCACATGGTCACGGCCGACACGCAGCCGGACGGCTCGCACGTCGTCACCCTCGTCGATCTCTCGACGGGAGCGCACCGTCCGATCACGAGCGGACAGCCCGAATCCGGATTAGCGGCGCTGCCGAACGAGTTGATCCCGCGCTTCTCGCCGTCGGACCAGCAGGTGTGCTACGCCAAGAGCGATCCGAGCGGCGCCGCTTCGCATCTCGAGTGCGCCGATCCCGCGTCGGGCCGAACATCGCCGGTCGACGACCACAAGGTTCGCGACGCCGATCCCGGCTGGTTCGATTTGATCGGCACGGACGACTTCGTGATCGCGCCGGGCGCGCGTGTCATCTACGCCCACCCGCCGGGCACGGCACACACGATCCCGAACCCGAGCGGCACATACGGCGTCCAGGACGTCGTTCTCCCGGGATCGAGCCTGGGGGAATCGTGTCTCGCCCACACCTGGGTCGACGACCACCGCCTCCTGTGCGCGCCGTCCACGCCCCATCCGACTGCGTTGTATCTCGTGACGTACAGCAACGACTTCTCGCACCTGACGGCGCGCTCGTTGCTCCCGCCGACCGACTTCGGCATCGACAATGCCGTCGTGTCGCCTGACCTGAGCACGGTTGCGTTCATCGCCGAGCGCGCAAACGAGCGCGTTCTCTTCGCGTGCCGATCAATGGTGGAGCTCAACCGACAAAGATCTCCGACCTCCCGCTCGGCGCTCCGACCGGACCGCCCACCATCGCGGTCGTCGCCTGGCGTTAGCGTTCCCCGCATTGGGGACCTCGGAGCAGGTCAATGGCCATCGTCGTATAGGTTCGGAGCGCGGGAGTGTCAGACGCTCCCTTGTCAGCGATGTCTTGTAGTTGATCGTTGCGGTGGCGTTGTCCGCCGCTGCTCGGCACCCAGGTGAAAGACGGGCGTCGGCGTCGTCGACGATTGCGCGCTTCGCTGCTTTGCTGCTGAGAACGGGGCGTACGTCGACGCGTGAGAAGACGCCAATGCACGTGTGCGAGCGCCGGCAAGCGCTACGGTGGTCGGGATGTCGTCCCGGCAGTCGTTGTGTCGACAGGCGCGGTGTCGACAGGCGTTGTGCCGACGGCAGGTGCGCGCCGATGCCCAGCGTTTGGGGCATATCGTGAAATGCTTGTATTTTGCGCCCGTGTCCGACAGGATCGTTGCCCAATGGAGCTGACTCCGCGCGACCACGCGATGCTCGACTTCGAGCGCATGTGGTGGCAGCTTCCGCAGCGAAAGAACGATGCGATCCGTGTGCATTTCGACGTGTCGCCGAGCACCTACTACCGCGCGCTGCAGGCGTTGATCGAGCTCCCGGACGCGGTGGCGTACGACCCTCTCACGGTACGGCGTCTGCGCCGCAAGCGGGAGGACGCACGCCGCGGTCGCATCGAAGGTCGACGCGCCGACCCCGGGTCCCGGTGAGCCCGTCGATCTCGGTCGACGGGGCAGAATGACCGCATGAGTCGACCGTCGGGCAGTGCGCCGGGTGGCGACGTCGCGGCGGCGCGGGCTTCGCGGCGGCGAAGGGCGTCGCGTTGATCGGACTCGCGGTCGTCATCGGCATCGTGTTGCTGCAGCAAGTCGACAACGACGCCAGGACGAACGTCGGCGCCTCGCCGACCACGGCGGCGAAGCGACCGAAGACGACGACCACGGTCGCCGGACCGGCACCGACGACCGTCACGACCGCACCGACGCCGCCCAAGGACGCGAGTCAAGTGCGATTGATCGTGTTGAACGGTGGTGCGGCGTCGGGCGAGGCGGGACGCTTGAGCACCGATCTCAAGGGCAAGGGTTATACGAACCAGCCGCAGACCGCGAACAACTGGACCGGCCGCAACGAGCAAGGCAACACCGTGTTCTGCAAACCCGGGCTTCAGCGAGAAGCAGTGATCCTCGCGGGTGTCATCGGCAACCAAACAAAGGTCGCGGCGTATCCGGCGACGCCGCCGAGCGTGATCGACACCGAGGTCGACTGCATCGTCGCCGTCGGCAGCTAACGCGTAGCCAACGTGTGCCTACCGCGACGCGGCCCCGACGAGCCGGTCCCGCAGAGGCCCGCTCGCGATATCGATCACCGTGAGCGCCATGCCGAGCGCACCGTCGACGACTGCCTGATCCGCCGACGCGTTGATCGCTGCGCGCGCGAACTCCGGTTGGTGGTTGACCGCGCCGGCGGTCTCGATCCCGAGGCACGGGTGAATCGACGGCATCGAGAGCGACACGTTGCCCATGTCGGTCGAGAACGTGCCCGCACCATCACGCGAGGGCGGGCGTCCCAGAGCCGTCGCGTTCGTGCGATACAGCTCCGCCATCTCGCGGTCGTGCTCCATCTGCGCGTACTCGGGCGCGACGTTCTCGACGGCGAGGGTCGCGCCTGTCGCAAGCGCGCCCGCCTCGAAGCAACGCATGACCCGGGGCCGGAGCTCGTCGAGCTCGTCGAGCGTGCGCGCGCGTGCCATCCAGAGTCCCTCGGCATGCGCAGGGACGATGTTCGCAGCATCGCCGCCGTGCAGCACGACACCGTGCACCTGATCGGTCGCGCGCAGATGCTGGCGGAGCAGGCCGATCGCGACCTGCGCGACGGTGAACGCGTCGCTCGCGTTGATGCCGAGCTGCGGCGCGAGCGCGGCGTGCGCCTCGCGGCCCGTATACCGAACGTCGAGATGCGCGACCGCGCTCACGCGTGGATAGATGTCTTCGCTCGGTGTCGGGTGCACCATCATTGCCGCGTGCACGCCGTCGAAGGCGCCACGTTCGAGCATGAAGATCTTGCCGCCGCCACCTTCCTCGGCGGGTGTGCCCAAGACGTGCAATGTGACACCGAGCTCGTCGACGAGCGGCGCGAGCGCGAGTCCTGCGCCGGCCGCGCACGCGGCGATCACGTTGTGTCCGCACGCATGCCCGATCCCCGGCAACGCGTCGTATTCCGCGCGAGATCGCGAGGTGCAAGGATCCCTCGCCGACACGACACGAGAACGCGGTCGGGAGCTCGCACACACCGAAGTCGACATCGAGGCCCGCGTCGGACAGCAGGCCCGCGGTCCATGCGCTCGAGTCGTGCTCTTCAAACTTCAGCTCCGGATGCGCGTGGATGCGGTGGCTGAGGCCGACAAGCGACTCGCGCGCGGCCTCGACATTCGCGTGGGCGGCCGCCTTCGCATCCATACCGGTAGCGTCCCATCATGCTCGACGTCGACGCAACGATCGCCGTGCTCGCCGAGCGACCCGATCGCACGGTTCTTCTCGTCGATTTCGACGGCACGCTCTCGCCAATCGTCGAACGCGCCGAGGACGCGCGCCCGCTGCCCGACGCGATCGAGCAACTGCGCCGTCTGGCCACGCGTCTCGGCCGCGTGGGCATCGTGAGCGGCCGGCCCGCGGGATTCCTCGCCGCGCAGGTGCCGATCGCCGGCCTCTCGTTCACGGGTCTCTACGGCATGGAACGGCTCGAAGGTGGCGCCCGCACGATCGATCCACGCGTCGTGCCCTACCTCGACGCGGTAACGGCTGCGACTGCCGAGCTCGCGGCGCGGTTGCCGAGTGAGCTCGTCGAGCCCAAGTCGGGCGTGAGTGTGACCTTGCACTGGCGGCCGCAGCCGGCGCGTGCCGACGAACTACAAGCCATTGCCGACGACGTCGCGCGTCGTCACGGGCTCGCACAACTTCGTACGCGGATGGCGGTCGAGCTCCGTCCACCGGTCGCGATCGACAAGGGCGTCGCGGCACGCGCGCTGATCGCGGACTTCGAGGTCGCTGCGTTCGCCGGCGACGACACGGGCGATCTCGCCGCGTTCGCCGCGCTCGCACGCGTGCAGCACGAAGGATCGCTGCGGCACGCAGTGCGCATCGGTGTGCGCTCGGCGGAAGCGCCACCGGAGCTGGTCGACGCCGTCGACGTGCTCGTCGACGGTCCGCCGGGTCTTGTCGCGCTATTTGCCCGCGTGGCCGACGAGATCGGCTAGCCAGTCGGCCGGCGTACGCGAGACCGCGAGCTCGCGCAACCGCCGCGCCCTCGTCGCACGTTGATCGAGCGGCATCGACAACGCGGTATCGAGGGCCGCGGCCGCCTGCTCGATGTCGTACGGGTGGACCGCGATGGCCGCCGACTTCATCTCCTCGTACGCGCCCGCCTCCGGTGAAAGGCACAGCACGCCGTCACGACGATTGCACGCCGGGCCCTCCTTGGCGACGAGGTTCAGCCCGTCGCGGAGGGGGTTGACGAGGAGTACGTCGTAGCGCTGGAGCCCGGCGATCGACCGCGCGAAGTCGTCGCGGTCGTCGAACACGATCGGCGTCCAGTCGCGCGTTGCCCACCGATCGTTGACCCGCGCGACGACTTGATCGATCTCGTTCGCGTACGCCAAGTACTCCGCGAGGTTCTGCCGCGAGCGATAGACCATCGCGACGAACACCACACGGCCGCGCAGGCCTGGGCGGGCCTCGAGCAGGCGATCGAACGCGAGGAACCCGCGCACGATGTTCTTCGACGGCTCGACGCGGTCGGTGCGCAGGATCACGAGCCGCTCACCGACCACGTCGGCGAGGCGAGCGGTGGCGGCGCGGGCCTCGGAAGATGCCGCGACTTCCTCCAGCGCCGCGACGTCGGGCCCGAGCGCTGGCGACGAACGCCGTGCCGATCGACGCGTCGCGCGCCGAGCACGCGTCCGGCCCGCTCGTCGGTACGCGTCGGCCCAGCGCATGGTGTGGAATCCCGACGGGCGCGGACGCCAGCGACGCACACAGGTTGTCGCGCGATGTCGGTCGGCAGCACCGTGATGTCGTCGGGACCGCAGAATGGTGTGTGCGTGAAGTGCACGATGCGCAGGTCGGGTCTCCGCTTGCGTAGCTGGCCCGGCGACGAGCGCGAGCTGGTAGTCCTGCACGAGCACGATCTCGTGCTCATCGGCCTCGTCGGCGGCAGCCTCCGCGAACGCGTCGTTCACGGCGACGTACGCGTCCCACGCGTCGCGGAAGTGCATGTCGAAGCGCGGGCGCCGGATGCGATCGAACATGCCGTGGAAGCAGGAACCAGAGCACGCCGTTCGCGATGACGTCGTAGTGCATGCGATGCTGCGCGGGATCGAGGTCGAGCAGCCGCAGATCGATGTCGAGGCCGTCGGTCGCGCCGGAACGAATCGCGGCGCGGTCGTCGTCCGACATCGCGGCAGCAACCCACGTCGAATCCGCGGCGGCTCGCGAGCAGCGGACCGAGCGCGCTCACGAGGCCGCCCGCGCCGCGGTGTGCGGTGAACGTGTCCGTCGTCGGTGCCCTCGAAACGGAACGGGCCACGATGCGAAAGGACGATCATCGCAGCTCGGTGAACAACCGCAACCAGTCCTCGAGCTCTCGTGTCGACAGGAAGTTGCTTGCGCACGTGCTCGCGTCCGGCGGCGCCCATCTCGTTCGGCGCGTTCCGGGTCGCGGAGCAGGTCGATCGTCCGTTTCGCCGCGGTTTCGACGTCGTCGACGAGGAAGCCGTTCACGCCTTCCTCGATCTGCAGCGTGATCCCGCCGCACCGGCCGCCGATCACCGGCCGGCCCTTCCAGAGGCCCTCGCTCACCGTGAGGCCGAAGCCCTCGCGCAGCGACTTCTGTAGCACGACCTCGGCCGCGCGCTGGAACGCGTTGATCTGCACGTTGCCGACCTGCTGGATGTTCGACAGCAGGTGCACGTTCGTGTCGCCGGCGCGCGCTTCGTTGGCGAGCTCCCAGTAGTGGAAGCCCTCGGGGTCGTCGGTCGCCATCGATCCCGCGAGCAACGAGCTGCACGTCGGGGATCTCCTCATGCACGATCCGGTACGCCTCGATGACGCCGATCGGGTCCTTCCACGGATCGAAGCGGCTGACCTGGACCATCAGCGGCTCGCGTACGCGGACGCCGTACTGCTTCACGATCTCGTCGACGAACGGCGCCGGCAAGTCGAGGTTCTTCACCGACAGCGGATCGATGCACGGCGGCGCGAACACCACGCGGTCCATCTTCAGGCTGCGTCGGAACGAACTGCGGCATCGTCCACACCGACGCGTCGTACTGCTCGATGAACGGACGGAAGAAGTCGAACACATGGGGGTTCGCGTCGGTGAGATCGATGTGGCAGCGCCAGATCCACTTCGTGTCCTCGGGCGACAGACCGCCGCGCGCGCACATAGTCGCGAAGCGCCGCCGGCTGCGGGTCGTGCACGACGACGAAGTCCCAGTCGCCTTCGACGAGGAGCGCGTTGTCGAGCACACGCTCGAGGTAGATGCGCTCCATCTGCTGCGTCCACTCGACGTCGGCGCCCTGCAGCCCGTTGTGCACGGTCTTGGTCACCGCGAAGAACTCGTCGCTGCCGTGGATCACCTGCCATTCGGCGTCGATCGCCGATGTCCTGGAGCAGCGCGACATGGGTCGCGAGGAGCTCGGCCACGCCGCCGCCGTATGCGGTGGCGTTGAGGTGCAGACACGCGAGCGCCGCGGAGGGGCTCGGCGAGCGCCCGTATGCGTTCGATCGCATCGCCGGGTTCGACGACGTCGGCGTAGTCGTCGAGATGCTTGTCGAGCAAGGGGACGCGTTCGAGCAACGTCAGCTCCTGGGGCGACGGGAGGCCGGTGCAGCGGCCAATCTATTCGCTGTGCGCCGGGCAGTCGTGTGTCCCGACAAGTTCCGAGGAACGCTGCGCGCCGACGAGGCTGCGCACGCGATGGCCGAGGGGTTGCGGCGCTCCGGGTACGAAGACGTCGTCGAGCTGCCGATGGCCGACGGCGGCGAGGGAACGCTCGACACGCTGCTCGCCGCGCGCGGCGGCTCGCGCCGTACGACGCGCGTGACAGGGCCGCTCGGCGACGCCGGTCGATGCCGACTGGGGCGTGCTGCCGGACGGCATCGCGATCGTGGAGATGGCGCGTGCGAGCGGGCTTGCGCTCGTGGCACCGCGGAACGATCCGCTGCGCGCGAGCACGCGCGGCACCGGCGAGCTGATCGCAGCCGTACGAGCGCAGGGCTTCAAGCGGATCGTGGTTGCCGTCGGCGGGAGCGCGACGACCGACGGCGGGCTCGCGGCCGTCGAAGCGCTTGCGATGGTCGTTGCTAGGACTCGAGGTCACGGTCGCGTGTGACGTCGAGACGACCTTCGTCGACGCCGCGCGCGTGTACGGGCCGCAAAAGGGCGCGAGCGCCGCGCAGGTTGCGTTATTGACGCGGCGCCTCGAAAAGCTCGCCGACGTGTATCGCGCGCGTACCGGTATCGATGTCGCCGCGCTCGACGGCGCGGGCGCAGCCGGCGGGCTCGCCGGCGGCCTCGCGGCGATCGGCGCGCATCTCGTTCCCGGATTCGATGCGATCGCCGAGGCCGTCGGGCTCGAGGCGGCATTCGAAGACGCGCGATCTCGTCCTGACGGGCGAGGGCAAGCTCGACGCGCTCGAGTCTCGCGGGCAAGGTCGTCGGCGGCACGCTCGCCTGGGCCGACGACCTCGGCGTGCCGCACGTCGCGGTCATCGCCGGCCAGGTCACCGACGACGCGCGCGCCCGCATCGCCGAAGATCACCCGAGCGCCCGCGTTCTCGCGCTCACCGACCGCGTGTGGCAGACCGACGAGACGTACGACCGCGCTGCCCTCCTCGTCGAGGAAGCAGCTATCGAAGCGGGTCGAACCGCGCGCGATATTCGGGAATCGTGATCAGCGGCGGTCGTTCGCGCACGACGACGCTCTCGTAGAGTCCGGCGCGCTGCAGACCGGTTGCCATGACCTCGAGTGCCTGCGGCGCGAGCTCTGACAGCGGCCGGTTCCGGTGCTCGCGCGCGTCCAAGTCGGCTTGCGCAACCGCATCGCGACCGAACCGGTCGACGATGTCGATCAGCATGCCGAGCTCTACGCCCCAACCCTGCACGAACGGCAACACTTCGAGCGTACGGCGCCGCGCCGCGTACTCACCGGCGAGCGGTTGTGCGATGTCGACGAGCTTCGGGAACAACAGCGAAAGCAACGGCCGCGCGACGAGTTCGGTGACACGACCGCCGCCGCTTGGCGCGCCCTCGAACGTGCGCGTGTACTTGGCCTTCACCAGCAGCGTGTCGGGCTGTGTGACCAACGGCGCACACAACCGCTCGATGCAGACACTCTGAAAATTGCGCAAGTCCGCGTCGAGGAAGCAGATGATCTCGCCCGAACATGCCAGTAGCGACTTCCAGAGCGCGTTGCCCTTGCCCGATCCCCGGCCGGCGCTCGGGAGCAGCGTGCGTTCGGCGACGACGGACGCGCCCGCGTCGGTCGCGACGGCCGCGGTGTCGTCGGTCGAGCCGTCGTCGATGACGACGACCTCGTCGACGATCGCACACGAGCGCGCCGCACGAATGATCTCGGCGATGGTCGACCCCTCGTTCCGTGCCGGCAGACACACGGAAATGGCCATCGAGGCAGCGTAGGGGAGCGTGCTACTTTGCCCGGTGAACACGCTCATCGAGAGCGGCCGAGGGACAGGCCCGTTGACGCCGCGGCAACCAGCGTGCACCGGATTTCCGGTGTTCGCCAGGTGCCAATGCCTGACCGATGAGCAGCCGAGAGCGGCCTCCACGGAACGACGCGGAGGCGGCTTCAGGCGCTCGGAGCGCGTCAAGAGGAAGAGGAGACGCGCTCATGGGTGGCAAAGCGGACCGAAGCACTCATGCCGAGGGCCGCGCTCCGAAGGGCGTGGGCGAGACAAACATGGTTCATGTCCAAGGCCTCCGGTGCCGGGAGTGCGGTCGCGACTACGACGCGGCCCCCGTGTACACATGCGAATGGTGCTTCGGCCCACTCGAAGTCGCATACGACTATGACGCGATCGCCAATACGGTCACCCGCGAGAAGATCGCCGCCGGCCCGGCGTCGCTTTGGCGTTACGCCGATCTCTTGCCGGTCGCCCGTGATGCGGCCGTCGATCTCGGTACGGGTTTCACGCCGTTGGTCAAAGCCGACCATCTCGCAGCAGAGCTCGGGCTGCGAGACGTGTGGGTCAAGGACGACACGCGCAATCCCACGAACTCGTTCAAGGATCGGGTGGTTTCGGTCGCGCTCAGCAAGGCGCTCGAGTTCGGCTTCAAGGTCGCCGCGTGCGCCTCGACCGGAAATCTCGCGAACTCGGTCGCCGCGCACGCCGCGCACGCGGGGTTGCGCAGCTACGTGTTCATTCCGTCGAACCTCGAGCAGGGCAAAGTCCTCACCACCGCGGTATACGGCGGCAACGTCGTCGCGATCGACGGCAACTACGACGACGTGAACCGGCTGTGCGCGGAGCTCGCCGGCATCTACGAGTGGGCGTTCGTCAACGTCAACATGAGGCCGTACTACGCCGAAGGCAGCAAGACGCTCGCGTTCGAGACGGCCGAGCAGCTCGGTTGGCAGGTGCCGGACCATGTAGTGGTGCCGGCCGCGAGCGGGTCGTTGCTCACCAAGATCAACAAGGGGTTCGACGAGCTGCACCGCGTAGGCCTGCTCGACGACGCTCCCGGCGTGCGCGTGTCGGGCGCGCAAGCGCTCGGCTGTTCACCGATCGCGAAGGCATATCTCGACGAGTCCGACACGATTCGGCCCGTGAAGCCCGACACCATCGCGAAGTCCCTTGCGATCGGGAATCCGGCCGACGGCTATTTTGCGCTCGAAGTGGTTCGCACGACAGGCGGGGCCTTCGCGGCCGTCAGCGACGGCGAGATCGTCGAGGGAATGCACTTGCTCGCGCACCGAGGGCATCTTCGCCGAGACGGCAGGCGGTGTCACGATCGCGACGCTGAAGAAGCTCGCCGCCGACGGCGTGATCCGGCCAGACGAACGCGTTGTCGTCTACATCACCGGCCACGGGTTGAAGACGCTCGATGCCGTCGCGCCGACGTGCGGTCCGAGCGCGACGATCGCCCCTACGCTGGACGCGTTCCACGAGGCGTTCGACATCGAGGAGCACTGATTCCCATGGCGGTCACCGTTCGTATCCCGACACAGTTGCGCAATATGTCCGGCAGGCGCGTCCGAGGTGCAGGTCGACGCGGGAACGGTCGCCGACGCGCTGAAGGCGCTCGACGCCTCACACAACGGTTTCGCCGAGCGACTGTTCGACGACACTGGCACCCTGCGCCGCTTCGTCAATGTCTTCGTCGCCGACGAAGACATCCGCTTTCTCGACGGTGTGAACACGCCTGTCACCGAGGGACAAGTCGTCAGCATCGTCCCCGCGGTCGCCGGCGGCTGAAGACCGCGACCGTTTGGACAGTTCGCCGCGCCCCACCGCCGACAAGTGTCCAAACGCATGAGCGTGGGGCAGTGGACGCTGTTCTGGCGGCTGACGCGTGCCGAGTACGAATGTCAGGTGCGGACGACGTAGAGCTGCTCGGCGACCGCGTCGGGAACGACGTGCTCACCCGAATCGGTCTTCACGCGCACACCGTCGTTGATCCGACCGACGATCGTCGCGTGTTGGCCGGGCACGAGCCGTGCCGTTGCGATGAGCTGCAACCCGTCGTCCGACAGCTCGAGCTTCTCGCTGATGCGCGCAACCGCGACGTTGCCCGGCTCCGATTTCGCGAGCGATGTCGTCGCCCGCGGGCGTCCGGTGCTTCGAGCCCGGAATCGGATTGCCGTGCGGGCACGTCGCCGGATCGCCGAGGAGCGCAACGAGCTTCTCCTCGACCTCGGCCGAGATCGCATGCTCCCACCGCGCGGCCTCGCGGTGCACCTTCTCCCACTCGAGGCCGATGACGTCGGTCAGCAACCGCTCGGCCAACCGGTGCCGACGCACGACCGTCGTCGCGAGGTGGCGGCCCTTGTCGGTGAGGTGCAGGCTGCGATCGCCCGCGAGCTCGACGAAGCCCTGACCGGACAGCCGCCCGATCGTCTCGGAGACGGCCGCCGCCGAGAGTCCGAGCCGCTCGACCAGCCGGGCCCGCATCGGCACGACGCCTTCTTCCTCGAGCGCGAGGATCGTCTCGAGGTACTCCTCGGTCGTGTCGTGCAGCTCGGCCACCGCGTCTCCTTCAGGACCACTTGGCAGCCCGCACGGGCCGTGCAACCCCGGGCCGACAATATCGTCGGGAGCGCGGGGTCCGGCCCCGTCGTTCCCGCCGCCCTGCGGCGACCGGTCCTCTTGCACTCTCGGTATCCGAGTGCCAGACTCGATTAGCACTCTGCTAGCCTGAGTGCCAACCACTCGTCCCTGCCAGCCCACGCAGCCCACGGTTGCTCTGAGGGGGTTTCACCAGATGCCGAAGCAGATTGCCTACGACGAGCACGCCCGCCGGTCGCTCGAGGCGGGCATGAACAAGCTCGCCGACGCGGTACGCGTCACGCTCGGCCCGAAGGGCCGCAACGTCGTGCTCGAGAAGAAGTGGGGTGCTCCCACGATCACGAACGACGGCGTGTCGATCGCGAAGGAGATCGATCTCGAAGACCCGTACGAGAAGATCGGCGCCGAGCTCGTCAAGGAAGTCGCCAAGAAGACCGACGACGTCGCCGGCGACGGCACGACGACGGCAACGGTGCTCGCGTGGGCGATGGTGCGTGAAGGTTTGCGCAACGTTGCCGCCGGCGCGAACCCAATGGTGCTGAAGCAGGGCATCGACGACGCGGTCGAGACCGCGGTCGACTCGATCCGCACGTCGTCGAAGAAGGTCGAGACCGACCCCGCCGCCATCGCCAATGTCGCCGCGATCTCCGCGGCCGACAAGGAGATCGGCCAGATGATCGCCGAGGCGCTCGAGAAGGTCGGCAAGGACGGTGTGATCACCGTCGAGGAGAGCCAGACGTTCGGCATGGAGCTCGACCTCGTCGAGGGCATGCGGTTCGACAAGGGCTACATCTCGCCGTACTTCGTCACCGACCCCGAGCGCATGGAAGCAGTGCTCGACGACGCGTACCTCCTGTTCGTCTCGAACAAGATCAGCGCGGTCAAGGACTTGCTGCCGGTGCTCGAGAAGGTGATGCAGTCGGGCCGCCCGCTCGCGATCATCGCCGAGGACGTCGAGGGCGAGGCGCTTGCGACGCTCGTGGTCAACAAGATCCGCGGCACGTTCAAGTCAGGGGCGATCAAGGCCCCCGGTTTCGGCGAGCGCCGCAAGGCGATGCTCCAGGACATGGCGATCCTGACCGGCGGCCAAGTGGTCTCCGAGGAGATCGGCCTCAAGCTCGAGAGCATCGGCCTCGAACTGCTCGGCCGTGCGCGCAAGGTCGTCGTGACCAAGGACGAGACGACGATCGTCGAAGGCGCCGGGAGCAAGAACGACGTGCAGGGCCGCATCCAGCAGATCCGCAACGAGATCGACAACACCGACTCCGACTACGACCGCGAGAAGCTCCAGGAGCGGCTCGCGAAGCTGTCGGGCGGCGTTGCGATCATCAAGGTCGGCGCGGCGACGGAGGTCGAGCTCAAAGAGAAGAAGCACCGTATCGAGGACGCCGTGCAGACGACCAAGGCTGCGGTCGAAGAGGGTGTCGTGGCCGGCGGCGGTGTGGCGCTGGTGCGGGCGCAGGCCAAGGTTGCCGAGCTGGCGGCCACGCTCGAGGGCGACGTCGCCACCGGCGCCAAGATCGTCGCTCGTGCGCTCGAGGAGCCGTTGAAGCAGATCGCGGTCAACGCCGGCCTCGAAGGCGGCGTGGTGGCCGAGAGGGTCAAGAACCTCAAGGGTGCGAACGGCCTCAACGCCGCCACCGGTGACTACGAGGACCTCGTGAAGGCGGGCGTCATCGACGCCGCCAAGGTGACGCGTTCCGCATTGCAGAACGCGGCGTCGATCGCGGCGCTGTTCCTCACCACCGAGGCAGTCGTCGCCGACAAGCCCGAGCCGCCCGCGCCCCGGCCGGTGCCGGCGGGATGCCGGGCGGCATGGGCGACATGGACTTCTGAGTCCGCCGTCTCCCCGATCTCGAAAGCGCCCCGGAGCTACACCTCCGGGGCGCCTTCGCGCGCTCGAACCTGCGTCACTACGCCCTGGTACCGGGACGTGCGTCAGGCAACTGCGGCAAGGAGCGGGCGGTACCCTCGCTGCCGTGGATGCGGTGACGCCGTCACAAGGCTGGGGTGTACTGCACCTCTACTACCGCGTCGATCGCGAGCGGGCCGAGCGCGACCCGGCGGCCGGCAAGCACGTCGTCGACGCGGTCGCCGCGCTCGAAGCCGACGGGCACCAGGCGCGGTGCCTCGCGATGCTCGGCCACAAGGCGGATCTCGGGGTCATCGCGCTCGGGCCCGATCTCGCCCGCTTGCAGCGCTTCCAGCGGGAGCTCCTGGACGCGCCGATCGAGCCCGTGTGGTCGTACGTGTCGCTCACCGAGCTCTCGGAGTACGGCGCGACCGAAGACGACGAACGCGCGCGCCTGCGTGAAGAAGAGTCGTTGAGCGGCGACGAGCTCGAAGAGCGCCTCGGCGCGTGGCGGGAGCGCATCGCGCACTACCGCGAGAACCGCGTGCATCCGCGCCTGCCCGCGCAGGCGTGCTGCTGCTTCTACCCGATGTCGAAGCGCCGCGCGGTCGCCGCGAATTGGTACGAGCTCTCGTTCGACGAGCGCAAGGCGTTGATGGCCGGGCATGCGCGCGTCGGTCGCACGTACGCAGGTCGGGTGCTTCAGCTGATCACAGGTTCGACGGGCATCGACGATTGGGAGTGGGGCGTCACGTTGCTCGCCGACGATCCCGCGGCGCTCAAGGACATCGTCTACGAGATGCGTTTCGATCCCGTGTCGGCGCGTTATGCCGAGTTCGGCCCGTTCTTCACCGGGCTCGTCGTCGCCGCGCCGGACGCGTGCGCACGTGTCGGTCTTCGTGTCGGTGAAGGTACGCGTTGACGCCGCTCGCCGACGCCATCCGGCTGTTCGTGTCGTTTCCCGAGGCGCTCGTCGACCGGCCGATGATCTACGAGATCGTGAAGCGGTTCGACGTCGTGCCGAACATTCGCCGCGCGAACGTCGAGGCGAGCTCCGGATGGGTGATACTCGAGCTCTCCGGACCGCACGCTGCACGCGACGAAGCGATCACGTATCTCGAAGGCCTCGGCTGCACCGTGAACCGCATGGAGGGCGACGTCGTCGCCGGCTGAACGCGGACGCCGCACGTCGCCGCGTGCGGGGGCGTGTGTGGGGTGTCGTGGGCCCACTCCTACACACGCCTATGCGACGGGCTCCCACATGGGGAACGTCACGTACTCCACGCTGTCGATCACCTCGGTGCGATGCGCGCGGCGCCAGTCGATCGAGCGCGGTACTCGCGACGTCGAAGCCGACCATGCGCTTGATGTCGGCGACGGCAACGAGCAGGGGCCCGTCCGCGTCGCCTTCCCGCATCACGGCGTCGACCTCGAGCACGGGATGCGAGGGATCCCGCGCGTCGAGGCAGACGCAGTGATAGACGATTCGCTCGAAGACCGACAACGCGCGCACTCGCACGCGACGATGTTGGCACCGTGCGGACCCTAGGGAGCGAGTGACCACGGACCCCGAGACCTTGATGGCCGACGGCGCGCGCGTCCTCGCCGACGGCGTCGAACGGCTCGGCGCGGCATGGGTCGTACAGGCGGTGGCCGAGATCCTTGACGCGTGGAGTCAACTCGATGCCACTGCGCGCGCTTCGGTGCTCGAGGACGCGCGCGAGCGCGGGCGAACGCGCCTCGGCACGCGTCGCCGCGGAGCTGCGCGCACTCTTCGCACTCGATCCGCTCTCGCAGCGAACGACTCCGCTGGAGTGCGTCCGCTCGCTGCGCCGCGAGGCGACCGAGGTGCTCCGGCGCGCCGGCGTACCCGAGGTGGTACGGGACCGTTTCGAAATCAGCGCTTTTCCCGACGACATTTACGGGATCGTGCCAAAGGCGGTGACGGATCTGGGCGATGAGGACCTGGGCGGGGCACTGCTGGCGTGGGGGATCGGCAAGGCGCGCGCCATCCGCGAGCGCCCACGACCCGGACAAGGGGTTGAGCGGTGACAGCCGGGAAGCCAGGATCTCGCAGCGCGCGGCGGACGCCGGGGAGAGGCGCACGATCGGTGGGGCAACGAACGCGGCCGGCCCGACAAGCCGCGAGCTTGCGATGAGTGCCGGTATGGGCACGCTGAGCAGCCATGCGGTCGCGGTGTTGCTCGTACGCGTCGACCCGACCGGCGCGCTCGTCGTCGAGATCGCGAACGGCGCGGCCTGCACCTTGTTCGGCACCGACGGCCGTCCCGGCGCGCCTCTCGAAGCCGCGACCGCACCCGAAGCCGGCCGGGCGCTGCTCGCGTGCGTCCGCGCGGGCGCGCAACGCGATCGCACGACTCGCGAGCACGTCGCGCTCGACCGGCACCGATCACGAGCGCGTCGTCGTCGACGTGCAGGTCGAACCGCTGCCGGCGACGGAGCCGGAGACCGCGCGCGTTCTCGCGGTCATTCGGCTCGCCGGCCCTGGCCCCGGCCCCGACGCCGACCCCGGCCTCGTGCCGGCGCCCCGGCCCGCGGTTGGTGTGTTCCGCATCGAGGACGGGCTCGGCGCGGTGTTCGTCGACGACGCGCTGCTCGAGCTGCTCGGCCTCGCGCACGAGCAAGCGCTCGGTCACGGTTGGCTCGAAGCGATACACGTCGACGATCGCGCGCGTGTCGCGCATGCACTCGCCGGACGCGATAACCGCGACGACACGATCGACCTCGAGTGCCGGATCCTGCGCGACGGCGCCGGCGAGCGCCCCGCGCGCCTCCGCGCGGCTCCGGTGCGCGGTGACCGAGGCGCGCTGACCGGTTACCTCGCGTCGCTCGAAGATCTGAGCGAACGTCGCAGCCGACAGGCTGTCGCGCGTTTCGCCGAGCCCCCCGCCGCGCTCGACGAGTGGATCCTCGTCGCCGATCCCGATCTCCGCCTGCGATACGCAAATCCGGCCGCGCGTCGAGGGCTCGCCCTGCCCGACCTCGACGCGTTGGGCGACATCGGAGTAACCGATCTCATTCCGGCCGCGCGACGGCACGCGCTCGAGCGCGAGTTGCGTGTCACGCTCGAGACCGCGCGCACGTGGACCGGCGACTTCATGCTGACCGCGCTCGACGGACGGACGGTCGAGCTCGAGTGCACAGTGGTAGCGCACGGCGGCGCGAGCGGCGATGTCGCGCACTACTCGTTGCTCGGTCGCGACGTGACGTCCCTGCGCAACGTGCAACGCGCGCTCGACGAGAGCGAACAGCGGTTCC
Source organism: uncultured Actinomycetes bacterium (assembly GCA_963836365.1). Taxonomy (GTDB): domain Bacteria; phylum Actinomycetota; class Acidimicrobiia; order IMCC26256; family PALSA-610; genus DASQHW01. The sequence continues at coordinate 595,663 of CAWIJC010000004.1, forward strand.
GGCTGATCGCCGACTCTTCTCCCGGCGGGATCTACTTCGTCGCTGACGGCGGGCTCATCAACTATGCGAACCGGCGATTTGCGGAGATCCTCGACGAGCCGATCGACCGCGTCGTGGGTCGCTCGTTCCTCGAGTGGGTGCACCCGGACGATCTCACGAACATCGTCGAGTCGGGTGCGTTGCTCTCGGCGCAGCGACGCGAGTCGAACGTGGAGCTGCGCATCCGCAGGCGCTCGGGCGAGACACGCCGGCTACGCGCCCAGGGCGCACCGGTCGTCGATTCGACGGGCGGCATGCACGGTTACGTCGGGTCGATCGTGGACATCACCGAAGAACGTGCCGTCGAGCGTGAGCTCGCGATGCTCGGTCGCGCGATCGAGTCGACCCCCGACCTCGTCACGTTCCACGACCCCGACGGCCAGATGTTCTTCGCGAACGCGGCCCGCGCGCGACTTCTTCGACATCGGCGCGCACGAACCGGTGCCGGCGCTGGGTCCGGCCGACTACCTCGAGGCGCCCGACGCGATACGAGAAGACCTGCAACAGGCGCTCGAGACCAAGAGTCAATGGTCGGGCGAGCTGATCGTCAGGCACGGCGCTCACCGCCGCCTCCCGGTGGAGGTCGTTGTCGTCGCCCACCACGACGAGCAAGGCGACGTCGAGTACTACTCCGCGCTCTCGCGCGACCTGTCCGAACGCCAGGCCGGCCGACGCTGCGCGCGGACGCAGCGAAGCGGTACTCCGCGCGATCGTGCAGTCGTCGCCGCTCGCGATCTTTGCGCTCGATCGGCACATGGCTGTGCACGTGTGGAATCACGCGGCAGAGGAGCTGTTCGGCTGGTCAGCGGCGGAGGTCGTCGGCGACGCGCCGCCCTTCGTCACGGCCGAGACGAAACCGGCGCTCGATCGCCTGGTCGCGCGCGTGTTCCGGGGGCGCACGGTCAAGGGCCACACGCATCGGTATGTGCGGCACGACGGCGAACCCGTCGACGTCGACGTCTCGATTGCCCCCCTGCGCAACGTGTCGGGTCGCGTCACCGCCGCGGTTGCCGTGCTCGCGGACGTCACCGAGCAGCGGCTCGCGACGCAGGCGCTGCGCGAGAGCGAAGTGTGGTTCCGATCGCTCGTACAGCACTCGAGCGACATGGTGATGGTCATTGCCGGCGACGGCACGATGCAGTACCTCAGCCCGAGCGTGTGCGAGTTCGCGGGTCTCGATGCAGGACGGGTGATCGGCCGCCGCACCACCGACGTGCTCTCCATGCCTGCCGACGAGCGCGCGCCCCTGCAGGAGATCTTCGGGCGCTTGCGCGCACATCCGGGCGCCACCGTGCGCATGATGTTCCGCATGCTTCGCGCCGACGGCGCGTGGCGTTGGCTCGAGATAGCGGCGAGCAATCTCCTCGACGACTCGGCGGTGCAGGGGATCGTCGTGAACGCTCGCGACGTCACCGAGAAGTTCGAGATCGACTCCGACGGTACGCGCGTCGGAGGAGAGGCTCCGCGCGTACGTCTCGAGCGTTACCGACGCGATCTGCGTGCTCGGTGCCGACGGTTCTGTGCAATACAGCAGTCCGGTCGCCGAAGCGATGTTCGCGCTGCCTGCCACCGGTGAACCCGAGAACGTCTTCTCCGCGATCGTGCCCGAAGACATGCCGCGCGCACTCGACCTCTGGGAAGAGACGCGATCGACGCCGGGGGTGTCGCGGCCGTCCGAGATCCGGATACGGCGCGGCGACGGCGCCCTCGTCGACGCCGAGGTCGTCGCGAACAACTTGCTCGATGATCCGGCGGTGCAGGGCATAGTGATGACGATCCGCGACGTCACCGATCGCAAGCACTCCGACGCAGCGTTGCGCCGGAGCGAAGGCCGGCTCCGCGAGAGCGAGGCCCGTTACCGCGCGGTCGTCGACGATCAGATCGAGTTGGTGTGCCGATACTTCCCTGACACGACGATCACGTTCGTGAATCGCGCGTTCGCAGACTTCTACGGCCGCAGTCGCGACGAGCTCATCGGTTCGTCGTTCGCCGACTTGCACGCACCAGCTGCTCGGGCGCCGATGCTCGATCGCGTTTGCGCTCCTTCGGTCCGGGCCGCGAACTACAGACGTACGACGAGTGGGAGCTCGGACCGGAAGGGGTGGCCCGCCGCTACCGCTGGATCGATCGCGCATTCGTCGACGATCGCGGCGCCGTTGTGGAGGTGCAGTCGGTTGGGCACGACATCACCGAAGAACACCGCGCCGCCGCGCTCACCACCAATCAGTCGCACATCCTCGAGCAGATCGCACGCGGCGTGCGGCTCGAAGACACGCTCGCGACGATCGCGAGCAGCGTCGAAGAGTACTTCCCGCGCTTGAAATGTTCGGTGCTGCTGGACGACGTCGACATCGATCTTCAAGCTGCGTGGTCGACGCCGATTCTCGCGCCCGACGGGCACAGGATCGTCGGCCGAGTCGCGTCGTACGGACACGATGCGGAGCAGCCCGACGAGGAACACCGCTGGATCTTCTCGCTCGCGGCGCACCTTGCGGCCATCGCAATCGAGCGCAAGGCGTTCGAAGACCGCCTCGCGCACGAGTCGATGCACGATCGACTCACGGGCCTGCCCAATCGCCTGCTGTTCGTCGACCGGCTCACGCTCGCGACCGCACGAGGGCAACGCACGCAGGCGCGTATGGCGGTGCTCTCGCTCGACCTTCATCGCTTCAAGAACATCAACGACAGCCTCGGTCACAGCGCCGGCGACGAGCTGCTGATCGCAGTGGCGCGCCGCGTGGCTGCGATGCTGCGGCCGGGTGACACTGTCGCCGCGCTTCGGCGGCGACGAGTTCACGATCCTGTGCGAGGACCTCCCTGACGACTTCGCGCGGGCACGAGCCCTCGAAATCGGCCGGCGCCTGCTCGACGCGCTCGCGCAGCCGTTCGTGGTGCGCGGCGCCGAAACCTACGTGGGTGTCAGCGTCGGCATCGCGCTGGCGACGACCGGTGCCGAGACTGCCGACGAGCTGCTCCGGGACGCCGACGCCGCGATGTACCACGCGAAGGACGCCGGACCGGGCCGCATCGAGTTCTTCGACGACACGATCCGCACTCGCGCGCTCGCTCGCCACACGACCGGGAACGCGCTGCACCGCGCGATCGAGCGCGACGAGCTGCGGCTGTACTTCCAGCCGATCGTGCGACTCGACGATGCGTGGTGCGTCGGCACCGAAGCGCTCGTGCGCTGGCAGCATCCCGAGCGCGGACTCGTCGCGCCGACCGAGTTCGTACCGCTTGGCGGAGGAAACAGGTCTCGTCGTGCCTCTCGGTGCATGGGTGCTCGAGCACGCGGCCGCGCACGCAGCCAAGTGGCAGCTCGAGCAGTCGGACTTCACCGTGTCGATCAACCTCTCGGCGCGCCAGCTCGGCCCCGACCTCGCGGAGCAGGTCGCGGACGTCGTCCGCCGAACCGGCGTGTCGCCGTCGAACATTTGCTTCGAGATCACCGAGAGCGTGTTGATGGACGACGCCGACGGTGTCATCCGTGTGATCGAACAGCCTGCGCGCGCTCGGCGTACGCTTCGCGATCGACGACTTCGGTACCGGCTACTCCTCGCTCGGCTACTTGAAGCGCTTCGCCGTCGACACGGTGAAGATCGACCGGGCGTTCGTACACGGCCTCGCGGAGGACCCCGGGGACCGCGCGATCGTGTCGGCGGTCGTCGGCCTCGCCCACGCGTTGCACCTGAACGTCGTCGCCGAGGGGGTCGAGACCGAAGGCGCAGCTGCATCAGCTGATCACGCTCGGTTGCGACGAAGCGCAGGGGTACTACTTCGCCCCGCCCCAGCCCGCCTCCGACGTGCGCGATCTCGTGAGCGCCGTCCGCCGTTGGCGGCCTCCCGGCACCGCCGTCATGGACCGCTGACGCTGCGCTGTTGTAACAATCTGTTTCAGCATCGAACCAGCAATCTGTCGGTCAGCTGGTGTCCGAAGGCGGGCGCGGCGTCGACCCGACGGTTGTCAACGGCAACAGGGGGAGCGAAAATTGCGCACTGTCGCGGCTGAGATCGTCGACGGAGACGTCGCCTGGGTACTCGCGTCGGCGGCGCTCGTCATGTTCATGACGCCGGGCCTGGCGTTGTTCTACGGCGGCATGGTGCGCGCCAAGAACGTGCTGACGATGCTCATGCAGAACTTCTTCTGCCTCGGCCTCGTGAGCGTGCTATGGGCGGTCGTCGTGTATTCGCTCGCATTCGGCGGCACGAACGGATTGATCGGCAACTTCGACTTCGCGTGGCTCGGCCACTTCAACACCGGACCGCCGGTGCTCGCCGACGCGCTCACCATCCCGCCGTCGTTGTACATGGCGTATCAGCTGATGTTCGCGATCATCACGCCTGCGTTGATCACGGGTGCGATCGCCGACCGCATGCGCTTCGGCGGCGTGGGCGTGGTTCCTCGGCTTGTGGTTGGTGTTCGTGTATGCACCCGTTGCGCACTGGGTGTTCGCGCCGTCGGGGTGGCTGTTCGACCTCGGCGCGCTCGACTTCGCGGGCGGCACGGTCGTGCACATCAATGCCGGTATCGCCGCGCTCGCCGCGGTCCTCGTGCTCGGCAAGCGCCGGAACTGGCCGGGCACGCCGATGCCGCCGCATTCGCTCCCGCTGACGTTGTTGGGCACGGGCATCCTCTGGTTCGGATGGTTCGGTTTCAACGCCGGTTCGGCGCTCGGTGCGAACGGACTCGCAGTCCAGGCGCTGGTGAACACGCACATGGCCGCCGCCGCGGCCATGCTCGAGCTGGCTCGTCGTCGAACGGATGCACACCGGGCACGCCACGACGCTGGGTGCGGCGTCGGGGGCAGTGGCGGGACTTGTCGCGATCACCCCGTGCGCCGGCTTCGTCGGCGGGATGTCACCGATCGCGATCGGCGTGATCACCGGTGCCGTCTGCTACGCGGCCATCCAAGTGAAGTTCAAGGTGGGCTACGACGACGCGCTCGACGTCGTCGGTGTGCACCTCGTCGGGGGCATTGTCGGATCGCTCTTGCTCGGCCTCTTCGCCGACGCGGCGGTGAACGCCGCCGGCGCGGACGGCCTCTTCCTCGGCGGTGGTCTCACACTGCTGGGCTACCAGCTCACCGCAGTTCTCGCGACGCTCGTCTGGTCGGGTGCGATGACGTTCGTGATCGTCTTCGTGCTCCAGAAGGTCATGCCGGCTGGTATCCGCGTTCCCGAAGAGGAAGAACACATCGGCCTCGACCTCGGCGAGCACTCCGAGAACGCGTACTCGTTCGCCGAGCGGTAGCAGTGCACGTCAGCAGAGCGCGACAAGGAGAACATCGGTGAGACTCGTGGTTGGGATCATCAAGCCGTTCAAGCTCGATGACGTGAAGAACGCGCTGCAAGACCTCGGAGTCCAAGGAATGACGATCAGCGAGGTGCAAGGGTTCGGTCGCCAGCGCGGCCACACGGAGGTATATCGCGGGGCCGAGTACACGATCGACTTCGTACCGAAGGTACGGATCGAGATACTCGTCGAGGACGGTCAGGCCGAAGGCGTCGCGGAACGCATCATCGAGTTCGCACGCACCGGCAAGATCGGCGACGGTAAGGTCTGGGTCGTGCCGGTCGAGAGTGTGGTGCGAATACGCACCGGTGAGGCCGGTTCCGACGCACTCTGACGCGCGCGCCGACGACACCGCGGCGCGGCTCCGGAACGCACGCGCGGTGCTGGTCGCCGACACGACGTTACGCGGCCGTGAGTTCGGTCTGGCGCTTGCGGACGCGGTTGATCAGGCATTGACCGACGTGTTCGATCGGCTCGATGGCACGGCCACCGCGCTCGTCGCAATGGGTTCGTACGGTACCGCGCGAGCTGTGCCCCGGTTCTGACATCGACGTGCTGCTCGTGCACCCGCGCCGCGGCCGCGGCGGCGCGGACGCGGTGCGAGCGATGGCCGAAGCGCTCTGGTACCCGCTGTGGAACGCGGGCTTTGTGACCGGCCACGGTGCACGCACCGTCAAGGACTCGATCACGCTCGCCGACAACGACATCGACGCATTGACCGCGTTGCTCGAAGTGCGGCACCTCGCCGGTGACGCGTCGCTCAGCACGGAGCTCGAGCAGAAAGTGCGCGAGCTCGCGATGCGACGTCGAGAACGAGTTCTCCCCGCGCTTGCCGAGGCGTCCGAGCTGCGGCGCCTGCGGCCGGGGCCGGTCGCCGAGATGTTGGAACCCGACCTCAAGGAGGGTGCCGGTGGCCTGCGCGACACCGATGCGCTCGCGTGGGCGGGTTGGGCGTTCGGGGCGCCGGGTGGTACGCGATCGTTGTTCGAGCGCGGCTACCTCACGCCCGACGACCTCGCGCGTGTCGACGCGGGGCGCTCGCACCTGCTCGATCTGCGGGTAGCGCTGCAGCGAACGACGAGCACACGTTCGGACCGGATGGCGCTGCAGGAGCAGGACGCCGTAGCAGTGCTGCTCGGCGCCCGCGACGCCGACGCGCTCGTGCACGACCTGTCGTCTGCCGCGCGGGAGATCGCATGGGTCGCACGCGACGTGTGGGGAAGGGTGCGCGACGGCTTCGCGCGGTCCCTCGGGTCGCGGCGGGGACCGAGAGCGAGCTGATCGCCGCGGGCGTGACGCTTCGCGAACAGCGCGTGCACGTCGAGAGCGATGCCGACGGATCTGTCCCCGCGCTGCGCGCGCTCGAAGCGGCGGCGGCCGCGGCCGAGCACGACGCGGCGTTCGAGCGCGTGTCACTGCAGCGCCTACGTGACATCACCGAACCGTCGTGGGACGTGTGGGAGCGCGCGACGTTCCTTCGTTTGCTGCGCGCGGGCGAGAACGCCGTTCCTGTCTTCGAGGCGCTCGATCACGAAGGCGTGCTCATCCGCATCCTGCCCGAATGGGAACACGTGCGATCGCGGCCCCAACGCAACGCGTACCACCGCTTCACAGTTGATCGGCACCTGCTCGAGGCTGTCGCCGAGTGCGCACGGCTGCTCGATGCGGGAGACCGTCACGTGAGCGGCACGAACGACATCGACGCAGTCATCGCGCGCGCGTCGCGTCGCCCGGAGCTGCTGCTGCTCGGCGCGCTGTTGCACGACATCGCCAAGGGAAGGCCGGGCGACCACTCGGAGGTCGGCGCGGAGACCGCACTCGGTATTGCTCGCCGCATCGGACTCGACAGTGAGGGGCGCGAGATCCTCGTCTGGCTGGTTCGCAACCATCTGCTGATGGCCGAGGTCGCGAACGCGGCGCGATCTCTCGGATGCGTCGGTGGCCGACAATCTCGCGGCCGTGTGCGCGCACGACGCCGAGCGCTTGCGTCTGTTGTACCTGTTGACGATCGGCGACTCGCGGGCGACGGGCCCGGCCGCGTGGAGCCCGGCCAAAGCGAACCTCGTGCGCGACCTCTTCACCAAGGCCGCGGCGTCGATCGAGCGCGGCGAGGCGCGGGCGCTCGCCGCCGACCGGAGGCGAGCGCTCGCTCATGTGATCGGCGACGAGCGCGCCGACCGCCTGGTGAGCCGTCTCCCCGAGAGCTATCTGCTCGCGTTCGATCACGAGGAGATGCGCGTGCACGAGGAGCTGCTCGTGCGCGCGCCGGCGGTTCGCTGCGCACGCGGCGACGCCGACGTCGGTGTCACGGTCGTGGCGCACGACCGTCCCGGCCTGCTGGCAACACTCGCCGGCGCACTCACCGTCTGCGGCTTGAACGTGCTCGAGGCGAGCCTGTTCGGCACGGCCGACGGTATTGCCCTCGACGTCTTCCGGTCGAGCGATCCGTTCGGCCGCGTGCGCGACGAAGCGGGCGAAGCGCGTGTTGTCGTGCAGATCCTCGACGTGCTCGAACGCGACGACGATCTCGCGACGCGTGTCGACGAACGCCGCCGTGCGTACGCATCGGTTCACAACGAACCCGGGCCGGTGCGTGTCGTCGTCGACAGCGAGACATCGGGAACCGACACCGTCGTCGAGGTGCACGCCGACGACGACGTCGGCTTGCTGTTCCGCCTCGCGTCCACGTTCGCGGAGCTCGCGCTCGACGTCCGCGTCGCGAAGGTCGCCACTCTCGGCGCCCGCGTGGTCGACGTGTTCTACGTGCGAGATGCCGAAGGACGAAAGCTCGATCCCCGCGCCGCCGAAGATGTGCGCTCTGCGCTGGACGCGTGCATCGCTCGCTAGATTGCGGCCGAGTGACTGATCCGAACGGGCCCACCGCGGCCGACATGTTGCGCTGGGCGGAAGCCTTGTCGGGTGTCGCGCGAACCGGCCTCGGCTTCACGCAGAGCCTGTACGAGCGCGAACGCTTCGAAGAAGTGCTGAAGGTTGCGGCCGACATTCGCGCCGCGGCCGTCGAGGAGGCCGAAGCCGACGTGCTGTTCGACGAGTGGCTGAACACCGTCGGCCAGGGTGTCGCCGGCTACGTCACGCCCAAGGTCGCGGTCGCCGCGGTCGTCGGCAACGAGCGCGGCGAAATCTTGCTCACCCAGCGCGCCGATTCCGGTTGGTGGCTGTACCCCGTGGGGTGGGCCGACGTCGGATATTCGCCGTCGGAGATCGCGATCAAAGAGGTGCTCGAGGAAACCGGGATCGAATGCGAGCCGATCTCGCTGATCGCAGTGCTCGACGGCTTGCGTTTGGGGTTCGCCCGCGTGCCGATGTACTCGCTCGTGTTCCACTGCCGGATGCTCGGCGGCGAGCTCGAGGGACACCCGTTGGAGACGAGCGCGGTCGGGTTCTTCGCCCGTGACGCGCTCCCGCAGCCGCTCGCCGGCGCGCACCGATGGCTCGACGTCGCGTTCCGGGCGATCGACGGCGAGCACGTCGCCGCGTGGTACGACGCACCGCGCTCGCCACCCTGGCGCGGGTGAGTCGCACTACGCGCGGAGCTGGTCGAACAGCAGCCGCACGATCGAGACGCCGCGGTTCGCGCGCTCCCACGCGTCCGCGATCGCATCGTGGTCGACCTGCCCGGCCTGGTCCGGTCCGCGCCCGAGGGCGTCGGTGGCGAGCGCGGCGAGGCGCGCCGGTTCGACGTCGTCGCCGTACGCGGTGAAGCATTCCAAGCCGTCCCACACCTCGGACAGCGCGCGTGTCTCGTCGCCGATGAGGATGGCCTGGGGATCGCGGTCGCGCGACAGGTGCGCGAGGACGGTCTCCCAGATGTCGTAGTGCGACGCGCCTCGCGGCGTTCGGTAGCCGGCGACCGGATGTAGCCGGTACTCGAGCACGATGTCACCGCGCTCCGCGTCGCCGACGAGCCAGGTCTGCGATCCGTTCACGTAACTGTCGACGGGTGCGCCGAGCTGTTCGTCGAGCGCACGCACGAGATCGGGCGAGATCATCCACAGTGTCGTCGAAGTGCGGGCCATTCAGATGTAGACGGTAGCGACGGCATAGACCGTGAGCCGCCTGCACACCTACGATCTGCCCAATGGCCCCGTACGATCGGCTGAGCGCGCTCGACGCCAGCTTCCTGCACCTCGAGCGGCTCGAGTATCCGATGCATGTCGGGGCGATGAGCGTCGTCGAAGGTGACTCGTTCTTCGACGCCGACGGGAACTTCCGCATTGCCGACGTTCGCGACCTCGTGCTCTCGAGAATGCCGTTGATGCCGCGGTTCCGGCGCCGGATCATGACCGTGCCGTTCGATCAGGGCCGTCCGATCTGGGTCGACGACGACCGCTTCGACATCACCTATCACGTGCGGCTCACCGCGCTGCCGAAGCCCGGCTCGTGGGAACAGCTCGTCGCGCTCACCACCCGCGTGCAGGGGTACCTGCTCGACCGTGAGCGTCCGTTGTGGGAGCTGTGGTTCGTCGAAGGACTGGAAGACGGGCACGTCGGGATCATCCAGAAGACGCATCACTCGCTGATCGACGGTGTCTCGGGTGTCGACGTCGCGACGCTGCTGCTCGACGCGACGCCCGAGTTCGCGGAGCCGGTGGTGCCGGCATGGACGCCCGAGCCGGCGCCGACGTCGCGCGACCTGCTGCTCGACACGTTGCGCGAGCGCGTCACGCAACCGGCGGAGTTCGCGCGGTCGATTCGCTCGCTGCTGCGCGGCCCACGCCGCGCGTTCGACCGTGTCGGCGAGACCGTGCGCTCCATGGGAACGTTGATCACGCGCGACGCGATCGCGCCCCGTACGTCGTTGAACGCGCGAACGGCGCGTCACCGCCGGTTCTCGGTCGTGCGCGTCCCGCTGACCGAGATCAAGGAGATCCGCACCGGCCTCGGCGGCACGGTGAACGATGTCGTGCTCACGGGTGTCGCGGGCGGCCTGCGTCGCCTGCTGCAGCATCGCGGCGAGGTCACCGACGACGTGCGCTTGCGGGTGATGTGTCCTGTGTCGGTGCGAGCCGACGGGCAGCACGGCGACCTCGGCAACAAGGTGTCGGCGATGTTCGTCAATCTGCCAGTCGACGCGCGTGCGGCGGACCACCGTCTGGCCACGATCTCCGAGCAGACGCGTGACCTGAAGGAACGGAAGCAGGCGCTCGGCGCGGAGATGATCGCCGAGCGCGACCAACTACGTGGCGCCTACGTTGTTGAGCCTTGCCGCTCGTGCCGTCCATCGGCAGCCATTTTTCAATCTGATCGTCACCAACGTGCCGGGTCCGCAGTTTCCGCTGTATCTCATGGGCGCGCGCCTCTTGGAGGCGTTTCCGATCGTGCCGCTGACGAGAAATCTCACGGTTGTCGTGGGCATCCTCTCGTACGACGGCACGATGCACTTTGGCCTGTGGGCCGACCGTGACACGTTCGCCGATCTCGAAGTTCTGGCCGGCGGCATCGACGACGCGTTCGCCGAGTTGGTGAAGATCTCGCGCGAGAAGGGGGAGTCGTGAGCACGAAGATGTGGGAAAGCGACGCATGGCAGCTCGCCGATGCCATACGTGCCGGCGAGTTGAAGTCGTCCGACGTGCTCGACGCATTTCTCGTCCGCGTCGACGAGCTCGATCCCGAGCTCAATGCGTTCGCGTTCCTCGACGTCGACTCGGCGCACGCACAAGCGGCTGGCATCGACGCGACGATCGCCAAGGGTGATGATCCCGGCCCGTGGGCGGGTGTCCCGATGGGCGTCAAGGAGCTCGCGCAGGTGCGTGGCTGGCCGAACACGCACGCGTCGCGGGTGTTCGAGCACGACGTCGCCGATCGGGACTGCACCGAGGTTGCACGGCTGCGCGCCGCCGGTGCGGTGTTCGTCGGGCTCACGACGTCGCCCGAGTTCGGCTCGGTGAACTGGACGCGCACGTACCTCCACGGCACCACGCGCAACCCCTGGAATCCGGAGCGCACGCCGGGCGGCTCGTCCGGTGGTTCGGCGGCCGCGGTCTCGGCGGGCATGATGCCGATCTGTACGGGAAGCGACGGCGGCGGGTCGATCCGCATCCCGTCGTCGTACTCGGGGCTTTTCGGCTTCAAGGTGAGCTTCGGTCGCGTCGGCAACCACGCTGCGTTCGACAACGGGCTCACGTCGGTTCCCGGTCCGATGTGCCGATCGGTACGAGACGCCGCTCGGTACATCGACGCGATCGCCGGACCAACCGACATCGACCCGACGTCGCTGCCGCGACCGGCCCGCTCGTACGAGCAGGCGGTCGTGTCGGGCAACGCGGCCGCGCAGCTGCAAGGAAAGCGCGCGGCGTGGTCATCGACGTTGGGTTTCGCGGTGTGCGACCCCGACGTCGAGAAGCTCGCGCGCGAACACGCGCTCGCGCTCTGCGCGGACGCCGGCATCGAACTCGTCGACGTCGACGTCCGCTTCCCGAAGCCGGGCCAAGCCTGGGGCATCATCTCGAACATCTCCGCTGCGACGCACTACGGCGAGCGCGTGTACGCGGGCTCGCTCGACGTACTCACTCCTGTGGTCAAGGCGGGCTACGAAGCCTTGCGCGACTACCCGATGGACGTGGTGTTGCGCGCACTGCGCAGGACGCGACGAGCTGCTCGGGGCGATCGCCGCGGTGTTCAACGAGGTCGACATCCTGCTGACACCGACGACCGCGACCACTGCGTTCGCAGCGGAAGGCCCCCCGCCGTTCGAGATCGCGGGCCGGCGCGTCGGCGGGATGGGCTCGGTGCCGTACACCGCGCCGTTCAACATCTCCGGCATGCCCGGGGTCAGCCTTCCAGTCGGGCTCGCGCCCGACGGTCTTCCGGTCGGGCTGCAGGCGGTCACGCGCCGCCACGACGAGGAGCTGGTACTCGGCTGCGGCGCGATCGCCGAGGCGAACCGGCCCTGGCGTAAGTTTGCGCCGATGGCGTACGCAGGCGACGGCGCATGACGCCGTGAGCGGAGCGGAGCGGAGCGAACTGGCCGGAGCGGCGAGCGCCCGCGGGCCGGGTATCCCGGCCCGCAGCGAGCGCGACCAACCAAGCAAGCCGCGCAAGCCGAAGCAGGAGCAAGAGGCTGCGTCGAGCGAGGTGATCGAAGTTGCGCCGAGCATCCTGCGCATGCAGCTGCCGATCTGGATGCCCGGTCTCGGACACGTGAACATGTACGGCCTCGCCGACGACCGCGGTATCGCGATCGTCGATCCCGGCCTTCCCGGCCCGCAATCGTGGAAAGCCTTGAAGCACCGCCTCGCGGCCGCGGGATTCGACCTCGATGACGTGCACACGGTGGTCGTGACGCACTCGCACCCCGATCACTTCGGCGGCGCCGGACGCGTCGCCCGCGAGTCGGGCGCCAAGCTCGTCACCCATCACGCGTTCTCGACGTGGACCGTGAAAGGTCCGTCGCCGCAGCGTGCGCTGAGCGAGGGAGAAGCACGCCGGACCGAGATCGAGGCCGCGGAGTACGCGCAGTCGGTCGACGTCCCGCCCGACGAGCTACCGACGATCAACGATCCCGACGTCGTCGCCGACGACACCGACGAGACCGAGGCGACGGCCGGCCCGTGGGGCTCGCGTACACCGTGGGGAACGGTGAACCAGGGCCCGCCGCTGAAGCGCCGCCTGATGATCAAGGCGATGCGGCTGCTGTTCTCGCCGCCCGAGCCAACCGATCGTGTGCACCACGGCGATCGACTGCGGCTCGCCGGCCGCGAGTGGTTCGTCGTGCACACACCCGGCCACACCGTCGACCATCTGTGTCTGTGGGATCCCGAGACCGGCACCCTGTTGACCGGCGATCACGTGTTGCCGTCGATCACGCCGCACGTGTCGGGCGTGCGCAAGGCCGATTCGTTGAAGTCGTATCTCGCGACCCTCGATCTGGTCGCGCAGCTGCCCGGCATCAACGTCGGGCTGCCCGCGCACGGTCATCCGTTCACCGACGTGCCGGGTCGGGTGCACGCGATCAAGGAACATCACACGCAGCGGATGGAAATGTTGCGGACGGCCGGTCTCGCCCTCGGCCCTGCGACCGTCGAGTCGCTCTCGCACGAGCTGTTCCCGAAACGACACTGGGGCACGATGGCCGAGAGCGAGACGTTCGCCCACCTCGAGCACCTCGTGCACGCGGGTCGAGCCGAACGCACCGAAGAGCACGGCGAGCTCGTGTATCGCATGGCGCCGGTCTCCGCGTCGGACGCCGGATCGACGTCGGCGTGACGCGCACCGACGCGCAGGTTGCAGACGACTCCGTCGACCTGCTCGCTCATCTCATTCGCAACGCGTGCGTGAACGATGGCACGCCCGAATCGGGGTTCGAGTCGCGCAGCACCGACGTGCTCGCACAGTATCTCGGCGACACGGGTCTCGACCTCGAGCGTTATCAGCGCGCAGCCCGGCCGCGAGAACTTGGTCGCGCGCATCGAGGGCACCGACGCGAACGCGCCGACGCTGCTGCTGATGGGACACACCGACGTCGTGCCCGTCAATCCCGAAGGTTGGCAGCGAGATCCGTTCGGTGGTTCGCTCGTCGACGGTGACGTGTGGGGGCGCGGCGCGGTCGACATGCTCAATCTCACCGCGACGATGGCGGTCGCGTTCCGCGAGCTCGCGCGCTCCGGGTTTCGACCGCGTGGGACGCTCGTCTACCTCGCGGTGGCCGACGAGGAAAACCTCGGTACGTGGGGTGCCGAGCACCTGCTCGAGCACGAGCGAGACGCGGTGAAGGCCGACTACGTCGTCACCGAAGCGGGCGGCTTCCAGATGCCGAGCGCGACCGGGCCCCGGCTTCCGGTCATCGTCGGCGAGAAGGGTTCGTACTGGTGTCGCATCACCGTACGCGGCACTCCCGGCCACGCATCGCAGCCGTTCCGCACCGACAACACGTTGGTGACCGCGGCCGAGATCGTTCGCCGCCTCGCCGAGTACCGCCCGCCGACGATGATTCACGACACGTGGCGCCGCTTCATCGAGGGCGTCGACTTCGGGCGTGATTGGAACGCGCAGCTCTTGAACGAGGACACGCTGCACGACTTCTGTGAGCAGCTCCCCATCGGCTTGGCCCGTCAGGCGCACGCGTGCACGCACACCACGTTCGCGCCGACGATCATCCACGGCGGGACCAAGACCAACGTGATTCCCGATCGTGTCGACGTCGAGGTCGATATCCGCACACTTCCCGGCCAGACCGGCGGCGACATCGACAAGATGCTTGCCGACGCGCTGGGCGATCTCGCCGCGCACGTCGAGATCACACCGTTCGACGAGAACGTGTCGACGTCGTCGCCCGCCGACACGCCGCTCTGGGACGCGATGGCAAGCGTGGCCTCGCGTCTTGTCGAAGGCTCGGCGCTCGTGCCGTTCCTCACTGTCGGTGCCACCGACACGCGGTTCTTCCGGCGGACCGGATCGGTCGCGTACGGTTTCGGGCTGTTCAGCCGCAAGCTCTCGTTCGACGACTACGCCAACATGTTTCACGGCAACAACGAACGCGTCGACACCGACTCACTCGTGCTGTCGACCCGCCTCTGGGAAGCACTCGCCCAAGATCTTCTCGGTTGATCTGCGTCCGGGATCAGTCTTCGGGCGGGTCGCGGAGGTAGCGCTCGAAGTCTTCGGCGAGTGACTCACCCGACGGCAGGTCGTCCTCGTCGAACCAGTCATCGTCATCATCGTTGTTGTCTTCACGATCGTCGTCGGCGTCGTCGATGCCGGCCCACACCGGTTCCACCGCGTTGGCGTCGAAGCGCGCTTCGAGCCGTTCCACGTACGAGGTGACGTCGGCATCGCCGGCAACAACTTCTGACACTGAGCGCTCCCACGCGCTCGCCGCGATGTCGAGATCGGTGAGCTCCATGTCGAGGTCGAGAAGCTGGCCGAGCTTCTCGAGGATCGCCCGCGTGCCCTTCGGGTTCGGTGCTGTCGCGACGTAGTGCGGCACCGGCGCCCACACCGACGCCGAAGGAAAACCCGCGCGCCGCACAGCGTCGTGCACTACGCCGACGATGCCTGTCGGACCCTCGTAGCGCGAACGCTGCATGCCGAGACGGGCCGCGAGCACCTCGTCGGTGGCCGATCCGGTGCACTGGATGGGCCGCGAGTGCGGCGTATCGCCGAGCAACGCGCCAACCGTCACGATGATCTCGCAACCGGCTGTGCGCGCGACCGTGATGACGTCGTCGCAGAACGACTTCCAGCGCAAGTTGGGCTCGACACCCAGCAGGAGCAACACGTCGCGGCCGGCACCGACGAACGAGCCGGCCGAGAACGAAAACGTGGGCCACGTCACCGCGCGTATGACGCCGTCGACGAGCTCGACGGTCGGGCGTGCGGCCTGGAAGTCGACGTACTCCTCGGCATCGAGCGACGCGAACGGTCGTGCGTTCGTCGAACGGGCGAGCCAGCGCACCGAGTCGGTCGCCGCGTCGGCGGCGTCATTCCATCCGGAGAATGCCGCGATCATCGCCGGTCGACGCAACGTCGGTTGTGCGTTCCACCGCACAGTCACCACGCCACCCTACGTCGCGCTTCGCAGCACCGGGGCTTCGTGGTGTGCCGACGACGCCGATCGCGATCTCGACGACGTCGCCGGCGACCAGCCCGCGAGGTGGCGTGCGGCCGGCACCGACACCTGCCGGTGTGCGGGTGCGCCGGTGAGGATCACGTCGCCGGAATCCAGCGTGCAGCCCGGGCGTATCGACGCGATGAGCTGCGGTACCGGGAACACCAGCTCGGACGTGTTCGGACTTCGGGGAGCGGTCGCCCGGTCTCGGCCGCGTGATCGCGATGGTTCAGGCCCACTGCCCAAATCATGCGCGGCGTCGGGAGTGCCGATCTCACACCAGCGCGCCTCGTCGCGCAGCTGCGCGATCTCGGTCTCGTCGAGGCCGACTTCGCGCAGGACTTCGTCGGTGTGCTGGCCGATCGTCGGCGCGCCGCGCGCCACATCGAGCCCGAGGCCGTCGAACTGCATCGGTGACGACGCAAGCCGGGCCCGCTCGTGCGCGGGATGCGGCGCAAGGTATCCGTTCGCATGAACCTGCGGATCGTCGATGACCTCGACGGGGACGCGATCGCCGAGAAGATCGTGTCCTCGCGCGGCGAGTCGTTGCTTCAACTCGGCCAGCGTGAGCGAGCCGATGCGCTGCGCTGAAGATCGGGTGCAGCTCGGCTGCGCGCTCCGCGCGCTGCGCCGCGGTCGCGTACTCCGGGCGATCGAGGAGCTCATCGAGCCCGAGTGCACGACACGTCGGCGCCCAATGTCGTTCGGCGTCGAGCATGTTGAGGCTGATCCAGCGTTCGTCGGCCGTGCGATGCGAGCCGACGAGCACGCTGCCGAGTGTGCGCCCCGGCACGTGTCGCTGCGGGCTCCTCGCCGAGAATCGTGGTCGGTACCAAGTCGTTCGACAGCGTCCACACCGCCGCGCCGAGCAGCGACACGTCGACGAGCGTCGGCTCTCCGGTGCGTTCGCGCCGGAACAACGCGGCGGCCACACCACCCGCGAGGAACGCGCCGCTCGGCGCATCGCCCAACGCGCCACGCGGCTGCACGAGCGGCGCGCCCTTCTGCGTCAGCATGTGCGCGAGCCCGCCACGCGCCCAGTACGACACTGCGTCGAAACCGCCGAGATCCGCGTCCGGTCCCCGGAGGCCCTGCCCCGAGCCGATCGCATAGACGCAACGCGGGTTCACGGCCCAGATGTCGTCGGGGTGAAGCCGCAACTTCGTCCGCGCCGAGGGCAGAAAGTTCGTGATGTAGACGTCGGCCCACACGATGAGCCGGTCGAGCGCGGCGCGCCCCTCGTCGTTGCGGAGGTCGAGCGCGACGCCGCGCTTGTTGCGGTTGAACTGCTCGAACAACCAGTTGAACTCGCCGGTGTCGGCGGCGAGTCCCATCGACATGATCTGCCGTAGCGGGTCGCCGGTCGGGCGCTCGACCTTCACCACGTCGGCGCCCCACTCGGCGAGGATCGCGGCCGCGGACGGCACGAACCCGTGCTCGGCGACCTCGACGACTCGCACGCCGTCCATCACACCCATCGTGTCCTCCTGCTCCTTTTTCTCGCCGCGGCGAGCGCGGTCTCATTGATCCGATGGCAAGCGCGAGAACATCACGGCATCCATTCGGCCGTCTTTGAAGCGCTGATACGAGCGCAACACGCCTTCGCGCGTGAACCCGGCCGCCAGCGCGACGCGTTGCGACGCATCGTTCGCCGGATCGACGGTGATCTCGATGCGCGCCAGATGCATGACGTCGAACGCCCAGGCGGCGAGAAGCTTCGTTCGCGCGCGTCGCGGCACCGTGTCGACGGGATTGCGCGGTAACCCAGTAGAAGATCTCGCCGACCTGCTGGTCCCAGTCGAGGTTGCCGATACCGACCTGGCCGAGCAGTGCTCCGTCGGCCGCGTCAGTGATCGCCATGCGAACGGCGCGCCCATGTTGCAACGCCGTCCGACGCGCGTTCGATCCACGCGCGCGCTTGCGGCTCGGTGAGACCTTCCGGCATGAACGTCCAGCGTGGGATCTCGGGGTCGCGGCAGGCATCGGCGACGGCGGGTGCGTCCGACAACACGAACAACCGCAGCGCGACGACACCGTCGGTGAGTGGCAGGCGGTCGAGCAGAATGCGCTCACCGCGCTCTGCGCTACTCGCCGCGGAGGACTGCAAGCGACGAGCGCGACGCGGTGTCGAGCGCACCCTTCACCATCACTTCGACGAGTTCACCGATGTGGTCGAAGCCCACGCCCACGGTCTTGCCCATGAGATACCGAGCGTGGATCCCTTCGAGGATGATCGCGAGCTTGTACGCCGCGAGCGC
This sequence comes from uncultured Actinomycetes bacterium, assembly GCA_963836365.1. Lineage (GTDB taxonomy): Bacteria > Actinomycetota > Acidimicrobiia > IMCC26256 > PALSA-610 > DASQHW01. The sequence continues at coordinate 613,820 of CAWIJC010000004.1, forward strand.
TTCGTAGAATTCGAGCTGGCTGACGTCGCGCCCCGACTGCTTCGCGTAGCGCTCGACGACGTCGTCGCGCGACAAGAACCCGGCTTCGGTAGTGATCGTTGCACCGACGCCGCCCGACTGCGCCTCGTCGCGCGCGTAGTAGAGGAGGTACAGACCCAGATCGGCGAGCGGGTCGCCGAGCGTCGCCATCTCCCAGTCGAGCACCGCTACAACGCGGCCGAAGTCGTCGGGAGCCAGCATCGTGTTGTCGAGCCGATAGTCGCCGTGCACGATCGTCGGCGGGGGCGATGCGGGCAACGCGTTGCGCAGCCGGCGCGCGAGCTCGTCGATCGCGGGCAGCTCCCGGGTCTTCGACCGCTCCCACTGCTCGCCCCAGCGTCGCACCTGGCGCTCGACGTAGCCGTCGGGGCGCCCGAAGTCGTCGAGTCCGACCTCGTGGTAGTCGACCGCGTGAATCGCGACGAGCACGTCGATGAGCTCTTCCGAGCAACGGCGTGCGTCGCCGTGCGACATCACTGCGATCTCGGCGGCCGTACGCAGGATGACGCCGTCGACCTTCTCCATCACATAGAACGGCGCGTCGTTCACTGCTGCGTCGTCGCAGAATGCGAGCGGCTGCGGCACGGGCACGTCGGTCGGCGCAAGTGCCGCGAGCACCGTGTACTCGCGTTTCATGTCGTGCGCGGTGGGCAGCACATGACCGAGCGGCGGGCGGCGCAACACCCACACGTTGACCTCGTCGCCAACCGCATACGTGAGGTTCGAACGGCCGCCGGAAATCAACGTCGCATGCAGCTCGTTGCCGCTCGCGCCTTCGACGTGCGCCGCGAACCACGGCCGCAGGCGCCCGAGATCGACCCCCGGAGGTGCGTCGCTCACGAGCGCGGACACTACTGCCGATCGTTGTGATGGTCCCGTGCGACGCGCGCGGGACGTCGCGCGTCTACGCGATGCGGGACTCGCGCGGGCGTACGGGCTCGCCGTTGCCACGTGGGTAGCGCGCGACACGCCCCACCGGCATGTCGACGCGGAAGCCGGCGGCGGCGCGCTCCTCTTCGGACTCTCCACCCCAGAACCCGTACTCGCGATGCTCGCGCGCCCAATCCCGGCACTCGAAGAGCGCGGGGCAGGCCGCGCACACACGGCGCGCCGACGACTCCCGTACCGCACGCGCTTCGGGGCGTTCGCCGGCGGGCGCGAAGAACAATCGCGTTTGACCGTGACACGCGGCTTCGTTGGTCCAGGTGAGTGGGCCAGTGAAGATCAGGCTCGAGAATGCCTCGGCTGCCATCTGTTCACCTCCGACGCAAGGGACGAGCTCGGGAACCGACCGGGGGGATCGAACCGGTTCCTCGAGCTCGTCTCGTACCCCGTCAAGTGAAGTGGATCACAAGTCCATCTGTCAAAGGGGTGAAACAGATACGATCAATCGTAGAAACCGATGGCTCGTGGGAAGCCGGGCGGCGGGCGCCCCGGGGGGAGATCCACCGAAGGAGATGACGTGTACCTTCGCCAACTCGAGACGCTGCTCGCAGTCGCCGAGGAGGGCAGCTTCACCGCGGCCGCCGACCGCCTCCACACGGTCCAGTCGAACGTCTCCGAGCACGTCCGCCAGCTCGAGCAGGAGCTCGGCGTCCAGTTGCTCGTACGCGGCCGCCGCGGCACCGCACCGACCGAGTTCGGCGCTCGTGTGCTGGACCGCGCACGTGCGATCCGCAGCGAGCTCGACGCGTTGCACAAGGACGTCTCGATGATCCAAGGCTTGGAGACCGGGCACGCGACCCTTGGCGTCGTCGGCACCGTCAGCCGGACGCTCGTGCCCGCGGTCGTCGCCGAGATTCGCCGCGCCGCGCCGGGCGTGTCGCTGCGACTCACCGAAGGCGCGTCCGAGCGACTCGCGGCCGAGGTCGCCGAACGCCAGCTGGCCAGCGCGGTCGTCACCGAACCGGTGCTCGACACGCGTTTGCACGTCGAGCACTTGCGCGACGAGGAGCTGGTCGCGCTCGTGCCGGCGTCGCGCGACCTCGGCCGCGAGCCCATCCCGTTGAAGCGGATCGCGCGCGAGCCGTTGATTCTCCCGCCGCTCGGCAACCCGCTGCGCGAGGAGATCGAGACCGCGGCCCGCGCCGAACGCGTCGAGCTGCGTGTTCCGATCGAAGTCGAAGGTGTGCGTCTGATCGCCGACCTCGTCGCGGCGGGCGCGGGTGTGTCGATCCTTCCCGAGACCGCGATTCCTCGCGATCGAGCGCGTGCTCAGAACGCTTCGGATCACGCGCATGCCGCCCCGTCGGCTTGCGGTCGTGACGGCGCGCGGCGTGCAGCTGTCAATGGCCGACCAGGCCGTCAACGACGCAGTCCGGCGGCTGGTTCGCAAGCGTTAGAGCGGCACGAGGCGTGTGCCGACGATCGTGCACTCGCCATCGAGACCCTCGACCTCGAGTCGATCGATACCCGGTGGCGCGTCGGCGTGCAGCTCGAGACCGATGCGCGCCCCGCCCGGCCATACGACGTCGACGCGCGTGTCGGTCTCGTGTTCGATGTCGCCCTGCAGCACGCCGGCGAAGAACCCCACCGCCGCAGCCAGCACGGGTGTGCGGGCCACGACGCGCCGCAACGTTGCTTTGCCGGTCGCGGGTGCCGGATCGCTCCACCAGCGAGGATGCGCGTTGGGCCCGTGTGCGCGTACGTTCGCGAGGAGCTCGGCCTTCGTCTCCGCGTGGCCGTGTGTCTCGGCGAGTTGTACAACCGTGCCGTGCGCCTCGCGGGGCAGCAAGAACGCCTCTTTCCATTCGGGGTCGGAGACGTCGATGTTGACCGGATGGAAGCCCGCGCTCCGCACGCGCTCGACCGTTGCCGCGAGCGACGGCACCTTGAACGTCAGATGATGCGGTCCCGCACCGTGACGCGCCACGAAACGGGCAAGGAAATCATTGTGCTCCACGTCCCAGGGTTCGAGCAGCTCGATCGGCATGCCGTCACCATCGTCGGAACCGAGCCACACCTGCATCGGCCGGAACCCGATCGCCTGCCCGCCGAAGATGATCGTGCCGCCGAGCTCGCCGGTGAGGAAGCGCAGCGCGTCAGCGGTATCGGATGCCGCGAGCGCGATGTGGTCGAGATCGTAGCTGTCGCTCACGAGCAGGGCAGGCTAGGCGAGACGAGGATCGTCGAGCGGCGACGCGCGCTCGTGCGAGCGGCCCGCACGCGTGACGAGTCCCGATACGAACCACCCAATTCCGAGGATGAGCCAACCGCCGACTGCGTCGAGGAAGAAGTGGTTTGCGGTGATCACGATGACGAACAGCGTGAGGAACGGGTACAGCACCGCGAGGACCCGCAATGCGCGTGACGGCACGCGCGGCGCGAGTGCGAGCGTGCACCATGTTGCCCACGCGATGTGCACGCTCGGCATTGCCGCGAACTGGTTCGAGTAGTTCTTCACGCCGCCGGAGTTGAACGACCAGAACGCGGGATATTGCGCCAACGTGTCGCTGAATCCGTAGTGGATCACACCGTGAGAGACGGGGTCGAGCAGCCGGGGTGGGACGAGTGGATACAGCGTGAATCCGACGAGCGCGATCGCAGTGGTGAGGCCGAGCGTGTTGCGAAATCGCGGATAGTCGTCGCTGTAGCGCCGGAACAAGAAGACGCCGGCAAAGATCGTCACGATGAAATGGAACGAGCCGTAGAAGTAATTCGCAACGACGATCAACGGCGTGAAGTGCTCGGCCGCGTCCTGTATCCGGTGTTCTTGGAAGATGCCGAGATGCTGTTCCAGGGTGATGATCTGCTTCGCGTGTTCGAGCGCATGTGCGGGCGGGTCGAGCAGGCTGTTGCCGCTCAGGTTTCGGATCTCCGAGTACACCAAATAGAAGCCGATGATCAGCAGGATCTCGACCCACCAATAGAGCATGTGGCCGTCGCTCAGCACGCGAGCGCCGGGGAGCGCCGGTCGGCGCCGGACCTCGGCCCTCACGTGCGTTCTCGCGCGGGCTTGCGATGCATCGCGAACGCGGGCGCGCCGAGCATGGAGACGATGACGAGTGCGCCGAACCACAAGAGGCCGGCGGCGAGCGCTTGGCTCTGATTCATGCCGAAGGACTTGAAGAACAGAAAGAGCGCGCCTTCGCGCACGCCGAGCCCGCTGATCGAGATCGGCAGCACCTGCACCATCAGTACCGCGGGCACGAATGCGAGCTCCGCCGCGACGGGGATGTGCAAGTCGAGCGCGCGGAAGACGAGGCCGAAGACCGCAATCACCGAGAGCTGATAGAGCAATGCAGCAGTGAGGACGCGCACGATCTGGGCGGGCTCGCGTCGCAGGCTATTGACACCGACGTGCACAGCGCCGATGAAACGCGACCAGTTCTCTCGGTCGGCGAACCGGCCCGCGAGCCGGGGGTGCCCGACTGCCAGCAACACGAAGCCGAGCAGCGCGAGTGTGAGCCCGGCGATGAGCAGCGCCAGCCAAGACTGCCCTCTGCCGAGCATCGATGGCTCGAGCGCGAAGCCGAGCACGACGATCACCGGCAACACGATGAATCCGGTCAATCGTTCGAGCGCGACCGAGCCGAATGCGGTGTTCGAACCGACCTTCGTCGACGCGCGGGACACGCGAAGCACATCGCCGCCGATCGTCGTCGGGAGCACGCTGCCGACGAACAAGCTCGCCAGGTAGGTCGTTGTCAGCCAGGCGAGCGCGAGGTGGGCGTCGAACACCTCGAGCACACGCTGCCAGCGCCACGCGGACAACACCACGCCGATCAGCGTGACAACGACGGCCGCGCCCAAGAGCACGATCGTCAGGACGGCGTGGTTGTCGGGCACCGCGTCTTCGACCTTGTGAGCATTGCTCGCAAGCAAAGCGAGGAAGGCAACCGTTACCAGGATTCGTAACGCGAGCTTCCACCCCCCGCCGCCGGGCCGGGGGAGTTCGGCACCCTCCGTCATCGTCCCGATCCTAGGTTGCCAGGCTGGCGCGGCCGGAGGCGAACGCGTGAGGATGAGACGACGGCGCGGCGACCAAAGGGGAGCGGAGCGTGGAGTCGACCCATGCGAAACATCTCGTGCGAATCACCACGGACGACGGTGTCGGGCTCGCGGTCGAAGTGGCAGGGGATGGCCCCGGGCTCCTGTTGGTACATGGCTTCACCGGTGCAAAGGAAGACTTCACCGATCATGTTCCCGTGCTGGCGCGCGATCACACGGTCGTGATCTTCGATCACCGCGGCCACGGCGCGAGCGACAAACCCGACAACCGCGGCGCGTACACGATGGAGCGGCTGGCGAACGACATCGTGCAGCTCGCTGACGCGGTCGGTCTTGATACGTTCCGTCTGCTCGGGCATTCGATGGGCGGCATGGTGTCGCGCAAGGTCGCACTCGCCTTCCCGGATCGCGTCGACGCGCTGATCATGATGGACACATCGGCCGGGCCGATTCCCGGCTTCGATCCCTCGTTGATGGACGCGGCGGCCGAGATCGCATTGACGCAGGGCAAGGCCGCGTTGAAGAAGCTGCTCGACCTCGCACAAGTGCTCGAAACTCCCGCGTACAAGCGCGTGCTCGCGGAGCGACCCGGCTACGAGGCGTTCGTCGAGAAGAAGTGGTCCGACAGCTCCGCGGTGATGTGGGGCGCGCTCGCAATCGCGCTCGGGCACCAATCCGACGACCTCGACGCAATGGCAACGTCGGTGCGTTGCCCATTGTTGCTGCTTGTCGGCAGTCAGGACGAGCCGTTCGTGAAGGCCCTCAATCTGGTGAAGATGGCGATACCGGCGGCCGAGCTCGTCGTCATCCCCGACGCGGGCCACTCACCGCAGTTCGAGAACCCCGACGTGTGGATCGAGGCGCTCACGGAGTTCCTCGCACGCGTGTGACGCAACACGGAGGACAGCTCGCAGTCGCCGCGCTGCAGCACCACGGCGTCGACACGATGTTCACGCTGTCGGGCGGCCATCTTTTCATGCTCTACGACGGCGCGGTGAAGGAAGGCTTGCCGCTCGTCGACGTGCGCCACGAGCAGACCGCGACCTTCGCGGCCGAAGGATGGGCGAAAGTGACGCGGCGGCTCGGCTGTGCCGCACTCACCGCGGGTCCCGGTGTGACGAACGGCGTCAGCGCAATGACTGCCGCGGGCATGAACGGCACGCCGATGGTCGTGCTCGCCGGCCGGGCGCCGCAAGCGCGTTGGGGTCACGGCTCGTTGCAGGAGCTCGACCACGTGCCGATCGTCGCGCCGGTCGTGAAGCGCGCGGTCACCGCGACGGCTGCCGACCAGATCTTCCATCAGGTCGACGCGTCGTGCCTCGTTGCGCGCACGCCACATCGCGGCCCGACGTTCGTCGACATTCCGCTCGACGCGTTCGGCGCGGTCGAGTCTCCGCCGCGCCCAGCACCTGCTGTCGACCCGGTCGCGCCCGACCCCGACGACGTTCACGAGGTCGCCAAGCTCGTCGCGGCCGCGTCACGGCCGGTGTTGCTCGCGGGCGGCGATGTCTACTGGGACGCCGCCGAGGACACGCTGGTCGCCTTTGCCGAACACGCGCGCGTGCCGGTGTTCGTCAACGGCATGGGCCGCGGCACGATCCCCGCCGACCACGAGCTCGCGTTCTCGCGCGTGCGTTCGGCCGCGTTGAAACAAGCCGACCTTGTGCTCGTCGCGGGCACGCGTCTCGACTTCCGGCTCGGTTTCGGCCGCTTCGGCGACGCGCAGGTCGTGCACGTGTGCGACTCGCCGGGCGAGGTGGCGACGCATGCCGCGCTCGCGGCGTCGACGGCGGGCAGCCTCGCCCTCACCTTTGCCGGGCTGGCCGACGCTGGTGCCGCAAACCGCGCGCACGACGGCTGGGTCACGAAGTTGCGAAACGACGAGGACGCGCGCCGTGCGACCGAGCAGACGTCGCTCGCCGATGACTCGTCGCCGATCAAGCCTGCGCGCGTGTACGGCGAGCTGCGCAAGCGTCTCGACCGTGACGCGATCGTGATCGGTGACGGCGGCGACTTCGTCTCATACGCGGGCAAACTGATCGACAGCTACGTGCCGGGCACGTTCCTCGATCCCGGACCGTACGGCTGCCTCGGCATGGGACCCGGCTATGCGCTGGCGGCCGCGCTCGCGTACCCGCAACGTCAGGTCGTGCTGTTGCTCGGTGACGGCGCGATCGGCTTCGCGCTCGGCGACTTCGAAACGCTCGCGCGCCACAACGCGAACGTCGTCGCCGTTGTCGGCAACAACGGGATCTGGGGACTCGAGAAACACCCGATGCAGGCGATCTTCGGCTACGACGTCGTCGCCGAGCTCGCCCCCGGCATCCGCTACGACCGCGCCATCGAGGCGTTGGGCGGGCACGCCGAGCTCGTGGCGGAACCCGGTCATCTCGGCGCCGCGCTCGACCGCGCGTTCGTCACCCCCGGCGTCAGCCTGGTCAACGTGCTGACCGACCCCGCCGACGCCTACCCCCGCACGAGCAATCTCGCATAGCTCAGAGACGGGGCGTGGGTGATTCGGCGGGGAAGCCGGCGCGGCGCAGGGCCTTGGCCGTCGCGCGCATCAGCACTTCGCGGGGCGACGCGCACACGCGCTCGACTGTCGCCGCGGTCGCGTCGCGGGAGCGCCGAGGGCTCGACGACCTCGTTGACCAAGTGCACGTCGAGCGCCTCGGCCCGTACACGACGTCGCCGAACGTGCGCTCCGGATGCGCAAAACGCACGGTCGTCGCCGCCACGCGGAGGTCGCACATGATCGCGAGGTCGAAGCCGCCGGCAATCGCGGGGCCGTTCAACGACGCGATCGTCGGCAAAGGAACCGCAACACTTTGTCGTGATAGCAGTCGCTCGACGCCCACAGCTCGCGGCCGAACGCGTCGTCGTCGGCCGCACGAGTGGACTCCGAGAGATCGACACCCGCGCAGAAGACCGTTCCCGCGGCGGTGACTACCACGCATTTGATTGCGTCGTCGGCAGTGAGCGCATCGAAGGCGTCGCTGATCTCGTCGCGTAGCTGCATCGACCGCGCGTTTCGCTTCTCCGGCCTATTGAGCGTGAGCACCGCGTGCGCGTCGCGGCGATCGACCAGGAGCACGTCGCTCATGCGGCCGACGACCTCAGGCGCCTTCTGCCTGCGCCCGTTCGAGAAACCGATCTCGCATCACGACGACACGTGTGATGCGGCCCGCGGCGACGAATCCCCGCTCGTCGGTGACCGAGATACGAAACGTCAAGCGCCGGCTCTCGACGTTCTCGAGCGTGGCGTCGGCGGTGACCTTCCCACCGACGGCTGTCGGCGCGAGGTGTGCGAGCTGCACCTCGTACCCGACCGAGGTCGCGCTCGGCTCGAGCTCGTCGGCGACCGCCTCGAAGCTCGCCTGCTCGGCGAGGGCGATCAGCCGCGGCGTGGCGAGCACAGGAACGTCGCCGCTGCCCAATGCCACCGCCGTGTCGGCTTCCTCGACGACAAGCGTCACCGAGGCAGAGAGACCGGGGCCGAGCGGCATGCGCTTACGATACGCCAGGTGATCGACCACGATCTTCTCAAAGACACGCTCGACCACGCGCTTCGTCGCGGCGGTGACTTCGCAGAGGTCTTCGTCGAGGACCGGCGCTCATCGAGCGGCAGGTTCGACGATCGTCGCGTCGAGGAGCTCGTCTCCGGTCGCGACCGTGGGGCCGGGTTGCGCGTAGTGCGCGGCGAGACCACCGGGTTTGCGCATACGGCCGACCTCTCGCGCGAGGCTTGACGAAGGCGGCCGAGGCCGCGGCGGGCGCGGCCCGGGGCGGCGGCACCGGCACGCGTGCGGTTGCGCTCGCGCCACGACCGGGCGCGGCGCTCGACGCGTCGATCGTGCTGCCCGAGACCGTCGAGAAGCGCACGAAGGTCGAGCAGCTCGCCCGCGCCGACGCCGCCGCCCGAGACGAAGGGGGCGCGATCACGTCGGTGACCGTGTCGTATGCCGACAATCGTCGCCACATCGTGGTCGCCAACTCCGACGGCTTGCTCGCCGACGACGACCAGATCCGCACGCGCATGGCCGTGCAGTGCGTGGCGACCGGCGACACCGGCATGCAGACCGGGCACGAGGCGCCGGGCCGCACGATGGGCTTCGAGCTGTTCGACACGTTCGCCCCCGAAGACGTCGGGCGCACCGCTGCCCGTCGCGCGCTCACGCTGCTCGACGCGGTGCCGGCTCCGTCGGGGCGCCTCCCGGTCGTGCTCAAGCGCGGGGCGGGCGGCGTGCTCTTCCACGAAGCCTGCGGGCACGGCCTCGAAGCCGACCACGTCCAAAAGGAAGCGAGCGTGTTCAAAGACCAGCTCGGCGCGCGGGTCGCGTCGCCGTTCGTCACTTTGGTCGACGACGGCGGGTACGGCCGCGAGTGGGGCACGATCGCGATCGACGACGAAGGCCATCGCGCGCAGCGCAACGTACTCATCGACAACGGTGTGCTCACCGAATACATGTGGGACGTCGTGCGCGCCCGCAAGGAAGGTCGCGCGCCCAGCGGCAACGGCCGGCGTGAGACATATCGCCACCTGCCGATGCCGCGCATGACGAACACGTTCGTGCTCGCGGGCGAGAGCGATCCCGACGACATCATCGGCAGTGTCGACCATGGCATCTACTGCGTGCAGCTCGGAGGTGGTCAGGTCGACCCCGCGACCGGCGACTTCGTCTTCGGTATCACCGAGGCGTATCTGATCGAAAGCGGCGAGATCACGAAGCCGATCCGCGCCGCGCAGCTGATCGGCAACGGCCCCGACGTCTTGCGCATGGTCGACGCGGTCGGCAACGACTTCGAGACGTGGACGGGCATGTGCGGCAAGCAGGGCCAGAGCGTCCCGGTGTCGTCCGGCCAACCCACGGTCCTCGTGCGCGAAATGACGGTCGGCGGAACGGCCGCGTGAGCGTCCCGAGAGACGATCTCGTGGCGATCGCGCGCGGCATCGCCGAGCAAGCGCGCGCGGGCGAGCAGGTCGAGGCGTACGTCATGCGCGCTCAGGAGAACGACGTCGAAGTGTTCGGCGGCGAGGTCGAGTCGCTGACGACCGCGGGCGTCGAGGGTATCGGCGTGCGCGTGATCGTCGACCACCGGCAGGGGCTGGCGTGGGCGGGCTCACTCGAGAATGATGTCGTCGCGGAGACGTTGCGCGACGCGCGCGACAATGCCGCGTTCGGCGAGCCCGACGAGTGGTACGGCGTCGCGTCGCTCGCGGAGGCGAACGGCATCAGCCCACCCGACCTCGATCTATGGTGCGACTCGCTCACTACCGTGCCCACCGACGAGAAGGTCCGCATCGCGCTCGAGCTCGAGCGCGCGACGAAGGTCGCGGACGCGCGCGTTCGCCATGTCGAGTCCGCCGGCTACGGCGACGCGCTCTCGGAAGCCGCGCTGGTCAACTCGCTCGGCGTCATCGCGCACATGCGCCGTACGGTGTGCTCGGCGTCCTCGGTCGCGCTTGCGGACGACGGCTCGGGCACGCAGACCGGCTACAGCTTCGCGGCCGGCCGTGCGCTCGACGAGCTCGATCTCGAGAAGATCCCGCACGAGGCGGCGGAACGTGCGTGCCGAATGCTCGGCGCGAAGCCGGTCGCCGGCCGTCGTCTGCCGATCGTCCTCGATCCGCTCGTCACGCGTTCGATGCTCGGCGTGTTGTCGAGCGCGTTCAACGGCGAGTCGATGCTCAAGGGACGGTCGCTGTTCATGGACCGCCTCGGCGAGCAAGTGGCGGCCCCGCACGTGCAACTGATCGACGACCCCACCGACGGTCGCGCGATGGGTGCCGCCAACTTCGACGGCGACGGCGTGCCGACGCGCAGCAACCCGGTGATCGTCGACGGTGTGCTGCAGAAGTTCTTGCACAACGTCTACACGGGCCGACGTTCGGGAAGCGGCACGACGGCCAGCGCGACGCGCGGGTTCGCATCGACACCCGGTGTCGGAGTACGGGCGCTGCGACTCGAGCCGGGCCCGAAATCGCCCGAGCAGATCATGCGCGACGCGGGTGACGCGTTCTATGTGCAATCGGTGAGCGGGCTGCATTCCGGGACGAACCCGATCAGCGGCGACTTCTCGGTAGGCGCCGAGGGGTTGATGGTGCGCGACGGCGTGCTCGCCGATCCCGTGCGCGAGGTGACGATCGCGTCGACGCTGCAGCGCATGCTGCTCGACATAGTCGACGTCGGCGCCGACTTGACGTTCCTGCCCGGCGCGATTGCCGGCATGACCGTGCTCGTCCGCGAGATGACGCTCAGTGGCAGCGTGAGTCGCGCGTGCGCGGCGAGCGTCGCGAGCAGACCGGTGCACACGTCGACCCACGCAATGACTGACCGCTTGACGTTCAACGCAGACTCCGATCGTTCGCCCGTACGCCCGAGTGTGCGCACGACGAGCGAATCGAGCAAGCGGTGAATCCTGCCGAGTGACGAACGTCACCCGGATCGGAGAGTCGTCAGACGCCGACGCCGCGGCGCGCGAGGATGTCGTCGAGCTCGGCGAGGGCCTTCCACGGCTCGACGAAGTGCACGGCTTCCATGCCGTATGCGCGCGCGGCAGCGATGTTTTCGGCGTTGTCGTCGACGAAGACGGCGCGGTCGGGCGCGACGTTCATGCGCGTGCACGTGAGCTCGTAGATCGCGCGGTCCGGCTTGCGCATTCCGACGTGGCTCGAGTCGACGACTTCTTCACACAGCTCGTCGATCGGGAACATCGCGCGCCAGTTGTCGCCGAATTCCTTCACGTTGTTCGTGAGCAAGCCGATCCGCAGCCCGCGCGTCTTCAGCTCCCGCATCTTGTGTACGACCATCCAGTGCACGCCGGGCGCGGTGGTACGCCAGAAGCGGCCGTAGGCGTACATGTCGATCGGCTTGCCGAGCACGGTCGGCGCCTTCTCGACGACACGCTCGAAGTATGTCTTCATGGTGAGGTGGCCCTTTTCGAGAAGGTGCCAGTCGGGTTCGTCCTCGACTTCGCCTTCGGCAACGGCTGCGTCGGGGTCGGCCGCGACGGCATCCGCAACCGCGCGGCCCTCGACGCCGATGTAGTGCGTCTCGCCGAACATCAGCCGCAGCAACGAGCCCCTCGGATAGCCCTCGGCTTCCTCGAACGCGCCGATGCCGACGAACAACGGGCTGGAGATCACGCCGCCGAAATCGAAGATGACCGCGTTGATCGACACTGACCGCAAGCTACAGGCGACGTCGCCGCTACAGCACGCCGCTCGCGAGCAGCACGAGCGCCAGCGCGGCGATCGCGAGGCGGTACCAGCCGAAGAGCTCCAACCCGTGGCGCTGGAGGTATTGCACCATCCACCGCACCGCAATCAGCGCGGCGACGAATGCCACGACGAAGCCGAGCAACGGGCGCGCGATGCCATACGCGTCGAACATCTCCTTGCCGTGACGGAGGCCGTCGTACGCAGTTGCGGCGCCGAGCGTCAGCAAGCCGAGCAGGAAGCTGAACTCCACCGCTGCTTGCATGCTGAAGCCGAGCACGAGCGCGGCGAGGATCGTGACCAGGCTGCGGCTCGTGCCCGGCCAGAGCGACAGACACTGCGCGATCCCGATGATCAGTGCCGACTGGATCGTCATCGACTCGATGGCATCGCCACGAGTGTTGCGTCGTGTCGCGTGCAGCCACCGCGAGAACGCCAAGATGACGACGCCACCGACGATCCACGCGACGATCACCGGCCATACGCCGAAGAGCCTGTTCTTGATCGGATGCTCGAGCCCGACGCCGACGAGCGCGGCCGGAACGAATGCGACGAGCGTGGCGGCCGCGAGACGCCGGCCTTGCTCGTCACGACCGATCACGCCCCGGCCCATCTCGAGCAAGCGGGTCCAGTAGAGGACGGCGACCGCCAGGATCGCGCCCGCCTGGATCGTGATCGTGTACGTGTCGGCCGCGTCCTTCGTGGAGGCATGACGACCGATGTCGACCAGGCGCTCGGTCACGACGAGGTGGCCGGTCGAGCTGATCGGCAGGAACTCGGTGATGCCTTCCACGAGCCCGAGGAGTATCGCCTTGATCGCGGTCAGCTCGTTGCGCGCCGCGGCGCCGGTCGGCGCCGTCAGGGCGCGGGAGATGGCGACGAAGGTGTGCAGCACGCGGTCTCCGGTGGCGCGAGAGCGAGGACGAGGTGGCCGTTGCCGGTGGCGTAAGCGACGCCGTTCGCCTCACCCTCGGCGACGAGGAGGGTAACGCCCGTGCCGTCACCCACGCCGCTTTCGCCGGGATCGTCGATCCCGAGCACGAGCGCGCCCCGCGCGACCGTGCCCGCGCTCTCGTGGAGCCCGCGGCCCGGGGCGCCGGCGTCGAACGCGGTCAACACGTCGACGACCGCGCCCAATGGCGGTCGGAACCCGTCCTTCAACACGACGTGCATCGCCCGCCGGCCATTTGGCACGACCCCGCCGAGACCGTCGCGGTCGGCGGGCACGAGATGCACGGCACGCACGACGTCGTCACGCGCGAAGCTCATCGCGACGACCCGGCCGAGGACCGCGCCCGCGTCGCGCACCGCGTCCGGCGGGACCGTCGCGCGTGGACGCTGCACAGCGTGTAGATCGCGCGCGGTGAGGGTCGAACCGAGCGGGAGATCACGCGCCGCGAGCAAGACGGTGACGTCGGGACCGAGCGAGCGTGCGCGTCGATGCAACGCTGCGAGATCGCCGGCCACCACACGCGCGGTCGCGATCGCGACAACAGCGACAATCAACCAGGCGAGAACGACTCGCGGTGACCGACGCATCCAATGCCTCCCACGTTGGACGTACGGAACGCGCGAGGAAGGCGAGAGGAAGTAAACGCGACGTTAGCCAGAAAGGTTGAACGACGAAAGTGTGTGGGAATGATCGACGTCACCCGCCCGTTGCACATTGACTTGACACCTGCAATACATAGGGTGTCAGCAAGAGTCCCCTGGCTCGCCGGTCATCGCCCGCCCGGACCGGCGGGCCGGGGACCTCTGTTCGCCCCGGGGGATCTTTGTTCGAGCTGCGCGCCGCGCGCTTCACGACTCGTACGCGTGCAACGGCCCGATCGCTTCCGCGCACGCACAGCCGTGTGGCTCGTCCGAAAGCCTGGGAATCAATTCCATCAACAATGTGCGCACCCTGTGGACGTTCTCTTCGAAGAACGCGAAGACCTGCGCCTGCGTGACGGGCTCGATGCTCGGATCGTCGGCGAGGCCGGTGTCGTAGTCGGTGACGAGCGCGATTCCCGCGTAGTGCATGCCGAGCTCGCGCGCGAGATACGCCTCCGGGTACTGCGTCATGTTGATCACGTGCCAACCCTGTTCGCGATACGACCGTGACTCCGCGCGTGTCGCGAAGCGCGGACCCTGCACGACGACGACCGTGCCGCTCGCGTGCATGCGCACACCGACGCGCTCGCCGGCGGCTACCGCATGGTGCCCGACGACCGAGCAATAGGGGTCGGCAAACGACACGTGGTGCGCGTCGCCGGCGTCGTAGTAGGTGTCGGCGCGGCCCCATGTGCGGTCGACGAGCTGGTCGAGCACGACGAACTCGCCGGGGTGCACGTCGGGTGACAACGAACCCGCCGCGCACGGGCCGATGATCGTGCGCACGCCGAGCATGCGCATCGCCCAGAGGTTCGCGCGTGCCGGGACCCTCGCGGGCACGTACTCGTGTGCGCCCCCGTGGCGGGGGAGGAACGCGACGCGCCGCCCGCCGATCTCGGCGATCATCACCGCCGCGCTCGGCGCACCGAACGGCGTGGACACTTTGACCTCGCGGGCGTCGTCGTGGAAGGTGTAGAAGCCGGAGCCGCCGAAGACTCCGATGTCCGCCTCGGCACGTCCCACCCGGCCGAGCCTAGGCGGCTACGCGGATTTTGCTTCGCCCTTCGAGCCCGACGACGAGCCGGAGCCCGAGCTCGAAGAGCTGGTGTCGGGCGACTTCGACGACGAGTCGGAGGCGCGGGCCGCCTCCTTGTTGTCCTTCTTCTCCGTCGATCTTTCCTTCGACGTTTCCTTCGCTGCTTCCTTCGAGGAGCGGCCCGAGCGGTTGTCGGTCTTGTAGAAGCCCGAGCCCTTGAGCACGATGCCGGCGGGCGAGAGCACCTTCGTGACCTTGCCCCCGCACTCGGCGTGCTTGGTGAGGGGCTCCTCCGAGAACGCCTGGTACACGTCGAAGTGACGCCCGCACTTCGCGCACCGGTACTCGTAGGTCGGCATCCTTGGCTCCCGCAGCATTGGGCCCCCGAGGGGGAATCCGTGGGCACGGCCCGGGCTTGGCACTCGTGGCCTGTGAGTGCTAATCCTACCGCGTCGCCGGCATGCCCCGCCCACTGCGACAGAATGGCGGTCGATGCTGGCGATCGCCCTCCTCGTGCCGCTGGCCTGGTTGCTCGGCGCGTTCCCGACCGCGATCCTCGTCGCCCGCGCGCAGGGACGCGACGTGATGTGCGAGGGATCCGGCAATCCCGGGGCGTCGAACATCGGTCGCGTCCTCGGATGGCGATGGGGCGCGCTCGTGCTGCTCGCCGACGTCACCAAGGGTGCGCTCGCGGCGGGCGGCGGCCTGGCGGTCGGCGGGCGTCCCGGCGCCTACGTGCTCGGACTCGCCGCGGTCGTCGGGCACACGTTCCCGCTGTATCGCAAGGGCGGCAAGGGCGTCGCGGCCGCGGGCGGCACGCTGCTCGTCCTCTATCCACTGATCACTCTTGGGGTCGCCGCCACATGGCTCGTTGTCGCCGCGCGTTGCACAAGGCGTCGCTCGCGTCGTTGCTCGCGACGCTCGCGTTTCCCGTTGCTGTCGCGCTTACCGGTCACGCTCGCTGGGAGGAGGTCGTCATCGCCGGCCTCTCCCTGTTGATCATTGCCCGCCACTCCGAGAACATCAGGCGGCTCCTTCGTCGTCAGGAGCTCGATCTTGGTGCAGGGAGGCCGTGAGGTGCAGGGGAAGGGTGTTCGCAAGGCGGTCATCCCCGCGGCCGGTCTGGGCACGCGTTTCTTGCCGGCGACGAAGAGCTCGCCCAAAGAGATGCTGCCGGTCGTCGACAAGCCCGCGATCCAATACGTCGTCGAAGAAGCCGTGCGGGCAGGTCTGACCGACATCTTGATCATCACCGGGCGCGGCAAACGCGCGGTCGAAGACCATTTCGACCGCAGCCTCGAGCTCGAACACAACCTCGAGCAAAGCGGTCGCGACGATCTGTTGAAGGAAGTGCAGTTCGCTTCCGATCTCGCCGACATCCATTTCGTCCGCCAACGCGACCCGCTCGGACTCGGTCACGCAGTATCGGTGGCGCGTCAGCACGTCGGCGACGAGCCGTTCGCAGTGCTGCTCGCCGACGACATCATGGTCGACGACGGCGTTCTTGTTGCGCGTCGATGCTCGACATCCACGACCGTCATGGCCGTTCCGCAGTCGGTTTGCAAGAGGTCGCGCCGGAGGAGATCTCTTCGTACGGCTGCGTCGACCCCGAGAGCGTGCAGGGCGATGTCGTCGAGATCAAAGGCCTCGTCGAGAAGCCGCCGGCCGGCGAAGCGCCCTCGAACCTCGCGATCATCGGTCGCTACGTGTTCACGCCGCAGATCTTCGAGATGCTCGATCGGATCGAACCCGGCCGTGGTGGCGAGTTGCAGCTGACCGACGCGATGCAGCTCCTGCTCGAGGAGCAGAGCGTGTTCGGATATATCTGCCGGCGCGGTCGGTACGACGTCGGGCAGAAGCTCGACTTCTTGCGCGCGAACGTCGAGCTCGCGCTCGAGCGTCCCGACCTCGGGCCGCCGCTCGAAGCGTGGTTGCGCGAGCTGCTCGCACAACGCGACCGCGCGTGATCCCGCTCGAGCACGCGCAGTCGCTCATCCTCGACGCGGTCGCGCCGTTGGCGCCGCGCTCCGTTGCGTTGCGCGACGCGAACGGGCTCGTGCTCGCCGAAGACGTGTTCGCGAACGAGCCCGTGCCACCGTTCGCGAATACCGCGATGGACGGGTACGCAGTACGAGCGGCCGACACTCCGGGAAGGCTTCGCGTCGTAGGCGAGCTGCCGGCGGGCGCGGCACCCACGATCGCAGTCGGCGCGGGTGAGGCGATCCGCATCATGACCGGCGCGCCGATGCCCGCTGGCGCCGACGCCGTCGTGATGGTCGAGCGCACGCGTCCCGACGGGGCATCGGTCATCGTCGAAGGTGCGCGCGTCGGCGAGCACGTTCGTGAGGCCGGCGGCGACGTCGCGCCGGGAGCGCGCGTCTTCGATCGCGGCACCGTGCTGACGAGCGCGCACATCGGTGTGCTCGCGAGCCTCGACGTGCACGATGTCCTGTGCCATCCGCGCCCGCGTGTGCGCACAGTGTCGACCGGTGACGAGCTCGTTGAGCGCGGCGAGCTCGCGCCCGGCCGCATTCGCGACTCCAATCGGCCCATGCTGCTCGCGTTGGTCGCCGAAGCCGGATACGAACCGATCGACGGTGGCATCGTGCGCGACGACGAAGTGGCGATCACCGCCGCGGTGGTTGCGGCCGCAGAGTCGGCGGACGCGTTGCTCACGAGCGGTGCCGTGTCGGTCGGCGACTACGACTTCGTGAAGGTGGTGCTCGAGCGCGTAGCCAAGGAGCGGGGCGGCACGTACGCGTGGTCGCAAGTCGCGATCAAGCCCGCGAAGCCCCTGGCGTTCGCGACGCTCGGTACCGTGCCGGCATTCGGGCTGCCGGGGAATCCGGTGTCGTCCCGGGTGAGCTTCGAGCTGTTCGCCCGGCCCGCGCTGCGGAAGCTCGCCGGCCGCGCCGACGTGTTTCCCGATCTCGTGCGGGCGACCGCCCGAACCGCGATGCCGCGTCCGGCCGACGGCCGGCTCCATCTCGACCGCGTGCGTGTCGACGTGGAAGACGGCCGCTACGTGTGCGAGCGCGCTGGTGTGCAGGCCAGCAACGTGTTGTCGGGGATGGCCGCGGCGAACGGCCTCGCGTTCCTGCCCGACGGCGCGGTCGTCGAGGCCGGTGACGAGGTGCGCGTCCTGCCGCTGTGAGACGCGGGCCGCCGTGGCGGGCCACCCCAGCCCGACTCGGCATCGCTCGGCAGGCGGACCCCACTGCACACAGGCGCCGGAGGGGGACGACCGGCGCCTGTGGTGCGGTGGTCCGCTCGCCGTTGAGCGACGCCCGTCTTGTCGTTGAGCGATCCGCTTCAGTGTTCTTCGACGGTGATCCGGGGTGGGCGTAGCCGATGTGGCGAAGGTCACCCGTGTGTGGAAGGAATAGCCAAGTCTCACGGAGCGTGGTACAACACATACGTCACGAGGTCGCCGTGGCGGGCGAAACCGGGAGGCAAACCACGTGGCACGGTGCGATGGCGCGTGGGGCTGGCGCGACAGCGCACACCCGGAGAGGCAACGAGACGTCGGCTGGAGTTGGTCGCTGCGCCGTCGTGGAGCCAGAGCGAACCCGACTCCGGGGCGCCACAATCTCGTGCCCGTACGTCTCCTCGCTGCCACGACTGGCCGGGCCGCGGTCACCCGTAACCTGCGGGGTGTGATTCACGAGTACGCGCGGATTCCGTTGATCGATCGGTTCGATCGGCGCGTCAAGGACCTGCGGGTCTCGATCACCGATCGCTGCAACTTCCGCTGCGCGTACTGCATGCCGGAGGAGGGCATGCAGTGGCTCGCCCGCGACGAGCTCCTCACCTACGAAGAGATCGCCCGCGTCGCACGCGTCTGCGTCGAACGGTTCGGCTTCGACGCAGTGCGCATCACCGGCGGCGAGCCGCTCGTGCGCGCGCACGTCACGCGTCTCGTCGAGATGCTCGCGCCGCTCGACGTCGACATCGCGATGACGACCAACGGTGTGAAGCTGCCCGAGATCGCGCACGAGTTGGTCACCGCCGGGCTCCGCCGCATCAACGTCTCGCTCGACACGCTTCGCCGCGAACGCTTCATCGCGTTGACGAAACGTGACGAGCTCACCCGTGTCGTCGCCGGCATCGATGCCGCGCTTGCTGCCGGGTTGTCGCCGGTCAAGCTCAACGCGGTGGTCATGCGCGGCATCAACGACGACGAGGTCGTCGACATCGCGCGTTTCGGCAGAGAGCGCGGTGTCGGTGTGCGTTTCATCGAGTTCATGCCGCTCGACGCGCAAGGCGCGTGGACTGCCGACAAAGTCGTGCCCGCCGACGAGATACTCGAGCGGATCGACGCGGTGTATCCGCTCGAGCGCCGAGGCATCGACCGCGATCATGTCGAGCCCGCCGCGCGTTACGTCTATCGCGACGGTGCCGGCGATGTCGGCGTGATCGCGAGCGTGACCGAGCCGTTCTGCGAGCAATGCGATCGAGTGCGGCTCACCGCCGAAGGCCAGTTCCGCACGTGCCTGTTCGCGCTGGACGAGACCGACCTGCGCGCAGTGCTGCGCGGGGCGCGGGGCACAGCGCGCATGATCTCGACGACCGGCTCGCGACCGCGATCGAGACTGCCGTCGGCACGAAATGGGCCGGTCATCGCATCGGGCAGGTCGACTTCGTGCGGCCGGCGCGCTCGATGAGCCAGATCGGCGGCTGATCTCCGGGCGGCGGGCCCACGGCTGGCCGTGCGCCTGGTCACGCCGGTCGGTACGCGCATCTACACTTGGCGGCCGTGGCCTCCGAGTTCACGCACCTCGACCCCCTCGGCCGTGCGCGCATGGTCGATGTCACCGCGAAGGAGCCCAGCCACCGGCGGGCTTCCGCTCGCTGCCGGGTGTTCATGGAGCCCGACACGGCGTCGAAGATCGCGTCCGGCGCGATCACGAAGGGTGACGTGCTCGCCGTCGCACGTGTGGCCGGCATCCAGGCGGCCAAGCAGACGCCGAACCTGCTGCCGCTCTGCCACCCGCTGCTCGTCGGGGCCGTGCTCGTGAACTTCCGGATCGAGGACCGCTATGTCGAGGTCGAGGCCAACGTCGACACCGTCGACCGGACCGGCGTCGAGATGGAGGCACTGACTGCGTCGGCGGTCGCGGCCCTCACGATCTACGACATGTGCAAGTCGATCGACCGTTCGATGACGATCGGCGAGCTGCAGCTGTGGGAGAAGACCGGCGGCCGTTCCGGGACGTGGCGCCGCCCGCCCGCCGCGACCGACCCCTTCGGCCTCTAACGCACGAAACGCTCCCCGGTTTGTGACGGCTCGCGGCGACTCGCGAGACTGCCCCGAACGCCCGGTCCACCAAGCGGACCTCGCGCGTGGTTAGCGTTTCCGCGAACAAAAGGCGGTCGAGAGGTCTTGACGCTGTTGGTCTTGGTCATTCTCGCGGCACTCTGGGCGGTAGTACTGCTCCCGCCGTTGCTGCGATCCCGTACTGAACGTTCGAACGACTCGATCGGCGACTTCAACTATCGCCTCGACGTGCTCGGGCGAACGAACGGCGTCCGCCGTCATGCGACGGGCGCGTCGCCCACGGTCGGGCATGCCGCCCGCCGCCGCCGGGACGTGTTGCGGGCACTGCTGATCGCGATCGGGGCAACCGGCTTGCTCGCGCTCGGCACCAATGCCGCGGTGATGTGGACGTTGTTCGCCCTCGCCGTGCTCGCGCTCGCTGCATTCTTCGGACTGTGGGCGTACGCACGATCGCTGCGGCTCGAACGCGCGGCCAAGGTCCACCCGATGCGCCGGCACCCGTCGTATCAAGGTGAGCTGCCGCTCCGGCACGTGGCCTCTTCGTAGTGTCGTAGCATCTTTTCCCGTGGATCGCGCCGCCGAGATCTCCTCGCTGGGCGCGGTTGCGCGTGCCGCGTTCGAAGACAAGCACCACGCCCGCGAGATCACGATCGCGGCGTCCCGCAAAGCCATTCAGGCGTGCGCCGCGTCGATCCGCGCGACGCATCGCCGCGAGTACGACAACGCCGAGCAGTTGGCTCGCGACGCGCGTGAGCACATCGCCGAGGCCGACGAGGCGTTGATCGGCCATCCCGATGTCCGGACGGCCGGCCCGCTCAACGACGCGAAGAAGGAGCTCGCCGAGGCGTGGCTGACGCTCGCGCTCGTGCGCGACCAGCAGCTGCCCGGGCCCGACGAGCTGAAGATCGACATCGCGCCGTACTGCAACGGGCTTGCAGAGGCTGCGAGCGAGTTGCGGCGCCAGCTGCTCGACCAGCTCCGCGCCGGCGACATGTCGCGCGCGGAAACATTGATGGGCGCGATGGACGACATCTACTCGCTGCTCGTGACGATCGACTATCCCGACGGTGTCACCGGCGGTTTGCGCCGCACGACCGATGCGTTGCGCGCGGTGCTCGAGCGGACTCGTGGCGACATCACGACGGCGACGGTCGCGGCCCGCCTGCAAGGCGCGATCACGGCGGCGCAAGAGCAAGCCGCCGCCGGCTGACACCCGGGCACGTTTGGTTCAATGACGGGACGATGCCCCCGGGGCGCGATCGCGTCAACAACAAGCGCTCGCCACAGTGACCCTGTGGAAGCGCGAGAATTGGGGCGCTGCCGCGGTCGCTACCTTGGGGTCACGGGAGAAGTTCGAATGCGCGGGTGTGAGTCGGTCGGACGACGCTGAAGTGCCGCCGATCCACTGTCGCGATCTGCGTGATGTCGAGTCGCTCTGCCGTGGCGACAATTGACGCGTCTACAGTCCCGAGTGCGAGATCGCCGTACTGCGCGACAAGGCGCGCAATGCGAAGCCAGTCGCCCGGGTCGACGGGTTCGGGGATGAGGTTGCCGCTCGCGAGATCGCCGATGAACCGAACCTCGGCTTCGACGCTGAGCCGCGTCGCGAGCAAGTACGCGACCTCGGTGACTACCAGCATCGGCACGAGCAAAGGGCCGGGATGCGTTTCGAGTAGCTCGAGACTGGCGCTGTGATGCGCGTCGTCGGTGTCAACGTAGGCGTACAACGGCCCGGCGTCGACGATCACCGCGATAGTGGCCACTCCTCCCGGAGGATCTCTTCGATCCGCTCCGAGACGTCGGCCCGGCCGCTGTGGCTGGCCCCGGCGGCAATCAGATGTCGGCGCTGCCCGTTCGTCGCGAGATGCATCTCAACCGCTTCCCGGGTCAGCGCGCTGACGGTCGTTCCGCGCCGCTTCGCTTCGTGACGCAACCACGCGTCGAGCTCGTCGGGGAGCTTCACCGTTGTCCGCTTCATGGTATGCCAACATACCCGCTCCCCGGGATCGGGCTGTACGCCAGGCGATCCTCGTGCGTGGAGGCTTCTCAGGCGCTCGGCCTCCATGTGGAATCCCGGTGGGTTTGCTTCTACTTGTTTGCGGTGTGTTCTCGCGCGGAATGCCACTTCGCATCGGCGCGCTGCCCAATCTGACGTCATTTTCGGCGTCGGTCGTCGTCAGGTTTCGTCGGATCGCTCGGCCCCGCACGCGGTCTCGTAAACGGCGGACAGCAGATCGGCGACGGGAGTGCCACGCGCCGCGACGTCGAGTACGTCGAGGCGGCGCAAGAGTGCGTCGGGCGGGTCCGGCGGCTCTGCCAGCTCCGCCAGCATGACCGTCGGGTCCAGCGCACGACCCGTCGACGGGACGGCGCCGTCAGCGAACGGCCACCACGGCGCGATCTGCGATCCGCTCTGCGGGCCGTTCGCACCTCCGGCCCGAGCACGCACGGGTTCGAGCAGTTGGTCGCGGCTGCGGCCTCGCCAGGCGAGCAGCAACCACGGGTCGTCGTCGAGGCGGTCGGCGAACACGTACAGCACTGCGGCGATGTGCTTGCACGGGTTCTGCCAGTCGGGGCGTTTGCAACGCGCCTCGAGCTGCGACCAATGTGTGGGGAACAGCGCGACCGAAGTGTCGCGGAACACGTCTTCGAGCTCGGGCGGAACCTCGCCGGCCAACAGCCGCGCGACGAACCCGCCCGTGACGCGAGCGCGCCGTCGACCTTCGCCCACTGCTCGGCGCTGGGCTGGGCGCCGCGATGGTCACGACGTACGGCGTGCGGCGAGAGCCCTGCACCTGCGCGACGAGCACGCCGGGTTGCGCGTCGAGCGACAGCAGCTGACCGCGGCGGGCGTACCGGCGGCCGCGCTGCATGCGGGTCCCGAGACCGAACGATTCGAGCACGTCGACGAATCGCCGCGACCACCACGTCGGAGTCCTGCGCGAACGGCGTCGACGGCCACACGAGCTCCGGATTCAGCTACGCAACACTCGAGGCCCAGCGCGCAATGAGCGCTACGTGTGCTCGCGCGCTTCGCCCCGGTGGTTCGTGGCCACTGCTGACCGCTGGTGCCGCGCCCACGACCGTCCGCGCCCATCGCCGGCCTCCCGTAGGTCAACGTAGGTCAACGTGGCGTTTAGCTCGCTCGCGGCGACGATCGGGCGATCTGGGACATCCGCGTCCACGGCCGTCCTGACCTGCCCAGTTCCGACCGACGACTATCACCGCTGTTCCTTCGGGGGTGCAGCTCAGTGCGGTAGAGCGCTACGTTCGCAACGACAGCGTCGTCGCCAGGATTCGTGACAACCCGACTGCTCACACGCCGTGTCGTGTCCGCGTCGCACGGTCGTTGACCCACCCATGACCCTGCGGGCAGCGACAAGGTCGAGATGGAGTCCGCGGCGAGCAGCACGAGTCGCTGACCTGCAACGTGAGATCGACGAGCCCCGCGGGGTCAGCCAGACTTCGACGATGGAGAACCCTGCGGTGCAGTTCGTCGACGTCGGTGGCGTGAGCATCGCGTGGCACCAATTCGGTGATGGACCCGACCTATTGATAGTGCCGCCGTTGGTGTCGAACGTGGAGTTGGTCTGGGAGCACGAGTACTACCGTCGCTACCTCACGCACTTGGCTCGGCATGTTCGGGTTACGGCCTTCGACAAACGGGGAGTAGGTCTCTCCGACCGCTTCGATCACCCTCCAACGCTCCAGCAGCGGACCGAAGACATCCTGGCGGTCATCGATGCCGCCGGGCTCGGCACCGTCACGCTGGCCGGAGCCTCGGAAGGCGGGCTGATGGCCCAGTTGTTCACGTCGCTGCACCCGGAACGGGTGGGTCGGCTGGCGTTGATCAACTCGAGTCCGGGGACATCAGGGTTCATCGCGATGCACACCGACGCGAACGGATCGATCGCTCCGCTCGTGCAAAAGCTCGAAAAGTTTGAGCGCTTGGCGACCACCTGGGGTCGCGAGCCCCAGTTCATGGTCGACTGGTTCTGTCCGAGCCGCTCGAACGATGCCGCGTTCGTCCGTTGGATCGGTCGCCTGCAGCGGCAGTCGGCCACCGCAACCGACCTCCGCCGCCAACTCGAGAGCATGCAACCGCTCGACGCCGTGGACCGTCTCCACGCGATCGAGCAACCTACACTAATCCTCCACTGCTCCGATGATGCGGTCATGCCCGTTGCCGCGGCTCACTACCTCGGCGAACGAATCCCCGACGCATCCGTGCTCGAGCTGCCCAACAGCGATCACTTCGTCGTCACCAGCCCGGGATGGTTGGACATGGCCGACCGGTTCATCGAGTTCGCCAGCGGCCGCCGCCCGGCCCGGCGAGTCGAACGACGGGTGCAGACCATCGTTTTCACCGACATCGTCGACTCCACCCGGAGCGCGATTGCGGCCGGCGACGAAGCCTGGCGTCGGCTCCTCGACCGTCACGATCACATCGCATGGACCACCGTCGGCCGCCACGGCGGCACCATCGTGAAGAGCACCGGCGACGGCCTGCTGGCCCGCTTCGACGCACCGTCGGCAGCCGTGGCCTGCGCCATTGATCTGCGCCGAGCACTGCGCGATGTCGATCTGCGGATCAGATGCGGTATCCACACCGGTGAGATCGAACTCCGGGACAACGACGACATCGCGGGGCAGGCCGTCAACCTTGCCGCGCGCGTCGAATCGATGTGCGGCGACGACGCCATCTTCGCGTCTTCAACAGTCGTCGACCTCATGCTCGGGAGTGCGACAACGTTCGAGGACAGGGGCGAGTTCGACCTGAAGGGCTTCGAACGACGCTGGCGGCTGTACGAGCTGGCGTGCGACCGCTGACCGACCGACGAGCGCCTGCTCGGAGACAGCCTCACCTCACTACGCCCGCGCGGTGGCACCATGTCGCGCGATCGAGAACAGAGCACGCGCGCGCAATCTGCCTCTGCTACTCCATTCGTGACCGCCGCCGTCCATGCGAGCGCGTCGATGACCGCCCGCTGGGTCACGCCCGGGTCATGCGCGTCGGTACGGGTTCGTTGGCCGCGTGGAGCGTCCGCGGGCAACCGTGCTGCGTACCTGCGACCACCCGCCCAACGACTACCATCGGTGTTCCTTCGGGGTGTAGCTCAGTCCGGTAGAGCGCTACGTTCGCAACGACCGAGTCATCGTGTTTGCTCGCGGCGATCGCCTTGCTCAAGAGGGCTGTTCCAGTCGCATGCGGTCAGTGCCGATCGCGTTGACCCACCCTTGACCCTGCGGGTCGCGACGATTCGACCATGCCCCGGCGGCCTTCACGGGCGTAACAGCTCGATGGTGCAGGCAACGCCGGGTGCATTGGCCAGATGAGTGTCGGCGGTGAGCAGCGGTGCCCCGAGCGCCTCGGCGAGCGCAACGTACGCGGCGTCGTAGGGCGTGAGGTTCTCCCGCAGCTCCCAACAACGACCTAGGAGGGGCCGGTGTGATGCCCGTTGCATGGGCATGTCGAAGAGATCGTCGAGGGCAAGGCGGGCCCGGCGCGCGTCGAGCGCTCCCACTGAAAGCTGCCGACGCAGTACCGAGAGAACTTCGAGATCGATCAGCTCTGGCGCGGCGACTTCTTCGTCGCGCAGGCGCGAGCGCGCCGCGTCGCCGTCGGAGCCGTCATCGCCAAGCGCAGTCGCCAGGACGCTGGCGTCAATGACGAGCACGGTCGTTGCGAACGGCTCGGGCTGCGGCTTTCAGCGTCACCGAACCGCCGGCCCGGCCACCGGCGCGGTCGAGCAACTCCGGCAAGGTGGGGCGGCTCGCCTCCGCGATCAGACGGCCGCGGAGGTACTCCTGCAACGACTGGTGCGCTTCCGCGGCGCGTCTCCGGAGTACGGCATGGACGTCGTCGGGCACGTCCTTGATCTGCACGCTCGGCATGGCGCTATTATGGCGCTGGTAGCGCCAGAATACAATCAACAGAGGTCGAGCTCGAAGCGCCGCCGACGGTTCGAACGATCACTTGCGGCGAGCCGATATGGAGTGCGATCTCGGAGCTCCTCGCAGACCACAGGCCTATGACTCGCGGTGCTACGCGACCGAGCGACTCGACCACGCGTCGTGGATCGTGGCAAGACGGTCCAACAGACCCAACGCCTCGGCCGTCTCATACCCCGGACCGAAGAAGTCGATCACGTGACCCTCGGTGCGCGGCTGCCGGGACGACGAGCACTCTCAATCGCCGTACTGATCACACCGCCGAGCGCCGAAGGACGCCTCGCGCTGGACCGGATGCGCGCGAGATCGACGGACCTCGCCGCCGCTGGTCAGATCGCGGCGCCGAACCAGCACCAGGGTCACGAGCGAACCGGGCGGGTTCCACCTGGAGATTGACCTCTCGGAACCCGTGTTCCAGGCAACCGGCACCCTCACGACGACAATCGACGGAAGGGTCTACCGACAACCGGCGAACGGCACGTAGAAGCAGGGCGCGACCTGACAAGTGTCCGATCGCAAAATTCCGATGTCGTGCGCGACGGGCACGCCAGTCTGCCGCGCGCCCGGACGTCGACGACGGCGCGGGTGCGACGTGGACGTGAGCTGGCCGGCGCACGCCACGTTGGCCTCGTGTTCGGTCGCGGCGGGCTGCTCAGGCGGGAGAGGACGCCGTCACACGCCGATTGGCTTCCCCAACGCATCGCCCTCGCGCTTGCTGGATGGTTGCAGATCGCCGTCGGCGTCGCATTCCGCGCGCGATGACCGCGAGGCTTCTCGTCGTCGACGCCCAATCGGCTCGCGCCAAGCGAGTCAACATGTAGTCGGGCGGCGACCTGCACCCTGTGGGGTGGATTGATTACCTCGCTGGCTTTGTAGTCGCGCCCCTTGCAGCTCCCTCGCCCACGCACAGACGGTTCACGACGGCTTTAGCCGCGGACGTCCCTGGTAAGCGTGGTTGATGCCAGGGTCATAGCTGCCGCGCCTGCGGCGAGCAGCCCGATGACGCCGCCGGACAGCAGGAGTGCGCGCACGATGAGTCGGTGCTCGACGTCGATCTCCTCGATCTCAGTGGTGCCAGCCGGCACCGCCGGCGGCGAGCAGTGTGGCGAGGCCGCCGGACAGCAGGAATGCGCGGACGATGAGTTGGTGCTTCATGTCGTTCTCCTCGATCTCAGTGGCGGTAGCCGGCGCCGCCGGCGGCGAGCAGTGTGATGAGGCCGCCGGACAGCAGGAATGCGCGGACGATGAGTTGGTGCTTCATGTCGTTCTCCTCGATCTCAGTGGCGGTAGCTGGCGCCGCCGGCGGCGAGCAGTGTGATGAGGCCGCCGGACAGCAGGAATGCGCGGACGATGAGTTGGTGCTTCATGTCGTTCTCCTCGATCTCAGTGGCGCCACATGGCGCCGCCGGCGGCGAGCAGTGTGATGAGGCCGCCGGACAGCAGGAATGCGCGGACGATGAGTTGGTGCTTCATGTCGTTCTCCTTCTCTGCTTCATGTGACGGAGCCGACCGGGCGCCGCTCCGTTGTTGCCCGCAACAATGGCGGGTGCGGGCCCGCCCGCCATCGGGGGCCGCCCCTCGGATTCACCCCAATGTTTTGTTCGCGGGGCCGGGAGTCCCGCCGGGACCAGGTCGCGCACCGTGACCGACGCACGCGAGCCACTCGGCCTCACCACCCTCGTATGATCCTCGGTGCCCGCACTGCTCGGTCCCCGGGAGACGCGTTTGCCACCCGCTGCGCGCGAAGAGCTGGTCGAACGTGACGCCGAACTGGCGGTGGTGCGCGAGCGCACCGAGCACATCGGCACGGGGACGGGCGCGATCATCTTGTTCGAAGGCGCGCCCGGCATCGGCAAGACAAGCTTGGTGGCAGCCGCGGTCGACGTGGCCCGGCAGCACGGTCTCACCGTCGCCAAGGCTCGCGGCAGTGAGCTCGAAACGGAGTTCGCGTTCGGCCTCGCCCGCCAGCTCTACGAGCCCCTCGTCGAGGCAATACCGCAAGAAAGGCGTGGCGAGGTCTTCTCGGGCGCGGCCCGGCTCGCCCGTCCGCTGGTCGAGCTGTCCGTGGCGGAGAGTCCGGGCGCGCGCCTCGAGCCGGAGGCGGCGCTCCATGGTCTCTACTGGTTGACCGTCAATCTTGCTGCGACGGCGCCGCTGATGCTCGCGATCGACGATCTTCAATGGGCCGACCCGTCGTCGTTGCGGTTCGTTGCCTACCTCGCCAATCGCATCGAGACCGTGCCGGCCCTGGCCGTGATCGCTACGAGGGGTGCTGCCGGCGCGGCGCACGCGGATGTGCTCGACGAACTGGCCGTCAACCCGCTGGCCGTCACGCTGCAACCTCGTGCCCTCAGCCACGAAGGTGCGTCGCAACTCGTCGCACGCACCCTGGGTGAACCTCACCCCGCGTTTACCGCACGGTGCCACGAGGTCACGAAGGGCAACCCGCTGTTCCTCAACGAGCTCGCGGCGACGTTGGCCGCGGCCAAGGTCGACGCGGTCGCGGCGCAGACGTTCCGTATCGGCGAACTGGCAGCAAACTCTGTCGCACGTTCAGTTGGGCGCCGGCTGCGACGTCTGCAGCCGGTGGCCAGCAGAGTCGCCCGCGTGCTCGCCGTGCTCGGCGACCGGACCGATCTGTCGACGATCGCCGCGCTGGCAGAGACCGAGTCCGGCGACGTCGCGATCGGCATCAGCGCGCTCGAGCAGGCCGACGTGCTGGAGCCGGGCGGGTTCACGTTCGTTCACCCGGTCGTGCGGGCCGCGGTCTACGAACAGATTCCTTCGCCCGAACGAACGCGGCTGCACGGCAAGGCGGCCGCGCTTCTCATGGAACAGCAGGCGGACGACTCCGAAGTGGCAGCGCACTTGCGCAACACTGAGCCCACCACCGATCCCTGGAGGGTCGAGGTCCTGCGCCGCGCCGCGCGGCACGCCTACCTAAACGGCGCGCCGGACGTCGCGGTGCCCTACCTTCAACGCGCGCTGGACGAGCCACCACCGTCGGAGGACCGCAGCCAGGTGCTCGCGGAGCTCGGCCGCGCCGAGTTGGCGGACTCACGGCTCGCCGGCCTCGAACATCTCCGTGCAGCGGTCGAGCACGCCCCTGACGAAGTCGCACGCGCCCGTCACGGACTGGAGTTGGGCCGTGCTCTGTCCGCATGGTTGATGTTGGGTGAGGCGGCCACGGTCCTGGAGCACGCGTGCGGGAGCCTCGGTGCTGCGGAGCCGGAACTAGCCGAGCAGATCGACGGCGCGCTGTTCAGCGCGCGCCTGCCCGACCCCTCGCTGCGCTCGGATGTGGACGAAGAGGCGACCCTCGAGCTCTTCCGCGACAGCGCCCGGGTCTCGAATCCGGCCCTGTTGGCCGCGCTCGCAGTCGCCGGTTCGACACGTGTTGCCCCCGCGGCGCGGGCCGTGCTGCCCGCCGAGCGCGCTCTTGCCGACGAGAGATTCTCCTTCGTGGAGACTCCGCTCGAAATGGCCATGGCCACGTTTGCTCTCGTCCATGCCGACCGGGTCGAACGCGCGCTGCAAGTATGGGAAGGCGTCGAGACCGACGCGCGCAGCCGCGGCTCCTTGGCGTCGCTCGGTTTCGCCGAGAGCATGCGAGCGCTGCTGCTCTTGCGCCTGGGCGAGGTGGCGCGCGCCGAGTCGATTGCGCGCTACCGACTCGGACACGTGACCGATCGTTCGGGCGAGTATCTGGCCGGTCTGCCCGTCAGCGTGCTGCCCTTCATCTTGTTCGCATTGACCGAAGCGCTGCTCGAGCGGGGGGAGTTGGAAGAGGCGTCCCAACTGCTCGAAGCGCACGGCTTCAACGGCCCATTGCCCGACATCTTCGGGCTGAACCACTTGCTCGAAGCACGTGGCAGGCTCCGCCTCGCCCAGAACCACGTCGACGAGGGTATAGCCGATCTAAAGGAATGCGGCCGGCGCCTCGTCGCCGACCATTTCACGAACCCCGCGGTAGTTGCCTGGCGCGCAAGCCTCGCGCCGGCTCTGGCTGCCGCCGGTGCGGGCGCGGAGGCACGAGAGCTTGCCGAGACCGAAGTCGCGGCAGCGCGCGAGTTTGAGGTCCCGCGCGAGCTCGGGATGGCGATGCGGGCGCGCGGCCTCGTGCAGGGCGGCCGCGAGGGCATCGAGTCGCTGCGTGAAGCCGTCGCGGTGCTGTCGACCGTTCCCGCGCGCCTCGAACACGCACGAGCGCTCACCGACCTCGGTGCGACCCTACGTCGCGCGGGTTACCGACAAGACGCGCGCGGGCCGCTTCGGGCCGGTATCGAGCTCGCGCAACGCTGTGGCGCCACGGCGCTCACGCGGCGAGCGCACGCCGAGCTGGTGGCCGCCGGCGCGCGGCCGCGCCGCCTCGTGGTCACCGGCGTCGGCGCGCTGACGGCCAGTGAGCGCAGAGTGGCCGACCTTGCGGCCGACGGTCTCACGAACCGCGAGATCGCGCAGGCGCTGTTCGTCACCGAAAAGACGGTCGAGGCCCACCTCGGCCACACGTATCTCAAGCTCGGCATGAAGTCGCGTTCCCAACTTGCCGACGTGCTCGGCGAGCAACGAGAAGCAATAGCCAACTGATCGCGTCGCACACCGGCGCGCGCTACAAACCGGCGATCTTGTCTTCCTCGTGGCCGCCGAACTGCTTGCGCGTCCGGTTCGGTACGCGACCCGTTGCGGTCCTCGCCAGCTGCTCGCGGCTGACGATGCGGCCGGGCAGCTTCTTGGAGAAGTCCCGGGGTGGGGGGGTGGGATCGTGTTGGGCGGGCTGTCTTCGGCGCCATGGTGCAAGATCAGCTCGAGGTCGTCGTTGCGCCTTCGCCGGATGAGGGTTGCCATCGGCGTTGCTTTCTCGTTGCTCCTCAGTGGCTGAGCGTCCAAGGCTCGCGCCGCGACATCCTCACAACGCGCAGCTTCGCTCGCGTCTGTCAGCGCGCCGGGGCCGTCAGTTTGCAACCGTTGCCAAAGGGTCAACATTCGACCGTCGTTGACAGCGTCTGGTCGCGGTCACCAGTGCGCCGATGCCGAGCACTGCTTCACGAATCAGGAGATCTCGCCGGGTCGCGGGCCGGCGTGCGAGGAGAGCCGTCAGCACGCATGCCTGCACTCCATGCAACCAGCGATCCGCGGGCTGGGCTGTCGGCGTTTTCTGCTGCGGTTCGATGAACGGCAGCGAAGGTCGCGGGGACACGACTTGGTACGCCGCGTCCGCGGCGCTGAGTGCCTTCCGAGTTGCCGAGTGCTCACACGTCCGGGCGCGATTTCGATGTGCGCGATGACCGTTTCGGCGGAGCGTGAGGTTGGCGTTCTGGTCCCAGCGAAGGCACCGATCAGACGTTGGGCGGGCAGGCGTGACAATCGATGAGCGTGACGTGCGCACGCGCGCTGCGCCCGTCGCCTTCTCGCCAATGCTGACCACTCGCGCCCGTCCCGCGACGATCGCGCGCCATCGCGGTCCGCCCGAATGGTCACCGGAGATCAACGTGGGTTGCGCTCACTCGCCGCGACGACCGGCTGCTCGGGGACGTCCGCGTCCATTGCTGCCTGACCTGCCCGTATCTGCCCGACGACTACTATCGTGGCTTCCTTCGGGATGTAGCTCAGTCCGGTAGAGCGCGACGTTCGCAACGACCGAGTCATCGGTTGCTTCCCGCGCAAATGCCTTTGAAGCAGCGAGCTTTTTACGATCGGCGCGAGTGCGTTGGCCCACAGATGAACCCTGCGGGCGCGGGACACCAGGCGCGAGTTGGAGAACGCAAACATCGCCGGCCGCAGGTGTCGTGTCCCTGTGCCCGGGTTGACCGCTCAGGCGTCGACGGTGAAGAGCTGCCAGTTACCGGGCACGCCTTTGAGCTGGTGTTCGCCGCGATCGCGTAGCTCGTGCTCGGTCGCGCCGAGGAGATCGGCGACGGTGCGCGAAACGACGACTTCGCCGGCTCCCGCGATGGCAGCGACCCGCGCCGCGATGTGCACGGTGAGGCCACCGGTGTCGCCGTTCTCGCGACGTTCGATCTCGCCGGTGTGCACGCCTGCGCGCACCGTCACGCTGAATGTCGGTGCGGCGCTGCAGATCGCGATCGCCGCGCGCATCGCATCGCCGGGTCGTTGGAACTCGATGAGGTGGCCGTCACCGGTCTGTTTGACGACCCGCCCTCCGACTCGGCTCGCCCTTGCCGCGACGAGCTCATCGAGAAAATCGAGCGTCTGTCGCCATTCGTTGTCGCCAGCCGCGACAACGGCACCGGTCGAATCCACGACGTCGGTGAACAGCAGCGTCACGAGGTCTCGGTCACCGACACCGGGAGCACCGGAGATGAACGCGACGATCTGCTCGACCACACCACTACCCCAGTAGAACGTCGACGATGATCCCTCGAGAAGACGAGCGTGCGGGATGTGCTCGGCGAGCTCGCGGGACTGTTCGACGCTCGCCAGTGTGAGGTCCCCGCTGTACACGACGAGCGTCGGTGCCGTGATCCGGTCGAGCAGCCGACGGACATCCATCGCCGCGGTGTTGCGCGTCAGCGCCGCGGCGGCGCTCGGCCGTGCACCCATGCGCTCGTGCCTCGCGCAGAACTCGAGGTCATCGGCAGAGTGCGGCACCGCCGTCGCCACCAGCTCGCCGCTGCCCCACACAGCACGCACCCCGTCCGCGAGCTCGTCGAGTTGCGCCGACGTTGCACCGACCGCCCAGCCGGCCGCGTAGCCATTCAGCAGAACCAACTTGTCCACGCGATCAGGGTGCTCGACGGCGAATTTGATCGCGGGTCAACGCGCCATCGAACTCAGCCAACACGCTCACCCGTTCGACACCTACCGCGTCGAGCACCGCGAGCGCATCGTCGATCCGATCGTCGAGATTGCCCTGCCGCTCCTCGGGCACCGAATCCGACATCCCCGAACCGCGATCGTCGAGCATGACCACCCGCAGACGCGCACCCAGGGAACGCGCCCAGCGCAGATGGCCGGGGGTGCTCCCAAATCGCGTCGACCGACGCCCCGAACGCCGCGAGAAACCAGACGTCTGTCGGTCCCTCACCCCATACGACATACGCGACCCGGTCCCGACCGACGCTGACGAACTTCGTCTCGGGCCGAACCATTATCCCGATCGTACGACGACATCGGTGCCGGTCTTCGGCCGAACGAGGTGTGGCCTACCGAGAAGCAAGTGGACGCATTGTGAGCTTCGTGCTCGCCGGGAAAGCGCACGAGAAAGCTCGCGCCGGTCAGTTCCCCCATGGGAAACCGTTGTCGGAGCAGATCACCACGGTCGGTTCTCGGTGGTGTTACGAAACCCACTACCCCGACGGCACAAACTTGGTGCAAGTCATCGGGACTGACAACGCCTTCAGCTACCCCGAAGCGCAAACGAACGTGTGTGCGACAGCCATCAAGCGATCAAAGACCGCCGCGTCAACGACGAAGCAACATGAACCGACCGGCGTCGCGGCCCAGTGACAGATCATCGCGCGTACACAGCCGCGGATTCATTGCCCGCGAATGTCTCAGCAGTCGGCCCGTCCGAGCGTTTGCGGCATTGTCCACCGTGGTGGTCAAGCGAACCGGATATGCCTTGACGGTGTTGGTGTGAAGCGATAGCAAGCGGCGCAATCGGAGTAGGGGCCGGTGCATGAAACGAATATGGATCTGTGCAGTCGCGGTGTTGACTGTTCTGCTCGCGACCATCGGGTTCTCCTCGCCGGCACACCCAGTTGCGGCAGTGAACCGCGCGGCTGCGATGCGCGCTCCACGTGTCCTGCGGATGAAGCTCGTTCCGACCGCCGGGCTCACACAGGCCGGTAAGGGGTTCACC
Organism: uncultured Actinomycetes bacterium; assembly: GCA_963836365.1. Lineage (GTDB taxonomy): Bacteria > Actinomycetota > Acidimicrobiia > IMCC26256 > PALSA-610 > DASQHW01. The sequence goes on from CAWIJC010000004.1 coordinate 647,709, forward strand.
GGAAGGAACACCGCGGCAGCGGCGCTGAACAGTGTGCTTGCAGACGCGCACGTCGCGGGCGTGCGTCCCTTCGTCACCGCCGACGTGCCGTCGTCAGCGGTGACGTGCGCGCTGCGCGACTACTACGACCTTCAAGTGCCCGACGGAGTGGACATCGACGAATTGCGCGAGCGGCTCGAGGCTGTGCCGGCCGTGCGCGAGACATACGTACCGTCGCAGGTCGCGCCGGCACCGACGACGCCGAACTTCTCGCGCCTGCAGACGTACCTACAGCCGGCGCCGACAGGGACCGCGGCATCCTTCGCCGCCGCGGTGCCCGGCGGCGACGGACGCTACGTCAGGATCGTCGACCTCGAGTACAGCTGGAACCAACAACACGAAGACCTGCGCAAAGCGCGCGGCGCGCTCGTACCCAACGGCACTCCACGAGACCCGTTCGACGACACCTCGCACGGCACCAGTGTGCTCGGCGAGATGGTGGCCGACCGCAACCGCTACGGCGTCACGGGCATGACGCCGGCGGCATCGCTCAGCCTCGTCAATACCGACAACGTCGAGCGCGGCTACGACCTGGGCAATGCCCTCGCGATTGCGGCGTTCATCACGAAGCCGGGTGACGTCGTCCTCATCGAGCAGCAGACTTTCGGCCCGGCGGGTTCGTTCGTGCCTGTCGAGTGGGATCCTGCGGCATATGACGGAATCAAAGCGTTGACGACCGCAGGCCGCATCGTGATCGAACCGGCGGCCAATGGTGGTGCAGACCTCGACGACGCGAGCACGTACGGTTCGCCGTTTCCTGAAGGCAAGCCCGACTCCGGCGCAATCATCGTGGGCGCCGGTGAAGGTTGTGCGCAAGCAACACGTCGCGCTGCTACGTCCTTCACGGACTTCGGGAGTCGTGTCAACCTGCAAGGACCGGGCGATTGTGTCGTCACCACGGGGAGCCTTGGCGATCTGTATTCGGCAGGTGGCATCGACGCGTACTACACCGCGTCGTTCAGCGGCACGAGTTCAGCATCGCCTGTCGTCGCGTCAGCGGCAGCGTCATTGAGCTCCGCGTCGATCGCGCGGCGCCATCGCCGGTCACCCGCGCAGGTGCGAGACCTGCTCATACGCACGGGAACACCCCAAGCCGCAAACGCGATCAGCCGGCACATCGGCCCGCAACCTGACCTCGCCCGCGCGTTGCACGCTGATCTCCAGACACGAGGACGATAAAGCCTTCGTACCAAGAACTTCGACGCTGGCGTGTTGGGTTTCTGACCGAGCCCACGCGAACGGCTCGCCGCCGTGAATGCCTGGTGAGAGCCGTTGACGTTCGGCCGTCGCGCAACGAGACTCCCGGGGATGCGTCGGACGGAATTTGGGGGCGCACATGCGCACGCGTCGGTTGCTGTCGCCGCGATCGATCGCACTCGCGGTCGTCGCCGTGCTGGGGCTCGTCGGGTCCGCTTGTACGCCAGGTGGTGGCGGTGGAGCGAGCGCGTCGCATTTCTGCCAGGCACTGAAGGAGAACAAGATCTGGGCGTCGCAAGGCGCGCAGATCCACTGCTTTGGTGCGCAGCGCACGTCGGCGCGCGCACCTCGGGCGGCGGTCGCGCCGAACGCGCCGGTGACGCCCGACAACGTGCGCGCGGCGAACCTCGCCGAGGACGTGTCGCCGACCGGTGTGCGCGGCTACGGGCAGTCGGAGACGTCCGTCGCGGCGAACGGTCCCTACGTGGTCGAGGCGTGGAACGACGCGACAGGGTTCGTGTCGCCGTGCCCGTCACCGCAGTACAAGGAAGAGCTCACCGGGCTCGCGTTCTCGGCCGACGGCGGGCACACCTTCACCGATCTCGGCGGTCTGCCGAACAACGACTGCAACGCCTACGTGTACCAAGGTGACCCGACCGTCGAGACCGCCACGATCGGCGGCGTGCGCTACTTCTACATCGGCAGCCTGTTCAACGGCGGCACGACGAGCAAGCTCGCGCTGTCGGTCTGTACCGCGAGCGGGATCGGCGCGAGTGCGAACCTGGCCTGCGGTCAGCCGGTCGTCGTGGCGCAGAGCAGCCAGTGCGTCGAGTTGTTCCCGGGCTTCACCGAGTGCGGCTTCCTCGACAAGGACTTCCTGACGGTCGACCCGGTACGGCACCGGCTGTACATGAGCTACACCGAGTTCACCTTCGACCCCAACACGTTCGACCAGTTCTCGTCGATCGAGCTCGCCGCCTGCAACATCAAGAGCCCGACCGTGCCGATCTGCCGCAACGGCCGTGGCGGCGCGAACGCACGGCCGCCGTATCTCGTCGTCACGCCGCCCAGGCTCTGCGAGAACGAGGGCTCGTATCCGGCGGTCGACGTCAAAACCGGTGACGTCTACGTCGCGTACGAGCACAACATCGACACCGCGTTCTTCGATCCGCGGTGCCAAGGCCAGCCGGTGCGCCAGATCGTGAAGCGCATCCCGTTCTCGAGCCTGACGCTGCCAACCGCGTCGGGAGGCCCGGCGAGCTCGCCGCGATCAACGTCACGTCGATGAACGCCGCCTTCGTGCCGGGCTACGACCGCTTCCCCGCGAACGATTTCCCGCGCATCGCGGTCTCGGGCAGGTACGGCACGGTGTCGATCGTGTGGAACGACGCGCGCTACCACCCGCTCGGCGACATTCTGATGCAGTCGTACCACCTCGGGTCGCTGTCGCCCGCGTCGGGCCTCGTGCAGCTGAACCACAGCGCTGGCGGCCTGCACTTCCTGCCCGCCCTGCGCAACAGCGACGCGAGCGGCAAGCTCAACGTGTCGTGGTACGAACGAGCTACGGGGAACACGACGCTCACGGACGTGCGCGCGGCGGTCGGCGTGTCGCCCGTCGCCACGGCCACGCCGGCGAACGTGCTCGTCACGAGCGTGCCGACCGACTGGAACGCGGTGTCGTCGGATATCGTCCCGAACTTCGGCGACTACACCGACGACTACGTCGTCGCGACGGACACCGCGCCCTACGTCGGGACCACGACCGCGTTCTCGTGGGCCGACGGTCGCGACGGCGTCCCGCAGCCCTACTTCGCCAAACGCTGACGCGGATCGCGTGACGTCACCTCACCTGTAGCCGGCAATAGCCCCGGCCGTCGAGATCGAGGTTGCCGACGGCGGGCCTCCGGTTGTAGTGGCGGTCGGCGAAGACCTCGAAGAGCGACGCGTCGTCCCTCGGAGCGCAGGTCGATGCCTGCGCGAACATCGACGGCCGCATGAGGTCCGGCTTCAGCTACGCAACGCTCGCGGTGCCCATCGCGCAGTGAGCGCTACGTGCGCTCGCGCGCTTCGCCCCGGTGTGTCGTGGCCACTGCCGACCGCTGGTGCCGCACCCGCGACCGTTCGCGCCCATCCCCGGCCACCCGCATGGTCAACGCAGGTCATCGTGGCGTTGCACTCCCTCGCGGTGACGATCGGCCGGTCCAGGCCATCCGTGTCCACGGCTGTCCTGAGCTGCCCATTTCCGACCGGCGACTATCATCGCTGTTCCCTCGGGGGTGTAGCTCAGCCCGGTAGAGCGCTACGTTCGCAACGTAGAAGTCGTGGGTTCAAGTCCCATCACCTCCACAGCGCGAAGTCCCTGTTCAGAGCGCCTGCGCGACGGCGCGCAAGTCGGCTCGACGGCAACTTCATTTTTCGGATACGTAGCAGTCATGCGAAGAGAAGCGGCGCGGGTAGGGACTTTTCGGCATCGGCGGGGGCGTCATCCGCGCGATGGACGCGCGATGACGCGGGCATCAGTAACCGCCGTTGTTTGTCAGCATCCGTCGGTGCGATCGCGCAGCCGTTCAAAGGCTGTCGGATGAACGTGGCGGCGCGTTTGCCCAGCGGCGATAGGCGTGGATGAGCTCGAGTGTGTCGGGGGCGATTGTCTTGTCCGGGATGATGTCGAAGAACGAGACGGCGTGTCGCTCGCCTTCTCGCGAGCAGATCGCCTCGAGCCCGCGGCGCTCGTCGCCGCGATATTCGATCGCCGTAACCGCAACTTCGACACCGACGATCCTGGCGGCGAATGGGAATGTCGCGGTGTCGTCGAACCATTGCTCGAACGCGGTGAGTTGTTCGTCGTCGCCGTAGGCATCGACGATCACGCGTTCGATGAGCTCGTCGATCGCGTCCGTCATCGACGTTCGCCATTGACCTTTGACTGCGATCGCTGCCGGCGCGGCCGTGTGCCGGGTACGTCGAAGCCGAGTTGCGCGTAGGCCTTGCGGCGTTCGTTGTGCATGCGCACGAGCACCGGGACGAGCGTGTCGACGTAGTCGTGGACCTCGATACGGGTTTTGGTCTCGGTCGGGCGTAGGACGCGGCCGACGTATTGCACGACGTTGCCCTTGAAACGGATCGGGAACGCGAGGAAGAGCGTGTCAAGCGGCGGGCAGTCGAACCCTTCGCCGAGCAGGCTTGCCGTCGCGGTCAGCAGCATGCCGCCCTCGTGCTTGGGTTCCGCGAGTTGGGTGGCGATCGCGGCGCGGGCCTTCGCGCCGACACCGCCGTGGAGCACGAGCGGGTCGAGACCGCGCTCGTGCAGCGTGGTCACGATGCGGTCGAGGTGTTCCGTCCAGCGTGTGAGGACGAGGGAATTCCGTCCGGCGGTGACCGCGGCGACGATGTCGTCACAGATCGCTTGTGTGCGAGCGTCGTCTTCGACGAGCCCGCGAAAGATCGTCTGGATGTGTTGCCTCTGGGTGTCCTCCTGGTGCGGAGTTCGATGCACGATGAGGTCGAGCGCGCGAAGTGCCGCTCCGGGTTGATCGGCCATGCGATGGCGGACCGGCCCACAATGCATCACGGTCAGTGCCTGCAGCCCGTCCCGTCGATACGGAGTCGCGGTGAGTCCCGCCCAACGCCTGACCGGCATCTCGCGGACGACACGCTCGAACGTCACTGCTGGGACATGGTGACACTCGTCCACGATCACCAACCCGTAGCCAGTGGTAACTGCGGCGAGGTCTTCGCGCCGAGCGAGCGTTTGGACCATCGCGACGTCGACGATGCCAGTCGCTCGGTTACGGCCTCCACCGAGCTGGCCGATCTGCTTGGCATCGAGCGACAGGTGGGTGATCAAGCGGTCTCGCCACTGCTCGACGAGAGGTTTGCGATCGACGATCACCAACGTCGACACCTCGTGTCGAGCGATGAGGGTGCAGCCGACGACTGTCTTGCCTGATCCGGGCGGTGCGACGAGCGTGCCCAAGTCGTGTGCCGCGAGCGCGTCGACGGCCGAGACTTGCTGCGGCGTCAGGGCGGCCTGCAGCCTCACTTCGATCTGTTGACCATCGTCACATCCCTCGAGGACGACCAACTTGCTGCCTGCCTCCGAAACGAGCGCCTCGGCCTGGTCGCGAAGACCGCGCGGAAGACGGAGCTGACCGATCGATTCCCGGTAGCAGCGGACGAACCGAGGCGTGTTCCAGGTCGAGAAACGCAGTCGTTCCTTCTCGTAGAACTCGGGGTTGTGTACCGATGCAAGGTGCTTGAGTGCGGCGACGAGTGCGGGCGGGATGCCGACCCGATCGATCGACAGCATCGCACCAGCGTGCGCGTCGATCTGCGCCGACGCCTCGACCGCGACAGCGGTCTTGGATCGTCGATAGGTTGATGCCTCCGGCCCGGACGCGAGCTCACCGAAGCCCGTGGCGATCACCGTTGCGGCATCGGGTGAGGTGCGTTCGATTGACGACAGGAACGCCCACTGGTCTTCGTACGGCTCGAGCGTCGTTGGGTCGAGGAAGACGGTCGTGCCGCGTGCGTTGCACTCGCCCTGCAACGGCAACGCGATCAGGTTCCCGAACGAACCTTTCGGCAGGAAGTCTTGCGCGGGGAAGAGCCGGTCGTAGCTCGCGAGATCGAGCTCGGCCCGCACGGTCATGGCTTCGCGCAAGATGTGCAGACCGATCCTGCGCGCGGACGCAGCAGGAATAGCGCCGGTAAAGAATGTCCACACGTGCGCGCCGTCGCCAGAGCGTGACCGCTCCAATGCGCAGGGGATACCTGTGGCACGGGCGGCGTCGAGGTACGCGAGGGCGTCGAGCGCCCAGCCCGAACCGTCGAAGTCACACGCGAGGAGCCGGCACGTATCGCCGCGCAGCAAGGGGTACAGGCCGGCATGGAACTTGCCCGAGAGGTGGTGCGCGACGACCTCGCCAGTCAGCGGCAGATGCTCCCGGCCCGGCCGACGGGCGTTCGCCCACCCGCCGCGCACGGCCGGTCCCCAACCTGACTTCTGTGTCCGGTCGTTCTCCCACCGCAGCGCGTATACGTCGTCTCGGCCAACAAACAACGTCCGGAACAGCCCGACCTTGGCTTCGAGTGCCGACGACTCGTCGACGTCCGGAAGCGCCGGCGTCGGGCCACGTGTGCCCTCTCCCTCGAACAGACTCGGTGACCATCCCACGCGCCCTTCGTCTCGCGGCCGAGTGTCGAAACCGAGCAGACCCCGAAGTCGCGCGTTCTCCTGGCGGAGCGAGTCGAGCTCGGCGAGGAGGTCAGGGAGAGAAGTCGGATCCATGACGAAGCCGGTAGAAGGCGGCAGGGCGTGTCCCGACCACCTCGGATGAGATCGACGCTAGCGATTGAACGCCCGACGGGCGCCCTCCGCTTCGGTTGCCCTGGTGGTTGGGGCACAATGTTGTTGTGGATCGCGATCTGAGGGACTGGCTTCGAGGCCTGGCGGCTCCGGTGAGCGAATCGCAGCGCCACGGAGTGAAGACGGAAGATCTGAGCGCTGAGGCCGCCGAATTTCTGGCTCGCATCGCGATGGACGGCACGCTGAAGGCCGCGCTCGCAGAGATTTCGACCGGCGAACCGGAGCTGGCGGGCTGAGCACTCCCGCGCCGGTGATCCTCGTCGACGAATACGCGGCGCTACCTGCCCTCGCAGGCCGCCCTCTGGCGACGCTGAGCGGATCTCCGCTGGTACTCACATACGGCCGCGCCTACCGGCTCACCCGCGCGCTTCTCGATCCCGGACCCGGCCGGCTCCATGTGCGAGGCCGATTCACCAGGATGCTCGACGCGCTCACGCCCGCAGACCACGAGACACTGCAGGCCCGGCTGGCGGATCCCGATCCTGCCCGTCATATCGATCGTGGACCCGCGACCGTTGATCCGCACCACGGGCGCGATTCAGAACACTTACGCACTCTCGCTGTTGCAGGCCGAGACGATTGCGGCTGCGGTGACAAACGACTGGCCCGTGCGCTTCGCTGACCCGAGCAGTGCACCGGAGCCAGTGCATCGCGCCGCGGACGAACTCGGCCTCGACCTCACGGTCATCCGGGCCTGAATCATCGGCTGCATGACGTCCGTGTCATCACGCGTCCATCGCGTGGCCGCCGTCATTCGTGTGGGTTCGCCGCCGTTCAATCCGACGCTCTGACCTGCCGTGACGGTTCGCGCTCGTCCGCTCCCAACTGTCGCCCGCCAGCCGCATGGGGCCACCTTGAGGTGAGTTGCGCCAGCGGGATGGGACCACCTGAGCGCCAGTGATGGGACCACTGCAGCGCCAGTGATGGGACCGCCTCCCGGGGTCCACCAACGTCGGCACCGCTTCAGGTGCAGTCGTCGCGTTCCTGTCAGCGGATCGGGAAGGCGCGGCGATGGCGTTCCGGGAGGTGCGTGTGTTCGAGGTGCGTGAGGTGCTTCGTCTCTGGTTGGCCGGCGAGGGGTTCCGAGCGATCGAGCGGCTGGCGGGTGTGGACCGCAAGACGGTCCACCGCTACGTGGACGCGGCGACGTCGCTCGGGCTGGTCCGTGATAGCGACGACGAGCAGTTGAGCGATGCATTCGTCGGGATGGTGGTCGAGGCGGTGCGGCCGCATCGCACGAACGGTCACGGCGATGCGTGGCGTGCGTTGCAGCACAACCACGATCAGATCGCAACGTGGGTTGGGTCGGATCTCACTGGGGTGAAGATCCACGAGCTGCTCGGCCGGCGCGGCGTGATCGTGCCGTGCCGGACGGTGCAGCGTTACGTGCTCGAGGCGTGTGGCCGGACGCGCGGTCGTGGCCCGACGGTGCGCGTCGCGGACGGCGAGCCGGGCGACGAGTGCCAGCTCGACTTCGGCCGCATGGGCCTGTTGTTCGATCCCGAGTCGGGCCGCAACCGTGTCGTGCACGCGTTGATCTTCACCGCGTGTTTTTCGCGGCACTGCTTCGTGTGGTTGACGTTCCGCCAGACGACCGAAGCGGTGATCGACGGGTGCGAAGCAGCGTGGCGGTTCTTCGGCGGCGTGTTCCGCACGGTTATCCCTGACAACATGAGCGCGATCGTCGACAGTGCGGACGCGCTGGCACCACGGTTGAATCAGGCGTTCGTCGAGTATGCGCAAGCCCGCGGGTTCATGGTCGACCCGGCACGGGTGCGCAGCCCGCAAGACAAGCCACGTGTGGAGCGAACGGTGCCGTTCGTGCGCCGGTCGTTCTTCGCCGGCGAGACGTTCATCGACCTCGATGATGCGCAACGACGCGCCGAGGTGTGGTGCGCGACCACCGCCGGGCTGCGGGTGCACGGCACCACACAGTGCCGCCCGATCGACGTGTTCAACGCTGACGAGTTCCCACGGTTGTTGCCCGCACCGACCGAGGCCTACGACGTGCCGATCTATGCGACGGCGAAGGTGCATCGCGATCATCACATCGAGGTCGCCAAGGCGCTGTATTCGGTGCCGGGCAACCTGATCGGCACCCGCGTCGAGGTCCGCGCGGACCGGTCACTCGTGCGGGTCTTCGCTCGTGGGCAACTCGTGAAGGTCCATCCCCGCCAGCAGCCCGGGCACCGGTCGACCGATCCCGACGACCTGCCCGCGGACAAGAGCGTCTACGCGATGCGAGACCTGGACCGGCTGCAACGGATGGCCGCCGGTCACGGCGTCGCGATCGGCGTGTACGCGACCGCGTTGTTGGACATCCCGTTGCCGTGGACGAAGATGCGGCAGGTCTACGCGCTGTTAGGACTCGTCAAGAAGTGGGGTGCCGAACGTGTCGACGCCGCGTGCGTGAGCGCGCTCGATCACGAGGTCGTCAACGTCGCGTTGATCGGCAGGATGCTCGAGCGCGGCACCGAACACGCGATAACTATCCAGCCGCCGCCACCGCCGGGCACCGTCATCACCGGGCGGTTCGCCCGCGACAACGAACACTTCGCCGTCAGACGCGAACGCGGTCATGAAGCCGAGGTTGCGTTCGCAGCTGGATCGGAAGGCGAGCGATGAACGCGCCGATCGTTACGCCGGAGCTCAAGGCGTTGTTGCGGCGCGTGAAGCTCGGCCGTTGTCTCGACACGCTTCCCGAACGGCTCGCGCTCGCGCACACCGGTGGTCTCGGCCACGCCGAGTTCCTCGAGCTCGTCCTCGCCGACGAAGTCACGCGTCGGGAGACGACGTCGGCCGATCGTCGTGCCCGCGCCGCTGGCCTCGACGCGACGATGACCTTGGACCGGTGGGACGACACCGCCAAGGTCAGCTACGACCGCCACGTCTGGAACGAACTGTGCTCGTTGCGTTTCGTCGACGCCGGCCACAACACCGTGATCATGGGACCGGTCGGTGTCGGCAAGACGTTCCTCGCAACCGCGCTCGGCCACGCCGCCATCCGCCGACGGCACAGCGTGCACTTCGAACGTTGCGACCGGCTCCTCAAACGGCTCCGCGCCAGTCGGCTCGACAACAGCCACGACACCGAGATGCGCAAGCTCCTGCGCGTCGACCTGCTCATCGTGGATGACTTCGCGTTGCAACCACTCGACGCGCTCGACACCGCGGATGTCTACGAGCTCATCGTCGAACGGCACCGTGCCGCAGCCACCGTCGTGACATCGAACCGTGAGCCGATCGAGTGGCTGGGGCTCATGGCCGACGCGCTCCTCGCCCAGTCCGCGATCGACCGGCTGCAGTCCGCCGCGCACGAACTCGTCCTCGACGGCGAGTCCTACCGGCAACGGCAGAAGCCCACCGTCACCACGCCGAACGACACCCCGCTTGACCGCGTCCCGACCACACCGCGATCATCACGCCGCCGACATTGACAACCCCCGCGAGCCGGTCCCATCACACTGGCGCACCAGTGGTCCCATCGAGCTGGCGCACGACACCCAACCGCCGAAGTTGTGTTTGCAACGTAGAAGTCGTGGGTTCAAGTCCCATCACCTCCACTCACGGAGTACCTGATCACGGCGCAGTCTGGTTGTCCAGGTCCGCTGCTCTCGGGCGAGCTCTACATTTCGCACATAAGAAGTCGCGCGAAAAAATGGCGTCGCGGTCGGGCTTTTCGGCGTGGCGGCGTTTCTGCACGTGCGCGATGGACGCGCGATGGCGTGGTCCCTCTCCGGCGGCCATGCGCGAGCAATCACCGCATCCGCCGTGCCGCGGCCGAGGTGTTGGGGCTCGCCTGCCTGAACAGCGACGCGATGGCCGAGCAGCTGACCGCGGCGGGGCTCGACCACGGCGACGAACGACCGGAGCGCGTCGAGGAGTCCCTCGAAGACTCGTGCGAGTTCATAGCGGTCGCTGACGGTTGGGTGGGTGTCGCTGCGCAACTCGATGGGACGCGCTGGCTTAGCCTCGATCCACCGATTCGCTGCTGTGACTGTGTGTTCGTGGTCGCAGTGATCGTGGGTGTGGTTTCTCGTCGGTGCTGCGGGTGTTCTCGGGTCGTGAGCCGGGGGTGGGTGCGCTGAAGGTCGCGATTCGTCTCGCGTCGGGCATGGCTCCGCCCCGAGAGCGGCGCGGAACTTATGTCGAGGGTGTGGGCTCGTCAGGCGAGTTGGGGGATGGCGCGGGAGGTGTTCGAGCGCGGTGAGGAACGTCTCGGTCCACGGCCAACGTGCGGGCAGACGGAGCGTGTGTCGTCCGCTGCGGTTGACGACGCGGCCCGGTAGTGCGAGGAGTTTCGTGCGGATGGTGCGCGGCGACGGTGAGTTCTCCGTCGTTGGTGATGCCGCCGAGGTCAGCGCTCCAACGGATGAGGTTGTGGGCGAGCACCGCGCAGGCGAGCCATGCTGCGTTGGCGAAGAACTGTCCGGAGGGGACGTGTTCGAGCCCGGCGCCTTCTTTGAGGTCACGGATCGCGAGTTCAACGACTGCGTGCTGGCGATGGAACGCGTCGACGGTGACGGCGTCGCCGTCGAGGTCGGTCAAGAACGCGAAGTGACGCCAGTCGGGCCACAGCCGCGCTTGGGTGGTGTCGGTGAGGCGGGTTCGGCGCACGATGAGCCGCCGCTCGACGCGGTGGCGGCCGCGTCCGCTGCCATAGACGCACTCGGCGACTTGGGCTTCGCCGTCGGGTGTGTAGTCGATATCGACCCACGCGTTCTCGTCGATGGTCGCGATCGCGCCAGCGATTCCTTGGGTGTTCGTGCGCACCGCCATCGTGTAACGCACGTCGAGGCGCCCGAGCATGGCGATCGTGTCACCCGACCAGAACCCCGAGTCGAACCGGCACACGATCTCGCCGAGGGCGCCGGCGCGACGCACCCGAGCGACGAGTTCTTCGATGAACCGTTTCGTGCCGCGCTGGGTGTTCGCTTGGCCTTTACGCATCCGTGCGTGCAGGACCTCACCGGTCTCGGCGCGTGTCGCGACGATCGGGTGGTAGCCGAACCGTTTCGTATACCCGTAACCGGCGCCCTGCTTCTGTTTACCGACCACCTCGCAGATCGTCGAGTCGACGTCGATGACGAGACGACGATCGCCGGGCCCGGCGCCCAGCGACCACGCGCGTCGCAGCGTCTCGGCGATGACCCGGTCGAGTTGACGGACATGCCCGAACGTGAACGCGCGCAGGAACGTCCCCAACGTCGAGGGAGCCATCACCCGGAACGGCAACACACGCTGCGTCGCACCCGCGCGCAGCATGTCCGCATGGTCGATATGGGACCCACCCGCCATGATCGTCGCCACCAACGTGAGGACCTTGCGGCCCGGACGCGCCCCGCCCACCCGGCCACCGAGACGCACCGTCGCGTTCACCAGCCGCTCGAGGCCGAGCCCGACCATCAACGTGGCCGGCACCACCAGGCCCGCGTTCGCGACCAACGACTCGTCATCGAAGGTCACATCCAGACGGTCAATCGCGCGCGATACTCCACTCACCGGAAGTGCCTCCCGAGCTCCAGGAACGATGTGGCTTCAGCACCGTCATCGTCCCTGATCGGGAGGCATCTTTCGCGGATACGCGCCGCTCAGACCATCAACTCATCGGTGGATCGAGGCTTAGGACGGTCGACGCCGATGACGCCAAACAGAAACTGTGCTGCGACTGGATCCCGACTTGCGTGTCCTCCGCGGTGGGTGCTGGGCCGGACGTTGACATTGGCCGACACGAACGCGGCGCTCGAACGGGGTGATGAACTCGACGACGACGTGTTTGGTCGGTCCACCCGGCTGCCTCGACCCGTACGCCGGCGCGAACGCGACGGTGCGCGTTGCGGGCGAACGGATCTCTGTCGTCGGTCGACGAGATCGGGGAAGCCGTCTCCCGCGATCGTGGCTGCGGTCCGGGCGGCGTTCGAGCGGTACGCAACGCCCGAGACGCGGCGCGACAGCCTCGGTGGCGTCGACATCGATCTGTACGGGTGATCGCATCGTGGTGACCAACACGAACCCCGAGTCGCAGAGTCGGCGGAGTGCTTCGCGACTAGGTTCTCGACTCGTTGGATGCCGCCGATGCGTTCGAGCTCGCCGAGCTGATCGGCCGCTGCCATGCGCCGCCGGTGATGCAGAACACCGACGGTGAGCTCCTCCATTTCCACGAGATCGTCCTGGCGTGTGGCTGACAACGCGTTCGCTCGCGACGTGCTCGATCCGCACTACACGCTCACGGGTGCGGACGGAAGGTACGAGCTGGTGCGCGACACCGCGAACCAACAACAGACGGTCGTTCTCACGCTGACGTTCGAGGGTGATGAGCTGCGCGCAGACGTCAACTCCGACCGGCGCGCCGAGGAGGTGATCGATTCGAAGACGCCGAGCTCATCGACCACGATGTCCGAGAGCTGGGCGAAGCCATGGAGCAGCACCCGGTCGCAGTGCAGCCTGATGCGGCTACACCGAACCTCCTCGACACCCCCGATTACGCCGGCTGCGCGCCGAGATCGCAGCGGAGCTCGAGCGCCGCTGGCTCGAGGAGCCGGTGCGATCACTCGGAAACCGCACGCCCCGCCTCGCCGCGCAGCATCCGATTGGCCGCCACGAGCTCGAACACTTGCTCGACACGTCCTCCAACGAACCCGATACATGGGCGCCCAGCGGCTGCGACGAGCGCTCGACTTGTGGCGCGAGCCGCGACGACAATCGACTACAATGTCGTCATGACCGTGCTGTCGATTCGGTTCAAGCGCGAGGGCGCGTACGAGCGGCTCCGTCGGCATGCCGCGCAGCATGCGGAGCCGATCTCGGCGTTGGGGGAGCGGCTCATCGACGAGGGGCTCCGCATGGCGGATCACCCAGGCATCGTGTTCCGCGATGGCCCGACCGGGCGCCGCGCGGGGCTCGCCGCGGGTCCCGACGTCTGGGAGGTCGTGGTGCTGCTGCGGGGCCTGCGGGGCAGCGTCGAGCGACGATTCGTCAAGGCTGCTGACCAACTCGGTCTTGCCGTCGAGCAGGTACGAGCGGCGAGCCGCTACTACGCCGAGTTCACCGACGAGATCGACGCCGAAGTCGCGTTCAACGAAGACGTGGCCGACCGTGAGCTCGCGACCTGGCAAGCCGAGCGGCGCCTGTTGTCAGGGTGAACCTGCTGCTCGATGAGATGCATGCGCCCGCGGCGGCCGCGCAACTGCGCGCCCGGGGTCACGATGCGGTGCCAGTGAAGGAGCGACCCGAGCTGATCGGTCTCGCGGATCGGGAGCTCTTCGTGGGCGCGACCGCCGAAGGTCGAGCGGTGGTGACCGAGAACGTCAAGGACTTCGCCGCCCTGCACAAGTCGATGACCGCGATTGACGAACGACACGCGGGGCTGATCTTCACGCACCCGCGTCGATTCCCACGACACGCCGCGACTCCGTCGCGGCACTGGTCGACGCGGCTCGCGGGGTTTCTGGATGTGCATGCGAGCACGCTGCGCGACATCGACTCATTCGTGTGGTGGCTCGAGAGGCCACAAAAATGACGGGGCAGTATCGCTTGCTCGTTGGCGCGAACGAAAAGCACCTGACAATGCGCCGTGTCATCGCGCGTCCATCGCGCGGTCGCAGTCATCTGCGTTGGTTCGCCGTGGTCCACGCAGGTGCTCTGACCTGCCGTAGTCGAGCGTTGCGGTTCGCTCCCGACCGCCGACCTTGTGTTCGCAACGTAGAAGTCGTGGGTTCAAGTCCCATCACCTCCATTCGCTCGGGGTTGCCGACGCAACCCACTCCCTCAAGCGGTCCGCGCACGCGCCTCGTCAACCCAGGATCGAGCTTTGACGTCGGCTGGCGCTCGGGCTGCCCGCCGGCAGCTACGAGCGGCACCGCGGGGCTGGGAGCCGGGATCTCGAATCGGCGCTGGTCCGTCGGGCAGCTCCTCGCCGGAGCCGTCGACGAGGAAGGCACTCCGAAACCCGGGCGATGCCGGTCGCTGTCGACGAAGGCGTCCGCTTTGAGGTTTCTGCCTGGAACGGGACCGCAGCAGTCTCGCCGCGATGTTCGAACCGGTCCCGGCTGCCTCGGTGGCGGTACGACAGTCCCACCCGCCATCGGCGTCCCTCACCAATTCCGGAGCAGCCACCCCCGCCCCGTTCCTCGCGGCCACTGGGGGCTTGACCTTCCATTCGGGTCGAACCCGTAAGGTCCCGAGAACGACGTCATCGAAGGGGAGGATTGGCCCGTGGAGGTGGAGATCGAGTACTGCGTGCCCTGCGGTCATCTGGATCGGGCCATCGAGTTGCAGCGGATGCTGTTGAGCGATCTCGGCAATCGGCTGGCGGGCGTGCGCTTGAGGACCGGGACGGGCGGGGTATTCAAGGTGCGTGTCGACGGAGAGCAGGTATTCGACGCGTGGCAGGACGGTTGGGATCCCGATCGGTTGCGCACCGCGGTCACATCGCGGATGAGAGTCGCCTGACCGGCTGGCCACGTCTTTCCACCGCGTCCCGTCACCGCGTACCGAGCCCGGAGGGTCAGGCATGGCGGTGACCATCTACGGCGTCGCCGCGGTCACGTTCATGATGACCATGTACGCCATGGAGCGGCGAGGCCGGCGCTTTATCCTCGGTTTCGCCGGAGGGTGTGTGCTCTCCAGCATCTACGGCTTCCTCTCCGGCGCCTGGCCGTTCGGCGTCGTCGAGCTGATCTGGGCGGCCGTCGCGGTTCGCCGCCACGCCGCCACCCCTTGACCCTCGAGTTGGGTTGAGGGTTTAGCGTGGTGGTCATGAGCAGCTACACGATCGGGGAGGTTGCCGAGCGCAGCGGGTTCAGTGCCTCGGCCTTGCGCTACTACGAAGGCATCGGTTTGCTCACGCCGTCGGACCGTACCGAAGCCGGGTACCGACTCTACGACGACGACGCCCTCGCGCGGCTCCGGTTCGTGGCCCGGGCCAAGCAGCTTGGCTGCTCGCTCGAGGAGATCAACGATCTCGCCACCCTCTGGGACGGTGCGCAGTGCGAGCCGGTCCAGAGACGGTTCCACGAACTCGTCACCGCCAAGATCGGCGACACCCAACGCCAGATCGCCGAACTCGGCGCGTTCGCTGCTCAGCTCCGCGTTGCCGCCACGCATCTCGCCGGGGATCCGGTCGAGGGGCCCTGCGGTGACGACTGCGCCTGCCTCATCGAACGCGACCCGGTCGGCAGCGGCGGATCGGCGCCGGTCGCGTGGATCGCCAAGACTGCCGAGCCGGCGATCGCGTGAGTTCGATGACGACGTCGACGTCGGCGAGCTGGTAGAGCTGATGGCGAAGGAGCGGGACTTGCTCCTTCCTTTCCTTCGTGCTCACGGTCGACGCCCGCGGTGCCGCCCTCGAGGTTTCCGGCTTGGAGGGCGCGCCCGACCTCGTCACGTTGCTGTTCGGTACCGCGTCGTGCAAAGGAGGACCTGATGACAACCGAGACGCGCATCACCAAGACCAGCGCGAGTGAGCGACGTCGGGGTGATCCGACGCCGGGCATGGTTCGCGAGCAGGCCTTCAGCGTGGACGGCCTGTGGGCGGGGCTGGTCCGCACCGAGGCGCACATGACGTCGGGCTGGCATCACCACGGCGACCACGACACCGCAGTGTTCGTTGTGGACGGCGGCCTCCGCATGGAGTTCGGGATCAACGGGCGCGAGACGATCGAAGCCGGCCCAGGCGACTTCGTCCATGTCCCCAAGGGCGTGATTCACCGCGAGAGCAATCCCGTCGATCGTGAGAGTCACGTTGTCGTCGTCCGCGCCGGTACCGGGACGCCCACGGTCAACGTCGCCGGACCCGCGTCCGCGGCGAGCTGAGGATCAGCTCGACCTGAACCTATTCACGGACTGAGCTGGGGGGAGGGATAGCCGCTCCCTGACCTGGCGTCGGTGCGGAGCTCCGCAACCTGTCAGCGCGCACGTTGCCGTGGGACGAGGGCTACCGGCTTCGCTCGGGTGATCTTCGCTCACGAGCTGATCCCTCCAGACGCAGGGCTGTTGGGTCCGATCCCTGTGGTCCGCTGCCATTGGGTCATGGCACCCGTTGCTCGCCGCCCCTGCGATCGGTGACCTCGAGCCGCGCCGCGGCGGATGGGACGGCTCGGGTTCAGGCCTGCCCGCTCACGCATGGGCGGTGTCGGCCACCATCAAAGCTACGCGTCGCCGCCACCGCGGCCACGACCGCCACCGCCACCGCCGACTGATCCTGGCCGCTGTTTCGATGATCTGTACAACCTCGTGTATGACCAGGCGTTCGTCGTCGTGGCGTGGAACCGGGTGCGGGGCAACAAGGGTGCACGCAGCGCAGGAGTGGATCGTGTCGCGCCGCGAGATCTCGATGGTGAAGTGGTCGAGTTTCTCGAACACGTACGCGTCGAGCTCAAGACACGCACGTTCACGCCTGTGAAGGTCCGGGAGAAGAAAATCCCCAAGGCGGGCGGCAAGTTCCGACGTCTTGAGATCCCCACTTCCGCGGACCGGGTCGTGCAAGCCACGTTGAAGCGGGTGCTCGAGCCGATCTTCGAGGCGGACTTCTTGCCATCGTCGCATGGCTTTCGTCCTCGACGCCGAGCCCAGGACGCGATCGCCGAAATCCGCTTTCTCGCACCGCCTGCCCGCAACTACGAGTGGGTGTTCGAGGCGGATATCACGGCATGCTTCGACGAGATCGACCACACCGCGCTGATGAGCCGGGTGCGTCAACGCGTCGCAGATAAACGCGTGCTGGCGCTGGTGAAGGCGTTCTTGCGGTCGGGCATCCTCTCCGAGGACGGCAGCGACCGTGCCACGATCACCGGCATTCCCAGGGCGGGATCCTCTCACCGCTGTTGGCGACCATCGCCCTGTCCGTGCTCGACGAGCATTTCGCCGCGAAGTATGCGGCGCTCGGCCCGTCATGGACTCGCGCCAAACACCGCCGATCGGGTGGCGCCGTGCACCGCATCGTCCGCTACGCAGACGACTTCGTGGGCATGGTCGGCGGCACCCGCGACGACGCCGACGCGCTCTGGGACGAAGTCACCTTCGGTGCTCGCACCGATCGGCTCACGCCTGTCGGAAACGAAAACGAGGGTCTGTCATATCGACGAGGGGTTCGACTTCCTCGGGTGGCGTAATCAGCGTCGTCGGTGGCGAGGCCGGACCGGCAAACGAGCGGTCTGCACCTAACTGTCCAAGCAGGCGCTTGCCTCGGTGACGGCCAAGGTCCGATTGCTCACCCGCCGCCAACAGCATCGAACGCTCGCCGCACTGCTGCGCATGCTCAACCCTTTTCTGCGCGGCTGGTCCAATTACTTCCGTCACGGTGTGTCGTCGCGGAAATTCAACTACGTCGATCATTTCGCCTTCTGGCGGATCGTCGGCTGGCTCCGCAAACGACACCACGGACTGAACTGGGGGACGCTGCACCGCCCCTACCTTCCCGTATGGGAAGTGCGCGACGCCGTCGTGCATGCTGCAACTGCGTCGCGAGTTCGGTCGGCGCGGGCTGGCCGTGCACTCGCTTCTCGAAGGAACCGTCCGCAAGGGACCGGTACGCGTCGTCGAGCCACGGCTGCGTTGATTGATCGAGCGCGAGACGAAGCACCTCGAGACGAGTCTGCGATTGATCGCGCATCGAGCCGGTCATCGTCGCTTCCAAACACACGCGATCACACGAGGACGATACGACGCGATCGAACAGTGTTTTTGGCAACCGTTTGGCAACGGAATGCGCCGACGGCGTGGACTCGGTGGGCGCGGCGGACGGCCGTGACTTCCTGACCGGCGTAGATGGACACGGTCGCGCGCGCCGGACAAAAGTCGTGGGTTTCAAGTCCCATCACCTCCACCTTCACCTCCACCTATTGGGATTCGAACCTCGGACACGCCGGCTATGCCGGCGCTTCGATCACCATGCCGAGTGCGAGGCCGGCGGCCGCCATGCGCTCGTCGTACGTCACTACGGCGCGCAGGTCAGAGGTGAGCGCGTGCGCGCTCGCAAGGTGGATGGCGTCGAGCGACCGGAGCCGCTCGTTGGGGACGAGCGTCGCGGCGGCATCGAGGAGCTCGCGGTCCAGCGCGACGTGGTCAACGCGCCTCAGTTGCCGGCGTGCGTGAGCAATGGCGTTCGGGCCGCCGCCCGCGACCGCCCGGACCACCTCGACTCGCGCGAGGGCGCTCGTCACGCGGCGATCGTCGCGGTGACGTCGCAGGTAGCGTCGCAGTTCGCTCGACTCGGCTTCGCGCTGGATCAGTTTCACGAGCGCGGACGAGTCGAGATAGAGCTTCACTGCTCCTCAGCGCGCATCGATGCCAGCACCGAGGACGCATCGATGCCGTAATCCGCCGGCGCCTCCTGGGCGACGTCGGCGTCGTCCTCGGCGAGCGCGACTCTCCCCGCCGCGACCATGTCAGCCCACGCCTCGGACCGCACCGGGACCAGCCGCGCGACGGGTCGGCCTCGGTCTGTCACCTCGATCGTCTCGCCGCCCGCCACACGCGCGAGGTAACGGCTGGCGTGCTGGCGCAGCTCACGAACACCGATACGCTCCATGTGCTACATAGTAGCACCGGCCGTCGGAGTTCCACAGCGTGTAGAACGCACTTTGCGCCTATTCATTGCTCGGCCCTCGAGCCGGCGCCGCGGCGCGCTGGCGTTTGTGGGGCGTGTCGGTCAGTCCGTCGCGAATGTCGACATCTGCGTCGGCCGGAACCGTTGGGCGATCGCGCTCCCGACGCCGGCCATGACCGCCGCGATCGCGGGCGCGATCAGCACGAGTTCGAGCGCGGTCGACCAGGGGAATTCGAGTCGGGCGCGTTCCCCGGGGTGCACCGCCGCGAGGTAGGCAACCGCAACCGGGATGAAGCCGGTTGGAATCGCGAGCGCGGCGCCCGTGAACGCGAGGGTGGCCGCCTTCCATGCTGCGACGCCACGCATCGTCCTTGGCGGCGCGCCGAGGGCGACGAGCACGTCGCGTTCGTCGCGTGTCTCGGCGGCCGAGAGTGCGAGCGACATCGCGAGCACGATCAGCGCGATGAATACGACAACTCCGAGGATGATCTCGCGGACCGTGTCGACGGGGATCGCGGTGGAGTGCGGGCCCGTCCACAACACCTCGGTGATCGCGTCCGGCGGAGCGGTTCGTGTACCGCTGCCGCCGAAGTTGATCGAGGGTGTCAACGCGTCGATGGAAGCGCGTTGCGATTCGTTGAACGCGGTGGGGTTCGTGGCGACCTCGCCGGCTGATTCGATCGGCGTGTGAAGTTGCTGGGCCTTCTCGGGAGTGATGAGCGCTCGGATGTCTGCAGTCGCTCGGAGGTGATGGGACGCGCGTGGCACCGAAATGGTGCGAGCCGCGGCGCCGGCGCCGACGGTCACGCTCAGCGGGTTTGCGCCATTCGTACGCACATCGGGTGCCGGCAACGCGAGCAGGCCGACGCGCTGCAGCGTCGCGAGATCGGACCGCGAGAGTCCGACGAGCTGCAGCACGGCCGGGTCCGCGACGATGATCCCCCCTCGGTTGAGTATCGAGATGCGTTTTCGCGTACGGATGGCATCCGGGGGGCCGGCAGCGGTGCCGGGCAAGCCGTCATCCATCCTGCCCGCGACCGCGCGTCGCACCGTCCATCGAGCCCTCGGCAGGATCGTGCGAATCGCTTGCTCGACGCTCGCGGGAATGGGCAGGAACGTCGATGCATCGTCCGAGAGGTTTGATGTCGAGTGGCGCGCCAGCACGAGCGTGTTGTCGGGCATGAACGCGGCCCCGGATGCAGTCTTGACGGTCTCGCTCGCGAACGCGGTGCCGATCGCGATCGCGCCGGCGTTGATCGCAGCGAGCGCCATCACGACCGCCGCGCTGCGAGCGCGGCTGCGAACGATGCTGCGTACCGCGACGCGGCCGGCTCCCGTGACGCGCCGGCCGAGATGCACGAGCGACGCCACCACGACCGGACTGACGCAGCAGGCGCCGCTCAATACCAGCAGTCCTCCGAGTACCGCCGCGAACGCGAGCGAGTCACCACCGCTACTTCGCGACGCCGCCGCGACCAGCGACAGCAGGAGCACGCCGACGCCGAAGACCGCGACGCCGATCGGCACGATCGAACGAGGGAGCGCACCCAGCGGCCGCCGTCCGGCAAGCGCGCTGAGCACGGGCACGCGTGCCGCCGAACGTGCGGGAAACCACGCGGCAACCGTTGCGGCGAATACACCGGTGATCGCGACCGCGACGAGATCACGAGCCGACCAGACGAAGGGCCCAATGTCGCGGTGGATCCAACTATTGAATTGCCCGTGCATGAGCGAAAGCGTGATGATCGCCGCGGCGACGCCGAGAGCGGTTCCGAGCACGCCCGACCACGCGCCTTGCAGCGCGAGCATGCGGCGCAGCAGCGGTTCGCCCGCGCCGTTGGCCGAAAGTTGACCGAGCGTCACGAGTTGGCGCCGCGCGCCGACCGCGAAGGCGCCGGAGATGACGACACCGGAGATTGCCAGCGCGATCATGCCGGCGACCAAGGTCCAGTTCACCGCACGTACCTGGGACGTGCTCGTCTGAGTGTCCAGCGCGCTCGAGTACTCGGGCGCGTAGCGTTGCAGTTCTGCCGCGGACGGGTTGCCCGGAAGTCGAACGAGTGTCAGTTCCTGCGCCTGATCGAGCGCGAGGCGGTCGCTGGATGAAAGCTCCTCGCCGCGGACGGCGATGAAGCCGTCGTTCCAGTTGCTCGCGCTCACGCCGATGCCGACGACGCGTTCCGACCATGCCGGCTCTGCGAATCGAAGTTGGTCGCCGACGCGCACATGAAAAGCGCGCGCGATGTTCGGCGAGATCAACGCTTCACCCGCCACGGCCGGGAATCGACCCGACCGCAGCAGTACTGCGCCCTTCGTCATCGGATTGTTGAGGTCGACGTCGGTGACCTTGGCGAGGCGGGCGGTGCCGTCGGCGGCGAGTACGCCCATCTGGTCGACGGCCCTGCCGTGCGCGATCTGCGTGCCGGCCGGCCATCCGCCGGCTGGTGGCGATGCATGAGAGAATGCGACCAGGTTGGCGCGGCCGAACTGATGAGCGAACTCCTGGTCGGCCGAGGTTCGGGCGGTGCGTTCGAGCACCGTGAGTGCCGTCATTCCGAACACCGGCACCGCGACGAGACTCATCACGAGGAGGGTGCGGCCCCAACGGCGTCGGACCTCGCGCCGCGCCAACCGAGTCGCGACCCGCCATCCACCGGTTGTATTGCTCGTGCCCGCGACCGAACCTCGGGGCCGCGCCGCGACCGTCGTCGCCGTCATTGCACCGCCTCGACAATCGCGGGCGTCTCGTCGACGATGCGGCCGTCGCGGAGGAAGACCACCCGATCGGCCCACGACGCAAATCGCGGTTCATGGGTGACGAGCACCACCGCGGTGCCGTGACGCGCGGGCAGCGCGGCGATCAGCTCGATGACCTCATCGCCGCTCGCGGTGTCGAGCGAGCCGGTCGGCTCATCGGCGAGCAGCAGCTTGCGCTCGCCGACGACGGCGCGTGCAATAGCGATGCGCTGTTGCTGGCCTCCGGAGAAGTCGTCGGGGTAACGATCGAGGTGCTCATTCAGCCCCATCGCCCCGAGCGATTCGATCGCGAGCGCACGCGCCGCCCGCCCGGACGCGCCTGCGAGCTCGAGCGGCAACATCACATTCTCGACCGCGGTCAACGCCGGGATCAGGTTGAGCCGTTGGAACACGAACCCGACATCACGACGGCGGAGCTCGCTGCGTCCCGCGGCATCGAGCCCGGCGAGCTCACGTCCGCCAACCCGGATCGAACCAGCACTCGGCGTTTCGAGCGCACCGGAAAGATGCAACATCGTGCTCTTGCCGCAACCGCTCGGACCCATCACTGCCACGAACTCGCCCGCTGCGACCGAGAGCGAAACTCCGCGCAGTGCGCGCACCTCCGTCGTGCCGGTTCCGTAGCTCTTCACAACGTCGTCGAGCTCCAGCATCGCAGTCATCGCGACCTTCCCTTCCGCGCGGTCAATCGCGCCTCGCAGAGATCGAGCCAACGCAGATCGGCCTCAGCGCGCACGATCAACGCGTCGCGTACCATGGCCGCCGCGGCATCGTCGGATGCCGCGGCCCGCGGCGAGCGGCGATGAGCCTGCAAGTGCGCGAGCAGCGCCGTGCGCTGTTCGGTGATCACCCCGACGGCGTGTGATGCACCGAGCGTTGTCGCGAACAGCACCTTGAGCATCAGCTCGTCGCGGGGCGGCGGTTCATCGGCCGGCACGAGCTCCCACCATGCGGCGAGCGACTCCCGTCCCGCCGCGGTGAGCTCGTAGCGCTTGCCACCTCCGTCTGGGTCACCGTTCGGTCGAGCACGTGCCACCAGCCCGTCTCGCGCAAGCCGGTCGAGGGTCGTGTACACCTGACCTACGTTCAGCGGCCAGACGCCGCCCGTCGCCGCCTCGAACTCGACCTTCAGCTGGTGCCCATTGCGGGGGCCGTCGGCGAGCAACGCCAGCAAGCCTTCGCGAACCGACATATACCGAGTATAACTATACTGCGTAAAGAGGCAAGACGATGCTCGAGCGGGGTGGTGTGAGCATCACCCCCGAGCCCGGGCTACCCGCCTGGGCGCCAGCTGCGACCGGGATCCGGTTCGCCCTGGAGCCCGGACGGGGGCGTACCTCCGTGCCCGTGCGGTCCGCGATTCTCGGCACTGCGCTCGCGCTCGTCGTCGTCGTGGACACGCTCACGTTCGCGACCAGCTTGCAGACACTCGTGTCGCGCCCGGCGCTCTAGGGATGGAACTGGGATTACGAGCTCGCGGGCGGCGGCGTCGGCAACGTTCCGCAAGCGCTCGCGACCAACTCCCTCGACGGTGACCGTGACATCGCGGCATGGACGGGCGTCTACTTCGGCACGGCGCGCATCGGCGCGGTCACCTCGTCCAGGGCCGCGGGCCGGCGGCGACTCGCAGTTGCAGCGCGTTCTTCGTCCAGAGCGCTTGGGCGCCCGGTTGACATCAGGGCCCTGCGCCACTCGGTCGCAGTCTGCGGAATGACGAGCATCGATCGCGATTCCGCACACAGGAGCGACCGCCATATCCCGGGGTTTCTCCAGGGGGGTCCCCCGGTGTGCGCGGCCCCGCGCCGTGCGACGGTACGGGGGTGCCGTGCACCGGCGGCACCCGAGCGGCAGGAGATCACCATGAGCGCACCGACACCCCGCACCGGACGGCCCTGGCACCACGACCCGCCCCGGATCGACGGCTTCCACAGGGGCTGAGACATCACAGTCCATCAATGACCCACATGAGGAGAGGAACCCACCATGTCGAGCTGTCGACCCACCCGAGGCTTCCACAAGGAGCCGACCCGCGGCTACCACCACGGTCCCGCCCTGAACAGCCGGGCATACCGCCACTGACCCACCTGAGGAGAGGAACCACCATGTCGAGCTACCGACCCACACGCGGCTTCCGCAACGAGCCGACCCGCTCCTTCCGCCACGAGCCGGCCCGCGGGTTTCGCCACGGCTGCGCCCTGAACGGCCGCGGATACCGCCACTGACCCACCTCGGGAGAGGAACGCCACCATGTCGAGCTACCGACCCACACGCGGTGACCACAGGGAGCCGACCCGCTCCTTCCGCCACGAGCCGGCCCGCGGGTGCAAGCACGGCCTCGCTCTGAACGGCCGCGCCTGGCGCCACTGACCCTCAGGCCTGCCCCGCCGGTCGCCCGATCGGGCGGCCGGTCGGGGAGGCGGCAACCGAGACTCGGCCCCCCGGCCCGTCGAACCATCCCGGAGGCACCCATGCCCCTCACGTCGCCGACGCGCCCCCTGCGTGACCTGGTCCGGCAGGAGCCGGCGGCCCGCCGGTTCTTCGTCGCGCACGCCCAGTCGGCGCTCGGCACGGGCGCGGCGTGCGTCGCGCTCCTGCTGTTGGCCCACGATCGGTTCCGGTCGCCGTGGGCGGTCACGCTGGTGCTCCTGGCAGATGTGGCACCGCCGATGGTCCTCGCGCCGATCCTGGGTGCCGCCGCCGACCGTTGGCCCCGCCGAGGGTGCGCGGTCACCGCCGACGGGCTGCGCGCGATCGCGTTCGTCGGGATCGCCCTGAGCGGCGGCTTCGCAACAATGGTCGGCTTCGCCGCGCTCGCCGGTCTCGGTAACGCGCTCTTCCGGCCTGCGGTTCTCGCGGGACTGCCCAACCTGGTCGAAGACGTGCACCGGCCCGCGGCGACATCGCTCTTCGGGACGCTCGAGGACGTCGGCTACACCTTCGGACCACTCCTCGCCGCCGGACTGCTGCTCGTCGTTCCCGCCGAGCAGGTCATGATCGTGAACGCGGCTACGTTCGCGCTCTCGGCGCTGCTCCTCGCCGGCGTGCGGCTCGACCGTCCCGCCGTTCCCGAGCCCACCCGCGACGAGCCCGCCGGATGGTCGCTGGTACGCGCTGCGCTCGACGGGCTGCGCGCCACCGCGACGATGCCCGGGGTGCGCACCCTCGTCGTGGCGTCGAGCGGCGTCATCCTGTGTGCGGGTTTCTTCAACGTCGGTGAGGTGCTGCTCGCGACCGACGAGCTGCACGCCGGCGGGGGTGGCTACGCGCTGCTCGTCGCGGTGTTCGGGTTGGGGATCGCGGCCGGATCGTCGAGCGGTGCCCGGGGCGGATCGAACGCGGTCCTGACCCGTCGCTACCTCGCCGGTCTGGCCTGCTGCGCGATCGGGTTCCTCGGCACCGGGGTCGCACCCAGCTTCGCGGTCGCGCTGGTGACCTTCGCGGTATGTGGGGTCGGCAACGGGCTCGTGCTGGTGCACGAGCGGCTCCTGCTCCAGGCGTTGGTGCCCGACGAGTACCGGGGCCGGGTCTTCGGCCTGAAGGACGCGCTCGCATGCTGGGCGTTCGCGCCGGGCTTCGTCGCCGCCGGTGCGCTCGCCTCGTTCGCCGGTATCCGCGCTCTGTTCGTCCTCGCCGGTGCCGGCACCGTGCTCGTCTGGTGGGCGGCGGCATACGCGCTGCGTTCGCCTGAGCCTGCCGCGGTCCCCTCGGTCCCGCAGCTCGTCGCGGCCGGCCTCGAGGTCGCGTGACGCCTGTCGCCGAGCGCGATTCAGCTGGCGAGCAGCGCAGTCGCGTCACCGAGCACGCCGGGAAGCTGCGAGCGCGAGGTGACGCCGAGCTTCGCGTAGACATGCCCGAGGTGACCTTCGACGGTTTTCTCGGTAACGAACAGCGTCTGTGCGATCAGGCGGTTGGTCAAGCCCTCGGCGGCAAGATCGGCGACGCGACGCTCGCTGGGGGTGAGCGCGTCGAGTCCGCTCACGGCGAGCCGCCGGGGCCGGGCGCCGCTGGCCGCGAGCTCGGCATGCGCCCGCTCGGCGAGCGCGGTCGCGCCACACGCCGCCGCGAGGTCGAGGCCGGTGCGCAGCGGGGTGCGAGCATCGGTGCGCCGGCCGACACGGCGCAGTCGCGCGCCCAGATCGACCAGCGCGTGGGCGTGCTCGAGGTGCGCGGCGGACCTGTCGAGGGCGGCGACGGCCTCCTGCAGCAGCTGCAGCCCCCGCTCGTCGGGGTCCAGCAGCCCGGCGACGCGCAGGGCCATCCCGAGCTCACGGGGGAGCTCGAAGCGCTCGGCGTGGGCGATCTCGGTCTCGATCACCTTGCGCGCCTCGGCGGTCTCGCCGGCCGTGGCGAGTGCGGCCGCGAGGCTGGTCCGCCACGGGATCACGCCGGGACTGATGAGCGCGTCCGCATCCATCCGCCGTCCGCACTCGCGCAGGTCGGCGATCCCCTCCTGCAGACGGTGCTGCGCGACCCGGAGCCGGCCGCGTGCATCGAGGAGGTTGTTGAAGCCGAAGATGTCGGGGAGCTCACCGCTCAGTCCGTACTGCTCCAACGACGCGTCGGCCCGCTCGAGCTCGCCTCGCTCGAGAGCCGCCTCGACCATCGCCAGGAGCATGAACGGCACGACGTTCAGCAGACGCACTTGGTCGGTGCCGCCCGCGCGACGATGCAGCCGGGCCAGGGCGTCGTCGGCGTAGGACTCGGCCCGGGCGATGTCGCCGACGCGGAGGAGGACCAGCGAGCGCAGGGTCAACGCGAAGCCCATCGGCGCGGGTGCTCCCCCGGATCGCGGATCGGACATGACGGCGGTGAGCAACGCTTCGGCCGGCTCGAACCGGTCGACGTGGATGAGCCCCATGGCGGCCAGTGCGATCCCGAGCGGCTCGTCGACGTACGAGAGCGCCCCGCTTTCGAGGGCCCGCTGGAGCAGGATCGCCGAGTCCGCCGCGGGCGGATGACGGGCTCCGGCCGCGACCCCGAGCACCGTGAGCATCAGGGGATCGGTGACCGTCTCGGCGCGATCGCGCAGGTGATCCAGCAGCTGCTCGAACTCCGGCGGGCGCAGCGCCGGATCGGGCACGCACACGCTGCACAGCGTCGCCTCGATTCGGGTCCGCAGCACGGGGTCCGCGTCGCCGAGGTCGGCGAGCGCGGTCTCGAGCACGCGTGCGGACTCGGCGAGGTTCCACCACACCGAATGGCCGCGCCCGAGCTCCAAGCCCAGCGCGGCCCGGTGGACGGGATCGGTCGCGGCGTCGCGCGCGGCGCGGATGTGGTCGAGACCCTCGATGCGACCGTCGGCGATCTCGGTCTTGCCCAGCTCGACCAGCACCATCCCGAGCGTCTCCGGCGCGGGAGGCTCGGTGAGCGCCCGACTCAGGTAGCGCGCCGCCATGTCGGGCGCACCGCGCGTCGATGCCCGCGCCGCCATCCGTCGTAGGGTCTCGACAACCCAGCGGTCTCCGGCGGGCTGCGCGTGCAGGAGATGGGCCGTGACCTCCTCGTCGTCGGCTCGGGTCGTGGCCAGTTGCGCGGCGGCCCGGCGATGCAGGTCGGCGCGGTCGCCCGGTCCGATCTGCTCGTACACGGCGCTGCGGACGAGGGGATGGCGGTACCGCAATCCTTCGGCGTCCAGCAGGTCGGCGTGGCGCAACGCGGCGGTCGCGTTGGCAGCGTCCGGGACGGCGACGCCGGCGAGATGCGCGGCCGTCGCCAGGTCCGCCCGGTCACCGAGCACGGCGAGCGCCCGTGCGACTTCGCCCGCCGGCTCGGGAAGCTGTCGGATCCAGCGCGTGACCGAACGCGCCAGCGAGTCGGGAGCGATCTCGAGCACCCGCTCGGCGTTCGCTTCGTCGGGCTCGACGCCGTCGCGGCGGAGCCGAACGAGGAGCTCCCGGAGCAGTAGAGGGTTCCCGCTCGTGGCGTCTCGACAGGTCGCGGCGAATACGGGGTGCGCGACACCGAGCTCTGCGACGACGCTCGTCGTCACGCCCTCGAGGCCCAGTGGCGCCGGCTGGATGAGCCGCGTGGAGGCATTGGCTACCAGCTCGTCGAAGACGACGACCCGGTCGCCCGCATCGACGGGTCGGGTCGCCACGATCACCGCGATCGGCAGGTCGTCGATGCGATTGGCGAGATAGGCGAGGAACCGTGCCGAAGGCGGGTCCGCCCAGTGGAGGTCGTCGACGACGAGGAGCACGGGCGCGTCGGTCGCGAGGTTGGCGGTCATCCAGTAGAGCCCGTGCAGCGCGGCGTGCGGCTCGATCGTCTCGCTGTACCTCTCGCCCGCCTGCACGAGTGGGCGCGCCAACGCCGCCGCGCCGGCGAAGAGCTCCGACTGCGGGCAGTGGCCGCGAGCGAGGACGGGCTCGAAGAGCTGACGCACCACGCCGAAGGGAAACTCCTGCTCCAGTTCGCTCGCTCGCGCCCGCCCGACCGTTTCTCCCAGGTCCCCGGCCTGGTCGAGGGCCACCGCGAGCAGGCTCGACTTGCCGATCCCCGCGGGTCCCTCGATGACGACGACGCCGCCAGCACCACCGGCGCCGACACGACCGAGGAGGTCGCGGACCGTCTGCAGCTCCTCGTCGCGCTCCGCCAGCGAATGCACCTGAGCCACGTCCGACTCCGTGATCGCGGGGTCAATGACCGCGGGATCCTAACGCCGTGAGCGAGAATGTCGGCGGGTCGCATCCACACTTCCGTCAGCGAAGGCGCGGCGTGCGCGGTGGACCGACGTTGTTCGTACGCCGACGATCGTGACGACGCAACGGTCGCCGACGCGCTGGCGCCGGGGCTTGGCCTCGCGCAGGGCGCGGGAATAGCGTCGGCGCGGTGACGCAACCGGATCGCGATCAGATTCGTTCGTGGTCGGATTCACTGTCGGCCGCGTGGGAGCGGCATCGCTCGCGCCTGTTCGAGACCGAACGGCACGTGTCCGAATGGCTGGTCGACCACGTCGACCCACGGCCGGGCCAGACGATCCTCGAGCTCGCGTGCGGGCCGGGCGAGACGGGATTCCTCGCTGCCGAGCGACTCGGGCCCGGCGGCCGCCTGATCGCCACCGATCTCGGCGCGGGGATGATCGACGCCGCGCGCCGCGGTGTGGCCGACCGGGGCTTGGCGAACGTCGAGTGCCGCGTGATGGACGCGCAGGAGATCGACCTGCCGGACTCGAGCGTCGACGGCGTGCTCTGCCGCTTCGGCATCATGCTGATGCCCGCGCCCGAGCGCGCGCTCGCCGGCGCTCGGCGGGTGCTACGCCCGGGTGGCCGGCTCGCGTTCGCGACCTGGGGTCCGCCGGATCGCAACCCGTGGATATCACTGTTCGCGATGGCGCTCTTGCAGGCCGGTGAGCAGCCGCCGGGCAACCCGTTCGAAGCCGGCGGACTGTTCTCGCTCTCCGACGTCGCGCGCAATCGCGAGCTCGTCCTCGGTGGGGGGTTCGTCGACCCCCGGATCGAGGAGCTCGCGGGGATCCACGCGCATCCCGACTTCGACGACTACTGGAACCTGCAGGCCGAAGTGGCCGGCCCGATCGCGTTGCACCTCGCGACGCTGCCGCCCGAACGCCTCGAAGGCATCCGCAAGACGGTCAAGACGATGCTCGACCCGTTCGCATCGGGCGACGGCTATTCCTTCCCCTCGATGGCCCTCGGCGTCGCCGCGACTGCGCGCTGATCGGGCACAACCTCCGCGCATGCGGTGCGCGTGCTCGAATACCCGCTGGAACGGCCCGGGTCGCCGGATCGAGACCCAGTGGGCGGCTCGAACGCGCTCTTTCGTATCCCAAGCTGCGGGCTCGGGGAGAGACTTCCGAGGCGACCGAGTTCATCGAGCTGCTCCGTCGCGGCGCGCGCACGTATGACGATCTCGACGGCCCACCGAGCGTCCGATCGCCCGATCCGGGAGACGCTTATCTGATCGCGCTCGCCGAGAGCCGCAGCCGCGGTGGCGCGGCACGAGGGGTATCGTCCGCGGTGAACCACACCGGTTACCGGAGGGCGAGGCCATGCCCGCGATGTCTCGGTTCGAAGCCGCCTGGTGCCGTAGCGCTCCTTGGCGGTTCTTCGCCCGGCGAGTGGTGCTGCCGTGGGCGCTCCAAGGCATTCACCCGGTCGGCCACGTCCTCGAGATCGGTGCGGGGAGCGGCGCCATGGCGGCTGGGCTGCTCGCCACCAACCCCGACATCACGATGACGGCTACCGACTTCGACTCCGACATGGTCGCAGCCGCCGCGCAGCGGCTCGCAGAGTTCGCGGACCGCGCCGTCGCACGCCGCGCGGACGCGACTGCGTTGCCCTTCGACAACAACAGCTTCGACGTCGTGTTGAGCTGGATCATGCTCCACCACACGATGGAATGGGAGAAGGCACTCGCCGAAGCGATTCGCGTCGTGCGGCCCGGCGGGCACGTCATCGGCTACGACTTGTTGTCCACCGCGTTGGAGCGAGGGCTGCACCACGCCGACGGTGCGCGCTCTCGGATGATGAGGTTCACCGAGCTGCGAGAAACGGTGCGCGAGCTACCCGTCGCGCAAGCGATCCTCACGCCCGCGAGCCGCGGGATACCTCGTGCGGTTCACCCTCGAGAAGTAACGAGCGACGGCGCAAGTGTCCGCCGGTCGAGACGCGGCCCGAGCCTGCGGACCGGTGCCCGATCCGCCGATGCGTCAGGCCCAGACGACCGGCAGCTCGGTAAGCCCGCGAAAGATGATGGAACGCCGCCAGGGCGGCTTGTCGACCGCCGGGCGCACCCGGGGGAGGCGGTCGTAGAGCGCCGCCAACGCGACCTCGCCTTCCACCCGGGCCAGGGCGGCTCCGAGGCAGTGGTGGGCGCCGAAGCCGAACGACGCCGGGGAGCCGGCGGCGCGTGCGAGATCGAGGCGGTCGGGGTCAGTGAATCGCTCGGGGTCGCGGTTCGCAGCACCGATCAGAGGGATCACCAAGCGCCCTTTCGGGATCCGGACACCCCGCATGCGCAAGTCCTCGACGGCGATCCGCTGCACCATCTGGACCGGACTGTCGTAGCGCAGCAGCTCCTCGACGGCATTGCGCCGCAGCTCCGGCTCGCGCCGCCACCGTTCTCGTTGCTCTCGATGCCGCGACAAGTGCCACACCGAATTGCCGATCAAGTTCGCAGTGGTCTCGTGACCGGCTGCGAGCAGCAGGACCACAACCGAGACCAACTCGTCCTCGTCGAGCCGATCCCCTTCGTCGACCGCGTGCACGAGGGCCGACAACAGGTCGTCGGTGGGCTCTTCGCGACGGCGGGCGGCCAGCTCCCGGATGTAGCGGTCGAGCTCCGCGGCCGCGACGTCGCCCCGGGCCGTGACCTTCTTCGACCCCGGGTCCGCCACGTCGAACCTTCGCACGAGGTCGACCACCCATCCCCGAAAGCGCGGGAAGTCCGCCGCGGGCACTCCCAGCAGGTGGCAGATGACGCGCACCGGGAGCTGGTAGGCGTATTCCGACATGAGCTCGGCTTCGCGCCGCAGCTCGATGCCATCGAGCAGCTCCATCGCGATCTTCTCGATGTCGGGGCGCGCCTGCGCGGCGACCTTCGGCGTGAACGCGGCGCGAGACCAGCCGCCGGAGCCGGGCGTGCTCGGGGTCGTCGATCGCCACGAGAAAGTTGCGGGCGATGCGGCGGAACGGCGCGTCCGGGTCACCGCTGCTGCGATGCATGAGGAACCGCATCGGCGCCTCGATGACCAGCCCCGCTCCTTGTCGCCCGGCGCGATACCGGAAGTCCGCATGGGCCTCGGAGCTGGCCAATCGTGGGTCGGCCACCGCCGCCATCACGTCGTCGTAGCGAGCCAGCAGCGTGACCGCGACCGGGGCGTGGAGGACCGGCGATGCCTCCCGGAGCCGGGCATAGAGCGGATAGGGGTCGGCGCGGAACTTCGGGTCGAACTGGAAGCGAAGGATCTGCCACTTCTGCAGCCGCGATCGGGTCATTGTTCGACTACCTCCATCGTCCGGCGGTGCAACTCACCGGCGTCGGCGTGCGTGTCGTCCACGACCCGTGCGAACACGGCTTCGAGAAAGAGCCGCAGGACGCGCGCCCGGTCGGTCGCGAAGGCGCCCTGCGCGTCTCGGGTCGTGAAGCCTTCGAGGAACGTGGTGAGCATCTCGACGAGTGCCTCGGCGTCGACGTCGGCGCGGAACAGTCCCGCACGCTGCGTCGCCCGGTTCCACGGCGCGGAGCGCTCCACCACGATCCGGTCGTAGTGGGCCAGCGAGCGCGCCAGGCGCTTGTTGTGCAGGGCTGATACCCGCACCTGTCCGAGGAGCACGCCGCCTCCGGGCTCGAACATCGCGCGCAGGACACCGACGTGGTGGTCGACGGCCTGCGCCGCGGTGATGTCCTCGGGCAGGTCGGTCAGCACCGCGTCGAGGTCGGCGAAGCGGCGGCTCACCGCTTCGTACAGCTCATCCTTCGACGAGAAGTAGTGGTACAGCGCGCCGGCCGACAGCCCGGCCTCGGCGAGGATCCGGCGAGTCGTCGCCGCCTCGGCGCCTCGCTCGCTGACAACCCGGACCGCGGCGTCGATCAGCCGCTGTCGCGTGGCCTCCTTGCGAGCCTCGGAAACCCTGGGCACCGGGACACTTTAAAACCGAGCGCTCGCTTTGTACACCGCGGCAGCGAACACTCGCCGGATTCGCCGGGTTGCGCCGCCTGCGACCGGGAATCAGTCGACAGCGAGCCGGACGGGCCCGGACCCAACGGCGAGTGTCGCCGGTGTCGCCGCGTCATCGCCGGGGGTGAGATCACCAAAGGTCAGCTGCGCGCGGTCGGCGGCGAGATGCCCGCTCGCCCGGCCGGCCGCGTCGTAGCCGCCCCGCACCATCGTTGGGTTGAGCGCGCCGAACATCTCGGCGACGGCCGCGTCGACTACCGACGACCGCGCCGCGAGCACCGGAAGGATCGAGTCGCTCGCTTCGGCTTCGACGTCGCCGATCACATCGGCGTTGATCGCCGCGAGCCGTTCGCCGATTCGGTGCGCGTACGCGACGAGGAACGCGGAGCGGAACGCGCGGCTTCTCGTGCGCGCACCAGCCGGTGCCGTGGCCGCGGCGCCGTGCATGGCGGTCTGCGCTTGTACGAGCAGCGAGGTGAACAACATCTCGGTCGCGCCAACGTCGGTCGCAAACCCGATCACCGCCGACATGGCAAAACGCTCGTGGAAGACCGAGCGGCAGCGTGAGCTCTCCGCGACGTGCTGGAGCAGCAGCGATTTGGCGTCGACATAGGGATCGTCGATCGGAAGGCGAATCGTGACCGGCGCTTCGGAGTGATCAGCACGCGCCGACACGATCGCGACGTCGACGGCGTGCCGGGTCATGAGCTGTTGCGCCTTGGCCGTGAACGCCTCGGCCTCCGCTTCGAACGTGGTCGACTCGGCCTGCGCGAGCAGCGCGGCGAACGCGTTCGAGCATCGGGTCGTTCGTTGTCGAGGCGAGGTCGATGGGCGCCCCGGGTGCCGCGCGTGCTCCCGGTGGCGGGATGAGAATCGGGATCCGCGACAGGGCGGTAAGGCACCGCAAGTAGGCGACGACCGTTCGTACGACGTCGTGCCATTGCGCGAGCTCTTCTTCGGCCCATCGGCGGAGCCAGCCGGCGGTCTCCACCGGCGGCAGTGCGAGCAGGCCGAGCTGGTCGATCCACCGCGGATCGACGGTCGCGGCGCGCCGGCGCGCGTGATCGGCGGCGATCACGACCAAGGCGAGTCGTGCGGTGGCGGCGCTCGTCGCGCGGTGGATCTGTCGAGCCAGCTCCGCCGGCTGCCAACCCCCGTTCCACACCGCGTCCGTCAACCGCAACGCGTACCGCTCGGACTCCTCGGTCACGACGGCCCGGTCGAGCGTGCAGAGACGTTCGATCGCATCGACGGTCAACTCGTCGTGCACCGACCGCCGCGGCGACGCCGCGAGATCGAGGAGGCCTTCGGCCAGCTCGCGGGCGGTGAAGAACGGATTACCCGCACGCGGATTGCCGCTCGACCGAGCGTTGGGGTCGCGCCGCGCGCTGGGTGCTCCCCGATCTCTGGATCGCCGCCTCGCCTTGGCGGCGCGCCGCTGCCGGTTGTTCCTTCCCATCGTGCGAACCGTAACCCTGCGCTGCGACCACAAAGGGGAACCGCGCGTGGCAGGTGCGGCGGCAGCGCGGTGGCGATCCCCGGTGTCACGGGTTCGCGGTTCAGCAGCCCAGCGCGTAGCTGATCGCCGCGCAGACCCTCGTCATGGTGTCGGGACCGACAGACCCGACACATGTGGTGAGTGACGCTTGGGTGATCGTGTGGATGCCGTCGCAGTTGATGACCGAGGTTCGGTCGAGACCGGCGGCGCCCGGTGCGAGGTCGACTTCGGCCGCGATGTTTCGGATCGAGGTGGTGACCTCGGCCACGGTGACGAGCTCGCGCACCTGGATCACCTGCGGTCGGGTGACCACCAGGACGGGTCGGCGCTTGCGCCCGACCTGGGCCAGCCAGATCTCACCGCGGTTCACTCCTGCGCCCACGATTCGGCGTCGGTCCAGAATGCGTCCGGTCGTTCGGGGTGTCGCTCGTACGCGGCGCGGTCGGCCTGCGCCAGCGCGGCGCGTACCGCGGCCGCGACGCCGGCGCGGGCCGCCGCCGAGATGTTGATCCCGAGCCCGCGCGCGCGCTCGGCCAGAGCGTCGTCGAGGGTGAACGTCGTGCGACTCGATGCCATCAGACGATGCTAGCGCGGGCCGATGCGTGTCATGCATGCGGCGAGTGGTCGCGTCGTACACGATCAGCTGGAAGGGCGGCAGGGCTCGTTGCGCAGGCTCGGGCACGGCGGCAGCGACGTCGGCACACTCACGCCGGGAACGACCGGCAGGACGAGGCTCGACGGCATCGAGACCGAGAAGGCGACCGACGCGGTCGCGGTGCCGCTCGGCTGCGTCTGGCCGAACGACCACACCGGTTGCGTGCCGTTCGGCGCGGAGATCGTCAGACGAATTCGCGAACCCGTGCGGTACGCGTGGCCCTGGTAGTACAGCGGGACGACGACCTTGACGAACTGCCCGGCGGGCATCGGCGAGGCGTCAGCCGCTGTGAACGTGGGGACCGGTTCGAGTGCTGTGCTCGGCCGCTTGAACATGTTGTCGGAGCTCGTCGCGAGCTTGCGCTCGCTCGCGCGGATCCAGCCGTTCTGAACGAACGTCTCGTTCCCGTCCGGGCGTACCTCGCTGACCGTGGCTTGTAGATCGACGTCGGGGGTCGACGATCGCACCCAGAGGTTCACGGCGCCGCTACCGATGACCGTGGTGTTCGTCGTGAGTGGCGCCGAGACGTACGACACCGCGGTGCCCGACGGATTCTGCTGCCAGTTCCATTCCCATTGGGACGCGTTGCCCCACAGCCCACCCGTACCCGTGTTGGTGCCGTAGTCGGTAGGCGGAACGGCCTTCGCGTTCGCGCTGAACGAGTTGATCCCCCCGATCACCGGCGGCTGGTTGGTGAGCGCTCCGGCGGGCCCGAAGTACCAGGTGCGCGCGGTGGTGCCCGGGACGGGCAACGACGTGAAGCTGTGCTCGAACCCGGGGTAGGGGTCGCCCGGGCTCGAGGTTCCCGTGGGCGACGTGCCGGCGCCGCTGTCGAACAGCACCCGAACGTGCGGAAGCTGTTCGAACGCGGCGAGGGCCGCGTCGTAGGTCGGAATCAACTGGATGGGGTCGGCCGGCAGCGTCACCAGATCGGACTGCGGGAGGCCCATCGCCTGCTGATAGACGACGGGCGCGGCCGCGCGGGTGATTGGCGCGTTCTCGATCGGCGCCCGGTGCGCGACGAACAACTGCAAGAAGTCATACCAGCGGTTGTAGGTGTACGGATCGAGCGCGTCGATGTGAGCGCCGTTGGTGAAGGTGAACCACTTCTGGCTGGTCCCGGCGAAGTGCCGGACGAGTTCCGGGCAATGTCCGCCGGTCTGTTCGTCCTCCCACTGGCAGCCCATGAACACCGGCACGTTGATCTTGTGCACGAACGTGACGGGGTCCAACGGGTCGGCGACCGCCGGCTGATAGTGCGAGTTGGCCGCGATCTTCGCGCTCAGGTCGGCCGCTTCGCCGTGAAGCACCTGGTTGTTCGCGCATGTCGTGTCCCCACCCTGGATGCGCTGGTATGCATACGGCTGTCCGGAGCTCGGTCCGGCGGGTTGCGCCTCTTGCTGACGCTCTTGTGCCCAGGCAACGGCAAAACCGGTGTTGAGAGTCCCGCCCGGATAGAGCGTCGTCGCCGTGGCGTCGATCGTCGAAAGCGGTGAGATGGCCTCGAGGCTCGGCGGATCGAGCTGCGCCGTGAACAGCTGGCTGATCGCCCCGTAGGAGATCCCCATCATCCCGACCTTGTGATCCCGAACCCAAGGTTGGTGGGCGATCGTCTCGATCACGTCGTACCCGTCGAGGTTCTGGAGCGGCTCGAAGAAATCGAAGGCTCCACCCGAACACCCGGTGCCGCGCATGTTCACGTCGACGACCGCGAAGCCCATCAGGTTCGCCAGCACGGCGATGCCGTTGGTCGGGCCGGCCGGGTCGGCGTAGCCGTAGCCCGAGTACTCGATCAGCGTCGGATACGGCGGCGCGTACGCGGGGCCGCTCGGAATCGGGGTGCCCGGCGGCAGGCCGGGTTCGCCGGCCGGGCTGGTCGGCGGGTGCACGTCGATCGCGAGCTGCGTCCCGTCACGGGTCGTCAGGTACGTGTATCCGTTGTCGGGAATCGCTTGGTCGTAGATCTCGGGGTTCCAGGGCGCCGCCCGGTCGGAGTGCACCGTGAGCGGCACCGATTCCAGCCCATCGGAGACTCGCCGCACGTGGTACCCGTTGGCCGGCGGCACGTTCCGGAACAGCAGCCCACCGAGCGAGTCGGC
>CAWIJC010000005.1:0-31863 GCA_963836365.1 uncultured Actinomycetes bacterium
GAGGGAACAGCAGCCCACCGAGCGAGTCGGCGTTCTGTGTAGCAAGCGTCTGTCCCGAAGGGTGTGAGGAGCGACATCGCAGTGTTGGGTGCGAGGCCGGTGACGTACACCTGCCCGACGCTGCCGACTGCGTGAAAGCTCGGCGTTGCAGCCGCGGCACGAGCGGCTGCCAGCGAACCAACGACGAGCGCAGCGCTCATCAACATCGCAAATGCCCGCCCGCCGGCTCGTGTTGTCGGGCGCGTTTTCAACATGCCGTCCCGCCCTCCCGGACGTCCAGACTGCGTCTCTCTCTGCGTGCCGGAACGGTTTCCGTGCTGCATCTTGCAAGAGCGCGAGGCAACGCGGGTCAGGTGTTTCGGCAGCCTCGAACGAGGCCGGGGTTACCCAATCATTCGGAGGTCTAATCGTCGTGCGCGAGGCACTCGGACCGAACCGGGCATGTGTCGCAGATCGTCTCGCCCGCGAACGTCGACGGACTGGCGGCGAACCACCGCCAGTCGGTTGCTGGGGGCCGGTTGCCGCTAATACTGGTAGTGGACTACCCGAAAAACATTGCTAGAATTACCGAGGTGCCGACGGAATGGGGCTTCCTGACGAATCACGGGCGCGCGTTGCTGTGCATCGCACGGGATCCCGACGTCCGCCTGCGTGAGATCGCACAAAGCCTGAACATCACCGAGCGGAGCGCGTACGCGATCGTGAACGACCTGACGACCGCCGGCTACGTGATCAAGAAGCGCGACGGCCGGCGGAACCGTTACGCCATTCAGCAGCATCGTCGACTCGCGGAACCGACGCTCCGCGAGCGAACGATCGGCGAGGTCGTCGCGCTGCTTGCCGATGAACGACCGGCACGAACTGCGGCTGCGAAAAAGACGACGCGTGCGGCGCGAAGCACCTTGAGGACGAGATGACGTGATGAGAGGCGGCGGGAAGATCTGATGCGTTGCCTCTATCGCGTCGCCGACGACACGGTGATCGCCGTCGGTCGAACGCGCCGCGACTTCTTCAGCGTCGAGGACGATGCGCTCTGGGCGCACGAATCTCACGAGTGGCTCATCGAGGCCAGGTCCGGAATCGCCTTGGCGCACCGAACCGGCTCCGTCTACTACGTGCCCGACTCGGGGGAAGCGCTCTACTACGAGGCACTCGAACCTGACGTCGATGGCACGAGCGAACAGGAGATCCGTCGTGTCGGCCGGGCCGGCCCGGTTCGCGGCTCACGGCTCGGGAGCACGCGAACTCGGCTCGCACACACCTGGCCCCGGTCGGTGCGGCGTCGTGTTCTTGTGCTCAGTTGGTCAGCACGTCGCGAGCCGACGGTGACAACAGGCAACGATCGAGCGATGCTCGTCGCGGGAAAGTTCTCAGGACCGCGCGCAAGGACCCGCGTCGATTGCCAAGCTTCGCGTGTTGAAGATGGTCGGACGCCGCGCGTTACCGTCGCTGATCGAAGCGACGATCATCCCTTCGATCTTGTTCTACGTGTTCCTCGTGCAAGCGGGGCCGGCCGCGGCAATGTGCGCGGCGCTGGTGTGGTCGTACGGGTCGGTGCTGCGCCGGCTGGCGGGAGGTCAGCGCATCCCGGGAGTACTGCAACTCGCGGTCGTGGGCCTCACCGTGCGCACGGTCGTCGGCCTCATCGGCGGGGCGTTCCTGTACTTTCTGCAGCCGGTCGCGACCACGCTCGCGCTGTCCCTGGTGTTCCTCGTGTCCCTGCGGTTCGGCCGCCCGATGATTGCCCGCATGGCTTGCGACTTCTGCCCGCTCGATGCCGAGATCAGCGGACGTCCGGCGGTGACGCAGCTGTTCAGTGGCCTCACGCTGATGTGGGCCGGTGTACATCTTCTGTCGGCGGGGACCACGTTCGCGATGCTCGTGAGCCTGCCGACGCCGACGTTCGTCGCATTGAAGACATTGGTGAGCCTTGCGATCACGATCAGCGCCATCGTGCTCACCGTGTCGTGGGCGGTGCGCACCGCCCGAGCCGAGAATCTGGTGTTCGCTCCTGTACAGCTGTGATCGGCGAGAGGCCGGCGGCCAATCCCGACTCCCGGCACGCGCGTGCTCGTGCTAGGCCCAGGCGGTCTTCGTCTCGTCGAACCGCAGCCGGAGCAGCGCGACGATGGCGAACAGCGCGCTCATCGCGGTGAGCGCGGCCAGCGGCGCGAACATTGCCCCGAGCCCGCGGCCGTCGAGGATCACCGAGCGGAACCCGCGCATGGCCCAGTACGTAGGCGTGGCCGGTGCGAGGGTTCGTGCCCACTGCGGAAGGACGCTGAACGGAACCAGCGCGCCGCCGATTGCGCCGAAGAGCACCATCCCGACGAACCCGAACGAGTTGGCCTGCTGCGCGGTTCGGCAGACCGCGGTGACACTGACGCCGAGCAGCACCAGCGTGAGCGAGAACGAAACGATCAATGGCGCGAGGGCCAGCGCGTTCCCGCGGATGTCGAGGTCGAAGAGGAACACGCCTGCTCCGAGGACCACGATCAGCTGGGCGACGACCATCGCCACCCGCGGGATCGCCTTGCCCAGGACGATCTCCGACGACGTCGCCGGGCTGGAGCGCAGCCGGTCCCATGTCATCCAGCCGAACTCGGAGAAGAACGCGAACGTCGTGAGCGACACTATGAAGAACGCCATC
Organism: uncultured Actinomycetes bacterium; assembly: GCA_963836365.1. Lineage (GTDB taxonomy): Bacteria > Actinomycetota > Acidimicrobiia > IMCC26256 > PALSA-610 > DASQHW01. The sequence continues at coordinate 2,651 of CAWIJC010000005.1, forward strand.
ATGACCGCTTGTCCCGGCACGACTTGCTCGGCGCCGTTGGCGCGTGGATAGCCGCTTTGCTGGAGCGAGGCGCGGAACGCGGGCTTGAGAAAGGTCACCTGGATGATCGGGAACACGACGAGCACCGCGATCGGCAGCGGATCGTGCGCGAGGAGGCGGAGCTCGTGGCCGAGGATCGTGCCGAGTCGTCGCGGGGAGATCACGCCACCACCGCCGAGGCTTCGCCCTCGTATCTGCGTCCCGTCACCGTGAGGTAGACGGATTCGAGGCTCGGCCGCACGATCTCGATCGACTGGAGCGACCGCGCATCGCTACCGAGCGCCCGTAGGAGCCGGGCTGCCTGCGCCGCAGGATCGGCCGCGCGGATGCGTACCGTCGTGCCGTCGACCACGGCGGCGTCGACACGTGCCGAGGCGGGCACGGCGCCCGCGAACGTGAGCTCGAGGGCGCTCGTGCCGTGCCGTTGGATCAAGTCGTTCGTGCTGCCCTGCGCCACGATGCGGCCGCGGTCGATGAACGCCACGGCGGCGTGCAAGTCCTCGATCTCGTGGAGGTAGTGGGTGGAGTACACGACCGCAGAGCCGTCGCGGGCGAGCCCACGCACGAGGTCGAGGATCTGGGTGCGCGTGCGCACGTCGGCTCCCGTGGTCGGCTCATCGAGCAGAACGAGCGGGGGTCGGTGGAGGAGAGCGATCGCGGTGTGCAGCCGGCGCCGCTCTCCACCCGAGAGCTGCAGCGCGCGCCGGTCGAGCAGTGTCGTGAGCCCGAGCGATCGCGCGATCTCGTCGGTGCGCGCGCGGGCTTCGTTCCGCGACAGACCCGCGAGTCCGGCGAAGAAGCGCAGGTTGTCGCGGACGCGCAGCGGCAGGTATACGCCGGTGTCCTGGGGCGCGAAGCCGATCAGCGATCGGGCGGCCTGGGGAGAGCGCACAACGTCGATCCCGCACACTTCGACGCGCCCGGCGTCGGGCCGCCGCAAGCCGGCGACGATCGACACCAGTGACGTCTTCCCGGCGCCGTTGGGGCCGACCAATCCGAGGATGGTTCCGGCCTCGACGCGGAGATCGACGCCGGCCAGCGCCAACGTGGCGCCGTACGACTTCTCGAGGCGCTCGACCGCCAGCGCCGGCGCCGCGAACCCGGCCACTACGCTGCTCCTGCGTGCTCGAGCGTATCGCACATACTGGCGAGTATCCATGATGCCGATAAGCATTTCAAGTGTCGTCGCGTGACCGTCGAACCGCTGACCCGCGCCCGCCGCCGCGAGATGACCCGCCGCCATCTCCTCGACGCGGCCGCGACGGTGTTCGCTCGGGACGGGTTCCACGGCGCGTCGCTCGACAGCGTGGCGGCGACCGCGGGATTCACGAAGGGCGCGGTGTACTCGAACTTCGAGAGCAAGGAAGACCTGTTCCTCGCCGTGTTCGAGGACCGGGTGACGCGCGAGCACGAGGAGATGCAGCGGGTCCTGACCGAACCGCAGCCGCCGTATGAGGTCAGTGACCGGTTGCCGCTCGTGCGGAGCGTCATCGAGGGGACCTGGGACGACGAGTGGACCGCGCTCTACCTCGAGTTCGTGCTGTACGCGCAACGCAATCCGCAGGCGGGCAAGAAGCTGGCCGCGAGCACGCGTCGTCAACGCGAGAGGACGGTGTCGATGCTCCAGGACGCGTATTCGACGGTGGGAGCCGCCCCCGACCTGCCGGTGCCCGTGCTCGCGACGCTCGCGATCGCCCTCTTCGACGGTCTCGGCGTGGGTCGTCTCGCTGATCCTCCCGCGTTCACCGAAGAGCTGCTCACCGATGCGCTGACGTTCCTCATCGACACGATGGGGGTCAACGGTCCCGGGCCGTCCGGCGTCGGTGGCGACACGTAGGACGCGGCAGGTTCCTGGTGCGGCGTGTTCGTTGCACGGTCGGTTGCCGGTCCGATTGATCAACCGCTGAGCGTCGCGATGTTGACGATCGCGCACACCGACGACCAGCCGATCGCGCCCGCGGTGTCATAGATCGTGCAGCTTCCGACGGCGATGCCGTCGTCGCCAACGTGGCCGGTGACTTCGAGGCCGATCCAGTGCGAGCGCGGCGGCCGGCCGAGGAACAGTGTGAGGTCGGCGTTGATGAACTGCAGGCCTTCGGTTCCGGAGTTGGCCAGCGGGTTGGGCATGTCGGCGGCGAGCGCGGCGCGGACCACAGGTGACGGCGCTTCGCCCGCTACGAGTTGCCACCGATCGCGGGCCCAGAGGCGCTTGCGCTCCGCCGTCCAGAACCCGCCGGGGGTCGCGAGCCGGATGTCCCATCCGCCGGTCGCGTCGGCGTCGTCCGCCGCCGGCAATGTGTCGGGATCCGGGACGTTCCACTCGGGCGCGCGCCAGATCGGAGCACCGGGGTGCGTACCGGTTCGGAGCAGGAGCGCGCTCGCGCGCGCGACTTCGGTATCCGCGCTGCGAATCGACACATCGACCACGCGCACCCGACGGCCGTCGCGGATCACGTTCGCCGCGACGGTCAGTGCCGTCATAGGCGGCGAACGGAACATGTCGACCGTCAGGCGCGCGACCCTCAGCGCGGGGTCGTGACCGGCGTCCTCGACGGCCCGCGCGGCCAACCCGGCCAGCAGCCGTCCGTGCAGCATGTCCGCCGACCACGGGCTCCGCGCTTCGGGTACGGGCCGCAGCTGCTCGTCGACCGCGACGAAGTACGCAGTTGGACGATCGCTCACGCCGTGATCACGACGGCCGGGCCGCGACGACGAGGACATTCCACGACACGATCGTGCCATCGTTCGGCGCGACGCTCCATTGCCGTCCTTGCGTGTCGAACCCTTGCCGACGATGTCGTTCTCGTCGACGGCCGCGCTGACGAGCTGCGACGAGACCAGCGAACGCCTGCATGATCGAGGGCCTCGGGCGGCGACGGCCGGGCGGCGAGATCGCGGTCGGCGCGATGCTGTAGGCGCCCGCCGCGGTTCGCGCCGAACACAGGAGATGCAATGGCCTGGGACTTCTCGACCGATCCCGAGTTCCAGAAGAAGCTCGACTGGGTGGACGAGTTCTGTCGCGAGGAGGTGGAGCCCCTCGACTACCTGTTCCCGTACGCGGTGCGGTCGAAGGACCCGAAGATCAGAGCGCTGGTCAAGGGCCTGCAGGGCCAGGTCAAGGAGCAGGGCCTGTGGGCGATCTTCCTCGACGAGGACCTCGGCGGTCCCGGCTACGGCCAGCTCAAGCTCGGCCTGCTCAACGAGATCCTCGGACGATACGGCTCGGCGCCGGCGATGTTCGGCGCGGCCGCGCCGGATACGGGAAACATCGAGATGCTCGCCGCGTACGGCACTGAGGAGCAGAAGAAGCGTTGGCTCGAGCCGCTCCTCAACCAAGAGATGTTCTCTGCGTACTCGATGACCGAGCCGCAGGGCGGCTCCGACCCGAACCTGTTCAAGACGTACGCGACGCGCGACGGCGAAGAGTGGGTCATCAACGGGGAGAAGTGGTTCACGAGCGCGGGTCGCGTCGCCGACATCCTGTTCGTTATGTGCACCAACGGCATGTTCGTCGTGCCGCGCGACGCACCCGGTGTCGACATCCAGCCGGAGCCGCGGACGCACAACCACATCATCTATCGCGAGGTGCGCGTGCCTCTCGATCATCTGCTCGGGCCCGAGGACGGCGCCAAGGTGCTCGCGCAGCGGCGGCTGGGTGGCGGCCGGATCCACCACGCGATGCGCACGATCGCGCAGTGCAAGCTCGCGTTCGACATGATGTGCGAGCGGGCGCTGAGCCGTGAGTCGCACGGCAAGATCATCGCCGAGCACCAGATGGTGCAGGAGAAGATCGCCGACTCCTATGCGGCGATTCGTATGTTGCGGCTGTTCGTGCTCGAGACCGCGTGGAAGATCGACAACACCAGCACGCAGGAGTGTCGCACCGACATCGCCGCGGTGAAGTACACGATGGCGAAGGTGTTGCGTGAGGTGTCGTACAACGCTCTGCATATCCTCGGGTCGCTCGGCACGACGAATCTCACGCCGATCCAGGCGATGTACGCGGCGGCCCCGACGATGGGCATCGCCGACGGTGTCGACGAGGTGCACAAGGCGACAGTGGCGCGCAACGTCCTGAAGGGCTACCGCCCGCACGAGGGCTACTGGCCGACCGAGTACATACCGGCGAAACGCGAAGCGGCATGGCGCAAGTTCCAACCCAAGTTCGACGCCGACCCCGAGCTGCGCACACTCGCCGAGGGCTACAAGAGGTACATCGCCAGCCGCGGCTGACTGCGCACCGTTTGGACAGTTGTCCGCGCCCTACCGCGGGAAAGTGTCCAAACGGCGTTCGACCGCAAGCCGGCACTTCGCAGCGGTCGGCGTCGTCCACGCGCCCGTCGCCGACCGCGGGTACGGGTCGGTGTTGACGTTCAAGGATCCCGATCGCATCCAGTTCGACGACATCGGTCGCCTGCGTAGGTTCGAGAAACGCTTCGCACAGTTGAACGGTGAGCTCGCGGCCCACGACATACCAGAGACGATCCAGCACGACGACCTCCACGCGCAGAACGTCTACGCGAACGATGGGTTGTTGCGAGTGCTCGACTGGGGCGACTCGTCGATCTCCCACCCGTTCATGTCGCTCGTCGTCACCTTTCGCTTCCTCGAGGAAACCAACGGGTTGAAGCCGTCCGACCCGTGGTTCGCACGTCTGCGCGACGCGTACCTGGAGCCATGGGGTCGCGGTCTCGAAGAAGCCTTCGCCCTCGCGATCCGCGTCGGCTCGGTCGCGCACGCGATCGCGTGGCTGCGGCAACGGGACGCGCTCGCGCCGCAGGCGCACGCCGACTTCGACCGCGCGTTCCGGATCATCCTGCGACGCGCGATCGCTCAGACATCCGTGTAGCACGGCGCGTCTTTACCGGTTCTTGTCCGACCGCAAGCCAGGCCACACACGTCCTTGTCATCGTGAGGGCGTCCCGAACCGTTCGGGACCCAGGTGACGAGAGGAACCAGCGATGAAGTCCCCCCGAAGAGTTCTGGCCGCATCAGTGCTCGGCGCGATGGCGGCCGGCGGATTGTTCGGCGCCACGTTGCTCGCGCCCTCGACCGGCGGTGCCGCGACATCCAACACGACTGCCGCGTCGTCGACCTCGCAGTCGAGCGGCAGCTCGGCCGCCGCCCCGGCCGCAAACCCGAGCAAGGCCGGTCACACCGCCAACGGCATCACCGAGGCGTTGCTCACCGGTGAGACCGCGGCGAAGGTCAAAGCCGCAGCTTTGACGGCAGTGCCCGGCGGCACGATCCAACGCGTCGAGAACGACGCCGAAGGATCGCCGTACGAGGCGCACATGACCAACGCCGACGGCTCGCAGGTCACGGTGAAGGTCGACGCGAGCTTCAACGTCACGAGCGTCGAGGCCGGGATGCGCTGACACCCGATCGCCGGGCCGATGCCATGCGCCGATGTCGGCGCATGGGTCGGCGCGGCGGCGCGGCCGGTGACGCGGTGCAACAAGCGCCACGGAAGATCGTCGGTATGCACCTCGGCGAACTCTGGGGGTGGCGCAGCCGTAGCTGGAGCAGCTCGACGAATGCGCCGGATGACCCGTCGGGATAGCGTTCGGCGCACGCGTGATGCGGCGCTTTCCACGAGCGGGAGACGGACGTGGCCGGCGGGGGCTTGATCACGATCCTGAACGGCACGACAACGCCGTGGCGTGCGTGATCGACGGCCACCGGGGCGTGCTCGTGAAACGGACCAGCGACGGCCTGCCGGACTGACAGATGATGGCGACGCCGCGAGTCTTGCCGTTCGAAGCACGCCATCTCTCCGATGTGCTTGCGCTCTGCGAGTCTCAGGGCTGGCCGTCACTTCCCGGCGACCCGGCCCGCGCGCAGACGATGCTGACGGCTCCGGGCGCGGCGACCGTGGTCGCGCTCGATGATGACACTGTCGTCGGCTTTGCCTTCGCCATTGTCGACGCGGGCTGCTGCGACGTGTATCTGTCGACGATGGCGGTCGACGAAGCCCACCGTCGCCGCGGCATCGCCCGGCTACTCGTACGCGAGCTGTTTCTTCGGACGGGTGCCGCACGAATCGATCTCCTCGCGCAGCCGGGGTCGGAGCCGTTCTACGACTCACTGCCGCATCGGAGCTTCAACGGCTACCGGCTCTATCCAGAATCGAACTGAGCCATGACCGGCTCGGGCTGGACCGGCCCGAACGCCCGTCGATTCGTCTGCACGATCGCGAGGCGTGGCGACCGCCTCGTCATGGAAGAATCGCAGGCCCATGCTCGAGATCGTGCTCGTCGAGCCGCGAATTGCGGCGAACACCGGCAACATCATCAGGTTGTGCGCGAATGTCGGTGCGCGCTTACATCTCATCGAGCCATTGGGATTCACGCTCGCCGCGTCCGCGCTGCGACGCGGCGGGCTCGACTATCACGAGCTCACCGACACGCGGTGTTGGCCGTCGTGGCGGGCGTGTCGCGCGGGGCTCGGCGACCATCGCCGCTGGTTCGCGACAACCGCAGGCGCGACGATGTCGCTACGACGAAGTCGGCTACATCGAGGGTGATGTCGTCGTGTTCGGCTGCGAACCTTCCGGTTTGCCGGCGGCGCTCCTCGACGAGTTTCCATTGCAGCACCAGCTGACGATCCCGATGCGTCCGCACAACCGAAGCATCAACCTCGCGGGCGCGGTCAGCGTCGTCGCGTACGAGGCATGGCGACAGCACGGATTTGCAGGCGCGGCGACGGGGACGATCGAAGAAGCGCGTCCGCCATTGCCGAGCTCGTAGTCGAGCTCCTGTACTTGCTCGGCGTACCGCGACGACGCGATGGTCTGTTCGACGCCGACATCGGCATCGTCGTGTCCGACAGTGGCGTCGGCCCGGGCCGCGGCACCGGGCACGTGCGGCGCATCGCATTCGACGCCGACGGCAACCCGCAACAACCGACGACCATGGACAGCGGCCTCGCGTTCCCGGACGGTATCGGCATAGTCGCGCTGACCGATCACGACACCGCTGCGCAAGGAGTTCGTCGCTCGGGAATCGTCGCGTCGCCGCGCTCTTCTTCGCGAGCGGCTGGCGCCTTTCCGAGATTTCCGGGCAACGCTCGAGTTGCGCGTGCTACGGAGCGAGAAACCCCCTCGCCCGCAGCGTCTGCTGCACCGCGCCCGACACGGCCTCCTCGACGAAGTGCTCGGCCGCCTTCCGGTGTTCGGCGCCGCTGACAACAGCGATCGGATATGTGGCGACAACGTTGTCCGGGTCGGGGATCGGCACCGCTTCAACCGCCGCTCCGGCCTCCTCGACGTCGGTCCGGTAGACGATGACCGCGTCGGCTTCGCCCGATGTGAGCTTCGCGAGCGCCGCGTTCACGTCCAGCTCTTGCGACTTGGGCCGGGGCGCGGGTAGCCCCGCTTCGGAGAACGCTTGCTGCGCGTAGTTGCCCGCTGGAACTGCCGGGTCGGCGAGCACGAGGTTGACGCCGCTGCGTTCGAGGTCGGCGAGCGTCTTGATGTTCCTCGGATTCCCGGGCGCGACGGCGATCTGCAACACGTTGTGCGCAAATACGTGCGGTGCCTCGACCATCTTCGCGTCGACGAGCATCTGCATGTTGGCTTCGTCGGCGGAGGCGAACACGTCGGCCGGTGCACCGTCGATGATCTGCTGCACGAGGGCCGACGACCCTGCGAAGTTGAACGCCGGCTCGACCTTGGGATCGAGCGCCCGCAACTCCGCCGCCGAGTCGTTGAACGCCTCGGTCAGCGAGGCCGCGGCGAACACGTTGACCTTCGAATCGTTGCTGTCGCTGCTGCACGCCGTCAGCGCCGCCCCCAACGTGTACATCGCGACCAGCGCGGCAAAGATCCGCGTCATGGATCCTGACGCGTACGTCACGACGCCATCTTGCGAGAACGCCGTCGAAGCCATCGCGGCACGGTGAGCTGCCGAGCACCGCTTGATTTCGGGAGCGACGGCGCCCGGAGTGCGGTAGCCACGCCGTGCACCGTAGCGTCGGGCGCGGCCGATTGGACCTCGTCGCCCGCCTCCGGCTGGGTGCGAGAGCAACCGATACGACCATCTCATGCCGTCCGAGATTCGAGGGAGAACGAGTGACCGACGAAGCAATGCCGAAGCCCGAGCCCAAGGAGATCGACGAGAAGAACTGGCTCGAGCTGCAGCACTTCGCCGAGCGCGCAGTGCTGCGGGGGCAACCGAACGGTGAGGAGAAGTGCGGCAACTGCTTGTACTACCTCAACCCCGACGACACCATCTCGTACTGTTGGCATCCGCAACTCCGGATCCTCGTGGGGATCGAATGGTGGTGTCAGTGGTGGGAGCGCGCCGAAGACTGACCGACGCATGCTCGCAACCTCTGTCAGTGCCGTGACGCGTTCGCGTCAACTCTTGGCAAACGGGGGTGCGCGCGGCAACGATCTGCGGTGTGGATGACGCGGTGGCCACCGGCGCGAAACCCCTCCCGCTGATCCTTGCCCGCGAGCTCGCGGCGAACCTCGCGACGCCGATGTTCTTGCTCGACGCGCGAGGCATGCTCGTCTTCTACAACGACGCAGCCGCGCTGCTCATCGGTCGTTCGTTCGGCGAGATGGGTGAGATCTCGGCGGAAGAGTTCGTGGAGCACCTGCAGGTCAAGACGTTGTCGGGCGAACGGCTCAGCCGCCGGGAGACCCCGGCCGGCATTGCGTTCTACCAACGCCGTCCCGCGCACCGGACGCTGGTCGCGACCGCGTACGACGGGATGCGACGCGTTGTCGACGCGACGGCGTATCCGCTGTTCGGTACCGGCTACGAGATGTGCGGCGTGGTGTCGGTGTTCTGGGAAGTGAGTGAGACGGACAGGGCACGCTGATGGAAGCGCGCGTGTGGGGCTGTCGCGGCTCTGTTGCTGCACCCGGTGCCGACACCGTGAAGTACGGCGGCAACACGTCGTGCGTCGCGGTGCGGCTCACGAGCGGGGAGTTGCTGGTGCTCGACGCCGGTACCGGCATACGTGCGCTCGGCGTCGCGATGCAACAAGACGCGCTTCCCGAGTTGCACATCTTGTTGACGCACCTGCATCTCGATCACCTTCAGGGCCTCGGGTTCTTTCGTCCGCTCTTCGACCCGAACGTCGACATTCACATCTGGGGTCCACCGTCGCCCGTGCAGAATCTCGCCGAGCGCATCGCGATGTATCTGTCGCCACCTCTGTTTCCCGTCCACCTCGACGACGTACCCGCGCGCCTGACGTTTCACGATGCACCCGACGACGACGTCACGATCGGTGCCGCGACCATGCGCGCCGGGTTGGTGCAGCACCAGGGGCCGACCGTCGGCTATCGCATCGAAGAGGATGGCCGCTCGATCGTGTACTTGCCCGACCACGAGCCGTCGCTCGGCATCGAGTTGCAGTCGCAGCCTGCGGAGTGGATGAGCGGCTACGACATCGCGCGCAACGCCGACGTGTTGCTCCACGACGCGCAATATCGCGATCACGAGTATCCCGCCCACCTCGGGTGGGGCCACTCAGGCTTGCGCGACACGCTGGCGTTCGCGAAGAAGGCGAATGTGGGGTCACTGGTGTTGTTCCACCACGACCCGTACCACACCGACGCGGAGCTCGATGAGCTGCTCGTCGAGGCGCACAAGATATGGCCCGCCACGCCTACCCGCGTCTGGCTTGCGTTCGAGGGTATGACGATCGCCTGCGAGCGAGACGGCGTGCGTCTCAGCGAGTCCGGCGGACGGTGACGACGACAACCAAACAGACGGCGACCGGCCGCCGCGGTCAGGGCATGCGTTGCACCCAGATCAGCGCCGCGATGCCGGCGAGCAGCGCGATCGCGAGACCGACGCCGGTGAACCACACCGCGACCGACGCCTTCTGGTTGTCGTAGCCGACGCTGCGGCGGATCTGTTCGTAGACGGAGTTCAGCTGGCTCGCGGTCGACGCCGTGAACGACTTGCCGCCCGAACCGTCGGCGATCTGCTTCATCGCGTCGGGGTCGGCGGGTACGGGAATGAGCTGGCCGCCCCGCTCGATGGTGCCGGTCTCGGTGCCGAACGCGATCGTGTCGATCGGCACACCCGCCTCCTTCGCCGCCGCGGTTGCGTCGACAACGCTCTGCTCGGGTGACTTGCCCTGGGCGCCGATCGTCGGGCTGCCATCGCTCATCAACACGATGGCGGCCGCGGGCCGCTTGCCGTTCGCGTCCAGCGGCAACGACGCAATCGCCTGCAACGATGCATCGATTGCCGGGCCGGTGCCGGTTCCGCCGTCGGCGAAGAGCGCGTCGAGGGCGGTGTCGACACTCGCGCGCTCCGACGTCGGGATCGCACGCAACCGGGAGGTGCTGTCGTACTCCAACAACCCGACCTCCAGCCCGGGCGGCAACGCATCGACGAACCGCTTCGCCGCTTCGATCTCCGCCGCGAGACGCGTCGGCGCGACGTCGGTCGCGGCCATCGAGCCCGACGTGTCGATCGCCATCATGATCGCGCCATGCTCCTTCGGCACTTTGATGTTGTGCGTCGGATTCGCGAAGCCGACGACCAGGAGCAGCACCGCCAGCAACAGCAACGCCGCCGAGATGTGCCGCTGCCAACCGGCCCGGCGCGGCGCAACCGACGCGAGAAGGTCGACGCTCGTGAAACGGAGAGCGTTCTTGCGACGCGCGCGCTGGGCGATCAGATAGCCGATGAGCAGCGCAATCGGCGCAACGACCAGCAGGAGACGGCCGGGGGCATCGAAGTTCATGTCGTGCTCCTGAGGTGCCGCACCGACGACGGGTCGGCGGCGGTCGCGCGATTCGCGACGCCGGAATGGCTGGGTTGCTGCAGCGCGTGCCGCCGGAACGCGCGCCGGGTCGCGACGTACTTCACGATGTCGAGCAGCCAGTCGCGGTCAGTCGCGAGCGCGAGGTATTCCCCGCCCGAGCGTCGGACGTCGTCACGAATCTTGTTCTGTCGTTCTCGTGCAGCAGCGGCGTAGCGCTCGCGGAGCCTCGAAGAGTTCGATTGCACGTGCATCTGCCGGCCGGTTTCGGTATCGACCAGCGACAGCATGCCCGCCGCCGGCAGCATCAGCTCGCGCGGGTCGACGACGTGTGCGGCGACGACCTGATGACCGAGCGCGAGGCGTGCGAACGGTCGACGCCAGTCGCCATCGTCGAGGAAATCGGAGATCACGACGACGAGGCCGCGGCGCGGGCGGGAACGCTCGAGCGCGACGAGCGCGCTCGCGAGGTCGGCGCCACCCGCCGGCGGGGTGTCGTGGCGCGGGGTGTCGTACAGCTGCGAGAGCGCCGCGAGCAGCTCGGGACGTGTCGAGGCCGGGCGCAGGCGAACGACCTTTTCGCCACCGGCGACGTGCACCGAGAACCGATTGCCGTGCCGCGCCGTGAGGAACCCGAACGCGGCGACGGCCGCGAACGCGACCTCCGACTTCTCGCGTTGCGCGGTCCCGAAGTTCATGCTTGCGGACCGGTCGACCACGACCCACGTCGACAACTCGCGATCGGCCTCGGTCGTGCGCAGCTGGGGGCCCAGCGAACGGGCGGTGAGGTTCCAGTCGATGCGGCGCGCGTCGTCGCCGGGTTCGTACGGGCGACTGCCGGACGGCTCCGAACCGGGGCCCGTGTGCTGGCTCAGGAACTCGCCGCGCAGCAGGCCGTCGAGACGGCGCGTGACGAGCAGCTCGAGGCGCCGCAGGTGCGCCGCCTTGCGCCGCGACCGGTGCGACCCGTTCGCCTTCGCGGCGGAGCTCGACCGTCACGCGCTGTCCTGCAGCTGCCCGAAGGGCGGCTGCTGCGGTTGCGGTTGCGGCTGCGGCTGGACACGCGACTCGGGGTCGTCCTGGCGCGGCGTGACGTGCGGGGCGGGCACGGTCGACACGAGCTCGCGGATCACGTCTTCGGGCGTGACGCCTTCGGCGAGCGCGTCGTAGGTGAGGATCAACCGGTGCCGCAGGATCTCGGGCGCGACGTCGAACACGTCCTGGGGGATCAAGAAGCGCCGCCCGCGCAGGAGCGCGAGTGCGCGTCCTGCCGCCAGCAAGCCGAGGGTCGCGCGCGGGCTGCCGCCGAGTGCGAGGTGCGGTGCGATGTCGGGCACACCCCACCCGGCGGGATCACGCGTCGCCATCACGAGCCGAACCGCGTAGTCCTGGACGGCGTGATGGACGAAGACCTCGTCGACGGCCTGTTGCAGGGCGGTGAGCTGCTCGAGTGACAACACCTGCGAGGCCGACGGCGGCGCGACGCCCATTCGGCGCGCGATCTCGACCTCCTCTGCATACGACGGTTGTTGCACGACGATCTGCATCAGGAACCGGTCGCGCTGCGCTTCGGGCAGTGCGTACACGCCCTCCGACTCGATCGGGTTCTGGGTCGCGAGCACGAGGAATGGGGTGGGCATGCGACGGGTCTGCCCCGCGATCGACACGTGGCGTTCGGCCATCACCTCGAGCAACGCCGACTGCACTTTCGCCGGCGCACGGTTGATCTCGTCGGCGAGCACGAGGTTCGCGAACACCGGACCCCACTCGATGTCGAAGTCCTCACGCGAGGGCCGCCACACGCGCGTGCCGACGATGTCGGCGGGCACGAGATCGGGCGTGAACTGCAAGCGGACGAACGAACCGCCGACCACTTGCGAGAGCGTCGACACCGTCAGCGTCTTCGCGAGGCCGGGTACACCTTCGATCAGACAGTGGCCGCCCGAGAGCAAGCAGATCATCGCTCGCTCGACCATGCGGTCCTGCCCGACGATGACGCGCTTGACCTCGAACAACGCTTCTTCCAGGAGCGCCGCGTGACGCCTGCTCTCGTCGGTCGGCTGTTGCATACTTGGCGCCCCTTCGGTGACTCGGGCCGGTGAAGGCACGATCGTGCCCGGCGAACCTGTGAACCCAGTGCGGACCAACCCGTCGGCTGCTGAGGAGCACAAGTCTGCTCGCCGGAGCCCGGAAGCGAGCATCGGACGGCCGGGGGTGCTCGAATACGGCGATGACGGGGATCGAAGGTCGCACGTGAGCATGGTCGTCGCCCGATTCGACATGCGCGCGCCCGGGGCGGAGCACCGACCGCCGACCTCTACGCGGCCGCGCTCGAGATGGCGACGTTCGCCGAATCAGCGGCCTTCACGGCGCTCGTCGTCTCCGAGCATCACGCGTCGGACGACGGCTACCTCCCGTCGCCGCTCGTGCTCGCGTCGGCGTTTGCCGCCCGCACGTCGCAGATCGCGATCAATGTCGCGGCACTGCTGCTGCCGTTGTACGACCCGATCAAGCTCGCAGAAGACATCGCAGTGCTCGATAACGTGAGTCGCGGGCGCGTCTCGTATGTCATCGGCATCGGCTACCGGCCTGTCGAATACGAGATGCTCGGGCGCGACTTCAGTGCACGCGCGCGCATCGTCGAATCGCACGTCGAGTTGCTGCGGCAGGCATGGCGCGGCGAACCTTTCACGCACGACGGGCGCACCGTGCGCGTGTTGCCGCAGCCGTACACCGAGCCGCATCCGATGCTGTTCTACGGCGGCGGGTCGGTCGCGGCAGCAAAACGCGCGGCGCGTCTCGACCTCCCTTTCTTCCCTCAGCTCGATCGCGAGCGCATCACGCAGGCGTACACGGCTGAACGGGAGCGTCTCGGCTTTGCGCCCGGTTTCGTGTCGGCGCCTCTCGACGGCCCGCTCAACGTCTTCGTTGCCGACGATCCCGACGCGACATGGCACCGCATCGGAGCGTCGTTGTTGCACGACGCGCAGAGCTACGCGCGCTGGCAGATCGACGCGGGCATGGAGTCGGTCGCGCTCGACGAGTCGACGACGGTGGACGCGCTCCGCCGGCACGGCACATACGCAGTGCTCACGCCCGACGAATGCATCGAACTGGTGCGGGAACGGGGTTCGCTGTCGCTGCACCCCCTGTGCGGTGGCGTGCCGCCCGACGTCGGATGGGAGACACTCGAGCTGGTCGCGTCGCGCGTGCTGCCCGCCGTCGCGACCGCGCCGTCGTCACGAGCCACGAACAGTGCCCACTAGTCTCCGCCGGACGCGATCCCGGGGGTTTCAATGAAACGGACGGCCGCTGCCGTCATCTCGATCGTGACGGCGTGTGCACTCATGGCTGCATGCGGCGGTGGTCACAAGAAGCGACCGCTTTCCGTGTCGGGCGACTCGTCGCTCACGGAGGCGTTCATCGATTCGGTGAGCCCGCTCGCCGCGCAGGATCAGGTGCTGAACCCGACGTTCAACTTCGCCGGTTCGCACGCGATCGTCGACCAGCTCAAGGGTAGCGCCAGCGCTGATGTTGTCGCGCTCGCGAGTCCGCAGACCATGCAGAGCCTGGTCGACGCAAAACTCGTCGAGCCGCCGCGGCTGATGGCGAAGAACGTCTTGCAGATCGCCGTCGCGCCCGGGAACCCGAAGGGCATCCGATCGCTCTCCGACCTCGAGAAGCGCAGCGTCAAGATGGCACTCGTCGACAAGGCGGACCCGGCAGGCGCGTACACGGTCGCCCTGTTCAAGAAGTTCAAGCTGCCGCTCCCGCATGCGGTGTCGACCGAGCCCGATGTGAAGGCCGCGTTGGCCAAGCTGCTCAGCGGCGAGGTTGACGCGACGCTCGTGTACCTCACCGACGTGAAAGCTGCGGGCACGCAAGTGCAAGGTGTCGACATCCCATTGAACAAGACTGTTATCGCCGAGTATCAGATCGCAGTGTTGAACAATGCGAAGCACAAGGAAGCGGCGGAGGACTTCGTCGAGTCCTCGATCACCGGAGCGGTACAGATCGTGCTCCGTGGTCGCGGGTTCGTCGGCCCTGGTTGATGCCGCTCACGCGCGCGTCCACGCGCCCGCCGGCGATCGTGATCGTGGGCGCGACCATCGCGGTGTTGTTCTTCGCGATTCCGCTGCTCGGCTTGGTGTGGCGCGCCCCCTGGTCAGCAGCATGGGACGTGGTGACGAGCTACGAGGCGCTCCAAGCGCTGCGGCTCTCGCTCGTCACCTCGGTGGCCGCGACCGCGGTGTCGATCGTGCTCGGCGTTCCGCTGGCATGGGTGCAAGCGCGCGTCGAGTATCCCGGCCGCACGCTCGTGCGCGCGCTGACGACACTGCCGCTGGTCCTCCCGCCTGTCGTCGGTGGCATCGCCTTGTTGCTCGCGCTCGGCCGGCGCGGCCTGGTCGGCCAATACTTGGACGACGTCGGCGTGCACCTGCCGTTTCACGTGCCCGGCGCGGTTGCCGCCGAAGCGTTCGTCGCGATGCCGTTCCTCGTGCTCACGCTCGAAGCCGCGTTCCGGTCCGCGGACCAACGACTGGAGGAGGCCGCCCGCACATTGGGCGCCGGCTCCTTCGAGGTGTTCCGGCGGATCACGCTGCCGCTCGTGTGGCCGTCGCTGATCGCCGGGGCGGTGTTGTGTTGGGCACGCGCGCTCGGCGAGTTCGGCGCCACGATCACGTTCGCAGGCAACTTTCCCGGCAAGACCCAGACGCTGCCCCTGTTCGTGTACGTCACGCTCGAGGGTCGTGACCCGGACGCCGCGATCGTGCTGAGCCTCGTGTTGCTCGCGACGTCGCTCGCAGTCATCGTCTCGCTGCGCGACCGTTGGCTCTCCGCCCTGTGACGTCCTGACGGTGTGAGCTCGTGAGCATCGACGCCGACATCCGAGTTACGCGTGGCGAGTTCTCGCTCGACGCGCGTTTGCTCGTCGCGGACGACGAGTTGTGCGTCGTCGTCGGACCCAACGGCGCGGGCAAGTCCACGCTGTTGCGAGCACTGGCAGGGTTGACCGCGCTCGACGCGGGCCACGTGCAGTTCGGCGATGAAGTTGTCGACGACCCCGCCCGCGGCGTGTTCGTGCCCGCCGAACGGCGCTCGGTAGGTGTCATCTTCCAGGATTACCTGTTGTTCCCGCATCTCAGCACGCTCGAAAACGTGGCGTTCGGGTTGCGCGCACGAGGAATGCGACGCGAGCGGGCTCGGGCCGCGGCGCGGCGATGGCTCGAGCGCGTCCACCTCGGCGACAAGGCCGAGGTGCGGCCGCGCGCGCTTTCCGGCGGAGAAGCCCAACGCGTCGCGATCGCGCGGGCGCTTGCGACGGAGCCGGCCGTGATGTTGATGGACGAGCCGCTCGCCGCCCTCGACGCGCACCATCGCGCGGGCGTTCGGCGGAACCTGCACGAGTTGCTGACCGGCTTCGCGGGTGCGCGCGTGCTCGTCACGCACGACGCCGTTGACGCGCTCACGTTGGGCGATCGAATTGTGATTCTCGAGCACGGCCGCGTCGTGCAGCAGGGACCCCCGGACGACATCGTGGCGCGACCCGCGTCGCGGTACGCCGCCGATCTCGTCGGCATGAACCTCTACGAGGGCGAGGCAGCGGGCACGAAGGTGAGCCTCGCGGGCGGCGCGTTGCTCACGCTGGCCGACGAGCACGCCGGCTCCGTGCTCGTCGTCATCTCGCCGCACGCGGTTGTGCTGCACCACGCGGAGCCTGTCTCGAGTGCGCGCAACGCGTGGCCCGGAGTGATCGGCGGGATCGAGCGCATCGGCGAGCGCGCACGAGTGAAGGTTGACGGCGAGGTTCCGATCGTCGCCGAGATCACTGCCGGCGCACTCGCCGCGCTCGCACTGCAACCAGGTACCCGCGTGTGGGCGGCCGTGAAGGCCACCGAGGTCAACGTCCACCCTCGCTAGGGAGTCGCCCGCAACCCGCCGAGGAGCAACGCCGAGAGATCGCGCGACTACGGTGAGGCGCGATGGCCGTGGATCCGTTTTCTCCCGCGGCGCTCGGTCCGAAGACGCTGCGCAACCACATCATCAAGGCGGCGACGTTCGAGGGGCGAACGCCCAAGCGCGTCGTCACACCGCAGCTGATCGAGTTCCATCGTCGCTACGCCGCCGGCGGCGTCGGCATGACGACCGTCGCGTACTGCGCGGTCACACGCGAGGGCAGTACCGACGGACATCAGATCGTGCTCGACGATCCCGACGTGTTGCCGGGCTTGCGCGACCTGACCGACGCCGTGCACGGAGAAGGCGCCACGATCGGCGCGCAGATCGGTCACGCGGGTCCCGTCGCGAATCCCGCCGGCACGAAGATGCCGAGCATCGCGCCATCACGCGTCTGCAGCCCACTCGGCATGCGACGTACCCAGGCCGTCACGCCCGCCGGCATCGCGCGGATCATCGAGCAATACGCGAATGGCGCGCGCATGTTGCGCGATGGCGGTTTCGACGCCATCGAGATCCACATCGGCCACGGCTACTTGCTGAGTGCCTTCTTGTCGCCGCGGCTCAACCGACGCACCGACGAGTGGGGCGGGAGCCTCGAGAACCGTGCCCGGTTCCCGCGGGACGTCGTTCGCGCCGTGCGGGAAGCCGCCGGTCCCGACGTCGCGGTGACGGCGAAGCTCAACATGGCTGACGGCGTGCGCGGCGGCTTCTGGCTCGACGAGAGCATCAGGTTCGCCGCGCATGCTCGAAGACGACGGCACGCTCGACGCGCTCACGCTCACCGGCGGCAGTTCGTTCGAGAATCCGATGTACCTGTTCCGCGGCGAGGCGCCGGTCGCGGAGATGGCGGAGATGTTCCCCGGGCTGCTGAAGCGCGGGATCCGGTTGTTCGGCGGCCGGTTCTTCAAGGAGTACCCGTTCGAGGAGGCGTACTTCCTGCCGTACGCACGCCAGTTCCGCGACGCGCTCTCGATGCCGTTGATCCTGCTCGGCGGGATCGACGAGCTTCGCACGATCACGCACGCGCTCGACGAAGGGTTCGCATTCGTGCAGATGGCCCGGGCGCTGCTCCGCGAGCCCGAGCTCGTCCACGCGATGCAGAAGGATCCCCAGCACGCGGGTCTTTGCATTCACTGCAACAAGTGCATGCCGACGATCTACACGGGCACGAGGTGCGTGCTCGTCGAGGATGCGAAGTAACGACTACGCAAACGTGGCCGGCTCGATCCCGAAGCACTCCTCGAGGTTGCCGTGAATGTTCACGACGCGACATTCCTCGGTCGGTGAGACCGTCAGGTGTGTCAAGCCGAGCTGATGCATCCCGCGCTGAGTGCGCGAGAAGTTCTTGAAGTCCCGGTCGAGCACGAGCCCGAGCGGGATGTCGTCGCCGTCACCGCGATCTCGGCGGGAGACCGCACCTCGCGCAACCGGCCCGTGAGGTCCCGCGTCCACCGGTGGAACGGGCACCGGGTCTCCGTCAGCCCCACGCCCGAGCCGTGGCACAGCGCGCTCCCCACCATGCCGGCAAGCGTTCTGCAAGGCGCGCCGCTCTGGTCGTCGCCGCGCACGACGAGCACCGACAGCGCGCCGAGGCGGTGCGCGTGGAAGTCCCGCCGGACGCCCGGCAACCCGCGGGGCACCCGCGCGCCATTCCGGATCGACAGATGCGCACAATGTTCGTACGCTTCGGCCGTCATCCGACCCTGGGGGGATAATGCGGTTCCGCGTCAGCCTGATCTTTGCGGTCGTCCTGGTCCTGATCGCCACCGCGTGTGGTGGTGGCAAGTCCGTGGACGAGGGCAGTGGCCCGGGTGCAACGACCGCGGGGACCACGCCCGCGAACACCAAGCCGTCGTACTGCGACACGGCCACGCTCGCGAGCCCCGAGGTCGGGGTGACGCCCGACACCATCACGGTCACCGTCATGGCCGACATCGGCTCGACGATCAAGCCGGCACTGTTTCTCGGTTCGATCAACGGTGTGAAGGCGTGGGGTGACTGGGTCAACGCGACGTTCGGTGGCGTCGGCTGCCGCAAGGTCGTCGTGAAGCAAGCTGACTCGAAGCTCTCGTCAGACGACGCGAAGAACGGCATCGCGCAGGCGTGCAAGAACTCCGTCGCGATGGTCGGCACCACCGCGCTGTTCCTCAACGACGTGTCCGGCCTGGAGAGCTGTAAGGACAAGGCCGGCAAGGCCACGGGCCTTCCCGACATCGCCGAGCTCCAGACCGAGGCATCGCAGCAGTGCTCCGACGTATCGTTCGCGACGTTGCCGACCGGCTCATCGTGCCCATACAGCGGCAGCGGCCCGCGCCATTTCACTGTCGGCTACACGGCGTACGACTACTTCTTCAACAAGTTCCCGGATGTGAAATTTCACGGCACGTTCGTGATCCCGAAGGACTTGCCGTCCACGATCGCGGCGACGATGCCGCTCTTCCGCGCCGAGAACCAGATGGGCATCTCGAGCGACGCCGAGTTCGGCAAGAGCGGTCTCGACCTCCAGACCGCGTACACCCCGGTGGTGCAGGCGATCAAGAAGTACAAGTCCAACTACGCGCGCAATGGCCTCGACTACGGGGGCACGCTGCTCATGCGCAAGGAAGCGAAGGCCCAGAACGTCACGTCGGTGAAGGTGTGGGACTGTTCGGTGCAGTGCTACGACAAGCGATTGATCACCGAGGCCCAGGGCGCAACCGAGGGCCAGTACGTGTGGCTGAACATCCTCCCGATGGAGGACGGCATGGGCGTCAATCCCACGCTCGACGGGTTCCTGAAATACGACAAGAAGCCCGACGGCTTCGGTCTCCAGGCGTTCGTCGCCGGTGAGATCTTCCGTCGCGCGGTCGACGACGCGATCAAGGCCAACAACAACGATCCCAACGCGATCACACGCGCCAACATCCTCGAGGCGGTGCGCAACATGCACGACTTCGACGCCGGCGGCATGGTGCCAAAGCTCGACATCGGCGGGAAGAAGGGCAGCACGTGCCTCGTCGGAATGCAGGTGCAGGGCGACAAGTTCGTGCGCGTCGACCCGACCGAACCGGGCACATTCGACTGCGACCTCGACGCGCAAGGTGTGGCCAAGCCGCCGCTCGAGCTGACGCTCGATCCCGCCGCGGAGTACCACGGTTGATCGACTGACGGAGCACAGAACGCACCGAGAGAAGGCAACTTCGTGACGCAACGGCGGACCAACCTCATGGTCTGGGCCGGGACGATCTTGTTCGTCGTGCTCGTGAGCTGGCAGGCCTGGGCCGGGATCCCCGTCAACGGCACGAACTTGCTCAACCTGTTGGTGTTCTCACTTCCGCTGGCCGGCATCTACGCGATGTCGGCCAGCGGTTTGGTCGTCGTCTACACGACGACTGGCGTGTTCAACTTCGCCCAGGGCGCGCTGGGGATGTTCTTCGCGTACGTGTACTGGCAGATGACGGACACGGCGACGGGGTGGGGTTGGCCGACGTGGCTCGCGTTGCCGTTGGTCGTGTTCGTCGTCGCGCCGCTCGCGGGGATCGCGCTCGACCGGGCGATCATGCGCCACCTCCAAGGCCAGTCGCTCGTCGTGCAGCTCATGGTGACCGTCGGTTTGATGTTCGCGCTGATCGGTCTCGCCGGGCTCGTCTGGGACCAGCAACAAGCGCACTCGCTCCCACCCCTGTTCGGGGGCCGGGGTTTCCACATCGGTGACGTCGTGCTCACGTGGCATCGCTTCGTGACGATCATGACCGCCGTCGCGCTCGCAATCGGCCTGCGCATCCTGCTGTTCCGCACGCGCCTCGGCATCGCGATGCGTGCCGTCGTCGACAACCGGGGCTTGGCCGCGCTCTCCGGAGCGCGCGCGACGTTGCTGTCGGGATTCTCCTGGGCGCTCGGCTGCTCGGTCGCGGCGCTGGCGGGCATCCTGCTCGCCCCCGAGGTCGACATGGCCGCCGGCGGCACGTTGACGCTCTTGATCATCACCGCGTTCGCGGCTGCAGTCGTCGGCCGGTTGCGCAGCCTTCCCCTGACCTACGCCGGTGCGCTGATCCTCGCGCTCGCGATCGGCTGGTCGAACAATTTCCTCGCGTTCACCGGGCGGTGGACGAACGTATCCGACGCGTTGCCGACGATCATGTTGTTCATCGTGCTGTTGTTGTTGCCGCGCGCCCAGCTGCGGTTCGCCCGCACCAGTGTCGTGCGGCGTATCGAGCGCGTCTCGACGGTACGAGACACGCTGATCGGGATGGCGGCGTTGCTCGTCGTGATGTGGGTCGTCAGCGGTCGTCTCTCCGACACCAACCTGAGCCGATTCACACTCGGCATGTGCACGGCGCTGGTCGCGCTCTCGCTGGTGCCGCTCATCGGGTGGGCGGGCCAGGTCTCGCTCGCACCGCTCGCGTTCGCGGGCATTGGCGCGACGGTGTACGCGCGCCTCGGTGGCGACCACGGCCGGCCCGTCGCCGTGCTGTGGGCGGCACTGATCTGCGTCCCGGTCGGCGCGTTGCTGGCCTTGCCCGCGATGCGTTTGCAGGGCTTGTATCTCGCGCTGGCCACGATCGCGTTCGCCTCGCTCGTACAGTTCGTGTTCTTCGCGCAGCCATTCGCCGTCGGGCTCGGCGGTGCCCTCACCGTCGAGCACATGCACCTCTTCGGCTTCGACTTCGCCAGCAAGCGCGGCTTCCTGCTCCTCGTTACCCTGATCTTCGGGCTCGCGTCGATAGGTGTCGTCGCGCTCCGACGGAGCGCGTTCGGCCGCCGGCTGATCGCGTTGCGCGACAGCGAAGCCGCGTCGTCGACGGTGGGCGTGAACATCCTCGAGACGAAGGTCGCGGTGTTCTCGCTGTCCGCCGCGCTGTCGGGCTTCGCGGGCGCGTTCCTCGTCATGTACTACGGCACGCTCGGCTCGGGCGAGACCAACGGCTTCGCGATGCTCCAAGGTCTCGGTATCGTGCTCGCGTTGGTGATCGGCGGCGTCGCGTGCGTGTCGGGCGCGCTGTTCGCGGGCGTCTTCGGTCTCGCCACGGTATTGATCCAGGAGTCGTGGCACCTCGACCTCTGGAAGACGTTCGTCATCCTGGCGCCGGGTCTCGCCGCGCTCGGCATCATTCGCAACCCCGCCGGGGCAGTCGTCGAAATCGGCGAAGGATTCGCGCCGCTGTTGCCTTGGCGCAAGGACGCGCGCCGCGACGCAGCCGAGCTCAAAGCCGCGACCGCCGAACCCGAGGTCGGCGAGCTCGGGGTCGACGCGCCCGTTCGACGCAGGCCGACGTGCTGCTCCTCGACCGTGGGCTCGGGATCAGCAACGACGTGCCGCGCGCCGCCGCCGCGAAGACGAGCTGACGATGACGCTGCTCCAGATCAGCGAGGTGTCGGTGCAGTTCGGCGGACTGCTCGCGGTCGACGGCGCATCGATGACCGTCGACGCCGGGTCGGTCACCGGCTTGATCGGTCCGAACGGCGCCGGCAAGACGACATTGTTCAACGTCGTCACCGGCTTGCAGCCGCCGACGCAAGGACGTGTCGTGCTCGAAGGCCGCGACATCACGAAGGCCCGTCCCTACCGTCGTGCACGCCTCGGTATCGCGCGCACCTTCCAACGGCTCGAGGCCTTTGGCAGCCTGACCGCGCGTGAGAACGTGCTCGTCGCGCTGGAGATGCGCAGGCGCTGGGCCTCCGAGAAGTACGACTGCACGAGCTCCGCCGACGAGCTGCTCGAGTTGGTGGGCATCGCGTCCGTCGCCGGCAAGCGTGTCGAGTCGCTCCCGACCGGAACCGCGCGGCTCGTCGAGGTCGCGCGCGCATTGGCGACCAACCCGAAGGTGCTGTTGCTCGACGAGCCGTCGTCGGGACTCGACGAAGCCGAGACCGACGCGCTCGGCGCGCTGCTGCGACGTCTCACTCAGCGCGGGCTCGGTGTGTTGCTCGTCGAGCACGACATGCCGCTCGTGATGGATACGTGCGAGGGAATCAACGTGCTCGACTTCGGCCGCGTGATCGCGCAGGGCACGCCGGCCGACATCCAAGCGAACCCGTCGGTGCAACGCGCGTACCTCGGCACCGCGAAGTCGGCGTCATGACGAGCCCGCAGGTGGTCGGGGTTGATTCCGACGACGAGATCGCGCCCGTCCTCGAGCTCTCCGCGGTGCGGGCCGGATACGGGACGATCGACGTGCTGCACGGCATCGACCTGGCGCTCAAGGCCGGTGAGGTGTTCGCGCTGCTCGGACCGAACGGCGCGGGTAAGTCGACAACTCTCGGTGTCGCGTGCGGGGCGATCACGCCGCACTCCGGCAGCATGTTCCTCTGCGGACGCGATGTCACCGGGGTGCATGCCGACGCGCTCGCGCGCGACAGGCGTGTGCCTGATCCCCGAAGGCCGTGGCATCTTTCCGAACCTCAGCGTCGCCGAGAACTTGCGCATGGCGTCGTTCTCCGGCGTGCCCTATCGCGATGTCCTCAATCGCGCGTTCGCGCAGTTCCCGCGCCTCGGCGAGCGCCGGCGCCAGACCGCGGGCACGCTGTCGGGCGGCGAGCAGCAGATGCTGGCGATGGCACGCGCGCGCTCGCGACCGAACCCGCAGTGTTGCTCATCGACGAGCTGTCGATGGGGCTCGCGCCGATCATCGTCGAGGAGCTCTACGAGCACGTCCGCCAGATCGCGGCGGCCGGACTCTCGATCCTGATCGTCGAGCAGTTCGCCCACGAGATCCTCGGCATCGCCCATCGTGCGGGCATCATGCTGCACGGCCGCATCCTGCACTCGGGTGCGCCCGAGCTCATCGCGCGGCGAGCTTGCGGATGCCTACCTCGGAAGCGATCATCACCATGTGCAGAGCGGCTGAGCGCCGTCCCATCGAGGAGATCGACCCATGAGCGACGTCAAGACCGACGAGACGAGCGGCAAGCTCTCGTCGCCGCGACTTGCGGAGTTCAAGGATGAGGTCGGCAAGCTCAAGGTGTCGGGTGGCGGTGCCAACCCCGAACGGCTCGGCGCGCAGTGGGGGATCGGGCTCACGATCGTCGGGATCATCGTCGTCGTCGTGTCGTGGATCAGCGGGAAGAACGACACCAAGTTCGAGTTCATCCAGCGCGACACCATCGGCGCGATGATCGGTGTCGCGGTGACGATCGTCGGTGTCGCGATCTGGGTCCGAAACTCGATCACACGCTACCTGCGCTACTGGATCGTGC
Organism: uncultured Actinomycetes bacterium; assembly: GCA_963836365.1. Taxonomy (GTDB): domain Bacteria; phylum Actinomycetota; class Acidimicrobiia; order IMCC26256; family PALSA-610; genus DASQHW01. Next base: position 26,561 of record CAWIJC010000005.1, read on the forward strand.
GCCTGATCTACGAGCAGCGCGAGCAGACCGATCGACTGATCGAAGCGCTGCGGGAGAAGTAGCGTTCACACGACCGCGTCGATCGCGGCGACAACCTCCGTACGTGTCGCGACGTTGTCGAATCGAGCGGTGACTTTCCCGTCACGGCCGACGACGTAGACCCAGGGCTCGTTGACGTCGGCGTGCGGATCGAGTTGGAGCCACTGCGAGCGCGGCGTCGTTGACCTGACCGGCCTCGAAGTCGCGGTAGATCTCTACGTGTACGAAATCGGCCTTGCCCGCGTACGTCTTCGCGAGCGCGGCGACCATGTCGGTCGTCGGCCCGCAGAAGCGGCTCAGGCAGTACACCGGAGTCGAGAACACGACGACGAGCGGGCGGTGCGCGGCGAGTGCCGACGCGATTGTCGTGCGGTGCAGTACCGGGTCGGGCACGGGCGCACCATCCTGCGCACGCGAGTCGATGGCCGCGAGCTTCGCGTGATCGTGGTCGGCAATCGTGTAGTTCCTCGATGCGGGTGCGCGATCGCCGACCGCGATCGCACTGTGCTTCGTGTTCACTTGGAAGCTCGTCGACGCGTGCACCCGGCCCAGACCTGTCACATCGGCGTCGACGTCAGCCGTCCATACCCCGGGCGTGTCGAACCCGACGGTGATCGCGTACGCGCCGCGCCCGCGTACCGCGTCGACGAGCGTCGGAGTGGGCGGCAACGGGTCGGGGACCTGAGTGGCCGGGATCGCCAGGAACTTCGCGCGATGCGCGGCGCCCGTTGCCGGCGCGTCCAAAGGGTGCACCCGCACGTCGATCGTGCCGAACCCGATGAGCCGTTGGTCTCCGGTCGTCAGGCCGAGCAGGAACCGGGTTGGAGGGCCAGTGGTGATGTCGAAGCTCGCGACGGCGACTTGGAGCTCGTCGGCGTTCGGGTTGCTCGTATGGTTCGCGTTCTGAGTCGAGTTGCCCGAGCCGCCGCAGCTGGCGAGCAACAGCGCGACTCGCGAGCGCGGCCGCGACCGCCGAGCGACTAGCGAATCGGAACATCGAATACCGTCGCGACATCGGTGAAGCCGTTGATCAACACGTGGATCGTAAGCTTCCAGTCGCCCGGGATCGTGATCGGGAGGTCGTTGACGAGGAAGTGGTTCGGCCCGGCTCGCCTCAGGTTCGCCGGGAGCGTCGCGATTCCCTTCGACGGCCAGGCTGAGGTCGCCGCTGACGTCGCGGATCGTGCGGTTGGTGCCGTCGGGATTCGTCGTGTAGATGTGGATCGCGTTCGAACCGGCGCGCGCGGGATCGACGGTGGCGTTGACGACGGTCGCGCTCGAGCCGGTGCCGGCGGTCTGCGATTTGACGTAGAGCTGCGGCGCCAGTGCGCTGCGGGCCGGCACCGCGTTCACGAGCAATGCGGTGAGCACGAGCACCGCGGCGCCGACGAGCACTTCACCGCCGACCGAACGGCGAAGCCCGCCAACCGTCTTCTCGTCGATCGCGGCGATCTCGGTATCGGGCGCGTCGAGCGGCGCCGCGCGCCGGCGGTGCACGATCGTCCTCGACATCGCCGCGAGCCCGACGAGCCCGACGATGATCGCGACCTTGCCGATGCAGCAACCGTCCGAACGTCGTCGACGTGTAGCTCTCGAGCGAGAAGCCGACCTGACGCCACGACGCGAACAGGCCGGTGCCGACGACCAGGATCACGCACGTCGTCGCGAGCGCGGAGAACCGGAGCAGCGCGCGCCGTAGCCCGCCGCTGAAGCCGCCGCCGAGCGCGGCCGTCACGAGCGCGACGAGGCCGCCGAACCACACACACATCGCGGCGACGTGAATCGTGTCGAGCGGGACCGCGAACTCCGTCCAGTCGCCGGTGTCGGCGTGACCCGCCGAGCCCCGGTGTCGCCGCGAGCGCCAGCCCGAGCGCCACGGCGAGCACGGTCCAGCCGATCGGAAGTGATCGCCGTTCGGACGTGCGACGTTCGTAGATCAGCAGTGGCACGGCGAGCACGAGCAGCAACAGGCGCAGCTCGGCGATGTGACCGAAGCGCGTCGAGAGGATGTCGTGCACGATCAACCAACGCAACGCGTCGCCGATGGCCGCTGCCTGCCGCGTACGGCCCCTGCAACATCACCGTGCCCGATCGGTCGCCACGGCGGTGACGATCCAGCCGATCCACGGCCAGCGTCCGCGTCCGCCCGGACGCACTTGTGCCACGCGCGATCACCGCGAGGAACGTCACGCCGCCGATCAACAATGCGAGGCCGGCGAAGACGAGGAAGCGCCCGACGCCCATCAGCACGCCGACCGTCTTGCTGCCGCCGCTCGGCGTCGCGGCCGCAGCCGACGCGCACTGCGAGCTGTTGCCGCCCGCGCCGACGTGGAAGTAGAACGCGCCGTGCACGGGATGCGAGTCGGCGGAGATCACTCGCCATTGCACGAGGTACAGGCTCGGCTCGAGGTGGGGCAGCGACGCGACGACTTCGCTGCTCTTGTTGCCATGACGGGGCGGTCTGCTTCGACCTTGCCGCCCGGCACAGTCGAAGACCGTCACCGAGCCGAGCGAGATCTCGACTGCCTCGTTGAACGACAGCACGACTTGGTTCGGCGACTGGGCGACGGTCGCGTTGTTCGCGGGGTCCGAGTTCTCGAGGATCGCGTGCGCTCCCGCCGGCACCGCGTACCCGATGACGCCCGTGACCACGAGCGCCGCGACGGCGAGGAGCCGAAGCAGAGCGCGTCAGGCTCATGCAACGGCGAGACTACGGCGTGCGCTCGGCGCGGGCGCGCGCGCTCACGCCCGCTCTCGGGCGCTTCGGTGCGTGCCATAGCGTGGGTGCGATGCGCGTCCTGGCCGGCCGAGCTCGTTCGTTGCGGCGCCGCCATCACAGTGATCCTCGCCTTCGGCGTGCTCACCGCGCCGCCGGCGTCCGCGCACACGCTCTCGGGCCCCAAGCCGACGAATTACCGGACGCGAGTGGTGTCGGTCGATCCGCCGATGCCCGGCGTCGTCGTGCGCGCGGTTGCGCTCGGCAGCATCGGTGTGACGAACCACACCGACACCGAGGTGGTGGTGTACGGCTACGAGAACGAGCCGTATCTCCGCGTCGGTCCGCTCGGCGTGTTCGAGAACCTCCATTCCGGGCGCGACGTACGTCAATACGTCACTGAAGGGTGGGACCGTGCCCACCGGCGTCGCCGTCGGCCGTGACGTCGCACCGGAGTGGCGCAAGATCTCCAACGGCGACAGCGTGCGCTGGCACGACCATCGCACGCATCGAATGCAAGTCGGGCTTCCTCCCGAGGTCGTCAGCGCCCCCGATTCGTTCCACCACCTCCAGGTCGCGCGTGTGAAGTTCGTGCACGACGGCATCACGAGCAATGCGACCGTCACGCTCGATTGGGTACCCGGACCGAGCGGTATCGGCTGGCTGCCGGTGATCCTCGTTGTGTGCGGGCTCACGTTGGCGGCCGCGCTCGTGGGTCGCCGCCTGCGTGTGCTCGCCGGGCTCATCGTGTTGCTCGTCGTGCTCGACGCGGGCCACGCGATCGCGTACGAGATCGCGCGGTCCGGGACGAATCTCGCAAAGACCGGTGCAATTCTTCGGCGACGGCGTTCGTGTCGATACTCGTGTGGATCGCCGCGGTGCCGACGGTCATCGGCTTGTGGCGTCGTCGCAGCGAGGCGCTGTACGGCGCGATCTTCGTCGGCGCTGATGGTCGCGCTCGTCGGTGGCGCGGCCGACCTGTCGGTGTTGTGGAGCTCGCAGCTTCCGTTCGCGGGGTCCGCGTTCTTCACGCGGCTCGAGGTCTCGCTCGCGCTCGGGATCGGCAGCGGCGTCGCACTCGGCGCGCTCGCGCGCGTCGTGTTCTTCGAGCAACCCGACGCAGCTCGCAGTCCCGACGACGAGTCCACGCGCCGGAACTGGCTCGCGATGCTCGTCGTCGGGTTGAGCGAGGACGAGCTACGGCGCGTCGTGTCCGATCTCGACGTCGACGAGGTGCTCGACGCCGCGCTCGATGACCTCGCCCGCCGCCTGAATCCGTGCGTCGAGATGCTGCGCGACGCCGCGTTCGTGTTCGACGTCGTTGCTGGCGACGAGACCGGCCGCCACCAGTGGTCGATCCTGGCGCGTGGCGACGAGGTCGTGGCGGAACGCGGCGTGCACGAGCCGATAGGGGCAGAGGTCGCGGTTGCGTTCCCGCTGCTGTTGCAACTGCTCGCCGGCACCGTCGCGTTCGACGACGCGGTCAGCGCCGCCCGGGTGTCGGTGCGGGGCGATCCGAGCGTTGTCGCCGCGACATCGCGGTGCGCTTGGCGGCCGACGACGACGCTACCGCTCCGACGCGTTCCTCTGCCGATCACGCGTCTGCTTCTTGAACTCGGCCACACGGGCTTCGAGCTCCTCTTCGCGCGAATCTTCGGTCGCGCCGGCGCCGCACGCGCGCGATCTGGGCGAGGCCGAGCAGCACACCGACGACGACGAGCACGATGCCCGCGATCGTCACGACCGACGGGCCCGCCCGAGCCCGGCGGCGACGGCGGCTTCACGCCCGGCGTAGACGGTGGTCGAGAGCCCGGGATGCGCGCCTTGCTGCGGATCGTTCGTCGATCGGGACGACGACCTCGCCCTTGTTGTCGCGCTGCGACGACACCGAAGGGTAGACGCCCTTGGCCGGCGCGACGACGGTGAGTGGAACGAGGGCACGTGTACGGCGAGAGCGCCGGCCCCCGGGCGCGCAACGTCGTGTCTTCGTGCGCTCACCGTCCAGCCGGTCGGCGTGGCCGCGACCTGTCGGAGCTCGAGGCCTGCAGGAACACTGATCTCGACGTCGTTCGTCCTCGTGAACTCGACGGTCACGTAGACGGGGACGGTCGTGGCCTCGCCGACATTGACCTTGTCGGTGAACGGGCAGATGTGCGCGTCGGCACGCGACGACCAGCCGGCCACCATCGAGACGACGAGCGTGCCCAGCACGCCGAGCGCGCGAAGCCTTCGCATTCGAAGCGACGCTATCCGGCGGCGGCCGTGTATGCCGCTGTCACCAAAACGTCCGGACTCGCTAGCCTGATCGCGTGCCTCGCCGAACACTGGTCTTGCCGTGCATTGCCTTCGCACTCGTCGCTCGCCTCGTGCGGCGGCAGCCTCCGACTTCGTCGAAGCCGGCGAGCCAACGGGCCTACGACGACCGTGCATATCGCACAACAAGGCCGGGGCGGAGCCGTCGGAGTCGGCGAAGATGGTCTGCGAGACCGACGCGGTGACGAGCATCGCCACGGTGATCGGCGTCGACACGAAGATCTCCACGCCGACG
>CAWIJC010000006.1:0-261013 GCA_963836365.1 uncultured Actinomycetes bacterium
CGACGGGCAACATCGGGATGCCGGCCGCTTCGTAGTCGTCGCGGTACTTCACCGCGAGCGCCCAGAAGTGCGCAGGCGTCCAGAAGAACACGACGGCGAACAACACCCACGCCGGCCACGCGAGATCGTTGCGCACGGCGGCCCAGCCGACGAGCACGGGCACGGCGCCCGCGGCGCCGCCGATCACGATGTTCTGCGGCGTACGCGGCTTGAGCCACACGGTGTACACGAACACGTAGAACAACGTCGCCGAGAGCGTAAGTGTTGCGGCGAGCAGGTTCGCTTGCGTCGCGAGCAGGACGAACGCGATCACGTTCAGTGTGACGCCGAATGCGAGCGTGTGCGAGGGCACGATCTCGCCCTGTGGGAGCGGACGCCCGTGCGTTCGGCGCATCAGCTGATCGCGGTCGCGCTCGACCCAACAGTTGATCGTGTTCGCGCCGCCGGCCGCGAGTGCGCCGCCGACCACAACCGTCGCTATCAGCCACAGCGACGGCATCCCGTGTTGAGCGAGCAACATCGGCGGCACCGCGGTGACGAGCAACAGCTCGATGACACGCGGCTTGGTGAGCCGCAGGTACGCCGCCCGAGACTCGCAGGCAGCGAGCGCCACGGGGCGTGCAGGGGAGCGCGGGTTGCACCATCGGTCGCGGCCGGATCGATCCGGCGCACCCGCGTCATGAGACGTCGATCTCGCCCTTCATGCCACCCGCGGCGTGACCCGGGATCGTGCACTGGAACTGGTACTTGCCCGGGTCGAGCTGACCGTGCCGGTCCTCACGTCGTTGCGGCCGGGTGCTTGAGCTCGAAGTTCGTGTTTTCGATCTTCAACGTGTGGGGCTGCACGCCCTTGTTGATCAGCGTGATCTCGAGCGTACCCGCGGGCGCGGTGATCGTCTTCACGTCGTACTTGAACGGATCGAACGCACACACGCTGACCTTGCCCCCTTGCGTCGCGCGGTCTCGCCCGGCGGCGGGCAGTCGGGGCTGCTCTTGCTGCCGCCACCGCCGCAGGCCGCAAGCATCGCGACCGACAACGCGAGCGCGACGATCAGCGTTCGGCGGTACATGATGCGATCCTCCCGGCGCGGACGGCTCGCATCGACCCTATCTGGCAGCCCCGGGTGGAAGCGGCATCGAAGCTAGCCTCGCGTCCCGCATGGCGAGCGGTGGTCCGTCCGACGAGAAGCACGCGATCCGCATGATCGCCGATCGCATTCTCGTGGTGCCGTCAACGGAAGCCGGCGAACGCAAGTCGCGCGCCGGCATCCTTATTCCCGCAACCGCCGACATCTCGCGGCGGCTCGTGTGGGCCGAGGTTGTCGCGGTCGGACCGACCGTACGCACGATCGAGGTCGACGACTCGGTGTTGTTCTCGCCCGAGAGCGGCTTCGAGGTCGAGATCCAGGCTGAGGAGTACCTCATCCTCCGTGAACGCGACGTGCACGCGGTTGCGTCGCCGCGCGCCGAGGGCGGCACTGGGCTGTACCTGTGATCGACCCGGCGCAGGGTGCTGCGGATCGACGGCAAGGCCGCGTTGATCACCGGCGCGACACGCGGCATCGGGCGGGCGATCGCGGAGGCGTGCGCAGCGGCGGGTGCCGACGTCGGCATCGTCGCGCGCAAGCCGGACGAGCTCGCGGAGACCGCCGAGGCGCTCGGGCAGATCGGCGCGCGGGTCGTGACCGTGCAGGGCTCGGTCGGCGACGCGACGATCGCCGACACCGCAGTCGCGGCGATGCTCGAAGACCTCGGACGCTGCGACTTCGTCGTCAACAACGCCGCGATCAACCCCGTGTTCGGTCGGCTCATGGACGCCGACATGGTTGCGGTCGCCAAGGTGTTCGACGCGAACATCGCGGGCCCCCTGCGGTTCGTACGTGCCGCGTGGGACGCCTACCTGAAGGAGCACGCCGGTGCCGTCGTGAACGTGGTGTCGGTCGGCGGGATGCGCCCCGGCCCGTTCATCGGCGCGTACAACGTGTCGAAGGCCGCGCTGATCCATCTCACGCGCCAGCTCGCCCAGGAGCTCGCACCGTCGGTTCGGGTCAACGCGATCGCGCCCGGTCTCGTGAAAACCGACATGGCACGCGCGCTCTGGGAGCCCAACGAGTCCGCGATGGCGCGCGCCGCACGCGCTCGCCCGCCTCGGTGTGCCCGACGACATTGCGTCGGGTGCGCTGTTCCTGCTCTCCGACGCCGCGTCGTGGATGACAGGTGAGGTACTCATCGTCGACGGCGGCGCCGGCGTGCGCGTGGCCGTGCGTGGTTGACGCGGAACGCTCAGTCCCGTCGGGGCGGTCGACGAAGCGGATACCAGTGCGGTGACGCTGCGCGAGCTCCGCGTACGCGCCGGGGTTGAGCTCGACCCACATCTCGGCGCCGGTGCCCTTCACGGGTCGCTTCACGACCGCGGGGGCGCCGGCCGCGAGCATGCCGGGGGCGATCCTGGTGCCCGCGGACACCACAGAACCGGCCGCGACGAGCGCACGTGCGCCGATCGTTGCGCCGTCGAGCACGACACACCCGTTGGCGACGAGGCATTCCTCTTCGAGGATGGCGCCGTGGATGACGACGTTGTGCCCGACGGTCGCGCCCCGTCCGATGTCGCTCGTCAGACCGGGTGGTCCGTGGATCACCGCATTGTCCTGGACGTTCGCGTGACGCCGCACGATAACGGGCGCGTAGTCCGCGTGGATCACGGCGCCGTACCACACCGACGCGCCCTCTTCGACGATCACGTCGCCCACGAGCGTCGCCGTCGGCGCGAGGAACGCGCGGGTGCACTTGCGGCGTCAGCCCCTCGAACGAGAAGAGCGCCACTGCGTGCTACGGGCGACGCAGCCGGGTACGGCCCATCGACACCGTCACCTCGGCCGGATGGGCGACCGGCGGCGGCCCGGCCGACATGCGGACGTCCATGTACTTCGCGACTTCCTCGTAGACGGCGTCGCCGAGCATCTTGCGGAGCTCGGGTTCCATCGACTTGTAGACCGGCTCGGTGTTCGTGTACGCCTCCTTGGCTTCCGTGCACCACCACGCGAACTCTTCGCCGCCCTCGCCCCAGCCGTCGCGACCGAATTCGGAGAGCACCGACGTGACCGACCCGTCTTCCTCGTCGCGATCCTCGGCACGCAGCGGCAACTGCCAGCACACAGTCGGCTTCGTGTCGCTGAAGTGCTGGCCGGTGTTCATCGCGTGCAGGTGCAGCGCGCAACCTGGACCGGCCTCGAAACCGGGGCGGTTGAGGAACACGCACGCCTCCTGGTGCAAGCGTGTCTTCCACTCGTCTTTGCCCGCGTTGGCCCACACGCCCTTCTTGAGGCCGATCTTCTTGAACTGCCACTCGTCGTCGCCGAGCTTGCGCGCGAGCTTCTCGACGTGTTCCTTGGTTTTCCTCTCCGATTCGTAGGCACCGTACGAGCAGCAGCCGTGGATCAGCTCCGGCGCGGGCTCGGTCAGCACGCCTTGGCAACCCTGACCGAAGATGCAACGCCACGACGACGCGAGGAACGTCACGTCGATCTGCCATTGCCGCTTCTCTTTGCCGGCAATCGGAATCGTGATCCACTCGCGCGTCGGTCCCACCATCGCGTTGCAAGTTACTCGCTACGATCAGCAACATCGCGCACGCTCACCCGAATCACGACACCCTGATCAGCGACCTGCGGAAGGCGCTGGGGCCAGGTCGCGCGAGCGCCGAGCCGCTGGAGCTCGCGTTGTACGCGCGTGACGCGGGAGTAAGCGTTGGTCGCGCCCTCGCGGTGTGCTGGCCTCGCTCGACCGACGAGGTCGCGGCGGCCGTGCGCATCGCGCGGCGGCACGGCCGTCCGTTCGTCGCGCGAGGGAGCGGTACGGGGCTCGCCGGCGGGGCGACGCCGCTCGACGACCCGGTCGTCATCGTCACGACGCAGATGAACCGCGTGCTCGCCATCGATGCGCCGCAGTGTTGCGCGTGGGTCGAGCCCGGCGTGCTCAACCTCGACCTGTCGCGCGCCGTGCACCACCTCGGCGTGCACTACGCCCCCGACCCTTCGTCGCAGCAGGCGTGCACGATCGGCGGCAACGTCGGCACGAATGCGGGGGGACCGCACTGCCTCGCCGACGGCGTGACGTCCGCACACGTGCTCGCGATCGATGCGGTGCTGGCCGATGGCTCGGTGGCGAGCTTCGGCGGGCTCGAGCCCGACCCGCCGGGCTACGACGTGCGGGGGTGTTTCGTCGGGTCGGAGGGCACGATGGGCATCGCGACGCGGATCGCGGTGCGGCTGGTGCCCGACGCGCCGAAGGTCGCGACGATGCTGTGCGCGTTCGCCGCCGTGGATGCGGCCGCCGCGACCGTGAGCGACATCATCGCGGCCGGCGTGCTGCCCGCCGCGCTCGAGATGATGGACGCGCGCATCACCGCGGCGGTCGAGGACTTCGTCGGCGCCGGCTACCCGCGCGACGCGCAAGCGGTACTGCTCGCGGAGGTCGACGGGCTCGACGGAGGCGTCGCCGAACAGGTCGCTCTGATCAGCACGATCGCGAATGCCAACGGCGCGACCAGTGTGCGGGTGGCGGGCACCGACGAGGAGCGCGCGCTCCTGTGGAAAGGACGCAAGTCTGCGTTCGGTGCAATCGCGCGTATAGCACCTGACTACTACTTGCACGATGCCGTGGTGCCCCGCACGAAGCTCGTCGACGTGCTGCGCCGCGTGTACGAGATCGCCGCCGCGCACGAGCTCATCGTGATGAACGTGTTCCACGCCGGCGACGGCAACCTGCATCCGTTGCTCGTGTTCGATCGCCGAGATCCCGGGATCTGGGATCGCGTGCAGGCCGCGGGCACCGAGATCCTCGAGACGTGCCTGGCGGCGGGGGGCGTGCTCACCGGAGAGCACGGGGTGGGCGTCGAAAAGCGCGAGCTGATGGACAAGCAGTTCTCCGCCGACGACCTCGACGCGCAGGCGCGGCTGCGCGACGCGTTCGATCCCGAAGGCTTCTGCAACCCGCAGAAGGTACTGCCGCGCGGCAGCCGGTGCGGCGAGATCCAACACGTGCCCGAGGGCGCGTGGATCTGATCGCGCCGGTCGGCGCGCGTACGCAGTGGGAAGTTGGTGGGCCGCCGGTTGCGGGCGCGTCCGAGGTGCGCGCGCCCGACGGCGTGATCGAGTACGAGCCCGCCGACATGACCGTGACCGTCGGCGCGGCCACGACGTTTGACGCGCTCGACGCGACGCTCGCCGAGCACGGGCAGGAAGTGCCCCTCGATCCGCGTGCCGCGATGCAACGGTCGGGGGCATCCTCGCGTGCGGGCTTTCGGGCGTGCGCCGTTTGCGGCACGGTCCGCTGCGCGATCACGTGCTGGAAGTGCGTTTCGTCACGGGTTACGGCGTGCTCGTGAAGGGCGGCGGCCCGACGGTGAAGAACGTCACGGGCTACGACTTGCCCCGCTTGTTCGTGGGGTCGTTCGGTACCGTGGGCGTGCTCATGCAGGCGACGTTGCGATGCCGCCCGCGTCCGCGCGTGTCGCAGTGGTTCTCCGTGCGGGACGCGGCGAAGACGTTTCACCGCCCGGCGGCGCGCCTGTGGGACGGCGCGCACGACTACGTGCTGCTCGAGGGGTCCGCGGCCGATGTGGCGGCGCAGTCGGAGGCGTGCGCGCCGGTCGCACGCCCGGTGCTTCCCGATGGCGCGCATCGTGGACGCATCTCGGTTGCGCCCGTCCGAGTTCACGAGGTCGGCCGTGCCCTCGACGGCGACGTGCGCTGGTGCGCGGAGGTCGGCGTCGGCTCGGTGCACGTCGCCACCGACGACGCCGATGCGTTCAGCCGCGCGCGCCGTCGCGCACGCGTACGACGGCTGGATGTTGCGCGAGGCGGGCGGGCCGCCCGGCGACGACGGCTACGGACGGCCGCTCCCGAACCTCGAGCTGATGCGGCGGATCAAGTCGGCGTTCGATCCCGACGGTCGCTGCAATCCGGGACGCTTGCCACTGTGACCGGACCGCTGCATCTCGACGACGAAGCGTTGGTCGCATGCGTGTCGTGTGGGCTCTGCCTGCCGCACTGCCCGACCTACCGCGTGACGGGCCGCGAGATCGCGTCGCCGCGCGGACGGATCACGGCGATGCGCGCGGTCGAGTGGGACGCGGCGCCGATCGACGAGGCATTCCGCGCCGCGATGGAGGAGTGCGTCGCGTGCCGTGGCTGCGAGGCCGCGTGCCCGTCGGGTGTGCCGTTCGGACGGCTCATGGAAGAGACGCGCGCGGCACTGCCCGCGCCGCCGAGCGCGCCGCGCCGGGTCGCCGAATGGCTCGCGTACTCGCTCGTGCTTCCGCGCCATTGGTTGCTGCTGGCGGCAACGTGGCTGCTGTGGTTCGCGCAGCGGATCCGGCTCGTGCCCGAGCGGTTCGGCCTCCCGCGACTGTCGGTTCGCTCGCTGCGCCGGTGGGAGCTTCCGGCCGGCGGTGCGCCCGAGGCCTGGCTCTTCACGGGCTGCGTCATGGACGCGTGGATGCGCGACACGCACCGCGCGGCCGCGCGGGTGATGCACCACGCCGGCGCACGTGCTGCGCGTCCCGGCGCCGGGGCCGACTGTTGTGGCGCACTGCACGTGCACGCGGGTCGTGAGCAACAGGCGCGCGCGTTGGCGCGCCGCGTCATCGCGTCGATGCCCGGCGATGCGCCGGTCGTCGTCGACAGCGCCGGGTGCGGCACCATGATGAAGGAGTACGGCGTGCTCCTCGACACCGACGACGCCCGTCGTTTCAGCGCCCGCGTCCACGATTTCGCCGAGTGGTGCCTCGCGGCCGGCGGTGTACCAATGATCGCGCGTGGCACGCGGGTCGTTGTGCAGGACCCGTGCCATCTCCGCCACGTCCAGAAGGCGCACCTCGCGGTCCGGACGCTGCTCGGGCACGCGTACACGCTCGCCGAACCCGACGACGACGGCCTGTGCTGCGGCGCGGGCGGCGCATACAGTGCGCTGCAACCTGCGCTGTCGGCGCAGATCCGCGAGCGGAAGGTCGCGGCGTTGGAGCGGGCCATGGGGGAGCAGACCGCCATCGTGGCGTCCGCGAATCCGGGTTGCATCATGCAGCTGCGCGGCGCGGGCATCGACGCCCGCCATCCTGCCGAGCTGGTCGCGGAGGCCATCGATGGACGACCGATACGAATCGATCACTGATCGCCTCGCAGCGATCGAACAGGAGCTGCGCGATCTCGGCTACGAACGGCTGACCGAGGCCGCGCGCTCACCCGATTCGGACGAGTCGGAGGACGCACAAGCCGAAGAGAAGCGCGTGTTGCAAGCGCGACGAGCGATCGCCAAGGCCATCAACGCGCTGTCGCGATGAACGCGCTCGTCCACTACAAGTCGTCGACCTCCGGGCCCCACCACGGCGACCGTTGATCAGGCCATGTCGTTCAAGCGGTTGATCAGCGCCCGCAGCCGCGAGTAGGAGTGTCGGTCAAAGCGCATCCTGACGCGTGCGAGTTCGGGCACGTCGCGATCGCTGACTTCGGCCTTGCTCGCCTCGGTGGGCTCGATCTTGCCGCTGGCGAGGATGTCGGCGTAGTCCTCGTTGAGCTGTTCGAGCGCATCGGGCGCGGGCAGCGTCTGCATGCGCAGCACGAGATCGCCGCCGACGAATCGCAGTGAGTGATAGTTGCCGTAGAAACGCGTGATCTCGTCGAGTGCGACCTGCACGTCGTCGGTGATCGTGACGAGGTCGATGTCCTCGGGCGAGATGTAGCCGCGCGCGCGGAGCTCACGCTCGACGAAGTGCATCCAGCTCAGCCAGAACGTGCCGCCCGGGACGTCGAGCAGCACGATTGGAGCGGGCGGCGCCTTGCCAGTCTGCACCAGCGTGAGCAGCTCGAAACCTTCGTCGAGCGTGCCGAAACCGCCGGGCAGCAGCACGAACGCGTGCGCCTCTTTGACGAACGTCACCTTGCGGGTGAAGAAGTAGCGGAAGTTCACGAGCTTGGGATCGTCGGCGAGGAACTGGGTGGTCGCGGCCTCGAACGGCAGCCGGATGCTGACGCCGAACGAGTTGCCGGCGCCCGCGCCTTCGACGCCCGCTTCCATGATCCCGGGACCGGCCCCGGTGATGACCATCCAGTCGACCTCGCACAGCCCCTCGGCGAGCCGCACCGTCTGTTCGTACAGCGGGTCGTCGCGTGTGGTGCGTGCCGAGCCGAAGATCGCCGCCTTGCGAGCGGAGCGGAACGGCTCGAAGACCGAGAACGCGTAGCGCATCTCCTTCAGCGCCGCGTTGGCGAGCTTCATGTCGCCCCGGCTCGCGTGATCGCGCGCCAGACGTACGGCCGACACGATCATCTCGAACAGCAAATCCGTGTCGCGGACGTCGCCGGTCTGCGCGATGAGGTCGGCAATCTGCTGATCGAGCTCGGCGTCGCCCGTGCGATACCGCGGAAAGCGTGCCACGACCGACAAGGGTACTGAGCCGTGCGCTACACCCGGAGCAGTGGACGCGCGAGCTCCGCAAGGGGCTGCGCAGGTCGCGCGCCAAGGTGCGAGATCACCTCGGCGGCCGCGAGCGACGCGAGCCGGCCACAAGTCTGCAGGTCGTGCCCATGCGTGAAGCCGTACAGGAAGCCGGCCGCGTACAAGTCGCCAGCGCCCGTTGCGTCGACGACCGTCGTCGAGTGCGCGTCGATCACGTGCACGTCGTCGCCGGCGACGATGACCGAGCCGAGCGCGCCGCGCGTCAACGCCGCGATCTCGCAATGGCCGCGCACGTGATGCAGCGCGTCATCGAACGACGAGACCTCGTAGAGCGACGTGATCTCGTGCTCGTTGGCGAACAGGATGTCGACGTCGTGGTCGACGAGCTCGCGGAACTCGTCGCGGTGGCGTTCGACGCAGAACGGGTCCGAGAGCGTGAGCGCCACACGGTTGTCGGCTCGATGTGCGACCGCGGCCGCGTGGCGTACCGCATCTTTGGCGGGCGGCGGGTCCCACAGGTAGCCCTCGAGATACGTGACGGCCGCGGCTTCGACGATCGCTTCGTCGACATAGCTCGCATCGAGCTCCGCGCCGGCACCGAGATACGTGCACATCGTGCGCTCGGTGTCGGGCGTGATGATCACCAGGCAGCGGCCCGTGGGCACTCCGTTGTTCGCGAGCGGCGAGTCGAAGTGCACGCCGAGGCTGCGCAGGTCGTGCACGAACACCCTGCCGAACGCGTCGTCGGCGACGCGACCGATGTACGCGGCGTTCCCACCGAACGACGCCATGCCCGCCGCGGTGTTCCCCGCCGATCCGCCCGACATTTCGGTCGCGGGACCCATGTGCCCGTAGATCTGGTCCGAACGCACGGCGTCGACCATCGTCATCGCGCCACGCTCGGCGCCGGTGCGCGCGACGAACGTGTCGTCCTCGTGCGACAGCACGTCGACGAGCGCGTTCCCTATTGCGACCACGTCGAAGCGGCTCACGACGGTTGACCGAGTGTCACCGGCACGGCGCTCGGCGCGGCATCGTCGATCGGGCGCAGGCGCCGGCCCTTGGTCGTCGTGCGACCGTAGAGCGTCGTGCGCTGCACGAGCGTGCGGCCGATCGGCTCGACGATCGATCGGAACTCGTGCTCGTCGAGCTCTTGTCCGTGGCTCGCACCCGCGGCGCGTGAGATGTTCTCGTCCATCAATGTGCCGCCGAGATCGTTGGCGCCGGCCTGCAGGATCTGGCGCGCACCTTCGACGCCACACTTCACCCACGACACCTGCACGTTGGGAATCACTTTCCCGTACGCGATGCGCCCGACCGCGTGCATGAGCACGACCTCGCGGAACGTCGGGCCGCGGCGGGCTTTGCCCTGAATGAAGATCGGCGTCGCCATGTGCACGAACGGCAGCGGCACGAATTCTGTGAAGCCGCCGGTCTCCTTCTGGAGGTCGCGCGTGCGCACGAGGTGGCGCGCGACGTGGACGGGACGCTCGACGGTGCCGTGCATGATCGTGACGTTCGACTTGAGTCCGACCGAGTGCGCAGTGCGGTGCGCTTCGAGCCACTCGTCGGTCGTCACCTTGTCGGGGCAGATGATCGCCCGCACCTCGTCGTCGAGGATCTCGGCCGCGGTGCCCGGCAGCGTGGCGAGTCCCGCGTCCTTGAGCCGTAGCAGGTAGTCGCGGAACGGCATCTCGAGCCGACGCGCGCCTTCGGTGACTTCGAGCGCGGTAAAGCCGTGCACATGAATCGTCGGCGCGGCGTCCTTCACTGCTTGCGCGACGTGCACGTAATAGTCGCCGTCGAAGTCTGGGTGGATGCCACCCTGCAAGCACACTTCGGTCGCGCCGCACTCGACGGCTTCGACCACGCGGCGCTGCACCTCTTCGAGGTCGATGAGGTACGGGTTGCCCCGCAGGTTCAGTGACAGCGGACCCTTCGAGAACGCGCAGAACTTGCACCGGAACGTGCACACGTTCGTGTAGTTGATGTTGCGGTTGCGTACGAACGTAACCTCGTCGCCGACGATCTCCCGGCGCAGCTCGTCCGCGACTGCCGCGACGTCCACCACTTCCGGCCCGCGCGCGCCCAGCAGCGTCATGATCTCCTCAACCCCGACTTCGTCCCCGCCGCGCACCCCGTCCAGCACGTCACGCACCGCCGAGCGTGCCGGGGCGCCAGTGAGGGTCGGAAAACGACCCCCTATTGACGCCCCGGGCGAGGCGAGGATCGGGGGTGGGGTGAGGTCGTCACGGCCGGGGGACCAGGCGTCGTCGCGCGCGAGGCCTTCGAGGTCGGAGGCGACCAGCACAGCCGTGCGCACGCCCGGGTGCAGCCACTCGTCGGGCCGCTGCACGTACTCGGGATACACGGTGAGCCGCGGCGCGAGCACGAAGCCGGCGGCCTCGGTCGCATCCTGCAACCGCTCGAGCGCAGGCCACGGGCGTTCGGGGTTCACGTGATCGATCGTGAGCGGCGACACGCCGCCCCAGTCGTCGATCCCGGCTGCGAGCAACGGGGCGAGGTCGTCGCTGAGGTTGGGCGGCGCCTGTACATGCACGTCGTCGGGGAGCACGAGGCGCGCCGCCGCGATCGACCAAAAGAATTCGTCGGTGTCGCAAGGAACGTCGCGATGCATCGCGGTGCCCGGTTTCGGCAGGAAGTTCTGCACGATCACCTCCTGCACGTGACCGTGCTCGAGGTGCGCATTCGCGATCGCGACCAGCGCGTCGATGCGCTCCGCGCGCGTCTCGCCGATGCCGACGAGGATGCCCGTGGTGAACGGAACCTTCGCCCGGCCCGCGGCCTGCAGCGTCGCGAGACGGCGTTCGGGCGTCTTGTCGGGCGCGCCATGGTGCGGACCGCCCGGCTCGCCCAAGCGAGAAGCAAGCGTCTCGATCATCGTCCCCTGCGACGGGCTGACCGCCCGCAACAGCTCCAGCTCGTCGAACGGGAGCGCGCCCGCGTTCGCGTGGGGGAGAAGGCCGGTCTCGTCGAGCACGCGCTTCGCGATCGCCGCCAGATACGCGACCGTCGACGCGTACCCATGCTCGCGCAACCATGCCGCCGCTTGCGGGTAGCGCGCCTCGGGCGCTTCGCCCAGCGTGAACAGCGCCTCGAAGCATCCCAGCGCGGCACCACGCGTCGCGATCTCCAACACCGCATCCTCGGACATGAACGCCGTGTCGAGCCGGGCCGGCGGCTTCGCGAACGTGCAGTAGCCGCACCGGTCGCGGCACAACATCGTGAGCGGCACGAACACCTTGGGCGAGAACGTGATGCGGTGCCCGAACCGGGCGTCGCGCCGTGCCGCGGCCGCGCGCATCAGCTCGCCGACGGGTGCCTCGGCCATCTCGCGGAACGCGTCAGCGCTCAACTCCACTGGGTCGACTCCACGCTCCGCTCCCCTCCGGTCGCTGCGCTGTCGTCTCCGCGTGTACGGGTCGACTCCACGCTCCGCTCCCCTCCGGTCGCTGTGCTGTCGTCTCCGCGTGTACGGGTCGACTCCACGCTCCGCTCCCCTCCGGTCGCTGTGCTGTCGTCTCCGCGTGTACGGGTCGACTCCACGCTCCGCTCCCCTCCGGTCGCTGTGCTGTCGTCTCCGCGTGTACGGGTCGACTCCACGCTCCGCTCCCCTCCGGTCGCTGTGCTGTCGTCTCCGCGTGTACGGGTCGACTCCACGCTCCGCTCCCCTCCGGTCGCTGCGCTGTCGTCTCCCACGCCGGCGACCCTAGCCCGCCGGGGGTAAGCATCCGTTGTGACACTGGACCAACATCGGCTGGACGCGATCAGGCTCGAACGCGCCCGTGCTGACGAAGCCGCCGCCCGCGCCGAGATGGCGGAGGCAACGAAGGACGTTCGCCGTCTGCGGGACGCGCTCCACGCCGCAGAGCGCCGCGCGCAGGAGGCGGCACGACGCGCGGAACGTGCCGCGGGTGTGCGACGCGTGCTCGAGCGGATCCGCGACTGACAGCGAGCCGCGCCACCGCGACAGGAACACCTCAGATCGCGGTCTTGTGCCGCGGCTCGTACAACTGCACTTCGACGCCGCCGGCCAACACCATCGTGGCCGAGATGCCGTAGCCGAGATTCTGCGGCGCGCCGCGGAATTCGATGCCCTTGGAGGCGAGTTCCTGCATCGTCACGGTGATGTCGTCGCACATGAAGTGCAGCTCATGCAGCGGACTCTCGCTCGGATGCACGCCGAGCTCGGCCGGCGGCAGCGCAAAGATCAGCCAACCGTCGTGCGCGTCGACGTGGGGAAAACCGAACACGTCGCGCAGAGTCGCGCGCAGCGCTTCGGGCTCCGAGGTGTAGAGCAGGCAGTGGGCACCGGTGATTGCCATGAACAAGCCTCCTGTCAGTTGCCGAGCGCGGCGCGGTCGCCGAGCCAGAGCACGCGCTCGGCACGGATGCGCGCGCCGGGCAGATCTCCTCCTGCACGGATGCGCGCGATCGGATCGCGCTTCGATTCGCCTTCGGCGGTGATCAGCGCGAGCCGAGCACGCGCGATCGCGGGAAACGTGAAGGTGATGCGCCGGTGCGGGTGCAGGTCGTCGCCGGTCTCGATCACGAGCCGGTCGCGCTCGTCCAGCGCGGGGGAGCCGGGAAACAGCGACGCTGTGTGGCCGTCGGGTCCGAGCCCGAGGTGGACGATGTCGATAGGCGGCGCGGATCGCACCAATAGGTCGTACTTCTCCGCGCCGAGCCCGACCATCGAGTGGAGCGCGTGGGGCGTCGTCGGCGAGAACAGCGTGCGCCGCACCATGCCCTCGTTCGATTCCTCGTGGTCGACGGGGAGGACACGCTCGTCGCCGATGAACACGTCGACCATCAGCCAGTCGACAGGCTCGTCCCGCAGCGCGGCATAGCACCGGCGGGCGGTGTCGCCCCCCGAGAGCGCGATCGAGCGCGGCGCCGTCTCTGCGACCAGGCGGGCAAACGCGTGCGGGACGTCGGCGACGATCCGTTGTTGGCCGGGGAGCGTCACCGAACCAATGTGCCTTATCGGCCCTGCCTCAGTCATCATCGAGCCATGGACCGCAGGACGGTCGACGTCTACGAGCACAATGTGGACGAGTGGATCGTCCACCGGCGCCGTCCGGCACCGCGCGCGGCGGCGTTCGCCGCGCGCGTGCCGCCCGGGGTGCGCGCCGACATCGGCTGCGGGCCCGGCTGGCACAGCGGCGAGTTGGGGACGCCCGTCGTCGCGCTCGACGCGTCGGCGGCGATGGCCATGCGGGTGCGCGAGTTCGCGCCACAGGCCTGGCCGGTCGTCGGCGACCTCGAGCGGCCGCCGTTCCGTGCGGCCGCACTCACCGGCGCGTGGGCGCAGAAGTCGTACATGCACATCGCCGACGAGTGGCTGCCGCTCGCACTCGCCGATCTTCATCGCGCGATGACGCTCGGCGGCGCGCTGCATGTGCAGGTCACGTCGAATCGCCGCCGGGAGACGCACGACGAGCGCTTTCCCGGCCGCCACTTCGCCTGGTGGCCGCCGGAGCGCCTGCGCGATGTCGTCGAAGGTGCGGGCTTCGAGATCATCGAGCTCGTAGACGACGGTGAGGAGTGGCTCGACGTCGAAGCCACCCGCGCGCACATGCTGCCCGACACCGTCGGGCCCGGGATGCGCGCACTGATCGTCGGCCTGAATCCCGGGATGATGTCGGCCGACCGCGGCATCGGGTTCGCGCGGCCGGGCAACCGTTTCTGGCCCGCGGCAGTCGCGGCGGGTGTCGTCACCAAGATCCTCGACCCGTTCCACGCGCTCCGCATCGACGGTGTGGGCATGACGAACGTCGTGCGGCGCGCGACGACCGGCGCCAAAGAGCTCACCACCGACGAGTACGTGCAAGGCGTGCAGCGCCTCGAGCGTCTCGTGCGCTGGCTACAACCGCGCGCCGTCTGCTTCGTCGGCGTCACGGGCTACCGCGCCGCTGTCGACGCGCGCGCCCCGCTCGGCTGGCAAGCGCAGGAGTTCGCGGGCGCGCCGACGTACGTGATGCCGAACACGAGCGGATTGAACGCGCACGCGAAGCCGGCCGACATCGCGGAGCACATGCGCGTCGCTACTTCTCCTCGCGCCTGACGTCGAGGTTGCGGAAGATCGGCGGGCCGGCGCACAGCTTCGCCATCTGCTCCCCGGCGTCCCGCGTCTCGGGCAGATCGCCATGGCGCCCTCCCTACCTCAGCTCCCCGGCCTTCTTCTCCAACGTTGCGCGCGCATCGTTGAAGGATTTCGCGAACGAGTCAATACCTTCGCGCTCGAGTGTCGCCGTCACGTCGTCGAAGTCGACACCCTCGCCGGCGAGATCGCTCATCACACGCTTCGCGCCCTCGACGTCGTCGAGCACCGAATCGGGACGAAGGTTCCCCTGGCCGTTGGCCAGCGCGTCGATCGACGGCTGCGCCAGGGTGTTCACCGTGTCGCGCCCGATCAGGTCGTCGACGTAGAGCGTGGGCGAGTAGGCGGGGTTCTTCGTCGAGGTCGACGCCCACAGCGGCCGCTGTGAACGGACACGGCCGGTGGCGAAGCGCATCCCAGCGCGAGCCCGAGAACCGTTCGAGAAACAACTGGTACGCGAGCTTCGCGTTCGCGACCGCGGCCCTGCCCCGCAGCGGCGATCCTTCGGCCAGGCGCCGGTCGGTCTCGGTGTCGATGCGGCTCACGAAGAACGACGCGACACTCGCGAGCCGGCTGGCATCCTCGCCGCGGCCGAGCCGCCGTTCCATCGCGAGCATGAACGCCTCGATCACCTCGGCGTAGCGCCGCAAGCTGAAAATCAGCGTGATGTTCACGTTGACGCCCGCGGCGAGGGTCTCGGTGATCGCGGGGACGCCCTCGGCCGTCGCGGGTATCTTGATCATGACGTTCGGACGCGCGAGCCGTCGCCACAGCTCGTTCGCCTGTTCGATCGTGCCCTGCGTGTCGTTCGCGAGGTTCGGTGAGACCTCGACCGAGACGAAGCCGTCGGCGCCGTCGAGCTCGTCGTAGATCGGACGGAGACGGTCCGCCGCGTGCGCGATGTCGGTCAGCACGAGCTCCCAGTACGCGTCCTCGGTCGACGCGCCGCCGTGCACGAGATCACGCAGTTGCGCGTCGTAGTCGCCGCCCGCCGCCATCGCCTTCTCGAAGATCGTAGGATTCGACGTAACGCCACGGATGCCGTGCTCGCGCATGAGCGCGTCGAGACCACCTGTCGCGAGCGCGCGGGTCAGGTTGTCGTTCCACGGGCTCTGACCGAACTCGATCAGCCGCGCGACGGGGCTGGGCATGATGTGCTCCTCTGTCTTCGTCAGGCCTCGCCGAGCAGCGCGAGCGCGCGCTCGACCGCATGCTCGGGTGTGATCCCGAGCTCTCGCATCACGACGTCGCCCGGCGCCGATGCGCCGAAGCGGTCGATGCTCACGACGTCGTCGGCGTACCGCTCCCATCCAAAGCGCACACCGGCCTCGACCGCGAGCGTCGGCGTGGCGGGCGGCAGCACGCCGACGCGGTACTCGAAGGGCTGTGCTTCGAACAGATCCCACGACGGCATCGACACGACCCGCGCCTGTACCCCACGTGCCGACAGCTGTCGCGCCGCGTCGACACACACCGAGACCTCGGAGCCAGTGCCAATGAGCAAGACGTCGGGCTGGTCGCCGCCTTCGGGCACGAGCACGTACGCGCCGCGGGGCACACCCGTCGCCGCCTTCGCTGAGGTGTGATCGAGCACCGGCACCTTCTGGCGTGTCAGCAGCAACGCGGTCGGTCCGTCGCCCTCGAGATGCACACGCCACGCGGCCGCGACCTCATTCGCATCCGCGGGCCGGATCACCCGCAACCCGGGCATCGCGCGCAGTGACGCGAGCTGTTCGACGGGTTCGTGCGTGGGCCCGTCCTCGCCGACACCGACCGAGTCGTGGGACCACACGAAGCAGACGCGCGCTTGCATGATCGATGCGAGGCGCACTGCCGGCCGCATGTAGTCGCTGAACACGAAGAACGTGCCGACGCACGGCAGGAGACCGGAGACTGCCATGCCGTTCGCGGCCGAGCCCATGGCGTGCTCGCGGATGCCGAAGTGGATCAGCCGGCCGGTGGGATCGTCGGGCGCGAACCGACCCAACGACTTCACGTTCATGCCGGTGTTGCCGGTGAGGTCGCCGGAACCGGTGAACAGCCCCGGCACGATGTCGACGAGTGCGGTCAACACTTCTTCGATCGCGGCGCGTGTCGCCATCGGCGCTCCGCCTTGCCACGTCGGCAGTTTCTGCTCCCATCCGGGAAACGCCCGCCCGGAGATGCATGCCTCGAACTCGTCGTTCTTCGGGCGCGCGTCCCACGCCTTGTGTGCCGACGCACCACGCGTGCCCGCCTCGCGGTACATCTGCCGCACGTCGTCGGGCACGAAGAAGTCTTCGGGTGGCAGGCCGAGAATCTCCTTCGTGCGCGCGACCTCGTCGGCGCCGAGTGGATTGCCGTGTGCTTTCTCGGAATCGGTGAAGTTCGGCGACGGATACCCGATGTGCGAGCGCAGCACGACCAGCGTCGGCCGCGCCCCTTCCGCGATCCCTTCGCGCATGCCGGCTTCGAGGGTGTCGAGGTCGTTGGCCGACTCGCCGAGCTGCACGACATGCCAGCCATACGCGGTGAAGCGTTCGGGGACGTTGTCGCTGTACGCGAGCTCGGTAGGACCGTCGATCGTGATGTGGTTGTCGTCGTAGACGAACACCATGCGTCCGAGTTCGTAGTGGCCCGCGAGCGACGCGGCTTCGTGGCTGATGCCCTCCATGAGGTCGCCGTCGCTGCAGATGCCGAACACGTGGTGGTCGCACAGCCCGGGACCGAAGCGTGCGCGCATGTGCTTTTCCTGGATCGCCATGCCAACCGCGTTCGCGAAACCCTGACCCAGCGGACCGGTCGTGATCTCGACGCCTGTCGTGCGGCCGTACTCGGGATGACCCGGCGTCGCGAGCCGAACCGGCGGAAGTTGCGGACGTCGTCGAGCTCGAGCCCGTAGCCGGTGAGGTACAGCATCGCGTAGAGCAACATCGACGCATGGCCGGCGGAGAGCACGAAGCGGTCGCGGTCGGGCCACTCCGGCGCGGACGCGTCGTACTTCATGATCCGCGTCCACAACACGTGTGCGAGCGGAGCGAGCGCCATTGGCGTGCCGGGATGGCCGGAGTTCGCCTTCTGCACCGCGTCCATCGCGAGGCCGCGGATCACGTTGATCCCGCGTTGCTCCAGCTCGTCAGCCACTCTCGGGCCCCTTTCTGCCGCCACCCCGAGACTAGGTCTACGCGCTTGTCTGGTCGCGCTCACTGCTCGGCGCGACACCCGCCTCGCGGACGTTCGCCGCTCCGGCCAGTTCGCTACGCGCCTGCGGCGGCTTCGCTCACGGCGCCGTGCCACTTGTTGTCGCCGCGTCGGGCCGCGCCGAGCAGCTCGTCGACGAACCTCTGGTTTCGGCGACGACGTACCTCAGCTACCTCTCGAATACGAGCAGCGACGCGGTGAAGCCGTGCAGGAAGTTGCGGCCACCGACCGGTCCGATCTCGCCGGCGCAGAACGCGCCCGCCAGTGGCAGCGTGCCGAGGAGCTCTTCGACCGTACCGGCGTCGTGGTTCGCCTGCGGGAAGAGATGCGTGCCGCGCCCGTTGCAGGTAAACAACAGCGCGGCGTCGCCGTGCACACCGTTGAGCAATGCGCGCAGATCGTCGTCGGCGGCCTCCGCGTCGCGCACTTGGAACTGCATAGTGGTGCCGACGTCGACGTGTTCGCCGACCGCGAGTGCGCCGTTGCGCTGATCGGCACCGAGCACGTTGCGCACGAGGAAGTCGCCGCGCGTGAAGTCGAGCTTGTGCTCGTCGACCACGAGGCCGACGTGCAGTCCCTGTCGCATCAGCTCGCGTTCATCCTCGCTCGCCGACTGCACGAGATCCTGCAGGCGCGACATCGCGGGCTGACCTGCGAGCTCGTAGACGAGATTGCGTTCCGCGCGTGTGACGGTGAGCGGGTCGCCGACCGGGCGGCAGCCCTGTGAGACGATCGGCCGCACTGGCACGTCGTCGGAGCAGAGCAGCGCGACCGCGCCCGCAGTGCGGACTTGGTCGTCGAGTACGAGCCGGTTCGCGCCGGGCCGCATGCCGGCCGACGCGAGTCCGCCGACAATCGTGAGCTCGGGCACACGAGCGTTGCACAGCGAGAGGAAGTCCGCGACGGGGAACGAGAACGGGTCGGCGAGCAGCATCAGGGTCCCACGACCGGGGACCGAGTCCGGCCACCCGACGATCGAGACACCGTCGTCGGTTTCCTGCGCTTGGAGCAGTACACCGTCGACGCGACCGGCGCCGAAGCTCGCGGCGAGCACCGAGAGGCCGGGACCGTCTTCGACTTCGACGCCGCCGCCCGCGACGCCGACGGCGGTACAGCCGATCATCACCTCGGGTTCGAGCAGCTTGCGGAGGCCGCCGACGACATCGTCGAAGGCGCCGACGTGATGTGGCGACGCGAAGGACACGAGCATGTCGGGGCGCGTGCCGTCGAAGCGTTCCAGGATTTCTCCGGCGACCTCGCCCACCGCCTCGACCGGCGTCGGATGGAGCGAGAGCGCGGCCGCGTACCGGTTCACGAGATCCATTGTTGCAAAGGCGTCGGCGTCACCCGGGGTGGGGTTGAGAGTCGATTCGCTCCCGGCACCCCGCAACCTGCGTCGCTGCGGTCGATCCGGAGGACGTTGCGGACGCAGGTTCGTGGCACTACAGGACCGGCAGGGCGGTCAACGGCACGGTGACCGCCGAACCGCTCTCGAGGATCGTGCACTTCGCCTCGATCGTGCCCGGCTCGGGAAACTCGAGCTCGCCCTTCACGAGGCGGTAGCCGAACTTGCCGGGCTCGACGAAGAACGTCTGGACGCTGCGGCCGACTTCGGTGCCGTCGGTGCGAACGAACACCGTCTCGAGCGTGCCGTTTCCGTCGGCGTCGGCAGGTGCGCGCACGAGGACGACGAGGTGCGGCGTCAGCTCCGCGGGGTAACCCGCAACCGCGGTCGAGAAGAACACTCCGGTCATGTCGATGCGCGTCGACGGCCCGGCAACCTGGCGGAACTCTATGTTCTCGACGAACAACGCGGCGACGATCTCCATCTCTAGGGGTCGACTCCCACGCTCCGCTCCCCTCCGGTCGCTCCGCTGTCGTCTCCGTGTGTACGGGTCGACTCCACGCTCCGCTCCCCTCCGGTCGCTGCGCTGTCGTCTCCGTGTGTACGGGTCGACTCCACGCTCCGCTCCCCTCCGGTCGCTGCGCTGTCGTCTCCGTGTGTACGGGTCGACCCTATCCCGGGCGCGTCACGGCTACACGCGCCTCCCGCCGAGCCACACTGCACGCACTTCGAACGTCTCGGGATCGAGCGCGACGAGATCGGCGCGCGCGCCGGGCGCGATGCGGCCGCGATCGCTGCGCCCGAGCCTGCGAGCCGCGTTGCCGGTCGCGTGGCGCACGGCCTGGCCGATCGGCACGCCGAGCGACACGACATTCTGCAACGCCACGCCCAACGTCAACGTCGAGCCCGCGAGCGTGCCGTCGGGGAGCACGGTCATTCCTTCGTGCACCGCGTCGGTGACGAGAATCGCGTCGGGACGCGCACCCAACGCCAGCTTCACGACGGCGGGGTGCACGTGCACGAAGTCGGCGATCAGCGACGGCACGAGCCGTGCCTCGGTGAGAGCCGCGCCGGGAAGCCCGGGCGCGCGGTGGTGCAGCGGGCCCATCCCGTTGAAGCAGTGCGTCACCATGCGGGCACCGGCGTCGGCCGCCGCGAGCGCGCCGTCGTAGTCGACGGTCGAGTGGCCGAGCGCGACGAGAACACCGCGCTCGGCGAGCATGCGTGTCGCGCGGAAGTCGGGATCCGCTTCCGGCGCGAGGGTCACCATCCGCACGAGCTCGCCGTACGAGTCACACAGCTCACGCAGGAACGCAAGATCCGTGGGACACAAGAGCTCGCGCGGGTGCGCGCCCGGCGCGTCGCCGAGGAAGGGACCTTCGAGATGTACGCCGAGCACGACGTCGGGCCACGTGCGCTGCGCGGCCGCCGCCCGCTCGAGCATCGGCGCGTACGCGTCGAGCGGCGACGAGCACAACGTGAGCAACACCCCGGTCGTGCCGCGCCCGGCGAGACCGTCGACCGCGCGCTCGATCGCGTCAACCGGCGCGGTCGCGAAGTCGACGTCGCCGCTTCCGTTGACCTGGATGTCGATGAAGCCGGGCGCGATGCAGCGCGTCGCCAAGGTCGATCGCACCGGCCGGTGCGGCACCGATGCCGGTGGCGACGACGAGCTCGGCCGCCGTCGACACCCATGCCGGCGAACCCGACACGCCGCCCTCGCCGCCGACGATGCGGGCGGCCGCGAGCGTCAGCGCGGGGCCCGCGCTCGCCGGTGCTCCTTGAACATCACGATCCGCAGCTTGCACAGCCCGAGCAGCGTACGGGGTACACGGGAGAGGAAAGGGCTGCGGGCAGGACGCAACTCGTGCACCGCGACGGGAAGCTCGCCGGTGCCGAGACCGGCACGCTCCACGCGCAGGATCAGTTCGGTGTCGAACAGGTCTTGGCCCGAGAAGCACTGTTCGGCGTACGCACGCACGGTCGCGCGCCGCATTGCCTTCATGCCGTGCGTGTCGGAGAGCTTCAACCCGAACAGCACCCGCAGGATCGTGCTGAAGACCCACGTCGCGAACTTGCGCAACGGCGCACGCGTGTCGTTGGCGCCTTCCGCCCGCTTCGAACCGACAACGATCGCAGGACCATCGGGCGCCAGGACCTCCGCGACGGCCGCGTCGAGGAATCCGAGGTCGTAGTAGTCGACGTCGAAGTTGACGACCGCGTCTCCGCTCGCGACCAGCAGCCCGGCGCGCAGCGCGCGCCCGTAGTCGGCCTCGACACGTTGTGCGACGTGAACTTCTCGCAGCTCACGCGCGACCTCCCGGGCGATTTCGATCGTGCGGTCCGTGGAGCCGTTCTCGACGATGAGGAGCTGGAACGAGACGCCGCGGTCGCGCATGCCGGCGACGACGCTCTTGACCGAGGTCTCGAGGATCTCGGCCTCGTTGAACGCGGGCATCACAATCGACACGCGCGGCATGGTCACACGTGCTGCAATCGCGTGTCGCGAAACGGCAGCCGCGTGCTCGCATCAACGTGCGTCGAGTAGCGACCTTGCTGCACCACGAGTCGCTCGCCCGTGTCATCGAACCCGCCGCCGGCATCGACCGAACACACCGCGCCGCCGACGAGTACGGTCAGCGGTTCCAGGGCGGCAGTCGTTCGCCACTCGTCGTATTTCACGAGGGACAAGCGGCAGAGGCGGTCGATGACGCTCGCGTTCTCGCGTACCGCGTTCGCGGCGTCGAGGGCGGGGGAGCCGTCGGCGAGCTGGACGATCGGCGTGTATACGACGAAGCGCGGGCCGTACACGATCTTCTCGTCGGCGCGCGCGCCGCTCCAGACGAACAGAACGATGAACGCGTGCTGCATCGCCGCCTCGGGATCGGGCGCGGCGGCGTTTCCTCCGTTGTCCCCGCGCACCGTGGCGACGGGCCGGATCTGTTGGAGCAGCGCGAGCGCGGCGAGCCCGGCGTCGGCTTCGGTCCTTGCCGCGCCGCGCCCACGGTGCGATCTCCGCGGCAAGCGCATCGGCGTCGGCCGGGAACTCGTCGATCAAGCGCACGCGCCGCACGGAGCTCGTCCGCGACATCGCCGATCGCGTCGGGCCATTCGGGCCCGTCGATCGCGGTCGCCAGCGCGTCGACGCGCCGAGCCAGGTCGAGCGTCTCGGGACGCGCGACGGGGCTGTCGGCGCACGCGCGCGCGCGAGCACCGCCAGCGACGCCGAGCGGCGCTCCGCCCACATCGTCGAGCGCGCGCGCCCACGAGGCGTCGGGATCGTATCCATCGGGATCACGCAGGAAGTCCATCGCGGTCGCGAGCGCGACCTTGGACGCGTGGGCCTGCGTCATCGGGTTGCACAGCACGCCGCCGACGATGTCGACGAGGTCGGGCTCGCGTCCGCGGTACGGGCCGAGGTGCAAGCAGTTCGTCATCAGCGCGTCGTTGACCGGATAGTTGTCCCACACGACAACGCGGCGTTCGGCCACCGCCTTCGTCCAGCCGCGTGCATCGTCGGCGGCGATCTCGGGCGAGCACACCGTCGGTCCCGTCCACATCAAGTCGACGTCGGCAGGCAGTCCGGTTGCCAGATCGTGCAGGTACGGCGACGGACGCGTGCCGACGTATTCCGTAGGGCACACGGTGATCGCCGCGGGCGTGAGCATCGCGTGCAGCCACGACGCGAGCGCGGCCTGGCGCGGCGCGATCCCCGGCTGCATCGGGATGTCGTCGACGAGCAGCAGGAACCAAGTGACGCCCGCGTCGCGCATCGGCGCGAGCTTCTCGTGCAAGAGCGCACGGTCGTCGTCCGACTCGTAGGTGATGTCGAGGCCGGGAGAGATCGCGAAGCCGAACTGCACCCCGTGCCCGTGAGCGTGCGCGGCGAGCGCGCGGAAACGTGCGAGCTCGTCGGTGTCGTACGGCGCGCGCCATCGTGCCCGGTGCTTTGCGTCGTCTTTCGGCGCGTACACGTACGCGTTCATGCCGCGTGGCGCCAGAAACGACATGACGTCGAGACGCGCCTCGTGCGCCCACGGTGTTCCGTAGAAGCCTTCGACGACGCCTCGCACCGAGAACGATCGCGGCACGAGCACCACAGTAACCGTGGGCCTAGCCTCGGAAGCGTGAACGCACCGCTCGACATCCTGGCTGTCCACGCGCAGAACGCTCCCGACCGCCTGGCGGTCGTCGTCGACGCACACGGCGGTGCCACGCCGTCCGCCACGACATTTCGCGAACACAACGAGCAGGTGAACCGGCTCGGACATGCCCTGCTCGCGGCGGGCGCGCAGTCGGGCGAGCGGCTCGTGTGGTGCGGCGCGAACTCGCTCGAAGTCATCACGACGATCCACGCGGCGCGCAAGTGCAACCTCACCGCCGTGCCACTGTCGTATCGGTTCAATGTCGACGAGATGCAGTACGTCATCGACAACTCCGACGCGACGACCGTTGTCGTCGACGCGGAGCAGGCTGCGCTGATTGCGAGCGTCCGCGATCAGATCCCGAAGGTGCGCGCGGTGATCGTGTTCGGCGGCGCCGTGCCGCCCGACTCGGGCTTTCTCGCCTGGCACGACGTGTGCGCGGAACAACCCGTTGCCGAGCCGACCTGTACCGCCGACGACGGAGGCGGGCGCGGCGATGATCTACACGTCGGGCACGACCGGGAAGCCGAAGGGCGCGATGCGCACGAGCAGTGATCGCACGCTCGTCGTCGCGCTGCTGGCCGAGCTCAACCTGTTGCACGCGAACGCGGTGCACATGACGACCGGTCCGCTGTACCACTCGGGTCCGCTTGCGTTCGCGTCACTGTCGCACACGCTCGGCGCGCCGATCGTCGTGCTGCGCAAGTTCGACGCCGCGCCGTTGGATCGAGCTCGTGACAGCAACACCGCGTCACCAACACGTTCTCGGCGCCGACCCAGCTCAAGCGCATCGTGTCGTTGCCCGACGACGTGCTCGTCCAGGCCGACATGTCGTCGATGATCTGCCTGATCGCGAACGCGGCGCCGGTGCCGTACGCGCTGAAGCAAGAGGTGTTCGACAAGCTCGGCGACAGCTTCCTGTACGAGGTGTACGGCTCGACCGAGCTCGGGGTCGACACCGTGCTCAAGCCCGCCGACCAGCTGCGCAAGCCCGGCTCGTGCGGCAAGCCGTACGGCGGCATCGAGATCCGCATCGTGACCGACGACGGGTCGGTCGCGGGCACGGGCGAGCCGGGAGAGCTGTTCGTGCGCACGACGCTCGCGATGGACGGCTACCACCGTACCGAGGAGCAGCTCACGGAGCTCGACGACAACGAGTGGAAGTCGGTCGGCGACGTCGCGTATACCGACGACGAAGGTTTCGTCTACATCTGCGACCGCAAGAAAGACATGATCATCTCCGGCGGCGTGAACATCTACCCAGCCGAGATCGAGGCGGTGTTGTACGCACACCGGCAAGTGCTCGACGCGGCCGTGTTCGGCATACCCGACGACGAATGGGGTGAGCGAGTGCACGCGATCGTGCAGCCCAAAGCAGGGGAGACGATCGACGTCGACGAGCTGCGCGCGTTCGTCGAACCGCGCCTCGGTCGTTACAAACATCCGCGCGCGTACGACGTGCGCGACGCGTTGCCCCGCACCGACTCCGGCAAGCTGCTCAAGCGCGTGCTGCGCGCCGAGTACTGGCAAGGAAGGACATCCGCCGTATGACCCCTGTCCCGGCACGACTCTCGCTCGTGACGCTCGGAGCACATGACTTCGCGCGCCAGCGTGCCTTCTATCTGGGCCTCGGCTGGATACCGCGCGTCGATCTCGACGATTTCGTGGCGTTCCTCGTCGGCGGCGTGATCCTGGGGATCTACCCCCTGGAATCGCTGACCGACGAGGCCGCGCCGGGGCTGCGTGCGAACGGTGAGTGGTCGGGGGTCACGCTCGCGTGCAACGTCGCAACGCGCGACGACGTCGACCCCGCATGGGCGGCATGGGTCGCGGCCGGCGCGACCCCACTCTCCGAACCGGTCGATCGCGAATACGGACCGCGGCAGCGGCTACGTCGCCGACCCCGAGGGCAACCGCTGGGAGATCGCGTGGGCCAACGGCGTCGAGTTCGACGCACGCGGCGCGGTCGTCGCCTTCGAGAGCACGTGAGGCGCCGGTAGCCTGCGCGGCCGTGCCCACCCTCTCCGAGGCCGCATCGAAACGGCTGCTCGCGCAGTACGGCATCCCGGTGCTCGACGAGCGCACGGCGGCCGACACCGCCGGGGCGGTGAACGCTGCCGGCGCGATCGGGTACCCCGTCGTCGTCAAGTTGTGCGGCGCCGCGATCGCGCACAAGACCGAGCGCGGGCTCGTGCGCATCGGACTGCGCGATGCCGACGCCGTGCGCGACGCGGCACACGAGCTGCTCGCAGCCGCGTCGTCCTGAGGACGGCCCCGTCGAGCTGCTCGTCGCCCCGATGGTGCACGGTGCGCGTGAGCTGATCGCGGGAGTCGTGCGCGATCCGCAGTTCGGGCCGTGCGTGATGCTCGGCGTCGGCGGCGTGCTCGCCGAGGCCGTGCACGATGTTGCATTCCGGCTCGTCCCGCTCGACGAGCTCGACGCCGACGACCTCGCCCGCGATCTCGCAACCCAGATGCTGTTCGGTGCGTTTCGCGGTGAGCCGGCCGTCGATCGCGACGCGCTGCGCGCCGTCGTCCTGGGACTGTCACGGCTCGCACGCGAGCGGCGCGACATCGCCTCGGTTGATTGCAACCCGTTGATCGTCGTCGACGGCCGGCCGATCGCGGTCGACGCGCTCGCCGAGCTCGACGAGCCCACGCCGCGCGTCGCCACCGCCCACGAGCGTCCGAGCGACAACGCGTTCCGTGCGCTGTTCGAACCGCGGGGCATCGTCGTCGCCGGCGCGTCGGCGCACCCGGGCAAGTTCGGGTTCGTAGCGCTGCACAACATCCTGGCGTCGGGGTTTCCGGGCGCAGTTGCGGCAACGAACCTCGAAGGCACGCCGGTGCTCGGCGTCGACACCGTGCGCACGATCGACGAGCTGCCCGACGGCCCGTGGGACCTCGTGTTCGTGTGCACACCTGCGGCCGCGAACGTCGAGCTGTTGCGCGAGTGCGCGAAGCGCGGCGTGCGCGCGGCGTTCCTCACGAGCGCGGGCTACGGGGAGGCCGGCGACGCCGGCCGAGCCGCCGAGCGTGAGCTCGTCGCACTCGCCGGCGAGCTCGGCGTGTTGCTCGCCGGTCCGAACGGTCAAGGTGTGGTGTCGACGCCCGCACGCTTGTGCGCGCAGATCGTCGCGCCGTATCCGCCACCCGGACGTATCGCGATCGCGAGCCAATCCGGCAACTTCGTGTCGTCGTTCCAGAACTGGGCCGTGCAAACCGGTGTCGGGGTGAGCCGCGCGGTGAGCGCCGGCAACGCGGCCGCGGTGACGGTCGCCGACTACCTCGACTGGTACGCGCACGACGACGCAAGCGCCGTGAGCCTCGCGTATGTCGAGGGCGTCGCCGACGGCCGCGCGCTGTTCGAACGGCTGGCGGCCGTCGCGCGCCTCAAGCCGGTCGTGCTCGTCAAGGGCGGCACGACGACCGGTGGGCAACGCGCAGCGGCCAGCCATACCGGCAGCCTCGCGTCCGATGACCGTGTGTTCGACGGCATGTGCCGCCAGGCGGGAATCACGCGCGCGATGACTGTCGAAGAAGCGTTCGAAGCCGCGGCAACGTTCGCGACCCAACCGTCGCCGCGTGGGCCGCGCACCGCGGTGCTCACGACCGCCGGCGGCTGGGGCGTCGTGACGGCGGACGCCATCGTGCGTTCGGGGTCGCTCGAGCTGTCGCCGCTGCCCGACGACCTGCGCGCCGAAATCGACGGGAAGCTCCCTCCCCGCTGGAGCAGGAGCAATCCCGATCGACTTCGCGGGCGGCGAGACGCGCGACACGATCCCCGAGGTCATGGAGCTCGTCGCGCGAACATCCGGAGGTCGACGCGATCGTGTACCTCGGGCTCGGCATCCAGTCGAACGAGGCGCGGCTGATGCGCGAAGGCCCGTTCTATCCGGACCACGGTCTCGAACGGATCGTCGCGTACCACGAGCGCCAGGACGCGCGGTTCGCGCAGGCCGCCGCCGAGATCTCCGCCACGACTGGCAAGCCGATCCTGACCGCGACCGAGCTCGCGATCGCGTCGCCCGGCAACGCAGGTCCCGCAACCGTGCGCGCCACCGGCCGGTTGTGCTATGCGAGCGCGAACCGTGCGGTCACCGCGCTCGCGCACATCTGGCGCGATGCACGGTTCCGGCAGACGCGAGGCCTCCTCTGACGTGACCCGGCGCGGCCGCGTCGTCGTGCGGCTCATCGCAGTACTGTGCCTCGCGGGCGCGATCGCGCTCGCGCTGCAGGCGCGTCCGCCCGACCACCGGGCTGCCGCCGCAACGACCGCGGCCGCAGCACCCGTGCGCACACCGTTGGCTTCCCCGCGCCGAGCTCCCGGCCTCTTCGTCGACGCCCTCGCGCGCGCCCGGCTGCAGCGGGAGCTGCAGACGATCGCGGCACGGGCGAACACGTGCATCGCCGTCGATGACGCCGACGGCCCGCTCGCCCGCGTGAATGCGGCGACAGCGCTCGCGCCCGCGTCGAACGCGAAGCTGCTGACGGCGCTCGGCGGCGCTCGCGACTTCGGGTCCCGACTTCCGCTTCCGGACGCGTGCGGTCACCGACGGCGCCGGCAACCTGATCGTCGTCGGGAGCGGCGACCCGGTGATGACGAGCAACCCGGCGCCGCGGGGAGCGGCGACACGGCTGGACGCACTCGGCCGACGCGATCGCATCCGCACCAGCCCGCCCCGCGGGCTCGGTGATCGTCGACGACTCGCGCTACGACGCGGCGCCGCGCTGTCGCCGATTGGCGACCGAACTACGTGCCGGACGGCGAGGTCGGCGCGATCGGCGCGCTCGACGTCGACCGCGGGTTCTCCGACGCCGCCAGTCGCACCGTCGCCGCCGATCCTGCCGTCCTCACGGGTACCCGGCTCCAGGCGGCGCTGCGTGCGCGGGGCGTCGCGGCACCGGGCCCGCCGGCGCACGGCGTCGCGCCCGCGAACGCACGGGAGGTCGCGCACGTCGACTCACCGCCGCTGTCGGCAATCGTCGAGGACATGCTGCGGTCCAGCGACAACTTCGTCGCCGAGCAGCTCACCCGCGAGATCGGGGCTGCACGGGCGATGACCGGCACGACCGCCGCCGGCACGCAGGCGATCACCGACGTCGCGGGCTCGCTCGGCATCCCGACGCCGGGGGTCGCCCTGCACGACGGCTCGGGGCTCGCACCCGACGATCGCGTCACGTGCGACGCGCTGCTCGGTGTGCTGCGGTTGTCGCGTCGGGCGAGGTACGCGGCGATCGATCGCGGCCTTCCGATCGCGGGCCGGTCGGGCACCCTCGCGTTCCGATTCCTGGGCGATCCCCTCGCGGGTGTGCTGCGGGCGAAGACCGGCTCGATCGCGGGAGCGGTCGCGCTGTCCGGGACGATCGACACGGGCGTCCGCCCGCAATTCGCCTTCGTCGCGAACGGGACGTTCTCCGAGGCCGACGGCAGCCGGCTGCAAGACGACGTGGCTCATGCGATCGCCCGTTACCCTGATACGACGGACACAGCGGCGCTCGTGCCGGCACCCTGACGGCGAGGCCCGACGACCACGACATGCCCCGACGACCACGACATGCATCGTGCGCGCCCGCGCCACGCTTTGCACCAGGGCCAGACGCGCAACGAGACTTCTCCACTCCCGAAGGGGTTGGGTATTGACCGACAATCCGCAGGAAACGGTCCGCGAGCTGCGAGAGCTCGTCGTCGCGTACGCCAAACAGGAAACCGTCGACCCGCTGAAGGGTCTCGCCAAGTACGCGGGCTTCGGGATCGGCGGCGCGATCCTCATGGGATCCGGGTTCGTCTTCATCGCGATCGGCGCGCTGCGACTGCTGCAAGGATGGGGGCCCGGAGAGCAGGGCCATCACTTCACCGGGAACTGGTCGTTCGTGCCGTACGCGATCGTGATCGTCGGGTCGGCCATCGTCGCGCTCATCGCGTGGTCGATGCGCGGCAAGCGCAAGGCG
This sequence comes from uncultured Actinomycetes bacterium, assembly GCA_963836365.1. GTDB lineage: Bacteria > Actinomycetota > Acidimicrobiia > IMCC26256 > PALSA-610 > DASQHW01. The sequence goes on from CAWIJC010000006.1 coordinate 29,201, forward strand.
CGCACCTCTGAAAGGAGGGCGAAGTGAGCCCGAAGACGAAGACCGTCGAGCCGCTGCCCGAGAAGATCACGCGCGACGACATCGAAGCCAAGTTGCGCGAGCTGCGCGGCGAGGTCGACAGTCGCGTCGAAGAGGTAAAGGTGCCCGCGATCGCGATCGCGGTCGGAGTCGCGGTAGCGACAGTTGTCGTCGCGTACTGGTTCGGCAAGCGGCGCGGCAAGAAGCGGCAGACGATCCTCGAGATACGGCGGATCTGATCCGTGGAGACGTTGCTGCGCCGTTTGACGCGCACAGGCTTTCGGCGCGGGATGGCAGGTTCACGGGGCTGGATGCTCGTGGGGGTCGCGGTCGGGGGTGTGCGCGTCCTGCGCCGGCTCGCGCGCCAGGAAGAAGAGGTTCTCTACCGCACCGAGGTGAAACCCGGCGACCGCTTCGAGCTCGCCGTCCGGCCGCCGCCGCGGTAGCGGAGATGCCGCCACGCCCCGCCACTACCCTGGGGCGCCCATGAAGGTCGTGTTGCGCAATCCGAGGCGAGAGCTCGACATGGCTGCGCCGCACAACGTCCGTGAGCTGTTCCGCGGCCTCGATGTCGTACCGGAATCGGTGCTCGTCATCCGCAACGACACCCTCGCGACCCACGACGAGCGCCTCGACGACGACGACACCGTCGAGATCCGCCCGGTCGTCAGCGGAGGCGCAGCGTGAGCTGCACAACTCCCGCGCACACGGCGCGCGACGCGGTGAGAGGAGCCGAAGGCGTAGCGAACTCGCCGGCGCGGCTCACGTCCGCGGGCCGGGCATCCCGGCCGGCAGTGAGTGCGACCAAATGAAATGTCGCCGGTGCCGGGAGCCGGCGGTGATCGAGCTGCGGCGCCACAACGCGGGTTTCTGCCACGCATGTTTCGTGCGGCACTGTGGCGAGCAGGTGCGGCGCGCGATCGACGAGTTCGACATGATCCATCCCGGTGAACGCGTGCTCGTCGCAGTCTCCGGTGGCAAGGACTCGCTCGGCTTGTGGCACCTCCTGCGCGCGATCGGGATCGACGCCGATGCGTTGTATGTCGGTCTCGGCATCGGCGCGTACTCCGACGAGTCCGGGCAGCACGCGCGAGCGTTCGCCGGCGCACACGCCTGGAAGCTGATCGAAGTCGACCTCACCGACGCCTACGGCTTCGACGTGCCCGACGGATCCCGCGCGGCCAAGCGCGCGCCGTGCTCGGCGTGCGGCCTGTCGAAGCGCCATGTCTTCAACCAAGCCGCGATCGAACACGGCTACGACGTCCTCGCGACCGGGCACAACCTCGACGACGAGGCGGCGGTGCTGTTCGGCAACGTGTTGCGGTGGGACGCGGCGTACCTCGGCCGGCAATATCCGGTACTCCCGGCCGCGCAAGGCTTCGCGCGCAAGGTCAAGCCACTCGTTCGTCTGGGCGAGCGCGAGCTCGCGGCGTACTGCGTCCTCGAAGGCATCGACTACATCGTCGAGGAATGCCCGATGGCCGCCGGCAACCGCCACCTCGGTTACAAGGAGGCGCTCAACGCGATCGAGGAGCGTTCGCCGGGATCGAAGGCGGCGTTCGTCGCCGGTTTCCTCGAGCGCGCCCACCAACGCTTTGCGGCCGATGCGCAGGACGAGCGCGACGACCTGCAACTGTGTGTCGAGTGCGCGCGCGCCGACTCCGGGCGACGTCTGCGCGTTCTGCCGAATGCGCGCCCGCGCCGTCGGTGCACAGCTCCCGGTGCGGAACGCCCGGTGAACGCGTTGTTCGCGGCCGGCGACCACGTGCTGCTCGTCGACAATCGCAAGCGTCGCCACCTGATCACGCTCGCGATGGGCGGCGAGTTCCACACACACGCGGGCGTCGTACGTCACGACGATCTCATCGGATCGCCGGAAGGCACGACGGTTCGCACGGCCCGCGGTGCGCGCCTCACGGCCGTGCGCCCGACGCTCGCGGAGTACGTGCTCGAGATGCCGCGCGGCGCGCAGGTCATCTACCCGAAGGACATCGGACCGATCCTCGTGCTCGCAGATGTGTTTCCGGGCGCACGGGTGCTCGAGTCCGGCGTCGGTTCGGGCGCGCTCACGACCGCGCTGCTGCGCACGATCGGCGCGACCGGACACGTGACGGGATACGAGATCCGCGACGACTTCGCGCAGCGCGCGATCGCACAACGTGCACGGCTTTCTCGGCGACGACGTGCCGCTCACCGTGCACGTTCGCGACGTCTACGAGGGCATCGACGAGCACGAGCTCGACCGCGTCCTGCTCGACCTGCCCGAACCGTGGCGCGTCGTGAAGCACGCGACCGAGGCGTTGCGACCGGGCGGCATCCTGTGTGCGTACCTGCCGACGATCCTGCAGGTCGGCCGTCTGCGGGAAGAGCTGGCGGCGTCGACCGTTCGGCATGATCGAGACGCTTGGAGGTGCTCCAGCGCGGCTGGCACGTCGAGGGCCAGTCGATCCGGCCCGACCATCGAATGGTCGCTCACACCGGTTTCCTCACGCGTGGCACGGTTTCTGTCGACCCGAATGAACTGGCTCGACGTCGCAATCATCGTCGTCGCGTTGGCCGCAGGGTTCGGTGGTTGGCGTCTCGGTTTCGTCGCCCGGGTCTTCGCATGGGGCGGCGTCGCGGTCGCGCTCGGTGATCGGCGTGCAGTACGTGCCGAACGTCGTCACGAACTTCGGCGGCACGAGCGCCGACGACCGTGTCACGGTCGCGCTGTTGTTCCTCCTGCTGCTCGCGACGATCGGCCAGGCCGTCGGTCTGGCTGTCGGTCTCCTCGTGCACCGCGCGCTCCCGCCGCGCGAGCCGATGCCGGCATGGGACCACGTGGCCGGCGGCGCAGTGGGCCTGCTCGGTGTGCTCGTTCTCGTGTGGATGGTGATCCCGTCGCTCGCGACCGCGAAGGGCTGGCCCGCGCGTATGGCGCGTGGATCGCGTCGTGGTCGAAGCGATCGAGCGGTGGGCGCCCGCGCAGCCGGCGCGCTTCGCAGCGTGGGGAAGGGCGATCTCGGACGCGCCGTATCCCTCGGCGCTCGGGTCCGCTCGATGAGCCGCCGAATCCGGGACAGCCGCCCGCGCCGACGCTGTCGACGGCGATCGACGCGCGTCGCGCGGGCGTCGATCGGTGAAGGTGAGCGGGCACGCGTGCAGCCAGATCCAAGAGGGGAGCGGTTGGGTCGCGTCGCCGCGGCCTGGTCGTCACGAACGCGCACGTCGTCGCCGGCGAGGACGCGACGACGGTCGAAGACGCACAGGGACGAACGCTGCCCGCGACCGTCGTGGTGTTCGACGCGACCCGCGACCTCGCGGTGCTCTACGTGCCGAGCCTCGACGCGGCGCCGCTGCCGATCGCCTCCGGATCGACGGGGCGACGCGGGCGCGGTCTACGGCTATCCCGGCGGCGGCGCGCTCACTGCATCTCCGGCGAAGGTCGGCCAGGAGATCCTCGCCGTTGGGCACCGACATCTACCGCACGGGCCCGAGCCAACGGCACGTGTACGTGTTAGCCGCGCGCGCTCGAACCCGGCGACTCCGGTGGTGCGCTCGTCGACCACACCGGCGCGGTGATCGGTGTGGCGTTCGCGATCGATCCCGGTCGCGATGCCACGGGCTTCGCGCTCACCGACGCCGAGGTGCGGCCGGTGCTCGCCGAGGCGCGGACGCGCTCGACCGCGGTCGACACCGGGCGATGCCTGGTCGAGTGACCGGCGCTGCGACGACGGACGCGCTACTCGGCTTCGATGAAGATGCACTCTCCGGGGCACTCTTCGGCGGACTCGACGACCGCGTCGAGCATGCCGTCGGGGATGTTGGCCAGTCCCTCGGCGCCGCCGGGGTCGGAGAACACCTTGTCGCCTTCCTTCACGTAGGCGAGGCCGTCGTCGAGCAGGGTGAACACGGCGGGCGCGATCTCTTCGCACAGCCCGTCACCGGTGCAGAGATCCTGGTCGATCCAGACCTTCATGCGGTGTCCTCACCTTTTCGTCGCGAGACGTCGAGTGAAGCAATGTCGACGGGCGATCCGAGACCCCCGCAATTTATCACACTGACGAGTGAGAAATCCAGTCTCGGGGAACGGTTCGGCACGGTATCGGATGCACACAGCAGCGCCTGAACGCAGGACTAGGGTCGCCCACGACCGAGGAGGTGGTCGCTCATGGCTTCCGAGCACGAGCGACGGCTGACCGAGTACGAGGCTCAGGTCGACCAGCTCCAAGAGATGATCAAGGGTCTCGAGGAAGAGGTCGATCGTTCTGCGCCGCCGGCTGCAGGACGCACCGAAGCGCGTGCGGACGCTCGAAGAGCGACTGCTCGAGACCAAGGGTCAGCTCGCCCAGGCCGTCTCCCAGAACGAGAAGCTCTCCGCGACGTTGCGTGAGGCGCGCGAGCACATCGCGGCGCTCCGCGAAGAGGTCGAGAAGCTCACGATGCCGCCGTCGGCGTACGGCACGTATCTCGCGCACGAACGACGACGGCACGGTCGACATCTTCACCGCGGGCCGCAAGATGCGCGTCGCGCTGCACCCCGAGATCGAGGTCGGCGAGCTGCAACGCGGCCAGGAAGTCGTCCTGAACGAGTCGCTGAACGTCGTGCTCGCACGCGGCAGCGACATGTCGGGCGAGATCGTGACGTTCAAGGAGCTCCTCGAAGACAGGACGCGCGCGATCGTGCTCGGTCGCGCCGACGAAGAGCGCGTGTGCGAGCTCGCCGACGACGCTGATCGACGAGAAGCTGCGCGCCGGCGACCACGTGCTGATGGATGCGCGGTCCGGGCTGTTGCTCGAGAAGCTGCCGCGGCCCGAGGTCGAGGAGCTCGTGCTCGAGGAGGTGCCCGACGTCAGCTACGACGACGTCGGCGGCCTCGACGACCAGATCGAGATGATCAAGGACGCGGTCGAGCTGCCATACCTGTACGGCGACCTGTTCAAGGAGCACGACCTGCAGCCGCCGAAGGGCATCTTGTTGTACGGCCCGCCCGGTTGCGGCAAGACGCTGATCGCCAAGGCGGTCGCGAACTCGCTCGCCGAAGCGCGTGCGCGGAGAAGACCGGCAACACATCGGCGAAGTCGTACTTCCTCAACATCAAGGGCCCGGAGCTCTTGAACAAGTACGTCGGCGAGACCGAGCGCCAGATCCGCTTGATCTTCCAACGAGCACGCGAGAAGAGCGAAGAAGGCAACCCCGTCATCGTCTTCTTCGACGAGATGGACTCCCTGTTCCGCACGCGCGGCACCGGCATCTCGAGCGACATCGAGTCGACGATCGTGCCGCAGCTACTCGCGGAGATCGACGGCGTCGAGTCGTTGAAGAACGTGATCGTCATCGGTGCCTCGAACCGCGAGGACCTCATCGACCCTGCGATCCTTCGCCCGGGACGCCTCGACGTGAAGATCAAGATCGAGCGCCCCGACGCCGAGAGCGCGTGCCAGATCTTCTCGCAGTACCTCACCACCGACCTGCCGATTGCCGGCACCGAGCTCGAGCGCGCGGGCGACGACGCCGACGCGGCAGTGAAGCGCATGATCGACAAGGCCGTCGACGACATGTACGCGACCGGCGACGAGAACAAGTTCCTCGAGGTCACGTACCAGAACGGCGACAAGGAGACCCTGTACTTCAAGGACTTCTCATCCGGTGCGATGATCGAGAACATCGTGCGCCGCGCGAAGAAGCTGTCGATCAAGCGCATGATTGCCGGCGGCGATCGCGGGATCGGCACTGACGACCTCGTCGAGTCGATCAAGCAGGAGTTCCGCGAGCACGAGGACCTGCCGAACACGACGAACCCCGACGACTGGGCGAAGATCTCCGGCAAGAAGGGCGAGCGCATCGTCTACGTGCGCACGATCGTCAACGAGGGCGACAAGGACAAGGGCGGCCGCCAAATCGAGCGCGTCACGACCGGCCAGTATCTGTAGGACTGTCAGCGCACTCGCCGGAGTCCCGAGCGTGAAGCGAGGCAGGTCCCTGCCGGCGCAGCGAGGGCGACAAAGTAGGATCGCGGGGTGGCCGTACCGAAGATCGTCGGCATCGAGACCGAGTACGGCGTCGCGTTGCGGGGTGCACCCGATCCAAATCCTGTCGTCGCGTCGTCGTTGTTGATCAACGGCTACGTCGAGCAGCGACGTGTCGGTTGGGACTTCGAAGACGAGACGCCGGGTCGTGATGCACGTGGGTTCGCACGTGACGGCGCACAACCGCCCGAGGTCGAGACCCACCTCGTGAACGCGGTGCTCACGAACGGCGCGCGCTACTACGTCGACCACGCGCACCCTGAGTACTCCACGCCCGAGTGCGCCACCCCGCTGGAGGTGACCCTGTTCGACAAGGCGGGGGAGCGGATCCTCGCTCGCTCGATGGACGCCTCGCGCCGGTTGCTCCCGCCGGGCCAGGAGATCGTCGTCTACAAGAACAACAGCGACGGCAAGGGCAACTCGTACGGCTGCCACGAGAACTACCTCGTCGACCGCAACGTGCCGTTCGCGCTGCTCGTCCGCAATCTCATTCCGTGGTTCGTCACCCGCCAGATCTTCACTGGTGCGGGCAAGGTCGGTGCCGAGAACGGCGCCGACCCGGTCGACTTCCAGATCTCGCAGCGGTCCGACTTCTTCGAAGAGGAGGTTGGGCTCGAGACCACCCTCAAGCGTCCGATCGTGAACACCCGCGACGAACCGCACGCCGACCCCCAGAAGTATCGGCGGCTGCACGTGATCGTCGGTGACGCGAACCTGTGCGAGGTCGCCACGTTCTTGAAGGTCGGTGCGACCGCGATCGTGCTCGCGATGGTCGAAGACGGGTTCATCGACAAGGACCTTTCGATCAGCCGCGCCGGTCGCTGCGATCCGTTCCGTGTCCCACGATCCATCGCTGCAGGCAACCGTCGACGCGGCCGAGCTCGGTCGCTGCACCGCGCTGGATCTGCAATGGGAATTCCTGCGTCTCGCGCGCAAGTACGCCGACGACGCAGGCCTCGAGTGCTGCGGCGATGACGAATCCGGCGCCGTGGTGCTCGACCGTTGGGAAGCCGCGCTGCATGCGCTCGAAACCGACCCGATGACGCTCGACGGCCAGCTCGACTGGGTGACCAAGCTGTCGTTGTTGCGCGCGTACACCGACCGCGACGCCTTGGAGTGGAACGACCCGAAGCTCGAGCTGCTGTCGGTGCAGTACCACGACGTGCGTCCGGAACGGTCGCTGTACGAGCGTTTGGTGCGCAACGGCAAGGTGGAACGGATGCTGAACGAGGCCGACGTGCACGCGGCGATGGCCGATCCGCCCGCGTCGACCCGCGCCTTCTTCCGCGGCACGTGCCTCGCCCGCTGGGCAGATTCCGTGGTCGCTGCGAACTGGGACAGCCTCGTGCTGGACGTCGGCTCGGACCCCCTGCGAAGGATCCCGATGATGGAGCCGACGCGTGGTAGCAAGGTGCACGTTGCGGATTTGTTCGCAGAGGTGTCGACGCCCCGGCAGCTCGTCGAGCGATTGACGGCGAGCTAGGACAGGGAGCGTCTAGGAGGACGAGTCATGCCGGAGCGAGAGCGCAAGCAGAAGCCGGCGCCCAAGGAGCGCGAGGAAGAGGCGTACGAGGAGATCCCCGCGTCCAGCGAGCGCGGTGAGAAGCTCAAAGAGGATATTGACGATCTTCTGGACGAAATAGACTCAGTGCTCGAAGACAACGCAGAGGAGTTTGTTCGGTCATACGTCCAGAAAGGTGGCGAATAGGGCACTCTGTGGCGTGTCTCGGGCGCTCTATGCGCTGCACGCGTGAAGCGATGCAAGGTCTGCCGGGAGCTCAAGCCACTCGACGACTTCTCCCGGATGGCCGCCATGCGCGACGGCCAGCGCGACGACTGCACGGTCTGCAATCTCGCTGCGAAGCGTGTGCGAACGGCTCTCGATCCTCGAGCCAATCGCGATCGCGTCCAGCGCTGGCAACACGTTCGCGAGTTGCTCTGCTTCCGCTGTAACAGCGCGCTCGGTGATCTTCGAGAGAACATCGACGTCGCGCAGAATGCCGCCGACTATCTCGATCGGGACGACGAGCTCGCGGCGGTTGCGCGAGCACGCGTGGAGCGCTGCGAGTCCGAGACACCCGGGTAGGCTCCCGCGCCGATGCCCGACCCCTCATCGCTGCCCTGGTTCAGCGCGACGACCGATCCGGGGCCCTCGTTCGCCGACCTGCTGCGACACGTCGCGCCACATCAGCTGCCCGGCACGGGCATGAACGGCACGATGCCTGCCGACCTCGTCCCGCACGGCACCACCGTGGTCGCGATCCGATCGGTGAACGGCGTCGTGATGGCCGGCGACCGGCGCGCGACTGCGGGCTACACGATCGCCAATCGTCGCGTCGAGAAGGTGTTCCCGGCGGATGATTATTCGGGCGTCGCGATCGCCGGTGCCGCCGGGCCCGCGATCGAGCTCGTCAAGCTGTTCCAAGTGCAGCTCGAGCACTACGAGAAGGTCCAAGGCGACGTACTGAGCCTGGAGGGCAAGGCGAACCAGCTCGGACAGCTCGTGCGCAGCAACCTGCCCGCGGCGATGCAGGGCTTCGTCGTCGTACCGCTGTTCGCCGGCTACGACGACCATCGCGATCGCGGACGTGTGTTCTCCTACGACGTCACCGGCGGCCGCTACGAGGAACAGGACTTCCAGGCCAGCGGCTCGGGCAGCGTCCACGCGCGCAACTGGATCAAGGCGGGCTGGCGCGAGGGCCTGAGCGGGGACGAGGCCATCGAGCTCGCACTGATGTCGTTGTTCGCGGCCGCCGACGAAGACATCGCGACCGGCGGCCCCGACCTCGTGCGCAGGATCTTCCCGACGGTCGCGTCGATCGACGTCGATGGCTTCCGTTCGTACACCGACGACGAGGTGGCCGAACGCAGCCAGACGCTCCTGCTCGGCGCCGGGCGAGGCGGCAACGAATCATGAGGGCAGGCCGATGAGGGCGACGCGGACAGCGGTGGCCCGGCCGGTGTCCGACAGAAGCGCGTGATCGAGGGCCGGAGGTCGTAGCCGCATGAGCATGCCCTTCTACGTGTCGCCCGAACAGGTGATGAAGGACCGCGCAGACTACGCGCGGAAGGGCATAGCTCGCGGCCGCAGTCTCGTCGCCTTGGAGTGCGCCGCCGGTGTGCTGCTGGTGGCCGACAATCCCTCGCGCACGCTCAGCAAGATCAGTGAGATCTACGACCGCATCGCGTTCGCGGCGGTCGGCCTGTACAGCGAGTACCAGCTGCTGCGTATCGCCGGTGTGCGGTTCGCCGACCTCAAGGGCTTCTCGTACTCACGCGAAGACGTGAGCGCCAAGGAGCTCGCGAACTCGTACTCGCAGACGCTGCACCAGATCTTCACGCACGAGATGAAGCCGTACGAGGTCGAGCTGCTCGTCGCCCAGGTCGGCGACGCCGATGACGACGATGCCGAGCTCTACCACGTGCTGTACGACGGCGTCGTCATGGACGAGCACGGCTTCTCCGCGCTCGGCGGGCAGGCCGAGGAGATCACTGATGCGCTCAGGGAGCAGTACAACGAGGGGCTTGCCCTCGCCGATGCACTCGAGCTCGGTGCGAAGCTGCTCGGCCCCGACGAGCAGCCGCTCACTGCCGACCAGCTCGAGGTCGCATTGCTCGACCGCACGCGCACGCGTCGGGCATTCCGCCGCATCAAGAACACCGAGCTCGCCACCCTCCTCGGCTGACGCCCATTCGCGTCGCGCTAGTACCAGCGCAGCAAGAGCAGGACCGGGCCCGCGAGCACGACGAAGAAGATCAGCGCGACAACCCACGAACGTGGCACGTACGGATCGCGGATCGGCGGCCGATCGTCGTCGAGGAAAATGTCGGCCTCGTCGACCTCGTTCGCGAGCAGGACGAGTTTCGCGTCGTCGATCTGGTCGTCGGGCACGTACACATCGACGCGTGCCAGGTCGCCGATCGTGAATCCGTACGGACTGTTGAGCTCGCCGCGCAGCACGACATCGAAGCCCTCGTCCTCCAAGCGAGCCGCCATGACCCGCGCCGGGAACGCGCCATAGACCGAGGTCAGACGGGTCATCGGGACCGGGGTCACCACCGAAGTCTACGACTGCGGCCCGGAACCGACGTTGGCGACCTATACACTTCGGCGCGTGGAGCGGCGCATCTTCGGACTCGAAAACGAGTACGGCGTCACGTGCACGTTGCGCGGGCAGCGGCGGCTCAGCCCCGATGAGGTCGCTCGTTACTTGTTCCGACGCGTGGTTTCCTGGGGCCGTTCGAGCAACGTGTTCCTCGAGAACGGCGCGCGGCTGTACCTCGACGTCGGGAGCCATCCCGAATACGCGACGCCGGAATGCGACTCGATCCACGACCTCGTCGTGCACGACAAAGCAGGGGAGCGCATCCTCGAGGGACTCGTGCAGAGTGCCGAACAACGCTTGCGCGAAGAGGGCATACGCGGTGAGGTCTTCCTCTTCAAGAACAACACCGACAGTGCCGGCAACTCGTACGGCTGCCACGAGAACTATCCCGTCGAGCGCGAAGGCGACTTCTCGAAGTTCACCGACGTGTTGATCCCGTTCCTCGTCACCCGTCAGGTCTACGCCGGCGCGGGCAAGGTGCTGCAGACGGCACGGGGCGCCATGTACTGCGTCGCGCAGCGCGCCGAACACATCTGGGAGGGCGTGTCCTCGGCGACGACCCGCTCGCGACCGATCATCAACACTCGTGACGAGCCGCACGCCGATGCCGAGCGGTTTCGTCGACTGCACGTGATCGTCGGCGACTCGAACATGAGCGAGTACGCAACGTTCCTGAAGGTCGGCGCGACCTCGATCATCCTGCGCATGCTGGAGGAGGACGGCTCCCCCTGGCGCGACCTCACACTCGAGAACCCGATCCGCGCGATTCGTGAGATCAGCCACGACGTCACCTGCCGGCGCAGAGTCCGCCTCGCAAACGGCCGCGAGCTCTCCGCCGTCGAGATCCAATCCGAGTACCTGACGCGCGCGCTGCGATTCGCCAAGCGGCGCGGGCTCCCGCCGCTCGAGCAGCGTGCGCTCGAGATGTGGGAGCACGTGATGATGCACCTCGAGAAGGATCCGTTCGAGCTGCGCACCGAGGTCGACTGGGTGATCAAGTACCACCTCATCGAGTCGTACCGCAAGCGCGGCGATCTCCCGCTCACGCATCCGCGTGTGTCGTTGCTCGACCTCGCGTACCACGACGTCACGCGATCTCGTTCGCTCTACTACTTGCTCGAGCGGCGCGGCCATGTCGACCGCATGGTCGACGACGAGGAGATCACCGAAGCCGTGAACACGCCGCCGCAATCGACGCGCGCGCGCCTGCGCGGCGCGTTCATCAAACGGGCCAAGGAACGCAAGCGCGACTACACGGTCGACTGGGTGCACCTGAAGCTCAACGACCAGGCGCAACGCACCGTGTTGTGCAAGGACCCGTTCAAGTCGCGTGACGAACGCGTGGAGCGGCTCATCGCGTCGTTGTGAGATTGTCCTTGCGCTCCTTGGATGGTCCGGGTGCGGAGGGCCTTCCGGTACCGGACGCCTTCGCTGCGCTGCGTCCCCCACCCCCCGATGTCACCTCCAGGGCCCTCCGCACTCCTCCCTTCCTCGCTTTCGCTCACTAGCGTCCCTCCGTGCCTTCGTTTCGTGCGGGTGACGTCGTGGAGATGCTTGCGCAGCGGCCGGGGTTGCAACGTGTGCTCGTTGATCTGGGTGCTGAGCCCGAGCACGCATATGTGGTCACGCAACTCACGGGGCCGGTTGCTGTTGGTGATCGGGTTGTGGTGAACACGACGGCCGTCGATCTCCAGTTGGGCACGGGCGGGTGGCACGTCGTGCATTGGAACCTCGCCCGTGACTCGTGGAGTGACGGGGCGCTCGGGCATTTGATGAAGCTGCGTTATACGTCGTTGCAGGTTGACGTCGTCGGGAGCGAGGAGAAGCATGCCGAGCTCGCCGATGTCTGCGATGTCGACGGGATGCCCGTCGTTGCGGCGCCGTTGCACAGTCAGGTCGCCGGGGTTGCTGTTGCCTTCAAACACCTCCGGCCCGATCGCGCGACTCGTGTACGTGATGACCGATGGGGCGGCGCTGCCTCTCGCGATCTCGGATCTCGTGTGGGAACTGCGCCAGCGGGGGCTCATCGACGCGACCGTGACGTGCGGGCAGGCATTCGGGGGTGATCACGAGGCCGTCTCGGTGCCGAGCGCGCTCGCGATCGCCCGCCATGTCGAAATGGCCGATGCCGTGGTCGTCGCGATGGGTCCGGGAAGCGCGGGGACCGCGACGCGTCTCGGGTTCAGCGGGATCGAGCTGGGCGCAGTTCTCGACACCGCGGTCGGGTTACAGCGGCCTTCCGATCGCGGTGCTGCGCCTGTCGGCGGCCGACCCACGCGATCGGCATCGCGGGGTCTCGCACCACAGCATCACCACGCTGCTGAACGCGACACGTAGTCGCGTTCGGGTTGCCGTTCCCGACAGCGCGTGGGACGAGATCCGCGCCGCGCTCGTCGACGCCGAGCTGGATCCGACCGGGCGCCACGAGATGGTGCGCGTGTCGCCGATCGGCATCGTGGAATTGATGGCGAGGTACGAGCTCGACGATCGAATCAATGGGGCGACCGGCCGCGATCGACCCTGTGCTGTTCGAAGCGGCGGCCGCGGCAGGCGTTCTGGCTGCGCGCGCGCTGCCATAGGGTGTCGCGGTGCCGGATGCGCCCTCGCGTGTCGAACGCGTGCTCAACCTCCTCGCGTTGTTGCTCGAGACACGCGTCCCGCTCACGCGCGAAGAGATCATGCGAGACGTTCCCGGCTATCCCGAGCAGATCAGCGCGTACCGTCGCTCGTTCGAACGGGACAAGGAGACGTTGCGCGGCATGGGTGTGCCGATCACGATCGAGACGGTCGGTGACGGCGCCGAGGTCGGCTACCGCGTACGACCCGACGACTACTATCTTCCCGATTTCGGGCTCACAGCCGAGGAGACCGCCGCGCTGCACGTTGCCGTCAGCGCGGTGTCGTTGGGAGATCAGGCGGGCGTCGGCGCGCTGATGAAGCTCGGCAGCGCCGGGGGCGAAGCCGGTCGCACCGATCGCGCTCGCTGCCGATCGCGCCCTCGCTCGCGACATTGTTCGAAGCATTCCGACGCCGCGCGGTGGTGACGTTCGCATATCGGGGCGTCAGTCGCACGGTCGAACCGTGGGGCCTGTCGTCGAAACGCGGTCATTGGTACGTCGTCGGCTTCGACCGCGATCGCGACGCCATTCGCGCGTTTCGTGCCGACCGTGTCGATGGCGACGTCGCCGTCGGCAAGCCCGACGCGTTCGAACCTCCTCCCTACTTCCGTCCGGACGATCACGTCGAAGCTCGACCCTGGCTGATGGGGGACGAGCAGCCGACTGCCGTGCGCATCGCCGTCGACGATGTGCAACGCGATGCGATGCTCGCGCAACTCGGCAATGACGGCACGGTCATCGAGCGCGACGAGTACAGCCGGCGACGAGACGGTGATCGAGCTCGTCGTGACGAACCGGAGCGCGTTCCGCGCGTTCTTGCTCGGCTTCTCCGACTCGGTGCGCGTCATCGCGCCACCCGAGATACGCGCCGATATGGTCACCTGGCTCCGACGGCTCGCGACCACCTGATGACGGCACCGTCATGAGCCCTCGCGCCGTCGCCGGCGCCGAGATCCAACGCATCTTGGCGCTGGTGCCGTGGATCGTCGCGCATCCCGGGCGCGCCCAAAGACGTGATCGCGCGGCGCTTCGGCATCTCGGTGTCGCAGCTGGACGACGATCTCGCGCTCGTGTTGATGATCGGCGTGCCGCCGTACTCGCCCGGCGACTACCTCGAAGTCGAAGAGGACGACGAGGGCGGCGTCACGATCCGGCTCGCCGACTACTTCCGTCGGCCGTTGCAGCTCACACCCGCCGAAGGTCTCGCCTTGCTCGCCGCGGGCCGCGCTCTGCTCGCGGTGCCGGGTTCGGATCCGCTCGGCCCGCTTGCCACCGCGCTCGACAAGCTCGAACACGCGCTCGCGCGCCCGGGCTGGTAGTCGACGTCGGCGAACCCGGCCACCTCGCCGCCGTTCGCACCGCCGCCACGCAACACGCGCGCATCGAGATCGACTACTGGTCTGCGGGACGCGACGAGCTCACCACGCGCCGGATCGATCCCGAGGTCGTGTTCTTCGCGACCGGCGAGTGGTATGTCGGCGCGTACTGTCATCACACGCGCGACGAGCGCATGTTCCGCGTCGACCGCATCCGCGCGGTGCGCGCGACCGCCGAGACCTTCGAGCCGGGTACGACCGGCCTCGAATCGGGCGACGTCTTCCGGCCGAAGCCGACCGATCCGCGTGTGAAGCTGCACCTCGAACCGGCCGCGGCGTGGGTGGCCGAAGCGTTTCCCTCGGAGACCGTCACCGAGCGATCCGACGGTTCCCTCGAGGTCGTCCTGGCAGTGAGCGAGCCCGCGTGGCTCGAGCGTCTGCTGCTCCGACTGGGCCCCGATGCGCGTGTGGTCACACCCAAGGCGCTGCGGAACGTGGGCGCCCGGGCGGCACAGCGGATTCTCCGCTTGTACGAAGAGGATCTCCGTTCAGGCTCGCGTGCGAGCGGCCGACCTGACTCCGAGGTGCGCGGTCGCGCATGAGAGGATGACCCGGTGGAGCTGTCCCCCGAAACCGAACCGCAGTTCCGCTGGGGACCGGGCGGATCGCCGCCGGTGCAGGAGAGCGACCTCGCCGAGGACGACCAGCTTCCCGGCCGGGAGGCGCAGAGACCGCAGAAGGCAACGTGGCTCTCGGCCCTCGAGTGGGGCATCCTCATCATCAGCGCGCTCGCCATCGCGCTGCTGATCAAGACCTTCCTCTTCCAGGCGTTCTACATCCCGTCCGAGTCGATGGTGCCGACGCTCGAGAAGAACGACCGAGTGCTCGTCAACAAGCTGTCGTACGAGATGCACGACGTGCACCGCGGCGACGTCGTCGTCTTCAAGGCGCCGCCCGGGATCGACCCCAACGTGAAGGATCTCGTGAAGCGTGTGATCGGCTTACCGGGGGAGACGATCGAAGCTCGTTCCGACGGGCACGTGTACATCGACGAGAAGATGCTCGACGAGAAATGGCTCTCGCCCCTCGTCAAGACCGAGCCCGGCTTCGATCCGATCAAGGTGCCGCCCGATTCCTACTACGTGCTCGGCGACAACCGCCCGAACTCGAAGGACTCGAGGTATTTCCCAACGCACTTCATCACCAAGAAGGACATCGTCGGACGCGTCTTCCTGCGCATCTGGCCTCTGAACCGGATAGATATCCTCTAGCGTCGTGCCGGCCCGACGACATCCCGACGACGATGCCGTCGCGAGCCCGATCAACGGACGCGTCGGAGCCCCCCGCAGACCACGCGACGCGCCGCGAACGTCTGCTTCGCCGCCGGCGCGAGCGCAAGCGCGGACTGATCGAGTGGGTCGTCGTCATCGGCGCGGCAGTGCTGGTCGCGTTCGTGCTGCGGCTGTTCGTCGTCCAGACCTTCTACATCCCCTCCGCGTCGATGGTGCCCACCCTGGCCAAGAACGATCGCGTCGTCGTGAACAAGCTCTCCTACCACCTCCATGACGTGCATCGCGGCGACATCGTCGTGTTCAAGACACCGCCCAAGGTCCCCGCGTCGTTCAAAGACCTCGTGAAGCGCGTGATCGCGTTGCCGGGCGAAACCGTCGAAGCGCGCAACGGCAAGGTCAACGTCAATGGTCAGGAACTCCCCGAGAAGTATCTCACCACGGGAACACTGACGAGCGACTTCGGGCCCGTGACGGTCCCGACCGACGAGCTGTGGGTGATGGGCGACAACCGCGGCAACTCCGAGGACTCGCGCTTCTTCGGCACGATCAAGCAGAGCAAGATCGTCGGACGCGTGTTCCTTCGCGTCTGGCCGCTGACGCGTATCGGCATCCTATGATTCTTGGTCGCGCTCGCTCGACTGCTCCCGCCAGTTCGCTGCGCTCGCCTGCGCTCGCCTCCGCTCGCTCCGCTCACGGCCACGTGTGACGCGCAGCTGGGCGGCGTCACATCGGGCCTTCCGCGGTCCACTCGCTGACAACGGCGACCATGCGATCGGGACGGTCGCAGTACAGCGCGTCGATGCCCATGCGTAGCGCCGCGCGGATGATGGCGCGTCTCCTGCGCGTCCCATGCGAACGCCCGCACGTCGAATCGATGGAACAGTGACACCAACCCTGCCGTCCATTCGGTGTGGTGCAGGTTCAGGGCGTCGACTCCGTACGCCGCAAGGTCGTGGGCGTGGCGTTCGAGCGGCGCGTCGATGTCGCGTCGGCGAGCCGAGTGGACGAGCCGGACCTCCGGGTCCGCTCGCAGGTCGCGCAGCAGCTGGACGTCGGGGGAGCAGACCCAGAGCCGGCCGAGCGTTCCGTGCTTGCGGGCGACGTCGAGCAGCGGGTCGGCGGCGGCCGGGGCCTTGACGTCGACGGAACACTCGAAGTCCGTACCGAGCTCCTCGTAGACATCCGCCAATCGCGGGACGCCGGCGAAGGCCGACAGCTCGGCTGCGGTCGACGCCGCGACCCGACGTCGGCGCAGGCCCCTCGAGACCGTCGGATCGTGTGTGCAGACGACCTCGCCGTCGCTCGACAGCCAGACATCGGTTTCCAGGCCGCTCGCGCCGGCAGCGAGCGCGCGCCGAAACGCCGGGAGCGTGTTCTCGGGCTCGTCGAGCCGGGCGCCACGGTGGGCGAATGTGATGACCGCCACCACCACGCATCGTGCCACGGCCACGCGGACGATTTGCCAATGTGACGAGACGCCCTGTCCCCATGCCTCAAGCAGCCCGTGGGGCCTGCCGAACGATGTAACGACCAGCCGAAGGCAGTCGTTGCGACAGAGCAGTAAGAGCGGACCAGGGACGGGTGACGCGGTGACCACGATCAGGGCGAACTGCCCAAGCTGCGGTGATGTACAGCTCACTGCCGAAGACTTGACGGTCCGCGTCTGTGCCGACGACGAACGCGGCTCGTACTGCTTCCGTTGCCCCGATTGCGAGCGCGCCGTCGCCAAGGAGGCCAGCCGCCGCATCGTGGATCTGCTCGTGTCGAGTGGTGTGCGCATGCAGGTGTGGCGTCTGCCGGCCGAGCTCGGCGAGTCGCGTGTCGGCCCGCCGCTGAAGCCCGACGACCTGCTCGACTTCCATCTGCTGCTACAGCGCGACTGCTGGTTCGATGATGTCGCAGCCCAGGTGCGACGCGGCGCCGAACCGCTAGGGTGACCCCGTGATGTGGGTTGTCGCGGCGCTGATCGCCGTGTTCGGCATGATCGTGCTCGCAGGCTGTGCGTCACGTGTGGCCCGCGAGATCGATCCGACGTACCGGTCGATCGCGAAATTCGGCAGCGAGCTGCGACCGGCGCTGCTCCGTGTGCGCGACGAGACCGCGCGCACCCGCGGGCGGTTCGACCCCGACGCCTGAGGGCGACGATCGGGAACGCGAGCGCCAGGTCGATAGCATCTCGATCGTCGCCACATGAGCATCGGACCCGCCGAGATCCTCGTCGTCCTCGTCGTCGCGTTGATCGTCTTCGGACCGCAACGCCTTCCCGAGATCGGACGCCAGGTAGGGGCCGCGGTACGCGAGTTGCGCCGCATGCAGGACACAGTGCGGTCGGAGCTCGACACCGTGATGCATCCCGATGTCTCGCCGGGCGCGCCGGCGCCGAGGACACCGGCGGAACCGGCGGCCGACGACACCGATCACTTGGCCCTTCCGGCGGCCGGGACCGAATCACGCGACGAGGGCTTCGCGGGCCCGGACTCGTTCAGCTGATCGGCCTCGGTCCGTCATGAACGCGGGAGTCGATGACGGCGGGCGGATGACACTCGTCGAGCATCTCACCGAGCTGCGCAAACGGCTCATCTATTGCGTCATCGCGGTCGTCGTGTGCGCGGTCGTGATGTTCGTCCTCTACAACCGGGTGTTGCACTTCCTCGCCGCGCCCGTATGAGAAGGTGACACGGGGCCAGCCTCAGTGCGGCGGCAACCCCAACAAGGGTTGCGACCTCGTGGTCACCGACCCGCTCGGGCCGTTCCTCGTGCGCCTCAAGATCGCGGGGTACGGCGGCATAGCGCTGGCGTTACCGATCATCTTCTGGGAGATCTGGCGGTTCGTGACGCCTGCTCTGCACAAGCACGAGCGGCGGTACGCGATCGGCTTCTTCGTCTCGTCGGTCGTGCTTTTCGCACTCGGTGCGGTCGCGGCGTGGTTCACCGTCGTGAAGGCGCTCGACTTCTTGCTCGGCGTCGGGGGCAACTCGCTGCAGCCGTTCATCGTTGCCGACAAGTACCTCACGCTGGTCACGCTGATGATCATCGCGTTCGGCGTGGCGTTCGAGTTCCCGCTGCTGATCGTCGGCCTGCTGCTCATGCGCGTGATCAATACGCGCCAGCTCCGTCACGCTCGGCGGTGGGCGATCGTCGGGATCACGATCTTCGCGGCGGTGATCACCCCGAGCCAGGACCCGATCTCTCTAATGTTCATGGCGATCCCGATGTACATCTTCTACGAGATGGCGATCATCGCCGGGCGGCTGCTGAAGCGATGACATTGCGATGAGCCCCTCACGAACGCGAAAGCCCACGGTCCACACGCGCCCGCGCTCGGAAGTCGTCGTGGCCGTAGGCGCCGCCGTGGGCATCGCGCTCGGCACGGTGCTGCTGGTGTGGGCGATGCGACCGGGCCCGCCCGGCGTCCCGGGCACCGGGGGGATCCTCACGCGACAGCCGCGCGTCACGCTGCTGGTCGTCCTGGGTGGCTCGGCGCTCGCGCTCGGGATCTGGTGGGTGCAGTACGGCCGCCATCGCCCCCGGCGAGTCAAACGGCGGCTGGCCGTGTCGGTGACGGCATTCGCCGTGATCGTAGGCATCGTGCTCGCCTGGGTGTTCTGGCCCGGCGGCGTCGTCCGCCACTACCGGAGCTTCTCGTCCAACACCGATCTCACGACCCCGACCCAGCCGGCCGCGACGACCGCGACCACACCGGCCAAGTAGAACAATCACCGTTGTGGCCACCACGGACATCCGTGCAGCCTTCGCGGCCGCCCGGCCCTTCCCCCTCGACGAGTTCCAGGTCCGGGCGCTCGACGCTCTCGACGCCGGGCGCTCGGTGCTGGTCGCCGCCCCGACCGGATCGGGCAAGACCCTCGTCGCCGAGTACGCGATCGCACGCGCGCTCGACGCCGGCGACAAGGTCTTCTACACGACGCCGCTGAAGGCGCTGTCGAATCAGAAGTACGGCGACTTCGTGCGTGCCCGCGGCGCCGCGCGCGTCGGCTTGCTGACCGGCGACAACGCGATCAACGGCGACGCACCGGTTGTCGTGATGACGACCGAGGTGCTGCGCAACATGATCTACGCGCGGTCGCCGACGCTCGTCGGGCTGCGCTACGTCGTCCTCGACGAGGTGCACTATCTCCAGGACCCGTCGCGGGGCGCGGTCTGGGAAGAGGTGATCATCCACCTGCCGGCCGAGATCGACCTCGTCGCGCTGTCCGCGACCGTGTCGAACGCGGAGGAGGTCGCAGCATGGATGCAGACCGTGCGCGGCGCGACCGAGACCGTCATCGAGGAACGGCGTCCGGTCGATCTCCGTCACCTCTACCTCGTCGGCGACCGCGGTGCCGAGCAGCTGCACCTCCTGCCGACGTTCGTCGACGCCGGCGGCGAGCAACACCCCAACCCGGTCGCGGCGCGTCTCGACGCCCGCAACGCGCCACGCGGCCGCGGGCAACGGCGACGGCGTCTGTACACGCCGTGGCGCACCGAGTTCGTCGAACGCCTCGCCGACGAGCAGATGCTGCCCGCGATCGTGTTCGTGTTCTCGCGGGCGGGCTGCGACCAGGCCGTCGAGCAGTGCCTCGCGGCAGGAGTCCGGCTCACGGATTCGTCCGAGCGGCGCGCCCTGCGGCGCATCGCCGAGCAGCACGTCGAATCGCTCAGCGACGACGACCTCGACGTGCTCGGGTACGACACGTGGCTCGCGGGGATGGAAGCGGGTGTCGCCGCTCATCACGCGGGCATGGTGCCGCCGATGAAGGAAGCGGTCGAGGAGGGGTTCGCGGCCGGCCTGTTGAAGGTCGTGTTCGCGACCGAGACGCTGTCGTTGGGGATCAACATGCCTGCGCGGTCGGTCGTGATCGAGCGACTGTCGAAGTTCACCGGCGAGCACCACCAGTTCCTCACGCCGGGGGAGTACACCCAGCTTGCCGGTCGCGCCGGCCGGCGCGGCATCGACGACCTCGGGTTCGTCGTCGTGCTCTGGGATCCGTTCGTGCCGTTCGAGCAGGTCGCCGGGCTCGCGTCGCGGCGCACGTACGCCCTCACGTCTTCCTTCCGACCGACCTACAACATGACGGCGAACCTCGTGCAGCGCTACCCGCCCGAACAAGCGCGCCATCTTCTCAACCTCTCGTTCGCGCAGTTCCACGCCGATCGCGACGTCGTCGCCGTAGAACGCGAGCTCGCGCGTCGCCGCCAGCAGCTCGCACGAGCGCAGGATGCCGCCGTGCACGCGGCCGGCGACGTCGGCGAATACCGGCGGTTGCTCGCGGAGCTCGACGCCGCGCGGCGCAACGCCCAGGGCCGCAACGGCAACCGGTTCGACGCGCTGCGACCAGGCGACGTGGTGATGCCCCGGCGGGGCGGAAGAGCGGTCGTGCTGAAGCAGGAGCAGGGGCGGGGCGGGCCGCGCGTGCTGGCACTCACACAAGGCAAGTCGCTCGTGCGGCTCTCACCACATGACTTCCGCGGTCCCGTCCGCACGATCACCGCGATCGACCTGCCGCGTCCGTTCGCGCCGCGCAGTCAGGCGTTCCAGCGCGCGACCGTCGAGATGCTGCGCCGGCTGCGCGTCAACGAGGCAGAGATGCCGGTCGAGACCGACCGCGGAGTCGCCGATCTCCAAGCGGCGATCGACGCCCATCCCCTGCACGGCGCGCCCGGGGCCGATCTCGCCCTGCGCGCGGCCTGGCAAGGCGAGCGCGTCGCTCGCGACGTCGCACGCCTCGAACGGCAGGTCGCGAGCCGCAACGAGAGCCTGGCGCGGCAGCTCGATCGCGTGCTCTCGGTGCTCGAGCGTTGGGGTTACGTCGACGACTGGACGCTGACCGACGCCGGCCGGCTCCTTACGCGTCTGAACACCGAAGGCGACCTCGTGCTGGCGGAAGCACTGCGTGAAGGTCACCTCGATGCCATCGACGAGCCGGCGCTCGCGTCGCTCGTGTCGTGCTTCACCTTCCAGCGACGCGGACCCGAATCCAACGATCCCGCGCCGCCGCGGCGCTGGCCGGACACCCAGGTCGTACGCCGTTCCCGCATCCTCGACGGCATCTGGCGCGACCTCCACGTGGCCGAGCGCGAGGCGAGGCTCCCGGAGACACGGCGACCCGACCCCGGCTTTACGACCGCGATCCACGAGTGGGTGGTCGGAAACGAGCTCGCCGAGGTGCTCGTCGACGAGGAGATGACCGGCGGCGACTTCGTGCGCAACGTCAAGCAGACGATCGACCTGCTCCGCCAGATCGCCGACGTCGCGCCCGATCGACAGACGGCGGCCACTGCGCACGCGGCCGCCGACGCGTGCCTGCGCGGCGTGGTCGCGGCGTCGAGCACCGTCCACGCGTCGGGCGCGTGACGTGATCCGCCCCGGCCATGACTGGGGGACTGCGGCCGACGGCGCGCCCGACGTCGAGGTCGCCGGCGACGACACGGATCTCGCGGCGGCAGTGGCGGCGCACTCCTGTGCGCTGATCCGTTTCTCACCGTCGCCCCGCTCCGACCTCGCCCGGGCCGTCGGCCTCGACCCGCGTCGCAACGAATCTTCCGATGCATCTCCGGGCCCGCCGCTCGGCCCGTCGTCCGACGAGTCGCCCGACGAATCGGGGCCGGGTGCAGGCTTTGCGCTCCCGCTCGACGCGCTGCGACTGGGCGATGGTGCATTGTGCGTCAACATGGCGGTGAGCGGTACACCGCCCGACCGACTCCGGCGATTGTCTCGACGAGTCTTCGTGACGGTCGTCGTCGACGGCACGCCGTGGTTCTCGGGGCGGGCGACGACAGTCGTGATCGCGACCGGAGAATTCCTCCGGGGGCGTGACGTCGTGCCGCGTGGCCATCCGGGCGACGGCCGCGCGGAGATCCAGGTGTACGCGGCGGAGCCGGGCGAACGGGCCGGCATGCGCGCTCGGCTCGGTACGGGCACCCACGTCCCACACCCTCGGATCGCGCAGCGGGTCGGACGCCGGATCGAGGTGCGCTGGGCCCGTCCCCGGCCGCTCGAGATCGACGGCAGAGCGCATTCGGGCGTCGCCGTGTGCACCTTCGAGACGCTTCCGGCGGCGTACAGGCTGCTGCTCTGACCGCCTCTGACCAGGGCACATACGCCCGAAGGCATGCGCGTCCGTCGCGAGGCTCACCGGTACGATCGCCATTCCCATGCTGTACGCGCCGGAGACGTTCACCGAGCCCGAGGCAGCCGCCCTCCGGCCGTATTTCACGAACCTCGACGGGCCCGTGTTCGCGCTCACCAACCTGCCCGAGGTCGTGAAAGGCGCGCTCTTCGCGGCGCTACTCGCGGTCGGACAAGAGCCTGCGCCGCCTGTTCCTCGACGAATTCGTCGGCGACCTCGACCTGACCGGCGACCTGACCGTGGACGCGACCGTCGGGTTGAAGCGCGCCGAGGAGCTGTACGCGCGAGTTTTCATGGAATACGGCGACGACTCGGTCGCCCAGCTCGGCGGCGTCCATCTCGCGTGCGAGCAGGCGTCGAACGTGCTCACCAAGATCATCGAGTGGGGCCGGCTGATGGCCTACCTCGAGCAGTCGACGCGCTACATCCCGTACGACTCGCGTGTGCTCGGCCGCTATCGCTACCTCCGGCCGTCGGAGATCTGCCAGTCGCGGCACGCCGCGCGCTACATCGCCGACATGGACGCGTTCTTCTACACGTACAGCGCGATGTTGCGGACGATGGTGGACTGGGCGCGCGAGCGGTATCCGAAGCAGCCGTCTGATTCGGACTTCGTCTACAAGCAGACGATCAGGGCCAAGGCGTGCGATACCGTGCGCGGGCTGTTGCCGGCAGCGACACTGTCGAACGTCGGGATCTACGGCACCGGACAGGCGTACGAGGCGCTGTTGTTGCGCATGCGCGCGCATCCGCTCCCCGAAGCGGGCATGTACGCCCAGTTGATGCTCGATGAACTGCGGAAGGTGATCCCGTCGTTCCTCGTGCGAGTCGATCGCAGCGACCGAGGTGGCGTGTGGTCGGCCTACATGGTCGACACTCACGACGACACCGCCGACGTCGTCGAGCGGCTCTTCAGGGCCGAGACCGCCGCTCCAGCGGACGAAGTCACACTCGTCGACTGGGATCCCGGCGGTGAAGACAAGGTGCTCGCGGCGATTTGCTATCCCCACACCAGGCTCCCGGAGTCGCAGCTCCTCGAGCGCGTGCAGCGGCTGCCGGCCGACGATCGCGTCGCCTTGATGCACGCATACGTGGGCGAGCGCACCAATCGGAGGCACAAGCCCGGGCGCGCGTTCGAGCGGACCGGTTACCGTTTCGACATTCTCGGTGACTACGGCGCGTTCCGCGATCTGCAGCGCCATCGCATGCTCACTATCGAATGGCAGCGACTGACACCGACGCACGGCTACGAAGTGCCGGAAGCCGTGCGCGACGCGGGCCTCGGCGCGACGTATGACGAGAGCATGGAACGCTCGCGCGATCTGTACGACGCGCTCGTCGAGCCGTTTCCCGAGCAAGCGTCGTACGCGGTCGCCCTCGGCTACAAGGTGCGCTATGTCATGCAGATGAACGCGCGCGAGGCGATGCATCTTTGTGAGCTCCGCAGCTCGCCGCAGGGGCACCCGAGCTACCGCCGGATCGCGCAAGAGATGCATCGTCAGATCGCCGAGAGCGCCGGACATCGCGCGATCGCAGCCGCGATGCACTACGTCGACCACAGCGCGTACGACCTCGAGCGTCTCGGCGCCGAGCGCGCCGCCGAGGTGCGCCGCGTGCTGCGAAGTTGAACGCGCGCACGTACCGTCGACAACCGCGGTTTTTTCGGGCAATCGTTGACCTGCCGCGACGCGTGTCGTCGCTGGTCAGCCCGCTTCGCTTCCGCTTGACATCGCGCTCGGCTCTGGGGCTGACTACTCGTCGCCCCTGGCTACCCACGCCGATCGGGAGCCGGATCGGCGGGGGAGTCGCCGGCAGCCGTCAAGGGGCGGGGCGAACGAAGGGGGTTGGGCGGCTGTCCAGGAGTACCAGTAGAGAACGCTGCAATAACCCGTCCGCTGTACGCGGGCCGGGCCACTCAGCGGCCCCACCGGACTCCTGGACCCGTCCGTCCACGCTTTGCGGTCAGGCCCGGACGCATTCGATCGGCCTGCACGGCGCCCTAGAGGCCCGCGCGCGCGGCGTTATACTCCGCGCCCCCAAAGGGGGAATGGCGGGAAGAAACCGCGACGCTTGTTGGTTTCAAGCCCGCCACGCCCCCTCCCTGACGAAGGCGCCCGCTCATGAGCGACGACGAGTTCGAGGAAGAACCAGAACTCGACGAAGAAGACCTCGACGAGGAAGCGCTCGACGAGGAGGACTTCGACGGCGACGACGACGATGACCTGCTCGAGGACGACCTCGAAGAGGACGTCGACGAGGTCGCAGCCGACACCACGGCCGCGGCCGGCAGCGAAACCGAAGTCGCGGCCGCCGAGGACGAGGACGACGACATCGTCGACCTCGACGAGGAACTCCACCCGACGACGTCGAGGAGGCGCTCGACGTCGTGCTGCGCGAGCGCACCGCAGCCGCGGGCCTCGAGGACGAGGAAGAGGACGAAGACGAGCCCGATCAGAGCGGTGAGGGCGGTACGAAGATCGTGCCGCGCCGCGAGAACGAGTTCCTCTGCAAGAGCTGCTTTCTCGTGCTGCCCCGCCACCAGCTCGCTGACGAGAAGAGAATGATCTGCCGCGACTGCGCGTGAGGACGCCACGCACGCGCAACCCTCACACGTCCCGGCGCGGCGGCGCTCTCCGGTGTGCTCTGCGCGCTGAGTCGGCCGCCGTTCGACCTCGGTCCACTCGCGTGCATCGCGCTCGTCCCACTGTTCGTGGCGTGGCGCGACCGCGGCGCTCGCGCGTCGGCGGGCTATGCCTTCGTCGCGGGCGCGGTCTACTACACGATCGTCTGCTCGTGGATCTGGTACTTCGGCACGATCGCGATCGTGCCGATGGTCGCGGCGCTGCGCCGCGTACTGGGCCGCCGCCGGCGCGGTCATCGGCTGGCTGCGCGGCCGAGGTATCGCGAACCCGTTTCTCGTTGCCGCGGTGTGGGTGCTCGCCGACGCCGCCGTCGCGCGCTTTCCCTTCGGCGGCTTGTCGTGGGGCGAGCTCGGGTACGCGTTCCACGACCTCGCCGCCGCGCCGCGCGGTCGCGAGCGTCGGCGGTCTGACCTTCATCACGTTCCTCGCGGTTGCGCTCAACGCGGCGATCGCGGATCTCTTGCGCGTCCGGCGCGAGTATCCGCTGGTACGTGTATCGCGTACGTCGCGCTGGCGCTGATCGCAGCCGTCACCGTCGTCGTCGACCATCACGCGCACCGACACGCACGTCGACGGCTTCCTGCACGTCGCGCTGCGTCCAGGGCAACGACAAGAACCGAGAGCTCACACCGTCCGAGCTCGCGGCAGCGCTATCTCCCGAACAGCCATTTCCAGCTCGCGACGCACATCACCGAGCCGGTCGACCTGATCGTCTTTCCCGAGTCGAGCATGGACGCCGACCCCCGCACCGATCCGTACGTGCACGACGCGCTCGTGCGGATCGCACGCGAGCATCGCGCCGTATGTGCTCGCGAACGCGACGGTCGACGCGCCGCCCGACGGAGCGAAGGCGGAGAATCTCGACGTGCTGTTCGACCCCGACGGCGGGATCGTCGGTACGTATTCGAAGCATCACCTCGTGCCGTTCGGCGAGTACGTGCCGTTCCGCCACGAGCTCGAAGGATGGATCCCGGCGCTCAACAACGTGCCGCGCGACTTCGTACGCGGGAAGCACCGAACGGACTGTTCGACGTGGCCGGCACGCGGATCGCGACGGTCATCTGCTTCGAGTCGGCGTTCGGGCCGCAGATTCGTGGCCGCGTACGCGACGGCGCGGAGGTGATCGTCGTATCGACGAACAACCGCTCGTACCGTCGCTCGGCGAACTCGGAACAGCACGTCGCGATCGGCCAGATCCGTGCGGCCGAGACCGGGCGCCCGGTGGTGCATTCGGCGATCTCGGGAGTGACTGCGGTGATCGACGGCGACGGCATCGTGCACGACCGTACGAAGCTCTTCGAGCGCACGCTCGTGCAGACGGCAGTGGCCGCCCGCAGCGGACAGACGCCGTACGTGCGGTACGGGGAATGGGTGCCTGTGGGCGACCATCGCGGGCGTTGTGCGTCGCGATCGTCCTCGCGCTCGTGCGGCGCCGCCGCGACACCTCCGTAGAATCACCGCCCGACGTCGTGTCCGTACCCTCGCGCCGCGAGGCCAGCGGCCGCGACGAGGGGCCGGCGCACGAGAACGCGTGAGGATGCGATGAGCGAGACCCGGGACGGACTCGAGCGGGCGCTCGAGCTGCTGGTGTACGCGCCGATCGGCGCCGGTCTCTACCTTCGCGACGTCGCGCCGCCGATCCTCGAAACCGTCGTCGCCCTCGGACGTGCCGAGTTCGACCGCCGCCAAGCCGACGTGCAACGACACGTGACCTCTGCGCGCAGCCTCGGACAGGTGGCGATCGCGTTCGGCTGTGCCGAAGCTGCGCGAGCGCGTCGACGTGGCACTCGGCCGCAACGCGGTCTCCGCGCCGGCCCGACGCCGGCGTCGGCACCCGAACCCGTGCCGGGAGCCCCTGCACCGCCGAAGTTCCCGCCGACCCCGACGCCGGTGCCCGGCGCGCTCGCGGTCGTTGCCAGCGAGCAGTCGTGCGCGCCGTCGGCGACGAGCTCCCGATTCCCGGCTACGACGCGTTGTCGGCGTCGCAAGTCGTCGAGCGGCTCCCGGGGCTCGGCCGCGCCGAGCTCGACGCCGTGCACACGTACGAGACCGCGCATCGCCACCGCCGCACGATCCTCGGCAAGATCGAACAGCTCGCCGGCTGACTGAGCCGGCCGGGGAGCGCGGGTGGAAGCAGCGCGGCCGGCAACGACTGACGATCTCGCGACGCTCGTCGACGCTGGCCCGCGCGTTGCGCACGGAGCTCGTCGCGATGCGCGGCGGATCGCTGTGGTCGACACGCGAAGCGCGCACCGAGCCACTGGAGGAATGGTTCCGCACGCTGTTGGGACGCGACGACGCGCGGTGGTCGTCGGCACGATCGACGGACGCGGCCGATCGGCTACGGCACGGTCGAGGTCGAGGTCGCTGCGCGACGGCACGCGGCTCGGCGTGATCGGCGACCTGTTCGTCGAACTCGGAGCGCGCGTGCGGTCGGCGTCGGCGAGGCGATCGCGGACGACGCTGGTCGCGTTCTGCGCGGACGGCAGCGTGCATCGGCATCGACGCGCGTGGCGCTCCCCGGCCATCGCGACGCGAAGAACTTCTTCGAACGCGGCCGGGTTCACGGCCCGCGTCGCTGATCATGCACAAGCGTGCTCTGACGTACGCTGGAGCGATCGGTATCCTCGCCGGATGACCGCGACCGATCTGACCGCCGACGACGTCCTCTGGGACCTCGCGACGCTGCTGCCCGCTCCCGGCGACGACGGGCTGAACGCGCTCCTCGAACGGGCCGAGGCCGTCGCCGACGAGCTCAGCGACCACCGAGGCACACGTCGCCGACGCTCGACGTCGAGCAGCTGGCGACGTTCATGCAGCGAGCTCGCGCGAGGTCTACGAGCTGATCGGGCGGGCCGGGCAGCTACGTCGGGCTCGACTTCGCGACCGACACGACCGATCCCGCGCGCGGCGCGCGGATGCAGCGCGTCGAGGAGCGGGGCACGCAGATCGAGCACCAAGCTGTTGTTCTTCGAGCTCGAATGGGCCGAGCTGCCCGACGACAAGGTCGACGAGCTGCTCGCCGACGAACGGCTCGCGTTCGCGGGTCACCACCTTCGTTCGATCGCGGCGCTACCGGCCCGCACCTGCTGACCGAGCCCGAGGAAGTGATCCTCACCGAGAAGTCGGTCACCGGACGCAGCGCGTGGCAACGACTGTTCGAAGAGCAGATGTCGGCGATCGAAGTGTCGCTCGACGGCGAGACGACGACGCTGGAGGCCGCGCTGGCGCGGCTGCACGCTCCCGACCGCGACGTGCGGCGCACTGCCGCCGAAGCGGTGACCGTCGGGCCTGCAGCCGGGCTTGCGCACCCGCGCGTACGTGCTCAACACGCTGCTCGCCGACAAGTCGACCGACGACCGGCTGCGCCACTACGGCAGCTGGATCGCGAGCCGCAACCTCTCGAACGAGGCCAGCGACGAGTCGGTGCAGGCGCTCGTCGAAGCGGTGCAGGGCCGCTACTGCGATTCCCGCAGCGTTGGTACGCCTTGAAGGCGCAGCCTGCTCGGCATCGATCGCCTCGCCGACTACGACCGACTCGCGTCGGTCGCCGACACCGACGCGCGAGGTCGGCTGGCAGGCGGCCAAGGAGCTCGTGCTCGACGCGTACGGCTCGTTCTCGGGCGAGCTCGCCGACGACGCCCGGAAGTTCTTCGACGGCGCGTGGATCGACGCGCCCGCTCACGGCCGGGCAAGCGGCCGGGCGCGTTCTGCGCGTACACGGTGCCGTCGCACCATCCGTACTTGCTGTTGAACTGGACTGCGCGCCGTGCGCGACGTGCTCACGCTCGCGCACGAGCTCGGTCACGGGTTGCACGCGTACCTCGCACGCGGGCAGGGCGTGTTCCACCAGATCGACGCCGTTGACGCTGGCCGAGACCGCGTCGGTGTTCGGCGAGACCGTGACGTTCGGCCGTTTGCTCGGCGAGGTCACCGACGCCGCAAGAACGACTCGCGCTGCTCGCGTCGAACCTCGAGGACCAGATCGCGACCGTGTTCCGTCAGATGGCGATGAACCGCTTCGAGGACGCGATCCACAACGCGCGCCGCGATGAGGGCGAGCTTTCGGTCGAGCAGATCGGCGAGAAGTGGGCCGCAACGCAACGCGACATGCTCGGCGACTCGGTCGAGATCACCGACGGATACCGCAGCTGGTGGTCGTACATCCCGCACTTCATCAGCACGCCCGGCTACGTGTACGCGTACGCGTACGGCCAGCTGTTGGCGTTGTCGGTATACGCGCAGTACGAGGCGCGCGGTCGCGACTTCGTGCCCCAGTATCTCGACTTGTTGCGCGCCGGTGGTTCGATGCCGCCCGAGGAGCTCGGCAAGCTCGTCGACGTCGACCTCGCCGACCCCGGGTTCTGGGACCGCGGGCTCGACATCATCGAGCGCCGTCTCGATGAAACGATCGCCGCCGCCGAGGCCGCCGGCCGCGCCTGATCGTCGGGCAGGCGGATAACGTCCGCGGCATGACGTATCGCGTGATCCAGTGGAGCACCGGCAACGTGGGCGTGGCCGCTCTGCGGTGCATCATCAAGCACCCGGAGCTCGAGCTCGCCGGGCTGTGGGTGCACTCGTCGCGCAAGGCCGGCAAGGACGCGGGGGAGTTGTGCGGTCTTCCGCCGGTCGGCGTCCGCGCCACCAACGACGTCGACGCGCTGCTCGCGCTCGACGCCGATTGCGTGTCGTATACGGCGACCGCCGATCTGCGTCCGGCCGACGCCATCGCCGACATGGCGAGGATCGCACGTTCGGGCAAGAACATCGTGTCGAGCTCGGTCGTCGCGATGGTGTGGCCGGAGCACGTCGACGACACGATGCGCGCGCCGCTCGAAGATGCGTGCCGCGAGACGGGCGTCTCGTGCTTCACGTCCGGGATCGATCCCGGCTGGGCCAACGACATCCTGCCGCTGCTGCTCACCGGCACGTGCGAGAACGTCGAGCACCTACGCGTCATGGAGATCGTCAACTACGCGCACTACGAGCAGCCCACGGTGCTGTTCGACACGATGGGCTTCGGAAAGACGCTCGATGCCAAGCCGTTGTTGTTGATTCCCGGGCGTGCTGTCGTTTGCGTGGGGCGGCGTGATTAAGACGCTCGCGGCGGGGCTCGGCGTGGAGACTCGACGAGATCCGCGAGGTGCACGAGCGACGGCCCGCGCCGGACAAGATCGACCTCGGCTTCGGGGTGATCGAGCAGGGCACGACGGCCGCGCTGCGGTTCGAGGTGCAGGGCATCGTCGCGCGGCGAGCCGCGCATCGTCGTCGAGCATGTGACGCGCCTCGACGACGCCCTGTGTCCCGAGTGGCCGCAGCCGGTCGGCGCCGGTGGCTACCGCGTCGTCGTGACCGGCACGCCGAGCTACCAGTGCGACGTGCAGATGACCGCGCGTCCCGGCGAGGGCGACCCCGGTGTCGTCGGCACCGCCGGCCGCATCGTCAACGCGATCCCGTTCGTCTGCGACGCGGCGCCGGGTGTGTTGTCGGCGCTCGACGTGCCGCCGGTGAGCGGACGCGGCCTGCTGCGCTGACCCGCGATTGCCGCGATCGCCCGCACGCCTCCGCGTACTATCTGTCACCGTGACGAAACGTGCCTGCCTCTGGTGCGGGCGGAAGTTCCCGGTGAGCGGAGGACCGGGACGCCCCCGCCGGTTCTGTAAGCCGTCGTGCAAGCAGCGCGACTACGAAGCCCGCTCGCGCGCCGCCGAGCTCGGGCTCGGAGAGCACGAGCTCGTAGTGACGCGCGACGAGCTCGAGTCGGTGCGCGATCGCTTGTTCGTGTTGTCGTGTGTCCTCGAAGACGTCGAACGCGATCTCGCCCAGGGCGACGTCGACGAGGCGGCAGCATTCAATGTGCTGCTCGGCGCAACGAAAGACCTCGTCACCGCCGACTGACCGTTGCCGTCGCCACGTCCGTGCGCGGCCGGGCGAAACGGACGCACGCGGCGGCACGGGGCCTGCGGGGCATTATCGGCGCTACGCCTCGGCGAGGCGCCAGCCGAGCTCGACGGAGCCGGGCGAAACGGACGCGCGCGGCGGCACGGGGCCTGCGGGGCATTATCGGCGCTACGCCTCGGCGAGGCGGCAGCCGAGCTCGACGGAGCGCCGATAATGCCCGTTATGTCAACTTGCACGGTGCTCGCCCCGGGCGGGAGCCTCCGGTCATGACGCCCGAGGACCTGGTCGAGATCGAGCTGATCAAGCGACTCAAGTACCGCTACGCCCGCTGCCTGGACCTGAAGCTGTGGGACGAGATCGCCGGGTGCTTCACGGCCGAAGCCGTGGCGGCGTACAGCGGCGGCGGATACTCGTTCGAGGGCCGCGAGGCGATCGTCGGCTTCCTGCGGCGGTCGATGGGTGCCGAGACCTTCCATTCGAGCCACAAGATGCATCACCCCGAGATCGACCTCACCGGCTCGCACACGGCAACAGGCGTGTGGGCGCTCGACGACGTCGTCGTGATGACCGACTTCGAGCTCACGATCCGGGGCTGCTCGTTCTACGAGGACGAGTACACCAAGTTCAGACGGCGCGTGGCGCATTGCACGCACCGGATACAAGCGCGTGTTCGAAGAGATTCAGCCGCGTGCACCGGTCGAAGGGTTGCGTCTCACCGCGAGCTGGTGGACCACGGGCGGCCGCAGCGAGCTCCCGGCCGGCTGACGACACGATGGCGACCGCGGCCGAGATTCACGACGCGCTCGGTCATCCCGTGATCGACGCCGACGGTCACGGGATCGAATACCTCCCCTGGTTCCGCGATCTCCTGCGCGATGAAGGCGGTGGCGCGGTCGTCGACGCGTGGAACGTGATCGAGCACGGTGCGACGTTCATGCGCGATCTCGACGCGGACGCGAGACGGGCGTTGGGCTCGCCGCGCATGCCGTGGTGGGGACTACCGACCGAACAGACACGCGATCGCGCGACGGCAATGTTCCCGAAGTTGTTCTACGAACGACTCGATGAGCTCGGCATCGACGTCGCGGTCTGCTACCCCACATACGGACTCACCGTCATGGGGCTCGACGACCCCGACCTGCGCGTCGCCGCGGCGCGCGCGTTCAATCGTTATTACGCGCATGCATACGGCGACTGTCGCGACCGGCTCGAGCCGGTAGCGATCGTGCCCACCTACACGCCCGGGGAGGCCATCGCGACCCTCGATCACGCGGTGCGGGAGCTCGGGCTCCACGCGGTCATGTGTACCGGGCTCGTGCAACGACCGCTGCCGGGCGAGAACGTACCGCGCGGCGCACGGTGGGTCGACGCGCTTGGTATCGACAGCACGCACGACTACGACCCGCTCTGGCAACGGTTCGTCGACCTCGACGTAGTGCCGACGTTCCACTCCACCGGCATGGGCTGGGGTTCACGGACATCGCCGACGAGCTACGTCGCGAACCACGTCGGCTCGTTTGCGGCCGCGGGAGAAGCCATCTGCCGTGCGCTCTTCCTCGGCGGCGTGATGCGACGGTTCCCGACGTTGCGGTTCGCGTTCCTCGAAGGTGGAGTCACGTGGGCAGCGTCGTTGTGCGCGGATCTTGTCGGCCACCTCGAAAAACGTCACGGTGACGCAATCCTGCAGTACGATCCGGCGCGCATCGACCGCGCGCAGCTCGAGACGCTCCTCCGTCTCTACGGCGACGCCGAGATGACTGCGCGTGCCGACCGCCTCGAAGAAGCGCTGCACATGCTGAGCGAACCTGACGAGGACCGCAACCATCTCGATGAGTTCGCGCTCAGCGGTGCCCGCTCCCCCGCCGACATCCGCCAGACGTTTGCCGGCCAGTGCTTCTTCGGCTGTGAGGCCGATGACCCGTTGTGGGCGCTCGCGTTCGCGTCCAAGTACCACGGCACACGACTCGACGCGATGTTCGCGTCCGATCTCGGCCACTGGGACGTGCCCGACGCGCGCGACGTGCTCCCCGAGGCATGGGAGTTGGTCGAAGACGGCCACGTCACCGCCGACGACTTCCGAGCGTTCACCTACGAGAATGCACACGCGCTCTGGGGCGACCGCATGTTCGCGAGCACCGTCGTGGGAACGCCATGACACACCAATGGCGCACGGGCATGGTCGGCTCCGGCGGCGAGGACATCTACTTCGAAGACATCGGTAACGAGGACGCGCCGGCAGTGATGCTCACGCACGGTGCCGGCGGCTGTCACGCGGTCTGGTTCCAGCAAGTTCCCGCCCTCGCCGACGCGGGCTACCGAGTGATCACCTGGGACTGCCGCGGCTTCGGCTGCTCGACCTTCCGCAGCGGCACGCACGGGCCCGCGGCAGCCGTCGCCGATATGCACGCGATCCTCGACGCATGCGAGGTAGAGCGTGCCCACCTCGTCGGTCAATCGATGGGTGGCTGGTGGGTTACCGCGTTCACGATCGACGCGCCGCAGCGTGTCCGCTCGTTGTCGCTGACGAACACGGTCGGCGGCCTGTGGACCCCCGCGATCAATGCGCACTTCCGCGAGTACGTCGCGAACGCAGGCCCCGAAGAACCCCGCATCGGCGCCCACGCCGCGCTGTCGCCGTCGTTCGTCGCGCGCGAACCCGCCCTCGCGTTCCTGTATCAGCAGCTCAACACGTTTCACGACCCACCGATGGCGACGATCGTCGGCTCCCTCGCGGAGCGCGTCGAACATGACGCGCTCGACGCGCTCGGCATTCCGATCCTCGTCGTCACCGGCAGCGACGACGTACTGTTTCCCGCGCCGTTGATTGCCGAGAGCGCCGCGATGTTGACCAACGTGTCGCTGGTGGAGATCGGGGGCGCCGGGCACTCGCCGTACTTCGAGCGCCCCGACGAATGGAACCACGCGTTGCTGCGCTTCCTCGAGAAGACGCCATGACGCCGGAGCTCGTCACCACCGCACGGATCGACGCGTTTCAGCGCGATGGCTTCGTCGTCGTCGACGGCTTGCTCACCACCGACGAGCTCGATCACTACGGACCATTGGTCATCGACGCGGTACACACGCGGGCGGGTGCCGACACGCGGCCGCTCGACGAACGCAGTCCGTACGAGCAGTCGTTCCAACAGTGCATCAACCTCTGGGAAGACCATCCCGCGCTGCGACCGCTGACCTTCCACCAGCGCATTGGTCACGCTGCGGCAGAGTTGCTCGGCGTCGACGCGCTCCGCTTGTGGCACGACCAGGCGCTGTTCAAGCCGCGGGCGGCCGCGAAACCGACGCACACCAAGACCAGCCGTACTGGCCGATCGCCGAACTCGACACGATCACCGCGTGGATCCCACTCGCCGGGGCGACGCTCGCGAACGGCGCGATGGGTTACCTGCCCGGCTCGCACGTCGTCGGCCTGCGCAAGTTCCAGAACATCTTCGTCGCCGACGACGCGCGGGCGCTGCTGGAGTCATCGGAGATCGCAGGCATCGCGCCCGTCTACGTCGAGGTGCCGCGAGGCTCGGTGTCGTTCCACGCCGGCCTCACCGTGCACATGGCGAAACCGAACACGACCTCCGTCGATCGCGCGGTGCACACGGTGATCATGTTCGCTGACGGTTGTACGCGCGGCTCGCAGCACTTCCACCCGTCGGTCGACCGCGACGGCATCAGGGTCGGCGACAGGATCCGTCGGCCGCGTGCACTCCGATGCTCTGGCCGCGCGCCGCCGGCGACTTCCCCCCTCCCCCGCCGCCGATCCGCCCCGAGGTCGCGAAGTTCGCGTCCCTCGGAGTCCTCCCGGCGGCCCCATCGGGCTAGTCGTCGAGGCTCGGAACCCATTCGGTCCCCCGCTCGTCGTCGTGCTCTCCGGTGCTCTACGCCCGCGTCTTGTCGAGATGCTGCAGTAGCGAGTGCGCGGCGAGCTCTACGTCCTTGTGCCGCCATTCGGCCGCTCGGTATCGGCACGCGATCAATCCCGATCGGTGCACGCGTCGAAGGTCGCCGTACACGAATGCGTACCGGGCCTTCGTCTCGTCGGTCGCGCCCTCGGCGAGCCCGAGGTGCCAGCGCGGTACTCGTCCCAGGAGTGCGTCTCGAGGAAGTCGTTCTCGTCGTCGGCCTTCGGCTGCGCGTCGCTCCAGTCGCTTTCGAGGACGTACTGCTTCGCGTCGATCAGATCCCGCGCATGCGCGACTGCCCGCTTGTTGACTGCGTACGAGGCCATACGCAGTGATGACTACCCGGAGTCGGAAAATTCATCGCGCAGGACGACGGGTTCGCAACCCATCATCCCCGCGACGATCACGGCGAACCGCAGCGTCACGAGAACTCGCGCTCCAGGCGGGCCGCGACCTCGCGATAGCGAGAGACGGGGACGAGGTGGACGCCGGCGAAGGCGCCGGAATCGCGCAGCGCGAGCACCTGCTCGCACGCGGCTGCAACCCCGGCGTTCGGATCGCGCGCGACCGCGGCGACGAGATCGTCGGGGATGTCGACGCCGCGGATGTCGGCTTGCAGGCGCTTGGCCATCCGCTCGCTCGCCACGACGAGGGCGCCCGCATAGACCGGCACGTCGAGCGCGGCTTGCTCGCGCCAGCGCAACAACGCGTCGACGGAGAACGATACCTGCACGAACACGAAGTCGGCGGCGCGTTTCCAGGGCGCGACCGGACCCAAGCCGGCGACCGTACCCGCGCGAAACGGTCCATCGCTCGAGCACGCGCGTACCTCGTCGATCATCTCGCGGACGGTCAGCTGGCTCGTGCGCGCACCGGAGGACGGCTCGTCGCCGCGGACGAGGAGGAACTGGTCGACGCCGTACGCGGCGGCGGTCAGCAGATCGCGCCGCAAGCCGAGCAGGTTGCGGTCGCGGCGAGTTCACGCACGCGATCGATCGGCCACCCATCGCCTCGACCTCGTGCGCAACCGCAATGCTCGAGACGGTGGCGCGGCCGAGGTGGTTGTCCGGGATGAGGAAACCCGATGCGACGCGGCTCAGCACGCCGATCTGATGCCGTACCGGTTCGAGGTCGGGCCGGGTCGGCGGCTCGATCTCGCAAATGAGCTCGAAGGTCATTGCATGACCAATGGTTTCGACGAAACCTTGTACACGACGCTCGCGGTCGCCGCGGCCTTGCCGGACGTCCCGCCCCGCACCTCGGCGTCGCAGAACACGATCGACCGGCCGCGCTGCACGATCCACCCTTCCGCGACCGCGTCCTCGTCGATGATGGGCGCGAGGAACCGCAGCGAGATGTCGATCGTGAACATCTGTGTCGGGTTGTCGTAGCCGCCGCCGATCACGGGCACGACGACCGTGTCGACGAGCGACGCGATCACGCCACCGTGCACGACACCCGCCGGCTGCCGCAGCTCGGGGCGGTACGGCACGCGCATGCGCGCGTAGTCCTGACGCACCTCTTCGAGCTGTATGCCGAGGAACTGCGGGAACCACTTCGTTTCCCAGGTGCCGAACTTCGACCATCGCTCGAGGCGGTTCGGTGGCAGCGGAGGAAACTGGTCGGCGCGGGTCGTCACGGCTCGGAAGTTACTGGCGGGAGTCTCCAAACAGTCCAGTCGTCGAGCGGCGCCGCTCCCTGCGTGCGGTAGAAGTCGTGCGCGGGTGTGTTCCAGTCGAGCACCGCCCATTCGACGCGACCGTTCGTACGAGCGCGTAACGCTTCGAGCAACGCACGTCCGACGCCATGGCGCCGGTACACGGGCCGCACGAACAAGTCCTCGAGCCAGATTCCGTCGCGGCCGACCCACGTCGAGAACGTGCGGAAGTACACGGCAAGTCCCGCGGCCACGCCGTCGACGTCTGCGATCAGCGCGCGCGCCACGGGGTAGTCGCCGAACAAGTGGCCGGCGAACTCGTCGGGATCGAACACCACCGCATCGGGTTCGCGTTCGTACTCGGCGAGCTCGCGCACCATCGCGAAGACCACGGCAAGATCCGCCGGCTGCGCGTCGCGAACTTTCACTTCTTGGCGACAAACGGCGGCTTGACGACCGTCGCGTCGAGCAGCTGCCCGCGCACGTCGACCGTGACCGCGACCCCGGGCTCGATGTCGGACGCGAGGAACGCGAGCGCGATCGCGTGGCCGAGCGTCGGCGAGAAGTTGCCGCTGCTCACGACGCCGATGTCGACCCCATCGCGCATCACTCGCGCCCCGTCGCGTGCGGGCCGGCGGCCGGCGATCGACAGGCCACGCAGGCGGCGCTCGATGCCGCGGTCGCGTTCGGCCGCGAGCGCGGCCCTTCCCCGGAAGTCGTCCTTGTCCCAGCCCACAACCCATCCGAGCCCGGCCTGCAGCGGCGTGATCCCGGGACCGAGCTCATGGCCGTGCAGCGGCAACCCCGCTTCGAGCCGCAACGTGTCACGCGCGCCGAGCCCGGCCGGCGTGAACCCGGCGTCGCACAGTGCATCCCAGATCCCGGCAGCTTCTGCTGCCGGCACGTGCAGCTCCACGCCGTCTTCGCCCGTGTAGCCGGTACCGGCAACGACGAGCTGACCGATGCGCTGCACCGCAAAGCGCGGCACGTCGGCTGCCTCCGGGAGCACCTTCGCGAGCAACGCCCGCGCGTCGGGACCCTGCGCCGCGATTACCGCGCGTTCGGCGGTGACATCGGCAAACGAGAACGTGCGCTCGCCGAACGCACCGAGGATCGGCTCGGTGTTCGATGCGTTCGGCATCACGAAGAAGTCGCCGCCGTCGAGCCACCAGACGATGATGTCGTCGACGACGTGCGCGTCATCGGGATCGAGCAAGTGTGTGTACTGCGCACGTGCGGGCCCGATCTTGTGCAGATCGTTCGTCAGCAGCCATTGCAATGCATCGAACGTGTCGGGACCGCCACACGCGATCGTGCCGAGGTGTGAGACGTCGAACACGACCCCGTGTTCTCGGCAGGCGCGGTGTTCCTCGAGCACCCCGGAGTACTGCAGCGGCATCTCCCAGCCCCCGAACGGCACCATCCTCGCGCCGCGATCGCGATGCGCCGCGTCCAGCGGGCTACGGCGCACTACGCGCTTTCGGCCGCGGGATCGTCGCCGGTGGAGGGGCGCGCACGTCGACCGAGCTCGAACGGCAACGGAGAACCGTCGCCCGGCGCGCTCGTGTCCGTGTGTTGCGACGGCGGCTCGAGCCCGTACTTCACCAACAGGTGCAGGTAGTCGCGCTGATAGAGCACACGGATCGAGATGTCGGGGTACCGCTCGGTCAGCCGGCGCGCCTTTCGGTTCTTCTTCGTGACCAGCCGTTGGTTGAGCGTGGTGATCTCGATGTAGAGGTCGTACGCCGGCAGATAGAAGTCGGGCGTGAACGCTTGCGCGGGTCGGCCGTCGCGATCCCATTCGAGGGTGAACGTACGGGGCTCGTAGTCCCACGCGATGCCGTAGAAGTCGAGAAGCTTCGCAAACTGCCGCTCGGAGTTGTGTGCGAACCGCACGTCGTCGTGCGGGAGCTTCTCGGGTGCGATGACGCGCTCCCCCACGTCGCTCAGCGCGCCGCCGCCTGCGACGTATCGGCTGTGGCGAACGAGAGCTGCACCGCCTCGGTGATCGTCTGTTGCAACGGCTCGACGTCGAGCACGACGCTCAACACGCCCTGACCGCCGCGCAACAGGTCCATCACCTGCTGGTCGGTCTCGGCGAGCACGACCGTCGGGCCTTGGATCACGATGCGCGCCGATGCGACATCGTTTTGGAAACCGCGCAAAGACTCGACCGCCTTGCGCGCCGACTGCAACGAGATGCCCGCGTCGAGCATCTGCTTGATGACCTTCAGCTCGAGCAGATCGCGAAACGAATAGAGGCGTTGCGTGCCGGATCCGTTCGCGTCCATCACCGACGGTCGAACGAGATCGGTGCGAGCCCAGTAGTCGAGCTGGCGGTACGTGATCCCGACGATCTTGCAGACCTGCGGACCCCGGTACCCCTTCTCCGAACCCGGCTGCGGACCCTCATGCATGACAGCAGTGTAACTACAGCCGCGTGGAACCGTAAACCTCGACCTTTGGGGCAACTCCAGCCTCAGAAGTCTCCACCCTCAACACAGGCAACATCAGCCTCACGAGCCCCCGCCGGGCCCGCTCCAACCGGCGGGCGCCGCGGCTATTGGGCGAAGTCTTCGGGGGTGATGTTGTCGAGGAACTCGCGGAACTGCTCGACTTCCTGTTCCTCTTCGTCGGCTTCGAAGAGCACGCCGGCTTCTTCGAGCACCGCCTCGTCGGCGAAGATCGGGATCGATCCGCCGTAGCGCACGGCAAGCGCGATCGCGTCCGAGGGGCGCGACGAGATGCGTGTCTTGTCGCCGGCGCGATCGAGCTCGATCTCGGCGTAGAACGTGCCGTCGTGCAGCTCGGTGATCTCGACCTTCTCGAGCCTCACCGCGAGATCGTCGAGCACGCTCTTGAACAAGTCGTGCGTCATCGGGCGGGGCGTTTCCATGCCCTGCAGCGCGTACACGATCGCCGTTGCCTCTGGTGAGCCGATGAAGATCGGCAGGAATCGTGCGCCGCCCTCTTCGCGCAGCAGCACGATCGGCTGGTTTGTCGG
This sequence comes from uncultured Actinomycetes bacterium, assembly GCA_963836365.1. Lineage (GTDB taxonomy): Bacteria > Actinomycetota > Acidimicrobiia > IMCC26256 > PALSA-610 > DASQHW01. The sequence continues at coordinate 68,799 of CAWIJC010000006.1, forward strand.
CACCTCGACGCGCACGCCGATCAACGACAGCTGGATCACAGGTTCGTCACCCTACCACCGGGTTTTTCTGCGACTTTTCCGCGCCCGATAGACGCCCGCGACGTACTCGTCGGGCCTGGTGACGAGCACGTCACGATCAGCCGTGATCACGTACGGCACGTTCCGGTACAGATCGCGAACGTGCAACCCGTATCCCAGCACGTACTCGTCGGTGAGCTCCACACCGCGGTACTTGACGTGTTGCGGGACGATGCGGCGCGCCGGGCGGTCGAGCAGTGCACACGTGCGCAGTTGACGCGGACCGCGAGCGGCAAGCTGCCCGCTGAGATACGCGAGCGTCAGACCGGTGTCGACGATGTCTTCGACCAATACGACGTCGCGCCCGCTGATGTCGATGTCGAGATCGTGGAGGATCCGGACCCGACCACTGTCGGGCGCGAAGCGTGAGATCGAGATGAAGTCGACGACCACCGGAACATCTTCGATCGCGCGGACGAGATCCGCGTAGAAGATCAACGCCCCCTTCAGGACCCCCACGAGCATCGACCCGTCGGGGTGATCGCGTGCGATCTCGTCGCCGAGGCGTCGTACGTGCCGGGCGATCGCCGCTTCGTCGAGCAGGATGGTCGGCGGCGGCACGTCGGGCGTGACCGCTTACCGCTCGCTGCCGAACGTGCGCCGCACCGACTGGCGCAACAACGCCGTACGCAACCGCCGGCCGAGTCCCGAGAGCTCGCCCAACGTCTCGGTGGTGCGGGCTTGTGCTTCCGGGTTGCGTTGCCGCCGGTAGGGCAACAGCACCTGCTCGAACAGGCCCGCCTCCCGATCGGCGAACGCGCGATACATGCGCAGGTGCCGGGGCTCGATTCCATGGCGCATGAAGCCCCCGCACGCACGTGCGATCGCAAGCGCGTCGTCATCGAACAACACCCGGTCGGGCGCAGTCGCGCTCGGCGCCACGAGCCCGTATTCTTCGAGGCTTGCGAGCTCCTCGTCGGTCAAGCCGGCCGCGCGCGCGAGCTCCGCGCGTGAGGCTCACTCCGGTTTCGGCCGCGGCGAGATCGTCGGGGCCCTCGTCGTCGTGCACAGCCGCGCCGGCCGTGCGGGCCTCGGCCTGTTGCGCGGCGCGGCGCGTCTCCTCGAACAACGCGTCGACGGTCTTGGAGTCGAGCAGTCGATCCTGCTCCCCGGCGGCTGCTTCGACGCGGCGCGAATCCACCGTTCTTGTCGATCTCGTCGAGGCGCTCCTTGATGACCTTCAGCGGCAAGAAGTGCTCGCGCTGCTGGCGAAGTATGAAGCGCAGTCGCTCGACGTCCGCCGGATAGAACTTGCGATACCCCGAGGGTGTGCGCTCGGGATCGACGAGTCCCTGGCTCTCGAGGAAACGGATCTTCGAGATCGTGATATCGGGGAACTCGTCGCGGAGCTGGTTCAACACGTCGCCGATCGAGGAGTGCGCGCGCTTCGCCATCGATCACGCGTCCCTTTCTCGCGCGCCGCCGATGACGAAGCTGAGCCGGTAGCGGCCGATCTGCACCTCGTCGCCGTACTCGAGCCTCGCTTCGTCGACGCGCTTGCGATTGACGTACGTGCCGTTGAGCGACCCCACGTCGCGCAGCACGTACGCCCGCGTCGTCGTGATCGATCACGACGTGGCGCCGCGAGACCGTGACGTCGTCGAGGAAGACGTCGGAGTCGGGATGTCGCCCGATCGCGGTCTCCTTCGCCTCGAGACGGTATGACGCACCGGCGTCGGGACCGTGGCGCACGACGAGCAGGCCGACGCCGGGCGCGAGCCCGTCGAGGTAGCGCTCGAGCTCGTCTTCGTTGTCGGCGGCCTCGATCGCCGACAACGTGAGCGTCGTCGTCGCCTCGTCGGCGCCGACCGGCGTCAGGGGCGCCCCGCACGACGAGCAGAAGCGGGCGTCGTCGGGATTGTTGTGAGCGCAGCGCGCGCAGAGCACGGGGGCGAATCGTACCGGCGGCGCCGGCATGCCCACAATGTGGCCTCTACCTCAACGAAAGAGTGATGTCGAGGGTTGGCGCGGGCGGCTCGGCTCAGCCGTCGATCAGCGCACGGTATGCCGCGGCGTCGAGCAACGCGTCGGCCTCGGACGGATCGGCACACGTGAGCTCGAACATCCACCCCTCGCCGTAGGGATCCTCGTTCACGAGCTCGGGGCGCGCTCCCAGCGCCTCGTTGACCGTGCACACCGCGCCGGACACCGGGACATACACGTCGGACACCGACTTCGTCGACTCGATCTCGCTGATGCTCGCGCCCGCGATCACGTCGGTGCCGACGTCGGGTAACTGGACGAACACGACGTCGCCGAGGCTGTCCTGCGCGAAGTCGGTGATCCCGACCCGCGCGACGTCGCCGGTGATGCGCACCCACTCGTGCTCGCGGCTGTACCGCAGATCCTCGGGGATGTTCATCGCCGGATCGTACGCGCGCGGCGGGCGGAGCAGGCCGGAGGCTGCGCAGCCCGCTCGCCGCATTCGGCGCAGCCTCCACTCGCCGGCGCAGCCGGCGGCACAGCAAGCCGAATGCAAAGACTTATTGCGTGAGCTCGGCGACCTGACCGGAGTAGATCGCCGCGAGGCGGCGCGCTTCGACGTCGCTCGTGCCCTCGGCCCAGACGTGTGTGATCGCAAGCTCGGGGTCGGGCAGCACGAGTGCCCAGCCGGTGGGGTACAGGATCTTCACGCCGTCGACGAGCACAGTCGGCATGTCCTTCGCGCGTTCCATCACGCCACGCATCACTGTGCCCTTGCGCTCCCACGGCGTCGGCACCGTGTCGTGCGCGACGTGGGTCTCGGAGATCTCGGCGACGACGGCCGAGAGCGGCCGGCCCGCTTCCGCCATCAGCTCGAGGAGGTGCACCAGCGTCGCGGCCGCGTCGTACGCAGGGAGGAAGCGGGGCCAGATGAACCCCCCTTCCTGCGACGCGGCGAATTGCACGTCGCCGCGGCCGGCGATCTCCATGAGATGCGCGGCGGAGAGCTTCGACCACTCGATCGGTGCGCCGCACTCCTCGGCCAAGCGCTCCGCCTCACGGCTGACCGACACCGGCAGCGCAATGCTCGCGCCCTTGCGGTTCTCGCACACGAGCTTCACGAGCGCGAGCAGTGCCTGCTCGGTCGACAGTGCCACGCCCTCGTCGTCGATGATCGTCGCGGTTTCGCCGTCGGGGTCGAGCACGTAGCCGAGATCGGAGCCGGACGTGCGCACGAGGTCGCCGATCGTCTTTACGCGTTCGCCGACGTCGGCGTTCGACGCCGCGGCGCCCGTCGTCGTCGCATACGGATTGACCGCGAGCACGTTGGCACCCAGCTTGGCGAGCACATTGGGCATCACCATCGAGGCCGCGCCGAACGAGTAGTCGAGCACGACCTTGAACGCACGCTCGCGCAGACGGTCGGCATCGACGCTCGCTTCCAGCGCAGCCGTGTAGAACTCGATCGCACGCGGTGGAAACGAGATGTCACCGATGTCGGCCGCGAACGCGCGCCGGAAATCTTCGCGATAGAGCAGGCGTTCGATCTTGCGCTGCGCGCCTTCGTCGATGTCGGCGCCGTATTCGTCCATGAAGCGGATCTCGACGCTGTCGGCGTCGCCGGGCGCGAGGCGCACGCTGATGCCGCCCTGCGCGCGCTGGCTGCGAGCGTGGAAGCGAGTGAGCGGCACGGTGGCGAGCTCGAGATCCACCACGTTGATGCCGCTCAGGTTGAGACCGGAGATGAGCGCGCGCTTGAGCGCCCGCGCCGAGCGGCTCGTGTCGCGACTCGTGCAGACGATCGAACCTTTCTTGAGCGCGGTGCCGTACGCCATCGCCAGACGCACCGCGACCTCCGAGGTGATGTCGACGTTCGCCAAGCCGCGCACGCCGCGCCGACCGAACAGCGTGCGGGCACCCTTGCTCTCCCACACGATCGACGACGTCACGAGCGCGCCCGCCTCGACCGTCTTGAACGGGTAGACCTTGACCGACGGGTTGATGCTGGCGTGCTCACCGATGAAGCACTCGTCGCCGACGACGACGTTCTCCTCGATACGCACGCCTTCGCGGACGTCGCTCGCGCGCCCGAGCACTGCACCGCGGATGCGGGCGCCGGGCCCCACGTACACGTGGTCGTGGATCACCGACCGTTCGATCTCGGCGTCGGACTTCACGACGACGTCGGTACCGAGCACGGTGTACGGGCGCAACACCGCACGCGCTTCGACACGGGCGTTGTCACCGATCAGCACCGGACCGTGCACGACCGCTTCGGGAGACACGTCGGCGCCCTCACCGAGCCACACGGACTCGCGCACTTCGAAGCCCGGAATGTCGAGCGCGAGCTTGCCGTCGAGGATGTCGTCGTGCGCGCTCCGGTATGCCTCGAGCGTGCCGACGTCCTCCCAGTACCCGTCGACGACGTGACCGAGCAACGGCTTGCCCTGTTCGAGCACGGCCGGGAACACATCGCCCGAGAAGTCGACGACCTCGGCCTCGGGGATGTATTCGAAGATCTGCGGCTCGAGCACGTAGATGCCGGTGTTGATGGTGTCCGAGAACACTTCGCCCCATGTCGGCTTCTCGAGGAAGCGTTCGATCGTGCCGTCCTCGCGTGTGATGACGATACCGAACTCGACCGGGTTCTCGACTCGCTTCAGCGCGATCGAGGCGAACGCGCCGCGCGAGCGATGCTCGGCCACGATCTTCGACAAGTCGACATCGGTGAGCACATCGCCTGAGATCACGAGGAAGGTGTCGTCGAGCTCCTCCATCGCGTTGCGCACCGACCCCGCGGTACCGAGCGGTGACTCTTCGGTTGCGTAACGGAGGCGCACACCCCAGTCGGAGCCGTCGCCGAAGTAGTTGCGTATGTGATTCGCAAGAAAGGCGACGGTCACGACGATGTCGTTGAAGTCGTGCTGGGCGAGCAGCCGGACGATGTGTTCCATCATCGGTGCGTTCGCGATCGGCATCATCGGCTTCGGCTGATTGCTCGTCAGCGGGCGCAGGCGTGTGCCTTCGCCCCCGGCCAGGATGACTGCCTTCATGTATGCACCTCCGCGCCCACACGAGCCACTCGTCGGTCACGCAGTGCAGCGCGAGCCGCGGGCATGTACTGCACTGCCGCGTAGTACCCCAACCCGATCCCGCCGATCGCAAAGCCCCAGCCGAGCACGCCGAACACGGTGTGCACCGACGGGGCCGCATCGGCGATCAGGAACATCGGCAGCGCGAACATCAAAGCCAGCGTGCCGGCCTTGCCCGCCCACACGACGTCGATGCGGCGCGCGCCTGCCATGCCGAGCGCCACGGTTGCGACCGCGATCAGCACTTCGCGTGCCAACACGATGCAGATCACGATGTCGACGGACGTGCCCAAGCCTTCGCCGAGCAACGCGATCGCAGCCGCGACGAGCAGCACACGATCGGCGAGCGGGTCGAGCACCTTGCCGAGCTCGCTGCCCTGGTCGAAGTGGCGCGCGATGTACCCGTCGATCCAGTCGGTGGTACCCAGCCCCGCCAACAAGAACGCGGCCCCCCGGCGCGCGGGCTCGGGTTTCCACAGCATCCAGAGGAACACGGGCACGAGCAGGAGGCGGACGACCGAGATGGCATTCGGGATCGTGAACACTCGCGAAGGGCGATCGCCGGGCATTGCCGGACAGGGTACGGGCTACAGACCGACCGCGCCGCCCTCCGCGCGCGGGTCGGAACCGGCTCGATAGCCGTCGCCGTGCCGCTGGATCGCGTCCGCGATTCCCGGGCCGTGGCGATATCCCCGCACGACGTCGATCTCGTGCCCGCGCCGGCCCAGCTCGTCGATCCACGATGCGTCGAAGTGGTCCTCCATCGCGATCCGTCCACTGTCGGGATCGACCGTGAACCGCGGCGCGCTGATCGCCTTTTGTGGATCGTCGCCGTCGACGAGCATGCGCGTGATCAGTTGCGTATGGGTCTGGGCCTGCCCGTGTCCGCCTTCGGTGCCGAACACCATCCACGGGGCGCCGTCGCGCAGCGCCATCGCAGGGATCAGCGTGTGCAGCGGCATCTTGCGCGGACCGATACCGTTCGGGTGGTCGTCGTCGAGCACGAAGGCCGAACCCCGGTTGTGCAGGTTGATGCCCCAGTCGTGCACGCGCAGGCCGCAACCCGCGGACGCGAAGTTCGACTGGATGAGGCTGACCATCATGCCGTCGCGATCGGCGGTGCACATGAAGATCGTGCCGCCGTCGGCCACAGGACGCGGTTCGAAGAGTTGCGCCTTGTCGGGGTCGATCGTCGCGCGCCGTGCCGCGATCCAGTCGTCGGCGAGCAACGTCTCCGGCGCGACACGCATCGCGTCGGGATCGCCGAGGTACGCGCCGCGATCGGCGAGCGCGCATTTCACGGCCTCGATCAGCAGATGCTGACGATCGGGACCGTCGGCGCCGAGGTCGAAGCCGTCGGCGATGCGCATCGCCTCGAGCGCGGTGACGCCTTGGGTCGGCGGCGGCATCTCGAGGATCTCGGTGCCACGAACGTTCGCGCGCAGCGGCTCCACCCATGCTCCCTCGTGGGCCGCGACGTCGGCGGCGGTCAGCAAGCCGCCTGCCTGTTGGATCCGCGCCGCGATCGCGGCGCCGATCGGGCCGCGGTAATACACGTCGGGCCCTTCCGCCGCGAGCGCTCGGATCGTCCTTGCGAGCTCGGGCTGACGAACGAGCGCGCCCGCGTGCACCTCGCCGTAGAAGTTCTCGAAATCGTGCAGGTCGAAGTAGCCGAACATCTGGGCAGTGCGGGCGAAGAACCATGCGCCCCGGCACGTGAGGAGAAAACCGTCCTCGGCATACGAGAGCGCACGCGCGGCGACGTCGGCGAAGCTGCGCGTGGCCCACGTATCGAGCATGGTGAACCAGCCGTCGATCGCGCCCGGGACCGTGACCGGATGCGGCCCGAACACCGGCATCGAAGACGTTCCCGATCGCGCACGCACGGCCGTCGATGTCGATGCCGCCGGCGCGCGACCGACACCTCGGTATGCGCGCACCGCGCCGTCCCAGACAATTGTGAGCAGGTCACCGCCGAAGCCGCACATGTACGGCGTCACCACACCGAGCACGAGGTTGGCGGCGAGCGCGGCGTCGACTGCGTTGCCGCCGTCGGCGAGCATCGCGGCCCCCGCTGCCGATGCGAGGTAGTGCGGCGTCGCGACGACGCCGTTCGGGTACTCCCGCGCCTCTTGCAGCCACACGCTCATCGCCTGACGACGATAGTCAGAAGCGGCATCGATAGTCTCCGGGCCCATGGAGTTCAACCTCGCCGACGTCTACGAGATCGTCGCCGCGGCAGTGCCTGCTCGCATTGCATTGGTTGCCGGTGATCGCCGCCTCACGTTCGCGCAGCTCGACGAGCGCGCCAATCGCGTGGCGAACTACCTCCGCGACGTCGGCGTGGAGCCCGGCCAGCACGTCGGGATCTACGCGTACAACCGCGCAGAGTGGATGGAGTCGATGTTCGGGTGCTTCAAGGCCCGGGCCGTGCCGATCAACGTCAACTACCGGTACGTCGCCGAGGAGATCCGCTACCTGTTCGAGAACGCCGACATCGTCGCGCTGATCTACGAGGCGGAGTTCGGCCCGCAGGTCGCGTCGGTGTTGCCCACGTTGGCGAAACTCGAGCACCTCGTGCAACTCGAGGACGGCACCGGTGTCGAGACGCAAGGCCTCGAAGCCGTCGAATACGAGCACGCGCTATCGGTGGCGTCGCCGTCGGCGGAGGGACTGCACCCGCGTTCGCCCGACGATCTCTACATCCTCTATACCGGCGGCACCACGGGCATGCCCAAGGGCGTGATGTGGCGGCAGGAAGACATCTTCTTCGCGGCGATGGGTGGCGGGAACTACGGCGGTCCGGCCGTCGCGACGCCCGAGGAAGTCGCCGAGCACGTGTCGGCGTCGGCAGGGATGAGCCTCGCGCTCGCGCCGCTCATGCACGGCAACGCGCAGTGGACGTCGTGCATCGCGCTGTTCAGTGGCAACACCGTCGTGTTGAACGCGAGCCGGCGCTTCGACGCCGACGAGATCTGGGACCTCGTCGAGCGCGAGAACGTCAACGTCATCTCGCTGGTCGGTGACGCGATGGCGCGCCCGCTCGTCGACGCGCTCGCACACCGCTCGGTGCCGCCGAGCATGTTCGCGATCGTCTCGGGCGGCGCGATCCTGTCTCCCACGATCAAGAACGAGATCAACGACAAGGCACCGGGTCTCGGCGTGATCGACGCCTTCGGTGCGTCCGAGACAGGTGCGAACGGCGCAGTCGATGTCACCGTGAAGGGCCCCCGCTTTCGGATGAACGAGTGGACAACCGTGCTCACCGAGAACGGTGACCGCGTGGCAGCGGTCGGCGAGGTCGGGTTGCTCGCCCGTCGTGGTCACGTGCCCGTCGGGTACTACAAGGATCCCGTGAAGACCGCGGCGACGTTCGTCGAGCGTGAGGGCGTGCGGTGGGCGATTCCCGGCGACCGCGCGGTGATCGAAGACGACGGGGCGATCATGGTGCTCGGCCGCGGATCGCAGTGCATCAACTCGGGCGGCGAGAAGGTCTTCCCGGAAGAGGTCGAAGCCGTGTTGAAGGCCCATCCCGACGTCTTCGACGCCATCGTCGTCGGCGTGCCCGACGAACGCTGGGGCGAGTCGGTCGCCGCCGTTGTCGCGCCACGGGCAGGCCGCGCGGTGACGCTCGACGAGCTGAGCAAGCACTGCCACGGCGCGCTCGCGGGCTACAAGGCGCCCAAGCAGCTCGTCGTCGTCGACGAAGTCGAGCGCACCCCGGCCGGCAAGCCCAACTACCGCTGGGCCGAGGAGTTGGCCGTCAACGTGGAGCGTTGAGTGGCGACGTTCGTCACCCGTGACGGCGTGCGTCTCTTCTTCGAGCGTGTCGGCTCGGGGCCGCGTGTGTACGCGTGCAGCGGTGGTCCCGCGAACGACCACCGCTATCTCGCCGAAGACCTCGCGCCGCTGGCCGACAACTTCGAGCTCGTGCACTGGGACTACCGCGGCTGCGGGCAGTCGGCGCCGGCACCCGCCGAGACGTACACGTTCGAACGACTCGCCGACGACCTCGACGAGCTTCGCCGGGAACTTGGCGACGCGCAGATCGACGTGCTCGGCCATTCGATGGGCGGCTTCGTGGCCCAGTTCTACGGCGCCCGTCATCCCGAGCACTGCCGCAGGCTCGTGTTCGTCGGTACGTATGCCACGACCGACCCGCGCGAATTCATGGTCCCGATGTTGCGCGCGCTGGGCGGCTGGCGGTTCCTCAAGTTGCTCTCGCGCGCCATCTGGTTTCTCGCCTTCTGGAGTTGGCGGCAGCCGTCGCGCACCCGTACCCGTCGCCTCTACGCGATCTGGGGCACCACGCAAGAGGCAAAGCCGTCGACACGCAGCGCCGAGATCGCGCGCGAGGAGCAATTGGGTCTTCCTCTCGACAACGACAACGTGCGCGCCTTGCAACGGCTGTTCCGCACGCTCGACATGAAACGCCAGATGCGTGCGATCGGGTGCCCGGTACTCGTGCTCTACGGCGACCGCGACGCGATGGCCGTCGCCTCGGCACGCATCTTTCGCGAGCAGCTGGCCGAGCTCGAGTGTGTCATGCTGGCCGGCATCGGACACGACCCGTTCTTCGAAGTGCCCGACGCGGCGTTTCCCGTCGTGCGTGCGTTCCTGCAGTAGCGATGGCGCGCGTCAGCGACGTCGTCTTCGATTGCGCGCGGGTTGCGTTACGCGATCCCGAAGACAACGAGTTCTGCCTGGAAGCATGCTGATCATCCCTCCCGGGCCAGGCGAGACAATGCCGAGCCGGGCGGTCCCGCGTGCAGCCGGTCGCCGATCAGCTGCCGCGCACTCTTCGGGCGTCCGCATCGACGTGTCGACCTCGAGGTCGTAGACACCCGGGGCGTGGACCGCGTGCTGCCACCGTCGCACGGGATCCGGCGCGCTGACCGAGGGCGCACCGCGCCGGCGCATGATCTCGTCGATCGGGCAGCGCACACCGACGAAGAGCACCGGCAAACCCGTCATTCGCGCGGCGACCGCCGGCAGGATGCGGAGTGGCCGCGAATACACATCGTGGTGGTCAACGTCGACGACGACATTCAGTCCCGCGCGCGCATGCGCCGCGATCGAGGCGTACAACACGTCGTACATCGTGACGATCAGCGGTTCCAGGTCCGGTCGTTCACCACCGGGACGCAAACCGATTCCCGGTTGATAGCGCTTCGGCGTCGCGCGCATGTAGATGTCGACGCCCAGGTTCACCCACACGCCCTCGAACGTCTCTTGCATGACGCGCGCGATGCTCGTCTTTCCCGATCGGGGTGCGCCGTTCAGAATGACGATCTGCGCCGCGGCCGTCGACGTCACGTCAGAAGAGCCGCGCGGTCGCGAGGTCGGCGCCGGCGCGGAGCGCCGCCAGCTTTTCCCACACGAGCGACTCCGCGACGTCGCCGAGGCCTGCCGACGTTGCGAAGCCGCAGTCGGTGCCCGCCATGATGCGGTGCGGATCGCCGATCGCGCTCGCGGCACGTTCCAGGCGGTCGGCGACGACCTCGGGATGCTCGACGTAATTGTTGGTCGTGTCGATCACGCCTGCGATCAGCTGCAGCCTCGACGGTAGCGGCTCGTGAGCGAAGCACTTGTACTCGTGTTCGTGGCGCGCGTTCGCCATCGAGATCACCAAGGCACCGACGCTCGCCTGATACAGCATCGGAAGGATCTCGGCGAGCGGCACGTCGTGCGTGTGCGGGCCCTCGTAGTTCCCCCAGCAGACGTGCAGCCGCACCTTCTCCGGCTCGATCCCCGCGAGCGCACGGTTGATGTTCGTGACCACGAGCCCGATCCACGCGAGGAACTGTTCGAGCGGCCGATCGGCGAACAGCGTGTGGCGTTCCATCGCGAGGTCGGGCGCGTCGATTTGCAGGACGAGGCCACGATCGACGATGAAGTGGTACTCGGTCCGCAACGCGTCGGCGACCGCCGCGATGTACTCGGCCTGCGACGGGTAGTGCCTGTTCTCCATCGCGGACGCGACGATCCCCGGCGACGCGGCCGTCATGAATGTGTGCACGAACGGCGCGTCCGCCACCAGCGCGCACTCGGCCGCGACCTCGTCGGTGTCGGGATAGGTAATCTCACCGATCGCGGCCGGCGCGGCCATGAGATTCACCTTGATGCGCTGAAGTCGCGGCAGTGCGAGCTCGACGTAGTCGGGATGGTCTGCGAGATCGCGCATCAGCGCGCGCCGACTCGTGTCGCCGAAGCCGGTCATGCGGTGCTGCACGTATGTGAAGAAGCTCTCGCGCGCCTGCTCGCCGTCGTTGCCGACATCGATGCCCGCGGCAACCTGGTTCGCGATGCTTGCCGCCGTCGCGTCTTCGACGGCGCGCCGCAGCTCGTCATCGTCGACCGCTTCCCCCCGGCTGCGCCGCCCGTGCATCTCGGCGAGCACCGCGGGCCGGGGCAGGCTACCGGCGTGTGTCGTCAGGATCCGGTCGTCACTCGTGAGCACGCGACGCATTCTGGCCGTCGTGCGAGGTTCTTGCGACCGACGCCGACCGACCGGTCGCCGTGCGTCGCGAGAACAGACTACGTCTCGTACTGGACCGCGGCGCGACCGGCGAGGAACGGACGGATGAGCTCGGCGCCGATGCGTCGGTGCTCGGGATCGTCGCGATACGACGCGTAGCCGTCGGTATCGTCGAACTCGGCGATGACCACGAAGCTGCCGTTGCCGGCGTCGACGCCGAGGTCGGGCCCGAAGCTGTAGGTGCGCAGCGCCGGAACGCGAGCCGGCAAGGTACCGAGCGCGTCGGAGATCTTCTGCACCTGCTCGTCGGTCGTGTCCGCAACGAACGTGAGCACTGAGACGTGGCAGATCACAGGAGCGCAGCGTACGCGCCGCCGTCGACTTGGAGCGCGGCACCGGTGAGATACGAGGCGTGCGTCGAGCACAAGAAGGCGGCGACGCGCCCGAAGTCGGCGGGATCGCCGATCCGGCCGGCCGGCACACCGGCGGCCGCGTCGCCACCCCCCTGGTGCAATGCCGCGACCCGCTCGGTTGCGTGCAGGCCCGGCAGCAGCGAGTTCACGGTCACGCCGTCGTGCGCGATCTCGCGCGCCAACGTGCGGAGGAACCCCGTGAGGGCGGCACGGGCCGTGTTCGACAAGATGAGCGTCGGGATCGGCTGTCGTACGGCAATCGAAGTGATCGCCACGATCCTCCCCCACTTCCGCGCCCGCATGTCGGGCACGACGTCGTAGCACATCGCGATCGCGCTACGGCAGTTGAGCTCGAACGCTTCGACATATTGATCGACGTTCGTGTGCGCGAAGTCGCCGGGCGGCGGCCCGCCCGCGTTCGGTACGAGGATGTCGATCTCGCCGAGCGCGGCGCGTGCATCGGCGACGAAACCGTGCGCACCGTCGACGCTCGACACGTCGGCGACGATCGGGACCGTCTCGTGACCGATGCGTCGGGCGGCGGCTTCGACCGTGTCGCGGTGCCGACCGCAGATCGCGACCTTTACACCCTCGGCCGCGAGCGCGGCCGCCACGCCGAAGCCGAGGCCCTTCGACGCGGCCGCGACGGCGGCGCGCCTGCCGGCGATGCCTAGCTCCACGGTGGCACTCCTTCAGTGGATCGGGCCCGCAGTGTCGCGCAGCGACTGCGCCTGTCGCCCGGTACGCAACGAGATGACCTCTGCGCAGATCGAGATCGCCGTCTCCTCGGGAGTGCGGGAGCCGATGTCGAGACCGATCGGCGACATCACGCGCGCGATATCGCCGTCGTTCACATCGGCCTCGCGCAACCGCTCGACGCGCCCCGCGTGTGTGCGGCGCGATCCCATCGCACCGATGTATCCGACGCGCGTCCGCACCGCCGCCGCGATCGCCGGAACGTCGAACTTGTGGTCGTGCGTCAGCACGCACACGGCGTCTCGCGACCCGAGCTCCTCGCCGATCTTTGCGAGATAGCGATCGGGCCAATCGTTCACCACCTCGTCGGCCATCGGGAACCGCTGCACGGTCGCGAACACTGCCCGGGCGTCGCACACCGTGACGCGGTACCCGAGCACCTTCGCAACCTTGGCGAGCGCGGCCGTGAAGTCGACCGCGCCGAAGATGATCATGCGCGGCGGCAGCACGAACGATTCGATGAACACACTCAGCTCGCGCTCGCGCGCCTCGCCGTTGCGCCCGTAGTGCCGCGTCGACGTGAGGCCCGCCTCGAGCTCGCCGCGCGCGTCGCGCGCCACGACGCGGTCGAGGTTCGCGCGGCCAAGAGAGCCGAGCGGTGCGACGCCCGGCCGTACGAGCAACTTGGAGCCGAGACCGGGCCCTTCGACGACCGTGGCCAACGCAACCGGTTCCTGCCGGCGCAGCGCGTCGCGCAGCGCCTCGTACACACTCACCAGTCCAACGGCTCCACGAACAGATGAATCGTCCCGCCGCACGTGAGGCCGACCGCGAACGCCTCGTCGTCGGAGTACCCGAACGTGATGATCCCCCGCTCGCGCTCGCCGGCGAGCACGCGCAACGCCTCGCCGACTACCGCGCCCTCGACGCAGCCACCCGATACCGATCCTGCGACTTCGCCCGCGTCGCTCACCGCCATCGTCGCGCCCGGGTCACGCGGACTCGAACCCTCGATGCCGACAACGCGCGCGATCGCAACTCGCTGCCCGGCTGCGCGCCACCGCTCGACGTCGTCGAGCACTTCCTTCATGTCGACAACACCTCGGCGACCCGCTCGAGCGCCGCCAACGAATTTCCTTCGACGAACTCGTCGGCATACGGAAGCGCCGCAGCCATGCCTTGCGCAAGCGGTGCATAGCCGGGGCTCGCCTTCAGAGGGTTCACCCACACGATCTTGTGTGCCACACGGTGCAGGCGCGCCATCTGCTCGGTGAGCAAGGCCGGATCGCCGCGATCCCATCCGTCGGAGAAGATGACGACCACCGCGCCGCGCGCCATCCCGCCAATGCCCCACGCGTCGTTGAACGTGCGCAGGCCCTCCCCCAGACGCGTTCCACCCGCCCAATCGACGACTCGCCGGGCGGCGTCCCGCACCGCAGCATCCGGGTCGCGCGACGTCAGCTCGCGCGTCATACGCGTGAGCCGCGTGCCCAACGCGAACGCCTCGACGCGAGTACGGCTCACGACGGCCGCGTGCAGGAACCGCACGAACGCGCGGGTGTACGGCTCCATCGAGCCGCTGACATCGAGCAGCAACACGATTCGTCGCGCCCGATCACCTTCCTCCATGAACGCGCGTCGTACGGGCTCCCCACCGCGCGCGCAACGCGCGGCGCACCGTGCGGCGGACATCGGGAGTGCCGCGGGCGCGCGAAGTACGACGTCGCCGCCGCGACGGCCGGCGCGCGCCCGCGAACCGCAGGTCGGCCATGAGCTTGCGCGCCTCGACGAACTCCGCGGGCGTGTAGGCCGCGAAGTCGCGACGGCGCAGCACCTCGGTGGGACTCCAGCGAATGCTCACAACAGGGACGCCGGGCCGGATCGCGCCCTCGGGCTCGTCGCGGCCGCCGGAGGGCACGTCGAGCGCAAGGACGACCTCGTCGATCGTCTCCTCGGCCGCATCCCCCACGACGATCCGCGACCAGAACACGCCGAACGCACGGTCGTATGTGATCGCCTGCTCGGGGCGGGTCAGCAACGTCGCACGCCCGGCCCAGTAGACGGCTGTGCGGTGCGCGACGCCGAGGTTCTCCAGCGCACGGGCAAAGGTCAGCGTCGCGCCGATCGGTACGTCGATGCCCGCGGCGACGAAGCACGCGTCGAACGCGACGGCTAACCGCTCGGGCTCACCCTGCACGTTGCACATGGGTCGACTCCGCGCTCCGCTCCCCCGCGGTCGCTCCGCCGTCGTCTCGCTGTACACGGGTCGACTCCGCGCTCCGCTCCCCCGCGGTCGCTCCGCCGTCGTCTCGCTGTACACGGGTCGACTCCGCGCTCCGCTCCCCCGCGGTCGCTCCGCCGTCGTCTCGCTGTACACGGGTCGACTCCGCGCTCCGCTCCCCCGCGGTCGCTCCGCCGTCGTCTCGCTGTACACGGGTCGACTCCGCGCTCCGCTCCCCCGCGGTCGCTCCGCCGTCGTCTCGCTGTACACGGGTCGACTCCGCGCTCCGCTCCCCCGCGGTCGCTCCGCCGTCGTCTCGCTGTACACGGGTCGACTCCGCGCTCCGCTCCCCCGCGGTCGCTCCGCCGTCGTCTCGCGACACTGCCGCCTGGACGATCGCGGCGAGACCGTGCCCTCGCACGCGTTCTTGGTCCTCTCGGTACTTCAGGATCGTTCCGAGCGTCGCGTCGACCGCACGCTCGTCGAGGCGCGCGTTGCCCAGCGTCGCGACCGCTTCGGCCCAGTCGATCGTCTCCGCCACGCCCGGCGCCTTGTACAACTCCAGATCACGGAGTACCTCGACGGCGGCCGCGACATCGCGCGCGAGCACGTCGGACACACGCGGCGCGCGCAACCGCACGATCGCCAGCTCGCGTTCGAAGTCGGGATGTGCGATCCAGTGGTAGAGACACCGCCGTTTCAATGCGTCGTGCACGTCCCGCGTACGGTTGGACGTCAGTATCGCAATCGGCGGCACGCTGGCATGCACCACGCCGAGCTCGGGCACCGAGATCGACCAGTCGGAGAGGATCTCGAGCAAGAACGCCTCGAACTCGTCGTCGGCGCGATCGACTTCGTCGATGAGCAACACCGGCGAGACTGCGGCGTCGTGCGCCAGCGCACGGAGCAACGGCCGTTTGACGAGAAATCGCTCGGAGTACAGCTCGTCCTCGATGACCTCGCGGTGGCTCGCCTCGACCGCGCGGAGGTGCAACAGCTGACGGGAGTAATCCCACTCGTATACGGCTTGCGACACGTCGATGCCCTCGTAGCACTGCAGACGTACGAGCTCACCACCCGTCCAGCGCGCGAGCACCTTCGCGACTTCGGTCTTACCGACGCCGGCTTCGCCCTCGAGCAGCAGCGGTCGTTGGAGCCGCAATGCCAAGAAGATCGAGGTCGCGAGCCCTTCGTCGGCGAGGTACTCGTGATCTGCGAGCCCGGCCCGAACCGCGTCGACGGAGTCGCGCTGTGCGGCACCTCCCGACGTCACGGTGCAAGGGTACCGGCAACCCAAATCACCTCCGTTCCATCCATGACGTCGCGCGCTGACCCACGCCGACGTCGCCGGCCGCGCACGCGCGGGCGCACGGTGTACGTGGGGATCTCGCGAGAATCCGCCGGCCACGCGCTCCTCAACCACGCGTTGGTGAACCAACGGATGCACGCGGTCGAAGTGCCGCTCGATCATCCGCCGGCGATCGGGCTCGGCGGGCCGGCGCGCACGCGGGGCCGCCGCCGCGATCGACGAGCTGACCGGTCGCCCGGTCGGCACTGCGCGCCCGGCCCGGCCGGAGCGAGGGCCGCCGCTAGCATCGGCGCGCGAGATGCACGACCGGACCCCAACGGTTTGTGTGGGCTGGGGGTTTTCGCACCTTCTGTACGGTCGCCCACGAGGAATCCTTCGCCTGCCGTGAACGACACGCCCACTCCTGTGCACGCGCGGCCGTCGTCGCTGCGCTATTTGCCGGGTCTCGACGGTCTGCGCGCGATCTCCGTGCTGGCGGTGATGGTGTTCCATCACTACTTCATCTTCGGGTCGCAGCGCGGGTGGCTGCCGGGCGGCTTCCTCGGCGTCGAGGTGTTCTTCGTCGTCAGCGGCTACCTGATCACTTCGCTGCTGCTCGCCGAACGACGTGAGCACGGCCGCGTCTCGTTCCGTCACTTCTATGTGCGGCGCGCCCGCCGCTTGCTGCCGGCGGTGTGGGTGCTGCTCGCAGTCGTCATCGCGTATGCGTTGCTGTTCCTACCCGACAGCATCGGGACGCTGCGCGGCGACACGATCGCCGCGCTGACCTACACGAGCAACTGGTGGCAGATCGTCGCCAATCGGTCATACGCAGTCGCGGTCGGCCGTCCCGAGTTGTTGAAGCACCTCTGGTCGCTCGCGATCGAGGAGCAGTTCTACCTCTTCTGGCCGGTCACACTCATCTTCGCGCTACGGCGCCTCGGTCGATCGCGCACTGTCGTGGCGATGTTCGTCGCAGCCATGCTCTCGACGCTCGTGCTCGCGATCACCTCGTTCGCGAGCATCGACTTCGCTTACTACGCGACGTTCACGCGCCTGTCGGGGTTGTTGCTCGGCGGCGTGATGGCGTTCTTCTTCGCGCCGTATCGCATCAGAGGATTGCCGGGGCGCGGCGCACGCGTCGCGCTCGACCTCACGGGCCTGCTCGGGTTGATCTGTCTGATCATTGCGTTCCGCTCGTACACGTTCCCGGTCGGCGACGCGAGCGGCGCCGACCGGTCGGTGTTCCTCGGCGGCTTCCTGCTGGTCGACATCGCGACACTCTTGGTCATCGCCGCCGCCGTGCACCCCGCTTCCGATCTCGGGCGGCTGCTCGGTTGCAAGCCACTGCGCTATGTCGGCCTGCGATCGTACAGCCTGTATCTCTGGCACTACCCGATCTTCTGTGTGACACGGCCGCGCGTCGACTTCGACCACTTCTTCCATCTCCGCGGGTGGCCGGTCTTCGCGCTCCGGATGGCGGTGTCGTTCGGCGCAGCCGAGTTGTCGTATCGCTTCGTCGAGACACCTATCCGCAGCGGTGCGCTCGGCCACTATCGCGAGCGACTGCGCGCGGCACACGGCCAACGTAAACGACTGCTCGCGCGCCGCGGACTCGTCGTCGCCGGGTCGCTCATCCTCGTGACGATCGCGCTCGGCATGGGCCTCGCGAACGCCTCGCCGCAAAACGAGAAGTTCGCGGGCCCGAACCAAGCCGATCAGCCCGACCCGAGCGCGATCATCGCGCTGCGGAACATCCCTACGACCACGCTCCCGTCGACGTCGACGACCGTGAAGAAGAACACGAGGGGCAAGAAGGGAAACACGGAGCGGCGCACCAAGCCCAAGGCCACGACCACGACCACGTTGCCGATGCCGTCGGGCGGCGTGCTCGCGGTCGGCGATTCCGTGATGCAGGGCTCGCGCAACGCGCTGATCTCCGACATCCCCGGGATCGCCGTCGACGCGAACAAGAGCCGGCAGTTCGGGGAGGCCGTCGGCATCATCGGCTTCTACAAACAGACGAACCTGCTTCCGCCGATCATCGTGATTCACCTCGGCACCAACGGCGTCGTCACCGACGATGCCCTCGACCAGATCTTCACGTTGACCGAAAATCGCCCCGTGTACTTCCTGACCGCGCGTGTGCCACGCGTCTGGGAAACGGAAGTCAACGACGCCCTCCACCGCGCGCTCGCGCGGCATCCGACAATGCATGTGCTCGAGTGGCGCGACTACTCGGGCTGCCACGACGACTGGTTCGTGAACGACGGCTTCCACTTGCGCGACGCAGGTCAACACGCGTACGCGGCGTTCATCAAATCGGGCATCGAAGGCCACCCGCTGACGGTTTGCAAGAAGTAAGGCACCACATCAGCGGTGCATCAGCCACTCGATCAGCTGGAAGAAGCGCCAGCCCAGGTAGATCGCCGAAGCGAGCCCCAGCAGCTTGAGGTGCCACGGGATCACGGGCGGCGCCTCGTCGGCCGGGCGGGTCATACCGGGAATCAGGCCGCGTTCGACGACACAGCCACACTTCGGGCAGGTCGCGTCGGGCCGGACCGTCGACGGGGTGAGGAACTTGTTGCAGTGCACGCACCACGGCACGCGTCCGGTCTACCAAACGGCCCTCGGGGAGCCGCCCTCATGAAGGAGCCGCGTCACATCCGGCTGCCGGTCGTTCTCGCCGGGCAGTAGGCGGACGGAGTAGACCGGCGGCGTGGACGACGACCGTACCGCGATCAGCCGCCGCACACTCCTCAAAGGACTGGGCGCGATCGGCGCCGGCCTCGCGCTGAACGCCTGCTCGTCGTCGGCGAGCTCCGGCCACCCGAACGTGACCGGCAACTCCGCGCCGCCGGATGGCACGACCACCGTCGCGCCCACGACCACGACGCTCCAGGGACCCGTACGCAAGCCCGGCTCGCGCCCGAACCCCGCGTTGCCCGAGGGCGTCGACACCATTCCGGAGATCGAGCACGTCGTCGTCGTGATGATGGAGAACCACTCGTTCGACGACCACTTCGGCATGCTCGGACGCGGCGACGGATTCACGCTCGATTCCAGCGGCCGCCCGCTCGACGCGAATCCCGACGGCTCGGGAAAGTTCGTGCGCGCGTTCCACATGCCGTCGACCTGCCAGCTCCACGGCGTCCCGGGGCAGGATTGGGTTCGCAGCCACACGTCGTGGGACAACGGGCGCAACGACGGTTTCGTGAAAGCCAGCACCGCGGTCGCGATGGGGTACTGGGACGAGACCGACATCCCGTTCTACTACGCGCTCGGGAAGACCTTTCCGCTGTGCGACCGGTGGTTCTGCTCCACACTCGCCCAGACGTACCCGAACCGACGGTTCCTGCTGGCCGGCACGGCGGCGGGAATCGTCAGCACGAGCAACGCCGCGCTGACCGTGTCGCCGCCGCCCAACGGCACGATCATGGATCGCCTGCACGCGCACGGGATCTCGTGGCGCAACTACTACACAGACCTGCCCGGCACGTTCGTCGTGCTGAAGACGGCGACCGACTACCCGAAAAACGTCTCGAAGATCGACCAGTTCTACAAGGACGCGGCCGCCGGCAAGCTGCCATTCCTCAGCTTCGTCGACCCGCACTTCGAGAACCAGTCGGAGGAGAACCCGCAGGACATTCGCGTGGGTGAAGCGTTCGCCGCCAAGGTCATCAACGCGGTCATGCAGAGTCCCTTGTGGCCGAAGACGGTGTTGATCTGGACCTACGACGAGCACGGCGGGTACTACGACCACGTCGCGCCGCCGCGAGCGATCAAGCCCGACAACATCAAGCCGGGCGCCGACGTTCCCGTACGCGCATTCGACTACGACTACTACGGGTTCCGCGTCCCGGCTGTCGTCGTCTCGCCGTATGCGCGTCGCGACTATGTCTCGCACGTGGTGCACGACCAGACGTCGATCCTGAAGCTCATCGAAACGAAGTGGAATATCGGCGCGCTGACCTACCGCGACGCCAATGCCGACGACCTCCTCGACACGCTCGACCTGCGGTCGCCGCCGCCGTTCGCCGAACCGCCGACCTTCCCGGCCGCGGGCGCGCCCGGCGCGTGCACGCCGGGCGAGCCGGGCGGCCCGATCCCGCCGGCCGACGCCGTCGTGCCGACGAGCGACGCGTCATCGCTCCGCATCGGTGCGACGGCCTAGCCTTCGGGCATGGCAGACGACAGCGCAGCGAATGGCGGCGAGCCGCGAGTGGAATCGCCCCGAAGCCGGTCAATGCGGATCGATCAGCGCACTCGTATCGACGAAGATCGCCCGGCGTTCGATCCTGATGTGTTCTTCGGCGGTGTGCTGCCGGACGCGATCGACGCCAACGCGCGAGTACATCCTTCCCGCGCTCGACTTCATCGCGCCGCTGCCCGTGCACGTTCGAGATCGACGGTCACGCGTGGACCTTGCGCGTCGACAACGGCCGCGTCGGCATTCGTGAGGGCGTCGACGACGGCGTCGCCGCGCACGTTCGACTGAACGCGCAGCAACTGACCGACCTCGCGGTCGATCAGCAGACGTTCATGAGCTTGTGGGTAGCGAACGCGATCGACCAGCCGAAGGGCAACATCGGGCACTTGTGCGACTGGTGGCTCGTATTGCGGGCGGCGCTCGACGGCATCCCGATTCACACGCCGGGTGCGGTGACGTTCGTCGATCGTGACGGTCGCGCGCTCGATCTCACGCGTGTGTTCCGGCCCGACGACGACCCCGACGACATGCGCCACTTCTTGCGCGAGGCGGGATTCCTGCACATCTCGCAGCTGTTCGACGCCGACGAGATGGCCACAGTGTCGGCGGACATGGATCGCGCGGTCACGAGCTACTCGCCCGACGACGGCCGATCGTGGTGGGCGCGTACGGCCGACGGCGACACCCGGCTCGTGCGCATGCAGGGGTTCGACCGTGAGTCCGAGACCGTGCACGGACTTCTCGACGATGATCGCTTCCTCGACCTCGCGTCGATCCCGGGCGCGGGTCATCGCTTCGGGCGCAAGCGCGCGAACAATCGTATCGAGGCGTTGTTCAAGCCGATCGATGTCACCGAAGGTATCTCCGACATCCCATGGCACAAGGACTGCGGCATCGGTCGTCATTCGTACGAGTGCTGCGGCCTGACCGTCGGCATCTCGGTCACCGGCGCCGACGACGTGTCGGGCCAGCTGCACGCGCTCGCGGGATCGCACCGCGCGTTGGTGTGGTCGGGAATCCTGCAACCTGATCTCGATCTGCCCGACGTACCGCTGCCGACAGAGACCGGCGACATCACATTGCACCTGAGCTGCACGATGCACATGGCGCAGCCGCCGGTCGAGCGCGAGCGCCGCGTGATGTACAGCGGTTTCTCGTTGCCGCCGCTCGAGGGCGGCGACCCGTCGGCGCTCGCGGCCGCGCAAGCACGGCGTGGTGCCGTGCGCGAGACCGCGCCGCTGACGGTTCTCGACCGTCACTTCAAGAGCTAGGCGCAATCGTGCTCGAATTCGATCCGCTGGACGAGTATCCGATCCATCAGGTCGCATTGCCGATGCGCTATGCGGCATCGAGCGACCGCAACGTCTACGACCGTTGCATCTTCCAGGGCGTCGACCACGACGCCGACACGTACTTCATCACGGGTCTCGGCGTGTATCCGAACCTCGGAGTGATCGACGCGTACGCGACCGTGCGACGGGGTGATCGGCAATGCGCGGTGCGTATGTCGGGCTCTCGTCCCGACGACAAGATGTCGCAGCGGGTCGGTCCGTATCGCATCGACGTACGCGAGCCGTTCCACGAGCTGCCGCGTGATCTGCGACGCCGACGAGCACGGCATCGGGTTCGATCTCACGTACCGATCGGAGTACGGGCCGATCTCCGAGCCGCAGCACATTCGTCGCCAGGGCGACCGCATCCTGCTCGACGTGTCGCGGTTCGCGGGCGTCGGCTCTTGGGACGGCGAGCTGCGCGTCGACGGTGACACGATCAATGTCGCTCCCGAGCGCTTCACGGCGACGCGCGACCGCTCGTGGGGCATCCGGCCGGTGGGCGAGGCCCGAGCCCGCCGGGACGGCCGAACGAGTTCACCGGCATGTGGTGGTGCTGGGTGCCGCTGCGGTTCGACGACTTCGCGTTGCACGTGATCCTCGAGGAAGATCGCTTCGGCGCGCGCAACACCAACTTCGCGATCCGCGAGTGGCCGGCCGCGACCGGTCGCCCGACCGAGCAACTCGGCTGGCCGCTGCCCGAGATCAGCTACGCGTCGGGCACTCGGAACCCGACTGCACGCGTCGATCGAGCTTGACGACACGCGACGGGCAAGACGTCGACGCTCGAGATCGAGCCGATCATCGGCATCCCGTTGAACGTCGGCTGCGGCTACGGCGCCGATCCCGACTGGACGCACGGCGCTGTGGAAGGGCGACGACTGGGTCGAGGGATCGGTGTACGACCACAACGATCCCGCGGTCCGCGGCCGGGCCGCGTTCTCGCTGTGGGACCACCTCGCGCGCGCAACGTTCGACGGGCACGAGGGCTGGGGCATCTTCGAGCACGGCTGCATCGGCGCCCACGCCCCAGCGGCTTCACCGACCTCACCAGCGTCGCGCCGTAACTGCTCGCAAACAGTTGGGACGCTCCAGGCGGCCCGCGGCAGCTCCAGCGTCCAAACTGTTGCGCGCGTCAGTGCGGGGTGAGGCCGCCGTCGACGAGCAGCACCTGGCCGGTCATGAAGCTCGACGCGTCGGACGCGAGGAAGAGCGCCGGGCCGACCATCTCGTCGGGATGCGCGGCGCGGCGCATGAAGCTCGCGTTCGCCATCGACTGCCTGCGCCTCGGGCGTGTTCGCCGCGCACCATGTCGGTGTCGACCGTGCCGGGCGCGAGCGCGTTGCACGCGGATGCCGCGCGGCGCGAAGTCGGCGGCCATCGAACGCGTGAACGCCATCAATCCCGGCCTTGGCCGCGCCGTACATCGCGACGTTCGCGGAGAAGAGGAACGCGCCGGCGGAGATCACGTTGATGATCGACGCGTGCGCGCTGCGTTCGAGATGCGGCAACGCGGCCTGCACGAGGAACACCGGGCCGCGCAGGTTGACGTCGAACGACTTCTGCCACGCCTCGGGAGTGAACGCGCCGAGCGGTTGCGTCAGCGCGTTGGCGGCGTTGTTCACGACGATGTCGACGCCGCCGAAACGTTCGACGGTGCGGTCGACGAGCTGCTGCGCGTGCGTCGAGCTCGCCCATGTGCGTCGGGACCCCGAGCGCGTCACCGCCGAGCGCTGCGCAGGTGCGCCTCGGTCTCGGCGCACGCGTCCGCCTTGCGGCTGCCGACCACCACCTTGGCGCCGCCCGACGCGAAGCCTTCGGCGATCGCCCGGCCGATCCCCCGCGTGCCGCCGGTCACGATCGCCACCCGGTCACGGACCTCGAACAGCCCCTCGAGCTTCGCCTTGTCCACGTGCCCTCCCCGGGGCCGCCGCGGCGACACGCGCCACGAACACTCTCCGCGCCCATCCGTCCCCAGCGCAGCGTCGGATACGTCCGGGCCACCGCCCAGCCCGTTCTAACATCTACCCCGCCAGCGTGGGCCACCGAGGAGCGGAATGAACCGACGGCTCACCCTGCTCACGGGTGGCTACTTCGTCGCAATCGGAATCGTGTTGGTCGCGGTTCTCCCGTTCGCGATCGCCGCGTTGCGCGTGGAGTCGGCGATCCAGCAGCGCCTCGATCCGGCCCGGACCGACGCGCGGGCTCTGCTCTCCGCGGCGTTCGACGAACACAGCGAACGTCGGGGGCTACGTCACCAACCCCGACGGCGCGCTCTCGCGATCGTACGACGACGCGCAACCGCGCCGCGGCCGGGGCCGCGAGCAGACTCGAAAAGCTGCCATTGCCGGGCGACGAGCGCGCGGCCGGACAGCTTGCCGTCGCAGGGCTCCACGCGTGGGAACACGATGTCGCCGACGCGCAGCTCCACGCCGTCCGCGCCGGTGGCGCCGAAGCGGCACGCGCGGCCGCCGCCGTCAGCAAGGGCGACCTGTTGTTCGAGGCTTTCCGGCAATCGCATTCGCGTTTCGTCGACCTCATCGAACGCCGTCTCGCGCACCAACGCGACGATCTCCATCGCGACAGTTTGCTGGCGATCGGCGCGTTGGTCGTCGCGAGCGCGGTCGCGGCGTTGACCGCGATCATGCTGCGCCGATGGGCTCGCGCAGCGGTCGCACGCGACGACCAGCGAGCGCGTGAGCGCACCGCGTTCAGCGAGGTGCACCGGCTCGGCGCCGTGCTCGCGGCTGCCACCGCGATCGACGAGATCGGGGACATCTCGGCGCGCGAGGCCGCAAAGCTGCTCGGCGCGGGGGATGTGCACGTGTGGACCATCGGTGAGCGAGAGCGTTTGTACCTCTGCGGTTCGACCGACGCGCTGGCCGAGATGGGACGCGCGCCCTCGATACTTGCGCTCTCCGACGGCAACCCCGCTGCCGACG
Organism: uncultured Actinomycetes bacterium; assembly: GCA_963836365.1. Lineage (GTDB taxonomy): Bacteria > Actinomycetota > Acidimicrobiia > IMCC26256 > PALSA-610 > DASQHW01. Next base: position 93,471 of record CAWIJC010000006.1, read on the forward strand.
CGGTCCGCGAGAACCGCTTGCTCGTACTCGAGGATCGCACGGCGTTCGCGAACGTGTACCCGGGTTGGCTCCCGTCGTTCGACGTGCAGGCCACGCACGGAGTCGCCGTCCTCCCGGCTCGGTGCGACGGGGCGCCGGTCGGTGCGCTCGAAGTGTTCTACCGCGACGCCCAGGTGATCGACGATGCCCAGCGCACGTTGCTGGAGCGCACCGCCGATCAGATCGGAAGCGCGATCGGTCGCGCGCTCGCACGCGCGCGGGAGCACGCCGCCACCGCGCGGTTGCAGGAGAGCCTGCTCGGTCCGCCGATGCTGGTCGACGGCGTCGGCCACAGCGCGCGCTACCTCGCGTCGGAGTCGACGTTGCACGTCGGCGGCGACTGGCACAACGCGCAGCGTCTTGCCGACGGTCGCATCCTGATCGCGGTCGGCGACGCGGTCGGCCGTGGTCTCGAGGCGGCAACGGTCATGGGGCAGCTGCGCTCGGCGGTGAGCGCATGCGCGCTTCGCTGCGCGACACCGGCACAGCTCCTCGACTGCCTCGACGAGTTCGCCGCCGAGATCCCGGGCGCGTCGTCGGCAACGATCGCGATCGCATTCGTCGACGTGGAACGCGAGTCGCTCGAATACGTGTGCGCAGGCCATCCCCCGCCGTTGCTCGTGTCGCCCGAGGGCGCCGTGCGCGTGCTCGACGGCGCCGTCACCTGGCCGCTCGCCGTCGGCTGCACGGCGCGCACCGCGACCGGTACGTCGGTCGCGTTCCCCGCGGGGTCGCTCGTGCTGCTCTACTCCGACGGCCTGATCGCGGAACGGGCGACGTCACTCGACGCGCGCATCGCGCGCCTCGCCGACACCGTTCGTACGCACTGGAACAGTCCGATCGACGCGCTGACCGATCACATCATCACCGATGTGCTCGGCGGACGCCGGCGGCACGACGACGTCGCCGTGCTTGCGCTCCGCTCGCCGGTTGCCGCGCCGGGCCTGTTCCTGATGACGATCGAAGCGGCACCGGCCGCCGTCGGTCGCGTCCGCGAACGCTTGCGCAGCTGGCTCGACAGTTTCTCGCTCGACCCCGATGATCAGCTCGCGATTCTCGTCGCGGCCGGGGAAGCCTGCACGAATGCGATCGAGCATGCATACGGCGACGGCGACGCACATCTCTTTCGCGTCGAAGCGGCCGTCGAAGACGGCAACGTCGTCTGTTGCATCACCGATACCGGCACATGGAAAGACAATGTGGCGCGAACCGCGCGCGGCAACGGCCTCAACATCATCCGCGAGCTGATGGACGAGATCCACGTCGATCGTCGTCCGACCGGAACGTCGGTCACGCTGACGTTCCGGCCCCGCGCCCGACGCGAAACGTCCGTGCTCGGATGAGCGGCGGCGACGGCGCGCGCTTCATTTTCCGTCGCGCCGGCCGATAATTTGATCGATCGTGGCCGAAGGGTTCCTCGCCGGTCTGAGCGTCGACGAACGAAGCGCGCTCGCGGCACTCGGCCATCGCCGTCAGTATCCGGCCGGCCAAGTCCTGTTCTTCGAGGGCGACGAAGGCCGCGACGTCATCGTGCTGCTCGACGGCAACGTGAAGGTCGTGACGACCGCGGCATCGGGACGTGAGGTCATTCTCGACGTGATCAATCGCGACGAGCTGATCGGCGAGATGTCGGCGATCGATGGTCAAGCCCGGTCGGCCACGGCGATCGCGCTCACGCCGGTCGGTGTCCTCGTGGTGCAAACACCCGACTTCTTGTCGTTCCTCGAGCATCACGGCGCGGCGGCAACTGCGTTGGTGCAGTTGATCGTCGCGCGTCTTCGACACAGCTCGCAGCGTCAGCTCGAATTTGGCACCAGCGACGCGCTCGGGCGCATCTCCGCGTGCATGCTGCGGATGCTCGATCGCTACGGCGACCACGACGCGGTCCTGCACGTCAAGATTCCGCTCTCGCAGCACGAGATCGCGGCGATGACCGGCCTCTCTCGGGAAGCAGTCGTGAAGGGGCTGCGTTCGCTGCGCGCGCTCGGCTGGATCGATTTGCGCGCACGCGACCTCACCGTCCTCGATCACGAAGCGATGCACCAACGCGCCTCGACCTGAGCCGGCCGGCGGTGGCGGCCACCTGAGTACACGTACCCATCGTCGCTGCGCGCCGGGCCGCTGCGCACCGCGCCGGCGTGTCGCAAGCTGTGGCGGAGGCATCCCGTCATGGCCCGGGGAGGCAACCATGGCAACGAAGCGCTCGGCGCCGCGCATCCGGCTCGAGGAGCTCGGCGGCACGTGGCTGTTCTCTGCGTGCAGCACCAAGGAGCTGCGGGCGGTCGCTTCCCTGTGCAACCCGATCGACGTGCGGGCCGGTCGGGTGCTGATCCGAGAGGGCGAGTGTGGCGGCGAGGTTTTCGTCGTCCTCTCGGGTCAGGCCGTGGTCGAGCGCGACGGCGTGGTGTTGGGCCACGACGTCGAGCACTCCGTCATCGGGCTGCTCGCGATGGTCGACGGCGAGGCACACACCGCAACGGTGACCGCCGCGACCGAGATGCTCCTGCTCGTCGTCGACCGCCGCGTGTTCACCGCGATGCGCCATGGCGCAATCGCATGGTCGATCCAACATCGTCTGGAAGTGATCACCGCCGAGCAGCGTGACCGTCGTGCCGCAACGGCGCGGGGCGAGCGACCCCGGCGCGACATGGACCGTCGCGTCGACGACGCACACCTGCCGGTCGGCTGACGCTCCGAGCTCGCAAGTCGCAGGCCTGCGTTTCCTGGGTGTTCCGTGCGCGCCCGGGCAGCGCAGGTCTGCCGGGCGGATCGCCGATCACCGTCGCCGAGCAACGGACGACATGACCCACCGCGGATGCCGAACGCAACGCGAGCCGCCCTTCCGGCGCCGCGCGAAGAGTGCGCAGATCACCACGGTCGCCGCGGCGCACGCCCTGCTGGCGGCGGACGGCCGGGTTGACCCGTCTCGCGTGCCGACGACGCCCGTTCCCGGTGCCCTCCGCGCGCTCCCTACGGCAGACCCGGTGCTCGAGCAGGCGGGGTCCTCACTCCCGTACCCGACGAGACGAACACTTGTATGGGGTATAGCGTTGTCTGCACCTACCCCCAGATGTAGCGGTCGAGTTCGCTGGTGGTGCCGCCCACGAGGTCGTGGTAGGGGTGCGGGTCGGTGCGCACGGCTTGTTCGAGGAGCCGGTAGAAGAGCAGGCCTCGGCTGCGGCTGGTCCGGCGGTTGAACCGGAAGGTGAACTCGTCGAGGTAGTAGTCGAGATGGCTGGTCGACTGGCCGTAGTGCAAGGTGCCGGCGAGCCAGCGTTTCAGTAAGGACGCGACGCGATGCACGGCGGGCAGCACCTCGTGCGCGGGATCCGCGGCGTGCACCAACGCGATCGGCTCGTGGGTGATGTCGAGCTCGCTGGCGAGGCCGTGGTAGAGCGTGTCGCCATCGGTGTAGAGAATCGTGCCCGGCGCAATGACTTCCCGCGCGAACGCGTAGATGTCTTGCTTGCGGTGCTGGCTGGTGATCCGGCGCATACGGACACGGCCCAGACCCTTGGGATGTTGACGCTCAACCGCGATCGTCACTTCCGCTTTGGTTTCATAGCGGGCGCGCCGGCCACCCGAGGAACGACCGCCCACGAAGGTCTGGTCGAGTTCGACGGCGACGCCGACACCGCCGAGCAGATCACGCTCAGGTCGGACCATCGCCCGCCGCAGCTTGTGCATCCAGCTCCACGCGGTCCGATAACTCCCGAAGCCGAGCACCCGTTGCAAGCCGAGCGCCGACACGCCCGTCTTTTGCGAACAGACGAACCACACCGCCGCGAACCACTGCGTCAACGGAAGATGCGAACGGTGAAAGATCGTGCCCGCCGTCACCGAGGTCTTGCGGCGACACGACGCACACAACCACAGCCCCGAACCGGTCCGCCACGCCTGCTCGGACCCACACGCCGGACACCGAAACCCCTCAGGCCATCGCAACCGCTCGAGATACTCGACACACGCCGCTTCACTCGAAAACCACGACACCAGCTGCTGATACGTCGCCGGATAATCGACCCCGGCCTTCGCCACACCCTCCGAACCCACATCTAGAGGCTAGTCCACTCAAGGACATACCCCATACACTTGTTCGTTAGGATGCGTGCCCGCCTCCTACGCGAGGATCACGCCCATGGCCACGACGCAGGCACCGACCGGATCGACCGCGACGATGCGCCAGCTCGTGCTCGGGGCGCCCGTCGAGGTCGACGGGTTCCATCCCGCGGTGGGCACGTGGTTCCGCCGCCGCTTTCCCGACGGTCCCACGGCGCCGCAGCGCGACGCGTGGCCGCACATCGCCGCGGCCGCGGACACGCTGATCGCGGCGCCGACCGGTTCCGGCAAGACGCTCGCCGGCTTCCTCGTGTGCATCAACCGGCTCTACCTCGCGCACGATGCCGGCGAACTGATCGACGGCGTCGCGCGCGTCGTCTACGTGTCGCCGCTCAAGGCGCTCGCGGTCGACATCGCCGAGAACTTGCAGCGGCCGCTGCGCGAGATCGCGGAGACTGCCGACGAGCTCGGGCTCGACGCTCCCGACGTCGAGGTCGCCGTCCGCACGGGCGACACGCCGGCCGCCGAACGGGCGCGCATGGTGCGCAGGCCACCGAGCTTCGTCGTCACGACCCCCGAGTCGCTCTACCTGCTCGTCACCAGCGCGAGCGGTCGCGAGGCGTTGAAGACGATCGACACCGTCATCGTCGACGAGATCCACGCGGTCGCGCGCGACAAGCGCGGTTCGCATCTCGCGCTCACACTCGAACGGCTCGAGGCGTTGTGCACGTCGCCGCCGACGCGCGTCGGGCTGTCGGCAACGCAACGGCCGATCGAAACCGTCGCCCGCCTCCTTGTCGGCGATCGGCCGCTCCCCTGTATCGTCGACGCCGGTCACCAGCGTCAGCTCGATCTCGCATTGGAGCTGCCCCAGGGCGAGCTCGAGGCGGTCACGAGCGCCGAGCAGATGGCCGACGTGCTCGACCGCATCGCGGCGCACGTGCAGGAGCACCGCACCACGCTCGTGTTCGTGAACACGCGCAGCCTTGCCGAGCGCGTCGCGCATCAGCTCGGCGAGCGCCTCGGCGACGACGTCGTCGCCGCACACCACGGCAGCCTGTCCAAGGATCGCCGCGTTCGCGTCGAGACCCGGCTGCGCGCCGGCGACCTGAAGGCACTGGTCGCCACCGCGTCGCTCGAGCTCGGCATCGACATCGGTCCGGTCGAGCTCGTGTGCCAGATCGGCTCGCCGCGCAACATTGCGACGTTCCTGCAACACGTCGGCCGCGCGAACCACTCGCGTAGCGGTGTTCCGAAGGGCCGGCTGTACCCGCTGACACGCGACGAGCTGGTCGAGTGCGCGGCGTTGCTGGGCGAGGTACGCGCCGGCAACCTCGACGCGATCGAGCTGCCGCGCATGCCGCTCGATATTCTCGCGCAGCAGATCATCGCCGAAGTCGGCGCGCAGCGAATGGCAAACCGACGAGCTGTACGCGCTGATGCGGCGCGCCGCGCCCTACAACGAGTTGCCGCGCGCAGCGTTCGACGAGGTGCTGGAGCTCGTTGCGAGCGGCGTGCAGACCGGGCGCGGCCCGCGCGGCCGGTACGCTCATCACGACGCGATCAATCGCGAAGTACGCGGCCGCAAAGGCGCGCGACTCGCGGCGCTGACATCGGGCGGTGCGATCCCCGAGATCGGTGACTACCGCGTGCTCGCAGAGCCCGACGACCTGTTCATCGGCACGGTCAACGAGGACTGGGCGGTCGAGTCGATGGCCGGCGACATCTTCTTGCTCGGCACGCACTCGTGGCAGATCCGGCGCGTCGAAGCCGGCGTCGTGCGCGTGCGTGACGCCGGCGGGGCGCCACCGACGATCCCCTTCTGGCGGGGCGAGGCGCCCGCGCGCACGATCGAGCTGTCCGCAGCCGTGTCGAACCTTCGCGCGCAGATCGACGCGTTGCTGCGCAACAACGAACCCGATCACGCCCGCGCCTGGCTCGTCGAACGCATGGGCATCTCGCCCGAGGCCGCGACGATGATCGTCGACTACGTCGCGGTGGGGCGGGCGGTGCTCGGCGTCACGCCGACGATGGACCACATCGTGCTCGAGCGGTTCTTCGACGAGACCGGCGGCATGCAGCTCGTGATCCATTCGCCGTACGGCGGACGCCTCAACCGCGCGTTCGGCCTCGCGCTGCGCAAGAAGTTCTGCCGCACGTTCAACTTCGAGCTCCAGGCCGCGGCGAGTGATGACGCGATCGTGCTGTCGCTCGGTCCGCATCACAGCTTCCCGCTCGACGAGGTGCCGCGCTACGTGCCCAGTCGACAGCGTCGAGGAGACGTTGCAGCAGGCCGTGCTCGACGCGCCGATGTTCCTCTCTCGCTGGCGCTGGAACCTCAACCGCGCGCTGCTCGTGTTGCGATTCCGGGGCGGTCGGCGCAATCCACCGCCGATTCAACGCATGGAAGCCGACGACCTCATGGCCGCGCTGTTCCCGCAAGCGGCCGCATGCCAGGAGAACATCACCGGACCGATCGAGATCCCCGATCACGTGATCGTGCGCCAGACGGTCTACGACACGCTGCACGAAGCGCTCGACGTCGACGGGCTGCGCGCGCTGCTCCGGGGCATCGAGGGCGGCACCGTGACGGTGCACACCGTCGACACGACCGAACCGTCGGTGCTCGCGCACGAGATCCTCACCGCCCGGCCGTACGCCTTCCTCGACGACGAGGAACTGCAGAACCGGCGCACGAACGCGGTGCCGTTGCGGCGCGGCCTGCACGTCGATCTCGCCGCGATCGGCCGGCTCGAGGCCGCCGCGATCGCGCGCGTTCACGAAGAGATCACTCCCCTGCCCGAGAGCGCCGACGACCTGCACGACCTGCTGTGCTCGCTGGTCGTGACGCGCCCGCGTCGCGAGTGGACGGGATTGTGGGAGGAGCTCGTGGCACGCGGGCGCGCGGTCGCGGTCGAGCACGACGACCGCGTCTTGTGGTGCGCGACGGAGACTGTCGACGACGCGCATCGCGCGCTGGCCGACGACGACGACGCCGTCACGGCCGTCCTGCGCGGCCACCTCGAGCTCGCCGGCATCACGAACGCCGACGCGTTGTCACGCGTCACGGGCCTTCCTCCGTTGCGCGTCGCGTACACGCTTGCGGTCCTCGAGCGCGAAGGGCTCGCGCTCCAAGGCAACTACCGCGATCCCGTCGGCGAGGTGGAATGGGTGTCGCGCCGGCTGCTGCGCGCGCATGCACGCGTACTCGCGGCGCACACGCCACGGCAGCGCGCAGATCCGGCGACTGCACGCGACTTCATGCGGTTCCTCTTGCGGTGGCAGCACGTCGCGCCCGACACGCAACTTGCCGGCGACGAGGGCGTGGCGACGGTCGTCTCGCAGCTGCAGGGCTGGGAAGCGGCGGCCGCCGCGTGGGAGCCGGAGCTCTTCGCCCGGCGCTTGCGCCGTCACGACACCGGCGTGCTCGACCGCCTCTGCCACGACGGCGAGGTGGGATGGCTGCGCCTGAGCCCGAAGCCACGCGACGTCGACGCGCCCGCGGGCGCGCCCAACAAGGCGACACCGATCTCGGTCGTGTTCCGCGACGATCTGCACTGGCTGCTCGCGGCGTCGCGCGCCGGCGCCGACCCGTGTACGCCGACGCTCGGCGCGACCGCCGAGATCGTCGAGCTGCTGCGGGCGCGGGGCGCCTGCTTCGCCGGCGAGCTCGCGGCGGCGACCAATCGTCTCCCGCAGCGACGTCGAGCGCGCGTTGTGGGACGGCGTCGAGCCGCGGGCTGCTCACCTCCGACGGCTTCGGCGCGATCCGTGCCCGCGATCGACACAGCACGTGCGCGCCGAACCGACACGGCTGTCGCGCCTGATGCGCGGCCCGAGACCGCGTGGCGCCGGCGCCGGCCGGTGGTCGCTCGTGCCCGCGTCGGGCGGCGACGTCGATCCCGACGAGCTCGCCGAGGCCGTCGCCGACCTGTTGCTCCAGCGCTGGGGCGTCCTGTTCCGCGATCTCGCGATGCGGGAGTCGTTGCGCTTCCCGTGGCGCGAGGTGCAGCGTGCGCTGCGCCGGCTCGAAGACCGCGGGCTCGTCCGCGGCGGCCGGTTCGTCGCGGGCGTTCGCCGGCGAGCAGTTCGCACTCCCGCAGGCAGCCGAGCAACTCGCGCACGTACGCAAGCTGCCGTGCACGCGGCGAGCGGGTCACGATCAACGCGACCGACCCGTGCAACCTCGCTCGGCTGTCTCCTGCCCGGCCCCGCCGTCCCCGCGATCCGCACGAACAAGATCGAGCTCGTCGACGGCGTGCCCGCCGTCTAGTTCCACCGGCTCCGGTGGCCCTCGTGCACGACCGACTGCAGGTACGGGATCAGGTTCGTCGAGGAAGTCGTTGTTCGGGCTCGCCGCGGCCGGGTCGTTGTGCGCGTACGTGCCCTGCCGGTTGACCAGCGTGAGGTTGCGATCGGGGATGCCCGACTGCCGCGGCAAGCGAGTGCGCGGAATCGAGCACTCCTTGACCGCCGAGCGCGCCGAACGCGTAGATCTTCAGAGTGCCGGCTCGAGGTCGTGGCCGTGGGTCGCCTTCACGTCGAGAATCGACTGCGCCGGGTTGGCGTTGCCGTCGGCCACCGCGCCCGCGTCGATCGTCAGGCGGGCCGGGTGGTACCACGCGCTGCCGTCGATGTTGTCGAGGCCGGTGCCCGAGAGCATGCGCGCCCAGCGCTGGATCGGCGTGATCTCGCCGGCAGGGTCCCATCCGCGCGGGTCGCCACTCGCCGCGAGCTTGTCCGCCGTGCACCTGCGCGGCCGCGAGGCTCGGCGGCGACGTCTCGGTGTCGACCGCGTAGCCGAACTGCGCCTCGTTGTCGACGGGCACCGGCGGCTTCAGGTTCGCGGGCAACAGCGGCCAGTCCTGGGCGATCGAACGGCCGTGCGGGTCGACGATCGCGAGCGTCGACCCCCCGACGAGAAGAGCCCGAGGAACGGCGCGCCGATGCCGCCGAACGCGAGCCACGGCGAGCCGGTCTGCAGGTTCGCGAGCGACATGCTCGGCCTGGTCGGTCGTCACCGCCGTCGGACCGCTTCCGCCGTCGATGTAGACGAGACCGTCGAGGTCGCGCGCACCCGGCCGTCCGTGGAAGTCCCAGGTCGCGTACGCGGTCGTGATCGACCCGCCGAGCGAGTGGCCGCCCATCACTACGCGGTGACCTTCACGCTTCGCGGCGAGCACGACCCGATGGAGATCTTCGATCTCGACGTTCATGCCCCCAGCCGCGCGCGAACGCGACTTCGTCGTCGGGGATCAACCGGAAATGGTTGGTGATCGACGGGTCGCTGAGCCACCGCAGGTAGTAGTCGAACGACTGCTTGCGGCGTGACCGTGCCGTGCTTCAACGCGTTGAGCACCGAATGGTCTTCCAGCTGGTTCTCGCGACGCTCGACCGACCAGATCTGCCAGTCGCCGTGCGTCGCCCGCACGATGTCCTCGGCGAGCGGCACGAAGTACGCGGAGCCCGCCGACGTGCCCGGGTTCAAGATCAAGACGTTGTGCGCCCATCGCGATCCGACGCGCAGCACGCCCACCCGGTCGTACTGGTCGGGCGTCGCGGGGTCGTCGTAACCCTCGAGCCAACGAAAGCTCTTCTCGACCACGTCGGAAGCACGATCGGCGCGGTGCGCGCCAGATCGACACCGTGAGCCGCCGTGACCTTCCCATGCCGAGGCGGGCGACCCGAGCGCGGATGTCGCGAACATCGCGATCGCGGCGAGCGCGACGACAGACTGCAGGCGACGACGCTGTGAGGAACGCTGCACGACTTCCCCCTGGATGTGGCCCCGCGTGCTTCCGAGCTTCTCGGAAAGTGCAACCCTATGCAGTGCGCCGGCAAGGTTGCGGGCTCATGCGGTGGCGGCAGGGCCCGATGAGCTCGCGTATGGGCCGGGTACGCGAATCGGCAAACCGACCGTCGGCATCGACGCACGTCTGATGTCAGTGAAGGACCGCTCGCGTCTCGAGTCCTCTAGGCATCGCTCGTGAGCAAGTCTCCGAGCCCGGCCGAGCCGACCCCCGCGGCGGGCGCGTCCTCGAACTCCGACTGTTCCTCGTGGCCCGCACCGTGATGTTCGTCACGCTTTTGGATCGCACGGATCAGCGCCTCGACACATGTGGGGTGAAACTGTGTGCCCGCCTTGTCACGCAGCTCTTGGAACGCGACCTCCTGCGGAAGCGCCTTGCGGTACGAGCGCGTCGACGTCATCGCGTCGTAGGCGTCGGCGATCATGATGATGTACGGCTCGATCGGGTGATCGGGGTCGTCCGATCGGAGCCGCATCTGCTCGCTGTCGGTCTGCGCGGCCACAGGACGCAGGAAGTCGATGTGGCTCAGCATCTGCACCGAGACCTTCTCGTGCAGGCGCACGCGTGTGAACTCTTCCTCGGTGAGCTTTCCGGGCTTGTTCAAGATGTGGTTCGGGACGACGAGCTTGCCGATGTCGTGCATGAGCGCCGCGAACCGCAGCCGCTCCATCCGCCGCGGCGTGAAGCGGAACTCCCCGCCCATGTACTCCGCGTATTCCGCGACCCGCTCCGAGTGACCCGCTGTGTAGCGGTCCTTCGCCTCCAGGGCCCGAATGAGCATCTGAACGGTCTCATCGTGCGCCTCCTTGACCTTGAGGTACGAGGCGAACATCTCGCGTGCAATGAAGATCGGCACGACGATCAAGAGCATCACCCCCGCCCCGAGCGCCAGGTACAGGGAACCAAGGAGAAATCCAAGTACCGCGAACGGAAAGACGTCGACTCCCGCGGACGAGAGCTCGGCGAGAACCTCGCGCCAAGCTCGGGTGCCTTCGATCGCATACGAAGTGACGATCAGAGTCCACGCAACAGCGAGGTATACGAGCGTGACCGGTATCGCGGCCAAGATCGAGATCGGCATCGATCCCGTGATGGTCGATGGAAGCGCCGCGTACGTGATCGCCGCCGCACCGAAGGAGAGTGCGCAGAGGCCGATGTTGAACGGGATCCATCCCCACGCCTGACGCCTGAAGTGCTCCCACTGCGTCATCGTGGGAGCACAGACGAGCATCGCCGCCAGGATCGACCCGCGATCCGTGAAGACGACGATCGCGCCGATGCACACCATGAAGCCGGGCGACAGAAAGACCCCGTCCGACAGCTGCACGGGGAGCCGCGCCGTGAAGAGCACCAAGGCGCAGAAGATCGCGAACGTCACTCCAACTCGGGGCCCGGCCGCGCATCGCTACGACGGCGGCCAAGGCGACCGCCGTCGTAAAAACGGTTCCTGTGAACCACGCCAGGGAGCGAGGAAAAGGCGTCACGCTCCCTGGGTTTTCGGCACCTCACCGGGTTCCTGGAGGCTCAGGCGCCCGGATAGGCCATATTGTCAGCCGCGGCCGAAACCCGCGCCACCGGCGAGGAGAACCGCTACCAGGCCGCCGCCGATGCTTGCGATGCGAACTGCGTACTTCTTCATTGTTGTCTCCTTGGTCGTTGTCGCCGGCTGGCGACTGGAGACATCATGCGAGTGCCAGAGGCGGAGAAATATTGTTCAGGTGGCCAGTTCGCAACATGCGTTGTTGGTGCCGCACAGGGTGAGACGCCTGGCGGGAAGCGACATTCGACCGCGAGACGGGGCTCGATCAGCCCCGCGACTGGGGGGAACGACGCCTTCACGTCGACGGCACCCGTGGCAACCCGGCAGCGCACGCCGTATCTGATCGGGCGCGAGGAGCCGATCGGCGCCCTCTTCGACGCGTTCGACACCGTCGACGAGCGGGCCGGCGCGCTGGTCCTCGTGAGCGGCGAGGCCGGGATCGGCAAGACGCGGCTCCTGGACGAGTTCGCCGCCCGGGCCGACACGGCGCAAACCGCACGCGGCGGCTGCATCGACGGGGTCGCCTACGCCCCGTGGACCGACGCCCTCTGGTGGCTGCTCGACACTCCCGGCCTCGTCGATCCCGACGCCCTTCCCGAAGTCGTCCGTGCCCGGCTGGCGCACCTGGTCCCGATGGTCGGCGTACCCCCCGCCGCCGATGACGAAGACGGCCCGCACCTGCTGTTCGAGGCGGTCGTCGCGCTGCTGAGGCACGTGAGCACGCGCACCCGCCTGATCCTCGTCATCGACGACCTCCATTGGATCGACGCCGCGAGCCGCGAGCTCCTTCGGTACGTCGCCGCCAATCTCCGCCGGGTACCGATCCTGCTCGTCGGCGCCTACCGCCCCGAAGACTCCTCGGCCCAGCGCGAGCTGATCGCGCAACTGGGCCGGCTCGGCCGGCTCCGCATCGCGCTCGAAGGCCTGCCCGATGACGCGACCAGCGAGCTGGCGGGCGTGCTCATCGGCGACGCCGGCGCCGCCGACGTCGCCCGGATCGTGCGCGACGCCGACGGCAACCCCCTCTTCGTCGAGGAGCTCGTCGCGGCCCGCTCCGAGACCGGAATTCCGCCGGCCCTCGGCGACCTCATGCTGGTCCGGTTCAGCTTGCTCGACGGCGACGCACGCCACCTCGTCCGTACGGCCGCGCTGATCGGACCGCGCGTCTCGCGTGCGTGGCTCGCCGCGGCCGCCGGGTTCGACGCCGACCGAGCCCGAGCCGCGACCCGCGCGGCAGTCGATACCGGGGTCCTGCTCGCAGACGACGACGGGCGCGGTTACGCCTTCCGGCACGCGCTCCTCCGCCAGGCCGTGCTCGACGACACGACGCCCGACGAGCGTGTCGCACTCCATCGCGCGATCGCCGCAGCACTCGACGATCATCAAGAACGCGCGGTCGGGATCGACTACGCCGCCGAGCTCGCACGTCATTGGGATGCGGCGGAGGATGCGCCTCGTGCATTGCGCGCGCAAGTGGCTGCCGCGCAACGTGCAGATGCGAGCTACGCGTTCGAGGCGGCGTACCAGGCCTACGAGCGCGCGCTCTTCTGGTGGGGCGCCGTCCCCGACGCCGTGACGGTCGCGGCCACCGACCACACCAAGCTCCTGCTCGAAGCGGCCGACGCCGCCGCATACTCGGGGCGGATCGAGCGCGCCGCCGATCTGGCACAAGCAGGGCTGGAAGAAGCGTGCGCACGGAGCGCCGAGGACGGCGTGGAGGCCGCGGGTCGGGCGTTTCCACTGATGTGGACGGCCGACCGCGGATCCGAGCTGTACGAGCTCACGATGCGGCGGCTCATGCCCGCACTCGATCGTGTCGCTCCGGAACCGCGCGCCCGTTTTCTGGTGAACACGGTCGAGTACATGCTGATGCACGGAGAAGCGGACGAACGGGAAAAGACAGCCGCCCTCATGCTCGACGCGGTGCGCGAAGTCGACGCGCCCGCGATCCGAGCGCGCGGACACTCGGTCATGGCGTACACGTACGAGCTCGCCGGCGAGTTCGATCGCGCCGATCTCGAGTACGACGAGGCGCTCTCGATCGCGCGCGACGGCGACGCTCACTCGACGTACGCGCTCGTGCTGTACAACAAGGCGGCCTCCTACTCGTCGGTCCCCGACTTTGCGAAGTGCATCGAATGCCTCGATCGCGTCGACGAGCTGGTCGACACGTACGGGCTGAGGCGATACCTGGTGCCGGCTCGTTGCCTGCGGGCGCTCGCGTGCGCGCTCCTCGGCGACCTCGACGGTGCCCGCGACTCGATCGCGTCGGTCGCCGAGCTCGACGCGGAGGGCTTCGACCTCTGGTTCCGCGTGTCCGCGGGCGCGCTGATCCACATCTTCGCGGGCGAGGACGACGAAGCGCTCGCCGCGATCGACGCGGACACCGTCGGCGCGGCGCCGCTCGAGAATGCCGAGCACCTCATCGAGGTCTCGATGCTGCGCACGCATGCCCTCGTCGCCAAGGGCGACCTCGACGCGGCGCGCCGGGTCGTCGACGAGGGCGAAGCCGCGGTCGAACGTCATCGCGAGACGTACTGGCACGGCTGGTTCGCCATGGCCGCGATGCGCGTCGAGGCCGACGCTGCGGTCGCGGCCGCGGCTGCGCGACGACTCGATCTCGCCGAGCAGGCGCAACAGCGCGCCGACGCGATCAGGGCCTCGTGGGACGGCGCGCGTGGCCAGCTCGAGCACGTGTACCCGCTGGCCGAGGCCTACTCACGAGCCATCGCGGCCGAGTACGCGCGCGTGCGCAACGAAGGTGTCGACGCACACACGCGAGCGGCGGCCGAGCAGTTCGAGCAGCTGTCGATGCCGTTCTACGCAACGTACTTTCGTATGCGAGAGGCCGAGGTCGCGCTGCCCGATCCGTCGCGCCGCTATCTCGCGACCGAGGTGCTCAAGCACGCGCGCGCGACGGCTCGCACCCACGGCTTCACCGGCCTCGACGAGGCGATCACGAACCTCGCGCGCACATACCAGCTGCGACTCGGACCCGGCCGCATGACAATCGACGGCGACGTGCCGCTGTCGACGCGCGAGCTCGAAGTGCTGCGCCTGATGGCCGACGGCAAGACGAACCCCGAGATTGCCGAGGAGCTGTTCATCACGCGCCGCACTGCGGCCGCGCACGTCTCCGGCATCTTGCGGAAGTTCGGCGCGGCGAGTCGCGTCGAAGCCGTCGTCGAGGCACAGCGGCGCGGGGTCATCTGACGCTGCGAACGGCCGCGCCGGTGAGATCAGCCGTTGCCACGCTGACCTACGCCGGCGCCCCGACGCGGCCGCTTCCCCACGATGCTGCAGGAAGAACCCTTACGTACATCTCTTCGCTTTCAAGCGACATGATGAGCGACGCGCCGTCCGCGACATATTGGTCAGATGACCAGTTCGCGACACGCAGTTCCAGATGCACGCAACGTGACCCGAAGGTGATCCGATGAAGAAGCTCGCTGACTACGGCACCGACGATCATCCGCCCGACGACCCGGAGCGCGCGGCAGGTGTCGTGGATCGTTGCGGTTCTCGACGACTGCGACGAGTGCAACGACATACGCGTCGAGCTCACCGTCGAAGAGGTCGGAGGCCACGGCGCCGGGCTCGTCGGTCACCTCAGCACCGCATCCGCGCGTCGGCTGCGCGTGGCACTTGCTACCGCGTTGCGAGAGGTGGGCGAAGATCCCGGGCCTTGAACACATGCGCCGCGCATTTGGTCGCGCTCATTCGCCCGTGTCCTGAACCAACCCGGCGTACGGGAGCGGGCAGGCCCTCCCGGCCTAGGTGAAATAGCGGTACAGCGCGTCACCGGCGGCTTCGGTGACGTCGTCGGGCACGTCGTCGCGCGTGAGCAGCTCGGTCATCACGCCGAGCACGCGCCCCGCCTCGGCGCCCGCGGGATTGTCGTATCCCGCCGGCGTGTGGCGGAGCACGGTGACGCGTTGCTCCTCGGTCGCGAACTTGCGCTTGTACGCGACGAGCCCGGGCTGATCGAGATCGCTGACGCCCCAGTCGTACGCGCGGCAGCCGCGCGAGCGCCCGAGCTGCATGCTCTCCCACGCGAGCAGTTCGTTCGGCCGGAGCGAGAGGTGCGCGGGGTCCGAAGCGCCGAACTTGTAGTAGATGACACCGCGCCATATGAGGTACAAGCTCGCCGCGATGACCTCGCCGTCGTGGACGGCGAGGCCCGCCGCGATGCCGTCGTGAGGCGAGAATGCCTTCCAGATGTTCTCGAAGAACGAGAGTGGCTGCGAGAGCAGCCTGTACTTACGCTTCCGCGTCCGGCGATGCAGATCGAAGAACGTGCGGATGTCTTCCAGGTCGGTGCCGAACTGCACGGTGACGCCCCGGCGCCGGGCCGAGCGAAGATGCTGCCGCACTCCGGATGGGAAGCCCGCGAGAATCTCGTCTTCGTCCCGGCCGAGGTCGGTGCCGTGCCACGCGAGCTCATTGACCCGCTGCGAATCGCGCGTCGCGTTCGGGAACGTCGTTGCGCCGCACGCGGAGTTGAAACGGCAGCCGCCGCTCGAACAGCGGCGCGACGAGCGTGTGCCACTGCTCGTCGTCGGCGACGACCGGGTCGAGGTAGTCGCAGTACGGCAAGCTGATCAGCCGGGCGCCCCGGAAGTCGTGTATCGCCGCGCACGCGAGACCGGCCATCACCTGGCCGTCGTCGACGAGGACGTGGCCGTCGACGGCGAAGCCGTACGTGTCGGCGATCGCGCCGATCCACAGCGGTGATGCGAACACCGCGCTGCGCGCGCGTTCGGTCAACGTGTTCCATTCCGGCGCGGTGCGAGGGTCGACGACGAGTCGGTCGAAGACAGTCATGACGCGAGCGCGAACGAGGGTGCGGACGCGGCACGTCGAATGTGTCGAGCCGCCGCGACGAAGAGGTCGCCGACGGTGAGCTCGTCGGCACGCCGACGGAGCGCGACGCCGCGTCGCTCGAGTTCGCGCGCGAATCGGTCTTGGTGGTCGTCGCCGATCTCGCCGTCGCGCGACAGGCGCGGGATCAACACGGGATACTTCCCGGCTCGGAGCGCGCACAGCGCCGAGCCGGTACCGCCGTGGCTGACGACCAGATCCGCGCCCGCAAGCGCGGCCTCCATCTCGTCGGCCGGCAGCCACCGGCGCGCGTCGATGCCGAGCGCGTCGGTCGGCGTGCCGCCGGTCTGCCACACGGTCTCGACCGGCACGCCCTGCTCGCGCTCCACGACACCGCCGGGCCGAAGCAGCGGCACGACCGCGTCGAGCATGCGGCGAAACGCGAACTCGTGCATGGTGCCGAGTGTGACAACCACGCGGCGAATGACCGCCCGTTCGGAACACACCGTAGGTGCGAAGCCATCGAACACCGATCCCGCGTACCGCCAGCGACCACGCGCGAGGTGCTCGTACTGCGAGTAGAGATGTACACGCGGCACGCCGCGCAGCAACTGGCCGGTCAACGACGGGCCGCCGACTCTCGTGGCGCTCTCGATGTAGTGCGTGTCCACACCGCGCGCCGCAAGGTACGGCAGGTACCCGAGCGCCAGACCCGAGCCGGTCGAGACGACGCGCGTGATGTGCGACGACCGGAGAAGCCTGTGGGCGACGGGAATATTGCGCAGCACTCCGCGTACGTCTCTTTCCCCGACGCACGGCACGTAGATGGTCGTCTGCCCGGCGAGCAGCGACCGGCTCTGCGGGTGATCGTGCGTGACCCAGACGCGCACCTCGGAAGCGTCGACGTGCGGCAAGCGATCGACGATGTCGACGAGCTGCGCCAGATGACCTCCGGTGGTGGCAACGAGCAGCGTGGTCATCAGCGCGCGCCATCCCGACGGACGAGTGTCGGGATCGTGCCGGCGAGAATGCGCACGTCCCTGCCGAGCGATGTGTTGTCGACGTATTCGATGTCGAGGCGCAGCATGTCGGCCGTCGTGAGAGTGCTGCGCCCGCTGACTTGCCAGAGCCCCGTAATGCCGGGTGGCACCTCCGTGCGCCGGCGGTACTCGACGGGAAACATCTCGACTTCCCACTCGAGCGCGGGCCGCGGACCGACGATCGACATCTCACCCCGCACGACGTTGATCAGCTGCGGCAGCTCGTCGAGGCTGGTCGTGCGGAGCCATTTCCCGATGCGGGTGATGCGTGGGTCGTCGACTTTGAAGCTGCCGTCTGCGTCGGGCGCGCGTTCGCCGGCCAGCTCGCGGCGGATCGCTTCTCGCAACCAGCGCGCCGTCGTCGGCGCCGGCGCCGGCGCCGACGGTCATCGTGCGGAATTTGAGCAACGTGAACGGCTCGCCGTGCAGGCCGATGCGCCGCTGCCGGAAGAGCACCGGGCCGGGGCTGCCGACCTTCACCAGCAATGCGACGAGCGCGAACACGGGCGCACACACGATCAGCGCCGGGATCGCCACTGCCAGATCGAACAGCCGCTTCCTCATCGCGCGTGCGTGCCGGACCCGGCGCGAAGTCTGCGTTCGATGTTGCGGCGAACGGTCGAGAGGACCCTGCCTCCGACCAGCCGGTAGCCGCTCCGCAGGACGGGGTTGCGGATCAACTGCAGCGGTTCGGGATACAGCATCGCGTCGCCGCCCAGGCGCATCTTGAGCACGGCCTTCTCGCCGCGCGCTTCGCCCTCGCGCTCGATCTGCAAGGCGTCCTCGCGGCTCACGCCGCCGACATCGAGCCAGCGGTAGCCGTGCTCACGGCCCCACTGGATCACCTCCCACTTCAGCGCCTCGTTGGGACGGATGCGCCCTTCGAGGCGCGACGGGTCGAATCCCACGATGCGACCTGTGATCACGTCGCCGAAGCACGACACCATGTTGCCGGCAACGTCGGTGCCCTCGACGTCTGCGAGCAGCACCTCGACCTGCCCCTTCGGCCGCAGCTCGTCCCAAATCGCTTGCACGTACGACAGGGACCACGGCGTGAAGTGCTGGCGTGCGGCAGTTGCGCGATACAGGTCGTGGAACGACGGCAAGTCGTCGCGCGTCGCGAACCGCACCGCAACCGGACCGCGCAAGCTCTGACGAAAGTCGCGCTTCGTATGCTTGCTCATGCGCGAAAGGAGCTCGTCGTTCGTCAATTTCGAGATCGAGCCGCAACGTGGCCGACGGCGCGACGTTCGCCGGGGAGGGTTCGAAACCGCGGCACGCGCAATGCCGACACGGCTGCCTCTCCGCCGTGTGGCGGCTGCACGACCAGCGCGCTGAGACCACGCGTACCAATTAGCATCGCGGAACGCGCCGGCGACGAACTGTACGGTCTCGGCGAGGAGCGTCGGCCGCGATCACCGGGCCGTAGGGCACGTATGCGACGCGTCCCGAGCGGCACGACGCGGCGCACGAGCAGTTGGGCGCCGGCGACGATGCGTGTCTTCGCTGCGGACCACGCACCGCGACGAGGTCCATGCCTGCGGTGCGCTTGACGCGAGCCCCACGCGGACGACTGCACGAGATCGCCGCCGGGTGTCGCGAGCACGAACGCGTCCCACTCGGGATGGTCGGCCGCCGTGTCGATCGTCGCCTGGAGCGCGGGGCGTCGGAGCGGCACCACCTTGCCCCCGACGCGGTTGCACCGCACTGTCACTCATCGCACTTTCCTTTCCGACCGTCGGGCACGGGCGCTCGCGCTCGGCAACGGAATCGCGGTCGGACGCGGAGCCACCGGCTCGGGTGGTTCGGCAACCGGGATGTGCAAGATCGCGCTCAGACCGAGGAGCGCGAACAACACGTCCGATCCACCCCGCATGGTCAGGTGCATGTCGATCAAGGTCAACACGGTGAGCGCCATCAGTGCCGGCACGCGCGCCGAGCGCCGCGACGCCGATGTCGTCCGTGCGTGCGACGGCAGACGCGCTTGCAATGACGGAACGCGTTGCACGCGAACCACACGAAGCCGAGGAAGAACGGGATGCCACCGACCCAGAAGAAGTACAGCAGCCCGCTCTCGAGGTAGATCGTCTCGCGCCACGTCTCGGGCGCGTGCAAGCACCGGGTCGGGCCGCACGCCGAGGACCCACCGGAATCCGCTCATGCGTCGGGATGTAGAAGTTCGTGAGGTTGTCGATGCGTCCGAGCCAGCTCGGTGGGATGCCCCAGTAGCCGCCGAAGCCCGAGAGCCGGGTCGCGATCACCGGCCACGCGACAGCGGCCGCGCACGACGGTCAGCGGAATGAACCACACGAAGAGCCGCCGCAGCTGACCCTCGTACACGACGATGAACCCGACGATGATCAGCACGCGCGAACCAGGCCGAGAACTGGCCGGTGCCGAGCGCACCGGCGAGGATGATCGACGCCGGCCGCGCCGATGATGCGGCGCGGCTCGCGATGACGCAAGAACCAGATCGAGCGCGATGCCGAGGCTGTACGCCAGGAAGTCGCCGGTCGCTATCGGCGAGTTCAGTGTCGTCGCACCACGCCCGGTCTGGTCACCGCCCGCGGCCGTCGGTGCCCACGGCCCACCGAGACGGATGTTGCCGACTGATTGCGCGAGCGCGATCAAGGCAAGGCTCACCGCGGTGGCGAGCAGGATCCAAAGGCACGTGCGCACCTGGGCCGGGGTTCGCACCACCCAGCGGAACAAGGCGTACAGCGCGGCGAGACGCCAGAGCACGAGCGTCCAGAACACGTCCGACGACGAAGGGGTGAGTCCCTCGCGCGAGCATCCAGAAGAGCGGCCAGAGCGAGCCGATCACCGCGAGGCCGAGGATCGCCCGATCGAGTCTCGTGACTCGCATCGACAACGCCTCGCCGCGCCAGGCGCGCTTGGCCGCGCCCGCGACGACCGCCGCGGTCAGAAACGCTTGCAGCGCCTCGCTCGGTCGCAGCACGGGAGTGATCGACCCCGCGGTCGATTCCACCGATGAACGGCTGCAAGGCGAGGAACGCATACGCGGCGAGCACCGGGCGCGACATGACGACCAGGAACGCGCCGAGCGCCGCCGCGGCCGGGAAGACCAGGAGCACCATCGGCTGGCGAAGCACGACGAGCCCGAAGACGCCCGCCAGCGGCGCTGCGAGGAGTGTCGCGATCAGGAACAGCCGCGTCTCCGTGCGGTACGCGTCGCCCGGGAACGATGACGGCGTTCACGGTCGCACTCGAGTGGCCGCGAGCACGCCGAACCGCAACCGGCGGTGCAACGCGTCAGGAAGTTCGGGTGCACGCAGCGACGACTGCACACTCAGGTACCCGATGAGTCCGATGGTGGAAGCGATCGCGACCTGCGCGAGCGCGCCGATGCGCGAATGGTCGTCGATGACGAGGCGCACCGCGACGGCCGCGACGCCGATCGTCAACAACGCGGCGCTCACGTGGCGGGCGAGCGGGCGCCACCACCCGCGGACCGGTGGTGTACCACGACGCGCGGCCCAGTCAACGATCAGCGAGCGGGCGACTTGTCCGATGCCGTTGATGATGCCCAGTGCGGCGATCACACCCGCGCCGTCGAAGTAGCGCACCGCGATCGGTATGCCGATCAGCGTGATCGCGACGAGCACGGCACACGACACGAACGGAGAATGCACGTCGCGGCGGGCGTAGCAGCGCGACGCGTCGCGAACTCGTGCGTCGCGGCGGGAAGCAGTGACAACCCCAACGACCAGAGCGCGGCCGTCATCAACAGTGTGCCTTCACCGCGTGCCATCTGGCCGAACGCGAGCGATCGCGCGATCGGCGTCGCGAGGAGCACGAGGACCACCGTCGCGGGCGCCGCGACGAACCACGACCACGAGATGCCGGCCTCGTAGGTCTCGCGGAAGCGACGAAGATCGCCGCGCAACGAGTCGCGCGACATGCGCGGCAACATCACGGTCCCGACGGCCTTCGCGCTCGAGCGCGAGTGGCACGTTGTAGAAGTTGAAGCCGATCTGCAACGCGACGACACCACCGGCGACGGTCCCCGCCGCGACGATCAGCGCGAAGAACCACACCGCGTCGAGCATCGCGGTGCCGACAGTCGGGAGGGTCTTGCGCACGATGTCGCGCACCTCGGGGTCGTTCCAGCCCCAGCGCGGGCGAAGCGGGATGCCCGCGCGTGCCGCGCCGAACAGTTGCAGCGAGACGTGCGCGACGACTGCCAACGTCGAGCCCGCACCGAGCACGACGAGCTCGGCGGTCGAGACGTCGTGCACGTTGTTGCCGACGCCGAACCAACGCGCGGCGAGCAGCAGTGTGACGATCAACCCGACGTTCTCGATCGCGGGCGCGGCGGCCGCGAGCGCGAAGTGCCGCCAGCGCGTTCTGCGCGGCCGACACCGACCGCGGCCACGCCGTAGAGGATGATCTGCGGAACGACCAACAGCAACAGGACCCAGGTCTGGCGCGCACCCTGTGCCGCGTCTTCGTGACGGTGGATCCCGAGCGTCAACAAGTGGACGATCAGCGGGCCGAGACCGACGACGACGACACCTGCGCCGCAGAACCCCACGAGCACGACACCGACAAGACCTTGGGCGACGCGGCTTGGCCTCGTCGAGTCCTTTCCTGTCGAGCGCGCCGACGAGCGAGGGGACGATCAGGGTCGTGAGCAGCGACCCCGCGAGGAGGTTGTACGTGATGTTCGGGACACTGTTCGTCGCTTGAAAGATATTCGCGAAGAACGTCGGGCCGAGCACCGCCCCGACGATGATGACGCGGATCAGACCAGCTGCCCCTGCTGACCAGCGTCCAGCCCGCGACACCGAACGATTCCGCGACCTCCCGCCCGGTATCGGCGTCGGCGATCGAGTCGCCGACTTCGGTGCGCGTCTGTTCCATCAGTCGCGCTGGTCTGCGAGGTGCCGCCGCAGCAAGGAACATCGCCGCCACCGCGACGAGCGCAAAGCCGGCGAGCCCACCGGCGACTGCGGCCTTCATCGGCTTGGGCGACACCGGACTGTCGAGCAGGTACGGCTGCGTGATCTGCTCGATGGTCGGCCGCTCCGCCTGCTCGGTGGTCAGCTCATCGATCGTCGACTGGAGGCTGGTCTTGCGATCATCGAGGTTGGAGAGCTGACTCTGGACTGCCGCCTGTTGCGCGGACGTGGCCGCGTTCCCGAGCTGCGCATTGAGGTCGTTGATCTGCCTGTTGACCTCGTCGAGATCCTGCGTTCGCGCCTTCAGCACATCGTCGAGCGAGTCTTGGCGAGCGACCTTCAGGTATGCGTCGGTGATCGCGCCGACCATTGCCTGCGCGCGAGCGCGCGACTTGTCGTCGACCTCGATGCGCAGCACCTCGCTCTCCTCGAGCACGCTCGGGTGCACCTTCGACGCGAGCGCGTCGACGCTGACGTGGTTCGCGCGCGCGATCGGCGTGAGGATCTCACGACTCTTGATCTTCACCAGCTGCGTCGACAGCGCGCGGTCCTGGCGCAAGAAGCCCGAAGGATTGCTCTGCCCGAGCTGGTAGTAGATCTCGGTCACGCGCCCCGTAGACCGAAGGCGCGAGGTTCGACACGAGGTAGCCCGCCTCGGCGCCGATGATCACGATCAGGAGCGCCCAGATCGCGTAGAGCACGAGCGCACGACGCGAGAATGTCGCGCCGGCGCGGCTGGAAGACAGCGACGGCGAGGACGTCGGGTGGGAGTGTGGGGGCCTTGTTCTGGGACGGGACCGGAGCGAGCTCGTCAGCCGGCTTTTCCATACGTGGTCTCCTCTGGGACCGCGAGCAAGGCCTCGCACACCCGCTCGATCTGTGCGCTCGTGATCGTAGGAAACATCGGAAGCGAGATGATCTCGCCTGCCGCTTTTTCCGTCACGGGCAATGACTCGGTGGCAAAGGGCGAGAACGCGGCCTGCCGGTGTGCCGGTACGGGATAGTGCAGACCCCATCCGATGCGACCGGTATCGAGCTCGGCGAGCACGCGTGCCCGATCGGGAACGCGAACAACATGAAGGTGGTATACGGCTGTTGCCGCGGGTCGGTCGTCAGGGGACGGTGCTCCGTGCCCGCGAGCAGGCGCTGGTACTGGCGGGCCGCGACCATCCGGCCGGCATTCCATTCGTCGAGGCGGCGCAGCTTCACCGACAGGATCGCGGCCTGCAGTCCGTCGAGCCGGCTGTTGCAGCCGACGATGTCGTGCTGGTGCCAGCCGGTCGGCGTACGTCCGTGGTTTGCAAGGGCGCGGATGTGCCGCGCGATGCCGGTGTCGTCGGTCGTGACCGCTCCTGCGTCGCCGAACGCGCCCAAGTTCTTGCCCGGATAGAAGCTGAACGCGGCCGCATGGCTGTAGGCACCCGCGCGCCGTCGCCGCCACCGCGCGCCGTGCGCTTGCCGCGGCGTCCTCGATCACCGCGATACCCAGCGCGTGCCGCGACCCGACCGATCGCGTCCATGTCGGGCATCTGGCCGTAAAGGTGTACGACGATCACCGCGGCCGTTCGTGCCGAGATCGCGTCCGCGACGTGCTCGGCGCTGACCAACAGCGTCCGCGGGTCTACGTCGACGAACACAGGAATCGCGCCGGCGGCGACGATCGCTTCGACGGTTGCGACGAACGTGTTGCCCGGGACGATCACCTCCTGCCCGTCGACACTCAGCGATGCGAGGATCAGCATCAGTGCATCGGTCCCGTTCGCGACACCGATGCAGTGGCGAACACCGCAGTAGTCCGCGAACTCTGCCTCGAACCGTTCGACGTGCGCGCCGCCAACGAACGCGTTCGCAGCAGTCACGCGCGCCCACGCGTCGTCGATCTCGGATCGAATCTCGTCGTGCTGCGCGGCGAGATCGAGAAATGGAATGCGGTCGGAAGACGTGATTGTCACACGGCTCGCGTCCCCATCGAGAACCAGTGGCAGCTCGGGGCGAACGCGTGTGAGATCAATGTCGGGGCCATCCGCGTCGGACAGCACCGGCAACGTGTGTAGTGCGACTTCCCGCCCGGAGATCAGCGCGTTGTTCGCGGCTTCCAACACGCGCGCAACCGCGAGGCCACTGTTGCCGTCGGTGCGCGGTGTGCGCCCGTCGCGAATGCACTCGAGGAGGTGCGCATTCTGCACGGCGAGCGGTTCTTCGAATGCGATGAACGGCGACACGATGTCGCCACGACGATAGGACACACCCGGCGCACTGACAGACTCCGAGAACGAGACGTGATCCACGCCGACGTCGTACACGCGGATGCGCTCGTCACCGGCCATGTCGTTGTAGACGGCCATCTTGCGACTCCCCACGACGGTCACACGCCGAACCTTGCACGGCGCGAGCCAGCTCACATGGATATACGCGCGAATATCCGGTTCCGTATAGCGCAGCTGAATGTGCGCGACATCCTCCGCACCGAGGCTCGCGTGACTGTGGCCCCATGCCGACACGCCTACTGGGGGGCGACCGAGGAGGTAGTTCACAATTGAAACGTCGTGCGGTGCCAGATCCCAGATGACGTTCACATCGGCTTGATACAAGCCGAGACTCAGACGCGCGCAATCTATATAGCGAATATCGCCGAGATGCCCGTCGCTCACGAGCTCGCGGAGCTTCCACACTGCCGCGTGGTGCTCGAAAGTGTGGCCCGACATCAGCACCACGCCATGGGCCTCGGCGGCGTCGACCAGCGCCTCACAGTCAGCCGAACTGGTCGCCAACGGCTTTTCGACGAACACGTGCCGATCGGCGCGGATCGCCGCGAGCGCAAGACGCGCGTGTGTGGCCGACGGGGTCGCGACGACGACTGCGTCGACCTCGCGCAGGACCTCGTCCAACGATCGCGACAGTCTCGCGCCGGGACAGTCCCGACGCGCTGCCGTCAACCGACTCGGATCAGTGTCGACAATCGTGACGGCCACGTCGGGCATCGCGCTGAACACGCGAACGTGTTTCGAACCCCAGTACCCGTAGCCGACAATCGCTACCGCGATGTGCCCGCGTGTCATTCCTCGCCCTGGCCCCCTCGTTTCGCCCCCCTCGGCGAGAACGATCTACCACATCGCGCGGCCGAATAAAGCGATGCCGCGACGCCGGCGCGCGCGAGCGCGCGTCGAATTGCGCAGAACATCGGACGTCTGGGGGAAACGCGGCTCGCGGTGTCGGGCTCTTCGTACATGCCGCGCTGCGACAGGTGGTCGGTGAGTGCGAGATGCGCGTACCGGAAGTCGTGCGAAGCGCGGCTGTTGCGGGTGAGCGCGCAGATACAGGAGGTCGTACGGATGTGTACCGACGCGCGGAACTTTCCCACAGGGCTGTGCACAATGCCGGCGCGAGTTCAATGCGCGCGCGTTCCGGAAGCGCATGCGGAAAACCACGATCGCGACACGCGAGCGGTAATGATGAACGAATGCCGTGGGACGAAGATGCACGGGCTGAGTTCGACGCTGCCTACGGCAACCTCGTGAGCGTGACGTGTCACATCGCGCGTCGATTCTTTCGTTACGACTCGACGGGCGTGAACGAGGTCGTGGCAGAAGCCATGGCACGCACGTATGCACACTGGGAACGCGTCCAGCGGAGCCCGAACGCGGTGGCGTGGGTCGTCGTGTGCACGAAGGACGTGTGTCTCGAGCAACTCCGCGCGCGCGGAGGCAGGCGACGACGAGGGAAAGACACCGAACGTGTCGCGCACGATCTGCGACGTACTCGATCACCTCCGGCGTACACAGCGCGACGTTGCGGCACTGCGCTTCATGATGGATTGCGACGAGACCACTACATCGCTTGCTCTGAGCCTGTCGGCCCCCAAGGTCAATGCGCTCGCGGAAAAGGTCAGAAGCAAGCTCGAGGACGTGCTTCCCGACGATTACGTGTCGTCTGAAGAGGCAGTTGCGTGAGTAGCCGGGCGCAGCGCGGATGCGCGGGAGCTCTGTGCCGTCGCACGGGCGGTCGAGCGCAGGAGCGCGGAGCCGCATGAACGACAACGAAGGACCGCACGAACCCTGGAATGACGCCTCGCTTCCGAGCGAGTTCGATTCCCACGAGATCTACTCGTACGCGACGGGGGTTGGCGAGACCCGCCGGCGACAACGCAAGCAACGCCAGGTGATCGCGACCGTCTTGAGTTGTGTCGTCGTCGTCATGGCGGCGGTCGCGATCGCGCTCTCGCGCTCCGACGAACCGTCGAGCGTTGCGGTCGCGGCTTCTCCCACGTCGACAGGAGCGTCGGACACGCACGCACCGGTCGCTACAGTGCCGCCGACCGCCGGGGACAGGCGCGCCACCAGGCGCGCGGCGCACGCGCGAAAACCGAAGGCGAAAGCGCCGAACCTGGAGCCATTCGCGCCCGCGGGGCGCGCCGTGTCGGCGTGTCGCTCCATCTCGATCACGAACGGCTCACCGGCCGTGGAGGTCGTCGCCTTCCACGACGCCGGCGTGCCGATCGACACCACCACGACGACTGTCGTCGTACCGCCACCCACCACGACCACGACGTCGCCTCCGCCGAGCACGACGACGACCACGATGCAGCCCCTTCCACCTCCGCCGCCGCCCCCGCGTACGACCACGACGATCCGCGTCTCGCCCCGCGAAGGGTTCGGTCCGCCCCCTCCGACGGGCACGCCGGGAACTCCGGATCCGGCGCCGCGTCGTCCGCAGTGCTGACGAGTCATCAGGGGCCGACCTCGCGAAACACAGCAACGGCCGGGCTCGTGACATTGGCGGCGTGATAGGCACGCCCGAAGTCGGCGGGTGTGATCAGTCCGGCGCTCAAGTCGCGCAGCAGTTGCAGGTGCTTTGCCTCGGACTCGCGACCCAACTCGATCCTTTGGTCGAGCGACACTGCTCCGCTGTACGCAACGAGCTCGAGCCCGGATTGACGCGCGTAGTCTTGCAAATCGTTCTCGGCGAGAACGACGAGATGCGTCGCGCCGGGCGCGTCACCGGCGACGCGATGATCTCCGTACAAGTGCCCGGGATCCGCGGGCACGCGGGCCGCGAAGCCCCGCCGTTCGAGCGCGAGCAGCACGCCTTGCAGGTACCACTCGCCCGCGGCCGTCCGCGAGGTCAACACGACTTCCCCCGCGCCGCGGTCGAGTCTCGATGCGAGCTTCCGCGCCACGATGTCGGTGTCGGGCGACTCCCAGCTGGGCGGCGCCATCTGCGCGACATCGACGAGCTGGACGATGCAGAGCCCGAGCAGCGCGACGACCGTGATCGGTACGAGCACAGTCGTCGACGCCGACGGCCACCTCGCGGCGACAAGGTTCCAGGCGACCCACACCACGATGACTCCGGCGAGCGCGCCGACGACCCACGTCCACAGCAACCGGTATTCGTACATGGTCCCGATCGTGCGCACGATCGCGACGATCGAGACGGCGATCATGAAGCCGATCACGGCCGCGAGCCGAATCACAGCCCGATCGCGGCGCCGAGCGGCGACGACAATCGCCGCGGTCACGACAACGAGCAGAACGGGGTGCAGCGGTGCGCTGAGCAGCAGAGTTGCGCCGTTGAACGGGTTGACCGGGCGTCCGCCGGTGTACCAGCCGGGCCGGCTCGAGAACTGCGCGAGCGTGACGCGCAGTCCTTCGCTCAGCGAGTGCACTCCGTCGGCCTCGCGGTTGAACCACCGCACCATCGTCGACAAGTTGCCGGTGCCGAACACTTCGTCCCACAGGGGCGGCAGCCACAGGACGAAGGTCGCCCCGACCGCGACCAGGCCCGCGCGCAGTACACGCGATCGCACCTCGTCGTCGTGCCTGCGCCATGTCGTCACCGACAACCACGCTCCGGGGAACAACAGCGCGGGGATGACGAGCGGCGCGTAGCCGATGTGGGTCTGCACGAGCCACGAGCCGACCGCGGCCGACGCCGGGACGGCCCACGCGCGAGCTGACACCATTGCCCAGACGAGCACGCAGAAGAAGCCGAACGGCATCAGGCTGACGAAGCACACCCACGGGTCGCGCAACAACTCCGGACCGAGTGCACGCGGCGAGCACGCTCGCCGCGAGCAGGACGAGCAAGGCCGCGGCCGTCCCGCCGAGACGGCGCGCGACGAGCGCCATCCCCGCGATCGCCGCGACATTGATCGCAAGCGCGCCGATGATCAGGCCCGCTGGGTTGCTCCCAGTCATCCGGTACGGGATCACGAGCGTGTAGAAGAGCAACGGTCCCGGATGGCTCCAGCCGTCGCGCGAATACAGGCCGAACAGCACCGGGTGGTGGAACACGTCGCGGACGGCGAGCTCGGTCAACGCCTGATCGCGGATGAAGGCGCGCGTGGCCGTCGTGCAGCGTCGCAACGGCGGAGAACAGGAACGGCACCAGGACGAGAACGAACGCGAGCGCGTACGCATACCGGAGCGCAGGCGGATCGACAGACTGGTCGGCAGGCTGGTCGACACGCCGGCCGCCGCCTTCAGGCTCGCTGGTGTGGTCGCTCCCGACGGGCGCGGCTGGCGCGGCTGGTTGCATGGTCACACGAGACGGGTCGAGGCCCCGTGCTCCGTGACGCTACTGGCCCACGGACGACGACGGGGTGAGCCGGGCGATCTGCGCATGCGATGGGGTTCTCGACGAGCAGTGCCGCCGCCTGCTCGAATGCGCAGCCGGTCGGGGCCCGCATGCACGAGCCGGGGTGCGGCGAGCACGCGGTCGCCGATGTATTGCATCAGTACACCGTCAGCGGTGCGCGCGACGGGGTGCGGAACGGCTACACCCGCGCGCGAGAGGCGGGCGAGCATTCCGAATTCGTTGTCGGGCCAGTCCCGGCGGAGCACCGTTCTTCCGTGTCGCGTTTTCGTGGCCGCGGCGGACGGTCGCGATCACCGGCGACACGCGTGCGCGTCGCGCACGCGTGCCGGAAGCCCGGACGCGCACGGACACATTCGTGCCGCGCTCTCGCAGGCCAGCCACTCGGCCACCGCGGCACTCAGGGTAATCCCGCGCCGGTTCAGGTCGCCGGGTGCGTCATGCTGTCGGCGCTGTCGGCGCTGTCGGGCTCGCTCGCCGCGAACAGCGTGACCGCGGCGACGAGACCGCCACCGGCGCGCGCGTCGAGCCTCGCCGTTCCACCGGATGCCTCGACGAGCTGGCGCACGATCGACAGCCCGAGGCCCGTTCCGGCGTTGGCTGCACCGGGGGCGCGCCAGAAGCGGTCGAACGCTCGTTCGCGGGCGTCGTCGTCGAGTCCGGGACCCTCATCGAGGACCCGGAAGTCGACGTGGGACGCGTCCCGGCGCACGACGACCGTGACGGTCCCCGCGGGCGGGGACGCGCTCAGCGCATTGTCGATGAGGTTGTCGAACAACTGTTCCGCGGCGCCCGGCAACGCGTACCCCCACGCGTGCTCCGGAGCGTCGAGCTCGATGCGGACGCCCCGATCGCGCGCGACATCGCTCCAGCCGTCGACTCGCTCCCGGGCGACAGCCGCGAGATCACATGACTGGGCGTACTCACGTAACGCGGAATCGCGGGCAAGGATCAGCAGTCCGTCGATGAGCTTGGCCATCCGCGCCACCTCGGCCGATGCGGCCGCAACGGCGGTGTGGTCGAGATCGTCGCCGGCGTCGAGGTTCTCGAGCCGCAACCGCAACGCCGTCAACGGCGTACGGAGCTGGTGGGCGGCATCGGCGACGAACCGGGTTTGGGAGTCGATGAGATCGTCGAGTTGTGCCGCCATGCGGTTGAAGGTGTGCGCCACCTGCCGCAATTCTTTCGGACCGTCGCTCGAGTCGAGCCGCGCGGTGAGATCTCCGTGTCCGAGACGGTCGGTCGCTTGTTCGAGAGTTCTGAGCGGCCTCGTGATGCTCCGTGCGAGCACGACGCCGACAAGCGCAACCGCGGCGAGGACCGCGGCGCAGAGGAGCGCGATCGCTTCCCACGTGTCGCGGACGCGGGTGTCGAGCGCCGCGGTCGGGTAGGTCACCCGGACCGCACCGTTCACGACGCCCTCCCCGATCGCCGGCACCGTCGCGTAGATGACTGCGGGCCCGATCCCTCCGAGTTGACCGCTCCGGGCGACGCGCGTGCCCGTCAACGCGGCGCGAATATCGCCAGCGTCCGCTTCGCTATGCGGGATATTGGATCGATCGACGGAGTCGAAGAGGACGACACCGTGCGAGTCGACGACGAGCACGCTCGCATGGCGTGCACGAGCCGATTCTGCGAGCGTCGAGATCGGAAGCGGCGCATGTGCTTCGAGCGGATCGTCGACGGTGACCGCGACGGTGTCGGCTTCGCGCTGGGCATCGAAGAGGAGCCGCTCGCGCTCGCGGTTCGCAAATGTGATCGCGAGGGGTGTCGCAAGCAACGCGAGCGCGAGCGCGGTGAGCGCAACGTAGGTGACGACGAGCCTGCGTGTCACACGTTCGTGTCCAGCCGATATCCGACATTGCGGATGGTCGCGATGATCGATGGCTCGCCAAGCTTCTTCCGAAGTGCTGAGATGTGGACGTCGAGTGTCTTGGTCGAACCCCAAAAGTGCTCGTCCCAGACTTCCGCGATGATCCGCTCACGACTCACGACGGCTCCCGGATCTTCAGCGAGCCGGGCGAGCAGATCGAATTCCTTCCGGCTCAAGCTGACCTCACGACCGTGCATCGTGACCCGGCGCGACCGCCGGTCGATGCCGAGCCCCGCGATCTCCTGAACAGTGAGCTCCCGCGACTCCGGGCGCGCGAGCCCGCGGCGGGCGCGCCGGAGTACCGCGTGAATGCGAGCGACGAGCTCGGGGAGCCCGAACGGCTTCACGACGTAGTCGTCCGCGCCGAGGCCCAGCAGGCGTACGCGGTCTCGCTCGTCGCCGCGAGCGGTGAGCACGATGATCGGCGCGCCGGACTCGGCATGCAGCAGGCGGCAGATGTCGGCTCCGTCGACGTCGGGAAGACCGAGATCAAGCAGCACAAGGTCCGCACGCCGGGCCGCGGCCAGCCCGTCCGCCCCACTCCGGACGGCGACGACCTCGAAGTGTTCGCGCGTGAGGCCCTCGGCGAGAGGAATCGCGATCGCCTCCTCGTCTTCGACGAGGAGGACCCGCGTGGCAGACGCCGCGTTCATCGGAGGCACGTCATTCGATCACATCGCGTGGCAGCCAGGATGTCACGAGTCCGCCAGGTGATCCGACCTGAGCTCGACGTGACCCAAGAGACCTGTCCTGGAATCGGTACGACCTGGTAGCCCGGCCGGACAGAGAACAACGGCGGCGTTCTGGCGGCTACGTCGACTCGCGATCGACCGGAGAGCGGTTGGCGTCGCGGGTCGTGCCGGCACCGGCGGCAACGGCTTGGAACGGAACCGGCCGCAACGTGTTCGACCGCAACTTCATCGGGACGTACAACCTCGCCGGCGACGACGACGCCAGGTGTCCGAGACCACTGGTGTGCTGATCTTCTCGGGCGACCCGTCCGTGACGATCACCGGGACGTCGATCCGGCACAACGTCATCGTGAACAACCACTTCCGCATCTGGTCTGGCTCTCGCGCGGTCTCGTTGCCACCGCCGGCATCGTCGACAACTTCGTCTTCCGCGTGGCGATCGACCTGCAGCAGTTGCGACCGGGCCCGCCTTCGGGCGTGCGTCGGGCGCTACCCCCGAGCACTCACGGCGCTCGGTGCGGCGATGACGCGGGGACGTCGGCGGGCGATCGCGATGAGGAACCTCGGAATGTTGCCCAGGTAGCGCCGCCAGAGGCGGCGCGGCTCGACCGCAAGTCTGAAGAGCCATTCGAGCCCGGCTTGCTGCATCCATCTCGGGGCCTGACGCAACGTCCCCGCGTGAATGTCGAACGCGGCGCCGACGCCGACGATCGCCGACGCGTCCAAGCGGCCTTCATGGGCCGCCATCCACCTCTCTTGCTTCGGCGTGCTCAGACCAACCCACACGATGTCGGGTTGCGCGACATTGATCGCGCGAGTGACAGCGTCATCTTCTTCGGGGGTCAGCTCGCGAAACGGAGGCGAGTGCGCGCCCACGATGCAAAGACCCGGAAACCGTGCGGTGAGCCGTGCGTCGAGTCGGTCGAGCGCATCTCGCGTGCCGCCGTACAGGTAGCAACGCCAATGGCGCTGTGCGGCCCGCTCGCACACAGCGAGCATGAGGTCGGGTCCGTAGACGCGTCGCACACACCGTGCTCCCGCAAACCTCGCCGCCCACACCATCGGCATGCCGTCGGGAGTCGTGAGACCGGATCTGTTGTGAATGTCACGCAGACTTTGGTCGCGCGCGGACTCCATCACGCCGTGCACGCCGGTAACGCACACGTAGTGCTGCTCGCGGTTCGTGATCCAGCGCGTGATCTCGGAGAGCGCCGCGGCGGGATCGATCGCACTGATACCGACGCCGAGAACGTCGATGCGGTCGAATGGTGTCACATCCGATGCGGCGACCCTCACGCCGTCACTTCTCGGAGATTTGCTTCTCGATCCACCGATACGTCTCGGCCAGACCGGTCTCGAGCTCGATCCGCGGTTCCCAGCCGAGTACCTGTCGCAACCGCGAGTTGTCGGAGTTGCGCCCGCGCACCCCCTCCGGACCGGGCACATATTCGATGAGCGGGCGCTTGTCGGCAATCTCCATGATGATGTGTGCGAGCTCGGTGATGCTCACCATTCGCTCGGTGCCGAGGTTCAGCGGCTCGTCGTGGTCCGAATACATGAGCCGGTAGATTCCCTCGACGCAGTCGTCGACGTAACAGAACGAACGGGTTTGTTGCCCGTCGCCCCATATCTCGATCGACGAGCCCTCCCGAGCCGTGGCGACCTTACGGCACAGCGCGGCGGGAGCCTTTTCGCGTCCGCCTTCGAACGTGCCGAGGGGTCCGTAGATGTTGTGAAAGCGTACGACGCGAGTCTCCATCTCGGATTCGGCGCCGTAGTACTTCGACAGAAGCTCCCCAAAGAGCTTTTCCCAGCCGTACGCATCCTGCGGATCCGCCGGGAACGCATCTTCCTCTCGAAGTCCTCGAACGTCGACGTGCTGCTGAAGGTGCTCGGGATAGACGCACGCAGACGAGGTATACAGCACGCGGCGAACCCCTTGATTACGCGCAGCGTCGATCGTTCCGACGTCGATCAAGGAATTGTCGCGAAGAATCTTCGCATGATTCGACGAGATGTAGCCCATGCCACCCATGTCCGCCGCCAGCGCATAGACCACGTCGACGCCCGTGGTCGCCTCGAGGCACGTCTCCTGCTCGCGCAGGTCTGCGACGAGGAACTCGTCGGCCTTCGTATCGGAGAATTCAGGCAGCTTCACGTCAACGCCACGCACCCAATGTCCCTGTTCCTTGAGGTAATTCACGAGGTGGTTACCGATGAATCCTCCGGCGCCGGTGACGAGCGTTCGATCTGCGTGCGGCATCTTCTGCCCTCTCTTCTTAGAAGCCGCGACCTGCGAGAACCGCAAATGGCGTGGTGAACAAGATCTTCATGTCAGCTCGCAGCGTGACGCGAGTTGCGTACTCGATGTCGAGGTCGGTGCACTCGTGCATCTCGCCGTTTCCTCGGGCCTTGACCTGCCACAATCCGGTAAGGCCGGGTTTCACGGCGTGCCGGGCGTGCTGCCACGGCTCGTAGCGCGCGACGATCGCCGGCAGCTCGGGCCGCGGTCCGACCAGACTCATGTTCCCCGCGAGCACGTCCCAGAGCTGTGGAATCTCATCGAGGCTCCACTTGCGCAGCGCCCTCCCGAGCGACGTGAGCCTCGGATCGTTTGGGTGCTTGTGCGTTCGCCGGCGATCGGCGCCCTCGTAGTCGAGATGCGCGCAGCGGCGGTCGGCCGACATCGTCCGAAACTTGTGCACGATGAACATCCGCCCATCGCGTCCAACGCGTTGCTGGCGAAGGATGACGGATCGCCCGAGGTCGATGCGCACGAGCAGCGCGACCACGAGCATCACGGGCGCGAAGACGCACGACAAGACGAGCGCGAAGAACCTGTCGATCGCAGGCTTCACGATTCGCTCGTACCGAGTGACACGGCGCGGCGGCGCGACTGCAGACGACGCGTCGTCGGCGACATAGACATAGTTGCGTACGGAAAGCCCCACCGATCCGCCTGTGATCGCAGCACCGCTTTCGTCGCGAGCACTTGCTCGCGCGCGTTGCACCCGAGTGGGGATGCTGGCGCGCGCGCGAGGTGGTCTCAACCCCAATAGACGCTATAGGTGTGACATGGCGGCATGTTCCGTACAACATGCCTGCGCTTTACGCCGCGATCTTCGCGCTTCACAAGACGTGCGATCCGGCGATGTCTCCGGTTCCTCACTCGATGCCCGAGGAGGGTTTTCTTGCTGCGTCTCCGCCCGATGCACGGCAAATGCGGCCCAAGACGTGCCATCACTTGTACACGTCAACAGGTACTTGGAAACGTGTGTGCTCGGACCCGGGCACATCGAACCGCGCAACCGATGACTGACGCGTGTGAAGTGTGGACGAGGCCGGCGAGCGCGTCGAACGGGCGTTGATCTCCGAGCCTCCGACTCGCGACAGAGGACGCGCCTTCGTCTCGGTACGCTCGACGAGACGCCGGCTCGCGACCGTGGAATGGTTGTCCTTTTGCGTACGCCGATTCGTCAATCGAGATTCCGACGGGGACGCAGGTCGAGGCGTGTACGGACGTCGAGGCGCGTACGTAGGTCGAGACGGGCCCGGCGGTCTGCGTCGTCGTCGCGACGGCGAGTCGTGACACGCGACGCGGTGGCGTTGATCGTCGTCGTGCTGCTCATGGCCGTCATCTGCCGGAGCTCGGCACCCCGATACGCGACCGGAGAACCTGCGCTGCCCAGCCGCCCGAGTCGCGCGGCCCAGAGCGCGCATCGGTGTGTGGATCCGGCGAGTGCACTTGTTGTGTCGCGGCGGCCGGACGGCGCGCTCGATCCGTGCGCCGCGGGACGCCGACCCGACGTTGCCGCGTGCGTAGGCGTCGACGTTGCCGCCGGTTCAGAGATTCAAGAGTCCATCGCCGCACACCCGGCCGGCACGACATTCTGCCTCGCTCGGGGTCACTACCGACTCTCGGCGCCGCTTTCGCCCAAGGAAGGTGATGTGATCGACGGTGCAGACCGCCAGGCGGTGTTGACCGGTGCCCGGGTAGTGCGTGACTGGGTGCGAGACGGTCCTGCGTGGTACGCCACCGGATACCTCCCGCCTCCTTATAGCGATCCCAACTACGGCGTGTGCGAAAACAACGTGCAGAACCCCTGTAAGCTCGCGGAGTCGGCGTTTCGCGACGACATCCGGCTTACCCGCGTGATGAGTCGTGATTCCGTCATTCGAGGCACGTTCTTTGCGGACTACGGCACGAACCGCATCTACGTCGGCGACGATCCAACAGGACATCTCATGGAAATCTCACGCACACGCGTCGCGATCGAGTCGACACATCCCGACGTCACGATTCGGAACATTGTTGTCGAGAAATTCGCGTCGCTCGCCCAGCGCGGCGCGGTTGTCGCGAACGCAAACGGCTGGACCGTCGAGAACGCAGAGATCCGATTCAACCACGGCGCAGGTCTCTACGCGTACGGCGACGACTTTCGTGTCCTGAACAGTCATGTCCACGACAACGGCATGCTCGGAATCGGTGTGCACGACGTCACTGGTGTCGTCATCGACCGCAACGAGCTCGACCACAACAACACCGACGGCTTCTGGATCAACGACGGCGAGAACGGCGGGTACAAGTCCACCCGGACCTCCGACTCTGTGCGGAACAACTATGTGCACGACAATGTCGGCATGGGGTTGTGGTGGGACGACGATGACCATGACAACACGATCGAGAACAACACCGTTTTCGCCAACGCTGCCGACGGCATTCGCTACGAGATCTCGTACCGCGGAGTGATTCGGAACAACGCCGTCTTGTCCAATGGGCATCGACGGGGCCGAACAGATGGTGGAAGTCACGACCTCGACTACGGGGCCGGTATCACATCGGCGAATGCACGAGATGTGCAGATCGACGGCAACACGGTGGTCGGCAACGACAACGGAATCGGCCTCGTCGAGCAGGATCGCGGGACCGGAATCTACGGACGGCGAACGCTCGCGGACAATCGTGTCCACGACAACACCATCGCCGGACCGGGTGGCGTCAGCGGCATTGCTTCCGAGACCGACCTCAGCACGCGCAACATCGAATTCGTCGACAACCACGTGTCGAACGGCATGGTCTTCTGCGCGTATTCGTGCTGAGGGTGCCGCGGCGCGTGTCTCATCCTACGATCGCCTCGGTCACATGCCGAGCGCCTGCGGGTCGCAGAGCCAGATGACTTCCTGCCCGCGGATGCTCGCCGCCGGGACGTCTTCTCCCGACCGAATCCGTGCTATTGCCTCCCGTTTCTCGTCACCGGCGACCGTGACGACGACCAGTCGCGAGCGCTCGATTGCGGGAAAGGTGAACGTGAGCCGCGCGTGAGGGTGCACCGTGTCGGCGTTGACCACGACGAGACGCCGCCGCTCCTCCAGCGCAGCGGTACCGGGAAACAGCGACGCCGTGTGCGCATCCGCGCCGACACCGAGATGGACGAGATCGATCGGTGGTGCGTCGCACACGAGCGCGTCGTACACGTCAGCAGCATCTGCGATCGAGCCGGCACGGTACATGCCGTGGATCGCTGCCGGCCGTACGTGGTCGAGGAGAATGCGTCGCGCGGCGCCTTCATTGGAGTCGGGAGAGTCCGTGGGGACGAACCGCTCGTCTCCGAAGAACACGTCGGTTGCCCCCCAATCGAACGCGGCGTGGCGCAGCTCCGCGTACGCCGTGTGTGCAAGGTCGCTTCCCGCCAGCGCGATCGATCTCGGCGCGCGCGCGACAACGAGTGACGCGAAGGCTCTCGGGACGTCGCTTGCGATCTGGAGGGTTCCCGGAAGGTCCACCGAGGCAGTCTGGCGCACGCTCGTGGGTTGCCAGAACTGTTCCAGTTCGTGGGAGAGCTGTGCGGCGCGGCGAGATGGTCGCGCGTGCGACCCGCGGTCGCGCGTGGCGAGCCGGAGTCTCGAGCCGCAATGCTCCTACGGGTCGTCGCCGCTACAGTCCGCTTTGTGGAGACCGGTTCGGACTTCGAGCCCACGGTGGTCGACGCGTTCAGGCGGGGGTGGCGCACAGTCCTCGCGGTCGCGGTCGCGGTCGCCATCGCGGGAGCAATTTTCGCGGCGACGCGCCCGGTCGCGTTCTCGGCCACGGCATCGCTCGTCGTCACCGACCCGAGAAGCCCGGCCCTGATCGGCACGCAGCCCGCCGACGCACCCGAGCGTTATGTCGCGGACCAGCTCACGGTGTTCCAGTCGCAGACGCTCGGAGGCGCGGCGGCGGGGATCGGTCCGTCACAGCAGCCTGCCCTCGAGAAGTCCGCTCGCTGGTTCCTCGCGCGTACGAGTGCCAGCGCTTCCGCCAAGGACAGCAACCGCATCTCCGTGTCGTTCACCGCGTCCACGGAGTCGGACGCGATTGCCGGCGCGCGGGTCGTCGTGGCCGCATACCGAGACGTGAGCCGAGCAGCAGTCGTGCAGCAGGCGAGGGCCGTCAAGGCGCAGTTGGACGCATCGATTCTCTCGCTCGACGCACGCCTCGCCGACCTCGTTCGCGAGTCGAACGACCCGCGGGCTTCCGTCCAGGTTCAGCAGTTCGCGGCGAACCGCGCCTCTGTCGTGGCCCGTCGGGACCAGGTCGCGGCCGAGGCGCAGTTCCCCGCCGACGGGGTCTCGCTCGCCTCCCTACCGACGCAGGCAACTTCGAATGCCCGATCAACCACCCTTCGCCTGCTCGTGCTCACGTTCGCAGCCGGCGCTCTGCTCGGTGTCGCGATCGCATACGTACCGCGT
Organism: uncultured Actinomycetes bacterium; assembly: GCA_963836365.1. Taxonomy (GTDB): domain Bacteria; phylum Actinomycetota; class Acidimicrobiia; order IMCC26256; family PALSA-610; genus DASQHW01. Next base: position 131,590 of record CAWIJC010000006.1, read on the forward strand.
ATCGCAAACGGACGTTCGGACACTATGCCGATCCCGAGCTCGCGCTCGGACTGCCACTCCTCGCGGACCTGTCGAGTCGACGAGACACGAAATTGCTGCAAGGCCTCGATGCGAGCGCCAAAGGCGACGCTCGCGTCGCCGACGTTCTCTCGATCGCTGCGACGCGAGTTGCAGTAGAGCGCGCGAACACAGGCATCGGGCTGTCGGTGCTGGTCGCGTCGACCGCGGGCGCAGCGACCGGCCCGATCGCGGCTCGGATCGCGGCCGCGTGCGCCAGTGAGCAGCTCCGTACGCTCGTCATCGATGCCGCCCAGGCGATACGTCGCTCGGACTTCGGGATCGAGGTGGACGTCGATACGCACGCCTGGGTAGAGCGCGAGGACGGCAGCCTCGTCCTGTCGCAATGTGCATCCGATCCCGTTCCGGGAACGCTTCCCACTCTCCGGCGGGGGTTCGCGCGATACGACGACGCACCAGTTCACTTCTGCGCGGGGCCGCCGCCGCGGCAACCTCTCGACGGGCTCACGTCGACCTTCCACGACCTCGAAAACCGGTTCGATGTCGTTCTCGTCAACGCACCGCCGCTCCTCGTGACCCCGCGGGCCGTACCACTTGCGTCCGCGGCGCGGAACGCACTGCTCGTTGCGTACGACCGCGGCAGCGTGCCGGACCATCAGGAGCTGGTGCGGCGGCTCCGCCTCGCGGGTGCGCTGCCGATCGGATACGTGTACTGCTCGGCCGCGCTCGCCAAGCTCGCCGCGCCGGTGACGACCACGCCGCCCGTGGTCGCTCCGGAGGACGACGCACCTGGCGAAGCGTGGAACATCAAGGGTGGGGCGATGACGGGCGGCTGGGTGAAGCACAAGACCGCGCCGCGGCACCACGACAGCGCCAGTTGAAGTGTGGGCCGCCAGTGTGTCCGTCGCGTCGACGCAGACTTGGCGTCCTTGCCCGTCGCAGGCTCTCATCAGGGTCGCTTGATCATCTGCCCGCCGTCGACGACCAGCACTTGCCCGGTCGTGTGCGTGAGCATCGTCGCCAGTGCGACGAACGTCCGCGCGACGTCGTCGGGCGTGCCGAGCCGTCCGAGCGCGGTGCTCGCCTCCAGCCTGCTGAAGTGATTCGGCTCGCCGGCCCAGATGCGAGCTGTTCGTGGAGTGAACACCGTGCCCGGCGCAACGACGTTCACCCGTATCCCGGCCGCCCCGAGGGGCGACGCGACCGCGTGCATCAGCCCGATGATTCCTGCCTTGGCAGCCGAGTAACCCGGCATCCCCGCGCCGGTCAGCGCGTTCCACGACGACGTGAAGGTGACCGAGCGTGAAGGGTCGTCGTTCGCTCGCAGCCAAGGCAGGACGGCACGCAGCACGAGAAACTGCGTCGTGAGATTCAGCTCGACCGAAGCGCGAAAGACCGCGGGTTCGACGAGGGTTGCGTCGTCGAGCGCCGGCTCTTCGGGCAGCGCTCCTCCCGCGATCCCGATCACGTGCACGAGCCGGCCTCGCGACTGCACCGACGAGACGGCCTCGGCGAGCGCGGTCTCGTCGGTGCAATCGACGATCATCCCGACGTAACCGCGCTCATCCGCAAGCTCGACGCTCGGGTCGTAGTCGATGCCGACCACCATGAACTCTTCTGCGAGGAACGCCGCGACTGTCGCCGAGCCGATTGCACCCGCGGCGCCGGTGACGAGGACGACTCGCTCGCCGCGTGCTCGTTGCGAGCGCGGGCTGGTACTCACGTGCGCGCCGTTGTCGCGACGCCTCGGAGAACGGGAACCGACGCGAGCAGTATCGCCAAGCACAGAGCTACCGTGGCGGTACCCGGAGCCGCAGCGAAGCCGTCACTCACGACACCGGTGAACATCAAGTACGTCACGAGGCCGCTCGACAATCGAAAGAACTCGGCGTGTGGTGCTCGGTGCATGTGTGGGACGCGGTGCATGTCGCGCCACCACGACGCGAACAGATTGAGGTACACCGCCAGGCCGAGCAGGCCCGTCGAAACCATGATCTCGACGAGTACGTTGTGACTTTCTCCAGCCCACGGAATCTTCGCAAGGAAGATCGAGCGACCCGACAGGTATCCGTGCCCGGTGAGCGGCGCTTGCCCGAACAACCGGGAGGCTTCACGAAAGATCTGGTCGCGCCCGGACACGGAAGTGAGTTCGGCGGTTGTCTGCCCACGCGTGACGATCTCCGATTCGACGAGCCTCGGCGCCCAGAGAAGGACACACAGCGAAGCAACGGCAACCCCGAGCACGACACGGCGGAGCACCTTCGGCGAGCCGACACTGAACATCACGACGATCGCCGCCAACGTCGCAGCCTGCGCGCCGCGCGCGCGCGTCTGATAGAGCAATGCCGCACACAGCGCCACGAACGCGATCTGCCGCGTGTACGACCGACCAAGGAGCGCGTTCGGTCGACCGCCCGCGAGCGGGATCAGCCCTGCTGCTTCAACGAGGATGACCAAGCCGAGGAGCGTGCCCGTCGTGATCGGATGCATCTCGAGCCAGCGATATCGCAGCACCCCCGTGTCAGGATCGAGTAACGGATGCGAGACGACGACGCTGAGAGCCGTCAGCGACAGCACCACGACGGTAAGGCCCCGTCGTAGTCCACGGGTGAACCAGAGCGCGCCGGTCCACGATCGCTGCAATACGCTCGCCGTGTAGACCGTGAGCTCGATGAGCACGACGATCTGCACGGCTCGAACCAGCGAGATGAGCCGCGGCGCGTAGAGACTCGCCGCCACGTCGAGTAGACCGACGAGCGTGAGCGCTCGGAGCGCACCCACTCGGTGCTTCGGCTGCGCCGCCGCGCCCGGGACGCGCTTGCTGCGGACTTGTTGCGACGTGAGCTTCAGCGCGAGCCAGAATGTGACAAGGCTCCACACCGCGAGCTCGCCGACGACCTCGAGGTCGGCCGACCCGTTGAGCGCCGCGGTTGCCGGACGAGAGCGAACCTTGATCTCACTCGCGGCGAGAAGTATCACAAACAGGAAGCCGAGGTTCATGAGTCGGCGCGCACGAGCGCGTTCGTCGGGTTGTGTGTGTAGTCCCGCGCTCGTCGATTGCAGTCGACTGGGAGCCGCGAAAGGTCGAGCAACGTCAATCACGTTCGGCCCTCGATCGACATTGACGCCCCGCGGTAGCCTCGGCGTTAGGTGCCGCTTCTCGCAGTCCCGACTCTAGCGACCGGCATGACGGAGACGTATGGGCGACGATGCAGCTTTTTTCTCGTGCGACTGCAGTGCGCACGTCGGCCAAGGAGCGCTCGCGCTCTTCGGGCGACGTCGCCGACGAACTGAGCGTTGCACGTGGCCGTCCCGCGTGTCGGCGCGCTGAGTCCATGCGCATCGTGCAGTACTACCCGCGAGCGGCAATCGGTGACGGGGGCATGACGGGCGCGGTGAAGCGACTCGCCAAGGCGCTCACCGAGGCCGGCGCCGACGCGGCCATCGCCTACGACGACCTCGCACCTCCTCCGCCTGTTCGCAATGGCACGTCCTGGTTGCCGGTTCGCCATCATGGACCCGCGACGCAACGCATCGCCCGTGAACGTGATCTGCGCGAGGCATTCCGGGGCGCCGACATGGTCGTGCTCAACTCTGGTTTCGCTCCGCACAACGCGTTCGCCGCGCGCGTCGCGCGGCGAAGCCGCGTCGCGTACGTCGTCGCGCCGCGCGGTGCATACGACCCGCACATCTTCACGCGCCGCCCGACGGCGAAACGTGCCTGGTGGCGGATGGTCGAGTTTCCCATGGTCCAGCGAGCCCATGCCGTGCATCTCTTCTTCGACGAGGAGACTGCCGACCTCCGGCGGCTCGGATACGTCGGCCCGATCCTCTTTGCTCCCAACGGCGTCGAGCCGCCTCCCGACGTGCGATGGGACGGCGGCACCGGCGGCTACGTGCTCTGGCTCGGCCGCTTCGACCCCCAGCACAAAGGCATCGATCTTCTCGTGCGCGCGGTCGCACGGCTGTCACCGGGAGAGCGGCCGCAGCTGCGTCTGGTCGGCCCGGAATGGCGTGGCGGTCGCCAACGAATCGCGAGTCTCATTCGCGAGCTCGCGCTCGAGCGTTGGGTCAGTGTCGAACCCGCGAAGTACGGGCACGAGAAATGGCAGCTGCTCGCGAGTGCGAATTGCTTCGTGTACCCCTCGCGATGGGAGGGCTTCGGGAACTCCGCTGCAGAGGCGGCAGCGTTGGGCGTGCCCCTGATCGTCACGCCGTATCCGCTCGGCCGTCTCCTCGCCCGACGCGGTGGCGCGAGACTCGTTCCGGCGACAGTTGAGGGTTTGGCGAGCGGGTTGCGATCCGGCACCGACACCGCCTCGCTCGGCATGAAAGCGCGTGAGATCGTTCTCGGCGAGATGTCCTGGGACCAGATCGGGCGCAGCTGGTTGAAACAGGCGCACGCGCTGCTATGAGCGCAACGGCAGGTGGCCGCTCGGCTGGCGCCGTCGTCACGGTCGCCGGCCCCGACGGCGCGGGCAAGACCAGCTTCTGCGATGCGCTCATTGCACGCGCGTTCAACGACCGTCAGGTGCGGCGGATTCATCACCGGCTCGGGCTGTTCCCGTCGCGGCGCGCGACGTTGATCCGAGCCGGCCGCACGCGCAAGTTCCGTACGCAACGGGGGTTTCCCTCGCCAAGGTGCTCTTCTTGTTCGCCGAGTCGCTCATCGGTTCCCTGCTCGTCTTGCGCCCGTTCGTGAGAGCGCGGCGGCACGGTCGTTGTCGAGCGGGGTTGGTGGGATCTCGCCGTCGATCCGCTCCGGTACAGGCTCCGACCACATCCGCGGCTGGTCCGCACGCTGGGTCGGTTGTTGCCGCGCACGGGCGTTCTCATCGTGCTCGAGGGAACGAGCGAGTTGCTCGCGTCACGCAAGGACGAGTGCACGAGAGAAGAGCTCGCGCGTCAGACACGGGCGTGGCGAACGGTCGTACCGAGCGCGATACCGCGGATCTACCTTGATGCCGCACTGCCACTCGACGAGCTCGTCGGGCGCGCCGCCGCCGAGATCGAACTCTTCGCCACGTCGCGCACTCTGCGAGCCATGTAGCCGACACGCGTGGCGGCCGGGCCGGGATCGGAGATCGACGCGAAGCTGTGCACCGTGCCGCGGCGCGGGATGAGCGCCACGAGTGTGGAGCGCGCGCGCGCGTTGTCGCGGCGCGCACTCCACCAGAGGCTGCGCAGATCCCCCTCGACCCATCGGAACCGACCGCCGGCGGGCACCCGTACGGTCGTTACGGGCCGGCCGAGCAGGAGATCGCAATACATGGCGACGAGATTCGCGCCTCCTGCGAGTGCCAACGGCAGCGTCGCGTGGATACGGGTGTTGACGTCGAGGAGATACGGGCCGACGAAGTCGAGGTGAAACGGCCCGTCATAGTCACGAAGGAGTTGCGCGACTTTTTCTTCGAGCATCGGATCCGGTGGCAACGTCTCGGCGGCCGCGATCGTGCCGCACGGTTGCGGCCAGAGCCTCAAATAGCGAGTGCGCATGGTTGCAACCAGTCGTCCCTGGAACGCGATCCCTCCCAGGCCGTGGAACTGCGCGTCGATCTTCGGTTGCACGAGCACGCGACCGTCCATCGACGCGAGACAGGTTCGAAGCGACGCAGCATCCTGGAACAGGCGCGCGGCCGAGAGCTTCAGCGCCGGCTTGACGACGACCGGATAGGACAGGCGATCGGCGGCGCGGACCACGTCTTGGCACGACGAGAACGTTTCGGTAGGCGGCGTCTCGAGCCCGGCGGCCCGTGCGAGTTCGGCGCACACCTCTTTGTCGAGGAGCTCGCGTAACTGTGCCGGAGCATCGAGGGCAACAAGCGCGGCATCGGTCAGGACGAACGTGGTCACATAGCTGCGGGTCGCCTGTTCCCTGCGCACGGCCTCGGCGAACGTGTGACCGTCGCCCTCCAGTGGAGGCACGGGGACTCGCCGGTCGCACCACCGGGAAGCACCCGCGAGCGAGCGTCCGTCGGTCTCGGTCAATGCCGTCCGGTAGCCGCCGGCGGCGAGCGCCCGCACGGCTGATACGGCGGCTCTCGATTCACCGTTGCCGCCTTCGGTCACGAGGACCCACGGGCCACGCCGAAGCGTGGTGCGGCGTGACGGTCTCACGCGTTTCCGCTCTCGTCGCCACCGCACAGAGCCGCGCTCGGGTCCAGCGTGTGGGTACGCGCAACCGACTTCAGCCATGCGTCGCGGGGTTCGATCACGACGCGACCCCGCCCGATCGCGCGGACGATCGGACATCGCCGGCCGGTCGCCGTGCGAAACCATGCCCGCCGCGCGGCGACGCCCGGACGCTGCAGCGCCTTCCGGAGCGCTCGAGCTTCGATCGTTCGCATTGCGTGCGCATCCCAGCCACCTCCGACGACCGCGTCCGCGAGCCGGCGCGCGGCAGGCTCGGCGCGATCGAACAGCGATGACGCCATCTCGACGCCGCCGGGGTCCGACGCGAGAAGCTCGGATATTCGCTTCGTTCGAAGGCCTTCGACGTTCGCACGGCCGAACCACTTCGATCCGTTCAGCACCAGCTTCAACAGACCTTCGGCCCCGGGGCGCACCTTCCGGAACCCGCGCGGGTCCATCTCGGTGACGGGCGCCAGGTCCTCGAGGACGAAGAGCGTTGATCCGCGAAAGGCCTTGTTGTGCTTGATGCTGACTTCCAGGAATGTCGGGGACTCCGCCGGAAAGGCGATGAGATTGCGTCCGCCCGGAATGTGCCGGCACACCGTCACCGGTCCGAGCTCGAACTCTCGGGCCCACGCGAAGAACTCGCACTCGAGCGCGTCCCACTCGGTCGGGCTGGCGGCGGAATCGATGTCACCGTCGCCTTCGAGCGCGGAATCCACCTGCTTCCAGACGAGCCACGAAGGAGACACGCGTGTGAACCGGCGCAAGAGCGCGAGCCACAGGTCGGCACGCTCGCCCGCACTCACGCTCGCACGTGTCACGTGCCCATCCCGTAACGATCGAGCACGCCCGACAGGCAGCCTCGGATCTCTCGTGGTCCCCACCAGTCTTCGACGACGTCGCGCTGGCAACGCGAAGAGCGAGGCGCGGCCCGGGGGCAGGAGGCCGCGAACAGCGGTGAACGCCGCGCGATACCCGCTGCACGCAACCTCGTCGCGTGCTCTCATGGTCAGGTTGTCGCGCCGTCCGAACGGATACGCAAACGTTCGTACCTCGATTCCGAGCCGCGCCTCGAGCGTTGCCTTCGATCCGGCGATCTCACGGTGAAGATCCGCATCGCTGCCCGCGCCGCAGTCCCAGTGCGTCGACGTGTGCGAACCGACGTGCCAGCCGGCCTCGACGGCAGCACGCAACTCGTTGGTGCCGGCGAGGGGTCGGAACGTGTCGCGGCTGGGAGCGCACGAGCCGGCGCACACGACCGAGTCCGGGATCCACCGCAGCGGCGAGCGCGAACACCGTAGGACGCAACTCCAGAGCCTCGACGAGCGCGAGCGTGTCGTGGGAGATTTGCTGGCGGTAACCGTCGTCGAACGTCAACACGACCCTGCACGTGCCGTCGCTCGATCTGGTGGGATCTTCCAACGCGCCGAGGAGGTCGTCCTCGTCGATGATCTGTGCCGCGCTCCGAATGGCGTCGACCTGCGCGCGAAACACCGACGGCGCCGGGAACAGGTGATACGCGAGCACGCGAATGCCGCACCGAGGTGGCCTGCCACTCGCCGAGCGCAGTAGCACGCGACGAGCGTGCAGGCGCATCGCCGCGCCCGCCCGCGTTCGCATCGACGTCGAGGCCGTGCCTTCGGCCCTGGAGTTGTCGATCACGAAGCGTCCTCCGGCGGGACCGAGCGGCGCGGAGCGTAGCGCAGCAACCGACAACCCCCGTCGTATCTGACTGTGCGCACCCTTTGTTCGTGGCCGGCTCCGCGCCGACCTTCAGATCGCGGCCGCCGCGGGGTTGTGGCGATCGCGAGTCGCCTGCGTCCACTCGCGCAACCGGCGCGCGAGCAACACGATGCGCCCCCGCATCGTTCTCGGAACCGTACAATGGAACTCCCGCACCACGTGCCCGCCAAACTCTTCCTTGAACGCGTTGATGCGAAGCAGTTCTGCATCTTGATCGCCGCTGTACCACCCGCCGAGATCGAGGATTCGAAGACCGGCGTCCTTGTACCGAAGCACTTCCTTCCAGTGGAGATAGCGGTTCGCGCGTCCGACACGATTCCGAAAGGCACTGTCGTCGCTTTCCCGAAACAATGACGCCGAGTGCAACATGCGAGCACGCGTGCCCGTGCAGACATTGGCATGCCACACGAGAGGTTCCTCATCGAAACTTGCTCGAGTCAGATCGAGGAGTCGGGCGCGGGCAAGTGCATCGAGCCGCGCGATCTCAGCGTGTGGACGACCCTTCGTCGCTGCAAAGCGGTCGAAGAATGCGATGAATTCGTCCACGGGCTGGGCGTCGCGCGGCCAATGCTCGCAGCGGAGGTTCTCCCGTTCGGCGCGACGGATCTTGTAACGACACGTCTTCGAGAAACGAGAGAAGAGCACATCCGGGTCGGGGACGAGTTCGATGTGGATCGTGTAGAACTCCCTGCAGCGCGACCCCGCAAGCGGTGATGATCGCTGGAAGTGCTCGATGATGTCGGCGTCGAGAATTCCCGGGGTCGGCGTTGAAGAACACCTCGGCGAGTTGGCAATAAGCCCCTCTCCAAACGATCACGTCGTTTGTTGTGTTCACCGGCGTGGGCTCTCGTTCATGCGATTCGCATATCGCGCCATCTCGGTTGGTCTCCGCGCGACAGGATGACCCAGTCAGCATTCGAACGCTATTCTTCACGCTCCGGCGACCCATCGCCTTTGTGAGTTCGTGGGAGCGCCGTCGATGACTGCGGAGCCGTCCAGCGAAGGAAGGCCCGAGACGCGCGTGTACGAAGCTCCGAGCACGGACATCTCGCCGGGCGGACTCGGCGCTCGCGCGTGGGCCGAGCTCGTCTGGGGTGTGTTCGACCAGGGTTTGTCATCTGCGACGAACTTCGGCATCGCCGTTCTGGCCGGTCGGCTTCTCGGACCTACGGGGCTCGGTGTCGTGTACATCGGCTTCTCTGCGTTGTTGTTCGTCTTCAGCTTCGTTCGCGCGGTCGTGATGCAGCCGCTCGTCGTTGCGACGACGCGCGCCGAGCCCGCCGACCAAGAATTGGCAGCGCGCTGCGCGTTCACACTGTCGCTCGGTATTGGTGTATTCGCCGCCGTGTCGATGTTGTCCGCGGGGCTCCTCGTCGGCGGCGACCTCGGACGAGGACTGCTCATCTTCTCGCCCTGGGTCGGTGTTGCAGTTCTGCAGGACCTGTGGCGGACAATCCTGTTCCGCGACGCTCGAGGTCGCGCCGCTGCGATCAATGACGGCGTGTGGGTCGTCAGCATGGTCGCCATGGTGCCGCTCGCGTTTGCGTTCCGCGAAGACTGGGCGATCGCCGCGACATGGGGCGCCGCAGCCGCGGCCGCGGCGCTCGCGGGTGTATGGCAGGTGAAGGCCCGGGTCGTTTCGCTCGTGACGGCGGTGCGTTGGTGGAAGCGCGATGCCCGGCGGCTCGCGTCGTGGCTGGCCCTCGAGAACGTGATCCTCACCGCCGGCAGCCAGGCCGTCGTGTTCGTGCTGGCCTCCCAGCTGGGTGCGGGCGATCTCGGAGGGATCAGAGCGGCCGAGGTCGTGTTCGCGCCTATGACCTTCGTCGGCGAAGCGTTCGCGCTTCCCGGCCTGCCGGCGATGGCGCGCGCGATCAAAGTCTCCCCCGCGCAGGCGCGGAGGACCGCGTTTCATCTCGGCTTGATTGCCTTCGTCCTGGTCGGCGCGTACCTTGCCGTGGTTGCGCCGCTCCGCGAGCCGGTCGTGTCGTTGTTGTTCGGAGCGACGTTCACCCGATACATCGGGCTGTTCGTTCCCTTCGCCGGGGCACAGGTGTTGCGGGCGTGGGCGACAGGATTCTCCTTGCTCATCAAAGCCGACGGGAGGGTACGCGGTGTCATACTCTCTGCGGCGCTGGCAACGGGCACGGGGCTCGTCTTGTGCCCTATCCTCGCTTCGTTGGCGGGTGTCACCGGAGCGGCTTGGGGTCTTGCGCTCGGCTCGGCTGTCGGGTCGGTGGCCGACATTTGGCGAGGCCTCGTTGCGCGTGACGTTCCGAGTCCTCGCGGATGGTTGTCTTTGCGGCGCGTCGGTAGCGTGTGAGGAACTGCACGGAACGATGAGTGGTCGAGCTACAGCGATCGTGTATCACGGTTTGGGCGATTGCGCGCCGGAGCGCGATCCGTACCGCTTGCTCACGCCGGTCGCGAAATTCACCCGACAGATGGAGTACTTGTCGCGGCACCGTCGCGTCGTTCCGTTGGAAGCCGTCGTCACGGGAGATCTGCCACGGGACCGCCCAGCTGTCGCAATCACCTTCGACGACGGGTATCGCAGCGTGCTCGAGAAGGCGGTGCCGGTACTTCACCGATTCGGCTTTCCCGCCACCTGCTTCGTTCCGACGCGGTGGATCGGCGCAGCCAATGGCTGGGACACGTTCCGTCCCACTGATTGTCCGCTACCGATCGTCTCTCGGCACGAACTGCGAGAGTTGGAGACCGCCGGTGTCGAGATCGCAAGCCACGGACATGGCCATCTTCGACTGGGCGAGATCGACGACGCGGTCCGCACGCGAAGACATCGTGCTCTCGCGCGAGATACTCACCGACATTCTCGGCCGTGCGCCTCGTTACCTCGCGTTTCCATACGGCAGCCAATCCGCGAGCGTGCGCCGCGCAGCCGACCGGGCCGGCTTCGACGGAGCGTTCTCGATCGGACAGCCCGGTAACGGCCCCTTCGGCCGCGAACGCGTCACGATTCGTCCGGGCGACGGAATGGCGCTCTACGCCTTCAAGACATCGGGCCGGTACTTGGCGGTGCGCGAATCGCGACTCGGCGACAGTGCCTATGCGGTCATTCGCCCGGTGGTCGTCGCGCGCCGGTCACGCGGATAGCGAGTGACGGGCCCGTCGTCGACGACGCGCGCGGTGCAAGGCACTGTGGCAATGTTCGTGCACGTGCTCGACGACCGGGCCGTGTCGTGGGTCGTCACCTCGGTCAGCCGTCAGCTCGCGGCGCGTCGTGTCGCTGTCGTCATCGTGTGTGCGCACAGCACGCCGGCGGGGCGGGAACGGCTTCCCGCGGACGTGATGTTCCACGACCTCGGTCTTAATTTCGCGCCGCACGACCTCGTACGCGGCGCCTCGTTTTTTTCGTTGGCTGCGGCGCGCCCGACCGGCAGTTGTGTTCGCGCACGGCGAAGGGCCGTCGCGTGTCGCGGTGTTGGCGAATTCGCTCGCGCGGCGGCCGGCGAGAATTGTGGTCGTCGAACACACTCACACGCCGACTTTCCGGCCACCGAGTCGCGTAAGAAGCGTCGCGAACGCGCGTGCTCTATCGGCGGGCGGACACTGTCGCCGGCGTTGCTCCCGCGGTGGTCGAGGAGGTAGAGGAACGCGTCGCCGGCGTAACAGGGCGGACGACGGTCCTGCCCAGTGTCGGACCCGATACCGCGACGCTCGGCACGCGGGTGGGTGGCGCGCCCGAACATCCATGGTTCGAAGGGGGTGACCGGCCCTTCGTGATCGTGTCGGTGGGAAACGTGCTTCCCCGCAAGGGCCAGGACGTCCTCGTGCGTGCGCTTCCCGCCATCCGTTCCGCCGTTGGGGACGCGGCGCCTGCTGCTCGTCGGTCGGCTCGACGACGCGCAGTTCGCGGACGATCTCATCGCGCTCGCCGAACGCCTCGGAGTGGCGTCACAGGTCAGTCTCGTGGGGTTTCGGCGCGATCCGTTGCCGCTCGTCGCGCGCAGTCAGATCGCTGGCGCTCGCGTCGCACACCGAAGGGCTTCCGATGTCCCTGATCGAGGCGATGGCGTGCGGCGTTCCGGTCGTTTCCAGCAACTGTCCCGCGGGGCCGGCGTACCTCCTGCGGAACGGACAGGACGGGCTCCTCGTTCCTGTTGGTGACCCGACAGCGATGTCCGACGCCATCATCCGAATCGCAACCGATGATGCGCTGCGCGCCCAGTTGATCGCTCGCGGCCGCGCCCGAGCTGAGATGTTCACGCCGGATGCGGTCGCGTCCCGGTATCTGGATGTCGCGACTCCGGCTCCCTCCTGACTCCGGTGAACGAGTCCGAGCCGATCATGGCCCGTCCCGACCATGATCCGCTTCGTGCGCTTCAATCGCCGTCCGATACACGTCGAGCAGCGACGCGACCCCACGATCGGGTGCGTAACGCGCCTCGTATATCCGTCGACCTCGAGCGCCGACCTCATCGAGCGTGGCGCCGTCGGACAAGCGGCGAAGTGCGTCTTTCCATGCCGCGACGTCTCCGGCCGGGGCGAGCCAATCGCTTCCGAGGTCGATCACGATGTCGCGGGCGCCGGCTCGTGCGGCCGCGATCACCGGAAGGCCCGCGGACAACGCTTCGACGATCGCGAACCCGAACGTCTCGTCGCTGAGGGACGGAAACGCCAACGCCCGCGCTTGCAGCATGAGATCGTGTACGGCTTCCGGCGGCAACCACCCGGTGAACCGCACCCCCGCGATCGCATGCCGTTCGTACTCGCATCGACGGGGCCCGTCGCCGACGACGACGAGCTCCAGCGCCGGAGGCGGTGCCGCTGCCCATGCATCGAGCAGCACCCCGATCCCTTTTTCCTCGCTGATCCGTCCGGCATACAGAACGATCGATGAGCTCGAAGGAGGCGATCGCCGAGGGCCCACGTCCGGAACGGCATGCGGCCGCACGACGATTCGGCTCTCGGGCAGCCCGCCCGCGACCGCGATGCGTCTCATGTGCTCGGACGGTGCAATGAACCGGTCGACGGAATCCGACCAGGTTCCTCGCACACGGTTGAACGAGATCGTCGCCGCTGCTGCTGCCGACATCGTCGTCGAGCCCTTGTAACAACGGTGGCGGACTCCTGCCCACGGCGACTTGCCGACGCACTCGTAGCACGGGCTGCCGTTGCGAAAAAGAAAGCCGTTCATACAGCTGAGTCGATAGTTGTGAAGCGTCATCACGACGGGTACGTGCTCCGCGTGAAGTGCGGCGACGACAGATGGGGAAAGCCGGAACCATGTGTTGTGAACATGCGCGACGTCAGGCCGGCATGATTGCACTGCCCGTCGCAACGCGCGGGCGCTCAGCGGATTCCACGGCGACGCGAGCACGCCGGCGGCAGACGCTCGGGGACTGGTGTCGTTGGTGACGTGATACTTGACGACGTTGTGACCCGAGAAGCGAAGCAACTGCTCTTCGACGGCAACGACGGTGTCTTCGCCTCCGGTGTTGCGATATCTGTTGTGCACCTGCAGGATCCGCACAGCTGCGTCTCACTTGGATGGACGAATGCGCCGCCTGCGTGCGACCTGGGAACTGGCACCGCGGTAGCGCTCCCGCAGAGCTCGCGCCATCGCCGCTTCGTATCGACGGACCTCACGCGCCGCACGCGGCCGCGGTTCGCCCGTCAAGTAGCGCGAGAGGTGCTCTCTTGCAGTACGCGGGTCGCCTCCGATCGCGACCATGTAGCGCCACCCGACGGAACCCGGCTCGGTGAGGTGCCCGATCGCCTCCGCCGGACGCCACGCGCCCAGCAGCGCGCCCCGTGCGGATGACGTAGTGAGAAAGGTCGAACAGCGGGTCGTACCCGAAGCGGCTCGCTTCCCAATCGACGAGCGCGACCCGATCGGTCGTCGGCAAGATGTTCCACGGGGCGAAATCGCCATGGACGACAAACCCGCGCTCCGTCGTCGCAAGCGCGATCGCCGCAACCAACGCGTCCTCGAGCGTTGGCTCCGCGGTCGGATTCCGACGCTTGACGAGATCCGTCACGAGTGCTTGGTGATGATCGAACTGTTTGTGGCGCCGCAACGTCGGCACTCGGAACCCGACCTCGCTGCCCATGAGCGTCGCGAGCGTCGCAGCTTCGGTCTGCAACCCGCGGTCGTCGGCCCGGCCCGCCTTCACGATCACCCCGCTGCCATCGGCGCAGACGAGGGCGAACAGCCAGCGGTCGGTCTCGCGAACGTGCAAGACGGCGGCGGCGTCGTATTGGACGCGTGCCAGCGCGATCAGGCGATCGGCGTACGGCTCCGGAAGTGGCCGGTGAGGCATGGCCGGGAGGGTGCGTTCCGCCAAAGTGGCCGCCGCGCGCGAGCCGCCTCCTCGGTTGGTAGAGCACCCGGACGGCGGCGGCGCCGCATCGTCCCGACGTCGTCCACATCTGCACACGCCGCGGCGTCGGGAGAACCCGGTGCCACTCAGCTGGTTGTGACGGCGCGGCCGAGCTGCGAACGCCGTCAACGGCGGACGGTTTCATTGCGCGCGTCCTCGACGAAGCGCAGCGCTTCTCCTGGCAGACATTGGTCGTGGCCCCACTGGAGTTGCTGCTCCGCTCTGCAGCTCGTACCGACTGGCGCAGCGTACTGTCTTCGCCCGCAGGCACAGCGAAGTCATCGGTGTGCTTCGACCGTCGCGTGCGCAGTTCGGTCTGCGACCGAGGGACGCGCTCGAGCGCGGCTCTGTGTCGTTACCGCGTCGGTGATCTTCAACGCGTCGTAGACGAAGAACGTCCCGACGAGCAGCCCACCGAGCACGTCTATCGGGTAGTGAGCACCACTCGTCACGACCGCGGCACCGACGACCAGGGGAAGAGCAACAACCGCGTAACGAAGGCGTGGGTGACCTCCGAGAATGCACCACGCGAACGTCGCACAAGCCGCGGCCGCAGTGACATGACCTGAGGGAAACTCCAATGAACCTCCGTACGCATGGTGGCGCGCCACAAGCGGCTTCAACACGAAGTCGGCAAAGGACACGGCTGCGATGCAGGCCAAGGACCCGACTACAGCAACGCGCACGCGATGAGCGACGCAGGCGACAACGGCGAGGCCGAAGGTCGCGCCCAACGCCGCGACGGTCGACAGCGTTGCGACGAGGTGCGCACGCGGCAGAGGATGACGTCTCAAGAAAGAGGCGACCGACCGTTCCCACGGTGTCGCGTCCTTGGAGTGCCAGACGGAAGCGCTCAGAGCGACGAAGGCAGCGACGGCCAGGGCGTGCACACACACCACAACCGCAACGCGGGTGGCCGTTCGCTCCGAGGGGTCGACCCTTCCTCGCGATCGGTTGCTCATCGCTTCCCGGCGCTCATCGTTCATGAGCCGTACATCGCGGGCTTGCGTAGTGCACAATGACGACGATACGTGTACTTGCGCGGTTGAGGTGTCGTGGGCCTCCGGCAGGGAGCGTCGTTGCCGCCGACGTGGAGGCAGTTGCTCGTCTGCTCGTCTGATGACGCCACGAGCTCGCCGTTCCGATGCAATGCCGTGCTTCGACCCGGACGGACCCAGTCTCGGGACATTTCGGGGGTGAAATGAACTCGCGTCTCGGCGATACGCGCTTGTGCGGGACGTGCAAGAGGCTGCGCGTCACGCCGACCCCGCGCACCACCATTCGCTACGACCGAGATCGCGTGAGCCCTCGACCGGCACGCCACCTACATCGTCGCCACCTTCATCGCCGGCGCAGCCCGCTGACCTGCGGGTCAGGTCTCGCTGAGCTGCTCGAGTGCAGTCTCGAGTTCCATGAACCCGGCCCCGGCCCACCACAGTTGGTCCTCGGCATGCACGCCGCGGCCCGGATGCGTACGCCGCCAGTCCCGCTCATAGAACAACCCGATCGTCTCCGCCAGGTGCACACGCGCCGCATCGCGTTCCACCGTGACCTGTGCCCGCAACGCATCCCGGCTCGGCGGACCCTCCAGCGTGACGCCGTCGAGCCGGACTTGCGCGAGTGCCGAAAGCGCCGCGGCTTCACCGCCCGCGCCTTTGGCCCAAACCTGCACGCCTTGCTCAATCGCGTGGTTCCACACGGCCAGGCAGCGCCACCACCACGACAACGGCAACTTCGAGAACCGCAATTCGTCCGCCAGCGCCTCCAGAGCGCCGTCCGTACCCGCTACGAAACGGACCCGACGGGTTCGTCGACCACGAACGCCAGCTCGACCCAGTCCAGCTCCTCGACACCCGTCAACAGCACGCCGTGCACATGCGCCGCGACAACGGTCGTCGACGGCCACCCGACAGCACGATCCAGACCCTCGACGACATCGCGCAGACGGCTGATCGCGGTCGAGCGCTTCACGACCAAGATCGTCCCACAGCGCCCGCCGCGGGCCTCCGCCAGCGCGCAATATCACGCCAGAGCGAAGGCAATTTGAGCGGCTTGACTCTCAAGTAGCCCGAGGTCGGACCATGGGTAGCGTGAGGGGCGAGAATCTCGTGAGTATCGGTGCGTTCTCCGTGCTCACTGGCCTGTCGATCCCGACGCTGCGTCACTACGACGATGTGGGTCTGTTGCGCCCGCTCGCCGTCGACCATCGCAGCGGCTACCGCCGGTACGGACTCGACCAGGTGCCGATCGCACGGTTGATACGTGCATTGCGCGTGGTCGAGGTTCCCATCGATGCGATCCGCGACGTCCTCGACGCGTGTGACGATGCCGACGTCGCTCGTCGGATCCTCAGCTCGCATCGGGACCAGCTCATTGCAAGAAGCCGCGAGGTGACGGACATGATCGCCGTGTTGAACAACTACATCGAAAAGGGGATTCAGATGCCCGGATCCGTGGCTTGCCGCATCGTTGAGGTGAACATCGGCGTCGAGAACCTCGACGACGCCCGACGTTTCTACGAGGCCGTCTTCGGCGTGACACTTGCCGAGGAGCGTCACGGCGACGGTCCGGCGCATCTGTTCGCAACGTTTGGTTCGTGGCCGAGTTCGGAGTTCTTCCTCTTGAACCTGAGTGACGCGCAACGCGATCCTTACCGCGCTGGTCGAGCGAACTTCGGGTTTCTCGTCGACGATCTCGACGCCGCCCACAAGCGGGGCCTGACCGCTGGCGGTACCGAGATCAGCGCACCCCACGATGAGCCGGGAATGCCTAGAACCTCGGCGATCGTCGATCCGAGCAACAACTTGATCCACCTTTACCAGAACGCCTGAGCAGAGCGCGGAGGAGAGGAGAGCGCCATATCTGCCTGATCGGCTTCGATCGGCTCACCCCGACGAACCCGATCGGGCATGATGCGCTCGCAGACGCGTCGAGGTTCTCGCAGCAGTGCTGGCTTTGAGAAATGGCTAGGAGTTGGTGGACGTTGGGGGAACGCCTGCGAGCGCGAGCAGCTGTTGCGTTTGTGCGTCGCTTGTGTCGTACCGCTGGTCGAGGCGCGTGATCTTGCCTGCGCGGACGGCCACGATTGCAGTTCCAATCACGCGGTTGATGCCATTGGGGAATTGCGCTGAGCGCGTGGTGGTATTGACGGTGACGATGTCGCCCACGGTTTTGGGTTCGCTCAAGGTCACCTTCACTTGGTTGGCGGCCGCGCCACTCCAGTGCTCGCGTATGGCGGCTTGACCGAGGCAGGGGTTGCAACCTCCGAGCGGGGTGATCAACACGGCGTTGGGCGCGAAGTAGGCAATGGAGGCTGCGACGTTGCCCTGGTTGAGCGCGTTGTTCTCGTTGTTCAGGACCTCGAATGGTGTCGGGCCGGCTGGCCGCGAGGTGCTTGACTCGGCCGGGTTGGTGTTCGTTGGTGTGGGCGCGGCCCCTTGTTGAGGCTTGCTGCTGCTCCCACAAGCAGCGAGCGCGAGCGCAAGCGGAACGATGAACAGCGAACGGCGCATTAAAGGTCTCCAGTCCGTCGTGCCGCCGTGCGACGGCGACCGCAACGGTCCGGGAAGCCGCTCGAATTGCACTCGAATCTCGCTCGAACCTCCTGGAGGCCGCTCGCAGCACGGCCGTAGGCTCGACCGATCATGGAGTTCGAGATCCTCGGTCCCGTTCGAGTGGTGACCGAGAGCGGCGTGCGCCCGCTCGGCGGCGCTAAGGCACGCACGGTCCTGGCCCTGCTCGTCGTCCGCGCGAACCACACCGTCTCGACCGACGCGCTCATCGACGCGCTGTGGGGAGAACATCCGCCCCGGTCCGCTGTTACGACGTTGCAGACATATGTGTACCAACTGCGCAAGCACGCTGGGATCGACGCGATCGTGACGCGGCCGACCGGCTACGCGCTCGACGTGGCGCGGGAGGCGGTCGATGCGTTGCGATTTGAGGACGCGGTCCGGACTGCGCCGGACCGTGCTCCCGGTGACGCCGCCGCGGCCCTTGCGGCGGCCCTCGCCGCCTGGCGGGGCCCCGCGCTTGCGGAAGTTCGCGACGCGTCGTGGGCGCAGGCCGACGCGATCCGGCTCGACACCCTGCGACTCGACGCGATCGAGCAACTGATCGACGCGCGGCTGGCGCTCGGCGACCACAGAGCGCTCGTGGCGGAGCTGGAGTCGCTGGTCGGCGATCATCCCCTGCGGGAGCGATTCTCCGCCCAACTGATGCTCGCGCTGTACCGGTGCAATCGACAGGCCGAAGCGCTGCGCGCGTGCGCCCGCCTGCGTTCGCATCTGCGCGACGAACTCGGGGTCGACCCGAGCCCACATATCACGGAGCTCGAAACCGCGATCCTGAACCACGCGCCCGAACTCGCGCCACCCGCGCCGCCGCGTACCGCGACCGCTGAAATGCGCCGCCGCAGGCTGCCGGTCCTCCTCCTCGTCGGTGCGTCAGTTGTCTTGGCCGCCGGCGGCTTTGGGCTGTTTCACGACCGAAGAACGCGCGACACGTTCGCCGGGCCAGCCGGCTACGAACCGAGCTATCACGCTACGACCTGCCCGCCGGAGATCAGCAACGGAGACGCTACGGCGCAATGCGGAGTGCTGCGGGTACCGGAGGACCGCCAGCAGCCACACGGTCGGCAGATCGAACTCGGCGTGTTCCGATTCCCGACCAATGTCGGCCACCCGGCACCCGACCCGGTCGTGCAAATCGGGAGCACATTTCGCCTCGCCGAACCGCCCGGCGATGCCACACTCCGCACGCGCGGTGACAGCATCTACCTGGCAGGCCGCGGCTTCTACGGCTCGAACCCGCGCCTCACCTGTCCGAATGTCGAAGGTGCGGTACGCGCCGCGCTCGCACGACCCCTGCGCGACCCGCTTAACACCACGCAGTTCGTGGACGCCGCCGCGAGGTGCCGCGGCCGATGGCGCGCCCGCGGTGTCAACCTCGACGCATACTCGGCAACCGCGCGAGCTGACGACGTGCGGGACCTCGCGATCGTGCTGCATCTCCACCAAGTCAATCTCGTCGCAGCGGGCCCGTCGGCCAACGACGCTCGAGAAGTCGCCGCGCGGTATCCGAACCTCATTCGCAGCGTGACGCTCGTCAACGTCACGCCGACCGGCCCCGACGCCAACCGTTGGAACGGTGCCATCAGCGGCGCGGCGGCCGCGCTCGACCGCTTCATCGGCGAGTGCACAAACGACGAACGCTGTAACCGCACCTATCCTGACCTCCGTCAGCGGCTGATCGCGACCTTCAACCGGCTCGAACGCAAGCCCGTCACCTTCACTGTTGCCGACCCCTACAAACCCGCGCACGGGCGGCTGCCCGTGCGCATCGACGGCGACCGTGCCATGGAGTTACTGATGCAGGCGCTCGAAACGCCCGACGCCGCACAGCTCGTACCGGAGGCAATCACCAGCCCGACGAGTGGGCCTGTCGTAGCCGAGTTCGCGGCCGACCATCTCATCGAGCCATACGACGCGTCCTGGGGTGCGTTGTTATCCCGTGTCTGCATCGATGAGATCGCAAGCGTCGGGGTCGGTGGTCTAAACCTCGAAGCGCAAGCCGACCCGCTCCTTGCCTTCATGGCCGACGATCCGTTGCTCGAAGTATGTGGCGCGTGGCGCACACCTCCAACGCAAACCGTCGCGCTTGCGCCGGTTGGGACGCCCACGCTCGTGCTTGAAGGCGAACTCGACCCGTTCACGGCACACGACTGGGCGCAGAACGTCGCGCAGGACTTCGGTCACGCCACGGTCGTCGAACTCCCACACCTGGGACAAGTCGCGACCAGCGGCAACGACTGCGTACTCGGGCTCCGAGCCGAGTTCCTC
Source organism: uncultured Actinomycetes bacterium (assembly GCA_963836365.1). Taxonomy (GTDB): domain Bacteria; phylum Actinomycetota; class Acidimicrobiia; order IMCC26256; family PALSA-610; genus DASQHW01. The sequence continues at coordinate 151,670 of CAWIJC010000006.1, forward strand.
GCGAACCCGCTGCGACCCCTTCCGGCGGACGTATGCGCGCGAGAACTCCCGCCGCTGCACTTCGTGGGAACCTCAACGCCCTAAGAGGCCGCGCGAATAGGTGCCATCCACCGGTCGTCGGGTTGTCCCGCGTTTGATTGCGGGTGCAGCCAACAACGACGACCGAGTGGAGGCACTTGTCATCATGCGCGCGCTGGATCCCGAGGTGGTAGATGCCGTGTGGGCAGCCGTGGAGCCGCTGCTTCCAACCCGACCGGCCGATGGGCACCCGTTGGGTTGTCACCGTCGACGAGTCCCAGACCGGGTGTGCTTTGAAGGGATCCTGGTCCGGCTCGTGACCGGCTGCGCGTGGGTCGATGTCGAACGGCTACTCGCCAACCGAATCTCGGACACGACGTTGCGGGAACGTCGCGACGAGTGGATCGCAGCGGGTGTGTTCGATCGGCTTGCCGCGGAAGCGGTCGCCGCTTATGACCGCGTCATCGGGCTCGACTTCGAGGACTGCACCGTTGACGGCAGCCAGCACAAGGCACCGACGGGCGGCGAGGAACCGGCCCGTCACCGGTCGATCGCGGCAAACGCGGCTGGAAATGGTCGCTGTTCGCGGACAGGAACGGCATCCCCATCGCGTGGATCGCCGATGCCGCGAACCGCAACGACTGCGTGATGCTCGAACCCACCCTCACCGCCGCCGCGGCGCGTGGTGTGCTCATCGAGTGCGAGACGTTGCACCTCGATCGCGGCTACGACAACCCGATCGTGCATCGTGTCGTCGCCGGCCTCGGAATCGATCTGGTGTGCTCCAAGGTCCGCAAACGAGCGAAGACGCGACAGGCGAAGAAGATCGTGCCGCTCGGGCTGCGGTGGCCGATCGAACGCACCAACAGCTGGCTCTCGAACTTCGGTCAGCTCCGCCGCAACACCGACCGCAGCGTGCCGCACCGCATCGCCCAACTGAGCCTCGCCATCACGCTGCTCCTCACCGCCAAACTCATCGACTGGCGCGACCGCTGGAGCCCGACATGACGCCTATCCACGCGAGTCCTAAGCCTCGATCCACCGATGAGTTGATGGTCTGAGCGGCGCGTATCCGCGAAAGATGCCTCCCGATCAGGGACGATGACGGTGCTGAAGCCACATCGTTCCTGGAGCTCGGGAGGCACTTCCGGTGAGTGGAGTATCGCGCGCGATTGACCGTCTGGATGTGACCTTCGATGACGAGTCGTTGGTCGCGAACGCGGGCCTGGTGGTGCCGGCCACGTTGATGGTCGGGCTCGGCCTCGAGCGGCTGGTGAACGCGACGGTGCGTCTCGGTGGCCGGGTGGGCGGGGCGCGTCCGGGCCGCAAGGTCCTCACGTTGGTGGCGACGATCATGGCGGGTGGGTCCCATATCGACCATGCGGACATGCTGCGCGCGGGTGCGACGCAGCGTGTGTTGCCGTTCCGGGTGATGGCTCCCTCGACGTTGGGGACGTTCCTGCGCGCGTTCACGTTCGGGCATGTCCGTCAACTCGACCGGGTCATCGCCGAGACGCTGCGACACGCGTGGTCGCTGGGCGCCGGGCCCGGCGATCGTCGTCTCGTCATCGACGTCGACTCGACGATCTGCGAGGTGGTCGGTAAACAGAAGCACGGCGCCGGTTACGGGTATACGAAACGGTTCGGCTACCACCCGATCGTCGCGACACACGCCGAGACCGGTGAGGTCCTGCACGCACGGATGCGTAAAGGCCAAGCGAACACCCAGCGCGGCACGAAACGGTTCATCGAAGAACTCGTCGCTCGGGTGCGTCGCGCCGGCGCCCTCGGCGAGATCGTGTGCCGGTTCGACTCGGGGTTCTGGTCGGGTGACACGATCGCCATGCTCGGGCGCCTCGACGTGCGTTACACGATGGCGGTGCGCACGAACACCCAAGGAATCGCTGGCACGATCGCGACCATCGACGAGAACGCGTGGGTCGATATCGACTACACACCCGACGGCGAAGCCCAAGTCGCCGAGTGCGTCTATGGCAGCGGACGCGGCCGCCACCGCGTCGAGCGGCGGCTCATCGTGCGCCGAACCCGCCTCACCGACACCACCCAAGCCGCGGCTGTGGCCCGACTGGCGTCACTTCGCGTTCTTGACCGACCTCGACGGCGACGCCGTCACCGTCGACGCGTTCCATCGCCAGCACGCAGTCGTTGAACTCGCGATCCGTGACCTCAAAGAAGGCGCCGGGCTCGAACACGTCCCCTCCGGACAGTTCTTCGCCAACGCAGCATGGCTCGCCTCCGCGGTGCTCGCCCACAACCTCATCCGTTGGAGCGCTGACCTCGGCGGCATCACCAACGACGGAGAACTCACCGTCGCGCGCACCATCCGCACGAAACTCCTCGCACTACCGGGCCGCGTCGTCAACCGCAGCGGACGACACACGCTCCGTCTGCCCGCACGTTGGCCGTGGACCGAGACGTTCCTCACCGCGCTCGAACACCTCCGCGCCATCCCCCAACTCGCCTGACGAGCCCACACCCTCGACATAAATTCCGCGCCGCTCTCGGGGCGGAGCCATGCCCGACGCGAGACGAATCGCGACCTTCAGCGCACCCACCCCCGGCTCACGACCCGAGAACACCCGCAGCACCGACGAGAAACCACACCCACGATCACTGCGACCACGAACACACAGTCACAGCAGCGAATCGGTGGATCGAGGCTTAGGTAGCCGTTGCGGTCGCAAGTACAAGGCGTGACTGTCGAAGCAACACGATCTCCGAGGCCAGGGTGGGGTCGAGATTCGTCTAGCATTATCTAGTTAGGTATAGTGGTCGAGATTAGAAGCTCCTATACTTCCTTAGGTTGAATATGGACCCGGTTCGCAACCCCTATTCCCCTGGCGCAGGGATTCGACCGGCCGAACTTGCCGGTCGGGACAGAGAGATCGAAGCATTCGGCGTCCTCCGCGTGCGAGCGCGTCAGAGGCGCAACTCACGGAGCATCGTCTTGACCGGGCTGCGCGGGGTTGGAAAGACAGTGCTCTTGAATGAGCTCGCCGACGGAGCGCGCAACGACGGATGGATCGTGGCAAAGGTGGAAGCCGATGTCGGAAACGCCAACCCATTTCGAAATCAGGTAGCACAAGCGCTGAACACGTCGCTGCGCCACGCGCAGGGTAAGAACCCGAAGGCTGGTCGGCTCAGGGCGGCGCTTCGCACGTTCAAATCATTCTCGCTGAAGGCCTCACCGGACGGTTCTTATTCGGTGGGAATCGAGCTCGACCCGGATCGAGGGCGCGGTGACACCGGCGCATTGCATGCCGACCTGACCGACCTCGCACTCGACCTCGGCAACGCAGCGATTGAACTCGACTGCGGCGTCGCCTTGTTCATCGATGAGATGCAGCATCTCAAAAACGACGAGCTGGCTGCGATCTGCCAAGCGTGTCACGAGTCCGGGCAGCAGAACAAACCGTTCTATGTCATAGGCGCTGGCTTGCCGAACCTTCCGGGTGTTCTGGCTGAGGCCCGATCGTACGCCGAGCGCCTCTTTGACTACATGCGCGTTGACCGACTGACCGAAGGCGACGCAATGGGCGCGCTCACCAAGCCAGCTGAGGGAGAGGGCGTACGCTGGGCGAGGGGCGCCGCGGCAGTCGTCGTCACGGCTTCTGGCGGATACCCCTACTTCATTCAGGAGTTCGGAAAGGCGTCGTGGGACGTCGCCGCCACATCGCCAATCCGCGCTGCCGATGCGGAAGAAGGCGTGCGTATAGGCACCCTTCGGCTCGACAGCGGGTTCTTCCGATCGCGTTGGGACCGAGCGACCCCAGCGGAGCACGACTACTTGACCGCGATGGCGAAGGATGGCGACGGCCCGAGCTCGTCGGGTGAGGTCGCTCGACGCCTGAAAAAATCTCAATCCCAGCTTGGGCCGGCACGCGCGAATCTCATTGCCAAGGGGCTCGCATATGCGCCCGAGCACGGGATCATCGCGTTCACCGTGCCGGGCATGGCCCATTTCATCCGCCGTCAGCCAAAGCCTTGAGCAAGGGCAAGCGCCGCGTCATCAGGTCCTTGGTCGGGGCCACTTCGGACACACGCTTGGGCGTCGGGCTGGCGAGATTCGAACTCGCGACCTCTTGACCCCCAGTCAAGCGCGCTAACCAAACTGCGCCACAGCCCGTGAGCGCGGCAGTGTAGCGCGGCTCACGCAGTTGCTGTGGGCGCAGGTCAGTGCCGTGCAAGACGTTGCCCGATGCCGAGCCATCGAAAGTCGAATGGGCCGCGCGTCGCGGACGCGGTCGGTGTAGTCGGGATTCAACACGGTGGCCGAGACGAACCCGTTGTTGAAGGCTTCGATGTCGTCCGCCGGATGGGAGAGGGTCGAGGTGCAGTTCGCGACTGCGACCGCGTTCTGTGTCGCCACCGACGGAGCGAACGTGCCGCTGTCGATGCTGCCGGACTGCGCTGTGTACGCAGCAACGCGATTCGTCTGCCCGAGCGGTACCCACTCAATGCCTCGCACATGGCCCGTCTCACAGCTCGGTACGTTCAGGTTCAGTGTCTGCGCCGCCGCTCCGCGGTTTCCGTCACGCTGACGAAATGCGCCCACGACCATCGCAACCAGACGCGCCGCGGTCGGGTAGTCGACGTTCGCGGCGATGCCGGCGCTCACGGCGATCGCGGGGATCCCGAGCCGGTTCGCGGTGCGGGCCGCGCCTACCGTGCCCGACACTTCAGTGATGTTGCCGAGATTCTGACCGAGGTTGATCCCCGACACGACGAGGTCGGGACGATCGTGCGCGGCCAGCACGTCGTACAGCACTGTGTCGGCGGGAAAACCGGTGACTGCCGTCGCGGCGTCGCCGGATGCAGTCATTGCCTGTGCCACGCTGATCGGCGTGGACGAGAAATTCCCGCCCGTGCCGCTCTGATTCGTCGCGGGCGCGACGACGCGCACCTGCACGTCGTGCAACGTTTGCAGCGCGTCGACAAGAACTGCGATGCCCGGCGCACCGACGCCGTCGTCGTTGGTGACGAGCACCCGTAGGGGGTGACGGTACGCGCCCGCGCTCGCGGTGACGGACAACGAAGAGCCGAGCACCAGCATGAGCACGGTGACGGCTACGTACAACCGGACCTTCGACATCGCTCCCCCATTTCGCCGCCCCGCGTGTGCACGTCCTTGCTAGGGCGTCACGCGACCCACCGTCCAGACGGGAGTGTCCGAAAGGTCATACAGGCGGCACTCCGTGCCGTTTCCCGAAGTCTTCCCGTACACGTCCGGCCGCGAGCGCGAGGCGCTGCCCGAGCTCACGTCGCAGGTCTTCGGGTTGGACGACCGCGTCGACGACGAGCTCGGCCGCGAGGTGCACGAGGTCGACGTCCTCTTCGTACTCACGGATGCGCGCCGCGACGAACTCGGCTCGCTCGCGGTCGTCGTCGATCGCTTGGATGCGGTTGTAGTACACCGCATTCACCGCCGGTTCGGGACCCATGACGGCGATCTGCGCGGTGGGCGAGCGCGAGGCACACGTCGGGATCGAACGCGGGCCCGCACATCGCGTAGAGGCCTGCGCCGTAGGCCTTGCGCACGATCACCGAGATCTTCGGCACCGTCGCTTCGGCGACTGCAGTGATCATCTTGGCGCCGTGGCGGATGATCCCTTGACGCTCGACGGTCGAGCCGATCATGAACCCCGGCACATCGGCGAGGAACACGAGCGGCACGTTGAACGCGTCACACAGCCAGATGAATCGCGCTGCCTTGTCGGCGGAGTCGACGAACAACACGCCACCGAGGTGCATCGGGTTGTTGGCCAGCACGCCGACCGGCCTGCCCTCGATCCGCGCAAATCCGATGATCAGCTCGCGCGCCCACAGCGGTTTCAGCTCGAAGAGCGAACCGTCGTCGACGAGTGCGTCGAGCACCTTGTGCATGTCGTACACGCGCCGGTCTTCGACCGGCACCAGGTCACGAATCGGCTTTGCCGTTGTCGTGGGCGGCGCCGGCTCCTCGACGGGCGGCGGCTGCAACCAGTTCGTCGGCAGGTACGAGAGAAAGCGTCGCGCTGCCGCGATCGCGTCTTCGTCGGTCGCGCACAAGTTGTCACCGCATCCGCTGACGGTCGCGTGCATACGCGCGCCGCCCATCTCGTCGAGCGACACCTTCTCGCCGATCACGACCTCGGCCATGCGCGGTGATCCAAGGTACATCGAGGCGTTGCCCTCGACCATGAACACGGCGTCGCAGAAGGCGGGGATGTACGCGCCGCCGGCGGCCGACGGGCCGAACAAACAACACACTTGCGGGACCTTGCCCGAGAGCCGGACCTCGTTCGCGAAGATGCGTCCGGCCCCGCGGCGACCGGGGAACAACTCGACCTGGTCGGTGATGCGGGCACCGGCGGAGTCGACGAGATACACGACCGGGATCTCGTGGCGCAACGCGTGCTCAGTGAGTCGTACGATCTTCTCGACGGTTCGGGCACCCCACGAACCGGCCTTCACCGTCGGGTCGTTCGCCATCACGCAGACGGGGCGGCCATCGATGCGGCCGACACCGGTCACCACGCCGTCGGCGGGCAAGTCGCCGGCGAGCGCGTTCGCCAACAGGGCGTCTTCGACGAATGAGCCGTCGTCGAGGAGGAGCGCGAGCCGGTCCCGGACGAACAGCTTGCGGAGGCGGGCGAGCTTTTCGCCTTCCTTCGCGAGGTTGCCTTGCAATCCGCGCTCGGTGAACTCGCCGATGCGTTCGTGTTCCTCGGTCACGAGGCGTACCGCCGCGTGCGTGCTCCCGCGTGCAAGAGTGCACTCGGGAGCTCGCGGCCGACGATGTCCTGCGCGAGATGCGCGCATGCGAGCAACGCGTCGAGGTCGACACCGGTCTCGATCTGCATGTCGTGCAGCATGTGCACGAGATCTTCGGTCACGAGATTGCCCGACGCGCCGGGCACGTACGGACATCCGCCCAGGCCGCCAACTGACACGTCGAAGCGTCTGACACCCCGCTCGAGAGCGGCGACCACATTGGCGAGCGCGGTGCCGCGCGTGTTGTGGAAATGCAGGCCGACGCGATCGGTGTCGATGTTCGCGGGTCGCGAGCGTGTCGAGAAGGTCGTTCACCCGGCGCGGCGTCGCCATGCCGGTCGTGTCGCCGAACGAGAGTGCATCCGCGCCTGCGTCGACGAGGTGCCCGGCCAGCTGCGCGACACGTTCGGGTGCAACATCACCCTCGTAGGGACAGCCGAACGACGTCGACACGATCGCTTCTGCGGCAACGCTTGCGCCGTGCGCGATTCCGACGACGTCGCGCGCGGCGATCACCGACTCGGCCACCGATCGTCGCACGTTCTTCTGGTTGTGCGTCTCGCTCGCACTGACGACGAGCTCGATCTCGTCGACGCCGGCGGCGACCGCGCGCTCCGCGCCCTTCGGGTTGGGCACGAGCGCGCTGTACACCACCCCCGTCCGGCGGGTGATCCCGGCGATCACCTCCTCGGCGCCGGCCATCGACGGGATCGCGGCGGCCGACACGAACGACGCCGCCTCGATGTGCCGCAACCCGGTGCCGGAGAGCGCATCGATCAGCCGGATGCGCTGCTCGACGGGAACGGGCGCCTCGTTCTGCAGCCCGTCGCGCGGCCCGACGTCACGGATGTCGACACACGCGGGCCAGGTCGCCATCCCCTCACGATAGGCGGCACCCGGCGGCGCGGCTGCTCGAGCCGGCTCGGCTCACTCGGCGCGCCGGCGCACGCGCAGCTTCACGGGCGTGGGGCCGAGGTCGAACGATTCGCGGAGCTTGCGCTCGAGATAGCGCAGATACTGCGGTGACAGCGGCCGGGTCGTGAACAGCGTGAACGTCGGCGGGTCGGTGGCGCCTTGGGTCGCGTAGAGAATGCGTGGCCGGTGGCGCTTGACGACCGGGGGCGGGTGAGCCGCCTGCGCATCGCGCATGACGCGGTTGAGTGCCGCGGTGGGAACACGCTGGTGGTACGCCTCCTCCGCTTGCCGCAGTGCCGGCAACAGCTGATGCACGCGGCGACCGGTGAGCGCCGAGATCGGCAGCACGGGCGCGTAGGTCAAGAACGCGAGCTTGTCGCCGGCGCCGGCCTTGACCTTTGCGCGTTGCTCGGCGTCGAGCTGGTCACACTTGTTCAACACGACGACGATTGCCGTGCCCGCGGCGTCGATCCGCTCGGCAAGACGCTGGTCCTGGTGCGTCACGCCTTCGGTGGCGTCGATCAAGAACAGCGCCGCGTCCCGCGCGGTCGATCGCCTCGAGCGCGCGGACGAGGCTGTAGTACTCGGCCGGTTCGTCGATCCGGCTCTTGCGCCGGAGGCCGGCGGTGTCGACGAACCGCAGCGGACCGTCGTCGGTCTCGATGACCGTGTCGATCGCATCTCGCGTCGTGCCGGGAATGTCGTGGACGACCGCCCGGACCTCCCCGACCAGCCGGTTGAAGAGCGTCGACTTGCCGACGTTGGGACGGCCGACGATCGCGACGCTGAAGATATTGTCGGCGCGGCCGGCCTCGCCGCGGGCGGTGCCGTGGGCGGGATCATGCGCCGCAGGCTCGGCCGGCAGCGCCGCGACGATCGCGTCGAGCAGCTCGCCCGCCAGGCGCCCGTGCATCGCCGAGACGGCGAGCGGCTCGCCGAGACCCAGACGGGAGAAGCTCCACGCGTCGGTTTCTCGATTGTCGTCGTCGACCTTGTTGACGGCGACGCGCACCGGCGTCGAACCCTGTTGGAGCAGACGCGCGACGCGCGCGTCCTCGTCGGTCACACCGGTCGCGACGTCGACGACGAGGATGACGAGATCGGCTTCGGCGATCGCGGCCGCGGCCTGCGCGCTCACCTTGGCTGCGAGCGCGGACTCCTCGCCGGTGAGCCCCGCCTCGCCTTCGGTGAGCCAGCCGCCGGTGTCGACGACGAGAAACGCGCGCCCGCGCCATTCGGCGCGTAGCTCCTTGCGATCGCGCGTGATCCCCGGTTTCGCCTCGACGATCGCGGCGCGCCGGCCAACGATGCGGTTCACGAGCGTCGACTTGCCGACGTTGGGCCGGCCGACGATCGCGACGACCGGGAGCTCGGCGCTCATTGCAGGGCGCGCACCGAACGCGGCGCCGTTGGTCGCGATGACCTCGACGGTGCGGGGAAGACTCGCGACCGTGGTGTCGTCGAGGAACTTGCCACGCGAGAGCACGACATCGGGGAGCAAGACGCGCGCGTCGGCGGGCGCGGCGTGGAGGGCGGCGGCGACGTCGGCGCCGGTCAACAGGCCGGTGACGCCGATGTTGCCGCCGAAGAACCGGTTCAACACGGCGAGGAGCTTCGGCTCTCCGGGCAAGTCCGCGAGCAACGGTTCGAGGACGCGCGCTCCGAGCTCGCCGGTGATCAGGAACGTCGACAAACAGTTGGCAGCGTTCCCCGCGCTATGCGAGGTTGTCGCTGCCAACTGTTTGTGGGTTTTCGGGGCGCGGTAGCCGTCGGCGGGGGCGCCGTCGACCCACGCGAAGAAGCCGGCGCGGGGGCCGGTTGCCGCGACCGGTTCACCGAGCAGCGCGGCGCGCACTTCGGCACCGAACGTGCGCGCCATCCCGATGCCGTTCTCGTGCTGCGGGCATCCGTCGTACGCATCCAGTGCGGGAAAGGCGCGATCCGCGAGCACGTAGTACTCGTCAGCGGCATACACGAGCCGGCGGCCGAGCACCGATTCGAACGACGCTTGCCAGCGCCCGACGGTATCGAGCACCGACGCGGCCTCGCGCGCGTGTGCGCACGCATCTCGGGCTCGTTGGAATGGTCACTTACGCCGAGCGGCACGACGCCGACGGTCGCGACACGTGGGAAGCGGTCGAGCACGCCGAGCATCGTGTCGTCGAGCACGTCGCCGTCGTTGACGCCGGGACACACCACGACCTGCCCGTGCACCTCGACCCCCGCGTCGAGCAGCACCTCGAGCCACCGCAACGAGGTGGCGCCGCGGCGGTTGCGCAAGAGCTTGGCACGCACGTCGGGATCGGTTGCATGAATGCTGACGTAGAGCGGGCTCAGCTTCTCGGTGAGCACACGTTCGAGATCGGCCTCGGTGAATCGCGTGAGCGTCGTGAAGTTCCCGTAGAGAAATGACAGCCGGTAATCGTCGTCCTTGAGATAGAGGCTGCGGCGCATGCCTTTCGGCAGCTGATAGATGAAACAAAAGGGGCAGTGGTTGTCACACGTCTGCACGCGATCGAACACCGCGCTCTTCAGCTCGATGCCGAGCGGCGCGCCCTCGGGCTTGTCGATGCGCACACTGCGTTCGAGCCCGCCGCGCCGGAGCTCGAGCTCGACGAGCGCGGCGTCGATGTGCACCTGATACTGGATGACGTCGCGCACCGGTTCGCCGTTGACGCTCGCGATCTCGTCGCCCGCGCGCACGCCGGCCCGGTCGGCAGGCGATCCGGGCGCGACCGTCTGCACACGAGCGCCGAGCACGGGGCCAGGATACGGCCTCGGTAGGGTGGAACCCGTGCCGGTCGAAAAGGTGTTGCTCGCCGAGCCGCGCGGGTTCTGCGCAGGCGTGGAAATGGCGATCAAAGCACTGGCGTGGATGGTGCGTGCGTTCGAGCCGCCCGTGTACTGCTACCACGAGATCGTGCACAACCGGCTCGTCGTCGATCGCTTTCGCGACCTCGGCGTGATCTTCGTCGACGACGTCGGCGAGGTTCCTCCCGGTGCGCCGCTGATGCTTTCGGCCCATGGCTCGGCGCCGGAAGTCGTCGATGCGGCGCGGGCGCACGATCGCTACGTCGTCGACGCGGTGTGTCCGCTCGTCACGAAGGTGCACCACGAAGCCAAGGTGCGGGCCGGCAAGGGGTTCACGATCCTGTACGTCGGTCATGCCGGCCACGACGAGGCAGTCGGCACGATCGCGGTCGCGCCCGACGCGATCCGGCTCGTCGAGCGAGTCGACGACCTCGACAATGTCGCGGCCGGCGTCGACGATCCCGCGAAAGTCGCGGTGCTCGCGCAAACGACGCTCGCGCAGACCGAGTGGTCGGACGTGGTTGACCGAGCCCGGCGCCAGTTCCCGGCGGTGTGGACCGCCTCGCGCAACGACTTGTGCTTCGCGACTACGAACCGCCAAGAGGCACTCACCGAGATCGCGCACAACGCGGACGCGGTCGTCGTCATCGGCAGCGCGAACTCGTCGAACACGATCGCGCTCACGAAGGTCGCGCGCGACGCCGGGTGCGCCAAGGTGCTGCGCGTCGACGGGTCCGCGGAGCTCGACCTCGACGCGATCGGCGACGCACGAATCGTGGGTGTGACCGCCGGTGCGAGCGCACCCGAGGAGCTCGTCGACGCCGTGATCGCGCGGCTCGCTCCGCAGCATGGCGTCGAGCACGTGCGTGTCACCGAGGAAGACGAATACTTCCCACCGCCGCGCGCACTGCGCGAGCTGATCCCGGCGCTCGACGCGGCGGTCGCGTTGGTGCTCGGCGGAGATCCCGCCCGGGCACGTGTGTCGCGCGGGCCATTCAGCGACGACCGCGCGCTCGACGCGTCACAGGTGCTCGCCGCGCTCGGCAACTAGTGCCGGTCGGGGCACTTGCCCACAACCGACGCGGGCGTCAACGGTTGCGGAGCTCGTAGGCCTCGTCGAACAACGCCTGCAGTTCGTCGTGCAACCGTGCGGTGAGCGCGTCGACTTCCGCACGGGGCACGAGACCCGACGCTCGCGGTTCCGGCACGATCGGTTCGCCGACGACGATCGCGACGCGGCCGAAGTGCGGGATCTTGCTCGTGTGGTCGCGCAGAATCTCTTCGGTGCCGGCCATCCCGACCGGCAGCACCGGCACGCCGGCACGCAGCGCGAGGTAGGCCGCGCCCGGCTGCAGCTCCTGGATCTTGGGACCGTGCTGGCGCGTGCCCTCCGGGTACACGAGCAAGATCTCGCCGCTCTGCAGCATCGCCATTGATTCGCGCAGCGCCTTGCGGTCGGTGCCGTCGCGCTGTACCGGGAAGCCACCCAGGATCGTGAACAGCCAGCCGAGCACCGGAACATCGAACAGGGACTGCTTGCCCATGTAGCGCAGGCGCCGCCGCGTCACCCAGCCCGCGAACGGGATGTCCATCATCGAACGATGCGACGGTGCGAGCACGTAACCACCGTGCTCCGGGAGGTTCTCCCGGCCGCGCATCCGAAGCCGGAACAGCACGCTCGACCCGCCGGAGACGATCGCACGCACGACCGCGTACAGCACCATCAGCCGACCTCGCCTTTATACCCGGCGACGGCACGCGCCCGCGCCACGATGTCGGCCGCCACCGTATCGACGTCACGCCCGGTCGTGTCGATGACTGTCGCGTCGTCCGCGGCGCGCAGTGGCGACACGGCACGACCGCTGTCGACAGCATCGCGCCGGCCGAGATCGGCTCTCACGTCGCAGAGCGGCACGTCGCGCGCGGCCGCCGCTTCGTCGCGCTGGCGGCGCCGCGCGCGCTCGTCCTCACTCGCGATCAGGAACACCTTCACCGGTGCGTCGGGAAACACCACCGAGCCGATGTCGCGACCTTCGACGACGCCACCACCGTGACGCGCCACCCACTCGCGCTGGCGCTGCACGAGCACCTGCGCGCACGGCCGGATGCGCCGAGACCGTAGACACCGCGGAGGTGACGTGTGGTGTGCGAATCGCGGCGCTGACGTCGCGGTCGTCGAGCATGGTCGTGCCCTTCTCGACCTCGATGACCGATCGATGCGCGATCTCAGCCGCGGCCGCGGCGTCGCCGAGCGCGGCGCCGGCATCGAGCACCGCGAGCGTGACCGCGCGGTACATCGCACCGGTATCGAGTACCGGCAGTCCCGAGCGCGGACGCGACCGCCCGCGCAACGGTCGACTTGCCCGAGCCCGACGGGCCGTCGATCGCGACGACGAGCGTCGGAGTCATCGGCGCGTCGCCGTGAGTTGCGCGAGATGCTCGTCGAACTCCGGATACGACGAAGCGACCACGCGCCATCCGCGCACGACCGACTCGCCATCGAGCGCATTGGCGGCTATCGCCATCGCCATCGCAATTCGGTGATCGCCGTGGCTCTTCATCTGCCCGGCCCGCGGCTTGCCGCCCCGAATCGACAAGCCGTCGGGGCGCGCCTCGACGCCGACGCCGAGCTCCGTGAGCTCCTGGTGCAACGTGCCGATGCGGTTGCTCTCCTTGACCGCGAGCTCGGCCGCGTCGCGGATGTCGGTGACGCCGTCGGCGAACGCGGCCGCGACCGCGAGCGCCGGGATCTCGTCCTGCACGTTCGGGATCTCATCGCCTGCAATCGTCGTACCGCGCAACGACGACGCACGCACGTGGAACTCGCCGATCGGCTCGCCGCAAACCTCGCCGCGCGACACAAACCTCGACGTCGGCGCCCATACGCGCCAGGACGTCGACGAATCCGAGCCGCGTCGGGTTGCACGACACGTCCTCGAGGACGAGATCGGAGCCGGGCGTGATCGCGGCTGCGACCAGGAAGAACGCTGCCGACGACGGGTCGCCGGGCACGTCGATCTCGAACGGCTGCGGGCGCGCCCCGCTGGACGCGCACGGCGACGCGCGTCGTGTTCCAGCGGTGCTCCCATCGCCGTGAGCATCCGTTCGGTGTGGTCACGACTCGCGGCCGGCGAAACCACCTCGGTCGCGCCGTCGGCTTGCAGCCCCGCGAGCACGAGCGCGGACTTGACCTGCGCGCTCGCCACCGGTAGCTGGTGCCGCATGCCGCGCAGCACCTGCCCGCGGATCACGAGCGGCGCGTGCTCGCCGTTGTCGCGCCCGTCGACCACCGCACCCATCGCGCGCAGCGGGTGCGCGACACGCCCCATGGGTCGGGCACGCAGCGAACGGTCGCCGGTCAGCACCGTGAGGAACGGCCGGCCTGCGAGCGCACCCGCCAGCAAGCGCATCGTGGTGCCACTGTTGCCGCAGTCGAGCACCGCGTCGGGCTCGCTCCACGCGTCGAGGCCTCCTCCGTGCACGGTAAACACGGCATCGCGTTCGCGGATCTTCACGCCGAGCTGCGCGAGCGCGGCACGCGTCGCGTGCACGTCTTCGCCGGTCGCGAGGTGCGTGATCGTGCTGGCACCGTTGGCGAGCGCGGCGAACAACAGCGCACGGTGCGAGATCGACTTGTCGCCGGGCAGGCGGAGGCGTCCGCGCATCGGTCGCGCGCCGCCGAGCGTGAGCTCGGCGGGCACACTCATGACAGCTCCGTCCTTGCGGTGCGGTAACCGAGACCGTGCAGACCGTGTTCGAACGCGCCCGCTTCGGCAACGGCTACGACGAACACGAGCACACCGGCGTTGCCCTCGAGGGAGTGCGCAATCTCGAAGTCGGCCAGGTTGACGCCGAGTCGTCCGGCGAGCGTCGCCACCTCGGCGATGACACCGGGTCGGTCGGGCACCGGCACACGGAGCTCGACGAGATCGGTCGCGACCGCGGCGCCGACCGGAAGATTTCGGCGCGCCGCTCTGCGCGGCGCGAGCAGGTCGGCGAGCGCGTCACGATCGTCGCTCGGCGATCAGCGCCCGCGCGTCCTGCAGCGCCTGCAGGTACGTGTCGAGCGCGGCGAGCACCGCGTCGCGGTTCGAGGTGAGGATGTCGAGCCAGATCGCGGGCTGGCTGGCGGCGATACGCGTCATGTCGCGGAAGCCGCCGGCGGCGAGCCGGAGGAGCGCGCGATGCTCCGCCTCGTGCGCCATCGCGACGTCCATCAGCGTCGACGACGCGAGCTGCGGTACGTGACTCACGAGTGCGACCAGCACATCGTGATCCTCGGGTGTGACGGTCACTACCTCGGCGTCGAAGGCACGCAGCAAGCCGCGCAGTTGCGCGTAGGAAGTGTCTTCGGTCGCGGCCGTCGGTGTGAGCACCCAGGTCGCGCCGACAAAGAGATCGCGGCGAGCCGCGTCGATGCCGTCCTGCTCGGATCCTGCCATCGGGTGACCGCCGAGGAACCGCGCGGCTGCGTCCGGTCGTGCCTTTTCGATCGCCGCCACCAGCGGCCCTTTCACCGACCCGACATCGGTGACCAATGCGTCGCCCGCGTCGAGCGCCTCGAGCACGGCGCCGACGATGGCGCCGACGGGAATCGCCACGAAGACGAGGTCGGCGTGGCGTGCCGCGTCCGCGACACTCGCCGCGGCCTCGTTCGAGCGCGCCCAGCCGCTTGGCGCGCTCGAGTCGTTCCGGGTCGTGGTCGTACCCGACCACGTCGTGTCCGAGGCCCGCGAGTGCAAGTCCGATCGAGCCTCCGACCAGGCCCGTCCCGATGACGGCAACACGCATCAGGTGCTACTCGGGAAGGTCGTCACGCAGTGATCGCGTGCCCTCGAGGTACACGTGA
Source organism: uncultured Actinomycetes bacterium (assembly GCA_963836365.1). GTDB lineage: Bacteria > Actinomycetota > Acidimicrobiia > IMCC26256 > PALSA-610 > DASQHW01. Next base: position 167,037 of record CAWIJC010000006.1, read on the forward strand.
TGGAGCTCCTTGCGCGCCTGCTCTCCGTAGAAGTGCATGAGCACGCGGATTGTGTGCTTCATGCCGTGCGCGATGCCGAGCTCACGCGCACACAACAACGGGACGTCGCCGAGGCCGAGCGATCGCGCGACCGTCGCCGGGAACTCGGCGGTGATGTCGTCGGTCGCAGTGAAGATGATGCTGACGAGGTCGTCGTGCAGGATCCCATTGCGTTCGAGCATCTCGCTCACGAGCGCCTGCGTCTTGTGTTCGACCTCGTCGCGGGTGTCTTCACTGCATGTCGTGGCGCCCCGCAGAGCCAGCAGTCTCACGGACCTCGAGGTTACTCCGCCGCAGAGCTGGGCCTGTCGAGCGCCGCGGCGTACAGGGCTCGCACCTCCGAGGACGTCAGCGCACGCCACTGCCCCGGTGCAAGCCGCGTGTCGCGCAACGGCCCGATGCGCGTGCGCACCAAACGCTGCACCGGATGACCTACGGCGCCACACATACGTCGCACCATCCGCTTGCGGCCTTCCTTCACGACGATCTCGAGCGCGCTCGCGCCACCATGTGATTGCACGAGCCGAACTCGCGCCGGAAGCGTGCGACCGTCGTCGAGCTCGACGCCTTCGCGCAAGGCACGCAGCGCAGCCTGACGCGGCGTGCCTTCGACTTCGGCGAGGTATTCCTTCTCGACGCCATGACTCGGATGCGCGAGCAGCTGCGCGAGCTCGCCGTCGTTCGTGAGGATCAAGAGGCCTTCGGTGTCGCGGTCGAGGCGACCGACCGAGAACACGCGCGGCTCGGCGGGCACGAGATCGAAGATCGTTGCACGCCCTTCGGGGTCGTGCGCCGTTGTCAGGTAACCGGCGGGCTTGTTCAACAGCCAGTGCACCAGCGAGGTATCGACGACGACCCGCACGCCGTCGAGCGCGACCTGATCGTGCGCGGGATCGACGCGCCGGCCCAACAGCCGCGATCTCGTCGTTCACCGTGACACGGCCGGCGCTGATGAGCTCCTCCGCCCTTCGCCGCGAACCGAAGCCGGCGCGTGCGAGCACCTTCTGCAGACGAATCGCCCTCGGTCAACCGTTCTCGGTGAGGTCGATCTCGCCGGATCCGTCGCCGACCGCGTCGGCAGGGGGGTCCATCTCGACTTCGAGCTCCGTGGCGCCGCGGGCATCGGCCTCGTGAGCACCGCTCGCCTCCGCCTCGTCATCGGTGTCGACGTCGACGTCGGCGGCGATCTCGGCGTCGGTCGGCAGCGCGCAGCCCGCGTTCGAGTGCCTCGACGATCGACGCCTCCGGCACGAAGTCGGCGAGCGCTGGCAACGCGTCGAGCGATTCGAGCCCGAGCCGCTCGAGGAACAGCCGCGTCGTACCGAACAGGACCGGATTGCCCGGCGACGAGTCGTGGCCGAGCTCCTCGACGTATCCGCGTGCGACGAGCGTCTTCAGCGTCGCGTCGACGTTCACGCCGCGGATCGCCGAGAGCTGCACCCGAGACACGGGCTGCTTGTACGCGATGATCGCCAGCGTCTCGAGCGCGGGCCCCGACAGGCGCGCGGTCTGACCGTCGAGCACGAAGCGTTCGACGTACACGAACGCGCCGGGATGCGTTTGGAATCGATATCCGCCGGCCACACGCGCAAGTTGGAAGCCACGGTCTTGTGCCTCGTACTCGGCCGCGAGTTCGCGCGCAGAGAGCGTCGATCGCTTCGACAGGCAACTCGAGCAGCTGCGCCATCACCGTCGAGTGCACGGGCTCGGTCGCCGCCATCACGATCGCTTCGATCGCGCGGCGCGCCTCGGGATCGCTCACACCCGCTCCTGCGCGCGTTGGTCGACGACGCGTGGGGTCTCGTCGTCACCCCACTCTTCGAGCGACGACAGGTCGAGCGCCACGCGTTCACCTGGCGCGAGCGGCCGCACGACGAGCTCGCCGAAGTGGTCGACCTGTTCCAGGTCGACGACGCCCTGCTTGAACAGCTCGAGTACGGCGAGGAACCGCACGATCGCCTCGAGCTTGACCCGCACCCCGAACGTCAGCTCGCGGAACATGATCGTGCCGGTATCGGGTAACAGCGCGAGCACATGCTTCGATCGCATCACGCACGCTCGTGCGGATCGGCGCGACGTGCTCCGTGTCGACCTCTTCCGAGGGCTTCGGCGCGAGCCCGCGCCGTGCCGCCGCGACGAACGCATCGAGCGGCAACCGCTCCAGCGGGTCGGGCGCGAGCGAACGGAACGGCTCTTCGGGACCAATCGCGCGCCCGATCGTGCGCCGCGCCTCTTGCATCCGCTCGTGCAGCACTTTGGCTGCGTCCTGGAACGTCTTGCACTCGAGGAGGCGAGCCAGCAGCAGGTCGCGCTCTTCGAAGCGGAGCAGCTCCTCGTCGAGATCGACGTCGTCTCGGCCCGGCAGCAGGCGCCGCGCCTTGAGCTCGACCAGCGTCGCCGCGATCAGCAGGAACTCGGTCGTGACCTCGAGATCGATGCGCTCCATGCGGTCGACCTCCGCGCAGAACGCGTCGACGATCCGCATCAGCGAGATCTCCCAGAGGTCGACCTCTTCTTTCAGGATCAGGTGCAAAAGGAGGTCGAAGGGGCCTTCGAAGACCGCGGTCGTGACCTCGTAGCCCACGCGGAGCAGGCTACCGGGCGGGAATCACAGTCTTGTGGTACATCCCGTCACGTCCCGCCAAAGCCCGCCGGCCATGGAGGGTCCCGGCCGGTATCGTGCGCCGCCATGGCCCGCGTGTTCTCGGGGATCAAGCCCACCGGCGAGACCCAGCTCGGCAACTACCTCGGCGCGATCCGGCGCTGGGTCGACGACCAGCCCCCGGCCGGGTCGCCGGCCGCGCTCGCCCAGGAAGCGATCTTCTGTGTCGTCGACCTGCACGCGATGACCGCACCCTGGGATCCGAAGGAGCTGCAGCAGTCGACCCGGCACATGGCCACAATGCTGATGGCGGCGGGCCTCACCGAGGACCGTTCGCTGCTGTTCGTGCAGAGCCACGTGCACGCGCACACCGAGCTCACGTGGCTGCTCAACTGCGTCGGGACGTTCGGCGAGCTGCGGCGCATGGTGCAGTTCAAGGAGAAGTCCGAAGGCGCAGGAGTCGGTCAGCGTCGGGCTGTTCGACTATCCCGGTGCTGATGGCCGCCGACATCCTCCTCTACGACACCGAAGAGGTGCCGGTCGGTGACGACCAGCGCCAGCACGTCGAGCTGACGCGCGACATCGCGATGCGATTCAACAACAACTTCGGCGAGACGTTCGTCGTGCCACGCGCGACGTTCCCGGAGGTCGGCGCGCGGATCATGGATCTCCAAGTGCCGACGAAGAAGATGTCGAAGTCCGAGGATTCCCCGATGGGCACCGTCATGGTGCTCGACGAGCCGGGCGCGATCGTGAAGAAGATCAAGTCGGCGGTGACCGACTCGGGCAACGAGGTAAGGCACGACCGCAATGAAAAGCCGGGCGTCTCGAACCTGATCGAGATCTACGGCGCGGTCCGGGGCGTGTCGATCGCCGACGTCGAGCGCGAGTTCGCAGGCTAGCAGTACGGCGCATTCAAGGCCGCGGTCGCCGACGCCGTCGTCGAATACCTGCGCCCCGTGCAGGACCGGTTCAACGGAGCTGTCGGCAGATCCGCCGAGGTCGACCGTCGTCTCGCCGCCGGTGCCGCCGTCGCCGAAGCGCGTGCCGAAGACGTGACAGCAGCGCGCGTCACGTGCCGCCGGGCTGCTCGCCGCGCCCGTCCTGACGCGCGCTACTTCAGCTTCCACGGTGCGGGGTGCCGCAGGTCGGACGGGCACTCCTGTTGTCCCGACGCTTCACCGAGGTCGCGACCGGCAGATCAGCAACCGGCTGATCGTCAGCGTCCGCAGCACGACTGCTTGGCTCGCCGCACCGCTCGACGTCGATGTCGATCCCGATGCCGGCGGCCGTCGACTGCTCTTCGGTGAGGCGCGGGTAGCTCCCGGTCTGCGCGAACTGCTCGTTGAAGTAGGTCGCCGCGTGCCTCACGTCGGGCCCGCTGCTCACGCTCTCGACGCGTCCCCGCACGTGGTCGAGGAACCCGTTGGTCACCCCTGAGATGCCGCCGGGCTGCTGCGACGCCCACGCGACCCAGACGCCCAGTCCGATCGCGAGGAGCGACAGGAACACCGAACGAACGCTGACGCGGCGGCGGCGTCGGGATCGCGGCGCCGACGGGGCCGGTGAGAACGACTCGCGCGCGACCGCCCGGCGGGAGCCCACCGGCAGCGGGCGTGAGTGAGGGTCGGAAAACGACCCCCGATTGACGCCCCTCGGGGACGCCGGTTCGCCCGCGACGTCGAGCCGCACGAAATAGTTGTCCTGGACCTGACCCACGCCCATGTATCGGCGCGCGGCCCGACGAAGTTCACCCCGTGCGCTCGCCGTCGGCGCCCGCCAAGGCCCGGCACACGTCGAGGGGGATGCCAGTCGCCGCCCATTGCCCGCTGGCGGTGATGGGCGGCCGCCCACGCCACCGGCTCGGGCCGGACGCCGGGCCCGGCCGCCCGCAGCATCGCGGCGCCGAGGTCGTCGTGCGCGATGTAGCGACCGATCGCGTTGTCCCAGCGCCGGACGCGTCCGTGGCCGGCCACCGCCGCGACCACCGTCGCGCCGGCGCGGCCCGGCGCACGCAGTCGCGGTCGCGTTCTTGCCGACGTCGTGCAACAGGGCGGCGGCGAGCCAGCGTGAGTCGGAGTCGAGGCCGGCGGGGACGTCGAGCGACTGCGCGGCCCGGCGTGCCACCGCGACCGACTCGGCACGATCAGCGGCGCCGAGCGTCTCCCACACCGTGTATTCGTCGTGGTGTCAGCACGGACCGCACCCATCTGCGTTCCGCGTCGTCGAGGGCCGCGGGCGCAGCGACGTCACGAATCGTTGCGCGAGGTGTGCGACGCGGCTCACGTCAGGACGAAGCGATAGAGCCGCTCGAGGAACGGGTCGAACACCTTGCTGGGCACGTTCGTCACGAACACGAACAAGAACAGCACGAGCAGCCCGTACTGGCGGACGTTCCCCAGCCCGGTAGCCACGACTCGGGCAGGATGCGCTCGATCATCGCCGCGCCGTCGAGCGGCGGGATCGGCAAGAAGTTGAACAAGCCCAAGAACAGATTGACGACCGCGAACGACAGCGGGACCAGCACCCGCAACGGCAGGTCGTCGAGGAAGATCGTGCCCGGTCATCTGGTGATGCCACTGCCACCGCGCGACGAGAGCAGCGACGATCGCCAGGAGGAAGTTCGTCGCCGGCCCGGCGAGCGACACGTACAGCATGTCGCGGCGAGGATGGCGCAGGCGCGCCGGGTTCACCGGCACCGGCTTCGCCCAACCGATGACCGGCACCCCCGCGCAGCGCGCCGAGCGCGGGGACGATCAACGAACCGAACGGGATCGATGTGCGGGATCGGGTTCAGCGTCAGCCGGCCGGCCCGTTTCGCGGTGTCGTCACCGAAGAACAGCGCGACGACGCCGTGGCTGATCTCGTGCAGGATCACCGCGACGACCAGCGCGACGAAGAAGACGACGTCTGACCGGTCGAAGTGCACGGCGCCCGCCCGACGTCGAGCGTCAGCGACGCTGGGACGCGCAGCTGATGCACAGACGCGCGGCCGGCATCGCCTCGAGCCGGGCATCGCCGATCGGACTTGCCGCACGACTCGCAGTGGCCGTAGGTGCCGCGCTCGATCTTGCCGAGCGCGGCGTCGATCTCTTGCAGCGTCTCGCGCAACGTGCCGGCCAGCGCCTGCACCTCGCCCCGCTCGGCCGTGACCTGACCGGAGTCGGCGAAGCCCTCGTCGAACGAGCTGCGGTCGACGCCGAGCTCCGCGAGCTGGCCGGTCACGCGGTCGCGTTCCGCCTCGAGTTGGGCGCGGCGGGTCGCATAGGTCGTTTCGGCCATGCGCGAGATGCCTACCCCTGGCCGCCGCGATGTCCGCCGGGCGCGCGCGCAGTGCGAGCTCGGTCAGCGCGTGCGGCGCGGCTCGCGGGATGCGCGGCGTCGTAGACGGCTCGGAGGCGGCTCGGTGACACCTTCGTGTACACCTGCGTCGTCGAGATGCTCGCGTGCCCGAGCAGCTCCTGCACGACCCGCAGGTCGGCGCCGTGTTCGAGCATGTGCGTCGCGCACGAGTGCCGCAGTACGTGCGGAGACAGCCGCTCACCGAGTGCGACCCGCTCCCCCGCCCGCCGTACGATCTGCCAGCACGCCTGACGCGAGATCCGTCCGCCGCGTGCGTTGAGCATCACCGCGTCGCCGTCGCGTGGCTGTACGAGTGCGCGATGGCGCAGGGTGAGTCGGCCGTCGCCGAGGTACGTCCGCAGCGCGCGCCGTGCCTCGCGGCCGAGCGGGACCACGCGCTCCTTGCTGCCCTTGCCGAACACGCGCACCGTCGCGTCCTCGAGATCGAGGTCGTCGAGATCGAGGCCGACCGCTTCGCTGATGCGAATACCGGTGCCGTAGAGCAGTTCGAGCAGCGCGCGGTCGCGCTGGGCGAGCGGGCCGTCGCCGGTGACGGCGGTCAGCAGCTGCGCGACGTCGGCTTCGTCGAGCGCCTTCGGGATGCCGGCCGGCACGCGCGGCGCGCCGACATCTTCGCTGGGGTCGGTGTCGACGAAGCCTTCGCGGGCGCAGAAGCGATGGAACGACCGCACCGCGACGACGGCGCGCGCGACCGACGACGGCGCCAGCACGCGACGCCCGTCGTCGTCGACGAGCCCTTCGAGGTGTCGCACGTACTGCTGCACTGTTTCCTCGCCGACATCGTGCCGGATCGGTGTCGCCCCCGGCACGCAGGAACGCGGCGTAGCGCCGAAGGTCGCGCCGGTACGCCGCGAGCGAGTTCGCGGCCAAGCCCGCGCTCGACCGCGAGCCAGTCGTCGTGCTCCGCGAGCAACCGCGCGAGCTCATCATTCATCAGCGGTCTGCGTGCAACAAGCCTCGGCGTACGCACCGTCACGGGCCGGCAAAGACGTGCGGCCGCAGGCCGCTCCGACAGTCGGCGGCGAACCTTCGGTTCGCCGCCGACTAATCACCGAGCGCGGGCGCGGTCTGCGGTGATCGGCAAGCGCGGGAGGCGGCCCTCGGCGCGGTCGAGCGCGGCGCGCGACGAACGCCGCGAACAACGGATGCGGACGGTTCGGCCGGCTCTTGAACTCCGGGTGCGCCTGCGTCGCGACGAAGAACGGGTGCGCGCTCGGCGGCAGCTCGATGAACTCGACGAGCAAACCGTCGGGCGACATGCCCGACAGCACCATGCCGTGCTCCTCGAGCATCTGGCGGTAGCGGTTGTTGACCTCGTAGCGGTGCCGGTGGCGCTCGTACACGACCTCTTCGCCGTACGCCGCCGCGAGCGACGCTGCCGGGCGCGAGCCGGGCCGGGTACGCGCCGAGGCGCATCGTGCCGCCCAGATCGACGACCGCCTTCTGCTCGTCCATCAGGTCGATGACCGGATGCGGCGAGATCGGATCGAACTCCGAGCTGTTCGCGCCGGCGAGCCCGCACGCGTCGCGCGCGAACTCGATCACCGCGCAGTGCAGCCCGAGACAGAGCCCGAGGTACGGCACGTTGTGCTCGCGCGCGTATCCGGCCGCCGCGATCTTGCCTTCGATCCCGCGCACGCCGAAGCCACCCGGTACGACGATGCCGTCGAGATCGTGCAGACGACCCTCGGCGAGGAGCCCCTCGGTGTCGTCGGCCGAGATCCAGTCGACGAGGACCTTCGCACCGCACGCGTAGCCACCGTGCTTCAACGCTTCGACCACCGAGAGGTACGCGTCGGGGAGGTTGATGTACTTGCCGACGAGACCGACGCGCACTTCTTGGTCGGCGGCGCGGATGCGGTCGACGAGCGCGGTCCACTCCGACAGGTCGGCGACGTGACTGTCGAGGTGGAGCATCTCGCACACGTAGTCGTCGAGGCCTTCCTCGTGCAGCACGAGCGGGATCTCGTAGAGGATCTCGGCGTCGACCGCCGTGACGATCCCCGATTCGGGGACGTCGCACAGCACGGAGATCTTCTCCTTCAAGCCCTTCGATATCGGTCGGTCACTTCGGCATACGATCGCATCGGGCTGGATGCCGCGGCTGCGCAGCTCGGTGACCGAGTGCTGCGTCGGCTTCGTCTTCTGTTCACCGGACGGTCCGATGTAGGGCACGAGCGTGACGTGCACGTAGAAGACGTTCTCGCGGCCGACATCCTTGCGGAACTGCCGGATCGCTTCGAGGAAGGGCAGGATCTCGATGTCGCCGACGGTGCCGCCGACCTCGGTGATCACGACGTCGACGTCGTCGCTGGCGAGCGCAGTGATGCGCTCCTTGATCTCGTTGGTGATGTGCGGGATCACCTGCACGGTCTCGCCGAGGTAGGCGCCCCGGCGCTCCTTGGCGAGCACCGATTGGTAGATCGACCCCGTCGTCGCGTTCGAACGGCGCGTCAGCGGCACATCGACGAAACGTTCGTAGTGGCCGAGATCGAGGTCGGTCTCACCCTTGTCGTCGGTGACGAACACCTCCCCGTGCTGGAAGGGGTTCATCGTGCCCGGGTCGACGTTGATGTACGGGTCGAGCTTCTGCATCGTGACCCGCAGACCTCGGCTCTTCAGCAGCCGCCCGAGGGACGATGCGGTGAGCCCCTTGCCGAGGCTCGATGCCACTCCACCTGTCACGAAGACGTGCTTGGCCAACTTCCTTGCCCCTCCGATCGCCCGACTGGTCGACGGTAGCACCGCCCTCGCACAACATCGGTGAATGCGTGCGGTCGTGCTCCCCCGCACCGCCGGGCCACGCCGTCACTAGCGTTCGGGACGATGACCACGACGGCCGCGGAGGCCACACGCGTCGCGCGCGCCCGGTGGCACGTGCCGGCGCTGCTTGCACTCGTCGCGATCGTGTTGCGCCTCGGCGCGTTGTTCGCCCGTCGCCACCTCGACCTGGACGACGGCGCGTACGGACTCTCGGTGATCGGGATGCGACACGGGCTCGCGCCGTACCGCGACCTGTTCTCGTCGCAGGGTCCCCTGCACTATCCGCTGCTCGACGCGGGCGACGTGCTCGGGCTGCACATGCGCAACGCGCCGCGCGTTGTACCCGTCCTCTCGGGTGCGCTCTCCGCGATCGGCGTGTGGGCCGCATCGCGTCGTCTGGGCAGCTCGCGTCGTGTGGCGTTCGTGTCGGGCGTGCTGGTCGCCGCGACCGGTTCGATGTTGTGGACGACCGGCCCGGTGAGCAGCGACGGCCCCGCGGTCGCGTTCACTGTGTGCGCGGTGTGGGCAGCGCTCGTGTTCCGCGATCGCCCGGCCGCGTGGCGCGCGGCGTTCGCCGGCGCGTTGCTCGGCGCCGCGCTCGCGACCAAACCGCTGATGTTCCCCGCGGTGTTGCCGATTGCGTGGTGGTGCTGGCAGCGACGCCGCGCCGGCGACGTGTTGACAACGGCTGGTACGGCGATCGCGGTGTGGTTCGCGGCCGCGCTGCCATGGGGCGTGTCGCGCGTCTGGGAGCAATCGGTCCGCTTCCACCTCGACAAGCACGCGGAGGGTTCGCCCGTGAGCCGTCTCGGCAAGCTCGCGTCGACGTTGTTCGGCCGCGACTTGTTGTTGGTGACGGCCGTCCTGCTCGGCCTCGTCGCGGCCTATGCGTTGCACCGGCGACTCAGCGCCGTGCGTCATGCCGACGTCGTCGTGATCGGCGTGTGGCTCGGCGCGATGACGCTCGTGCTCGTCACGCAGAAGTTGCTGCTCGCCAGCCACATGGTGATGCTCGTGCCGCCGCTCGCGCTGCTGTTCGCGGCGCGGCCGGCACCGTTGCGATGGCTCGCGATCGCGCTCGTCGTGATCGTGCCGGTGCAGCTGTATCAGCTCTCCGACATCCTGTGGCCGCCGCGCTACCACGGCTCGGAGGCGCGCGCGGTCGCGATTCTTCGCGATCTGCCGCCGGGCGCGCTCGCGATCGCCGACATCACCGGGCTCGTTTGGCAGTCGGGCCGGCAGTCGCCGCCGTTCTTCAACGACGACTCGCAGGCGCGGATCGCAACCGGCCGGCTCACGACGCGCGATGGTCGCCGACGCCGCCGCCCGACCCGACACGTGCGCGGTCGTGATCTGGTCGTTCCGGTTCAGCGACAACCTCCCCGGCCTGCGCGACGCGCTACGAGGTGCCGAGTACGCACTGGCGCTCGATGAGGCACCCGATCGGCAGGTGTGGCTCAAGCAGGACTGTCGTCCGGTGCACGACGACCGATCCGATCGAGGTACCGCAACGCCGGAACCCGATCGATCACCTGGCTGAACGACACGAGCTCCGCGGCGATCGTGAGCGCGAGAAGGCCGACGAGCACAGCGTTGCGGGGGCCGCGACCGACGTCGAGCACGACGGCGAGCCCGAGCACACCGCCCAACGCGTACGCACCGGTGTCGCCGAGCATGAGGCGCTCGCGCATGTCGTCACCCAACAACGCGAAGAACGCGCCGACGACGGGCGCGATCGCGATCCCGACCGGATCAGCGCGCGCGACGAGCGCGATCGGCACCCATGCGCACAGCGCGACTTTGATCGCGCGACCGGGCGCGCGGTCGAAGAGGTTCAACCCGTTGGCCGCCAGCGCGATCAGCGCCGCGTCGGCGACGAGGCGCTTCCCCGACACGAGCTCGCCCCCCACGCCGACGAGCACCAGCGCGATCGCGGCCCCGCCGACGATCTTGCACAGTCCCGTGGTGAGACGACCCGCGGCGAACGCGTGGAGATGGCCGCGGAACCCCCGCTCGTCGTCGGTGCCGAGGACGTCGTCGACGAAGTCCGAGCAGCGCGAAGCCCAGGCATGCGAACAGCACGAGCGGACGGACGAGGTCGACACCGGGCTCGTCGCCGAGACCGAAGGCGCCCAACGCCGAGCGCCCGGCTTCGACACCGAGCACCGCGAGCACGGCGAACAGGCCGGCTGCGGTTGGCACCACCCGGTCTGCGGTAGTTGCGCCGCTGCAACGCGAGCGCGTCCGACATGGCGCGACCAGTCATCAGGACGAACCGCGCCGCGAGCGCGCCGACGACGAACGCGAGGACGATCTTCATGCGCCGGCGGTCTGCCGTACGCGGTGCGCCGCGTCATGAGGCGCCCGCTCGTCGAGGCCGACACGAGCGCAGAGCACGACGAGTCCGGCGACGAGCACGCCGAACATCATGCCGGTGATCTTGAGGCCCGAGTCGTTGAGCCCGGTACCGAGCACGGCGACGGTGCCGACACCGGCGAGCGCGGCCGAGAGCGACGGCATGCGAGACCGGGTCACGCCCAGGCGGCCGGGCGCCCGCCAGATGTAGTACGCCGCCGCGAGGAACACCAGCGGGAGCAGCACTGCAAGCGGGTTCGCGGTGATGATGCTCAGATTCGCCGCGAGCTTGCGTCGGAACACGATCCAGAGGTCACCGCCATTGCCCGCGAGCAGCCGGCCGAGATGCGTGCGGTCGTCGGGCGGTCGGGCGAGGTCGACGGCCGCGAAGATGCCGAGCACCACGATCGCTGCGGCTGTGAACGTCGCGATCAACCGCCACCGGAAGCGCCAGCCGCAGAGCATCGCGAACGTGATGCCGAACGCGGGCACCATCGCGAGCACTCCGCCGACGTCGGCGCCGAAGTACGGCGCGCCGTCGACGACGATCGCGACTCCGAAGATGCCGCCCGCGATCCACAGCGCCGCGCGGCGCGGCAAGAGATGTACGGCGATCGCCGCGAGCAACAACGCGCCGACCGCGAGTTGCGCGAACCCCAAGTTGCCGAGACCCGCGTACCGCCCGCCGATCGTCGCGGAATACCCGAACGCGCCGTTGAATTGCAGCCGCGCGCCGGTGAGCACGTCGACCACGATCAGGCCGACCACCGCGACGAGGGCGATCACGAGCGGCGCGAGGCTCCGGCGCCGGCTCGTCGTGAGTGCACCCACGGCTGCGATCACGCTCGCACCGATGACGAACCACCAGTACGCCGCGAGCGAGCCGTTGGCGAGATAGAGGCCACCGGCGACGAAGGTCGCGGGCAGGAAGAACAACAGTGCCAGTGCGGCAAGCTCGAGCGCGGTGACGACGTGGTCGCGCGTGCGACGACGCGCGAACACGATCACGGCGAGTCCCGCGAGGGTGAACGCGCAGCCGACGAACACGCCGCCGGCTTGCGTGATCGCACGGTCGCGAAGGATCGACCGGCCGTTGATGTCGACGAGCACGGCGATGCGGTTGTCGAGCGGCCCGTCCGTTCGTGCGCTCTCGATGGCGCGCCCCTCCATCTGGTGCGGCCGGTCGATGCCGAGGAGGTCGAGAATCGTGGGCGCGACGTCGACGAGCGCGACCGTGCCGGCCCGGCGCGTGTACGGCGACCGCGCCAATCCCGGCGCGACGCCGGGGCGCGCAGTGCGGCTACGGTCGTCGGCAGCGGGCCGGGCGGCGGGCTCGGCGCCACCACGAGCACGGCGTCGCGCGCAGGATCGATCGTGGCGAGCAGTGCCGGAAGCGCCGCGTCCGCAGCTTCGAGCCCGGCGGCGCGCTCGGCCGCGGTGCGCGCCGCCGCGAGGTCGGGTATTTCGGCGAGCTCGACGCGTCGCTCGCCGGGCTCTTGCACGAGCACACCGTCGCGGTCGGCGAGCGCGAGCACGCCGTCGTTCGGGCCGGCGGCCTCCGGCCCCCGCCACATCCGCGCGACGCCGGCCCGGGCGAGCGTCGCACCGAGCAAGCCGACCTTCGCGTCATAGAGCTGGTCGTCGTTGTACGACGCGATGCGGGGTTGCGCGGAGCAGATCCAGTCTTCGCTGCCCTCGGGATCGCAGTCGCCGTGCCGGGGGCGTGCGAGCGCGCGGGCGCCGGTGCTGATCGTCACGTAGCCGTCGGCCAGTGTGGGTTCGTCGTTCGGTCCCGCGACCGTCATGTCGGCGATCGCGCTCTGATCGACGAGGGCGCGCGAGATTCGGGGTGGACGCGTGTTGCACATCGGCCCACGTGATACCGGGGAGCGATATGACCAGCACCCGCCGAATGACGGGGCGCTCGCCCGCTCGCGCCGACGCGGCGTGGCCGGTGTGCAACGTCGTGAGCGCGCCCGCGATCGCGAACCACCCGATGATGCGTCTCACGACGCGCGTTCCACCGACGGCGCGGCCCACCATCGGCGCATCACGATCGTGTAGATCGCGCTACCGACCGCGCCGACGAGGAGCAACAGCCCGGCCGTCGCGGCGCGACCGTCCGGCCCGACCGTCCGCATCACGAGCCATGCGCCGACGGCCAGCAGACCCGCGCACGCGAACGCGATCGGACCGAGGCGCAACACGAACGGCCGCCGCACCCGACGAAGGAACAGCACCCCGAGAGTTGCCGCGCCGATCGTGTACGCGACGGTGTGGCCGATACCGAGCGCGGCGACGCGGGCCGCACCGTGGGTCACCGGTGCAAGCATCAGCATCAACGCGACGCCGGCAGCCGCAGATGCGACCGCGACGAGCGCGGGTGTGCGGCTGTCGCCGAGGGCATAGAACGCACGCGCGAAGAGCAGCATCGCGGAGTACGGAAGCAATCCGACCGCGAGAGACGCGAGGCCGGCGGCAAGAAGCTCCGGCCCCGTACGGGCGGCCGCGCCGAACGCCACGAGCCGCATGATCGGCAGCGCGAGCGCGACGAGCGCAGCCGAAACCGGAAGCACGAACACCGCGACACGTTCCAGGGCCCAGCTCACCGAACGCGCAAAGGAATCGAGGTCGTCGTCGTGCGCCTCGAGAGCAAGCTCAGGCAGGATCGCAGTCTGGATCGGCTGCGCGAGCACGGCGAACGGGGCCAGGAAGAACACGAACGCCACCTGATACGCAACGACGCCACCGGCGACGCCGTTGCCGATGATGATCGCCGCGCACAGGAGAAGCGCGGCGTTCGCGTGCAACAACACGCCCCAACCGGCGTGGCGCGACAGCTGGCGCACCGCGGCGTCGTCGCGCACGTACCGAGGGCGCATCGAGAACCCTGCGTAACGAGCACCGCCGACCAACACGCCGACAAATCCGACCACGCCGCCGGTGCCGGCGGCGGCGAGCAAGAACCGCTCACCGCCGGAGAGGTCGAACCCCGGATGGCTGCCCGCCGCGATGCGGAACATGACAAAGCACACGACCATCACGAGGGTGCTCCCGATCGGCGCCGCGGCGGCGATCGCGAACCGGCGCCGGGCATACAACAGCGCGGTGGCGACGGCACCGAACGCGTAGAGGAGCACTTGGGGCACGAAGAACAACAGCAGGAACGTCGCGAGGTTGCGTTGCTGCGACGCCACCGCGGCGCTCGGCGCGCCGCTCGAAAGCAGGCGCACCAGCAGCGGCGACGCGATCATGCACGCGAGCACAACCGGTCCGAGAATCGTCAACGATGCGCCGAGCAGTGCGCTCGCGAGCCGATCAGCTTCCGCATCGTCGCTCGCCTCGAGCAAGCGCGTGAATGTCGGGACAAGGACCGCCGAGAGCGCACCCGCCGCCAGCAGCTCGAACAACACGTTCGGTACGGAGTTCGAGGCCTGGAACGTGTTCCCGAGATATGTGGTCCCGAGCACGGCCGCAACGACGAGCACGCGCGCGAAGCCGAACGTTCGCGAGATCGCGGTCACGCTCGCCATCCCGAAGGCCGCGCGCGCGATCGATCGCCGTGTCATGACGAGTGCGGAGGGAGCAGTCCGTCGGCGTCCTGGCCGAACCCGTAATGGCCGACCGTCCCGCTCGCGACCTGCTCGAGCGCGAGTACCGCGGCGATTTGTCCCGGCACCAGCTCGAGGTCGTCGACGGTTGACACCTCCTTCCGGAGCGTCGGATCGCCGCGCACTGGCGCGACCGATTCGCCGCGCTCGGGAACGGGTTGTGCGCCGCCCTGAACGTCGTACACCTCGCCGACGACCGTCGGGACTCGCGCCGCGACGACCGATTGCACCAGCGACAACATGCTGCCGCTGCCGTTCAACTCGCTGTTGGTTCCTGTGGCAATCAGCACACGAGCTGACCGGCGGGGGAAGCGGTCGAGTGCCTTGCGGTCGCCGTCGGTGAAGTCGATGAAGCCGGCGCGCTCCAGCGCTTGGAGCACATCGCTCGAACGGCGCCCGGCGTTGGACACGGGCTCAGAAAGCCGATGCGCGAGAAGTTGCAGCCCTTCGGCGCGCACGGCTCGCGTTGTTGCCCGACGCACCGGTGACGTCCTGCAACTTCTGGAGGTCATCGGGCGAGTTGAGTTGCCACTTGGCGGTCAACCAGATGATGCCTGGCGATTCGGCTCCGGCGGCGAGCACCATCTTGAGCGTGTTCTTCGCGACGTTGCCATCGATGCCCCGCTCCGCGAGGAGGACGACAGAAACGCCGCTCAGGCGCAGGTCGACCGTGTATGCGGCCGACGAGTTGATGAAGTTGTCGAGACGAGACGCGTCCGCGTCACGCTGGCGGAGATTGGCGTTCGCTTGGCTCGAATCGTCGCGCACCCTGTGGATCTCGTTGCGCAGATTGTCGACGATGGCGCGGTCGACGACACTCGAACCGACGAGAATGCCGAGTCCCAGAGCGAGAAACACTGCGATGAGCGAGACGAGGTGAAAGCGGAAGTTGATCATTGTCCGGCGTGATCCTAGAGGTGCCCGCCGCGCACCATCGGGCAGGCGCGCGCCTCAGAACCAGTGCATGACGTTGGCCCAGCCACGATCCCAGTACAGGCGGAACCCGTCGAGGAAGACCTGTAGCGAATCCGACGCCGAGACCATCGCGACCATTGCCGCTACCGCCGAGCCGACGAGCAACAGCAAGTCGCGCCTGCGAATCCGACCGCGGTACAGGTCGTTCACGCCCTTGGCGTCGACGAGCACCGGCCCGAGACGCAACCGGGTGAGAAATGTCGACGCCATCCCGCGCCGTCCCTTGTCGAGGAACTCGACCATCGTCGCGTGCGTACCGACGGCGACGATCAGCTCCGCGCCGGCTTCGTACGCCAGCAGCATCGCCGCGTCCTCGCTCGTTCCTTCGGTGACGAACGGCTCGAAGTGCACGTCGGCCGCGACAAGGTGCTCGCGCCCGGGATCGCGGCCGTCGGGATGCACGTGATGGATGAGGTCGGCGCCGCAGTGCATCGCTACCGGCGACAGCGAGTCGAAGTCGCCGATGATGATGTCGGGCGTGCGACCGCCGTCGATCAGCGCGTCGGCGCCGCCGTCGACCGCGATCAGCACCGGTCGGTACTCGCGAATGTACGGCCGGAGCGTCTTGAGGTCGTGCTTGTAGTCGAGACCGCGCACGACCACGAGCGCATGCCGACCGCGGATCTTCGTGCGCAGTGGCGGCAGCTCGAGGGGCCCGAAGGTCTCCTCGGCTTCCTTGTCGATGTACTCGAGTGTGTTCCGCGCGAACGCGCGCAGCTCGGTACCGATGTTCAACTTCGCAGCATCGATCCGCCGCTCGATATCTTCCGACGTGAGGAACGAACCCGCCACGATCCGCTCTCCCCGCCGGTAGACACCGTCTTCGCGGAGCTCGATCGGCTCGCCTTCCCGCACGATGCCCATCACGTCGGGGCCGACCGCGTCGAGAATCGGCACCTTGGCCGCGTTCAGGCGTTGCGGTCCACCGTTGGGGTACCGGCCCGAGATCGATGGGCTTGCGTTGACGACCGCCACCACTCCGCTCGCGACCAGACTCTCGGCGGCGACGCGATCGATGTCGCGGTGGTCGATGACGGCGATCTCGCCGCGTCGGATCCTTCGCGCGAGGTCCTTCGTGCGCCGCCCGACGCGCGCGATGCCGGCGACGCGCGGCCCCGCGGGCGTGCGCGCCTTGGCGCGGCGAGTGCGGAGCCGCGTCTTCATCGCGCCGACGCCTTCGACTTCTGCAGCAGCTCGCGCGCGTGGCGTCGCGCGTGCGCCGACTGCTCGACACCCGCGAGCATGCGGGAGATCTCGTTGACGCGTGCATCGTCGAGCAGCACCTCCGCGTGGGCGACGGTGCGTCCGCGCGTCTCGACCTTGGTGACGCTCACGTGCGCGTGGGCAAACGCCGCGACCTGTGCGAGGTGCGTGACGCAGAGCACCTGATGCCGACCTCCAAGCGTTGCGAGCGCCCGACCCACGGCCGCGCCGGCTTCACCGCCGACACCCGCGTCAACTTCGTCGAACACGAGCGTAGGCGGCGCTTCCGACAACACGACGCGCAGCGCGAGCATCGCGCGCGAGAGCTCGCCGCCCGATGCGGCCCGCGCCAACGGCCGCACCGGCTCGCCGGGATTCGGAGCGAGCAGGAAGGTCACGTCATCCGCGCCGTCATCGGTGCAATCGCCGTCCGCGACCGAGACCGTGAACGTCGCGGCCGGCATCGCGAGCTCCCGCAGGCCGCGTGGTCACTTCGTCGGCGAACGGCACCGATGCCTTGCGGCGCGCCTTCGTCAGCGCCCCGGCAGCCCGCTGCGCGGAGGCATCCGCCTCGCTTCGTTCGGTTGCGAGCGCCGCGAACCGTTCGTCGTGTCGCTCGAGGTCATCGAGACGCGCGCGCGCTTCGCTCGCGTACGCCGCGACCTCGGTGATCGTTGGCCCGTACTTCCGTGTGATCTCCCGTAGGAGCGCGCGGCGCGCGTGCACGTCGGCGAGACGGTCGGGGTCGGCCACGATCGCTTCACTCGCGGCGCGCAGATCGTGCGCGGCTTCGGCGACCTCCGCCTGGAGCGCGCGCACCCGTGTGCTGAGGCCGTCGAACACCTCGCGCCCGGCGAGCGACGCCACCGCCTGCCCGATCGCGTCCTCGGCGGAGCCCTCGAGCGCCGCGTGCGCCGCGTGCAGCGCCTCGCGGTGGGCTTCGGCGTCGCCGAGCAGCTGCTCCTCGTCCGCGAGCCGAACGTCTTCGTCGCTGTCGGCGAGTGCCGCGGCGGCGATCTCGTCGAGCTGGTAGCGCAGGAGATCCGCCTCCCGAGCGCGCGACCGGTCGTCGCCGCCGAGGCGTTCGAGCTCGTCGTCGATGTCGTGCATTCGTCCGCACGCGGCGCGCAGCTTGGTGAGCGCGCTCGACGCCGGGCTCCCGGTGTACCGATCGAGCAGCGCGCGCTGCTCGGCGGCTGCGAGCAGAGACTGATGCACGTGCTGGCCGTGCAGGTCGACGAGCTCGCGACCGATCTCCGCGAGCTCGAACGCGGTCGCGAGCCGGCCGTTGATGTAGCCGCGCGAACGGCCGACGCACGGCACCACCCGTGCGAGCACGACCTCGTCGAGTTCTGTGACAAACCGAGCCTCGACGCGCGCTTCGGCGGCACCGTCGCGCACGGCTTGCGGGTCGGCGCGCCCCCCACAGAGCAGCTCCAGCGCGTCGACGAGCAACGTCTTGCCCGCGCCGGTCTCACCGGTGATCGCGGTCAACCCGTCGCCGAGCACGATCGTCAACTCGGCGATGATCCCGAGGTTCTCCACCCGTAGCTCGATCAGCACCAGGCCCCTAACGGTCCGGCAGCGCGAACTTGGTCTTCAATATCTGGTGGAAGTCGCGTGGGCGCACGGTCGCCAACCGCAGCGGCTCGGGCGCCCCGCGACAGCGCACGCGATCACCGCTCGCAAGCGCACCGAGCTCGCGACCGTCGATCGTCAGCTCCGCGGGCCGGTCGTCGCAGACCAAGAACTCGAGCTCTTCGTGCGCCGCGAGTACCAGCGAGCGGTCGAACAGCATGTGCGGTGAGATCGGCGTCAACACCGTGCACCGCAGCGCCGGCGAAACGATCGGCCCGCGTGCCGAGAACGAGTAGGCGGTCGTACCGGTCGGCGTTGCGACGATGATCCCGTCGGCGGCGTACGACGTGAACGGGCTCTTGTTGATCGAAACCTCCAGCCGGATCATGTGACCGCTGCGCTGCTTCTCGAGCGCCGCTTCGTTGAGCGCGTACCGTCGACCCGAAGCCGCCGTCGAGGACGAGATGTCGACCTCGAGCACCATCCGCTCCGACACGCGAAAGTCGTTGCGCACCAGGCGCGGCAGCGCCGCGTCGAGCTCCTCGGCCTCGATCTCACTCAAGTACGCGAGCTGGCCGACGTTCACGCCGACGACCGGCACCGGCGCCGGGTAGACGAGCTGCACGGTGTAGAGCATGGTGCCGTCGCCGCCGAACGACATGACGAGGTCGAGCCCGTCGGCGAACTTCTCGATTTCGGCGCCGAACGCCGGGAGACCCGCCGCGTTCGCTTCTTCGGTCGGGATGCGCACCTCGACGTCGTGTTCGACCAACCAGCTCGCGACGCGTGCCGCGAGCTCGTGCGCGCGCGGGCGATCACGATGCGGAACGAGCCCCACGGCGTGCATGCGATCTCCATTCATGCGGCTACGAGCTCCGGCGCTCGGACGCCCGTACGACTCTGCAAACCCCCCGCGCCTCCGCTCTGCGCCTGGCCATTCATGCGGCTACGAGCTCCGGCGCTCGATCGCCCGTACGACTCTGCAAACCCCCCGCGCCTCCGCTCTGCGCCTGGCCATTCATGCGGCTACGAGCTCCGGCGCTCGAACGCCCGTACGACTCTGCAAACCCCCCGCGCCTCCGCTCTGCGCCTGGCCATTCATGCGGCTACGAGCTCCGGCGCTCGAACGCCCGTACGACTCTGCAAACCCCCCGCCCCTCCACTCTGCGCCTGGCCCTTCATGCGGGTACTCGATGCGCGCGCTGAACGGCGTCGGTGACATGCATGTCGTCGAGCGTGACGCGCTCGGGGCGAGCGTATGCCAGGAACTCGATGTTGCCGTCGGCGCCGTGCAGCGGAGAAGGTACGACGGCGCGCACACCGAGCCCGGCTGCATCGAGGCCGGTCACGACTTCGTGGAGGACGGCGTGGTGCACGGCGGCGTCGCGCACGACGCCGCCGCGTGGAACGCGCGCCCGGCCGGCCTCGTACTGCGGCTTCACGAGGAGTACGAAATCGGCCGCCGGCGCGGCGATGTCGAGGAGGCGCGGCGCGATTGCGCGCAGCGAGATGAACGAGACGTCGACGACGCACAGTGTCGGCGGTGGCACGAACGCGCCGGCCACGAGGTCACGCACGTTGGTGCGTTCGAGCACGGTCACGCGCGCGTCGTCGCGCAGTGACCATGCGATCTGCCCGCGGCCGACATCGATCGCGTATACGTGTCCGGCGCCGCGTCGGAGCAGGCAGTCGGTGAAGCCGCCGGTCGAGGCGCCCACGTCGACGCACGTTCGGTCGCGCGGATCGACGGCGAACGCGTCGAGCCCCGCCGCGAGCTTGTGTCCGCCGCGCGACACGTACTCGTCGCGGCCGGCCGGCAGCACGACGACAGCTTCGTCAGCGTCGACCTGACGCGCCGCGCTGCGCACCGGCCCGCCCGCGACCAGCACGCGTCCCGCGTCGATCATCTCGACGGCGCGCGCACGGCTCTGCACGAGACCGCGCCGCACGAGCTCGACATCGAGCCGCCGCCGCAGGCGTCAGCCCGCCCTGCGCGCAGTCTTCGCGGCGGTCTTCTTGGCAGTCTTCTTGGCGGGCTTCTGCGCCGCCTTGCTCGCGGCCTGCTTCTTCGCGGGAGCCTGCTTCGCGATCCGATTCGCCTTGGTCAGGCGACGCTCGAGCGCCGCCAGGTCGGCCTTGGTCGCGACCCCGAGCATGCCGAGCTGGCGTTGCACCTCGCGCTGCACGAACCTGCGCAGGTCCTCGGTGCGCTTGCGGCTCTGCTCGATCAACTCGTCGACGGCCGCGGCCATCTGATCACGGGCGAGGTGGCCCTGGGCGACGAGCTCGGCCGCGCGCGCCCGCGCTTGCGAGCGTCGCATCTCGGTGAACTGTGTGCCGGCGTCGAGCAGCCGTTTCCAGTCGGGAGCCTGGGGCATCGTTGCGATCTCCTGTCGCGAGGTCGGCGCGGCGCCGGAACGGGGCATCGGCGCGTACGCGACCAATGAGCCTAGGGCGCGAGCCGGCGGACGACCAGCATCGACGCCCCTCGGCAGTCGCGGGCCGTGTATAGGGTCCGCTCGTGCTCCCTCTCCGGGACGACAACCCGACGAGCCGGACCGCATACGTGACGATTGCGTTGATCGTCGTCAACGTCGCGATCTACTTCTTCGTGCAGCTCCCGAAGAGCAACGGACCCGACGAGACGCGTTTCACGTATGAATACGCCGCAGTCCCCTGCGAGATCGACACGGGGCGGCCGCTGATCGTGGTCCCGGTGGGCCAGGCTGTGCCCACTGCAGATGCGAAGTGCTTCCTGCCTGCAACCGGTATCGACGCGCCGCAACCGTTCACGCCGCACAAGAACGTATGGCTCGCCGTGCTCTACTCGATGTTCCTGCACGGCTCGGTGTTGCACGTCCTCGGCAACATGCTGTTCTTGTGGATCTTCGGCAACAACGTCGAAGACCAGCTCGGTCGGTCCGCGTACCTCGCGTTCTATCTCGCAGGCGGCTTCGTCGCCGCCGGCGTGCACATAGCCGCGAACCTCGACTCGACGGTACCGATCGTCGGTGCATCCGGCGCGATTGCCGCCGTCATGGGTGCATACTTCGTGTGGTTCCCGACCGCGCGCATCCTCACGGTGATCTTGCCGATCTTCGTGTTCAGGCTGCCGGCGGTCCTCGTGCTCGGCCTGTGGTTCGTGATGCAGCTCTTCACACAAACGAGCAGCGGCATCGCGACTCTCGCGCACGTCGGTGGCTTCGTCTTCGGCGCGCTGATCGCGCTCGGCCTGCGCACCGTCGGCTTGCCGCGCAGCCGGGCGAACACGGCGACCCGGTACGGGAACTTCGGACGCGGTTAGCGCCGCACGGCGAACGCGCCGACGAGTTGCGGAGCGAGCGCGCCGATGTCGGCGGCGACGAACGGCGGCGGCGGGTCGGGCACCGGCTCCTCGCCGGGGCTGCCCGCGACGCCCGAGAGCACGAGCGCGAACGGCCAGTCGAGCGCGGCCGCCAGCGCGCCATCGGTCGACGGGCGGTCGCCGACCATCACGCCGTGGTCGCCGAACCGCGGCGCGCACCAATGCAACCATCGGCGGTTCGGGCTTGCCCGCGACCTCGGCTGCCCGGCCGCCGGCAGTCGAGACGGCGGCGGTCGACGCGCCCGCGCCGGGCAACAGCCCGTTGGTGCCCGGGTAGGTGGGATCGACATTGGTCGCGATGTACCGCACGCCCGCGCGCACGGCGTCGGCCGCGCGTCGGAGACGCTCGAAGTCGAACGTGCGGTGCCACCCGACCACGACCGCGTCGGCGGGGCCGTCGTCCACCGTGACGTATCCCGCCGAGTCGAGCGCTTCGATCACGCCCGCGCCCGCGCACGCGAGCACGCGCGCGCCGCTCGGCAACTCGTCGGCGAGCATCAACGCGGCCGCCTGCGCGCTCGGTACCGATGTCGCCGGGTGTGGCGTCGATGCCGGCATCGGCGAGCTTCGCCACGTAGCCCGCAACACGCCCGCTCGAGTTGTTGGTCAGGAACACGACGCGCAATCCCGCGTCGCGTAGGTGCGCGACGCCGTCGGCGGCGCCCGCGATCGGCGCGTCGCCGCGCCAGATCACGCCGTCGAGGTCACAGCACACGACGAACGCGCGTGGGCCTCACCCCGCATCGACGTCGGGTTCGGCCCGATCGAGCGCGGCGCGGTAGTCGGCATTCTCCGGCCGCATCACGGCCGCCTGGCGCAGGTGCCCGCGCGCGCCCCGGCGGTCGCCGGCCCGCAAGCGGCACAACCCGATGCCGAAATGGGCGTAGTCGTTGACCGGGTCGATGTCGAGCGCAGCGAGGAACTCCTCTTCCGCGGCCTCGAATCGGCCCGTGCGGAAGTAGGCGCGGCGCGAGCGTCTCGCGTACCGACCCCTTGTGCGGCTCCAGCGAACGCGCCCGCTCGAGCGCGATCACCGCGGCGTGGGCGTTGTTGCCGGCGAGCAGGCGAGTGCCTTCCTGGTATGCCGCGTACGCGTCAAGGTCGTGCATGGGTTCTTCTCTCCTTCACTGCATTGCGCGTGCCCTGTGGTACAACCGACCACGATTCCCCGCCGCTCGAGGACCACCGGAGCGCCCTCACTTGCCGAATTTCGCACCGTTCGCCGGCGTGCGCTACAACCCGCAGGCTGCGGGCGCGCCTGCTCGACGCGCTCGCCGCTCCACCCTACGACGTGGTCGACGACGAGCAGCAGGAGGCGCTCGAGGCCGCCGCGCCGTACAACTCGGTGCGGCTGATCCTCCCGCGTGACGAGTCCGCCGACGGAGATCGCTACGAGCGGGCCGCGGCAATGTTCGGCGCGTGGAGCGACGCCGGGGTACTCGTCGACGACGACGCCCCGCGCTTCTACGCGTACCGCATGACATTCACCGACGGACACGGCACTGCGCCGCCACACCCGCGGCGTGCTCGGCGCGCTCGCCCTCCCCGAAGACGGCGGCGGCACCGACGTGCTCCCCCACGAACGCACGCTGCCGAAGGCCAAGTCGGACCGCCTCGCGCTGCTCCGCGCGATGCGCGTCAACGTCGACCCGATCTGGACGCTGAGCCTCGCTACCGGCCTCACCGACCTGACGTCGGGTGCCATGCCGCTGGCGGAGTGCATCGACGGCGACGGCGTCCTCCACGAGCTCGGCGCGATCGACGACGCGGCCACGATCTCCCAGATCTCGGCGCTCGTCGGATCATCTCCCGCTGTGCTCGCCGACGGACATCACCGCTTCGAAACCGCGATCAACTATCGCAACGAACGACGCGACGCGAGCGTTCCCATCGGCGGCGCCGGCGCGATCATGACGTTCGTCGTCGAGCTCGTCGACGACGAACTCTGCATCGAGCCGATCCACCGTCTGCTCGACGTGCCGGCCGGCATCGACATCCGCGCGCGTCTCGTCGACGCGTTCGACGTGCTCGCCGCAGGCGCGAACTCGGCTGACGCCGTTGACGCGCTCGAGACCGCGATGGCCCGCGAGCACGCGCTCGGCATCGTCGACGGTCACGGCCTCGCACTGGCCGTGCCTCACGCGTCCGGCGCGTGCCGAGGAACTCGGCGGGGAGCACGCGGCGGTCGCCGACACCGACACTGCCCTCGTGGAGGCGCTGGTCGTGCCCCGGCTCCCCGAGGCGGCGTGGCAGTACCGCGCCGACGCCCGCAGCGTCGCCGCGCTCGTCGACAAGGGCTCGCACAGCGCCGCGATCCTTTGCCGGCCGGTATCGGTCGCGCAGACACGTGCCGCCGCGATCGACCGCGTGCGCATGCCGCAAAAGACGACGTTCTTCTGGCCCAAGCCGCGCACCGGAATGGTGTTCCGGAAACTCGACTGACGCACCGCGAGTTGTCGTGTGCGAGGCGATCAGCCCTGTGACGGTGGGTCGCCGGGAGAAGTGGCCTGCCCCTACCGCTAATTGACCGTCCAGGTTGGCGCGGAACGCAGCACCGCCGCGAGGTCGCCGGGGCCGGAACGCTCCGATGCCTCGGCGAGCTGATGTTGGATTGCGACCTCGTAGCTCGGACGTTCGACGTCGCGGAACACGCCGACCGGCGTCGGTGTCGTGGGCTGCTCGGCGAGCCGCGACAGCGCGAATGCCAAGGACGGGTCGCGGCGGTGTTCGTCGTGCACGACCAGACGGCTCTCGCCGACGTCGTCGACGTTCACGATGCGTCGCTTCACCGAACTCGTTGATCACCACGCCGAACTCGTGATCGTTGCCGAACCGCACCGGTTCGCCGTGCGCGAGATCGATCAGCATGTCCGGGCGCGCGTCCTTGTTGAGGATCGTGTCGAACGCGCCGTCGTTGAACACGTTGCAGTTCTGGTAGATCTCGACGAACGCGGCGCCACTGTGCTCGTGCGGCGCGCCGGAAGATCTCGATCATGTGCTTGCGATCCATGTCGTGCGGTGCGCGCGACGAAGCTTGCCTCTGCGCCGAGCGCGACGGAGATCGGGTTGAACGGGTGGTCGAGCGAGCCGAACGGTGTCGACTTCGTGATCTTGCCGACCTCGCTCGTCGGTGAGTACTGACCCTTCGTGAGCCCGTAGATCTGATTGTTGAACATCACGATCTTCAGGTTCACGTTGCGGCGCAGCGCGTGGATCAGGTGGTTGCCGCCGATCGACAGCATGTCGCCGTCGCCGCCGATCACCCACACGTGAAGGTCGGGCCGAGCCAGGGCGACGCCCGTCGCGATCGCCGGTGCACGGCCGTGAATGCCGTGCACGCCGTACGTGTTCATGTAGTACGGCATGCGCGCCGCGCACCCGATGCCCGATACGAACACAAGCTCTTCGGGCTTGATTCCGGTCTCGGGCAGGAAGAACTGCATCGCCGCGAGGATCCCGTAATCGCCGCAGCCGGGGCACCACCGAACCTCTTGGTCCGATTGGAAGTCCTTGCGGGCAAGCTTTACCGGTGCGCCGTTGCCATCAGTCATGCGGCTGGTCATCTGTCCATCAACTCCAAGATCGCGGCCTCGAGGTCGGCTGCGCGGAGCGGGATGCCGGCGAC
Source organism: uncultured Actinomycetes bacterium (assembly GCA_963836365.1). Taxonomy (GTDB): domain Bacteria; phylum Actinomycetota; class Acidimicrobiia; order IMCC26256; family PALSA-610; genus DASQHW01. Next base: position 192,515 of record CAWIJC010000006.1, read on the forward strand.
GCGCGTGTAGCTGAACGCGTCGACGAGGTACTCCGCGCGCAGCAGACGCGCGAGCTGTCCCATGTTCAGCTCCGGCACGAACACCGTCTCATAACGCTGCAGCACCTCGCCGAGGTTGCGCGGGAACGGGTGCAAGTGACGCAGGTGCAGGTGCGCGACATCGCGGCCGCGGGCTCGTACGCGTCGCACGGCCGCCGTGGCCGCACCCCACGTGCCGCCCCACGAGCAGACCACGCACGACGCACCGCCGGGATCGTCGACGACGACCTCGGGGATGTGGTTGGCGATCCGCGCAATCTTCTCCGCGCGCACCCGGGTCATGTGATCGTGGTTCTCGGGGTCGTAGCTGATGTTGCCGGTGCCGTCTTCTTTTTCGATGCCACCGACGCGGTGCATCAATCCGGGCGTTCCCGGGATCGCCCACGGCCGCGCCATCGTCTCGGGATCACGCACGTACGGCCAGAACTCGTCGCCGTGATTCGGCTCGGTTGCGAAGGGCACGCTAGATGTCGGCCAGCGCGTCGACGTCGGGAAGCGCCCACGGCTCGGCGCCGTTCGCGAGGTAGCCGTCGGTGAGCAGGATCACCGGCGTGCGGAACTTCAGCGCGATGCGCGCCGCTTCGAACGCGGCGTCGAAGCAGTCGGCCGGCGACTGGGCCGCGACGATCGGCAGCGGCGCTTCGCCGTGGCGACCGTACATCGCGAGCAGGAGGTCGGCCTGTTCGGTCTTGGTCGGCAGGCCGGTCGAGGGACCGCCGCGCTGCACGTCGACGAGGATCAGCGGCAGCTCGAGGCTCACCGCCAGGCCCATCGCCTCCGACTTGAGGTCGACGCCCGGCCCGCTCGTCCCGGTGACTGCGAGGTTGCCGGCGAACGAGGCGCCGATCGCGATGCCGGCGGCCGAGATCTCGTCTTCGGCCTGGAGTGTCTTCACGCCGAAGTTCTTCAGCTTCGAGAGCTCGTGCAGGATGTCGGACGCGGGCGTGATCGGGTACGAGGCGTACACGAGCGGCAGCTTCGCCTTGAGCGCCGCGGCGACCAATCCGTAAGACAGCGCGAGGTTTCCGGTGATCTGCCGGTACTCGCCGGGCGGCAGCTTCGCGGGCTTCACCTCGTAGGGGTGGTCGAACAGCTCGGCGGTCTCGCCGAAGTTGTATCCCGCTCGGAACGCGGCGAGGTTCGCTTCGAGCACCTCGGGGCGGTTGCCGAAGCGCTGCTTGATCCAATCGAACAGCGGCTCGGTCGGGCGCGTGTACATCCAGCAGATCAGGCCGAGCGCGAAGAAGTTCTTCGAACGTTCCGCGTCGCGTGGCTTCACCCCCAACGGCTTCGTCGCCTCGACCGTGAGCGAGGTCATCGGCACCTCGAACACGCGATACGCGCCGAGCGACTCGTCACGCAAGGGGTTCTGTGCGTAACCCGCCTTGTCGAGATTGCGTGTGTCGAACGTGTCGACGTTTACGAGCAACGTCGAGCCGGCCGACACGTCGCGGATGTTCGCCTTCAACGCCGCGGGATTCATCGCGACCAGCACGTTCGGCGCGTCGCCGGGCGTGACGATGTCGTGATCCGAGATATGGACCTGGAACGACGACACGCCGGCAATCGTGCCGGCCGGCGCGCGAATCTCGGCAGGGAAGTTGGGAGCGGTTGCGAGGTCGTTCCCGAAGACGGCGGAGAGCTCGGTGAAGCGGTCGCCCACCAGCTGCATTCCGTCGCCCGAGTCGCCCGCGAACCTGATCACGACCCGATCGAGCGTCTCGGCACCTCGGGTCGAGGTCGTCTCTACGGTCACCGTTGACCACCAGCTTTCATTGACCTGCACGTCAGTGGGGCGGCAACATCGCGTCCTCGAGATGTCGCCGACGCGTCTACATCGGCCGCGCGGTTCTCCACTGTACCGTCGCGGTCCGTGGCTCCTCGGGCCATCGACGTGTTCGCGCAACCATTCCCAAGGTTCCTTACGTCTCGAGCGACTCCGTCAGGCGCTCGATGCACCGCCCGATCGTGCGCAGCCGCCGCCGATCACGCGCCCGAGCGACGACCTCGGCTTCCACCTCGACCCGCGAGGCTGTGGTGCCCGCGGCACGGAAGAACCGGCGGCGAATCACCCCGACGACCACAATCTCGTCGCCTGCGTCGAGCTCTTGCACCCACGCGGGCGGGTCGACGACCGCGACGGGCACAGACAGGCCACGACCATCGACCCGCGTCGTGACCTGCAACTGTGCGAGCGACTGCGTCGACGGCATCACGCGTATGCCCGCGGGGCTCGAGCACGTACCGCGCAGTATCGCCACATTCACGGATGTCGTTTCGTTCTCTGGCATCTCGGCCTCTCCGGTCACAGCGCACGACGCGCCGGCTCGTGTGACTGGGGAAGCGCGAGGGAGTTGCGACGAACCTAGCGCGCAGCTGTGACAGCTACTGGAGGCTCGCGAGACGCTCGGCGACGTCGCCGAAGCCGGCGTCGTGCGTGCGGATGCGCAAGAACAGCTCTCGGGATCTCGGGATCTCGCCGGCGCGCTCGTAGAGATCGGCGAGCGCGTACCAGAGACGCAGGTGGTGCTCCTGCACGCGCCGCGGCGCCGCCGCCGCCCGGCGGTCGAGTATCGCGACCGCGTCCCGTATCCGGCCGCGATCGGCGCGGCTGCCGGCGAGCACGATTCGCCCCTCGGTCACGAGCGCGCTCGACGGCGACGACTCGGCGAGCTCGTCCCAGAGCTCGTCGATCCGCCGGTACTTGCCCATCGCGCGCATGGCATCCATCAGCACAGGGTGCTGCTCGACGGAATCTGTGAGCGCGACGAAGGCTTCTAGCTCCTTCGCGGCCGCTGCGTAATTCCCGAGCCGGTAGTGCGCGAGTCCCATGAGCTCTCGAACCGCGCTCGCGTCGGGATACGCGTCGCGGAACGGACGCAGCAGCCGGAGTGCGTCGCGTTCCCGTTCCGCGCGGAACGCTTCGGCAGCGCGCGCCAGCTGTTCTTGCGCGCCTTGCGCCTTGCGACCCGCGAGACGCGCGAGCTCCTCGCTCGCCTCGGTCGTCTTGACGCGTCGGCGGCGCGAAGGTTGCGGCGTGCGCGGCTTGGGCGTTCGGCGCTTGCGGGGCGCCTCTTTCGTGCTCGTTCGGCTGACCTTGCGCAGCGACGACCGCGGCGCGGGGGCCGCCGGAGGGGGCTCTCCGTCTTTCGTACGGAACTTGCGGCTCGGATAGTCGACGCCGCTGCGCGTCGGATTCCTCTCGTCGCTGTTCTTCGACGTGCGTTTGGCACCCTTGGCACGCTTGGCGGGCGTGACGCGCTCAGCGCCCTTGGCGCTCTTGGCAGTGCGGATGTCCTTGCGGGGCTTGGTGGTCACGGGCTTCGTTTCGTTCGCGGGTCGGTGGAGCGTATCGAGCACCGATTTCGTCACCGTGGCGAATCGTTGGTAAGCGCGAGGCGGCGCGGACCCGGCGCGCAGACCGTGCTGCTCGGCGTGGGGGACGGCGACGCAGCCGTGCTCGCGCGTCGACCCTGCGAACGGCTGTCGTAGGTAGGGGCACGTCCGGCGGATCTTCGCACCGGCCGGCATGGTCGATACCGGTTTCTCGGTCGGCGCCGGCAGCCGGAAGCGGTCGCCACGCAGATGCCGAGGGTCCGGCGGGTGAGCTCGTGCTCGGCGTACTCCCTACGGGCAGTGGAGTACTCCGCCGCCGTTCGCCGACCGATCGGGCGGAGTCGTGTCGACGGTCGACGACTACTTCTCGTTCGCGCACATGCTCGCGAGCAGGGGACGCAAGGGGGTGAGCGCATACTGGCGCGCCCGTCGGTCGGATCTCACTGGGGTGAAGATCGACGAGCTGCTCGGCCGGCGCGGCGTGATCGTGCCGTGCCGGACGGTGCAGCGTTACGTGCTCGAGGCGTGTGGCCGGACGTGCGGTCGTGGCCCGACGGTGCGCGTCGCGGACGGCGAGCCGGGCGACGAGTGCCAGCTCGACTTCGGCCGCATGGGCCTGTTGTTCGATCCCGAGTCGGGCCGCAACCGTGTCGTGCACGCGTTGATCTTCACCGTGGTTTTTCGCGGCACTGCTTCGTGTGGTTGACGTTCCGCCAGACGACCGAAGCGGTGATCGACGGGTGCGAAGCAGCGTGGCGGTTCTTCGGCGGCGTGTTCCGCACGGTTATCCCTGACAACATGAGCGCGATCGTCGACAGTGCGGACGCGTCGCACCACGGTTGAATCAGGCGTTCGTCGAGTATGCGCAAGCCCGCGGGTTCATGGTCGACCCGGCACGGGTGCGCAGCCCGCAAGACAAGCCACGTGTGGAGCGAACGGTGCCGTTCGTGCGCCGGTCGTTCTTCGCCGGCGAGACGTTCATCGACCTCGATGATGCGCAACGACGTGCCGAGGTGTGGTGCGCGACCACTGCCGGGCTGCGGGTGCACGGCACCACACAGTGCCGCCCGATCGACGTGTTCAACGCTGACGAGTTCCCACGGTTGTTGCCCGCACCGACCGAGGCCTACGACGTGCCGATCTATGCGACGGCGAAGGTGCATCGCGATCATCACATCGAGGTCGCCAAGGCGCTGTATTCGGTGCCGGGCAACCTGATCGGCACCCGCGTCGAGGTCCGCGGCGGGACTGGTCACTCGTGCGGGTCTTCGCTCGTGGGCAACTCGTGAAGGTCCATCCCCGCCAGCAGCCCGGGCACCGGTCGACCGATCCCGACGACCTGCCGCGGACAAGAGCGTCTACGCGATGCGAGACCTGGACCGGCTGCAACGGATGGCCGCCGGTCACGGCGTCGCGATCGGCGTGTACGCGACCGCGTTGTTGGACATCCCGTTGCCGTGGACGAAGATGCGGCAGGTCTACGCGGCTGTTAGGACTCGTCAAGAAGTGGGGTGCCGAACGTGTCGACGCCGCGTGCGTGAGCGTGCTCGATCACGAGGTCGTCAACGTCGCGTTGATCGGCAGGATGCTCGAGCGCGGCACCGAACACGCTATAACTATCCAGCCGCCGCCACCGCCGGGCACCGTCATCACCGGGCGGTTCGCCCGCGACAACGAACACTTCGCCGTCAGACGCGAACGCGGTCATGAAGCCGAGGTTGCGTTCGCAGCTGGATCGGAAGGCGAGCGATGAACGCGCCGATCGTTACGCCGGAGCTCAAGGCGTTGTTGCGGCGCGTGAAGCTCGGCCGTTGTCTCGACACGCTTCCCGAACGGCTCGCGCTCGTGCACACCGGTGGTCTCGGCCACGCCGAGTTCCTCGAGCTCGTCCTCGCCGACGAAGTCACGCGTCGGGAGACGACGTCGGCCGATCGTCGTGCCCGCGCCGCTGGCCTCGACGCGACGATGACCTTGGACCGGTGGGACGACACCGCCAAGGTCAGCTACGACCGCCACGTCTGGAACGAACTGTGCTCGTTGCGTTTCGTCGACGCCGGCCACAACACCGTGATCATGGGACCGGTCGGTGTCGGCAAGACGTTCCTCGCAACCGCGCTCGGCCACGCCGCCATCCGCCGACGGCACAGCGTGCACTTCGAACGTTGCGACCGGCTCCTCAAACGGCTCCGCGCCAGTCGGCTCGACAACAGCCACGACACCGAGATGCGCAAGCTCCTGCGCGTCGACCTGCTCATCGTGGATGACTTCGCGTTGCAACCACTCGACGCGCTCGACACCGCGGATGTCTACGAGCTCATCGTCGAACGGCACCGTGCCGCAGCCACCGTCGTGACATCGAACCGTGAGCCGATCGAGTGGCTGGGGCTCATGGCCGACGCGCTCCTCGCCCAGTCCGCGATCGACCGGCTGCAGTCCGCCGCGCACGAACGAGCTGTTGCGCACCGACCATCTGATCTGACGAACGAGCAGCACGCGACTGCGGGGGCCCGATCCTCGGCGACCAGGGCTGGGGCTTCGGCGTGTCGGTCGTGACGCGACGTACCGGATTGGCGCAGGTGGGCCAGTACGGCTGGTACGGCGGCTTCGGCTCGTCGTGGCGCAACGATCCCGCCGAGGACCTCATCGCGTATCTCTACGAGTCGTGGGTGCAGTATCGGTCGCGCCGTCGACGTCCGCGCGTCGACCTCTGGCCGCTGGCCGACGAGCTCACGGCGGAGGAGCCGAGCGGCAGCACGTGGGTGTTCGAGGGCCTCGGCGCGTTGACACCGCGCTCGTACCTGCGGGCCGCCGACGAGAGTGTGCTCGCGCCGGCGGTGTTTCGTCACACGCTCGAGGCGGCGTTGCGGAACCCGCCATCCCGCGTGGGATCCCTACGCGCCTCCAGGATCGCTCCCGGCGCCGAGGGAACGAAATTGAAAGAGGGCGCTCCATCAGAGCACCCTCCTCCAGCGATGAACACTCGGCGACGACCTACTCTCCCGGGAGGCCTACCTCCAAGTACCATCGGCGCGGGCGGGCTTAACTGCCGTGTTCGGAATGGGAACGGGTGTGACCCCGCCGCCATGGTCACCGAGTGAAGTGTCAGCTCTCGGCGTGGCCGCGAGAACTCCATAGCGAGCACGAGACATCATCCAAAGACATCCAAAGGGTGTGCGATCAAGCCCTCGGCCGATTAGTACCGGTCGGCTGAACACGTTGCCGTGCGTACACCTCCGGCCTATCAACCTGGTCGTCTACCAGGGGCCTTACCCGCTTGATGCGGTGGGAGACCTCATCTCGGAGTGAGTTTCGCGCTTAGATGCTTTCAGCGCTTATCTCTTCCGCAGGTCGCAAACCAGCCGTGCTCCTGGCGGAACAACTGGCACACGAGAGCTGCGTCCGTCCCGGTCCTCTCGTACTAGGGACAGCTCTCCTCAAGTCTCCTACGCCCACGGAGGATAGGGACCGAACTGTCTCGCGACGTTCTAAACCCAGCTCGCGTACCGCTTTAATGGGCGAACAGCCCAACCCTTGGGACCTGCTTCAGCCCCAGGATGCGACGAGCCGACATCGAGGTGCCAAACCTTGCCGTCGATGTGGACTCTTGGGCAAGATAAGCCTGTTATCCCCGGGGTACCTTTTATCCGTTGATCGACTACGCTTCCACATGCCATAGCCGGGTCACTAAGCCCTGCTTTCGCACCTGCTCGACTTGTTGGTCTCGCAGTCAAGCTCCCTTGTGTCTTTGCACTCGACGCCTGATGGCCGACCAGGCTGAGGGAACCTTTGGGCGCCTCCGTTACTCTTTGGGAGGCGACCGCCCCAGTCAAACTGCCCACCTGTCACTGTCCCCGACCCGGATCACGGGCCCGGGTTAGAGCCCCAATATACGCAGGGTGGTATTTCAACGTTGACTCCACCGAAGCTGACGCCCCGGCTTCCAAGTCTCCCACCTATCCTACACAACGCATATCGAAACCCAATACCAAGTTGCAGTAAAGGTCCACGGGGTCTTTCCGTCCTTCCGCGGGAAACGAGCATCTTTACTCGTCGTGCAATTTCGCCGGGTCTCTGGTTGAGACAGTAGCCAAGTCGTTACGCCATTCGTGCAGGTCGGAACTTCGTCTTTATCCCCTATTACTAGGGGGACAGACTATGCCTTCATCTCGATTCATCATCGAGAGCCCGCGTATTGCCTCGTCCTTAGATTTGCCACGTTGTTAGGAGTTCGTGACAGCGTCCGAGGCCTCACCCCGAAGGGATCAGTCGTTACAGGGTCATACCGCCGACGCGGCAGAGGACTTCCCACGGCATTGCCCTTCGGCCACCTGCTGGCCGAGTGGGGTTTCGCCGTTATGAGCGGGTGTGCACATGGAGTCGCCTCCATGCAGGGCAGTTGATCTACCCGACAAGGAATTTCGCTACCTTAGGCATTGTTGTTACTCCGTCGGCAGCCGGCTGCTGTCGACGTGGTCAGGTCATTTCTGCCTGACTCCTCATGTCGCCATGAGGATCGGACTGTACCTTTACTGATTCGACCATGGCGTCGGTCGAATGCAGCGCCTGGCGTGCAGTCTCTGAGGATCCCGTCAGGATCTCATCGATGCTGCGACTTCGTTGCTTGCCCGAGAAGTTCATCCCATAGGCAAGGCGGACGAGGCGCTCGAAGCCTTCGCGTCGTAGGTGCTCCTTACGCAGCATTGCGCGGACGATCTCAGCGAACTTGGCGAAGTCATCCCCCTTCACGATCAGCGGGTGCTGTTCGAAGAAGGGAATCACTCGCTCGTTGAGGTCGGCCAGCGAATCGACTGCATACGTCGACACCCGGCTCTTCGGTCCCTTGCGGCGAATACGGCCACAACCGAAGGTGATCACGAGTTGTTCGAGCACGTCTCCGTGATCCTCGTGCTGGTAGACGTGGAACACCGGATGGAGCTGCCATCCGCCCGTCGACTTCACAAAGCTGTTCCGGTGAATCGACACCGAGAAGCAGCCTTCGCCGTCGACGAAGCCCACGACCCACCACGGGTCGAAGTCGAGCATTGATCTAACGGTTTCCTGCTGATTGTCCGCACCGGGAGGATTTTCACTTCCCATAGATGCACCCTAAAGAGCGGGTGAGACATCAACGGATGAGTACCGCCGGATACTCGGATGTTCCAGCATATAGCCAGGTTTGATAACGGCCATTTCGGACGAAACCACCGTTATAGTTACGGCCGCCGTTTACCGGGGCTTAGGTTCAGAGCTTCGCCCCCGAAGGGACTGACCCATCCCCGTAACCTTCCGGCACCGGGCAGGCGTCAGTGCGTATACATCGTCTTGCGACTTCGCACGCACCTGTGTTTTTAGTAAACAGTCGCTTGGCCCTGGTCTCTGCGGCCTCCTCGAGCTCTGGGCGCGAAGCCCGTCACCCTACCGAGGCCCCCCTTCTTCCGAAGTTACGGGGGCAATTTGCCGAGTTCCTTAACCAGAGTTCTCCCGATCGCCTTAGTATTCTCTACTTGCCCACCTGCGTCGGTTTGGGGTACGGGCACCATGCCAACTCGCTAGAGGTTTTTCTCGGCAGCGTGGGATCACTCACTTCCCCTGAAACGGGTCGGCATCGCGTCTCGGAGTTACTGGCCGACGGATTTGCCTATCGACCCTCCTACACGCTTACCCCGGCGCAACCAACGGCCGGGTTGAGCTACCCTCCTGCGTCACCCCATTGCTTTCCGTCCGGGACCGGGTCGGTTCGCCCGAAGGCAGCCCCTTAGCAGATCCCATTGGAATGAACGCGGGCATGGTGGTACTGGAATATCAACCAGTTGTGCATCGACTACGCCTTTCGGCCTCGCCTTAGCTCCCGACTAACCCTGGGCGGATGAGCCTTCCCCAGGAACCCTTGGGCATTCGGCGGAGGGGTTCCTCCCCCCTCTTTCGCTACTCATGCCGGCATTCGCACTCGACCACGCTCCACGACCGGTTCCCCGGCCGCTTCGCAGCTGAGATCGACGCTCCCCTACCCATCATGTGTAAACACAATGACGCAGCTTCGGCTCTGTGCTTGAGCCCCGTTACATTGTCGGCGCGAGATCACTCGACCAGTGAGCTATTACGCACTCTTTCAAGGATGGCTGCTTCTAAGCCAACCTCCTGGCTGTCTGGGCAATCTCACATCCTTTGCCACTGAGCACAGAATTAGGGGCCTTAGCTGGCGTTCTGGGCTGTTTCCCTCTCGACCATGAAGCTTATCCCCCATGGTCTCACTGCCGCGTTCTGGAGTGTCGGCATTCGGAGTTTGGCTGACTTCAGTAACCTTGTAGGGCCCCTAGGCCATCCAGTGCTCTACCTCCGACACTGAACACGCGACGCTGCACCTAAATGCATTTCGGGGAGAACCAGCTATCACCGAGTTTGCTTGGCCTTTCACCCCTATCCACAGGTCATCCCCCAAGTTTTCAACCTTGGTGGGTTCGGCCCTCCACGAAGTCTTACCTTCGCTTCAGCCTGCCCATGGATAGATCACTCGGCTTCGGGTCTACGGCATGCGACTGTGCGCCCTGTTCAGACTCGCTTTCGCTCCGGCTCCCCCTCTCGGGTTAACCTCGCCACATACCGTAACTCGCCGGCTCATTCTTCAAAAGGCACGCCATCACGGCTACAGGCATGACGCCTGCAACGACGCTCTGACTGCTTGTAAGCCAACGGTTTCAGGTTCTATTTCACTCCCCTCCCGGGGTTCTTTTCACCCTTCCCTCACGGTACTCGTGCGCTATCGGTCGCCAGTGTGTACTTAGCCTTACGAGGTGGTCCTCGCAGATTCACGCCGGCTTTCCCGGATCCGGCGCTACTCGGGAGCACTGCCAAGAGACTGATTGGTTTCGCGTACAGGGCTATTACCTTCTGTGGCGCAGCTTTCCAGACCGCTTCTGCTAACAATCAGCTTTGTAACTCTTCGGAAGGTCTGTCGCCCTTCCCGGCAGGTCCCACGACCCCGTTGCAGCATCGCCGACAGGCTGTATCACTACAACGGTTTAGGCTCTTCCCGTTTCGCTCGCCGCTACTCAGGGAGTCACGGTTGTTTTCTCTTCCTCGGGTTACTGAGATGTTTCAATTCACCCGGTTCCCTCTCGCCGCCCTATGTGTTCAGGCAGGAGTGACTGGGCATTACCCCAGCCGGGTTTCCCCATTCGGAGATCCACGGATCAAAGCTTGGTAGACAGCTCCCCGTGGCTTTTCGCAGCCACCCACGTCCTTCATCGGCATCTGGCGCCAAGGCATCCACCGTTGGCTCTTTGTAGCTTGAAAATCGCACACTCCTCGGCTCTTCGACCGCGACTGGTCGACTCCACGCTCCGCTTCCCTTACGGTCGCGTCGCGTACGTCTCCCTGGGAGACGAAGAGCAAGGAGTCAAAAACACGTCTTTGAATAGATGCTCGTGCTCGCTATGCAGTTCTCAAAGGCCGCGTCGGGATCGATGCAGATCTCGAGGCTGCGGTACGCACGCAAGCGGGAACACCGAGACGGATCTCGGGCTCGACCGGTCGCGGACGCCCGTTCTGCGGGGAAGTGCACACCCAAGAGTTCATGGGGCCGCTTCCTCAAAACAGAGCAGTGAACACCCGACGGCACGGCTTCCGATGATGCCCAGGGAAACTCCACCTGGGATCGAAAGTGACCGCGACGCCGAGTAACCAGTGATCGACTAGGAATGATCCTTCCCCAAAGAAAGTCTCAATGGTGAAGGACAGTGATTCCTTAGAAAGGAGGTGATCCAGCCGCACCTTCCGGTACGGCTACCTTGTTACGACTTCACCCCAATCGCCAACCCCACCTTCGACGGCTCCCTCCACAAGGGTTGGGCCACCGGCTTCGGGTGTTGCCGACTTTCGTGGTGTGACGGGCGGTGTGTACAAGGCCCGGGAACGTATTCACCGCAGCGTGCTGATCTGCGATTACTAGCGACTCCGACTTCATGCAGTCGAGTTGCAGACTGCAATCCGAACTGAGACCGGCTTTTTGGGATTGGCTCACTCTCACGAGTTTGCAGCCCTTTGTACCGGCCATTGTAGCGCGTGTGCAGCCCTGGACGTAAGGGGCATGATGACTTGACTTCGTCCCCACCTTCCTCCGGTTTGGCACCGGCGGTCTCCTACGAGTCCCCGGCATTACCCGCTGGCAACATAGGAAAGGGGTTGCGCTCGTTGCGGGACTTAACCCAACATCTCACGACACGAGCTGACGACAGCCATGCACCACCTGTTTTCGGCGCCGAAGCACACGGGCTTTCACCCGCTTTACCGAAAATGTCAAGCCCAGGTAAGGTTCTTCGCGTTGCATCGAATTAAGCCACACGCTCCGCCGCTTGTGCGGGCCCCCGTCAATTCCTTTGAGTTTTAGCCTTGCGGCCGTACTCCCCAGGCGGGGCACTTAATGCGTTAGCTACGGCACGGAACCCGTCGATAGGGTCCCACACCTAGTGCCCAACGTTTACGGCGTGGACTACCAGGGTATCTACACGTCTGTTACTTTCGCCCAAATCTCGGGCTACTGACCATTCCTCTGAGGGAACGGCGGCCACTCATTTCTGAGTGACTCTCACGGTTACCCGTGAGGTCGGACTATGTCTTCATCTGCGCGCTCGCACACGCAGAGCCAGCGTAGAGTCTCTACGGGGTCAAGCCTCGACGTGGCACGAGCTCGTACTCGAGAGCCTCGAGTATGAACGGGGCGAACGATCGCTGCGAACTTCGGAAGCTCATGCTCACCGATAGTCAGGATCGAACGGCCTTTGTTCGCTCGTATGGTTGCCACGATGTCGAACCTGTCCGACAACGCTCGTGTGAGACGTTCCACCTCTTCGCGATCGAACGAGTGGGTCTGGATCGTGACTCCGCAATGATCTGCGGAACCATCGTCCAAGCGCCACACGGCAATCGCCGGAGGTGTCAGGAGATCGGTATGTCACCGGGAACCTGCTTGCGCCCATCGACGTAGAAGCGATGACGCCAGTATGCGAACAACGGAGAAGTCCGGGTCGCGAACTGAACGCATGGATATCGCTTTCCACCCAGGCGCTGATCGAATTCGTGGCAGGTCATCGAGAGGTAGCTCTCGAAGATGGAGCATTTGAATTCGTCCAGCGAACGATGGGCTTCCTTGTGCTTGACGTGCAGCCTCGCATTATGACCATGCGTCGCGAGACAGCCGTCACCAAGCAAGGTTCCGATGAGAACCGATTCCTGGTCGGGCGAGAGGTCGACGTCGAACGACTGACTTCCCTCGGCGTTATCCGTGCGCACGTCCCGACGCTGAACCTCGGGTGTGACACGGACGTTCACCGATATAGCTGGTTTAAGCAACAGCCTCGCGGCTGAAGAGGACAAGATGCCTCATCCTGTTTGCTCCCCACGCTTTCGCTCCTCAGCGTCAGTACCGGCCCAGAGTGCCGCCTTCGCTACTGGTGTTCCTCCCGATATCTGCGCATTTCACCGCTACACCGGGAATTCCACACTCCCCTACCGGACTCGAGTCACAGCAGTTTCGAATGGCCCCTCCACGTTAAGCGTGGAGATTTCACATCCGACTTGCCGAACCGCCTACGAGCTCTTTACGCCCAATAAATCCGGACAACGCTAGGCCCCTACGTATTACCGCGGCTGCTGGCACGTAGTTGGCCGGGCCTTCTTCTGCAGGTACCGTCAATTTCGTCCCTGCTGAAAGCGGTTTACAACCCGAAGGCATTCATCCCGCACGCGGCGTCGCTGCGTCAGGGTTTCCCCCATTGCGCAAGATTCCCTACTGCTGCCTCCCGTAGGAGTCTGGGCCGTGTCTCAGTCCCAGTGTGGCTGATCGTCCTCTCAGACCAGCTATCCGTCGTCGCCTTGGTAGGCCGTTACCCCACCAACAAGCTGATAGACCGCGAGCCCATCCCGAAGCGGAATCCATTTCCTCACCACACCATGCGATGCAGATGAGGGCATCCGGTATTAGACCAGGTTTCCCCGGCTTGTCCCGGTCTTCGGGGCAGGTTGCTCACGTGTTACGCACCCGTTCGCCGCTGTCCCCGGGACCGAAGTCCCGGTTCTCGCTCGACTTGCATGTATTAGGCGCGCCGCCAGCGTTCGTCCTGAGCCAGGATCAAACTCTCCATCGAGATCGTGCGGCGCCGGGCCGACATGCGGCTCGGACACGTTGCGATCGGAGAGTCGCCTGCTCGACCTCACTGTGTGGTCGAGTGGGCAACTGTTGAATTGCGGGTGCCACCGACACGACTCTTGCGAGCCGAGATCGGCGGACCTCACTGGCTTTTGGCGTTCACTGCTCTGTTTTCAAGAAGCGGTTTCCCCGATCGGGCGCCAGCGGCGCCGCACTTCGGAGAGACACACACCCGCGAGTGGCGTATCGGCTCGAGACCGCGTTCCACCACCGGCATTGCGGGTGTTGGTGTCAACGTCCCACCGTTCCGGAGCCCAAACTCACGAGTTCGGGGCATTCCGGCGTGCGGGGCGACTGGCAAGACTACCGACGGCGCCGGGCGGTGTCAAACAGAGTTGCCTGTGTGATTACGCCGGCCGCCGGAGTCTGAGGTAATACGCGGCGTTTGGACCCGTTACGCACAGCCCGGCCGCGGGCGATGTCGCCGGTTGCGTCCGCTCACTCGACGTCGAACCGAGCCCATCTCTTGCCGACCCGCACGTCGTGGCGGCCCGCGGGGATCACACCATCTGCCCGCACGCTCTCGCCGCCACAGTCGACCGCGCCTTGCGTGATCAGCCGGACGGCATCGCGCGCACCGGTCGCGAGCTTCGCCTGCCGGAGCGCCCTGACCCATGTGGTCCCCGCGCCGAACCGGTGCACAGGCATCTGTTCGGGCGCGCGGTGCTCCTTGAACATGCGGTCGAAGTCGGCTTCGGCGGCGGAGCCCGCGCCGGCGCCGTGGTACAGGTCGACGACTGCGCGTGCGATCGATCGCTTCGCCGCGTTGGGATGCAGCTCGCCGGCTTCGAGGGCGCGCACGCTCTCGTCGATGCGCTCGGGATTCCACGCGGTGGCGTACCGGAAGTACCCTGGCAGCAGCTCGTCGGTGATGCTCATCAGCTTGCCGAACTGCTCGCGCGGCGGCTCCTTGACCCCGATGTAGTTGCCGAGCGACTTCGACATCTTCTGCTCGCCGTCGGTACCGACGAGCAGCGGCGTCGTGAGCACCACTTGTGGCTCGTGCTCGGCCCGTTCTTGAAGGTGTCGACCCATCAGCAGGTTGAAGAGCTGGTCGGTGCCACCGAGTTCGACGTCGGCAGCGATCTCGACCGAATCGAGGCCTTGCAGCAGCGGATATAACAGCTCCATGAGCGAGATCGGGAATCCGTCCCGGTAGCGGTTGGCGAAGTCGTCGCGTTCGAGAATGCGCGCGACGGTCACCTGCGAGGTCAGCCGGAGGATGTCCTCCATCCCGAGGCGTGCCAGCCATTCGGAGTTGCGCCGCACCTCCAGTCGCGCAGGCGCGGTGTCGAGGATCTCGCCGATCTGCTCGACGTAGGTCTGCGCGTGCGCATCGACTTCTTCTCTCGACAACCGGCGCCGTGTCGACGACTTCCCCGACGGGTCGCCGACCATTGCCGTGAAGTCGCCGAGGATCAGGACCGCGACATGACCGAGGTCTTGGAACGCCCGCAAGCGGCGCAGCACGACTGCGAAGCCCAAGTGGATGTCCGACGCCGTGGGGTCGATGCCGAGCTTGATACGCAACGGCCGGCCGGCCTCGAGCTTCTTGCGCAGCTCCGCCTCCGAGATCACGTCGACAGCGTGCGCGGTGAGCACGTGCAGCTGTTCGTCGACAGCGATCTTGCGCGCGGCTGTTCATGACCGGCGACGGTAACCGACCGACGGTCGAGGGCCGTGTGCTTTACCCGATCTTGGCCGTGAGGCCGCCGTCGACCGCCACGATTGCGCCGTTGACATACGAGCTGGCGGGAAGCACGAGGCTCAGCACCACGTGCGCGACTTCCTCGGGATTGCCGTAGCGCCGCAGCGGCACGCGGCGGCGCGCGAACCGCTCCTTGGCGTCGTCGGGAATCGCGGCGGTCATGCCGGTGCGGATCGGGCCGGGACACACGCAGTTCACGGTGACGCCCATCGGCCCGAGCTCACACGCGAGCGATCGGGTCAGGCCGACCACCCCGTGCTTGCTCACCGTGTACGGGCTGATGAACGGGGTCGCACCCAGCCCCTCGGTCGACGCGATGTTCACCACGCGGCCGCCGCCTTCGCGCGACAGATGCGGCAGGCACGCCCGGATCATGCGCGCGTAGCCGCCGAGGTTCACGCCGAGCGTGAGGTCCCAGGCGCGCCAATAGTCGTCCGCGGTGATCGGCGCAGGCACGCTGACGCCGGCGCAGTTGATGAGAATGTCGACCGGACCGAGACGTTCCACGATCTCGTCGACGACACGCTCGACGGTCCCCGCCTCGCTGATGTCGAGCTCCCAACTCGTATCGCCCCACAACCCTTCGGCGTTGCGATCCGTGCGCGCGACGGTCGCGCCCTCGGCCTCGAACAGCTCGGCTATGGCGAGTCCCATGCCGCTCGCGGCCCCGGTCACGATCGCAACGTTGCCGGCAATGCTTCGCGAGAGCATGGAGAGGCAAGCTATCCCCCGTGAGCGACCCGTTCCGAGGTGAGAGGCGACCGTTCGGTCTGCGCTACTGGCCGATGGTCGAGGACGATCCGGGCGCCGAGATTCCCCGTGAGGCGGTGCGCATCGTCACCGACGACGGCGCGCTCGTGCGCGGTGTGATGTGGACACCGCCCGGCGGCGTCCGTTGGCACACCGCCATCGTGCTGGCGCATCCGCGCGCGGACTTCTCGGTGCACTACGCGTGTCCCCTGCTCGCGGCCGCGGGCTACGGGGTGCTCGGATTCTCGACCCGGTACCTGAACAACGACACCGACTGTCTGCACGAAATGTGCGCACGAGATGTCGTCGCCGCAACTGATTGGGTGAAGCAACGCGGCGCGGACGCCATAGTGCTGTTCGGTAACAGCGGCGGCGGTTCGTTGATGGCGCTCACACACGCCGAGCACGGTTGCGGCGATGCATGGGTCGCTGTCGCCGCGCATCCCGGTGAAGGCGTGTTCATGCTGCAGGCGATCGACCCGTCGGTCGCCGACGAGCGCGATCCGTTCGCACGCGTTGCCGAGCTCGACATGTACGAGCCCGACAACGGATGGCGTCCGTGGCCCGAGCCGGCGTCGTACCACCCCGAATGGCTCGCGCGCTATCGCGCCGCGCAGGTCGCTCGCGTCGCGCGTCTCGATGCACGCGCCCATGCGCAGCTCGCTGACGCGGCGCAGGCGCACGGCGAGCTCCGGCACGTCGCGTTCGGCAGCCGCGACTGGCAACGACTGCGCAAGCGAGCCGTCCACATGGAATACATGACGATCTACCGCACGCTGGCCGACCCCGCGTACCTCGATCCGGCCATCGACCCCGACGACCGTCCGCTGGGGTCGCTGTTCGCGTTCCCGGATCCGTTCGACGCGAACGACGGACGCGGCGGTCTCGCGCGGACGATGACGTCGCGGGGGTGGTTGTCGACATGGTCGGGCCTGTCGTCGAACGCGAACGTCGCGGCGACGATGCCGAAGGTGCACGTACCGACGCTCGTGCTGCACGCGACCGCCGATACCGAGATCCGCGTGCACCAAGCCCGCGCGATCGCGGATGCGGCAGGATCCGGCGATGTCACGTACCACGAGATCAAGGGCGCGCCGCACTACCTCGAGGGGTACCGTCCCGAGGCGATGGCGTTCGTGGCGGACTGGATCGCGCAGCGTTTCCCCTGATCGCGTTTGGACCGATCGGCACGTCGGGACGTGCCAAAACGACCAAACGCTCCCGACGTCGCGCCAGTTTGGACGGAACGGCACGCTCCGTCGTGCCGAAGCGTCCAAACGGTGTCACGTGCGCGGGGGGCGGCTGAGGTTCGGGTCGCCGGGCACGAAGAAGCGCCACGGTTCCTCGTCTCCCTTGTCGGGGGCGAGACCGATGCGCGCGGAGACGCCAACACGCGCGGGTGGCGGCGTCCCGTCGTCGACGACGCGCAACGGGCCGCGCACGAGATTCGAGCCGTCGTAGGAGCGGTCGATCGCGAACGCCTGGCCGAGCCGGCCCGGTCCCGCGGTGAGGTCTCGATCACGCATTGGCTTCACACGCCGTTCATGCATCACTTCGAGCCCGCGCAACGGCGCGGCGGCGCGCAACAACACCGCGTGCGCGCGCTCGCCCGGACCGCAGACCGCGTTCATGCACCAGTGGTTGCCGTAGCTGAAGTACACGTACAGCGTGCCGGGCGCGCCGAACATCGACGCGTTGCGCAGCGTCCGTCCCCGGTACGCGTGGCTCCCGGGATCTTCGTCGGCGCGGTACGCCTCGACCTCGACGAGCCGCGCCGCCACACCGTTACCGACGAGTACCTTGTTCAGCAGCTCGGGCGCGACCTCGAGCGCGTCGCGGTCGTAGAACGCGCGCCCGAGGAGCTTTTCTCTTCCGCTCATGGCGCTTCGTGCCGGGCCGCTCGGGCCACGGCTCGGGCGGCGCACGATACGTGCGCCGCTCCTCCTCGCCTCAGTGCTCGAGCCACGCCTGCTGGCGCTCGAGCCGTTCCTTGGCGGCGTCGACCTCGCGCGCCACGGGCAGCGGACCGCCGCCGCCGGCAGTCGTGCGTCGCCGCACCGCGCTGCCGGGCTCGAGCAGCGGCAAGCACTCCGGGCCGAGTCGCGGGTCGTTGAGCACGAGCTCGTCGAGCGGCACCCCGCGCTCCACGGACTGCCGCACGAGGGCGCCCACGATCGTGTGCGCGTCGCGGAAGGGCGTGCCGTGGTCGACGAGATACTCGGCAAGGTCGGTCGCCGCGTTCACTGGACTGTCGGCGGCCGCGATCATCGTCGTGTCGACGAACGTGAGCGTCGACATCAGCCCGGTGATCGCCGAGAGTGAGAGCGCGCACGTGTCGAGCGCGTCGAACAGCGGCTCCTTGTCCTCTTGCAGATCACGGTTGTAGGCAAGCGGCAGGCCCTTCAACGTCGCGAGGAAGCCCGCCAGGTCGCCCACGAGACGTCCGGCCTTGCCGCGGCGCGAGCTCCGCGATGTCGGGATTCTTCTTCTGCGGCAACATGGACGAACCGGTCGCGAACGCGTCGGACAGCTGGACGAAACCGAACTCCTCTGTCGACCACAGCACGATCTCCTCGCCGATGCGCGACAAGTGCACCTGCACGAGCGCGGCCACGAACAACGCCTCGGCGACGAAGTCGCGATCGGAGACGGCATCGAGCGAGTTGTCGAAGGTCCACCGCGAACTCGAGCTCGTCCGCGACCGACGCGGGATCGAGCGGCAGACTGGACCCCGCGAGCGCACCAGCACCCAACGGCGACACGTCCGCGCGGGCCATGCAGTCGCGCCAACGATCGACATCGCGCGCAAACGACCAGAAATGCGCAAGCAAATGGTGCGTGAGCAGCACGGGCTGCGCGCGTTGCAGATGCGTGTAGCCCGGCAGCGCGACCTCGTTCGAGTCCTCGGCGCGTTGGAGCAGTACGCGTTGCAGCGCGTGGATACGCCGCACTTGCGCGCGGCCTTCGCGGCGAAGGAACAGCCGTAGATCGAGGGCGACCTGATCGTTGCGGCTGCGACCCGTGTGCAGCTTCGCGCCGGCGGCGCCCGCGATCTCCGTCACGCGCCGCTCGATCGCGGTGTGGATGTCCTCGTCGGTGGGCGCAAACGTGAACGTGGCCGACCCGAGCTCTTCTTCGACACGGTCGAGCGCAACCAAGACGACGGCTCGTTCGTCGCCGGTCAGCAAGCCGACGCGCTCGAGCATCCGCACATGACGCGCGCGACCCCTTGAGATCGTCGGGTGCGAGTCGCACGTCGAACGGCAGGCTGACCGTGAACGCGAGCAACTCGTCGGCCGGACCCTCGCCGAAGCGTCCGTGCCACAGCGGCCGGCTCGGGTCGGCCCCGCTCCGACCGGGCTTGGCGTCGGTCACGTCGCCCCCGGGCCCTGCCGGCGCGACCACGTCTCGGCCGACAGTCCGAAGAGGCGCACGAAGCCCTCCGAGTCGGCGTGGCGGAACGTGTCGTCGGCGCCGTAGGTGGCGAGGTCGTGGTCGTACAGCGACTTCGGCGCGCGCCGGCCGACCGCGTCGCAGCGGCCCGGCGCGAGGCGGAGGCGGACCTCGCCGGTGACGTGCGCTTGCGTCGTCTGCACGAAGGCCTCGAGCGCGCGCATCAGCGGCGAGTGCCACAGGCCGTCGTAGATCAGCTCGGCGACACGGATCTCGACGCGCTGCTTTTCGCGGGCGACGTCGCGTTCGAGCGTGATCCCTTCGAGGTCGCGATGCGCCAGGATGAGCGCCAGGGACGCCGGACACTCGTACACCTCGCGGCTCTTGATGCCGACGCGTCGGTTCTCGACCATGTCGATGCGACCCCAGCCGTAGCTGCCGACGACCTCGCCGAGCGTGCCGATCACCGACACGAGATCGAGCGCCTTCCCGTCGAGCGACACGGGCACGCCCCGTTCGAACCCGACGACGATCTCTCGCGGTTCGCCCGGCGCGTCCTTCGGTGTGCGCGTGATCGTGAACGGTGCTTCCGGCGGCCGCGACCACGGATTCTCCAGGACACCGCATTCGATCGCCCGTCCCCACATGTTCTCGTCGATCGAATACAGCTTTTCCTTCGACGCCGAAATCGGGATCTCCCACTTGGCCGCGAGCTCGATGCATTCGGCGCGCGTCAGACCCCATACGCGCACGGGCGCGAGCACGTCGAGGTCGGGCGCGAGCACACGCGACGACACCTCGAAGCGCACTTGGTCGTTGCCCTTCCCCGTGCACCCGTGTGCGACGGCGTCAGCCCGATGACGCCGAGCCGACGCGACAAGATGCTCCGAGATCAGCGGACGGCTGATCGCCGACACCAACGGATACTTGCCCTCGTACATCGCGTTCGCCGCGAGCGCGGGCGCGAGGAAGTTGTTCGCGAAGTCGTGCCGCCCGTCGACGATCTCGACCTCGACTGCGCCGGCTGCGTCGGCGCGCTCGCGGATCGTAGCTTCCTCGCCGGCGATCAACTGCCCCACGTCGACCGCACACGCGACGACCTCGACACCCCATTCCTCGCGCATCCACCGCACGGCCACCGACGTATCGAGGCCGCCGGAGTATGCGAGCACCACCCGACGCGGCATCTTCATGCACTCACTCTCTCGGCGCCGGGATACCCGGCGCTGCCCTGCGGGTCGTTCGTTCGCTGGCGAGTGGGCTGCGCGTTCGCTTCGCCCACCGCGGGGTGCATCACGGTCACGACTGTTACAAACCTGCGAGCCCGGCGAGCTCGGCGGCGACCGTATTGCCGCCCACGACCTCCTTGCACACGACGACCACAGTGTCGTCGCCGGCGACCGTGCCCAGCACATCGCCGAGAGATGCACGATCGAGCGCGCTCGCGACCACGTGCGCGCTGCCCGGCGGCGTGCGCAGGACGACGAGGTTGCCGCTGTGCGCGACCTCGACGACGAACTCGCCCATCAGCCGCTTGAGATGATCGTCGGAAGGCGCGCGCTCGCGCGTGAAGTCCGGGATCGCGTACGCCATCGCGCCGCCCGGGATGCGCACCTTGACCGCGCCCAGCTCCTCGAGGTCGCGGCTCACGGTCGCCTGGGTGGCCACGATGCCCTCGCCCTCGAGCATCTGCACCAACTGCGCCTGGCTCGAGATCGGCTGCTCCTCCAGGATTCGCAGGATGCGGTGCTGGCGTTGCGGCTTGCCGAGCGTCGACATCAGCGCCCTTCCCTCCGCACGACATCGGCGATCAACGCGCGCACGGCGTGCATGCGGTTCGCCGCTTGCTGCCATACGAGCGACTGTGGCCCGTCGATGACCTCGGCCGCGACCTCTTCGCCGCGGTGTGCCGGCAGGCAGTGGAGGAACACCGCGTGATCGGGCGCGGCCTTCATCAGCGCGGCGTCGACGCTCCAGCCGTCGAAGGCGCGCAAGCGAAGATCACGCTCGGTCTCTTGGCCCATCGAGGTCCACACGTCGGTGTAGACGACGTCCGCGTCGCGCACCGCATCGTACGGATCGGTCGCGCGTTCGATGCCGCCGCCGAGGTTTCGCGCCCGATCCACCGTCGCGGAGGCGAGCTCGTAGCCGTCGGGTGACGCGACCACGAGCTCGACGCCCGACAGTGCCGCCGCGAAGGCAAGCGACGCCGCGACGTTGTTGCCGTCGCCCACGTACGCGACGCGTCGCCCTTCGAGCGCGCCGAAGTGCTCGCGAATCGTCATGACGTCGGCGAGCGCCTGGCTCGGGTGCGCGCGGTCGGAGAGCAGATTGACGACCGGCACATCGACGACCGCGGCCATCCGGTCGAGAATGGCGTGGTCGAAGACACGCGCCGCGATCAGCGTGCACATTCCTGCGAACGTGCGCGCGATGTCCTCGACGGTCTCGCGCTGATCGAGGCCGACCTCTTCTCCGCGGACGTAGATCGGGTGGCCGCCGAGCGTTGTCACCGCGATCTCCACCGACATACGGGTGCGCGCCGAGGGCTTCAGGAAGAGCGCGGCGGCAGCCTGGCCGTCGAGTGCGCGCGGGAGCGACGACGGGTCGCGCTTCCAAGTGATCGCGTGGTCGAGGATCGCGCGCAAGCGCGCGGCGTCGACATCGTCGACCTCGAGAAAGTTGCTGCTCATCCGGTCAAGGCCCGTTCGAGGATTGCGACCGCAGCATCGATCTCGGCGTCGGTCACGAGCAACGGCGGCGCGAGCCGCAGCGCCGTCGGCGTGACCGCGTTGACGACGAGACCGAGCTCCAGACACCGTTGTGCGACCGCTCGGGCGTCGCGGCCCACCGCGAGCTCGACGGCAACCAGCAGACCCGCACCGCGTACGTCGACAACACCATCGAGCTTCGAAACCTGCTCGCCGAGCCGCGCGCCCGCACGCGCCGCACGCGCCGGCACGTCTTCACGCTGCATGATCTCGAGAACCGCGAGCGCCGCGCGCGCCGCCAACGGCTGGCCGCCGAACGTCGTCGCGTGATCACCCGGCGCGAACGCCGACGCGACATCGGCACGCGCCCAGCACGCGCCGATCGGCACGCCGTTGCCGAGCGCCTTTGCAATCGTCACGACGTCGGGGGCCATACCGGAATGCTGGAAACCGAACCACGCACCCGTGCGGCCCAAACCGGTCTGCACCTCGTCGACGATCAGCAGCGCTTCGCGCTCGTCGCACAGCCGGCGCACGCCGTGCAGGTACTCGGCCGGCGCGGGGTTCACGCCGCCTTCGCCTTGCACGGGCTCGAGCATCACCGCCGCGACGCGGTCGTCCATGGCCGCCTCGAGCGCATCGAGGTCGGCGAACGCCACTTGACGGAAGCCCGCGGGCAACGGCTGGAACGTCTCCTGCTTCTGGGGCTGTCCAGTCGCGGCGAGTGTCGTCAGCGTGCGACCGTGGAACGAGCCGTACGTGCTGAGCACGTGGAAACGCTCGGGGCCACCGTTGCGCTGACCGTGACGCCGCGCGAGCTTGATCGCGCATTCGTTGGCCTCGGCGCCGGAGTTGCAGAAGAACACACGACCGCCGCCGCCGACGAGATGGTCGAGATGCGCGGCCACGCGCGGTTGCACGTCGTTGTAATAGAGGTTCGAGACGTGCAACAGCGTGCGCGCCTGATCGGCGATCGCGTCGGCAACCTCGGAGTGCGCATGCCCGAGTGACACGACGGCAAGGCCGGCCAAGAAGTCGAGATATTCCCTGCCGTCGCTGTCCCAGAGCTTGGTGCCGGCGCCCCGCACGAACGCGACCGGCAGCCGACCGTACGTCTGCATGACGTACTCGGCGTCCAACGCTTCGAGCTCGCGCAATGGAAGACTCACGACGACACCATCGTTCCGACACCTTCTCTCGTGAAGAACTCGAGCAGCAGCGCGTGCGGCAATCTGCCGTCGAGGACGTGCGCCCGGCGCACCCCGTTCCGGAGCGCGTGCGCACACGACTCGAGCTTCGGGATCATGCCCTCCGTCACCTTGCCGTCGGCGATCAGCTTCTCCAGGCCCTCGACGTCGACACGTGAAACGAGCGAAGCCTCGTCGGGCCAGTCGCTGTACACACCGGCGACGTCGGTCAGGTACACCAGCTTCTCCGCCCCGAGCGATTCGGCGATCGCCCCGGCAACGGTGTCGGCGTTGACGTTGTACGCCTGTCCGTTGTCGTCGACGCCGACGGTCGCGATCACAGGGATGAGCTCCTCACGCAGCAAGCGGAACACCATCGTCGGGTCGATCGCGCGTACGTCGCCCACGAAGCCGAGGCGCGGGTCGCGCTGATCGACGCGGATGAGTCCGGCGTCCTCGCCGGACAAGCCGACCGCATACGACCCTAGTTGGTTCACCGACGCGACGATCTCGCGGTTCACCTTGCCGACGAGCGCCATCCGCACGATGTCGACGGTCTCCGCGTCGGTGACGCGCCGGCCGTCGACGAACTCCGGCTCCTTGCCCAAGCGGCGCATGAGCTCGGTGATCTGCGGCCCGCCACCGTGTACGACGACGGGATTCATCCCGACGAGCCGCATCAGCACGACATCAGTCGCGAACAGCTCCGCGAGCTCCGGGTTGTCCATCGCGTGCCCGCCGTACTTGATCACGACCGTGCGGCCGGAGAACTCGCGTATGTACGGCAACGCCTCGGCGAGAATGCGCGCCTTGTCGCCCGCGTCGGCGGTGCGGGGATCGAAGGTGCTCACGACGAGCGCCGGTTCTCGTCGATATACGCGTGCGAGAGGTCGGTCGTGATCACCGTCGCGACGCCATGGGCGACGCGCAGGTCGCAGAGGATCTCGATGTCGCGCGCCGCCATCGCACGGGCGAGCGCGGCGCCGTCGTGATCGGCCGCGACACCGTCGCGGCACACGGTGACGCCGTTGTACGCGATGTCGACGCGCTCCGGATCGAAGTGCGAGCCGCTCGCTCCCAACTCCGACAGCACCCGGCCCCAATACGCGTCCTCGCCGTTGAGCGAGCACTGCACGAGTTGGCTGTTCGCAACCGCGCGGGCTGCGACGCGCGCCTCGCCGTCGGAGCGTGCGCCGATGACCTGCACCCGCACGAGCTTGCGGGCGCCTTCGGCGTCGCGCGCCATCTGCTCAGCGAGCGATCCGCACACATCGGTGACCGCGTCGGTGAACGCGTGCAGGTCGACAGCACCCGCGCTCCCGTTCGCGAGCAGGAAGACCGTGTCGTTGGTCGAGCGGCACCCGTCGACCGACAAGCAGTCGAACGTCGCCGCGACACTGCGGGCCAACGCGCGGCCGAGCGCAGGCTGGTCGATGGCGGCGTCGGTGGTCAGCACCGCGAGCATCGTCGCCATCGCCGGCGAGAGCATCGCCGCGCCCTTGGCCATCCCGCCGACAGTCGCGGTGCCGGCCGCGCGGCGGCTTCTTTCGGCACCGTGTCGGTGGTCATCATCGCTCGGGCCGCGGCGCTCCCGCCGTCGGCCGCGAGCTGCCCGCAGAGCTTCGGCACGCCGACCTCGATCGCGTCCATCGGCATCGGGATCCCGATCAGGCCGGTCGAGCCCACGAGCACGTCGGTCGCCGCGAGGCCGAGCCCGCTCGCGGTGAGCTCGCACATACGCATGGCGTCGCGTCGTCCGGGCGACCCGGTCGCCGCGTTCGCGTTTCCCGAGTTGACGACCACCGCCGCCGCGCGACCGTCGCCGAGATGGCGGCGCGACACGAGCACCGGTGCGGCCTGGGCGAGGTTCGTCGTGAACACACCCGCGGCCGCGACCGCCGTGCCGTCGGCGACGGCCACGATCGCGAGATCGGGCGCCCCCGACGGCTTGATCCCGCACGCGAGACCGCCCGCGACAAAACCGGCCACCGCGGTCACGCTCATGCTCCTCGGCTCACGGCTCGATCCCGAGCAGCGGAAGACCCGTGGTCTCGGGCATGCCCAGCACGATGTTCGCGGCTTGCACCATCTGGCCCGAGGCACCTTTGACGAGGTTGTCCTCGGCCGCGATCGCGATCACTGTGCCAGTACGCTCGTCGAAGCGCACCGTTGTGTGCACCAGGTTGGCTCCGTACGTCGCCTTGGTGCCCGACGGCTCGTCGACGACGAGCACACAGGGATCGAATGCGTAGAAGTCGCGGTACTGCTCGAGCAAGCGCGCGGTCGACAGTCCCGCAACCGCCGGGCGCAGATAGCACGTCGCGAGGATCCCGCGCGTCGCCGGCACGAGATGTGGTGTGAACAACACCTCGACCGGAAGTCCCCCGGCCTTCGACAGCGCTTGTTCCATCTCCGCGGTGTGGCGGTGCGTCAACAGGCCGTATGCAGTGACGTTCTCGTTCGCTTCCGAGAACAGGCTCGACGTTCGTAGCGTCCGTCCCGCGCCGGAGAGCCCCGACACCGCATTCGCGATCACGCGCGGCTCCACGAGCTGCGACGCGAGCAATGGCGCGCACGCGAGGCTGACCGCGGTCGGATAACAGCCCGGAGACGCGACGTGCGCGTGCGTAGAGAGGTCGTCGCGATAGAGCTCGACGAGCCCGTACGCGAAGCGCGCCCGGAGCTCGGGCGCGCGGTGCGGTTCGCCGTACCAGCGCGTGTACACATCACCGGGAAGGCGGAAGTCGGCGCCGAGATCGACGACATGCGCGATGTCGTCGACGAGCAACGGCAACAACGCCTGGCTCGCGCCGTGCGGCAATGCGCAGAACAAGAGGTCGAGCCCGCGCAGGTCGGCCGGGTCGAGCGGGGCGAACACCACCTCGGGGTACGCCGCCGCGAGCCCGGGGTAGACGTCGGCGACCCGCGCCCCTGCGTTCGTGTCGCCGGTCACGTGGACGACGTCGATCTCGCTGTGACCGGCCAGGAGCCGGAGGAGCTCGGCGCCGGTGTAGCCCGACGCACCGACGACCGCCGCTTGATACGCCATGGCGCATACCATACAGGACCATGCATACATGCACGTTCCCGGAACTCGCAGCAGGGACCGAGCTCCCGCCGTTGCGGCTCGAGATCTCGGCGGCAGCCAACGAGCGCTACTGGCGCGCCGCAGGCGTCGAGCACCCGGCGCTCGCGGCCGGCACGCTCTACCCGCCGATCGCGGCGAACCTCACCGTCTTGTGCTTGGGCCAGGTCTGCGCCGAGCCCGTGATCCAGACGCGCCAGCACCTGCGGTGCCACCGGCTCGCACCGGTGGGCACCGTGCTCGTCACCGCCGGCCGTGTCACCGCGGCGTACGAGAAACGCGGCCGGGCCTACGTCGACATCGACGTCGTCGTCACCACGGACCACCGGCCCGACGACTCGTTGTGGACATCGCGCGTGTCGTTCACTCCCGCGGCGACGCTCGGTTCGGCGTGACGATGCGCGTCGAGCGATCACTCACGATCACCGAAGAGCTCGTCCGCCGCTACTCGCGTCCGCGGGAACTATCACTCCGACGCGGCGACGTCCGCCGGGCTCGGGTTGCCCGGCCTCGTCGCGCAGGGCATGCAGGCCGCGGGCCCGGCCTACGCGCTTCTCGTCGACGCGTGGGGCGAGAGCTTTCTCGCGTACGGCGAGATCGAGATGCGCTTCGTCGGGGTCGTCCTCGCCGGCGAAGCCGTGCGCGCGAGCGTCGATCTTGGAGACCACGACGCGACATTCGATGTCGAGAACACGACGAAAGGCCACCGCGCGGTGGTCGGCCGGGCGACGAAGAGATCGAACGGCAGGTGAGCGGCACGCTCCTCACCTCTCCCCGGGGGAGACAGCACGCACCCGATCGTCACGTGGTGACGCGAACCAGCTCCTCGATGCTCAGGAGGCCGCGGCCGACGCGCCGCAAACCGGCGACTCGCAGCGTGTCCATGCCCTCGAGGACCGCCCGGCATTCGATATCGGCCGTCGTCGCGCGATCGACGATCATGCGACGAATCGTTTCGGTGACCGGCATGATCTCGTAGATCGCACTTCGACCCTGGTATCCAGTTCCGAGACACGTCGGGCACCCGACGGGCTTTCGGATCGTCGCATGTTCCAGGATCGAGTCGTCGGCGCCGAGCTCCCGCAAACGCAGCAAGCTCGCTTCGTCTGCTGATTCCGCGCAGTTGGCGCAGAGATTCCGCGCGAGCCGCTGCGCGACGACACAGGTCAACGACGACGATACGAAATAGGGCTCCATTCCCATGTCGATGAGTCGGATCGGCGCCGCCGCCGCACTGGTCGTGTGCAATGTCGCGAGCACGAGGTGCCCGGTGATCGAAGCCTCGGCCGCAATGCGCGCGGTTTCGGTGTCGCGCACCTCTCCGATCATCACGACGTCGGGGTCGGCGCGAAGGATCGCGCGTAGTGCGACCGGAAAGGTCAGGCCGGCGCGCACATTGACCTGTACCTGTTTGGTCCCGTCGATGACGTATTCCGCCGGATCCTCGACGGAGATGATGTTCTTGTCGGTCGTACTGATCGCCTTGAGCACCGCGTACAGCGTCGAGGTCTTGCCGGATCCCGTCGGGCCGGTCACGAAGACGCCGCCCTGCGCGGCCTCGAACGCGGGCAGGAATCGAGCGGCTTCGGAGTCCGTCAGTCCGAGACTCGCGATGTCGAGCGTGCCGCGCCGGTCGAGGATACGAAGCGCGACCGCCTCGCCCACGCTGGTGGGCATGGTCGCGACACGCACGTCGATGCGCCGACCGTGGCTCTCGATCGAGAACCGGCCGTCCTGCGGCATGCGACGTTGCGCGATGTCGAGATTTGCCACGACCTTCAGGCGGCTGACCAGCGGGCGCGCGACGCTGAGCGGCGCGCTCGAGATTCGGTGGAGCACGCCGTCGACGCGGAAGCGAATTCGAAGCTCTTGGGTCGACGGTTCGATGTGAATGTCGGATGCGTGCTGATCGATCGCTTGGTCGAGCAAGGCGTTGACGAGCCGCACCAGCGGCCCGTCCGAGTCGGCCTCGGCGACGTCGGACGCGCCATCATCGGGCACGCCGAGGTCGGCGCTCGCGTCGTCGACGCTCGTCGTGACCTCCGCACCGGCGTAGGTGCGGTTGATCGCGAGATTGAGCGCCGCGGGGTCGGCGAGCGCGGCGACGACCGGCGCGCCGACGAGAAGGCGCAGATCATCGAGCGCGAAGACGTCGTTCGGATTCGTCATCGCGATGACCACTTGCTGGCCCCACCGCGCGACCGGGAGCGCGCAGTAGCGCCGCGCGACGTCTTCGGAGATCACGCCGGCGAGGGTCGCGTCGGTCATGCCTGCCCGCACATCGACGAACGGCACCCGGAGGTGCTCGGCGAGGACGAGGGCGACGTCGGCCGCGCTGACTGCGTCCATGGCGACGAGCGCTTCGCCGAGGCGCGTGCCCGACGACTTCTGGTACTCCAGCGCGCTGTCGAGCTGCGCCTGAGAGATCAGCCCACGGTCGATGAGCATTTGGCCGAGCCGTGATGGCAACCGGGCGTCTTCTCCGAGCGTCGGCCCCAGGAGGAACCGAGACCCGTCGTCGTCGACGTCGTGGGATGCGAACGCCGCGGTGGGCCCGACAGGGGCCGGCGGCGTGTCCGCCTCGGCCGGTGCGGCCTCCGGGCTCGTCGCGGCCGTGCTCTCCTTGCGCGCTTGCCTGACGAGCTCGACGATCTCCTGCAATCGCGCTTCTACGTCGTGGGCGGCGCCGTTGGGTCGCGCAGGATCCCGCGGCCGATCGAGCTGCGCGAGGTCCTCCCCGACCGCGCGGGGGGCCGTGACATGGGTTTCGGCCGCCATGCAGAGTTCATCGGCGTTCCCGCCGGTCCCTGTAGTCCGGCCCGCCCCCCGGCACGGCTCGCGCCCGTGGCGAGCCCGGCGCCGGCGGGCGAACGCTCACGAGGGTGTGCCCGCGGCCTTCCTCCACCGCCGAGCGCGGTCCGCCGGGACGCGCGCACAGGCCGCCCGAGAGGTCCCTCGTCGGCCCGTACACAGTTCGGTTCACGCATCGCCCGCCGGCGTCGCGCAACGCGTCACGTCCACCGGCGTCCGGCGCCCGACAAGACCACCAAGGTGACGAGGGACGCAACGTTGCCGGCGGCCACCCAAACTCGCGCTTTGGTCATCTGACTCTCCTTCGTTGACAGAAAATGCTCTGAACCCGGTCCGTGCCGTGATCCAGGAGGTGTATCGACGCCCGCACCCAATTCCTGGTCAATTCTTCGACGACCGTGCCGACTGTCACACTTCCGATCCGGATTCGGCCCCTCTCAAGGCTTCGATTCTGCGTTCCGATGAACCGGCGTGCTCCTCGGGGAAGCGATCGTTGCGGTGCTGTTGCTCGTGCCGCTGACCGGCGGCAGCCTGCGGTCCTTCGCGCACGCGCGACTCCGCGGGACGCCTGTCATCGTCGGCGCGTTCGTCGTCGCGCTGCTCGTCAGCGCGATCGCACCGAATGGAAGCCTCGCCGCACACGCGACGCTCAACTTCGTGACGTACGTCGCCGTCGTCGCCGTGCTGTGGCGGAACCGGGAGTTGCCGGGTCGCCGCACGATCACCGCCGGCACCCTCTGCAACATGGCGGCAATGGCCGTGAACGGCGGCGTGATGCCGGCATCCGCGTGGGCGCTGCGGACTGCCGGGCTCGCGCCCACGAAACCCGGCTTCGTCAGCTCCGGACTCGTGACGAACCCGAAGCTGTCGTTCCTCGGCGACATCTTCGCCGTCCCTCGGTGGATTCCGTTCGCGAACGTGTTCAGCGTCGGCGACATCCTGATCTTCATCGGCGCTGCGTTCGCGATCCTGTCGCTCGGCGGCTCGCGGCTCGTGCCGGGTCGGATGCACATGCGTCGGGGCCGGGAAGCAACATCACACGAGGATGCCGCGTCGAGTCACTCGGCCGCGGCCGACAGCTCACCCCGGCGTCAGTGAGACTCACGCTCATTGCAACGGCGCCGTCGCGAACGATTCGCGCCGATCACACCGTGTACGACGGCGAGTCTTCGGGCGCAAGCCGGGACGTCAACGCCGTCCGCACCGGGTCGGGGATCGCCACCGACGTGTTGTCGCCCGGAACAACCGCGACGTAGGTGATCGTCGCCTCGCAGGTCTGCGCACCATCGACTCGCGCCCGGTAGCGCAGGTCGAACGACTTCGTGCCCAGCCGCGCCGGGACGACCTCGACCTCGACCCAGTCGTCGAACCGGGCCGGGCCGGACCACTCGAGCACGGCCCGGACGAGCATGACATCGAACTCCTTGATCCAAAAGTCAGGGCCGAACCCGAGCGATTCCATGAATCTGGTGCACGAGTCGTCGAAGTAGGTCATCCAGTGCGCGTTGAACACGACGCCTTGACCGTCGACCTCGGCGTAGCGCACGCGAATTCGGTGCACGAACGGCGCGCCGCCGGTCATGCGCGGAGCTGCGCGTGGTGGGCGCGTGAGACCTCGTCGATGCAACGTTGCCGCAGCGAGCGCACGTCGTCGTCGGTGAGCGTTCGGTCGGGCGCCCGGAATCGGAGCGCGAACGCGAGGCTGACCTTGCCCGTGCCGAGTGCGTCCGACCGGAACACGTCGAACAGCTCGACGCGCTCGAGCACCTCACCGCCCGTGGCGCGCAACGTGGCGGTGACCGCGGCGGCAGGGACGTCGTCGCCGACAACGAACGCGAGATCGATCGTCGACGCGGGAAAGCGTGAGATCGCATGCGAGGTGCGCGCCGCCGGCTCGCCCGCGAGGAGAGCGTCGAGATCGAGCTCGCACGCCACCACCGGGCTCGGAACGTCGAGGGCTCCGGCCGTCGCGGCCGCGACCTCGCCGACAACGCCGGCCGGTGTGCCGTCGACCTGCACGTGCGCGGCGCGCGCGGGATGAAACCCGGGGAGCGACGCGGCGACGACTCGAACATCGGCGAGGCGCAACTCGGCCACTAGGGCGTCGAGCGTCGCGGTCGCGTCGTACACCTCGACCGGGCGATCGGGCTCGTGCGGCACGCGGCGGACATGGTGCGCGCGCACGAACGCAATGTGGAAGCGTTCACGCGGCAGCCGTTCGCGGTCGGCCGGGGCGGCGAACACCGTGCCGGTTTCGAACAGCGCGACGTCGGGCTCACCATGCGCGGCGTTGAACGCGAGGGCCCGCAGGAGCCCGGGAAGCAATGACGGCCGCAGCACGGATTCCTCCGCGCGCAGGGGATTCTCGACCTCGACGATCCCCTCGGGGCTCGTGCCCGCACGGGCAAGATCAGCCGGCGCGACCAGCGGCAACGTGTACACCTCGTCGTAGCCGGCACCTACGAGCGTGTCGGTGGTCGCGCGCCGGGCACGTTGACGCGAGTCGAGACCGCCGATCTTCTCCGGATTCGAGGGCACCGTGCGCGTGATGCGGTCGAGGCCGATGCGGCGCGCGACTTCCTCGACGAGGTCGATCTCGCGAGTGACATCCGCCCGGAAGGTCGGGACCGTCGCGGTGCCGCCGTCGACCGCGATGCCGAGGGGCGTCAGGTACGCGGTGATGTCGGCGTCGGACAGTTCGGTACCGAGCAGCTGGTTGACCCGGGCGGTGCGCACGCGGACGCGCGCCGGTTCGATGGGTGCGGCGGCGACGTCGATTGCACCGGCCGGAGGGCGCGCGGCCGCGTGCGCCCGGAACAGCTCCATGGCGCGCGCGGCGCCGGTGCCCGCGTTGTTGGGATCGACGCCGCGCTCGAAGCGCGCGCTCGCCTCCGACCGCAACCCGAGCCGCTTGGCGGTCCTGGCGATGCCCTCGGGCGTGAAGTACGCGGACTCGAGCAGGATCTCGGTCGTCGACGCCGACACCTCGGCCGCCGCGCCACCCATGATCCCGGCGATCGCCTGAGGCGTGCGCTCGGCGTCGCAGATCAACAGGTCGCCGGCAGTCAGCGTGCGTTCGACGCCGTCGAGCGTCGTCATGCGCTCGCCGTCGCGTGCGAGCCGCACGACGATGCCGCGCCCGGCGAGGCGTCCGAGGTCGAACGCGTGCAACGGGCGGCAACGCTCGAGCATGACGTAGTTCGTGATGTCGACGACGTTGCTGATCGGTCGCATACCCGCGAGCGCGAGCCGCCGCTGCATCCACGGCGGCGAGTCGCCGAGCTCGACGCCGGCAACCATTCCGACGAAGCGCGGGCAGCGGTCGGGCGCGTCCACGATCACGCGGGCACCATCGAGCTCTTCGACGACCGGCGCCGGCTCGTGCTCGTCGACGTGCAACGGCAACCCGAAGTGCGCGGCCAGCTCGCGCGCGACGCCGACGACACCCATCGCGTCGGGTCGGTTGGGCGTGATCGACAGGTCGAACACGACATCGTCGAGCCCGAGCACCTCGCGCACATCGGTGCCGAGCGGTGACTCCGCCGGGAGCGACAGGATGCCCGCGTGGTCATCGCCGAGGCCGAGCTCACGTGGCGAACAGAGCATGCCCTCGGACACGACGCCGCGAATCCGGCGGCGCTCGACGCGGAAGTCGCCCGGGAGCACCGCGCCGACACGCGCGAACGGCACGACCATGCCGGCTTCGATGTTCGCGGCGCCGCACACGACGCGCCGCTGCCCGTCGCCGAGCTCGACGTCGGCGAGACGAATGCGATCGGCGTCGGGATGGGGCACAACGTCGAGAATGCGCGCCACGATCACACCCCGCAGGTCGCGGCCGGTTTCGTCGATGTCCTCGACCTCGAGCCCGAGCTGGTTCAGCGCGTCCGCGATCTCCGCGGGCGGGGCCGCGATAGGGGTGAACTCGTGGATCCAAGAAAGCGGGACGCGCACGGGTGCTCTTCCTCAGTCCTCAGAATTGGCGGGCGAAGCGCACATCGCCGTCCCAGAGGTTCTTGACGTGGTCGACGCCGTACAGCAGCTGGACCAGGCGATCGATCCCGAACCCGAACGCGAAGCCCGTGTATTCCTCGGGTTCGATGTTGACCGCGCCGAAGACTGCCGGGTCGACCATGCCGGCGCCGCCGAGCTCGATCCACCCGGTGCGCGAGCACACCGCGCAGCCGTCACCGCCGCAGAACACGCACGACATCGCGAACTCGACCGAGGGTTCGGTGAACGGGAAGAACGACGGCAAGAAGCGTGCGCGGACGTCGGGGCCGAACAGCGCGTGGACGAACGCTTCGATCGTGCCGAGAAGGTCGCCGAGCGTGATCCCGTGGTCCACGGCGAGTCCCTCGATCTGGTGGAACACCGGCGAGTGGCGCGCATCGAGCGTGTCGCGCCGGTACACGCGGCCCGGCATCACGGTATAGATCGGCGGTCGCTGCGACTCCATCACGCGAATCTGCACCGGCGACGTGTGCGTGCGCAGCAACACTTCCTCGCGGTGGCCGAGCCGTACGTAGAGCGTGTCCTGCATCGCCCGCGCCGGATGGCCGGGCGGGAAGTTGAGCGCCTCGAAGTTGTACCAGTCGAGCTCGACCTCGGGACCGTCGGCGACCTTGTAGCCCATGCCGACGAAGACGTCCTCGAGCTCACGCCAGATCCGCGTCACCGGGTGCAGGTGACCGCGCCGGTACTCCCGCGGCGGCAGCGTGAGGTCGAGGCGTTCTCGCGTCGCCGCGTCGGTGGCGGCGGCGGCGGCGAGCACCGCAGCCCGGGCTGCGTGCGCGTCTTCGAGCTCGGCCCGGGCGGCAGTGACAGCCTTGCCGACGGCGGCGCGATCGGGCCCGGCGACGGCCTTGATCGCCTCGCGTACCTCGTTGAGCGGTGATGCCTTGCCCAGGTAGCGGCGCTCGGCATCGGCGAGCGCGTCGAGGGTCGCGGCTTGCGCGAACGCGGCGGTGCCGGCGCGCGCGGTGTCGTCGGCGCGCGCCACGAGCTCCTCCGCGCTCATCAGCGTGCCCGGCGCTGGCGCGCGGCATCGAAGAGCAGCACGCTCCCGGCGATGGCGACATTCAGTGATTGGCCGGTGTGGCTCGGGATCGTGACCCGCACGTCGACCGGGACGTGGGCGCCGAGGCCGCGCGTCTCGTGCCCGAGCACCAGCACCGTGCGAGCCCGGAGATCGAGCGCGTCGGGTGGCTGCCCGCCTTCGGAGACGGCGCCGAGCCGTTGCCAGTCGCCGGCGAACGCATCCAGGGCCTGCACGAGCGGCACGTCCTCCACGACGGGGATGGTGAAGCACGCGCCCGCGGACAGCGCGCACAACTTTTGGATTGTACGCGTCGACCGATCCCGGCCCGAGGACGATGCCGTCGGCGCCCGCGGCGGCAGCGCTGCGCATCAGCGTGCCCGCGTTTCCGGGGTCGGAGACGACCTCGCACGCCGCGACCAATGTGGCGTTCGCCGTCAGGTGGTCGAGCGCCGCGGTCTCGATGCGCGCGATCGCGAACAGCGCTTGGGTGTGGCGCGTGTCGGCGATGCGCACCGAGACGCCCGGCGCGAGCGTTCGCGTCGCGATACCCGCCGCGGCGGCCTGAGCGGCGACGGCTCGCGCGCCGGCGCCGGCGTCGGCGCCGAGGTAGACGGCCTCGAGCTGCAACGCCGCGTGCTCGAGCGCGAGGGCGATGACCCGTGGACCCTCGGCGACGAAGCTCCGCTCGGCATGGCGTACGGCGGAATCGCGCAGCAACGCGCGCAGGTGCTTGACTTCCGCGTGGTGGGCGCCGAGCTCAGGTGGCGTCGAGAGCTCCATGAGTTCGGGCGCGCTCGACTCGGCCTCGCCTCCGGTCGGGCCGCCTACCGCGCGGCTCGCGCCGATTCGACCAGCGCGGAGAACGCGGCCGGTTCGCGCACCGCGAGATCGGCGAGGATCTTGCGGTCGACGTCGATCTCCGCGGCCTTCAACCCGGCCATGAATCGCGAGTACGACATGTCGTGCTCGCGGCACGCGGCGTTGATACGAACGATCCAGAGGCGTCGGAACTCGCCCTTGCGCGCGCGGCGGTCGCGGTACGCGTACCGCAGCGAGTGCATGACTTGCTCGTTCGCCTTCTTGAAGTGGCGGCTGCGCGCGCCGGTGTAGCCCTGCGCCTCTTCGAGGATTGCGCGGCGGTGCTTCTTGCCGCCGACCGAACGCTTGACCCGAGCCATCGCGCTATCTCCTCCCCAGCAGGCGCTCGACGTGCTTCTTGTCGCCACCGACGACCTCGGCCTCGCGACCGAGCCGGCGTGTGCGACGCGTCGGCTTGTGTTCCAACAAGTGGTCGCGGTACGCGTGCCGCCGCAGGATCTTGCCGGTACCGGTCACCTTGAAGCGCTTGGCCGCGCCGCGGTGCGTCTTCATCTTGGCCATTTTCGGGAACCTCTTCGGATGTCGGTCAGGCTTGCGCGGCCTGCACAGGCACGGCCTCGGGGACGGCAGCGGGCCGGGCCGGCTTCGCCTTCGGCTTGCGGCTGGGGTTGAGCACCATCGTCATGTTGCGGCCGTCTTGTTTGGGTGCCGACTCGACGGTTGCTCTCTCGGCGACGCGCTCGGCGACCTTTTCGAGAATCCTGCGGCCGAGCTCCGGGTGGGCCATCTCGCGGCCCCGGAACATGATCGTCAGCTTGACCTTCGACCCCTCTTCGAGGAAGCGCTCGACGTGCTTCATCTTGGTGTCGTAGTCGTGCGCGTCGATCTTCGGCCGGAACTTCATCTCCTTGATGACGACGTTCGACGCCTTGCGTCGCGACTCTTTGCGCCGCTGGTCCTGCTCGTATTTGTACTTGCCGTAATCCATGATCTTGCAGACCGGAGGATCGGCGTTGGCTGCGACCTCGACGAGATCGAGACCCGACTCCCGGGCGGTCTGGAGCGCCTCGGGCAGAGGTTTCGTTCCCAGCTGGGTTCCGTCGGCGCCGATCAGGCGGACTTGGCGAGCGCGAATGCGGTCGTTGATGCGGGCGTCGTCTGTGGACAGTGCGGCATCACCTTCTTTGTTGTGCCGCCGACGCGGGACGACGGCGGACCCGGTTTCCCGTCGGGGAAAGCGTCCACCGTCGCACCGAGCGTGTCGCTCGGCCGCTCCACCGGTACCCGGACGCGAGAAGGTCGGCCGGGTGGGGACGCTGCCGGTTGAGTAGCGTCCCGCTTCCCTCGATTGTTCCCAAGGGAGGATAGTCCCCCGTGACTGGACTCTGGACACCCGGTGGCGGCGACCCGCCCGAGCCCTCGTCTGTGGGCGGCACCGGACGTGCCCGCCGACGGACGCCGAGCCGACGGCCGAGGAAGTCGCCGCGCTGCGGGAGTTGCACGCGCGACTGGCCGCGACACCGGTCGCCGACGTCATCGTCAACCACGCGATCGGCATCTGGCAGCTCGCGCTCGTGCACCTGGGCGTGGTCACCCCGCCCGACGAGCAGGGTCGCCGTCCCGCCCCGAACATCGCCGCGGCCGGGCTCGCGATCGACGCGCTCACCGCACTCGTCGACGGTCTCGGCAGTCGCCTCGGCGAGGGCGAGCCGATGCTGCGCGAAGCGCTGGGCCAGGTGCAGATGCTGTTCGTCGAGGTCGCCGAGTCGCAGACCTGAACCGCACGGATCACGTTCCGTTCATTGAACCGATTGCGACCACCACGATCACGTTCCGTTCAAGAACGAAATCGCGCCGGCTTCCCACCGGCCGCGGTGGCCGGGTACGACGTCGAACTCCACCGCGCTGCCGGGCGTGATCGTGCGCGTGCCGTCGGCGATCTGGGTGCAGTGGAACATGAGCACGCGCACCGTCGTCGGCGGCGATCTCACCGATGCCGCGGTGCTCGTCGAACACCAAGACGCGACCGCGCATCGCTACGGTACGATCTTGCCGATCGGCAGCTCGAGGATGCCGGTCGCGCCCCGCTCCTTCAGCGCCGGGATCAGCACGTTGATGTCGCTCTTGGCGACGACCGTTTCCACCGCGTAGCCGTCCTCGCCGAAGAGCTTCGACACCGTCGGCGACTTCATCGCCGGCAACATGTCGATGACGCTTTGCAGCTTCGCATCATCGACGTTGAGCTTCACGAGCACGCGACCGCGCGGCATCGAGCGCGCCGAACAAGAGCGTGCGGAGCTGCTCCATCGCCTTGCGCTTGGCGGCGTCCTCGTACGCGATCGGGTTTGCGATCAGCTCGGTGTACGAGACGAGCACCGTGTCGATGATCTTCAATCCGGACGCGCGCAGCGCGCGACCGGTCTCGGTCAGCTCGACGACCGCGTCCGCGATCTCCGGCACCTTCGCTTCGGTGGCCCCGTACGACAACGAGATGCGCGCGTCGACGCTGTGCTTCTCGAGGAACTGACGCGTGAGCTCGGGATACTCGGTGTGCACGCGTACGCCGGGCGGCAGGTCGTTCGCCGATGTCCAGGGCGCGTCGTGTGCGACCGCGAGCACGATGCGAATCGGTTGCGCAGACACCTTCGAGTACTGGAGCTGTCCGAGGCTCGTGACATCGACACCGGTCTCCTCGATCCAGTCGCGTCCCGTGATCCCGACGTCGAACAGCCCGTCCGCGACGTACCGCGGGATCTCCTGCGGGCGCAGGATCGTGACGTCGATCACACGCGGGTCGTCGATCGTCGCGCGGTAGTCGACGTCGGAGGAACGCATCACGCCGAGGTCGGCGTCTTCGAAGAGCTCGAGCGTGGACCGTTCGAGCGACCCCTTGGGCAACACCACTCGCAGCATTGGCGTACCAGGCTACCGGCGGCGTTCGGCGATCAGCAGCCGATATCCGAGGTCGATGTCCGGCAGCGTGCGCAAGTGTCCGTAGCGGGCATCCCATGCACCCGATTCGAGATCGCGTCGCAACCGCTCGGTGCCCCGCGCGACGGTTGCGTCGTCGAGGAGCGCGCAGCACGACATGCCCGCTTGCACCGCCGGGTCGAGCAAGGCCTCGGGGCGGTTCCAGTACGAACCGGCAAACCCGTCGGTGCAGTCCGCAGGAATCAGGATCGGCTCGATCCGTACGACGTGCAGCATGTGCGCGATCGTCGACGCGTCCGGCGCGCGGCGCTCGGTCTCGAGCTCGAAGATCTCGGGAAAGTAATCGTCGACGAGCCACAGGTCGGTCGTACATCCGACGTCGAAGAAGAAGATGACCTGCCGCGCGGCGACGCGATTCATCTCGCGTAGCCCCTGCGCGACATCGCTCCAGTGATGCAACGACAATGTCGTGAGCGCGACGTCGAACGTGTTCTCGGGGAACGGCAACGCTTCGGCCGACGCCCAGTAGCGCGGGCGCGGCATCCGCCCGTCGCTGGCGCAACATCGTCGGCGACGGATCAACGGCAACAACGAACCGATCGGCCGGCTCGTAGTTGCCGGTGCCGGCGCCGATGTTCACGATTTGCCCGGTACCGATCGCGGCGTGAATCTGCGCAGCGATGCGCGGGTCCGGTCGCCGTGTCGTCGAGTACGTGCGCCCGATTGCGTCGTAACTCATGCGGCTGCGACCTCCGGCGCCCCATCACGACGACGCATCACACGACCGACCACGCCTGCGGTCTGCGCCCGGCTACTCACGCGGCTGCGACCTCCGGCGCCCCATCACGACGACGCATCACACGACCGACCACGCCTGCAGTCTGCGCCCGGCTACTCACGCGGCTGCGGCGTCCGCGCTGCGCCCGGCTGCTCGTCACGGCAGATCGCGCAGCAACGACACCATCTCGATCGCGGTGAGCGCAGCCTCTTCGCCCTTGTGACCCTCGCGGCCCCCGAGACGGTCGGTTGCCTGATCACGGTTGTCGACGGTCAGCACGCCGAACACGACCGGCACACCGGTATCGAGCGCCGCACGCGTGATGCCCGCCGCCGCCTCACCGGCGACGTATTCGAAGTGCGCGGTCTCGCCCCGGATCACCGCACCGAGACACACGACCGCGTCCACCGCGCCCGACGCCCCCAACCGCTTCGCCACCAGCGGCAGCTCGTACGCGCCCGGCACCCATGCGACGGTCACGTCGGCGGCGTCGTGCTTGCGGAGCATCCTTTCCGCGCCATCGAGCAGCTGCACGGTGATGTCGCGATTGAAGCGGGCGACGACCACACCGAAGCGCATCCCGGTGGCGTCGAGATCGCCCTCGTCGCGCGTCATACTCCCCCATTGCCGCGCGGTCCCTCAGGACCCGCCGAGCTCTTCGTCGGCGGCGAGCTCGAGCAGGTGGCCGAGCTTCTCCTGCTTCGCGCGCAAATACGCAATGTTCTCGGTGGTCGGCTCGATCTGTACCGGTACTCGTTGGACGATCTCGAGGCCGTAGCCCTCGATGCCTCCGTACTTCGCGGGGTTGTTCGTCATCAGCCGCATCGTGGTGACACCGAGGTCGACGAGAATCTGCGAACCGATGCCGTACTCGCGCGAGTCAGCCGGGAAGCCGAGCTCGAGGTTCGCCTCCACGGTGTCGCGGCCCTTGTCCTGCAGCGAGTACGCGCGGAGCTTGTGGCCCAGACCGATCCCTCGCCCTTCGTGGCCGCGCAGGTAGACGACGACACCTTGTCCTTCGCGTGCCACGCGCTCCGAGCGCGCGATCGAGCTGCACGCCGCAGTCGCACCGCAACGAACCGAACACGTCGCCGGTGAGGCACTCCGAGTGCACGCGCACGAGCACATCCTTTTGGCCGGACACCTCGCCCCGCACGAACGCGAGGTGCTCGGTGCCGTCGAGGAGCGACGCGAACACGTGCGCGGTGAAGTCGCCGTACTGGGTCGGGATGCGCGCTTCCGACACGCGCCGCACAAGCTTCTCGCTGTGGCGGCGGTAGCGGATGAGGTCGGCGATCGTCACGAGGACGAGCCCGTGCTCGGCGGCAAACCGCTCGAGGTCGGGCATGCGCTGCATCGTGCCGTCGTCGTTCACGATCTCGGCGAGCACGCCGGCCGGGAACGCGTCGCGCCATGCGCGGCGAGGTCGATCGCGGCTTCGGTGTGGCCGGCGCGCTTCA
This sequence comes from uncultured Actinomycetes bacterium, assembly GCA_963836365.1. Taxonomy (GTDB): domain Bacteria; phylum Actinomycetota; class Acidimicrobiia; order IMCC26256; family PALSA-610; genus DASQHW01. The sequence goes on from CAWIJC010000006.1 coordinate 232,768, forward strand.
GCACGCCGCCGTCGCGGTAGCGCAGCGGAAAGATGTGGCCGGGACGCGCGAGATCGGCCGGCAACGTCGACGCGTCGATCAGCGCGTGCACGGTCGTGCAGCGATCGGCAGCCGAGATGCCGGTGGTTGTGCCGATCGCGCGCGTCGACCGACACGGTGAACGCTGTGCGTTGGCCCTCGGTGTTGTCGCTGCCCGACACCATCAACGGCAGCTGCAGCTCGTCGAGCCGCGCTCCCTCCATCGGCAGGCAGATGACACCGCTCGTGTAGCGGATCATGAACGCCATCTTGTCGGGCGTCATCTTCTCGGCGGCGATGATCAGATCGCCCTCGTTCTCGCGATCTTCGTCGTCGACGACGACGACGAACTCGCCGCGCTTGATGGCGTCGATCGCTTGTTCGACCGTGTCGAAGGTCATGAGGAACTCCGTTCAATCGCCGGCAGGAGCCGTTCGATGTACTTGGCAACAAGGTCGCACTCGAGGTTGACGCGATCTGGCGGCTGTCGGAACCCGAGCGTCGTCACGGCCAGCGTGTGCGGGATGATCGCGACGCTGAAGCCGTCGTCGTGCACAGCCGAGACCGTGAGGCTGATGCCGTCGACGCTGATCGAACCCTTGTCCACGACGTAGCGCATGACCGTCGGCGGGCGCGTCGAAGCGAACCGCGGTCGAGCCGTCGGCGAGCGCAGTGCGCTCGCGAACCGTGCCGGTGGCGTCGACATGACCTTGGACGAGGTGACCGCCGAGACGGTCGGCGAGACGCAACGGCCGTTCGAGGTTGACCGCGTCGCCGGCCTTGCGCTCGCCGAAGGTTGTGCGGCGCAACGTCTCGGTCACTGCGTCGGCGGCCCACCAGCCTGCGCCGAGCTCGACAACCGTCACGCAGCAGCCGTTCACCGCGATCGACGCGCCGATCACCGCGTCGTCGAGGACGGCCGTCGCCTCGATCTCGACGTGCGCGCCATCGGCGTTCGGGGTGATCGTGCGGATGCGGCCGAGCTCCTCGATGATTCCGGTGAACATCAGGCGCTCTCCATCCCGCCCGCTCCTTGCGCCGAGCGGCCTGCGCCTCTGAGGTTTCGAGTCCGCTCCTCACCCGCCACGTCGTACTCGAGGCGGACGTCGGCACCGAGGCGGACGACGTCGAGGAGCGTGTAGCGCGCGGCGCCGGCGATCATCGCGGGCCCTTCGAACGCGAATCCCGGCCGGGCACCGGTGCCGAGCAGCGTGGGCGCGATGTACGCGATCAGGCGCTGCGCGGAGCCGTCGCGCGCGATCGCACCGAGCAACGTGCCGCCGCCTTCGACCAGGGCGTGCAACACGCCGTGACTCCCGAGCAGGAGGACCGCGGCGTCGAGATCGACGCCGTTGCCATCGGCCGCCGCGGGAACTGCTTCGACCTTGGCGCCGGCCGCGCGCCACGCGTCGACGGCTTGCGGACGCGCGTGTTCGGTCGTGACGACGAGCGTCGGCGCGAGGGCGACATCGAACAACGGTCCGGTCGCCGGCACGCGCCCGCGCGCGTCGAGGAGCACGCGCAGCGGCGGCCGCAGGGGCGGGTTCGCGAGGTCGCGCACGGTGAGGGCCGGCAGATCCGCGATCGCGGTCCCGGCACCGACCACGATCGCCTGCGCGTCGGCTCGAAGTTCGTGCGCGTCGGCGCGGGCCTCGTCACCGGTGATCCAGCGCGAGGAGCCGTCGCGCGCGGCCACCCGCCCGTCGAGGCTCAACGCGACCTTGGCGGTAACGAACGGCGCGTCCCGTCCGCCGGTGGTGCACATACGGCGCAAGATCGCGCGCGGCGTCGATCGTCGCGACACCACTTACGACATCGATGCCGGCTTCGCGCAGCCGTGCGTATCCGCGGCCCGAGCACGCGCTCGTCGGGATCGTCGACTGCGACGACGACGCGGGTCACGCCGGCCGCGATCAGTGCCTCGGTGCACGGCGGCGTGGTGCCGTAGTGATTGCACGGCTCGAGCGTCGAGTACGCGGTTGCGCCCCGGGCGGCCGATCCCGCCGCCCGCAGCGCGACCACCTCTGCGTGCGCGCCGGTCGGTGACGGTTCGGTCGCGCCCCCGCCGACGATCTCGCCGTCGCGTGCAATCACACAGCCGACGGCGGGCTTCGGCGCGGCGCGGCGGCGCGCCGTACGGGCCCATTCGATGGCCCGTCCCATCAGCTCGTCGTCGCGCACGCGCGCCTCCTCCGGTGACCCGCGGGGCGCGGCAACGACGAATCGGCCCGCGTCTGCAGGTCGTTCGCGCACCCTCTCCCATCCGGACTCTCACCGTCGGCCCAGGAGTTCCACCTGGTCGGCGCCCGGTTGGCTACCGGGCGTTCGCGGGCTGTCACCGCCGGTCGGGACTTTCACCCAACCCCGAGGGCATTCAGTTGTTCACGAGGAGCGTACCGCGCCGCCCACGGAATTGCAACGCGTTCTAAAATTGCCGTGTGCGCGTGATCGTGAGCGGCGTCCCGGGCAGCGGCAAGACGACGCTCGGCACCGCGCTCGCCGAGGCACTCGGCGTCGCGCACGTGAGCAAGGACATGATCAAAGAGGCACTGTGGGATGCACTCGGGGGCAGCGGCGACAGCGAGTCCTCGCGGCGCATCGGAGGCGCCGCAGCCGTCGCGCTGCTCGACGTCGCGCGGGCGTACGACCACCTCGTGATCGATCACGTCGTGCGGAGCGCGTACGCGGCCGACTGGTCGGCGCTCCCCGGCGTACTCGAGGTGCACTGCTGGTGCCCGCGCGCACTCGTGCACGACCGCGTGGGCTCCCGGTCGCGTCATCCGTGCCACTTCGACGCCGAACGACTCGCCGAGCTCGACGACTGGTTCGCCGACGATGCACGGTGTCCGGCGCTCGGTCCGCGCCTGGACGTCGACACAACTCGACCGGTCGACGTCGACGCGGTCGCGGCATGGGTGCGTGATCACGCCCGTTGACCTCAGTGCGGGCGCCCGCCCGAGAGCAGATCGAGCGCGTGCGCCGCGATCGGTAGCAGCACGTCGACGCCTTCGATCGCGCCGCTCACGGAGCCGGGCACGTTGCAGATCAACGATTGTCCCCGCGCGCCCGCGACACCGCGCGACAGCATCCCGAAGCCGCGACCACCGTCGTCGCTGACGCGGCGGATCGCCTCCGCGATTCCGGGCGCCTCGCGTTCGATGACCGCGCGCGTGCCTTCGGGCGTGCAATCGCGAGGCCCGAAACCGGTGCCGCCGGCCGTCACGACCAGACCGGCAAAGCCGTCACACAACGCGCGCAGCGCGCTTGCGACTTCGTCGATTCCGTCGCGCGTGACCTCGTGGGCGACCACTTCGTAACCGGCAGCTCCGAGATGGGCGACCAGGGCGCGTCCGCTCGCGTCGTCGCGAGTTCCGTCGACCACACCGTCCGAGACCGTGAGCACCTTGGCGGCGAGGGCCGTCACCGCTGCGCGCCGGCCTCGCGCATCTTCCGCGCCGCGGCGAGCGGGTCGTCGGCGCCGAAGATCCCGGTGCCCGATACCAAGATGTCGACACCGGCGTCGGCCGCAAGATGTGCGTTGTCGACCTTGATGCCGCCGTCGATCTCGATCTCGACGGGGAGCGCCCTCTCGTCGATCGCGCGGCGCGCGGCGCGCACCTTGTCGAGGACCTCGGGGATGAAGGCCTGCCCGCCGAAGCCGGTGTGCACGCTCATCACGAGGAGCAGGTCGATCTCGCCGAGGTAGGGCTCGACGGCGGCGAACGGCGTCTCGGGTTCCAGCGACAATCCCACACGCATGTCGCCCGCGCGGATCTGCGCGAAGAGCGGCCGGGGATCGCCGAGCTCGATGTGGACGGTGCATCCGTCAGCCCCCGCGTCCGCAAACCCGTCGACGAGCACCGCGGGGTTGTCGACCATCAGGTGGCAATCGAGAAACAGCTCGGTGTGCGTGCGGATCGCCTTGACGACAGGTGGTCCGATCGAGAGGTTCGGCACGTAGTGGCCGTCCATGCAATCGACGTGCAGGAGATCGGCCTCGGGCGCGACGCGTGCGATGTCGGCGGCGAGATCGGCGAAGTCGGCGGCGAGAATCGAGGGCGCAACCTTCATCGCGGTCACGCTAGTGGCCGGTCGGCGCGCGTCAGCACGAGCACGAACATGCCGTCGGTGCGCGCATCGGACGGCAGCAAGATCGCGCCGCGGCTGCAAGGCCGCCACGGCCGGCCGGGCGGCGCGACCGCGACGAGCTCCGCGAGCTCGCGCGCGGCCCACTCGTCGATGTCGCGCGTTTCTGCCGGCGCGAGCGTGCAAACGGCGTACACGAGCCGGCCGCCGGGCGCGAGGGTCCTTGCCGCGGCGGCGAGCAACTCGCGCTGGAGCGCAGCGAGCGCATCGACATCCGCCGGCGTGACCCGCCAGCGCGCGTCCGGACGCCGGCGCAACACGCCGAGCCCGCTACAGGGCACGTCGAGCAGCACGCGATCGAATGATTTCGTGCGGACCGGCACGTGCCCACCGTCGGCGACGATCGGGGAGATCATGTGCGACAGCCCGAGTCGCGCGGCCGCGCGCGTCACGTTGCGCAGGCGTCCGGAATGCAGGTCGGCCGCGACCACCATGCCCTCACCGCGCATCCGCTCCGCCGCGGCGGTCGCCTTTCCGCCCGGCGCCGCCGCGACGTCGAGCACACGCTGGCCGGGTCGTGGGTCGAGCGCGCGTACGACGGCCTGACTCGCCTGATCTTGCGGTGTCACGCGGCCGTCGCGTACCGCGGCGAGCCTCGTCAGGTCGCCCGAGTGGCGGACGACGAGCGCGTCGGGCTCGAGCAATCCGGACCGCACCTCGATGCCCGCGTCGCGAAGCTCGACGGTGACATCCGCCGGCGTCGCGCGCATCGGATTGACGCGCAACGTCACCGGCGGCGGCTCGTCGTCGAGCTCGAGGGTCGCGAGGGCGTCGGCGGTGCCGAACGCCTCGACCAGGATCGCGACAATCCAATCCGGGTGCGACGTGCGCGTCGCGATCGCGTCGATGTCGTTGCCGGTCGGCAGCTTCCAGGGAGGACCGAGGCGTGCGAGTGCGCGCAAGACGCCGTTGACGAAAGGCCGCGAGCGCGCGCCGACGAGGTTGACGGACTCGCCCACCGCGGCGTGCGGGGGAATGCCGACGAGGAGCTGGTACGCCCCCAGCCGCACAGCCGCCCGCACGCGCTCCTCGAGCGTGTCGAGCGGACGGCTGGAGACGCCGGCCAGCAAGAAGTCGACGGCGCGTTGCATTCGGATGGTGCCGTAGACCAGCTCGGTCACGAGCGCGCGGTCCCGCGCCTCGTATTGACTGTGCCGCAGCATCTCGGGCACGAGGATGTGCGCGAAAGCGCCGTGACCGACGCGGAGCAGTGCGTCGAGCGCGGTTCGCCGCGGCGGGTCGGCGGTCACGGCATGTCGACCTGCGCCGCGCCGTGCACACCGGTCCGCCACGCACGTGCGTCCATCGCTCGCTTGCCTTCCGGTTGCACCTCGTCGAACGCCAACGAACCCGCGGCAGTCCCGAGCACCGCCGCCGCGGAGATCTCACCCGGCCTCGGACCGTGAGCGTCGTCGGTCTCGTGCGCGCGCAGCACCTTCACGCGCCGGCCGCCGACCGTGAGCCACGCACCCGGACGTGGGTTGCCGGCGCGCACGACGCGCGCCAGCTCGGCCGCGGGCCGGCGCGGATCGACACGGAACTCCGCGACATCGAGCTTGTCGGCGTAGGTCGGTTCGCCGGTTTGCGGCGTGGGTGTCGCGCCCGGGATCGATGGGAGCGTCTCGAGGAGAAGATGCGTGCCGACGTCGACAAGCCGCGCCCGGAGCTCGCCCGCGCTCTCGTCGGGGCTGATCGGTACCCGAGCGCACGCGAATACCGGCCCCGTGTCGAGCCCGGCTTCGAGCTGCATGACGCACACGCCGGTCTCCGCATCGCCGGCGAGTAGAGCGCGTTCGACCGGCGCCGCGCCGCGCCAGCGCGGCAACAACGAGAAGTGCACGTTGACGAAACCCCGGGGCATCGCCTCGAGGAGCGGCGCCGGGAGCAGCTGCCCGAACGCCACGACGACGCCGAGCTCGGCGCCGCTGTCACGAACCTCGTCAACGACCTCGCGCGCTTTTTCAGGCGTACGTACCGGCAGCGCGAGCTCGATGGCGGCCTGATTCACAGGCGTTGGATCGGCGCCGCGACCACGCGAGCGGCGCCGATCGGGCCGCGTGACGACGAACGCGATGTCGTGCCCGGCGTCGACCAGCGCCCGCAATGGCCGGACCGCGTCTTGGGGCGTACCGAGGTACACGATCCGCATGACGCGGACGTTAGGTCAGCCGTTCAGAGCGCGTGACCGGGACCCCCCGGCGTCGGAACACCCATCCCTTGCTCGCGCAATTGCTTCATTGCGAGCTTGCGCTTGTCGGCGTCGAGGCGGTCGAGCATCAGCACGCCGTCGACATGGTCGATCTCGTGCTGGAACACACGTCCGACCAGCTCGTCGCCCTTGACGACCAACTCGTTGCCCTTCAGGTCGAAGCCGCGGACGGTCACGACTTGAGGCCGCGCGATCTCGAACGCGAGGCCGGGCAACGAGAGGCACCCTTCTTCGTAGATCCACTCGCCGGTCGCTTCGACGATCTCGGGGTTGAAGATCACGTGCGGACCCGTCTCGTCGTGGACGTCGTACACGAAGAATCGCTGCTGCACCCCGACTTGGGGGGCGGCGAGCCCCACGCCGGCGGCGTCGTACATGGTCTCGTACATCGCGTCGACGAGCTTCACCATCGCACCGTCGATGTCGGTGACCGGCGCCGTCGGGCGCTTCAGCACGGGGTCGCCGAACAGTCTGATCGTGTGCATGGACATCGCAGGTCATGCTACCGGCGACCGATTCGGACTGGGTCCACCGGCCCATGGCTCGCAGCACGCACGTGTACGACAATTGCCTACGGGTTTGATCGCCTACGGTTTCGGGCCACGACAGCGGGCGGCGGACGGCAATGCAGAGACTTCTCATCGGGGTTGGCACGCTGCTGGTCGGCGTCGCGATCGCGCTCGGGTTGAACGCGCGCAGTACATCGGCACACGCCGACGACATCCGCGCGGACATGATCCGCCTGACCAGTGAGACGGCCCGAGCACGCGCAAAGCTCGCGCCGACCGGTCAATCGTCGACGAAGGCACGCGGCCAGGACGCGGGCATCACGGCGGCGACGCACGGCGTCGACACGACGGTCAACAACCTCAACGCGTCGACGGTTGACCGACGCCGCGCCGAATCTCGACTCATCGACGCCGTGAACTCCGCGGTCGCCAACTCCGGCGCCGCTGCGCGTCAGGCGATCACGACGGCGTCGGCGACGCTCACGACCGACGCCGACAGCGTCGACAACGCGCTCCGGGAGCTGGATGTTGCGATTGCGCGCTTGCGAAAGGCTGCGAGGTGAGAGACCCGCGGCGTAGGCGCTGGTCTCTCACCTTCCTCGCCGTCGCGGTCGTGCTCTGCGCGCTCGCGGCGTTCGCGGGGTGGCAAGCGCGTCAATCGCTCGGCGACGCCCAACGCGGGCACGACGAGGCGACGGCCGCGCATGCAACGGCCGCCGCGAACGTCGACGAGCTACAGCACTCGGACGACACGGCGAGCGCGAAGTTGCGAGCCGACCGGCGCGCCGCGGACGTGGTCGCGCAACGAGCCGACGACGTTCGTGCCGCGGCGCTCAGGGTGTCGACACTTCAACGCCGCACGTCGGACCTCGCCGTCACGGCGGCACACGCCGTGCAGCGCGGAGACCGCGACGCGTACGCGTCGGCGACGCAGCAGCGCAATGCGTTCGCGGCCCAGGTCGCCGCCGCGACCGACGCGTACTCGTCGGCACTCACGGCATATCAGGCCGCGCTCACGTCGTCCGCGATCGCGCAACCCTAGACGTGCCCTAGACCCGGGCGGGATCGACGACCGCACGCACGCGACCTCGAGCACGACCCTCGGGCAGCGCACGCGAGAGCGCGTCGGCGAGCACGTCCCACGTGGGCGCGTGGACGAGCACGTGCCCGTCGGCGGGGCCGAAGACCTGGACGCCCTGCCCGGCGGCATCGGGCGCGCGGAGCGCGTCGACCGTGGTCGCGAGCGCGTCGTCGCCACCGGAGCACTCGGCGAGCGCCCCGAACGGCGGATATGCGAGCGTACGGCGGGAGTCGGTTTCCGTGCCGGCGACGAGCTGCGGGTCGGCGCGCGCGATCGCGCGAACGACCGCGTGTTCGGGGACGCGCGTCTGCACCAGGAGGAGCGTCTCCACGCGCGGCCGCGCCGCGAGCAGCTGCGCGCCGCGTGTGATCAGCCAGTGGGCTTGGGTTGCGGCGCGGTACCGCGGCGCAAGCAGTTCCTGGTCGAGGTCGAGGTAGGCCACGAGTGCGGGGCGCCGGCGGCGCACCGAGGCGCGATGCAGCACGGCTTCGGTGCCGATCACGATGTCGGCCTCGGGCACATCGGGGGTCGCGGCGTCGACGTCGACGACTCGGCGCCCCGGTACGAGCGCGGCGAGCTCCTCGCCGACGCGCCGCACACCGGTACGCAGGACGCGCAGCTTGGTGGCGCCGCACGAAGGGCACACGACCGGCCGGTCGGGTGCGTCCCACCGCAGCAACTCCCGGCACGCGTCACAGACCAACAACCGGAAGCGGCCGCGCCGGTTCAAGACGCAGACCGATGGTCCCCATTTGCAGGGGTGCCCGAAGCAGTGCACCCGTCTTCCGTCTGTGGATGGCCTCAAGCTCGTCGAGCGATCCCTCGTTCCGTTCGTCGAGCGCTGCTGCTCGGCCTCAAGATCGGCCATCTGGCCGCCAACCATCCCTCGGTGCCCGGCCGCTTCGGCCAGGATTCGCACGCACAAAGAGCGCCGCGGAGACCGGTTCGACCTCGCGTGCGATCAAGTCGAAAGCCAGCGTCAACAGTGCGTCCCCCGCCAGGATGGCCGTGGCCTCGTCAAACGCCTTGTGGCAGGTTGCCCACCTCGCCGCAGGTCGTCATTGTCCATCGCGGGCAAATCGTCGTGAATCAGGGAATACGTGTGCACCAACTCCGGCCGCACAGGCCGCGGGCATCGCGGCCTCCGAATCACCGCCACAAGCCTCGGTGGCCATCAAGCAGAGAACCGGTCGCAAACGCTTGCCGCCACCCAGCACGCTGTATCGCATCGCCGAGGCCAACCGCGCCGGGCATGGCGTCTCACAATTGGGCTGAACCTCCGGCAAATATCGCCCAGGGCTTCGTCCAGGCGCCGCCGCGACCGGTCAAGGTATTCACGCAACGGAACATCGACAGTGATTTCGGGACAACTCGTCATGGAACAATTCGTAACGTCACGTCGGCAGGGCACCGAGATGCAGGCGCCGCGCTGGCCTACGAACGCCTTAAAGGGCTTCCATCCCCAGCCGCTCAGTGCATCTGCTATTGTTGACACTCAGGCCCCGATTGTCCACATCGCGCCCGTCAAAACTTTGTGACGCAAAGCATGAGTGCGGGCACGCTATCAACTCGGTCCCGCAACGGGTGAGGAAATGGAGGGTTTAGAGAATCATTGCCGTCGGTGACAATTTCACAAAGCCTTTAGATAGCACGTTTTGCGTCCCATGGGAAGAGCGGAGGGGAGCGAACCGAGGAGAACGCCGGAAAACTGAAACAGGAAGTGCGATCGGGGAGGGCTGAATCGTGGGACCGAGTTCGGACTTCAGCGAGTCATCTCTTGAGGGGATGGGGGCGCTGCATGAGCCGCACTCTTGCGGCCCTCGTTTCCGGTTCTCTCTGATCTCGGACCCGGCAATTCGTTCACTTTCCTTTCTGAACGGCGGCTCGATATCGGCCGGCTCATCGAGCGCCGGTTTCGCTCGCCCCGCGCGGGGCGGCTTGGTTGTTGCGCTCGGATTCGGCCGGGATTCGGCGAGTCGATGGTCGCCGTCGCGTCGAAGGGTGAAGTGATGGCTTCTCCCTTCTCGTCAACGCCGGCCAGCAGCGCCACCGCTCGCTCGGCCCGGTCCAGCAGGCCCTGGCATTGCGTGAGCAGTCGCACGCCCGTCTCATATTTCGCTAGCGCCGCGGCCAGATCCGGCTCACCGCGTTCCAGGAGACTCGACAAATTGTTTCAAGCTCGCTGATGGCCACTTCGAAAGGGACCTCGGTATCCTTGGGCATGGCGATACTCCGTGATGGTGACCAGGGTATCGAACCTGGCGTCAGTCAGAGGGAAGGGCAGGGGAGAGAACCCGGCTGGTGATTTGGCCGGACGCGAGGCGGGTGTGGATCAGGTCGTCGGGCTCGACGTCGTCTGCTGAGCGAACGAGGGTCTTGCCATCGGCGCGGGAAGGTAAGGCTGTAGCCACGCGCGAGCACGGCGAGGGGGCTGAGGGCCTCGAGCGACGGCGGCGAGCCGTGCCAGCAGATGGCGGCGATCGTCTAGATGTTTCCGCATGGCGCATCCGGCGCGTTCGGCAAGCTGGTCGAGCTGCCAGCGGGCCTCGGCCAGCCGGGTGTGGCTGACACGGTGGATGCGTTCGGCCAGCCGGTCCAGGTGCATCGCGACCTCGCGTTCGTCGGGCACGGCAAGTTCGCCGGCCTCGCTGGGGGTCAGGGCCGCCGGTCGGCGGCGAGGTCGGCCAGCGTGATGTCGATCTCGTGGCCCACCGCCGAGATGACGGGTAGACGTGAGCCGGCGATCGCCCGCGCCACGACTTCTTCGTTGAACGCCCAGAGGTCCTCGGCCGAGCCGCCTCCGCGCGTGATGATGATCACGTCGGCGTTCCTCACCCGGTTGGCCAGGGCGATCGCGGCGGCGATCTCGGCCCCGCGCCGGCACCTTGCGACCCGGGCCGGAGCGATCAGAATGTCGGCCGCCATCCACCGCCGGCCGGTCACCTGAAGCAGGTCGCGTACGGCCGCTCCGGTCGGGCTGGCGACGATCACGATCCGCCGAGGGAACCGCGGGATCGGCCGCTTCCGTGCCGGGTCGAACAAACCCTCGGCCGAGAGCCGGGCGTGAAGCTGCCTGAAGGCCAGCTCGAGGCGCCCGATTCCCTCGGGTTCGAGGTAGCGGGCGACGACCTGGTATTCCCCCCGGGGCTGGTAGACGGTCAGGCGGCCCAGAATGCGCACGGCCAATCCGTCGGTCAGGTCGAAAGCCAGCCGCGCGGCGTCGGTCTTCCACATCACTCCGCGGAGCGACGCAGCCCTGATCTTCAGGGTGAAGTACAGATGCCCCGATCGGGGACGGGCCAGGTTCGAGAGCTCGCCCTGTACGGCCACCTCGGCGAACCCGGCCTCAAGCGCAGCCTTGATCCGGTCGGTCAGGGCTGAGACGGTCTCGAAGGGCATCAGCAGGCGATCGCCGCCAGGGAGATGGGGAGAGAGACTTGCCATGCTTCCGCCGGCTTCCGGGAACGGGTTGGGGCGACTCGAAACGATCGATCAGTCTAATCTTGCAGGTCGAGGATGAACAGGCGATCGAGGCCGCCACGGTCCTCCACCAGCGGCCGGCTGGCCGTATGCCGCCGGGGAATTTCTCGTAGAATGGTGTGATGAGGCGAGTTGGGAGCGAGCCTGGGCACGGAAATCGGATCGTCTTCGATGGCCGCGATGGACGACATTCAGAGGCCGGGCACCCGCGTGGTCTCGGACCGGCGAGGGCTCTGCGACTGGTTCTGCCGGCCTGCCTGATCGTCGTCTTGTTCCTCGCGTGGGAGTCTCTTGCCTGTCTGGCTCTCGTGGCTCTGGTCGGAATTCTCCCGCTCGACGCAGCGGCGGATCGTGACCACATTGTTGAACGCCATCCTGGTAGCCTACAGCCTTGTGCTTGTTTGCCTGCTGCTGGGCCTGCCCATGCTGTGCGCCATGCTGGGGCGAGCACCCAGGCGATTCCTGAGCGGACGGTGGTTGGCCCGCCTGCTTTTGCTCTGTGTATCGGTTCTGATCAGCTTCGTGGGTCTTGAAGCCGGGACAGTCGCCTGGGTGAGCTGGCTGCACCGCAGCCCGTCCCTACCGAAGGTCCAGGACAAGCCCGCCGAGACGCCTCTTCAACTGCCGACCGGGTTTCAGCCGCCAGCGACAAAACCTTCCTCCCAACCGCTTCGTATCCTGGTGATCGGTGAGTCGAGCGCGGGGGGTGAGCCTTACCATCCCTGGCTTTCCGTGGGCCAGATTGTAGGCTGGCAGCTTGAACGAATCTTCCCTGGCCGGCCGGTTACGGTCGATATCTGGGCGGAAGGCGGCGCGGCTCTGGAAAAGGTTCACCAGAAGCTGGCCGATCTGACCTATCGGCCCGACGTGCTGCTGTTGTTCGCGGCCATAATGAATTTCAGGCCCGCTACCAGTGGTCTCGGGATCCATCGTATTATGTCGATAACGAGGCGCCAAGCCGGAAGCCTTACTGGTCGATCCTATCTTGCGAACGTCGCCTTTCTGCCGCTTGATTCTCGAAACCCTGGATCGGCAATACCTCGACGCCAGGCCCGCGCCGATAATCACCCGTCAGCTCGTTGATGTGCCCGTGTGCACGGAGCAAGAGACGGCCGCCATCGTTGCCGACTTCCGCCACAGAGCCGAAGCGATCGCCGCTTACTGCGAGACGATCGGCACGTTGCCCGTCTTCATCATCCCGGCCTCGAACGACGGCGATTATGAGCCCAGCCGATCGGTCCTACCCGCGATCACCCCTCGGGCCGAGCGCGTGGCGTTCACGCGCGAGTTCGAGCGGGCGCGAGGACTGGAAAAGACCGAGCCGCTCCAGGCCCTATCGGTTTACCGTGCCCTCGTCGAGCAGTACCCTACGTTCGCGGAGACGCACTACCGACTGGCCCGGCTGCTGGAGCACTCCGGGGCCTGGGACGAGGCCCGCGAACGCTACGTCAAAGCCCGCGAGCATGATGCCATGCCCATGCGCGTCCCGAGGTCCTGCGCCAGGTCTACCGAGACGTCGCCGCGGTCCACCCAGCGATCGTGCTCGTCGATCAGCGCTGTGGTGCTTGGCGAGTTGAGCCCGCACGGTACTTCTTGATGATCACCTTTACCATGACGCCCAGCACCCGACCTTCCGAGGTTACCTCGCCCTGGCCCAAAGTCTACTGAACCAGCTTCACGACCGGCACGCGCTGGGCTGGCCCGACGATGCCCCCGCTCCAAAGCTCGACGCCGATGCCTGCGCCGGCCGCTTCCAGCTCGACCTCCCGCGCTCGGCCGAGGTCTGCCGCCGGTCGAGGTGGTTCTACGAGGCGACGGCCCTCATCCGCCACGATCCCACCGAACGCTGGAGAGCGCAGGGACGCGTATGATCGTGCCGAAAAACTCATCAACGCCGGCACATCACCCGAGCGGACGGGAATCACCGGCCTGGGAATCCATCCCACCCCGTCGCCGTGATCAGGATGTCGCGCGCGATGAACGGAGGGAAAGCACGGTCGCGAACTTTCCGCGTGTTCCTTTTTTGTCTGGCCGCGGCCGCATGCGGTGGTGTCTGGTCGCTGTGGGCGGCACGTCCAACGTTGGAAAAGCAGCCCGCCGATCCCCACGCGGCGCGAGCCGCCTTGCTTCTCTTTTTCGAATTCGGTTATCCGCTGGCCGCCCTGGGCTTGATGGCCCTGACCGGAGTGGCTGTGGCGGGGCTTCTGTTCCGGCGGCGTTCCGTGAGACGGCTTCGGTCGATCCTGGCGAAAGGCGTGCTGGTTGGGGTGACCAGCTTGATCGGGCTATTCCTTGCCGAAGCCTCGGTGAAGATTTATCTGTCATGGGTTCACCGCGCTCCTCGATTGGCCATGACCGGCGGCACCACGTCGTCCATCAGCACGAACGCCGACGTCACGATTTTGGTCGTGGGCGAGTCGAGCGCCGAGGGGGTGCCGTACCGGGACTGGCTGTCGGTCGGCAGGATCGTGGCCTGGCAGCTTCGCCGGCTCTTCCCCCAGCGGATGTTTCACGTCGAGGTCCAGGCCCGCGCGGCTGGACCCTGGAGCAGATGCACCAGAAGCTTGCCGAATCGCAGCGCCGGCCCGATGCGGTGATCCTCTACGCGGGCCACAATGAATTCGCCTCGCGCTGACGGCTGGTCGTCGGACGTGCCGTATTACCACGACGATCCCGTCCCTCTGCCTGGCCGTCTTGCTTGTCCGCTTCCTGTCGCAGCTACTCGCCGCTCTGCCGGCTGATCCACGAGACGCGCGAGCGGGAGCTCGTCGCGGCCCGGCCTCGATCGTCCGCCGTCGTCCCCTGGCCGATGTCCCTCGCACACGGCCGCGCAGTATCGCGAGCGGCTCGAGGATTTTCGTCGCCGGCTCGAGGCGATCATCGTCGATCTGAAGCAGGCCGGCGTGCTGCCGATCCTGGTCGATACCCGCCGGCAACGACGCCGGATTCGAGCCCAGCCGATCGGTGCTGCCGCCCCAGAGCCCCGATCGGAGCGAGACGCCTATTGCCGGGCCGTGCTCGAGGCACGCGCCCTGGAGCCGGCCGACCGGCCGTGCGAGCATCGAGCGCTACGGTGACCTGATCGCTTCGCCAGCCGGGCTTCGCCGAAACGCACTTCCGCCTTGCTCGCTGCTTGAAGCGGCAGGGGTCTCATGAGGCCGAGCCTACCGCGAGTATGTCCAGGCTCGCGACCTCGACGCCCACCCCATGCGCTGTCCGTCCTCGTTCCAGGACATTTACCGCGAACTCGCGGCCCGTCATGACGTCCTCCTCGTCGATGGCCAGGCGGTCTTCGCGATCCCGGCATCCTCATGGGCTGCTGGACGACTGCGTTGTTCAACGACGCGATGCATCCCTCGCTGGAGGGATATGTGGCCTTGGCCGAGGCGATCTTGAAGGAATGAAGGCGCGAGGGGCATTCGGCTGGCCCGCGTCGCTTCCATCCCGAAGATCAACCTGGCCGAGTGCGCCAGGCATTTCGATGTCACCACGGCCACCTGGAAGGAGGTCTGCCGGTTCGCGGCCGGGTTCTACCGAACCACGGCTCCGATCCGATTTGACCCTGCCGAGCGCGCGAGCCAAGGCGACGCGTTATGAAGAGGCCCTGCGCCGGCTCGAAGCCGGCGTTCAGGCGGAACTGCTCGGGGTGCCAGGGATCGGCATCCAACCGGTTCGCGAACAACGACGGTAAGCCTCGGCTCCGCGCGTCTCAGATCACGGTCGTCGAATTGCCCCGGCTGGGGCGAGTGCCGGCCGGATGCGCGGTTCAGGTGTTGGCGAGCTGTCCGAATCCGAGGGGTCGAAGCAGGGCCAGAGCAGGTGGGCGACAGCCTGGGCGGGGTAGGTGGCGATCCGGGCCTCGAGCTGCTTGAGATAATCGGCCACGGCGTCATCTTTCCTCGCCGGGCGTGGATCCGGCCGACGCCCTCGAACTCGAGCCGGAAACTTGCCTCCGGGAAGGTGCGTGCAGAAGACGTGGAAGACCGGGACGCGAGTCAAGGACGGCCAGCTCGGCCCAGATGGCGAGGAACTGATGCGACATGCCGAGCAGCCGGCCGGGCAGAGTGTTCGGGCCCGCCAGGGGATGTCGCCGCAGAAGTAGATGGCCAGACCGTCGCGGAGGGCCGCCGGGCACGGATCAGCCGTTGATCGCAGCATCGCGGGGAAGAGTCGCGGTGGAGAAACAGATCGGCCTGGGCATGAGTCCTTCCGTCCTGTCGAACGAGCCGGCCAGCACGCGAGAGATGTGCCGGGGACGCTGGACCAGGGCGCGCACGGGCAGATCCCTGCCGGAAGAGCCAGTGCAGTCCGGCGATGTAGGCCCCCATGTGGCTTCCCACGAGGATCACGCCTTTGCCCAGTGCCAGCGAGCTGGCGAAGCTGCTCGTCGCCGTGGACGTCGAATCGGCTGAGAGCCAGTGCGTCGGAGCGAGACGTCGAGTGCATAATCGCGGGCCAGGGAACGTGCCGCGTTGGCCGCCAGCTCTGGCCAGAGAGGCTCGATCGGCCCGTCGAGCTCCAGAGCCGTCCTCCGCGTACTTCGGAGGCGCCGGATCAGCTTGCCTTTCTCCCTGGCCGGCAGACATGGCCGAGATCCGCCCAGCAGCGGCAGAGGATCGCGTCGCACCCGCCGGCCCGAGGAGCCGCAGCACGGGCAGAAGAAGTTCGTAGAAGACGAACTTCCAGCGCAAGAGCCTCGCGGAACAGCCGGGTCATGTGCGTGGCCCTCTCATCGCGGCCAACGGCCTTGAGGCGCTGGTAGTCGACCTTGTCGGTCGACGTCGCGGGCAGGCGTTCACGAAGGTGATCGTGTCGGGGACCATGTAATGGGGCAGGTAGGTCGTGCAGTGCCGCTTCATCGCGATGATCGATCTCTTCTGGTCGGGCTTGAGGGCGACGAAGGCGGCGATCGAGACGCCCGAGTCGTCGGCCTGGGCGACGACGGCCGCCCGGTCGACGCCGTCATGGCGATAGAGGGCCGACTCGATCTCTCCCAGCTCGATGCGGTAACCGCGCTTCTTGACCATGCGGTCGCGGCGGCCGTGGAACTGGTAGCAGCCCGATGCCGTCATCGACGACCAGGTCGCCGGTGCGATACCAGCGGCATCCCTCGGCATCGGTGAAGAAGGCGCGGGCGGTCAGATCAGGCTGGCCGAAGTAGCCGCGCATCACGCCGGGGCCGGCGATGACAAGCTCGCCGATCGTGCCGGAGGGTACGTCCCGGCCCTCCTCGTCCACGAGTCGGGCACGCAGCGGGGGGCAGACCGTGCCGATCGGATAGGGCATGCGTCCGATCGTCCTCGGGAATCGACTCGGGAATGCGGATACGCCGTGCAGACGTTGGTCTCGGTCGGTCCGTAAAGGTTCCAGAGGCGCGCCTTGCGGCCAGAGCCGCCTGAGCCTGCGAAGCGGCCCGATGGGGAAGACCTCGCCCGCGAAGAGGACCAGGCGGGGCGCGGCGAAGTCCGGGACGATCCAGGCCGCCGTGCTCGCGTCAGCAGGGCCAGGATCGACGGTGCCGAGTACCAGACGCTGATTCGCCGGCTCGCCAGAAAATCGCCCAGCAGTGCGGGCTCCTTGGCCAGCGACTCGCCGATCAGGACCAGGGTCGCCGCGTTCCGGCAGGAGACGAAGAGGTCGAAGACCGAGAGGTCGAAATGGAACGGAGCATGGGAGGAGAAGCGATCGTCGTCGTGCCAGGGGCCAAGCGTCCGCTGGCACCAATCCAGGAAGGTGAAGGCGTTCTGTGCGACAGCATGACCCCTTGGGCTGCCCGGTCGAGCCCGAGGTGAAGAGGATGTAGGCCAGATCGTCCTCGACGCGCACAGGGGGCAGGGGCGAGGCGCGTCGTCGGCCATGATCTCCGTCCAGCAGGCGTCGCCCGGCGGCGATCGACCTCGCCAGCGGAGAACGCTCGGATGCGGCCGCGGCGCGACGCTGGCTGCTCGGTGCCCTCGACGACGATCAGGCGGGGCGAGGGTCCGGGCCCGGCCCACGCCTCGCGCAGAGCGATGGCGAGGGCGCAGGCAACCACGACCGCCTTGACGCCGCTGGCGGCGAAGATGGCGGCGGCGCGCACGGCCGGGCCGGTGGGATCGACGGGCACGTAGGCCGCACCAGAGCGGAGGATGCCGTGGATCGCCGTGACGGCCTCGAGGCTCTTGGGCAGCCAGAGGCCCACGCGGTCGCCCCGGCTCACGCCCCACCGGGCCAGCCGGGTGGCCAGCCGGTCGGCGCCTTGCTGCAAGCGCCGGCGAAAGACAGGGTCCGGCCGTGTTCGTCCTCCACGGCCGCGTGATCGGGCCGGCGGGCGGCGGCCGCGTCCAGAAGTTGACTGAGATGTCGATCCGTCCATGGGCGTCTCCATCCAATCCGGCCCGGTTCCGGAGGGCCGGGAAGGATCGATCGCGTTCCTGCTGGACTCATGATCCGATGGATGCTCCGGTTCGACTTCGTTCGCGGCCGGGCTTACCGCGCCGAGGGACGGAGTCGGCCGCGACCCGGCGGTGGGGAATAGCAAGCGGTAACGTCGTCTGATCCTTGACCAGCGAGCGGGCCAGGGCCAGGAAGAGCCGACGGTGTCCCAGGGCGTTGGGGTGGTCGTCCCAGGCGGCGATCTCCAGGCTCGCCGGGTCGAACCGGTCGAAGGTGTCGCTCAGGTCATAAACGGGCAGGGCATGGTGGCCGGCCATCGCCTTCAGGCTGGGCGACCGGCTCGGCGCGCGCTCGGCGGCGCGTCGGCCTTGCCGACTCGGGGAACGATCACGAGGATCGCGGGAACGCCCGCGGCCCGGCACTCCCCGGCCAGCGCACCGAGCGTCGCGTCGTAGAGCTCCCAGTAGTGAGGCCGCAGCTTGGCCTTGATCTGATCCTTGAAGACCAGCTTTCCCTCGCCGTCCACCTGTAACTCCTCCGGGCCGACTCCCGCACGGGCCAGAGTCGCCTTGACGAAATCGTAGGTCAGGTCGGACTTCGGTCTCGAGGGCGTCGCAGAGATGGATCTCCATCAACCGCAGGTCGAGCATGGTCGCCGAGTAGATCACCAGGTCGGGATGGAACGCCATCGCCTTGCGGCGAAGAGTTTCCAGCCGCTGAAGCGGGCTGTAGGCGGCGACGGCGAAGTTGAGCACCTCGAACCGCCGGTCGCGGTCGAGACCCTGGCGGCGGCCGTGCTGGTTAAGCCATTCCTGAAGCAGGTGGCTGTAGGTCTCCTGGTAGCTCACGCCCCAGCCCATGTCCATCGACGCCCCGAGCACGGCGATCGCGGAACGTGCCGGGATGGTTTCTCGAGGGCCACCTCCGGGCTGTGCATGCCGTGGGAATTGGTGACGAACGGCTGGCCGAAGAGGGTCCGATGAATGCCCGGCAGCAGCTCGAACTGAAGGAAGTCTCCGGGCAGTAGCGCGACACGCCGGCGTCGTTGAACCGGACCCAGCCATTGGGCTTGCCCATCAGCCGAAGCGCCAGCTCGCCGCGTGCGCCTTCGGGCCCGTCGTCGCCGCCGATCAGGCCCTCGTAGTAGCCGGCGGCGTGTGCACTTCGCGCTCGGCCCGGTTCAGCTCCGGCGAACGGGCCGAGGCGATCACCGAGCGGACGGTGGTCCAACGCTCGGGCCAGGGCACGAGCCGCCACGCGCCAGAAGCGCCAGGCTCTGCAGCATGGTGATCCGGGCCGCTCTCACCGATGTCGCCTGGGTCGTCGCCATCGCTGATCCGGCTCCTGTCAGGCCCCGAGAGTCCCCGCTGCATCAGGTCCAGCCAGGCCCCCAGGCTGGGGCTCGACCAGAGCGACCAGAGCAGGGCGATGGTGGTGAAGGTGGCCGCGGTCTTGAGTGCCGCGGATCAAGCAGCGGCTCGGAGCGCAGTCCGACCAGTCTCGGCGGCTGACCATGACCGCGTGCCGCTCGTCCGCCGCGGTCTGCTGCCGGCGCGGCGGGCGTCGAGCTGGACGTTGACCAGGACCAGAACGCCCAGCACGCCCCAGAACAGGGCATCGGGCACGGAGAATCCCCAGCGTCCCGCGGAGCCAGAACGACTGGTAGGCGTGCAGCAGCCAGGTGGCCAGGAAGACCGTCACGCGTCGCCGACGGCGAGGGCCGCGGGCTGGGGCCACCGCTTGAGCCGAAACACCACCGGATTGAAGAACAGGCGGACCATGAAATCTTTCCAGTAGATGTTGATTCGTCGCCAGTAGTCGGTGAATCCGGTCGCCAGCAGGTAGCGGTGATGCGTTTCGGGAAGCTGGTAGCCGAACAGGTGAAGCATGCCGCAGGCCATGTGGAACTGCCCGGAGACCTGCAGGTAGAGCAGGTAGTTGCAGACGAGGTAACCCGCCAGGCTCCACGGGTCGTGAACCTCGGCGGCCGGGATCAGGAGCTCGTGATAGATCAGCCGATAGCACAGCAGGTGCAGCGTTCCCCGAAACATCATGTCCAGCCCGCGCCGCTGGATGGCGTGAACGTCGTCGGCGAAGTAGCCCCGCTGCAACGTCCGGTAATCGACCACCGGAAAGTGCATGAAACAGAAGTTCGGCAGCAGGAAGAAATAGCTGACCGTATCGATCAGTGTCTCGGGGGCCCGGGCATGCTTGAGCTCATAAAGATAAATCATCATGCGAAACATGAACATCGTTGCCACGATCGGCCAGACGGTGGAGGGAATCACAGCCGAGCGGCGCTTGACTGCGCGCCAGCGCCAGGATCGCGCAGAGTGCGGCCAGGCAGGCTCGCGCGCGGGCCGCCCAGGAAATGGGCAGGAAGCAGACGCCGATCAGAAGGGCCGACAACCCCAGGACGATGGCCGTCGCTGTTGGGCCGAACACCCAGAACAAGCCGCCGATCGACACGGCCACAAACAGGGGTTTCTTCCACCGGTAGGGGGCCAGGTAGTGAACGGGCAGCGCCGAGAGCACAGGGTGGCCACGGCAAAGAAAGGCGCGGCCTTCGATCTGGTATCGCTTGAAAATGGCCAGCAAGAGTCCGAGCTGCGCCATCGGCTGGAGGAAGGGCAGGAGCTGCCGACGGCAGGCCTCAGGTTCGCCCGGATAAAGCCCCCACCCTCGCGCCGGCTGGGTGACCTTGACCCTCGGGTCGCGGTCGACGGGGGCATACCGGCGGTGAGGTGCACGCCTCGATGTGACCGGAGTCCCGCGTTCTGGCCCCATGAAACGGCCCCTCCTGGGCTGTCCTGAATCCCGGGCACGCAAGTCCAGGAAGGTCCGAACTGCTCATTCTCGGGTCCGAGAGTGAATCAGATCGACGCCCTTCGGAGACAGGCCACCAGGGATGATCGCTCTCCTGAGCGCTGGGAGTGGAGCCGGCGCCCGACTCGAGGCGCCTCCGGCCGCCGAGAGGTGCGGGGCCCGGTTCCTCCGTGAACCGGTGTGTTCCCCGCCGCGGCCGCGCCATCCCTGATACACTTGCAATTTCGGTGGAGCTTCCTGGCCTACGTGTTCTTTCGCCGGTGAACGCGGGAGGAAAGCCGGAAAGCAGGACCTATCTGGAAGACGTGCGCAACCGCGCCTGTCGCTCCTTCGACTCGGGCCCTTGATCGATCGTCAGGGGCTTCTGTTCTGGGTTTCCTCCCCATGACAATCGCGATTTAACCGAGAGTCTTGGAACCTGTCAACCCGACTGAGGGTCCGATCTCATAATTCCTCGATCCTCGCGCACCCCATACGCCTGAGCTTGCGTAAAGCACCCCGGCGCGTGCTTCACGGGTGTCTTGTCTCGACTGCCAGGTCAGGCTCGCCGTATCGGTGAGGTTCAGCCTCGACCCCCCTCGATCATGGACCGGGCGCTGGCGGTCGCTCCCAGATGTGCCAGGTCGGACCCTCCTGGATGCGGACCCATCCTTGCCTGGCCAGATAGGACGGGGGAACCTGCTCGGCCCTCAGTCCGAGATAGCGAACGCCATATCGATTCAGAGCCGATTCCGGGTCCTTGACCACGTCGTCAAACGCCGCCAGTCGGCCCTTGACCCGCCGCTTGCCCTCCTCCGCGTCACGCGTCCAGGGTCCCCATGTTCCCGCCACGGATCGCAGCCGAAACGCTTCACGCTGCTGAGCCTCGAATGTCGCCCGGTCGCGATCGAGCAAGTAACAATTAAGTGCGACTCTCTCATCCCATTCCGCGTCGATGACGTAAGGGCTCAAGAACACCCAGTAATTGTCCAGGGCGCTGATTCTCGAGGATCGACGCGAAGTTGATGAACTGGTGATCGCCGGCGACCATACAGTTGGACGCGAAGCGAGCGGTGCCCGAGTCAATCCTCTGAGCCTGATAGTCACAGCAGTTCACGACCAGCTCCAACCCCGCCTTCGCCTGCGTCGATTCGGCGGCCCGAAGAGCCAGACCCAAGGAAGCATCGGCCAGGCAAACGATGATCAGGCCTGCGACCGCAAGTTGAGCGTAAGGCCGCCTTCGTGGAAGCAGCTCAAGAAGCAGGAGCAAGAATAACAGCGAACAACAAGGGGCCCACACATAAAGCCAGTGATAATTCTCGATGTTCAAGCCGCTCACCACATGATGCTTGAACAGGACCACCCCCGCGACGCCCATCGACCAGACATAAATCAGGTCGCGGCGACTCTTCCAGATCCACACAAAGCCGATCAGCAGCACCACGCAAGCCACGATCGGCAGCTTGAGGTCGGTAAACCGGGCCACGTGGACGAACTTGTCTGATCGGACCAGCCAGTCTTTGGCTGTAGTTGCTTTAGCATCATGTCATGAAAGAGACGATAACTGCCGATGAGAGCCCCGATCACACCGGTCCAGAAGTAAACCCGGCGATGCCCCTGATCGATCAGGAAGGCCAGGCGCGATCGCCACGGCCACGGCCGTCCAGAAGTAAGGATAAACATGAAAGAGCAGCCCGAAGCTTAGCCCCGCGAGAAAGAGCGAGCGCCTTGTGGGAGTTTCCCGGCACGTGTCACCAGCCAGAGATTGAGCAGAAAATACGCCATCGTGAGGGCGGGCGTCGCAACCCGCCACTCCGAGTGCAGAAAATCTCCGGCCACCAGGTTGGGGCTATGTGCGAGCATGGCCATGGTGGCCTGACTCTGACGGACGAAGAGCCCGGTCGAAAGCAGCCCGACATCAGCCAGCAAAACCATCACAAACGCGGCGGCGACCCATGGCTTCGGGACGAACTGACGGACCAGTAGATACCAGGTCGCGCCAAGGCTCATGCCCGCCAGTATGCCGCCAGCAGACGTCGATGCCGAGCGGGCCCAGCCCGAAGGCCCAGGCCATCCAGACTCCAGGCAGAAGGGGAAGCTGCCGGAACAAGCTGACGCCGCCTGATGCCAGGATCGGGTCGGAAAGGTAAGAAGGATGGTTGAAATAGGCTCGGCTGCCCAGAGCGAGCATGAATAGCTCATCACCATTGCCAATCCAGATCATATAACCAAGTTTGAACCATTGAATCATCGCGGGCAACAACGCCATCGCCAGTCCCAAAAGGATGCAGACGGAAAACGGCGGAACCTCGTCTCTGAGCCTCGCTGTCCGCGTTTCCTCAGGGATAACCTCGGAGTCGCGCGGCGTGTCGGCTTGGACGACGGCCGGTCGATATCGTCTTTTGTCAGATTCATGAGTTCCGATTATGGTTGGCCCGTTGCGGCTTGCGGATGGTTCGCGTTTCCAGGCGTCAACCGGGCGAGTTTCCTGCTTGTTCTCAGAAAAAGAATTAGAACAACTCGACAACGAAGCGACAATGGGGCGGCCGAGCCCCTTGGCTTGGCGTCTCGACGTGGATGCACCCTCATGCTACGCTGTGGCTTTCACGCTGGGACGGCCCACGGCCGGGCCCTGTCTCGGCTTCACCCTCGCTTCAAGGAGCCAGTTCAAGATGGCACGTCCAAGTCGAATCGCGATTCCAAGCCTGGCACTGGTCCTGGGCATCTCCTTCTGCGGAGGCATGGCGAGCTTTACCTACGCCGGCGACCAGGGTCAGGAGGTCAAGATCGAGGGCGATCTCAAGGCGATGCAGGGAGAA
This sequence comes from uncultured Actinomycetes bacterium, assembly GCA_963836365.1. Classification (GTDB taxonomy): domain Bacteria; phylum Actinomycetota; class Acidimicrobiia; order IMCC26256; family PALSA-610; genus DASQHW01. Next base: position 256,210 of record CAWIJC010000006.1, read on the forward strand.
TGGATTTCGAAAGACGAACAGGGTGGAGAGAGCGTCTGGAAGTTCAAGGCGGACCATGTTTCGCTCAAGACGCCGAATCGGGGCTATGAGATCACGATCAAGCTCAATCCCAAGGGCGAACCCGAGAAACACATCGATTTCGACGTGCTTGATGATTCGCCCAACGCCAAGGGTTACAAGGCCAAGGGATCTACAAGATCACCGATGACGGTACTCTGAAGATCTGTTTCAGCGATGGCGATTCGGGACGGCCCAAGGAGTTCAAGACAGATTTCGGCAAATCGTTTTCCTTCGATCTGAAGAAGAAAAAGTGAACCGGCCAATGAGGGCGGAGGGTGATCGCCACGATGGCTGAGCCAGACCCCAAAGTCCTCGGCGGCGGCTCTCTCCTCGCGCGGCCAGGCTCCCATGCTCGCGCTGGTCTTGATTCTGGCGACGACGATGGGAGTGCTCAATCTGGTGCCTCGTCCCGCCGGGAATCCGCCCGCCCGGGCACGGCCGCGAAAGCATCGGGAGTGGCCGCGGCTCCTGCCGGCCCCCTCCTCAAGGCCGGTACGGTCGATGTCCTCCAGACCCTCGAGCCGCTCCAGCGATTTCTCAACCTGGGCGTACCGCCAAAATCGCTGGAAGAGTTTGCCTCGAACCTTGCCGGCTACCGGGTCACGACGCTGATCGCCTTGATCTCGGACCCAAGCGACTCGCGGCTGGGCTATGACTTTGACATGGCCACCGAGGCGATCCTACGCCGTCGAATCGGAGGGTTACACGCTCGACCGGTTCCGGTTTCCCTGGCTCGATGCCAGCTCGTCGGCATCGAGCCGCCGGCGCATCCGTCCAGGAGTTCCCAGAGCGATACGCGTCACGAGCGGCAGCCCGGAACGATTCTCTTCCGGATCGACCGCCAAGGCTCGAAGCCCGACCAGCCAGCCCCTCCGCAGGAGCTCCTGCTATTACTCCTGGTTGGCGAAACGCCGACCTGGGGAATCCACCATGAGGCCTTGACGACCAGCCTCAACATCGCCTGGTCGCTCGATGTCCAGCGGAACGGGGACAACGCCCGCGGAGCCGGTGTTTCGTATCGTCGGCCCCACCTTCTCCGGTACCGCCGATTCCCTGGCGCGCACGCTTCGCGGCTGGGCTGCCCTTGAACCCAAGCGCCGCGGCACCGGTTCTGGGTCTGCTCGGGAGCGGCCACCGCCATCGACAAGCCGTCGTTCGAGAGCAACGCCTTGCCCGCGGAGGCGACTTACACCTCCACCGTGATCCCCGATGACATCCTGCTTGCCGAGCTCTATCGCTATCTCGCCGACCCCACGGGAATCGCCGATCCTTCGGTCAATGTCCTTCCCGCGGGCAAGATCGCACTCCTTGTGGAGACGGGGTCGGGATACGGTGCGAATATCGGCAGCACCTACGGCACCCGCGGCACGAGCGTTCAATCCCAGAAAATCATTTCGCATTCCTTTTCCCTCCCAGATCGCGCAGGTTCGGGCCGCTGAGTCGGAGCCTGTCAATGGCACGACCAAGAGCCGGGTGACCATTCCGTTTGATCCCCCCTCGGGAAGGCAAAGTGACCACTTGCCCGCGCTCTCACCCAAGATGGCCGTCGCCACGGATAACCTGATCCTCGCCAACATTCTGGCAACGATCGCCAGCGAGGATATTCGCTACGTCGGAATCGTCGCCACCGACATTCTGGATGTGATCTACCTGACCCGGCTCATTCGCGAGAACTCGCCGGACGTTCAGGTGATCCTGGTGGGCAACGACCTTCGGTACACCGACCCGCAATTCACTCTCGATTTTCGGGGCACGATCATCGTGTCGTCGTATCCGCTGGACGCGCGGCCCAGGTCTGGTCATACCCGTTCCAGGGTACACTCGAGCGGCAGACTCTTCGCCAACGAGTTTGACGCCGGCCGATACAACGCCGCTCTCGTTCTGCTCAACGGCGTGACCGATCCCAACCACGATCACCAACTTGTGATCGACGCCAGCCAGGCGGAAGACTTTCTGGTCTATGGCAAACCATTCGTGGCCACGTTTCTCGATTCCGTGAACCGGCGGCCACAGATCTGGATCAACCAGGTCGGCCAGTTCAATGTCTGGCCCTGAAGGCGTTGTCGCTGAGCCGGTGCGAGCCGACCTCGCGCGCCAAGGCCGAGGCGCTGATTCCCGCCGTCGTCAGCCTCAATCCCCATGATGAATCCCGCCATGAGCTGCGGTTCGAATACGACTTCCCGCTGTTCTGGAAGCTGACTTTCTGCGCCGCGACATTCCTGGCATTCATGCTGATGGGGATCATCCTCTACACCAACCTGGGCACTGGAAACTCTATCCAGGACAGGTCAAGCTGGTTTGACCCCGTGCTCAATCGATTTGTCGTCAAACGCCCGGACCAACCTCGCAAGAACCTCTTTCTGACGGTGATGCTGGTTGTCTCACTGGCCATCCCTTACAGCTTTCTTGTCGAGTCCGCTCGATGTCGTCTTGCCGCCGGTCGTTTCACCCGATGGCGAGCGCGACGCCGTGCTTGTTGTAAGTTGGGACGTTTACGCCCTTGCGGGAATCGGGATCGCAACCTTGGCCTGCTTCCTTCTTCCTCTGGGGCTCTGTCTCCGCGAGGTATTCCGGAAGCCTGGCGCAGGCTACCAGGGCGAAAGCGGACGAGCGGTCGATCGAGAAGGGGCACGATCGCTGGCTGACCGCCGAGGACCAGTTCTATCGAGCCTTGACCCTGACCGCGGTCGTGGCGGGAGTCGTCTGCGTCGTGGTTCGGATTTACCGGTTCGCACTCCTGCGGCCGGAACTCCCCAATGACTGGCTGGCCCTCGATCGCAGGCGCCACCTGCTGGGTGGAATCTCGCCCATCGTGCCGGTCTCTTGTCTGGGTGCGGCGATCGTGTGGTGGACCTACCTTGAGCTGAAACGCATTCATTCCTATCCGCTCTTGCGCCGGGGGGCTGATCTGATCTCGCTTCGAGGTATTGTGCTGCCCGCCGATTTTCCGTGGAGACGGGTGATCCCCAGGTTGAATGCCCGTTTTCACCTGTGCGTCGATCTGCTCGAATACCCGATCACGATTCTGGTCTCGAAGAACCTGCCGGTGGCCGGAGTGGTGCTGTCGGCGGTGGTGGGACTGGTGGTTTTCATCTGGGGCGTCGTCTGGCCCCGATTCATCCCGACGCCCGAAGGCAAGCGGTTTGACCTGCTGATCGTGTCGGGCGTCATGTGTTACTTGCTTCTGCTTTTGTACTCGCAGGTGCGCTACATCTGGCTCTGGAAATCACTGCTTCAACTTTTCCGTCAGATTTCCTTGCTGCCGATGGCCGGGGCTTTTGACCGGCATCCCGCCGAGGGTGGCCGCCAAGTTCGGCCGCTTCTTGCGAACGTCGCTTCAAGACGACATCGATCTGGAGATCCCCCTCCAGCAATGTCGCCTTGTGCTCATTCAGGTGTCGCAGGCAGGAGAAGATTCTCGTCCGATCCAGGAGGCCCTGCCGTCAGTGTCGGCGGCCGGGCACTCCACGCGGTCGGAACTCGATCGGTTCGAGCTGATCTCGGACGCCTGTGTGCGCCCGGTGGTCGAACTGGCGTGGCCCCGCCGGTCGGTTGAGGCGGCTTACGGCGGGTCGATCGCCGGGGCTGCCGCACCGCCGGTCCCGCCCGTCGCGGGACAGGTCGAGAGCACCGGTGAGGAAGGTCTCGATCCTGCCACGGCCCGCTGGCTGGCCGCGGCCGAGGACCTCCTGGCCTTGCGCATCGTCTACCTTGTCAGCCAGTTCGCCGGGCCTCTCCGGAGCATGTCGTCACAACTGATCTACGGGCCGATCCTCCTCTTGCTGGCGGTGGCCTGGTATCCTTTTCATCCCTTGCAGCTTCTCACGATCGTGATCTGGGCCTTCATCATTGGTGGGGTCCTGGCCACGCTCATGGTCCTGGTTCAGATCGAGCGCAACGACTTCGTCAGCAAGGTGGCCCGCACTTCGCCGAATACCTTCAGGCTCGATCAAACCTTCATCACCAACTTGCTCCCCTATGCCGTGCCCGTCGTCGGCTTCCTGCTGACCGCGTTTCCCTCCCTGGGGTACTGGCTTGGATCACTGCTGGGTCCAATCGGCCGGGCGGTGAAGTGATCGAGAATTGCACCGGCCGTGAGATTCGCTCAAGACGCGAGCGACAGTCCGGGCGATCACAGTGGATACGTCCCTCCCCGCGTTCGCGTAACGACGTATCGATGAGGCCACTGACATGATGACGCGGCCGAGAAAGCTTGCGTATCCCAGTCGAATCTCCTCCACGATCTTCATGATCGCACTCATCATGGTGCTGATCTCAGGCACAACCGCCCGGGCCCAGGCACCTGTGCTCACGGTAGATCAGCTGGTCCGCATGAGCGGTCCGGAACTGGATGCGCTCTATCGCCAGGGTGCCGTCGCGGGGATGCCTCCCGGCCGCGTGCGAGGCACGGCGCTGCTGGCACCCGGAAGCAGGAGAAACAGGGCGATGGCGCGGGGCACTCGCCTGGTCTGGCAGGGCAAGGTCTTCGAGCCGGCCGAGTCCTCGGCCGTCAACCGCTTCTTCGGCCTGCATGGTCCGCGCCCAGGTTTATCAGGACCAGAGCTGGCTCGACGGAGCCGGCCCTGGTGCTCGACTACAGCCAGACGTCGCGGGTCTACGCCCGGTATCGCGACGAGATCCGCCAGGTCGGCCCCGGGCTTCTACCTGGGCCTCATGTACGCCCGGACAAAACCCCGGCCGACGCTTCGCATGTACTTCGTACTCGAGAGTCCAGCCCTGGCCC
>CAWIJC010000007.1:0-36684 GCA_963836365.1 uncultured Actinomycetes bacterium
TCACGCGGCGGTCCCTTCGGTCATTGTGCGGATCATGCGTTCGAGCACGCGCCGGGCGCGCGCCACGCTCAAGCCCTGCGCCGTGCGCAGGCGGTTCCAGGCGTCCCAGCTCGTCGCGAGCTCGAGCGCGTCGAGGAACTCGTCGTCGGCGTCGAGAAACACAACGTCGAGCTGACTGCGCAGCAGGCGATCGAGCACGCGCGAGGTTCCGGGCGATCGTCGGCGAGTCGTGCACCGACAGCAACGCGGCGCGCCGTACAGGCGTCACCGCCTCGAAGAAGGCGACCCGGTTCGCGATCAGCTCGTCGACAGTCGATACCTCGCCGACGAGCGGCGCGTAGCGTTCCCACTGCCGTTGCGAAACCTCCGCGCGCAACGCCTCGACGTCGACGAAGTGGTTGTGCACCGATCGCGCCGAGACGCCGGCCCGCCGCGCGACCTCGGGCACGCTCGGCCGCAGCGAACCCGCCTCGTAGCACGCCAGCAGCGCGTCGATGATCGCCTGGCGGTTGCGGCTGCCGCGCTGCACGCGGCCGTCGACTGCCGGGGTTGCGGCTGTCACCGCCGCATTCTGACATTAGTTGCAGTATTCCTGCAACTACTTTTCCTGCTGTGACCTATGTCACGTCGTCCGAGCGCGGAGCCCAGGCGTACGGTGACGTCCGTGACCACGAGCGAGACCCCCGCGCAGGACACCGGCTATCTCCCCCCGATGCTCAATCCGTTCCAGCCCGGCTTTTTCGACAACCCGTACGCGCAGTACCAGCTTGTCCGCGACTCGGATCCGGTGCACCTGACCCCGATCGGAACGTGGGCGCTGTTCCGCTACGAGGACGTGCACCGCGTGCTGCGCGACCCGCACCTGAGCGTCGAGGAACGGCACGCCAAGCCGTTGCCGTTCGAGCTCGACCCTGACATCCAGGCGATGATGGACGAGCGTCGTGAAGGCGGCACACATACGATGCTCAACCTCGACCCGCCCGACCATCACCGCCTCCGGCGGCTCGTGTCGAAGGTGTTCACGCCGCCCATGATCGAGGAGCTGCGCCCGCGCGTGCAGCAACTCGTGGACGAGCACCTCGATCGGGCCGATGACGACGGGGAATCGGGCCGGGAAGTGTTCGATCTCATCGCCGGGCTCGCGTTCCCGCTGCCGTTCATTGTGATCTCCGAGATGCTCGGCATGCCGGAGGGCCGCGACCGTGTGCAGCTGCGCGAGTGGTCGGGCGCGGTCGTGAAGACCTTCGACCCGATCATCACGCGTGAAGAGCAGCTCGCGGCGTTCGACGCGATCGACAACATCGTCGCGTACACCAACGAGGCGATCACGTGGAAGCGAGGGAATCCCGGCAACGACTTGCTCACCGCGCTCGTCCAGGCCGAAGACGATGGAGACCGGCTGAGCGAGGACGAGCTCGTCGAGCAAGTGATGCTGCTGTACGTCGCCGGCCACGAGACGACCGTCAACCTGATCGGCAACGGCACGCTGGCGTTGCTCCGCAATCGCGACCAGCTCGAGCTGTTGGTCCGCGACCCGTCGATCGACGCCTCGTTCGCCGACGAGTTGTTGCGCTACGACTCGCCGGTGCAGATGTCGCGACGAGTGAACCTCGCGCCGATCGAGATCGGCGGCAAGGAGATCGAGTCGGGTTCGATGATCATGACGTGTCTCGGATCTGCGAACCGCGACCCTCTGAAGTGGGGTGCGAACGCGGCTGCGCTCGACCTGCGGCGCGGTGACGCGCGTGACCACATGTCGTTCGGCGGCGGCTTCCACTCGTGCCTCGGCGCGCACCTCGCGCGGCTCGAGGGACAGGTCGCGCTCACGACGCTGGTTCGTCGGTTCCCCGGCATCGACCTCGCGACCGACACCCTCGAGTGGAACGGCCGCATCGTCCTCCGCGGCCTCGCGACCCTCCCCGTCACCCTGCAATAGCGCAGCGTGCGGGAGCGTGTGTGGGGTGTCGTAGACCTACCCCTGCACACGCCCGGGGACGTGCGCCCGCTCACCGCCAGCGCGTGTGGCTCAAGGAGCTGAGGTCCATCGTCAGCGCGATCGAGATGTGGAGCGCTGCGCCCCACCAGATCGACTTCGTCTTGAGGCTGAGCGTGCCGAGCACGACGCCGCCGACTACGGCAGCGAGTGCCTCGGCCATCGGCTTGCCGTAGTGGAGCATGTTGTACGGAACGACCATGGCAAAGATGGCGGCCCATCCCAAGCGTGGCGCGAGCCCGCGCACCATGAACCCGCGGAAGAAGAACTCGAGCGCGCAGAACTGGAGCCAGTACAGGATCCACCACATGTAGAGGTACGGCCACAGCGATTGATTCGGCGCGAGGTGGAGGAACGGGTATTTCTGCTGGAACACGGCCGTGAACGAGAACGCGACGATCAGCGGCGCGGCGATCGCATACAACACCGCGTACGTGCGGAGGTGACGCGCGATGCCATCGACGCGTAGCCCGTAGTCGCGCACACGCTCGCGGAACACGAACTTGATGCACAGCACCGCGGGCACCGTGTACGACGCGATCGAGACGACCGCCCAACACGCCAAGGTGTTGAAGTCGCGGTGCGCCGAGATCGCCGTCGCGTCGTGCAACCTGTTGCCGAGCCCGGCGAGGCCCACGCCGCGCAACCCCGACACGAACCACGCGGGATCGCCGCCGAGGAAGTTGTTGCATGTCAGCGCGACCGCGGCGACGACAAAGACGATCACCATCTTGCGATCGGTCTCGCGCGTCACCGGGCTTGCGCGTTTGCCGCCGCGCGCACGTCGGTGACGTACGTCCGCCAGAGCCGGCGCGGCAACGCTTCGACGGGCGCCTCGCTCAGCACGACAAAGGGGTCCGTGTCGACGCGCGACATGTCGCTCCGCTCCGGGCTGCTCGGGCCCCGCCTCGCTGCTCGCCGGGATACCCGGCTCGCGGGCGTTCGGCTCGGGGCCCAGCCTAAATCTCCGACGGTCAGGTCAGCGCGAGCGCCAACACCTCGCGCACGTCGCGCACCGGGTGCACGTACAACTGCTCGCGCACCTGCTCGGGTACGTCATCGAGATCCGGCTCGTTGTCGATCGGGATCACCACGTCGGTCAACCCCGCGCGGTGCGCGGCCAGCAGCTTCTGCTTCAGACCGCCGATCGGCAACACGCGTCCCTGCAACGTGACCTCACCGGTCATCCCGACGTTCTGCTTCACCGGACGTCCGGTCACCAAGGATGCGAGGGCAGTCGTCATCGTGATCCCGGCGCTCGGCCCGTCCTTCGGGATCGCACCCGAGGGCACGTGCAAGTGGAAGCGCTTGTGTTCGAACGCATCCTTCTGCACCCCGAGCTCGTCGGCGTTCGCACGCACGAAGGACAGCGCGATCTGCGCCGACTCCGACATCACGTGACCGAGCTGGCCGGTCACCTGCATCGCAGGCTCGCCGCTCTTCATGTCACTGGCCATGGCGGTGACCTCGATCGTGAGCACGTCGCCACCCGCGCCCGTGACCGCGAGACCGGTCGCGAGGCCCGGAATCGGAGCACGTGTCGCGTCCTCGGGACGGAAGCGCGGCCGGCCGACGAACTCCTTGAGGTCGCCGTCGTCGACGATCACGTTCGTGGCATCGCCGTGTCCATTGGTCGGCTCCGGCTGCGCCTCCCCTCCGGTCGGCTTCGCCTTCGTCTCCTCCGCGATCTTGCGAACCGCTTTCCGCGTGATGTTGCCGAGCTGCCGTTCGAGTCCGCGCACACCCGCCTCGCGGGTCCACCCCGTGACCAGCGCGTGGAACGCAGCATCGGTGATCGTCAGCTCGTCGTTCCGCAGCCCCGCCTTGTCCCGCTGGCGCGGGAACAGGTGGTGTTTCGCGATCGACACCTTCTCGTCCTCGGTGTAACCGTCGAGCTGTACGAGCTCCATCCGGTCGAGCAACGGCGCCGGGATCGTTTCGACCATGTTCGCGGTCGTCAGGAACAAGACGTCGGACAGGTCGAGGTCGAGCTCCAGGTAGTGGTCGCGGAACGTGTGGTTCTGTGCGGGGTCGAGCACTTCGAGCAACGCGCTCGCGGGGTCTCCCGACCAGCCTCCGGCCTGCAACTTGTCGACCTCGTCGATGAGCACGACGGGGTTCATCGCCTTGGCTTCGGTCAACGCGCGCACGATGCGACCGGGCCGCGCCCCGACGTACGTGCGCCGGTGGCCACGGATCTCGGCCTCGTCGCGCACGCCGCCGACGGCGACACGCACGAACGGACGCCCGAGCGCGCGCGCGACCGACTCACCCAGCGAGGTCTTGCCGACGCCGGGCGGACCGACGAGCGCGAGGATCGCGCCGCTACCGCGTCCGCCGACGTTGCCGAGACCACGTTCATTCCGGAGCACGCGCACGGCAAGGAACTCGAGGATGCGGTCCTTCACGTCGGCGAGGCCTTCGTGATCCGCGTCGAGCACGGTACGCGCTTCTCCGAGGTCGTTCTTCTCCTCGGCGAGCTCGCCCCAGGGCACGTCGAGCACCGCGTCGAGCCAGTTGCGCACCCATGCCTGCTCGGGATTCTGCGGACCCATGCGTTCGAAGCGGTCGAGCTCCTTGTCGACGGCGAGCTTGACCGCGTCGGGCAGAGTCCTTTCGGCCGCGCGCGCCCGGTACTCCGCGACGGCGTCGTCGTCGCTTTCGCCGAGCTCCTTGCGGATCGCGTCCATCTGGCGTCGCAGCAGCAACTCGCGCTGCTGCTTGTCGAGATCGTCGCTCACCTCGGTGCGGATCCTGTCCTTCAGCTCGAGGTCGGCGAGCGTCTCGCGCACCCATGCGAGGGCGAGCGTCAAACGTTCTTCGACGTCGATCGCCTCGAGCAGCTCGACGCGCTGTTCGACGGTCAGGTCGGGCGAGTACGCGGCGGTGTCGGCGAGTTGGCCGGGGTCGTCGACGCCTGCCAGGACGTCGGCGACGCGACGCGCGCCGCGGTGTTCGAGGATCGTCTCGACGACGGCGCGGTACTCACGTGCGAGCTCGCGCGCGGCACGCTCGGTGGCAGCTCCTCGAGCTCCTCGACGCGCACGTGGAGCGCGCCGTGGGCGCCGGTCTCGCCGGTGCCGATGCGCGCCCGCCCGGTGCCGCGGATGACGAGCGCCGCGCGTGCCGTTGGGGAGCTCGCCCGAGCTCTCGATCGTAGCGACCGTCCCGACGCGCGCGAAGCGGCCGTCGATTCTGGGTACGAGCACGATCCGGTTGCCGGCCTGGTCGGCGGCCTCGCCGGCGCGCTTGGCCTCGTCGGTCTCGAGCGCAATGGTCACGACCATCTGCGGGAGCACGACCCCCTGCGTGAGCGGCAACAGGGGAAGGAGTTCGGTGCGGGTCTCTGGCATAGTGCCTGTGTAACGACCGGCGGCGATTCCCGATTCCCGAGGTCACGTTTCTGTGCATTCCGTGAGGTCGGCGTGACCAGTCCCTCGCTGAACGTGCTGTTCGTCACCGCGGACCAGTTCCGCAGCGACTGCCTCTCGGGGTCCGGCCATCCGGTGGTACGCACTCCGAACCTCGACCGGTTGGCGTCCGGTGGCGTCTCGTTCCGGCAGCACTTCGCCAACGCCGTGCCGTGCGCGCCGAGCCGGGCGTCGCTGTACACCGGCATGTACTTGATGAACCACCGCGGCTGCACCAATGGCACGCCGTTGGACGCGCGTCACGACAACGTCGCGCTCGTTGCGCGGCGTCTCGGCTACGAGCCCGCACTCTTCGGCTACACCGACACCGGCGTCGACCCGCGCACCGTGCCGGGCGACGACCCGCGCCTGTACTCCTACGAAGGTGTACTGCCGGGCTTCGACGCGGCGTGTCACCTCGCAGAGGGCGCGCCGGCCGACTGGCTCGCGTGGATGCGCAACGACGGCGTCGACGTGCCCGACGATTGGCGCCCGTTCGTCGACCAGCCCGCGCCGGGCACGAGATGGCGCACCGCGTATGACGCCGCGCACTCGCAGACCACGTACCTGACGGATCGCGTGCTCGACTACGTCTCGGATGCGTCCTCGGCCGGGCGCCCGTGGTTCGTGCACCTCTCCTACTTGCGGCCGCATCCGCCGTACCTCGCGCCCGCACCGTACGACACGATGTACGACCCGGCTGCGGTGCCGGCGCCGGTGCGCGCGCCGACGATGGCCCAAGAGGGCGAACAGCACCCGATGCTCGGCGTGATGCTCGTGCACCCGTTGGTCTCGTCGCCGGCCGACGAACAGGAGCAGCGGGAGTTGCAGGCGACGTACTACGGCATGGTCACCGAGGTCGACGACCAATTCGGCCGCTTGCTGTCGTGGATCGATGCGTCGGGGCAAGCCGATCGCACGCTGATCATCTTCACATCGGATCACGGTGAGCTGCTCGGCGACCACTGGCTCGTCCAGAAGATCGGCTGGTTCGACACCGCGTTCCACGTGCCGTTGATCGTGCGCGGTCCGGGCGTCGCGCCGGAAGCAGTCGGCCGCACCGTCGACGTCATGACCGAGCACGTCGACGTGCTCCCGACGATCTGCACGTTGCTCGACACCGAGATCCCGTTGCAGTGCGACGGCCGCACGTTGACGGCATGGCTGCAAGGCGACACCGTGGACGGCTGGCGCAACGAGGTGCATTTCGAGCTCGATCTGCGCGATCCCGCGAGCACCTTCCTCGAAGACGCGTTCGGGTTGTCGCTGGAAGAATGCTCGTTGGCCGTGCTTCGCGACGAGCACGGCAAGTACGTGCAGTTCGCCGGGCACCACGTGTTCCCTGCGATCTACTTCGATCTCGACGACGATCCCGCGCAGCTCGTCAACCGCGCCAACGATCCCGCGTACGCGTCCAAGGTCTTGGAGTACGCACAACGCATGCTCGCGTGGCGCATGCGTCACGCCGAACGCACGCTCACGGGAATGAAGCTCACCGGCCACGCCGGCCTCGTCACCCGCAACGCCGTCCGCACGTAGCTGTTGGCAGCGAAAACCGCGCCATGCGCGGGAAACCCCAACAACTGTTGGCAGCGAAAACCGCGCCATGCGCGGGAAACGCTGCCAACGGGGCGTGCAATAGTCTCGCCGTCCGAATGGATGCGCGGACGTTCTACGGTCTCGAGCCGACCGGCGATCGCACGAGGTGGCAGATGAAAGTCGTGCGGTCGCTGACGTCGGGCACCGGCGCGCTGTTCGGGGGTTGCGGGCTCGGCGCATGTGTCGAAGTGATGGAGCAGGTCGCGGGTCGTCCGTGCATCTGGGCGACCGCGCAGTTCCTCTCGTACGCGCGCCCCCCGTCGATCCTCGAGCTCGACTGTGACGAAGTCGTCCGCGGTCACCAGATCAGCCAGGCGCGCGTCATCGCGCACGTCGGCGACACCGAGATCCTGACGGTCGTCGGCGCGCTCGGTCGTCGACCGTTCCCGCTCGCAGGCCAATGGTCGCAGCGCCCGGTCGTACCGCCGCCCGACGACTGCCCTCCCCGGCCGATGATGGACCGCCACGAGGGCACGATCAGCACACGCCTCGACGCGCGGCTCGCCGACGCGCGGCCGTTCCATGACTTCCCGGGACCCGTTGGCACTGGCAGCGCATCGCTGTGGGTGCGCACGCCCGAACTCCTGGAGATGTCGGCTGCCGCGCTGGCGATCATCGGCGACTTCGTGCCGTTCGGCATCGGCCAGGCGCTCGGGCGGCGCGCGGGTGGCAACAGTCTCGACAACACGCTGCGCGTCGCGCACCGCGCACCGACCGAGTGGGTGCTCGCCGACGTGCGCGTGCACGCCGTCGCCGACGGCTTCGGGCACGGGCTCGTGCACCTGTGGGCCGAGGACGGCACACTGCTGGGGACGGCCAGCCAGTCGACGATCGTCCGGTCGCATCGTGACGCCCCACTCACCGAGCTGGAAGGAGAGGTCACCCGATGAGCGAGCGAACAGCATGACCGTCTCGCAGCGTTATGGCATCACGTTCCCGTTCGACGGCATCCCACTCGTCGAACAGCGCGAGCTCGTGCGCGAGCTGGTCGACCTCGGCTACACCGATCTCTGGTCGGCGGAGTCCGGCGGCTACGACGCGTTCACGCCGCTCGCGGTGGCCGCGCAATGGGCGCCCGAGCTTCGCTTCGGTACGGCGATCGTGCCGGTCTACACGCGCGGCGCGCACACGTTCGCCTCGACGGTCGCGTCGATGTGTCAGGCGGCGCCCGGCCGCTTCGCGCTCGGCATCGGCACCAGCTCCGATGTGATCGTCGAGCGCTGGAACGGCATGACGTTCGACCAGCCATACCAGCGCACGCGCGACACGATCCGCTTTCTCCGCGCCGCGCTCACCGGCGAGAAGGTCGACGAGGAATACGAGACGTTCCGCGTGCGCGGCTTCCGCCTGGGTATTCCTGTTCCGGAGCAGCCACCGATCCTCGTCGCGGCTCTCCGCGAAGGCATGCTGCGACTCGCGGGCCGCAAGGGCGACGGCGCGATCATCAACTGGCTCTCTGCTGACGACGTGAAGACGGTCGTGCCGCACGTCGGCGAGAACAAGGAGATCGTCGCGCGCATCTTCGTGCTGCCGGTCGATGACGCGGGAATGGCGCGCGCCGTCGGCAAGCGCGCGATCGCGTCGTACCTCACGGTGCCCGTGTATGCCGCGTTCCACGAGTGGCTCGGCCGGGGCGACGAGCTGAACGACTTGTGGCGGCTCTGGAAGGAAGGCGACCGCAAGGCGGCGTCCGAGTCGATCCCCGACCACGTCGTCGACGAGTTGCTCGTATGGGGCAAGCCCGAGGCGTGTCGCGAGCACATCCGGCGTTACATGGAAAACGGCGTCACGACCCCCGCGCCCGCGCTGTTCTGCGGGCCCGATCAGCTGCTCGCGGTGATCCACGCGCTCGCGCGTTAGCAGTACGCCTGCTCGACGACAACGTCACCCGCGCAGAGTTCCGCGAGGAGCCGGTTCCGTATCGAACCGCGCTCTTCTGGTGCGAGGCGGCCCTGTTCGGTCCAGAGCAAGCGCAGGAAGTTCATGTCCTCCCAGATCGGACCGCGCGGGTGCGGATCGCTCGGGTAGCGCGGCGTCAAGAACCAATGCAGATGCGGACACGTGTTGCCCAGCAACTCGTAGTTGAGCTTGCGCGGCGCGAACGCCCGCCACATCGCGGACGTGACTTCCACCATCTCGCGTTGGTACTCGGCCCGCTGTGCCGCATCGAGCTCGTGGAGCTCGGTCACGCACGTCTTCGATTGGAAATACGTCGAGCCGACGAAGTACTGGTTCGGTATCAGCCGCACATAGCCGGTCGCGAGCCGCGCGACCGCGTGCGCGTCCTCGCCGCGCTCGATGAGCGCGTTCGTGTCGCAGACGCTGCAGCTCACGACGCGGACTTGAGATGCAAGTCGTGATGACGAACGTGCGCGAGGCGCATGAACACGAGCATGCGAACGAGCCACCAGCCCGGATCGAGCTCACCGCTTCCCAGCGAGAAACGCGCAGACGTCGGCGCCGCATGGTGGTTGTTGTGCAACCCTTCGCCGCCGGTGACCAACGCGAGAGACTGCATGTTGGTCGCGGAGTTCGCATACGGCTGCTTGCCGTACGTGTGCCCGACACCGTTGATCGCACCCGACAACATCACGTACGTCACCGCGTGTACCCCCGCGGCGAGAAGGCCGACCCACAACGGGAACCCGAGCGCCCACATCGTGACGACGAGGATCGCGATCCCGATCGACAGCCCGAGGAGGCTGAAGTCGAACGCGTAACGGTCGAAGCGATCGGTTGGGATGTCGCACGCGTACTTGCGCAGATTCACCGGATCGGCCGCCGCCGCGCTTGTACAGCCCGACATTGCCGAGTTGCACGCGCCAAAAGCCCAAGACCGCGGGACTGTGCGGGTCTTCGGTTGTATCCGTCGACGCGTGGTGCTTGCGGTGGACGGCTACCCATTCCCGCGGCCGCATGCCGGTGCTGACCCAGATGACGAATCGGAATGGCACTGCCGCCGCGGGGTGCACGGTCAGCGCGCGGTGCGACAGCGCCCGATGGAGGTAGACGGTCGTGACCGAGATCGAAAGCTCTGTCACCAAGAAGCCCGCGACGAGGGCCGCGATCAGATATGAGATCGACACAGCCCAAAAATGTACTACCGACCAGTCGGTAGACTGATGTCGTGGCGGCACCGGTGCCAGTTCAATCTTCAACGAAGGGCACGATCCTCGACGCCGCCGCCCACCTGTTCGCCGAGCACGGGTACTCGGGCACGAGCCTGAACGAGATCGCCGACGCCGTCGGCATCCGTCGCCCGAGCCTGTTCCACCACTTCCCGTCGAAAGAAGCGCTCTACCGAGCGGTCCTCACCGAGGCCCTCGGCGACTGGACCACGCTCGTCGAGCAGGCGACGTTCGGGACACGCGAAGGGTGGCCACAGGTCGAGCGGATGATGCGCGCCGCCTTCCGCTTCTTCGAAGAGCGTCCCGACTTCGTGCGGCTCGTGCGGTGGGCGGCGCTCGAGGGCGGCCCGATCCTTCGCGAAGAGCTGAACGCGATGCTCAGGCCGTTGTTCGAGCGGGGCGCCGCCTTCCTCGAACGCGAGATGGACGCCGGACGCTTGCGGCGGTACGACGCGCGCCAGTTGCTCCTCACGGGCTACGGCGCGGTGTTGTCGTACTTGTCCGACGGCCAGCTGATGAGCGGGCTGCTCGACACCGATCCGCTTTCGCCCGAAGCACTCGCGGTGCGACGCGAGCACGTGCTCGCGGTGCTGCGAGCAGCGGTCGCGAACTCGTCCGCGGCTACCAGGTGACGAGCTCGCGCCACCGCGCGAGCAACGACACGTCGCCGAAGACTTCGAGCGCCTCGGCCGGCACACGCCCGTAGAGGAACAACAACAGATCCGACGAAGTGCCGCGCGGCGACGTCGCCCTTCGCGTGCTCGGCCGTGATGACCACTTCGTCGCGACCAAGGCGGATCAACCACTCGCCCTCGCCATCTGTGCGGTGAAAGTGCAACGTCTCGCCGTCGCCACGAACGCGGTCGGCCCACGGCCAGTACGGCACGAGCGCAAAGAATTCGTCGATGCCTTCGCGCGCGAGCGCAGGCTCGATCGGTTGGGTCACGCGCGGACAGCGAGCTGCGCGTCGTAGCGATGCACCGCGGTCTCGTTTGCTTGCCGACGCGCCCAGAATCGCGAGCTCTTGTCGGGGGTCCACGTCCATAGCTCGAGATTCGGGCCCGCGCCGCGCAACGCGTCGGCGAGCGGTGCCACGCCACCGGCGAACCAGTCGAGCAGTTCGCCGCGGGTGGGGGTTTCGCTTCCGACCAGTCCGCGCCGCGTTCCTTCGACTGGTCGACGATGATGCTCGTCACCCAACGGTGAATACGTCCGAGGTGCGCGAGCAGATCGCCGACGTTCCACTGCGGGCACGAGGGCACTTGCCGCGCCGACACCTGCGGCGCGCGCCGCGTTCGCCATGGCATCACCTTCGCGGCGAATGGCGTGCACGTACTCGTCGTGACTCATCAGGCCCATCAGATCGTCGACCTTACCGGCACGGGTTCGAGGAGCTCCGGGCCGTTGTTGTCGGCCTTGTTGACGAGGGTGCTGACGGGCCACGCTTCCATCTCGCCGGCGGGTGACGGAACGAGCAACCGCTTCAGCGACGCAACATCGCGATTCTCGCGGTCGAGCCACTCGTCCCACACCGACTGCGGCAACACGACCGGCATCCGATCGTGAATCGGCGCGACCAGATCGTTTGCGGCGCCCGTGATGATCGAACACGATCGAATGCGCGGCGCGTCGTCGCGGCGACCATGGGTCGACTCCGCGCTCCGCTCCCCTCCGGTCGCTGCGCTGTCGTCGCGGCGACCATGGGTCGACTCCGCGCTCCGCTCCCCTCCGGTCGCTGCGCTGTCGTCGCGGCGACGATGGGTCGACTCCGCGCTCCGCTCCCCTCCGGTCGCTGCGCTGTCGTCGCGGCGACGATGGGTCGACTCCACGCTCCGCTCCCCTCCGGTCGCTGCGCTGTCGTCGCGGCGACCATGGGTCGACTCCGCGCTCCGCTCCCCTCCGGTCGCTGCGCTGTCGTCTCCCTCTGCGGGGTCGTGCCAGATCTCCCACACCCCCGCCAAGGCGAACGGCTCGCCGTCGCGCCGGCGAAAGAACCACGGCACTTTTCTTGCGCGCTCGACCTTCTCCCACTCGTAGAAGCCGTCGGCAGGGATGATGCAACGCCGGCGCTCGAACGCGCGCTTGTACGCATTGCTCGTGGTGATCCGTTCCGCGCGTGCATTGATCAACCGATCGCCGATCGACACGTCCTTGGCCCACGACGGCACGAGCCCCCATCGCAGGACGTCGAGCACCCGCCTGCCCTGGCTGACGGCGACCACAGGCACGTCGGCGCGCGGCGCCACGTTGTAGCTCGGCTCGGCCTCGGTGATCCGCAGCTCCTCGACCGCGAACCGTTCGGCGAGGATCGTCGGCGACGACACCGCGACATACCGGCCGCACATCGCCGCCGACCCTAGGGCGTGATCGCCCTTGACGAGCCGTCCCGCTGAGCGCATACTTGAAACCGACCGGTCGGTCTTTTCTGGGAAGGGTCCGCAGCGCATGGTCGGAACCAGCACGAAGGGCGAGCGCACCCGCCGGCGGATCGTCGAGCTGGCCGCGCCCGTGTTCAACCGCAAGGGATATGTCGGCGCGTCCTTCCGCGACCTCGTCGACGCCACCGGCCTCGAGAAAGGCGGGATCTACAACCACTTCGGCTCGAAGGAAGACCTCGCGCTCGCGGCCTACGACTTCGCAATGACCTGCGTGACCGAGCACCTCGCCCGGTCGCAGGACGGCGCCACCGACGCACCCGACCGCCTGGTCCGCATGATCAGGGCGTTCAGCGAGACCGCCCGCCGGCCCGCAATCGACGGCGGCTGCCCGATCATGAACACCGCGATCGAAGCCGACGACACGCACCCTGAGCTCCGCGACCGCGCCCGTGAGTCGATGACGCTGTGGCACCGGCTCGTCGGCCGCATCGTCAAGGACGGCAAGGCCGAACGCACACTGCGCGCCGACATCGACCCGTACGCGCTTGCCTCGACGATCACCGCCGCGCTCGAAGGCGGCGTGATGCTCGCCCGCTTGTACGACGACCCGTCACACATGAACCACGTGGTGGACCATCTCGTAAGGCATGTCCACACGCTCCGCACGTCCAACCCTCCAGACGCACCTCCGGAGATGACGCCATGACCGCACTCGATATCACGACAACACCGCCCGCGCACGAAGGCACACGCTCGCGCACGATCACGTGGACCGACCCTGCGCGCGCCCGCTTCCGGTTGCGCGGTCTCGACGGCTACGAGCGACTGGCGGCCATCAAGCGCGGCGACGCGGCGCCGCCACCCGCGGCGGCGATGCTCGGAATCGAACTCGATGAGCTCGATCGCGGACGCACGGTGTTCTCGATGACCGCCGACGAGCTGCACGAGAACCCCATGGGAACGATGCACGGCGGCGTCGTCGCGACACTGGTCGACACGGCGATGGGATGTGCGGTGTCGTCGATACTGGCCGCTGACGCGGGCTTCACCACGCTCGAGTTGAAGACGAACTACGTACGCGCGATCACACTCGCCACCGGACGGATCCACGCCGAGGGACGCGTCGTCCACAGCGGTGGTCGGGTTGCGACCACCGACGCGCGCGTCTACGACGACGCGGGCACGCTGTACGCGCACGCGACGTCGACGTGCTTGATCACGCGGAACCGGTCATGAGCGAAATCATGTGGGTCGACGGTGTCGCGCTCTCGGTGCGACCGATCGAAATCACCGATGTCGACGCGCTCGGGGCTCTGTTCACCCGACTCTCGGCGCCGAGCGTGTACTACCGCTTCTTCTCACCTGTGCGGCGGCCACCGCGCGCCGCTCTCCTCCGCCTCGCCGACGTCGACCACGACCGCCGCGAGGCGCTCATCGCTCTCGAGGGCGATGACATCGTGGCGGTCGCTCGCTATGACGCCCGCAGCGGCTCCGCCGACGCCGAGATCGCGGTCACGGTCGAGGATGCGTGGCAGCACCGAGGCGTCGGGTCGCAGCTCGCAATCCGTCTCGCCAAGGTGGCGGATTCCCGGGGCTACGAGCGCTTCCTGGCGACCATGCTGCCCGACAACCGAGCGGCGCTGGGTCTCGTGCGCAAGCTCTCACCTGCGGCGACGGTGCAGTTCAGCGCCGGCGAGTACGAGGCGTCAATGCCGCTTGCACCGCGAGCTGACCGCTGACAGACGCGTCAGCGGCGCGCGCGGCCGTTCTGGCTCGGGCGATCCTTGAGGCGGTACACGAAGCGCAAGCCCGACCACACGTCGTCGACCGCGCACACCTTGTTGTCGACCAGGCCGTGCGCGAGGCCGACGTCGCGAACGACGTTCTCGCTGAGGTCGGTCGCGACACCCGCGGTGCGCTTCGGCCACGCGATCCACAGGCCACCGTCGGGGGTCATCGCATGCGCGAGCCCGTTGAAGCGGCGCTCGAGCTCCGCGCGGCGCGTCGCGAAGAACAGCACGACGTCCTGCGTTGCGCGCGCCTGTGTGCGCAGCCGGACACCATCCGGCAACGGCTCGAGCGTCTCCTCGAAGCCGTGTGGCGCGCGCACGAGCGCGACGCGAGCGCCGGTTCTGATACCGAGCTTCTTTGCCAGAGGTGTCCCCGAGTACCCCGCCACGAGGCGCAGTCAATCGCGCCTGGGTTGCGTGGTCAATCAGGGAACGCCGCCGACGCGTCACTGCGCGAAACGCGGGACGGTCGCTGCGATCGCGGCGACGTCCACGAGGCGCAGCACGCCCGACACAAGCGAGACGGTCGGCGCGAACGCGCTGGCAACGAGTCCACCTTTCGGCGTCACCGGGCGCGGGCCACCGACGACGACGACGACGATGTTGAACGCCGCGAGGCGACCGCGCAGCGCGTCGGCGACGACGAGTTGTTGCAATGTCGAGCGAAATACTGCGGATACGACATCGGCGCTTCCGGCGACCGCGAGACACACGAGCGCGACCCACAGTCGATCTCCGCTCAACCCGAATGCGGTGATCACGGCGCCCACACGGTGACCGCGGCGCCGCGTCCACCGGAGCCGGAACATTCCGGAGGTCCGTCCGGTTGGGATTCCCGACCTACTCACTCGCTTTTGGCGGGAGTGCGGATCTAGCCTGCGCGCTGAATCCACGACTCACAAAGAGAATCCACGACTCACAAAGAGGTGTAAAAGATGGCGCTGAGCTTGGGCGACGAGGCTCCGGACTTCAAAGCGGAGACGACCGAAGGCACGATCCAATTCCACGACTGGCTCGGTGACTCGTGGGGCCTGTTGTTCTCGCACCCCAAGGACTTCACGCCGATCTGCACCACCGAGCTCGGCTACGTCGCGAAGATCAAGCCGGAGTTCGACAAGCGCGGAGTGAAGGTCATCGGTCTCTCGGTGGATGCGACCGGCGACCACGAGGCCTGGGCGAGAGACATCGAAGAGACCCAGGGGACGGCCCCGAATTACCCGATCATCGCCGACTCCGACTTCAACGTGTCGAAGCTGTACGGGATGCTGCCGGCCAGCACGTCGGGTGACGCGAAGACGCGCACGCCCGCCGACAACCAGACCGTTCGTAACGTGTTCGTCATCGGCCCCGACAAGAAGATCAAGCTGATCCTCGTCTACCCGATGACCACCGGCCGGAACTTCGACGAGGTGCTCCGCGTCATCGACTCGCTCCAGCTCACCGCCAAGCACCGCGTCGCGACACCGGTGAACTGGAAGCAGGGCGAAGACGTGATCATCGGCGGCTCGGTGTCGAACGACGAGGCGAAGGAGATCTTCGGCGACTACAAGACGCCCAAGCCCTACATCCGGATCGTGCGCCAACCGAGCTGAGCCCGGCACGCCGCCGGTGCGTCGAAAAGGTCAGTCGCGGACGTAGTCCCAGGTACTCTCGCGCAGGTAGAGGCGGTGCCTGGGACCTTCCGCGTCGAGGCGGCCGAGGTCGTGGTACGCGACGTCGTCGCTGTAGACGCAGACCGCGCCGCCGCCGTCGATGAAGTGGAAGCGCGGCGTGAAGTCGATCGGCGCTTCTCCGGCGATGCCGCGTTGGGCGTCGGCGACGGTCGCGTACTTGCGCAACCCGAGCAGCGTCACGTACTGCGGCGGCGCGAGCTCGATCTCGCCTGCTGCGCGCGCCGCGAGCGCTTCGTCGGGTCCGAACCACTGCAGCACTTCGGTCTCGGCGCCGTCGGCGACCTCGTCGCCGCCCGCGACCGGACCCGACGAAGAACCACGTAGCAAACCGCTTCGGGCGAGATGTCGGGCGTCGTCCAGTTCGACAGGTGGACGAGCGTGTCAGGGTCGACGTCGACACCGGCCTCTTCCTTGGCTTCGCGTGCGGCGCCGCGCCGGGCCGCTGCCTCGAGGTCGTCGGGCGCGTCGTCGTAGTCCTCGGGATCGATGCGACCGCCCGGGAACACCCACGCGCCGCCGTGGAAAGCGAGCTTCGACGAGCGGCGGGCGAGCAGCACTTCGAGACCGGACTCGCCGTCGCGCAACAACACGACGGTTGCGGCCGGCGCGGCTTCGACGACTGTCGGTTCGCCGCCGCCACGGGAGCTCGACCATCACTTCCGCTCGGCGCGCCGCTCGGGCCCCGCTCCGCGGCTCGCCGCGTGACCCGGCTCGCGAACGCTCCGCTCGACCAGTTGCTCTACGGCGAGGTCACCCTTGTCGTGTCGGGCCCGCAGGACCTTCTTGTCGAACTTGCCGACACGAAGTCTTCGGCACTTCGTCGATGAAGCTCCAGCGCTCGGGGACTTGCCACTTGGCGACCTTGGTTGTGAGGTAGTCGGCGAGATCCTGCGGCTCGCATGTCCGCGCCCTCCCTGCGGACGACACAGGCGAGCGGTCGTTCGTCCCATCGCGGGTCGGGCACGCCGATCACGCTCGCTTCGATCACGTCGGGATGGGCCATCAAGTGGTTCTCGAGCTCGACCGAGCTGATCCACTCGCCGCCCGACTTGATGACGTCCTTGGCGCGATCGGTGATCTGGATGAACCCTTCAGCGGTGACGCTGCCGACGTCGCCGGTACGCAGCCAGCCGTCGTCGAACTTCTCGGGTGCGTCCTCGCGGTAGTACGCGCCGGTGATCCAGGGGCCGCGCACTTCGATCTCGCCGACGGCTTCGCCGTCCCACGGAAGCGGGTCGTCGGCGTCGCCGACGATACGCAGCTCGACGCCGCCGACGACGCGGCCTGTGTGGCAACGCCAATCCATCTCACCGTCGTCGCCGAGCTCGACATGAGCGGGCGGGTGCGCGACCGCGGCAAGCGGCGACGTCTCGGTCATCCCCCACGCCTGCACGATGCGCACGCCGTAGCGCGATTCGAAACTCTCCATCAGCGAGCGCGGCACCGCGGAACCACCGCAGATGATCATGCGCAGCGACGACAGGTCGATGTCGTGCTGTTCGCCGTAGCGGAAGATGTCGGCCCAGATCGTCGGCACTGCGCCCGAGAACGTGACGTGTTCCTCCTTGACCATGCGCGTGAGCGGTTCCGCTTGGAGGAAACGACCGGGCATGACGAGTGACGCGCCGCACATGAACGCGGCGTACGGAATGCCCCAGCAGTTCGCGTGGAACATCGGCACGATCGCGAGGATGCGGTCGCGATCACACAGACCCATCGCGTTGTTCGACAGCGACGCGAGCGAATGCAGGTACATGCTGCGGTGCGAGTACGCGACGCCCTTCGGGTTGCCGGTAGTGCCCGACGTGTAACACATCGCGGCTGCTTGCCGTTCGTCGATGTCGGGCCAGTCGTAGTCGGGCGACGCGTCATTCAGCAGCTCGTAGTAGCGGCGCACCGGGCGGTCGGTGCCGAGCGCGGACGCGTCCCCGTCGCCGACGACGACGAACTGCTCGACAGTCGTGAGCTCCGCCACCACCTTGGCGAGCAGTGGGATCAGCGAGTCGTCGACGATGACGATCTTGTCTTCAGCATGATTCACGACGTACGTGAGTTGCTCGGGGAACAGTCGGATGTTGAGCGTGTGCAGCACCGCGCCCATCGAGGGGATCGCGAGGTACGCCTCCAGGTGCTCCTGCGAGTTCCACATGAACGTGCCGACGCGGTCGCCGCGGCGTGATGCCGAGATCCCGGAGGACGTTCGCAAGCCGTCCGGCGTTGGAACCGATCTCGCGAAACGTCGCGTGGCGCGGTCCCGCGTCGGTCCAGGTGACGCACTCGGCGTCGGGATACACGCTCCGCCCGTGGCGCAGCGCCATCGTGACCGTGAGCGGGAAGTCCTGCATCGTGCTCGGCGTCGTCATGTGTCCCCCGTTCGGACAGTGCCTTGGTATGTCTTGGCCCGGCTACCAACCGAGGACCGCTCCGAGGATCAACCCGAGCACGAACAAGCCGCCGGCGCGGCGCGTGACGAGGAACGAGATCGCCGCGAAGTACAGGGGCCACACCGGGTTCGGCATCGGTGACTTCTCGGGTTTCGGATGTTTGTACGCCTCGAACGCGCGCTTCTGGACCGGCGCGGCGAACACGACGAGCAGGGACGCGACGGGCAGCACCCGCGCGATGACGAGCGCGACGATCGACACGTAGAACGCGACGAACATGCTTTGCGTGAACCCGCGCGCTACACCCTCGCCCATGATCACCGGGAGCGTGTGCGTGCCGTCGGCCGCGTCCCACGGGATCTTGTCGATGTGCTTGCCCATCAGCACGCTCGTGCAGAGCAACGCGTACGGCAGGCTCGCGAGGATCACCGCGCCCGGAATGTGACCCGTCGCCGCGTAGTACGTGCCGCCAACCATCAACGGACCCCACACGACGAGCACCGTCGGCTCGCCGAGCCCGCGCTTCTTCAGCCGCAACGGCGGCGCGGTGTACGCGGCCGACAGCACGAAGCCGCCGAGCGCGAACGCGACGATCGGCAAGCCTTGCGCGATCGTGAGGATGACCATGATCGCGAGGCAGATGACGTTGACGACGAGCGCGCACGCCGCGAGTCCCTTGCGCGTGATCACGCCCGACAACACTGGATGCGGGGAGTAGAGGTTGCGCGGGTAGTCCTCGCGGTCGGTGCCGACGCCGAGGTCGAACAAGTCGTTCATCAGGTTGTTCGCCATGTGCGCGCCGATGATGCCGATCGCGGCGAGCGTGAACCATCCCCACGAGACGTTGTCGCCGCGGTAGTCCGCGAGCAGCCCCGCGACCGCGGCCGCGACGAGCGTCATCGGTAACACGCCCGCGCGCGTCAGGTAGAGCCACTTCGACACCGGGTCGAGGTGTCCCTGCGGCGGGTTCGTGGTCGCGAGAACGTAGCGCCAGTTCCGCAGGAGCCGCCGCGGCGCCGCCTGTCGGAGCTGATGCGTTGCGGTGTCGTCGGCCATCGTGCCGGGTCGACTCCACGCTCCGCTCCCTGCGGTCGCTGCGCTGTCGTCTCCCATCGTGCCGGGTCGACTCCACGCTCCGCTCCCTGCGGTCGCTGCGCTGTCGTCTCCCATGCCCGGAGCCTACGACGCGAGTCCCCGGGGCGTGAGTGGGGGTCGGAAAACGACCCCCTATTGACGCCCCGCACGCGGCGGGGTCAGCCGCCGTAGTTCATGCGCGTGTCCTCCATGCGGAGGACGTCGGTCTGCTCGTCCTTCAAGAACGCGGTGTTCACGACCTCGCCGAGGAACAGCGTATGGTTGCCGACCTCGACCTGGTGACGTACTTCGCACTCGATGTACGCGACCGACTGCGCGAGCACCGGCGCGCCGGTCAGCGGACCGTCGAGATACGGGAAGCCGTTGAGGGTCTTGGCGTCGAGGTCGACGTCGACGGGCTTCGTGAACCTGCGGATGATCGCGCGGTCCTCGCGGTCGATGAGATCGAGGCTGAACACTCTCCCGGCCACCAACAGCTCGTGCGTGAACGCCGACTGCTCGACGCCGACGCCGACCAACTTCGGATCGAACGACACTTGCGTCGCCCAATTCATCGCCATGGCGTTGCGCCGCTCCGCCTTGTCGGTCGTCCCGATGACGTAGAGACCCGACGGCATCTTCCACAGCACGCGTCTGCGCAAGCGGTCGTACTCGTCGGGGTCAGTGCCCGGCGGAAACGGCGCGACCGGACCTTCTTTCGTAGGCATACGCGGGAGGCTACGGCAGGGTCGTAGGGCTACGGCACCGTCGAGAAAGCCTTGGCCGGCGCGCAGCCGCCGTCAGCTGCGCGTGTCGGTCAGCCAATCGGGCATCTCGATCGGCGGGTTGGGCAGTTGCACTGCACCGTGCGATGCGAGAAATCGTTCGTCCGCGTCGAGATCCGCCGAGAACGATCGCGGGTCACCCATCATCACTTCGAACAGCTCGACGCCTTCGGGTCCGGCGACGAACGGGCCGAACGTGTCGCCCTGGTCGAGCGCGATGTCCGCGCCGCGGCACACGACGTTGCCGCACGTCATTTCGCCCGCGAGCACGAACACCACGTGATCGCTGTGGTGCCCGTGACGCTGCACGATCATGCCCGGATCCCACCGCGCGTACAGCGACAGGAACCGCGGCGAGAAGTCGAGCCACTTCTCGCGCACGGACAACTCGGAACCACCGATGCCGATACGCCTGACCTCTTGCCAGGGCGTGCCGTCGAGATGGGCGAAACGGGGGCTCGATGCCATCGAGCCAGCGTACTGAGCGTGGGCTCAGGCAGCGCTGGAGCACGACGACCGGGATCTGGCGATCGGTCTTCTTCTGATACTCGTCGAAGTTCGGCATCAGATCAGCCTGGGCGCGATACAACCGGTCGCGCTCCTCGCCGGTCGCGACGCGCGCTCGCGCCCTGAACGTCTCGCCGGGGAGCTCGACCTTCACGTCCGGATGGGCGACGACGTTGTGGTACCACGCGGGATGGCTCGGCGCCCCGCCTTTCGACGCGATGATCACGATGTTGTCGCCGTCGCGTGTGTACACGAGCGGCGTCGTGCGCTCCTTGCCGCTCTTGGCGCCGGTCATCGTGAGCAACAGCAGTGGTGCGCGCTCGAAGGCGCCGGTCACTCTGCCGTTGTTCTTGCGGAACTCCTCGATGAGATTGCGGTTGAAGTCGTTGAACTGGTTGGTCGCGGTCACAAGCCGCACTCAACGTCGCATCGGTGGCACGTATTCCGCCCCCAGATCGATCTCACCCTGATACGACGACGAGGTGTTTCGACGAGCCGTTCGCTTCGACGTCGGTCGCGACCCGAACGCCCCATGCCGAGTGGACACGAAGCAACGAGCACACCCGCATCCGCTATCTGCCGGTACGACTCATGGCGTAGCGCGCGCGTCAGGGTGTCTTGCTGCCCGGGCCGGAGTCGGCAGGGCGCGTGATCGCGCGCGGCCCGGCAGCGGTCGGTGGCGCCTTGGCGTAGGGCTTCGGCGGCTCGGCGGGAACCGACGACGAGAACGCCACCATGCGTTCGTAGATGTCGTATACGCGTTGCCCGTAGAGCGCGCCCGTCGCCCAGGTGCCCCAGAGGTCCCACCACGTCTGGACCTTGCCGCGGAAGCCGAGCTTCAAGGTGCCCTTCAGCAGGATCGGGTCGGTGTAGCTCGCGTCGGGGAACGCGGGGTCGACGTAGGTGCGTAAGAGCTGGAGCTGGGCGCGCACGCCGATCTGCGCGCTCGGGAAGTTGAAACCGTGCTTGCACGAGTCGCACCAGCCGATGCCGGCGAAGTTGTTGTCGGTCGCGGCAGAGCCGGGATTGTGGAAGCTCGCGGTCTCGAGGATCGACTGCGCGAACGCGACGTCGCCGCGCACGCCGGTGCGCGTACCCTCGTCGAGGTACATCTGTGCGAGATCGCGCAGCGGTACCGTGATCCGCGGCTTGCCCTTCTCCGACTTCACGAACGCCGCCATCTGGTTCGCACTGAGTCGTGACGGTCCGAGGATCGGGCTCGACGCGCTGGTCGCGGCCTCGGTGAACTTCTCGATCCCGACGAGCGTGTCCGCGATGCGGTGTGCGGCGCCGTCGATGGCGTGTTCGACGCCGTCGAGCGCGCTCGTCGCATCGACGACACGGCGCGTTGTGAGATCGCGCACCTCGGAGATCGCTGCGATCTGCCGCTCGAGATCTGCTTTCAAGTCGAGGTATTGCTGTAGAGCGTCTCGTTCTCCGGTGTGGTACGCGGAGATGATGTGCAGCTCGCTCGCGGCGTCGACCGCCGACTGCGCACTGGTGAACGACGCGATCGCGGCGGAGAGTCCACTGCCGTCGGCGTGGATGTATGCGCGCGCGGCCGCGACTTGCAGGTGCTCACGGGTCGCGTCGAGCCGGCGCGCGGTCTCTTCAGCCTCTTGCTGGCGACGTTGCAAGCGGCGTTGCACGACCGCGTCGTTGCGCTTGGCCTGCTGCACGCGCCGCTGCGCGGGACAAGCTGCTTTCGCGCCGCTCCCAGGTCGCGTCTGGCTTGCGCCTGTTGCTGCATGAGCTGCAGCCCGTAGTCGGTGGGGAGCGTGAACGGCGGCGGCGGGTCGGCCTTGATCGTCGTGCTCGTCGTCGCGGGCACCGTCGCGCCCGGCGTGGCGACCGGCGCCGTCGCGGGCCCCGTCGGTGTCGGCGGCGTAGTGGCGCCCGGCGCCGCGCCCGCTGCGGACAGCGCGCAGAGGTGCACGAGGGCACCACATATCACCGCCGCGCCCCGCCGCCCGCTCATCCTTCTCCAGGTCGGCATCCCGCGCCCAGAACTTCAGGGCCGGCGGCTGGTTGTGGCCACTTCCTGCGTCAGGCACGTGCGACGACGCGCGCAGACATCAGCTCCGGGGCACCCGGCTCCAGGGAATGTCCTTGTCCGCCCTCGGCTCACCGGGGAGGCCCAGGACCCTTTCGGCGAGAATGTTCTTCATGATATTAGTAGTCCCGCCTTCGATCGAATTGGCCTGTACGCGCAGAAAGGCCATCTGCGCGTTGAGACAGGTCCATCGCTCGGCGCGGGCGCGCCATCGTGTAACCGCTCGGATACAGCAGCGCTTCGGGTCCCATCAGACCCATGACGAAGCTCATGATCCGCTGGTTGAGGCCGGCCATCGCGAGCTTGCCGACCGACCCCTCGGGTCCCGGTGTGCCCTTGGCCCGCGATTGCGACGCGCGCATGTTGGTGAGCCGGTTTACCTCGGCTTCGATCCACAACTGCGTCAACGTGTCGCGTGCGACGCTTCTCCGGGTCGACTCCGTGGTGCGCTTCCACTGGTTCACGGCAACCGCTATCACGCCGGCGCCACGCGGGTGCACCTGACCGCCGATCGACACCCGCTCGTTCATCAACGTCGTGAGCGAGACGTGCCAACCTTCGCCGACATCGCCGAGTCGCTCGGCGTCCGCGATCCGCACGTCGGTGAAGTACACCTCGTTGAACTCCGCCTCACCCGTCGCTTGTACGAGCGGCCGCACGTCGACCCCGGGCGCGTGCATGTCGACGACGAACATCGTGAGACCCTTGTGCTTCACC
Source organism: uncultured Actinomycetes bacterium (assembly GCA_963836365.1). GTDB lineage: Bacteria > Actinomycetota > Acidimicrobiia > IMCC26256 > PALSA-610 > DASQHW01. Next base: position 23,492 of record CAWIJC010000007.1, read on the forward strand.
TGTCTCCGTGTCGGTGCGCGCGAGCACGATCCCGAAACGCGCAACGTGTGCAAGCGTCGTCCACACCTTCTGGCCGTTCACGATCCACTCGTCACCGTCTTGCACGGCACGCATCGCAAGGCTTGCCACATCGGACCCTGCACCCGGCTCACTGAACAGCTGGCACCAGATCTCTTCGCCGGTGAACAGCGGCCGCAAGTAGCGCTTCTTCTGCGCGTCGCTGCCGTGCGTCACGATCGTCGGCGCGCACATGCCGTGTCCGATCGGGTTGCGCACGTACGGCAGCGGCGCGCCGGCCGAAGTCAACCTCGTGTTGATCGTGTTCTGGAGCTTCGGCGACGCGCCGAGGCCGCCTGCACCTTCGGGGAAGTGCACCCACGCGAGTCCGAGGTCGTACTGCGCGCCGAGGAACTCGGGGGGTGGAACGTGCTTCGGATCGAGCTTCGCGAGCAGGTCGTTGCAGAGCTCGGCGACGCGTGCTTCGGTGTCCATGCAGACTCCTTCGACGACCCGAGGACTCGACGACTCGAGAACTTGACCGGTCGGTCAAGTCTACGGGAGCCCCGGCTACGGTCGCCAGGTGCGCAGATTGTGCGGGTTCGGAGCGGTCGCCGCGGCGCTGTTCGTGCTGTGGCGGCGCGGGCGCGACCGCCCGAGTGTGATGTCGACGTCGGTGCTGCGCCGCGACGCGCGCCTGGCGGCGCTCGCGGCACGCGCCGGTACGCGTCACGCGCTCTTCGCGCGCGGGTCGCCGCCGCGCCGGGGCAGCGCGATGTGCTCGAGGCCGCGCACCAGATGCAGACCGCGTCCGACGTCGCGGCCGCCCTCGGCGAGATGAAGGGCGCGCTGATGAAGCTCGGGCAGATGGCGAGCTACCTCGACGACGGCATGCCCGAGCCCGTGCGCGCCGCTTTGGAGTTGCTGCAGCAGGACGCGCCGCCGATGGCGCCAACATTGAGCGCGGACGTTGTGAGATCCGAGCTCGGCGACGGCGCCCGAGCGCGTGTTCGCGCAGTGGGATCCGCACCCCATCGCGGCGGCGTCGATCGGCCAGGTGCACCGCGCGACGACGCGCGCCGGCATCTCGCGGTCGCGGTGAAAGTGCAGTACCCGGGAGTCGGCGACGCGATCCGTGCCGATCTCGTCAACACCGACATCTTGTTCCGCGCGCTGGGGATGATGTTCCCCGGCCTCGATCCGAAGCCGCTCGTCGCGGAGCTGCGCGCCCGACTGCTCGAAGAGCTCGATTACCACACCGAAGCCGGCAATCAGCGGCTGTTCGCCGACTGGTACTCGCGACACCCGTTCATTTGCGTTCCGGCAGTGATCGACGAGCTGTCGACCGGCCGTGTGCTCACCACGGAGCTCGCGATCGGTGCGCGTTTCACAGACGCGGAGTCGTGGTCGCAGGACGAGCGCAACATGGCCGCGGAAGCGATCTTCCGTTTCGTGTTCCGTGGCATTTACCGCATCCACGCGTTCAACGGCGACCCGCACCCCGGGAACTACATGTTCCATGGCAACGGCCGCGTCACGTTCCTCGACTTCGGTCTTGTCAAGCGCTACACGCCCGAGGAAGTGAAGCTGTTCGAGGAGCTGATCCAAGCGATGGTGCTCGATCACGACATCCCCCACTTCCGGCGCGTGCTGGAAGTCCACGAGGTGCTGCGGCCGGCCGACCTCTCCGACGACGACGTGCGCGAGTACTTCGGCCACTTCTACGAGTTCGTGCTCGACGACGCCGAGGTCGCATTCACGCCTGAGTACGCGTCGGAGTCCGTGCGGCGCATGCTCGACACGTCGGGTCCGTACGCGCACGTCGCCAAGGCGTCGAACGTGCCGCCCGCGTTCGTCATCACCCAACGCATCAACCTCGGGCTGCACGCGGTGCTCGGCCGTCTGCGCGCACGCGCGAACTGGCGGCGCATCGCCGAGGAGCTGTGGCCGTTCGTCGAGGGCCCGCCGTCGACGTCGATGGGTGAGGCCGAAGCCGCGTGGCTCGACTCACGCACGTAGCGCGCCCCGCGTGAGCTGCTGCTCGTCGGCATTCCGCGATCGGATCCGGCGCACTCGCGCTGTTGCAGGATCACGCCCCGCGTCGCCTGCCGCGGGCTGCCGTGGTTACCCCTGCAATTCGTGGCGGTTGCGCGCCGCGCGCTTCGCGCCGACGATCGTCGTCACAGGACTGTGGCCCGCGTTCCAGGGATGCGAAAGTCGGAAGTGTGTGTCGATCGACAACCGCGAGATCGCCGCGCGATCGGACCCGACCGGAACGGCCCGAACGCTCGACGGTACCGTCTCGCGTGGTGGCTGTGCCTGCGCACCCGGCCGAGGCTCCCGACTTCGGCGTCGACCTCGCGGTACGCGTGCGCGCGCTCGGCTATTCGTATCCGACACCCGATGGCGGGTTGCGCGTGCTCGACAACATCGACCTCGAGGTCGCGCGGGCGACAACGGTTGCCGTCCAAGGGACGTCGGGCTCGGGCAAGACGACGCTACTGTCGGTGCTCGGCGGGCTCGACGCGCCACCCGAAGGCTCGGTGCACGTGGCCGGTCGCGACCTCGGGCAGCTCGATCGGGACGACCTCGCGCGCTTTCGGCGCGAGGTCGTCGGGTTCGTGTTCCAGGACTTCGGTCTGCTCGGGCAGCTCACCGCGCTCGAGAACGTCGAGCTCGCGCTGACGTTCGGTCGCGTACCGCGCCGGCAGCGGCGCGCTCGCGCGACTGAGTTGCTCGGTGCGGTCGGTCTCGGCGCACGCGCGTCGCACCGACCGCGTGCGTTGAGCGGGGGCGAGAAGCAACGCGTCGCCATCGCACGCGCGCTCGCCAACGAACCGCAGGTCGTCCTGGCCGACGAGCCGACCGGCAACCTCGACACCAACTCGACCGCGCTCGTGCTCGACCTCGTGATGCGGCTACCCGCCGACCACGGGGCAACCGTGATCGTCGTCACGCACGACGCCGCGGTCGCGGCCGCCGCTGATCGCACCGTCCTGCTCGCCAACGGCCGGATCGAGCCCGCATGACCGCGGCGGCGCGGCAATGACATGGCGCGACGCGATCGCGCTCGCGCGTCGAAGCCTCGGGCGGCGGGGCGGGCGCGCGATTCTCACCGTGCTCGCGGTCGCGCTCGGTGCTGCGTTGCTATCGTCGCTGCTCATCGCCGGGCAGGCCGGGCGTCAACGTGTGCTCGACCAGGTGAGCTCGGGCGGGCCGCTCGCGGGGATCAAAGTCGTCGCGGCGGCGCCGACGCCGGTCGCCCTCGACAGCGACAATCCGCGTCCGGGCGCGCCCCGCGACATCGACGAAGACGCGCTGCGTCGTATCAAGCAACTTCCCGACGTGAGGTCGGTCGTTCCGGTGGTTGCAACACCAATGCTCGTCGTGGCGCCGAACCCGCTGCCGGCCGGCGCCCACTCGACACAGTCGAGCGTCGAACCACTGTACAACTCGGCGGTCGGTGTCGACTTCGCGCGCGTGGCCGACATCCCGGTCAGCCTGATCGCGGGCCGCATCCCCGCGCCCGGCTCGCGCACCGAGGTCGCGGCGACGCCCGAGTTCCTTCGCCGCCTAGGTGTCACGAAGGACAATGCCGATGGCATCGTCGGCACCGAGCTCATGCTCGGCTCGCCACGAGCCTTCGCCGCCGCCACCGGTTCCGACGGGGCGCGCTTTCGTGCGCGATGGACGCGCGCCGAGATCGTCGGTGTGGTGGCGCAGGAGGTCGGCGACGGACTGCTGATGGTGCCGTTCGACATGGCACGCCGCGCGCGTGACTGGTCGCTCGCGAGCACACCGAACGGGCCGATCGCGACCGAATCGTCGCAGTACTCCGCGTTGTTCGTCGTCGCGCGCGGCCTCCGGCGTGTCACCGACGTACGCGCGGAGATCAACCGCATTGGATACTCGACGAGCGCACCCGAGACGCTGATCACGCAGGTGCAGCGCTACGTGCACGTCGTCGAGCTGGTGCTCGCCGGCATAGGCCTCATCGGCCTGGCGATTGCCGCGCTCGGGATCTCGAACGCGATGCTTGCCGCAATTCGCGAGCGCCGTCGCGAGATCGGCGTGTTGAAGGCTGTGGGCGCCGCTGATCGGGACGTGCGACGGGTGTTCCTCGTCGAGGCGGCAACGCTCGGCTTCGCGGGCGGCGTGTCGGGCGCGGCGATCGGGTTCCTGGTCGCGCGCGCGCTTGCGCGAGTGTCGTCAACCGCTACCTGACGAGCCAGGGCTTGGAGTCGGTGCAGCTCGGCGTGCCGGTGATGTTGCTCTCGTTGGTGATCATCGGCGCGACCCTGCTCGCGCTCACGGCCGGGATTCTTCCCGCGCTGCGCGCGGCGCGCATGCCTGCCGCGCCAGGCAATCGGCGACGAATGAGGCGCGTCACGACATGGTGCGCAATCGCGGTCTTCCTCGCCGGCGCCTGCGCGTCCACCGGGCACGACGACAACCACCGGGCATCGTCGTCGGCCGCGGACGAGGCGACACAAACGGTAGTCGCGCTCGGTGGGAGCGCAACCGAAGGCGAAGGAGTCGCCGATCGGTTCCACAACGCATGGCCGTATCGCCTGTTCGGCACCGCGCTCCCGCGGTCGACGGTCTTCGTCAACGCCGCGGTCGAGGGCGCGACTGCCGGTACCGCGGATGCGACGCAGGTCCCAATCGTGCGCGAGCTCCACCCCGACATCGTCGTGATGTGGCTCGGCGCCTACGACGCCGCCGTGCACACACCGATCGCAACCTTCGCTCGTGCGCTCGCGCGCGTGATCACGGCGGTCCAGGCCGTGGGCGTCGACCGCGTGCTCGTCGGCAACCTGCCGGCCGCGTTCGGCCACGACGTCGACTCGTACAACAGCGCGATAGATCACGTCGCGCGCGAGACGGGCGCCGAGCTCGTCGAGCTGGACCGCGAGCACATCACGGCTACGGGCGCGCCCGGGTCCGAGCCGCGACTCGACGACGCGAGCCACCGCGTCGTCGCCGACGCGTTCGGTCGCAAGCTCGCGTCGGGCTAGACCGAGTGCGCCGCGGTCGGATATCACCGCGTTCGACGGCGACCGTCCGGCACTCACCGGCGCGGAATACGGAGGCCTGCGATGACCACGGACATCACCGAGACCGTTTGGCACCGAGTCGCGTCGGTCGGCGACCTCGCGGACGGCCGCGTCACGACTGTCACCGCCGGGCGCAGGTCGCTCGCTCTCACGCACTTCAACGGCGCTTGGGGTGCGCTCGACAACAGCTGCCCGCACCAGGGCGGCCCACTCGGCGAAGGATCGATCGAGGGAAGTCTCCTGCGGTGCCCGTGGCACGGCTACGACTACGACCCGATCACGGGTACACCGCCACCCGGATTCGCCGACGCGCCCAAGAGCTTCCCGGTCGAGGAGCGAGACGGGGGCGTCTACGTCGGCTTGCCACCGGAGCACGCGCGCACTCGCACCGTCTCCGACGTGATGGTCGAGACGATGTGCGCGTGGGGCGTGTCGCACGTCTTCGGCATGGTCGGCCACTCGAACCTCGGCTTCGCGGACGCGATGCGCGCCGCCGAGCAACGAGGCAACCTCACGTTCATCGGCATCCGCCACGAAGGCGCGGCCGCGTTCGCGGCGAGCGCGTACGGCAAGCTGACCGGCCGGCTCTCGGCGTGCTTCGCGATCGCGGGTCCCGGCTCCACGAACCTGCTCACCGGGCTGTACGACGCGAAGGTCGACCGCGCGCCGGTGCTCGCGATCAGCGGGCAAGTGCCGTCGAAGGTCAGGGGCCGCGGCGCGTTCCAGGATCTCGACCTCGGCACGGCGTTCGCCGACGTCGCGGTGTCGACACAGACCGTCACGCGCGATGCGGACCACGTCGAGCTGATGAGCCTCGCGTGCAAGCACGCGCTCGTGCAGCGCGGCGTCGCGCACCTCGTGCTGCCCGACGAGGTCCAGGTGCTGCCGGTGCCCGAGAGCGTGCCCGCGGGCACACCCGACGGTCGCGTCGCGGATCTCGCGGTGTCTCCCGCCGACAGCCCGGTCGCGCAAGCCGTTGCGCTGATCGCCCGGGCCGAGCGGCCCGTGATCATCGTCGGCCACGGCGCGCGCGCCGGGATCGACGACGTCGTCCAGCTTGCCGAGCGACTGCACGCGCCGATCCTCACGACGTTCAAGGCGAAGGGGATCGTGGCCGACGACCATCCGCTCGCGTGCGGCGTGCTCGGTCGCAGCGGCACGCCGGTTGCGAGCTGGCACATGAACGAGTCCGATCTGCTGTTGGTGTTCGGCGCGTCGTTCGCGGATCACACCGGTATTGCGCCCTACAAGCCGATCGTCCAAGTCGACGCCGAGCCGGAAGCGCTCGGCCGGTTCCATTCGGTCACCGTGCCGCTGCTCGGCGACGTCGCGGTCACCGCGCGCCGCCTGGCCGCGGAAGCCGACGCGGCCAACCTGACCACGATCGATCAGCGCGACGACGTCGCCGCCCGGCGCGCGATCTGGCGCGCCGAGAAGGAGCGCCGGCTCACCGATGATCGCGGTCACGGCGTCGCGTCCGCGCCCGTGTTCGAGGCACTGACGCGGCACACGCCGCCCGACAGCGTGATCGCGGTCGATGTCGGCAACAACACGTACTCGTTCGGCCGCTACTTCGAGTGCAAGGCCGGACAGCACGTGTTGATGTCGGGCTATCTCGGCTCGATCGGGTTCGGCTTTCCGGCTGCGATGGGCGCGTGGGCGGCGGCCGGTGCGACGCGGCCGGTTGTCGCGGTCACCGGCGACGGTGGCTTCGGCCAGTACCTCGCCGAGATGACGACCGCGGTGAAGTACGGCATGAACATCACGCACGTGCTCTTGAACAACGGCCAGCTGGGCAAGATCAGCAAGGAACAGCGCGCGGCCGAGTGGGACGTGTGGCAGACATCGTTGTGCAATCCCGAGTTCGCCGCGTATGCGCAGCTCTGCGGCGCGCACGGTGCACGCGTCACGCATCGTGAGCAGCTCGACGATGCACTGGCAACGGCGTTCGCATACGACGGACCTGCCCTCGTCGAGGTCGTCACCGACGCCGACCTGGTCTGACGCACCCCTCTTGCGTCGCGGCGCACGATCCGTGGAGACTCGTTGCGCGGGCGATGACGCGGGAGGTTCATGTGGTGGAGCCTGTTCGGCCTCCGTATCCGGCGGCGTTCACGTTGGATCCGCCCGAGAAGATCGCCAACTGGCGGCCGCTCGTGCAGTGGATCCTCGCGATCCCGCATTTCGTCGTTCTCAACGTCCTGCAGGCTGTGTCCGAGGTCGTCGGCGTGATCTCGTGGTTCGCGATCCTCTTCACCGGCTCGCTTCCCGAAGGTCTCGCGAACCTCCAGGCGATGTACTTGCGCTACTACCTGCGCACGTCGTTGTACGCGGGGTTCTTGCTCGAGGACTATCCGCCGTTCACGTTCGCGACCACGCCGACGGATCCGGGCGACTACCCGCGGCTGCGCGTCGGGTTCAAGCCCGAGCTCGAGAACCGCAACCGGCTCACCGTCGGCTTCCGCATCATCTTGGTGATTCCGCAGTTCATCGTGCTCGCGGTTCTCACGATCGCGGCAGTCGTGGTGGCGTTCATCGCGTTCTTCGCGGTGTTGTTCACCGGGAAGTGGCCCGAAGGTCTGCGCAACTTCGCGCTCGGCTACACGCGGTGGTCGCTGCGCGTCCAGGCCTACTTCTCGCTGCTCACCGACGAGTACCCGCCGTTCAGCCTCGACTGACGGCACGCCGCCATGGCGCCGTCACGGGACCCGGAGTTTGCGCCGTGCAGTGAGCGACCAGCGTGGAGCCGACCTACGATCGAAATGTGGGCCGAGCGCACATCGCAGTCCGTCGCGAGGGGCCGCTCGCGCGCGTCGTGCTCGACCGGCCCTCGCGACGGAACGCGATGTCGCTCGCGCTCATGCGGGAGTTCGTCGACGCGGTCGACGATGTAGCGGCCGATCCCGCCGTGCGCGTGTTGATCGTCGAAGGCAACGGGCCCGCGTTCTCTGCGGGCCACGACCTCGCGGAGATGACCGCGACACGCGGCGCGGAGTTCTACGAAGACCTGTTCACGACCTGCGTGCAGATGATGACGCGCCTGCACGAGATTCCCCAACCCGTGATCGCGAAGGTGCACGGGGTCGCGACCGCGGCCGGGTGTCAGCTCGTCGCCGCCTGCGATCTCGCGGTTGCATCGGCGTCGGCGCGCTTCGCGACGCCGGGCGTCAACATCGGGTTGTTCTGCTCCACGCCGATGGTGCCCGTCGCGCGCGCAGTCGGCCGCAAGCGTGCGTTGGAGATGCTGTTGACGGGCGAGATGATCGACGCGCAGACCGCGCTCGCGTGGGGGCTCGTCAACCGGGTCGTGGCCGACGACCAACTCGATGATGCAGTCGTCGCGCTCGCGCACGACATCGCGTGCGGCGAGCGCGTACGTGCTCGCGCTCGGCAAGCGCACCTTCTACGCGCAGGACGAGCTGACCGAAGGTGCCGCGTACGATGTTGCGCGACCCGCGATGGTCGAGAACGCGAGCGCCGACGACGCGTACGAGGGCATGCGCGCGTTCCTCGACAAGCGCGCGCCGCAGTGGCCGAACCGATAGCCGGCGCGCCGCGGCAGAGGTTCGCGGCGCTGGCCCCGTTCCGTCACGGCGCGTACACGCGCCTGTGGGCGGGCGGGTTCGTCTCGAACGTCGGCACCTGGATGGAGTCGCTCGCGCTCGGGATCTACGTCACCGAACGGACGCACGAAGCCGCCTGGACGGGCACCGTCGCCGCCGCCGCCTTCCTGCCGATCGCGTTCTTCGGGCCGCTCGGCGGCGCGCTTGCCGACCGGCTGCCGCGCAAGCTGCTGATCATCGCCACCTCGTTCGTGCAAACGGCGCTCGCGGGACTGCTGACGATCTTGTTCGTGGCCGGCAACCCGTCGGCGCCGGTCGTGACCGCGATCGCGCTCGGCAACGGCATCTGTGCCGCGCTCGATGTTCCCGTCGTTCCAGGCCATCCTGCCCGACCTCGTACCCGTGCACGACCTCCCGGGTGCGATCGCGCTGTCGTCGGCGCAGTACAACCTCGGGCGGGTCGTCGGGCCGGCGCTCGCCGGTGTGGTCATCGGTCTCGGCGGCTACGCGTGGGCCGAGGCTGCCAACTCGCTCAGCTTCCTCGCGGTTGTCGGCGTCGTGCTGACGCTCACACTCCCGCCGCCGGCGGCCGAGCGCGCGCGACACCAAGCTGCTGCGCTCGATCGCCGACGGGTTCCGCTTCGTGTCGAGCGAAGCGGGATTGCGCGTGACGGCACTGGCGATGTGCCTGAACACTCTGCTCGCGGCGCCGTTCATCGCGCTCGTGCCGGCGATGGCCGAAAAGGTGCTGCACAACGGCAAGAACGGCACGTCGGTGCTGATCACCGCGCAAGGCATTGGCGCAGTCGCGATGGCCCTGTCGCTTGCGAATCTCATCGCTCGCTTCGGCGCGCGCCGCGTGCTGCTCATGATGATGAGCGCCCTACCAATCGCGCTCGCGATCTATGCGTACGCGCCGAACCTCGCCGCTTCCGCGCTCGCGCTGCTCGTCGTGGGTGCGCTGTACCTCGGCGCGCTCTCGACGTTCACGTCGATCGCGCAGCTGCGCGCACCCGCCAGCGTCCGCGGGCGCGTGGTCTCGGTGTTCACCGTGATCCTCGGCGCCCTCTATCCACTGGGTGCCGTGATCCAGGGCAAGATCGCCGACGGCATCGGCCTGCGCGCGACGACGTTCGGTGCTGCGATCGTGATGGCGGCGTCGCTGTTGGTCGTCCGGCGCCGTGCGGCCAGGCGTCACCAAGGCGATCGCCGAGCCGGTCGCAGTAACGTCGAACGCATGACTGTCGTAGAGCTCGAGCGGCGCGATCACATCGCGCTCGTCACGCTGAACCGGCCCGAGGCGCGCAACGCGATCAGCCCCGAGGTCAGCCAGACGATGGCGACGATCCTCGACGAGATCGAACCGACGCCGCGTTGCGAACGGTCGTCGTGACCGGGCGCGGCGAGGTGTTCTCGGCCGGCGCCGATCTCAAGGTCGTCGCGTCGGGCAAGGCGAACGACATCGCACGCGGCAAAGGCGGCTTCGCGGGGCTGGTGCACGCGCGACTTCCCCAAGCCGATCATCGCCGCCGTCAACGGGCCCGCGCTCGCAGGCGGGTTCGAGATCGTGTTGTCATGCGACCTCGTCGTCGCGTCCGACACGGCCGTGTTCGGCATTCCCGAGGTCAAGCGCGGGCTGATAGCGGCCGCCGGCGGGCTCATCCGCCTCCCGAAGCGGGTGCCGCTCGCGATGGCGCTCGAGCTCGCGCTGACCGGCGACCCGATCGCCGCCGAACGGGCGTTGCAGCTCGGGCTGGTCAACCGCGTCGTGCCCGCCGCCGAACGTCGTCGCCGAGGCGTTCGCACTCGCGGAACGCATCGGCGAGAACTCCCCGATCGCGGTACGGAGCTCGCGGCAGCTCGTGCGCGAGGCGGCCGAGCTCAGCGAAACCGACGGGTGGCGGCGAACGCTCGAGCTGATGATGCCGGTCTTCGAGAGCGGCGACGCGGTCGAGGGCGCGACCGCCTTCGCCGAAAAGCGCCCCCCGGTCTGGCGCAGCACCTGAGCACCCGCGCCGGCAATGCTCCCGTTCCGATCTTGGGAGCAATCACTCCTAGAATCGATGCATGGCACCGGCGCGCCGGCCGCAGACCTCGTCGGGCACCTCTCGGTACCGGGTCGAGGACCTCGCCCGCCGGGCCGAGACCTCGGTCGACACGATCCGCTTCTACCAGAAGCGACGCTTGCTGGCCCCGCCCGACCGCGAGGGCCGAGTCGCGTGGTACGGGCCGGCGCACGTCGAACGACTGCAGCGCATCCGCGAGCTGCGCGCCCGCGGCCTCACGCTCGCGCTCATCGGGCGAATGCTCGACGGGCGTCTCGACCCGACCGACGTCCCGCTCGCGGCGGCCGTCGTCGAAGCCGACACCGACGCGCCCGAGGAATTCCTGACCCTCGGAGAGCTCGCGGCACGGTCGGGCGTACCTGGCGCGTTGCTCGACGCGGTGGCACGCGAGCACCTCCTCGTGCCCCGGGTGCACGACGGCGAGCCGCGCTACACGACCGGCGATGTCGCGATCGTGCAGCAGGGACTGCGCATCCTCGAGCAGGGACTGCCCCTCCCCGACTTGTTGACGCTCGCTCACGACCACCACGAAGCCACCGCGATATCGCCGAGGCCGCCGTCGACCTCTTCGATCGTCACGTGCGAGCACCGTTACGGGCGTCGGATCTCCCCGACGACGGAAAAGGCCGAGCGTCTCGTCGAAGCGTTCCGGACGTTGCTGCCCGCGATCACCGCACTCGTCGCGCACCACTTCCGGCGCGTGCTGCTCGAAGTCGCGCAGGAGCACCTCGAATCCGTCGGCGAGGCGACCGAGCTCGCGGCCGTGAACGCCGAAGCTGCCCGCCGGCTCGAGATCGGTTGGCCGACATGACCGGCGCCGCCACGTCTGCACCCTCGGTGCTGCCGCGACACGACGACAAGGCGCACGCGGTCGAGTCGATGTTCGACCGCATCGCGCCGCGCTACGACATGTTGAACCGGTTGCTGACGTTCCGGCTCGACGTGCGCTGGCGGCGCGTCGCCGTCTCGTCGCTCGCGCTCTTCGAGCACGCGCGCGTGCTCGACCTCGCGTGCGGCACTGGCGATCTGTGCCGCACGATTCGCGACGCGGGCGGCCGGGCCGTCGGTGTCGACTTCTCACTCGGGATGTTGCGGAACGCGCGCACCGGCGCACCGCTCGTTCGCGGCGACGCGATGCGCCTGCCGTTCCCGGCTGCGTCTTTCGACGCGATCACATGCGGCTTCGCGCTGCGCAACTTCGTCTCGCTGCCCGCAACGTTCGCGGAATGCGCGCGCGTGTTGCGGCGCGGCGGGTCGCGTCGCGCTGCTCGACGTCGCCGGACCCGAGAGTCCCCTGCCGCGCGCCGTGCATCACCTGTGGTTCCGCCACGCCGTGCCGCTGATCGGCGGGTTGCTCTCAGACCGCGAGGCGTACCGCTACCTGCCGGCGTCGACGTCGTATCTCCCGCCGTTGCCCGAGCTGTTCGACATGCTGAATGAGGCCGGCATTGTCGGCGTGAGCCGGCGCACACTCGGGCTCGGCGCCGCGCAGCTCTTCACCGGGGCGCGCGGATGACCGACGCGTCGGTCCTCGTCGCTTCGGGTCTCGTCGCGCACGTGTGCGATCGACCCACCGGCCAACCTGCTCGAACATCTGGGCCGCGACGGCTTTGCCTGGCTCGCCGGCGATGCCAGCTTCGTCACCGCGGGCGTTGCGTGCACGCTCCCGCCCGGCGACGCCGCCGACATGCTCCGCGATCTCCCGCACGACACCACGCGCGACGCGCCCGCCGGCGCCGGTCCTCGCGCGGTCGGCGCGCTGCCGTTCGCGGGCACGGGCCGGCTCATCGTCCCGGCCGTGATGATCGCGCGCGACGCCGGCGGGCGCGTGTGGCGGACAACGGTCGGCCGCGTCCGCGACGCCGCGCCGGCGCCGGATCTCCGGGTCGCGCCGCCGCGGCCGTCGCGTTTCACGATCGAGGCTTGTACCGGTGCGGAGCACTGGCGCGAGGCAGTACGCGAGCGCGTTGCAGCTCGTCGTGTCACACACGATCGAGAAGGTGGTGCTCGCGCGCGCGGTAAGGGTCGAGGCCGACGAGCCGTTCGTGCCGCCCACCGTGCTCGCCGAGCTCCGGCGCACGCAGCCGGGATGCACCGTGTATGCCGCGGGGGCTTCGTCGGCGCGAGCCCGGAGCTGCTCGTCCGCAAGCGCGGCGCCGGCGTGCTGGCGCGACCGCTCGCCGGCACCGGCACCGATGCCGCGCGGCTCCTCGCGTCGGGCAAAGACGCACGCGAGCACGAGATCGTCGTCGATGCCGTGGTGCGCGGCCTGGCGACGCGCTGCGATCATGTGAACGCCGACGGGCCCTCGCCACTCGGGTTGGCAGACGTCACGCACCTTGCGACGACGGTGACCGCGGAGTGCGTCGCGCCGCGGACTTCGGTCGTCGATCTGGTGCACGCGCTGCATCCCACGCCCGCCGTCGCGGGGACACCGCGGGCGGCTGCGCTCGCGGCGATCACGCGTCCGAGCAATCCGACCGCGGCGGCGGCGTCGCGACAGCCCCCTC
>CAWIJC010000008.1:0-371129 GCA_963836365.1 uncultured Actinomycetes bacterium
TTCCTCGCCGACGCGCCGCACACCGGTACGCAGGACGCGCAGCTTGGTGGCGCCGCACGAAGGGCACACGACCGGCCGGTCGGGTGCGTCCCACCGCAGCAACTCCCGGCACGCGTCACAGACCAACAACCGGAAGCGGCCGCGCCGGTTCAAGACGCAGACCGCGAGGCCGTCCGTCCTCCGGAGCGCGTCGGCGAGCGCTTCGCCGAGGAGACCCGCGCCCGGTGGTTCGTCCCGCCGATCGACGACCTCGACGCGCGGCCACCCGGTCCGCTCGACGTCGCGCGGGGGGGTTTCTCTGTCGTCGGGCGCCGCGACCAACGCCTCCACGGTCGGGGCCGGCGAGCACACGGTGAACGGCGCGCCCGAGCGCCCGGCGCGCTCACGAAGCACGTCGCGTGCGTGCCAGGTCGGCGCGCGTTCTTCTTGCAGCGCCTCGTCGGCGTCGTCGACGACGATCGCCGCACCTAGATCCGGAACCGGCGCGAGCGCGGCGATGCGTCCACCGACGACGATGCACTCCCCCGCGGCAGCACGGGCCCACGCCTCGGTGCGGGCCGCATCGGGCACGGCCGAGTGCAACAACGCGACCGACGGGCGCGTCGGCGAGAGGTACGACGCAAGCGCGCGGGCGCGGCCTGCGTCGGCGACGCACACGATGGTGGAGCCCTCCGTGGCGCACATCGCCGCGACCAGCTCGCGCCGGTCGAGCAACGGGGGCCACCGCACGACGCGCACCTCCGGCCTGTCACCCACCGTTTGGACACTTGTCGGCGCGCCCCCGTGGGGAAGTGTCCAGACGGTGGGCCGCACGACGTTCGGGGGCGACGACGACCGCAAGACTGCGACGCGGGGGCCGACCCAGCGCCATGCGATCCACTGCGAGAGCTCGACGACGCCGGCGGGCGGGCCGACCGAGACCGCGGCGAGCACGTCCAGCAGCGCGCCGGTCTCGGGCGTGATGTCGTCGGCGATCACCCAGCCGCGGACGCGGCGGCCGTGCAACGGTACGCGCACGATCGTGCCGACGCGCACGACCGCGGCGAGCTTCTCCGGCACGGAGTAGTCGAACGCGCGGTCGACGGCCGTGACGTCGGGAAGGACGCGGCACGCCCGGGTCACGGACGCGCCCGGCGGCCTAGCCGGCGGCGCGGCGCAACTCGTCGGCGTACGGCTCGACGTTCTCCCAGGTGAAGCCGTCGCCGTCGTTGCGCCCGAAGTGGCCGTATGCCGCGGTGCGCTTGTAGATCGGTCGCCGCAGCTCGAGGCGCTCGATGATCGCGGCGGGTCGCATGTCGAACACGTCGCGGACCATCGCCTCGAGCTTGTCGGGCGCGATCTCCGACGTGCCGAACGTGTCGACCATGATCGACACCGGGTGCGCGACGCCGATCGCGTACGCCACCTGCGCCTCGCATCGCTTGGCCAGTCCCGACGCCACGACCGACTTCGCGATCTGGCGCACGGCGTACGCCGCGGACCGGTCGACCTTGGTCGGGTCCTTGCCCGAGAACGCGCCGCCGCCGTGGCGGGCCATGCCGCCGTAGGTGTCGACGATGATCTTGCGGCCGGTGAGGCCGCAGTCGGCGTGCGGCCCGCCGAGCTCGAAGTTGCCGGTGGGGTTGACGAACACGTCGTAGTCGTCGTCGGCGAACCGCGCGGGCAGCGACGGCCTGATGACGTGCTCGACGAGCGCGGGCCGGAGGTCATGGTCGATGTTGACGCCCGGCGCGTGCTGGGTCGAGATCAGCACGGTATTCAGCCGGCGGGGTACACCGTCCTCGTACTCGACCGACACCTGCGTCTTGCCGTCGGGCCGCAGGCTGTCGACGATGCGCTCCTTGCGTACTTGCGCGAGGCGGCGGGCGAGCGTGTGCGCGAGCCAGATCGGCATCGGCATGAGGTCGTCGGTGTCGTCGCAGGCGTAGCCGAACATCATGCCCTGGTCGCCGGCCCCGACCTCGTCGTAGACGTCGCCGGCGCCCTCCTTCTGCTCGAGCGCCTTGTCGACGCCCATCGCGATGTCGGGCGACTGCTCGTCGATCGAGACGATGACGCCGCAGGTCTTGCCGTCGATGCCGAAGTCGGCGTCGGTGTAGCCGATGCCGCACACCGTCTCGCGTGCGAGGCGCGGCACGTCGAGGTTCGCCCGGGTGCTGATCTCGCCGGCGACGACGACGAGGCCGGTCGTGACCATCGTCTCGCACGCCACCCGGCCGTAGGGATCCTCGGTCAGCACGGCGTCGAGGATCGCGTCGCTGATCTGGTCCGACATCTTGTCGGGATGTCCTTCGGTGACGGACTCCGACGTGAAGGTGTGCCTGCTCACGATGCTCCCTCGCCACCACGGCCCCTGACCGGCCGCATGCTAGGTGGACGAGCGTTCGGTCCGCCGATCCAATATCGCGACAATCCGGTCGATGACCACGTCGGCGAGCGCCGCTTTCGTCAGCAGCGGGGTTTCCTCGACCCCCCCGTCCGCATCGAGCAGAACCGCCCGGTTGGTGTCGACCTCGAAGCCGGCGCCGGGCTCACTCACGTCGTTCGCGACCATGAGGTCGACGCGCTTGGCGGCGAGTTTGGCGGCCGCGTGCTCGCGAACGCGCTCGGTCTCGGCCGCGAACCCGACGACGACCTGGCCTGCGCGCCTGGTCCGGCCGAGCGCGGCGAGGATGTCCGGCGTCGGCTCCAGTAACAGCTCGGGAACGCCGTCGCCCTTCTTGATCTTCTGCGGAGCCGCGGCCTTGGGCCGGAAGTCGGCGACTGCGGCGGCCATGATCACGGCGTCGGCGCCGCTTGCGTGCTCGGTCGCGGCGTCGTGCATCTCGTCGGCGCTCTCGACGCGCACGACCTCGATGCCCGCTTCGTCCGGCACCGGCAGCGACGCGGTGGTGATCAGCACGACGTGGGCGCCGCGGCGCGCGGCCGCGCCGGCGAGGGCATGGCCCATCTTCCCCGACGACCGATTGCCGATGTAGCGCACGGGATCGATCGCCTCACGGGTGCCGCCCGCGGTGACGACCACCGTGCGGCCGGCCAGCGCCGCGCGGTGCCGGCAGCGCGGTGCCGAGGAGCCCGAGCGCCGCGGCCGCGATGCGCTCGGGTACTGCGAGACGCCCCGCGCCCACGTCGCCGCCGGCCAGCCGGCCCTCTTCGGGCGGCACGACGTGCACGCCCCGGGCGCGCAAGGTCGCGAGGTTCGCTTGCACCGCGGGGTGCTCCCACATCTCGGTGTGCATCGCCGGGCAGACGAGCACCGGCGCACGCGTCGCGAGCAGGGTTGCGGTCAGCAGGTCGTCGGAGATCCCGGCCGCGTACTTGCCGAGCAGCTTCGCGGTCGCGGGCGCGACGACTACGAGGCTGGCGGACTGGCCGAGGCGCGTGTGCGGGATCGGGTCGGCTCCGGTGAACAACGACGTGCGCGCCGGCTCGGATGCGAGCGCCGAGAACGTCAGCGGGCCGATGAAGTGCTGCGCGTCATCGGTGAGCACCGGCGCAACGTGGGCGCCGGCATCGACGAGTTGCCGGCACACCTCAACGGCCTTGTACGCGGCGATTCCCCCGCAGATTCCGAGAACCACTCGGGGGGCCGCCATCGTGTGTGGCCGGTCTGGCGCTCGCCGCGACTCAGGCGGTCGCGTCGGGCGGCGACCCCGCGTGCTCGCTCTCGCTCTCGGCGAGGGCGGCAGCAGCAGCCTCGGCGGCGGCGAGCTCCGCCTCGGGATCGATCCGCTCGTAGACGATCTTGCCGAGCGCGACCTCTTCGAGCGCGATCGACAGCGGCTTCCGCGACACGGAGGTGACCTGCGGCGGCACGATCCGGCCCAGGCCCTCACCGAGCTGGTTGTAGTAGTCGTTGATCTCCCGCGCCCGCATCGCGGCGAGCGTGACCAGCGTGAACTTGGAGTCGACCTTGCCCATCAGCTGCTCGATGCGGGGGTCCATCAGCGACGGCCGGCGGTCTGCCATCCGGCTCCTTTACGAATTGCGGCGGTTTTTCAGGATACCAGCGATCTCGGTCGCGGCCCGGCCCGGATCGTCGTTGACAACGACGTGATCGAACTGCTCCGCCGCGATGCGCTCCTCGTCGGCGGCGGCGTCGAGCCGGCGGTGGATGCTTTCGGGCGATTCGCCGGTCTCACGCGCCCGGCCCTCGAGCCGGCGGCGCTGTTCGTCCCGATTCGGCGCCCGCACGAACACGAGCAGCGCGTCGGGCACCGCGTGTTTCACTGCCAGCGCGCCCTGCACGTCGACTTCCAGCATGACGTCACGCCCGGCGGCGAGCTCGTCGAGCACGAACTGCTTCGGCGTGCCCTTGAGATCGTGGTACACCTCGAACCATTCGAGGAAGCCGCCCGCATCCCGCAGCCGCTCGAACTCGGCACGTGTGACGAACCGGTAGTCGACCCCGTCGACTTCTTCGGGGCGACGATCACGCGTCGTCCACGACACCGACCAGTGGAGCGCGGGATCCTCCGCGCGCAGCCGGGCGCCGACCGTGCCCTTCCCCGCGCCCGATGTTCCCGCGACGACGAGCAGTACCCCGCGTGTCGCCAAGACCGTTATGCAAACTTGTCGAGCAACGCCTTGCGCTGGTTCGTCCCGAGCCCGCGCAGGCGACGGCTCTCCGAGATGTCGAGCTCCGACATGATGTTGCGCGCCCGCACCTTGCCGACCCCGGGCAGCGACTCGAGCACGCTCACGACCTTGAGCTTGGCGAGCATCCCGCCGGCCTCGTCCTTCGTGTCAGCCGCGTCGAACAGCTCCGACAACGTGAGCGAACCGATCTTCAACTTGTCCTTCACCTCCGCTCGCTGGCGACGCGCGGTCGCGGCCTTCTCGAGCGCGAGTTGACGCTGCTCGGCTGTGAGCTGAGGCGGGTTCGCCATGGTGTCCTCCACTGGGGGCGGCAACGGGGCAAGTGGCGATCTGGTCGTTGTCCCGACCCACTCCGCGCCGAGCCGGGAAGTCAGCGGTTCAGCATAGCGACATAGCGCTGTCTCGCAACCCGACAACGGCTTGCGCGCTCGCGTTCGACGCGCTAGTGGCTCGCGATCGCGTCGGAAACGGCGTCGAAAACGCGACGCGCGGCGACACCCGGGTCGTTCGCACGAGTCACCGCGCGACCGAGCACGAGCATGTCTGCACCTGCGCGCGCAACCGCGTCGGGAGTGCCTACGCGCGCTTGATCGTGGGGCGCGCCGTCGTCGAAGCGAACACCGGGAACGATCGTGACGAAGTCCGGACGCGCGTCTCGAACGCGCGCGAGCTCGTCGACCGAACACACGACGCCGCGACATCCGCTCGCGATCGCAGCATCCAGTCGCGCGGGGAACGCGCTCGCGTCAGCATCACTCGTGAGCACCGTGACCGCGATCGGGATCGGCACGTCCTGGTGCGCCTCCCGGGCCCCTGCATCGAGCCCGTCGACGGCCGCGCGCAACATGTCGACACCGCCCGCCGCGTGGAAGTTCACGTAGCCGACACCGAGCCGCCCGAGCACACGGGCCGCGCGGCCGACGGTGGTCGGGATGTCGTGCAGCTTGAGGTCGGCGAAAACCTTCAGGTCGAGGCCGCGCAGGCGGGCGACCGCTTCGGGGCCCACCGCCGCGAAGAGCTCGAGGCCGACCTTGGCGACGCCGAACCAGGGCTGCACGGCGCGCTGCGAGTTGCATCGCTTCCTCGAGGTCGGCCACGTCGAGCGCCAGCGCGAGCCGGTCGCGGACGTCGTTGTTCGTGGTCATCGTCATCGCATGCCTCCCGTGAGGTCGCGCACTCGCGCGACGTCGTCGCACGCGCACCAGTCGCGAACTTCGTCGACGATCCGAAGTGTCGCGCGCGGATCGAGAAAGGTCGCGGTACCGACACCGACCGCGTGTGCGCCCGCGAGCAACATCTCGATCGCGTCATCGCCGGTCGCGACGCCACCGGTACCGATGATCGGTACGCCCGGAAGCGCGCGAGACATCGTTTACCGCGCGCACCGCGACGGCTTTGATCGGTGTGCCGCTCAGACCTCCACCTCCTGCGCCGAGCTTCGGCGCGCGGGCTTCCGCGTCGACCACCAATCCCATCACGGTGTTGATCAGCGTGAGACCGGTCGCGCCCGCACCGCGCGTCGCGGTCGCGATCTCGACGAGGTCGGTGACGTTCGGCGACAGCTTCGCGAACACCGCGGTGCGCGGTCCGAGCGCGTCGACGACCGCGCGTGTCGCGCTGCTGGTCGACTCGGCGGAGTGTGCGAACACGTGCGCGCGCGCTTCGACGTTCGGGCACGAAAGGTTGACTTCGACCGCGGTGAGCCGGCTCGCGATCGGTTCGAGTGTGAGCGCAGCCTTCTCGAACTCGGCGACTGTGCGACCCCAGATCGACGCGATCACGCGCGCGCCATGCGCTTCCAGCGCGGGGAGGTCGTGTGCGATCCACGCGTCGACACCCGGTCCGGGAAGACCCACGGAGTTCAGCATGCCGCCGCCCGGAACTTCGGTGACGCGCAACGGCGGGTTGCCCTCGGACGCGAACACCGCAACCGACTTCGTCGTGACGGCACCGAGGCGTGCGGGCGGACACAGCCGGGCGAGCTCGTCGCCGTGACCGAACGTGCCCGACGCGCCCGACGATCGGGTTCGGCAGATGTACGGGACCGAGCTCGACGGCGAGATCGACCAGTGCGGGTACGGCGCGGCGCGCGTTCCGCGCGTCTCGCCGCCCGCTCATACCTCGAACCGGAGCTGGCTGGCGGCGTGATACTCCTGCAGCGACCGGACGTCGGCGGGACGGGCGAGCTCCTCGCCGATCCCGGCGGCGGCGGCGATCGCGGCTGCGACGGTCGTGACGCAGGCCACGCCGTGGGCCAGGGCTGCCCGGCGGATGTGCATGCCGTCCGCCCTCGGGCCCCGGCCGCGGGGCGTGTTCACGACGAGGTCGACCTTGCCCGACGAGATGAGGTCGACCCCGTCGACGCCGACACCCTCGCCGACCTTGGCGACGACCGTGTCGACCGGCACACCCTCGGCCTCGAGCGCGTGCGCGGTCCCAACCGTTGCCGCGATCGCGAAGCCGAGCTCGGAGAAGCGGCGCGCGGCGAGCAATCCCGCGTCCTTGTCGCGATCGGCGAGCGAGAAGAAGACCGTGCCGCGGTGCGGCAGCGTGTTGCCCGCGCCGGCCTGGCTCTTGCCGAACGCCATGCCGAACGAGCGGTCGATGCCCATCACCTCGCCGGTCGAGCGCATCTCGGGACCGAGGACCGTGTCGACGTCGGGGAAGCGACTGAACGGCAACACGGCTTCCTTCACCGCGACGTGCGCACCTTCGGCGGGCGGACGCAGCAATCCTTCCTCGCGCAGCTCGTCGAACCTCGCGCCGACCATCACGCGTGCTGCGACCTTGGCGAGCGGTACACCGGTCGCCTTGCTCACGAACGGGACCGTTCGGCTGGCACGCGGGTTCGCCTCGATGACGAACACCGTGTCGTCCTTCACGGCGTACTGCACGTTGCACATGCCGAGAACGTCGAGTGCGGCGGCGAGCGCCCGCGTGTGCTCCTCGATCGTGCGAATGGTCTCCGCGTTCAACGTCGGTGGCGGGATCGCGCACGCGGAGTCGCCCGAGTGCACACCCGCTTCTTCGATGTGCTCCATCACGCCACCTATCACTACCTCCCCGGTGCGGTCGCGCAGCGCGTCGACGTCGACCTCGATCGCGTCTTCGAGGAAACGGTCGATCAGCACGGGGCGTTCCGCGGAGAGCCCGCCTTCGCGTCCGAGCGAACCCGTCTCGGCGAGCTCGACCATCGCGAGGCGAAGATCGTTGTCGTCGTACACGATCTGCATTGCGCGCCCGCCGAGCACGTACGAGGGCCGCACAAGCACGGGATAGCCGATGTCGTGCGCGATGTGTTGCGCATCGCCGATCGTCGACGCGGTCCCACCGGGGGGTTGCGGGATCCCGAGCTTCGCGCACAGCGCGTTGAAGTGCTCGCGGTCCTCGGCGAGGTCGATCGACGCCGGCGACGTGCCGAGCACCTGGATGCCGTTGCGTTCGAGGATGTGCGCGAGCTTGAGCGGTGTCTGCCCGCCGAGCGACACGATCACACCGCGAAGCTCACCGGCCTGCGCGAGCCGTTCGCAGATGTTGAGCACGTCTTCTTCGGTGAGCGGCTCGAAGAACAACCGGTCGCTCGTGTCGTAGTCGGTCGAGACGGTCTCGGGATTGCAGTTGACCATCACGGTCTCGAAGCCGACGTCGCGCAACGCGAACGCGGCATGCACGCAGCAGTAGTCGAACTCGACGCCTTGGCCGATGCGGTTCGGGCCGCTGCCGAGAATCGCGACCGCGGGCCTGCTGAGCGGCGCGTTCTCGTCGCTGTCCTCGTAGGTGCCGTAGTGGTAGGGGGTGTACGCCGCGAACTCGGCGGCGCAGGTGTCAACGGTCTTGTACGTCACGTCGACGTCGGCGGCCTTGCGCGCCATGCGCACGGTCTCGGGCACGGCACCCCAGAGATACGCGAGCTGGGCGTCGGCGAACCCGAGCCGCTTGGCTCGCCGCCAGTCAGCGCGCGTCATCTCCGCGAGGCCGGTCTCCGCGAGGTGGTCGCGCTCCTCGACGATCTGGAGGATCTGATCGCAGAACCACGGGTCGATGTTCGTCACGTCGTGCACACGCTCGATCGAGACGAAGCGCCGGAGCGCGGCTTCCACTTGGAACAGCCGCTCGGGTGTGGGGACGGCGGCGGCGAGCACGAGCTCGTCATCGGTGAGCCCGTCGAACGCCCGCTCGGCGGGATCGCAGTTGAGCCCCAGGCGCCCGGTCTCGAGGGAGCGGACCGCCTTCTGCAGCGACTCCGCAAACGTGCGGCCGATCGCCATCACCTCGCCGACCGACTGCATCTGGGTGCCGAGCACCGGCAGCGCGCCCGGCAGCTTCTCGAACGCCCAGCGCGGGAACTTCGTAACGACGTAGTCGATCGTCGGCTCGAAGCTCGCGGGCGTCTCGCGGGTGATGTCGTTCTGGACCTCGTCGAGGCGGTACCCGACCGCGAGCTTGGCAGCGATCTTGGCGATCGGAAATCCTGTCGCCTTGCTGGCAAGGGCGCTGCTCCTCGAGACGCGGGGGTTCATCTCGATGATCACCTGCTCGCCGGTCTTGGGGTGCACCGCGAACTGCACGTTCGAGCCACCGGTCTCGACGCCGATGCGGCGGATGCACACGAACGCGGAGTCGCGCATCTGCTGATACTCGACGTCGGTGAGCGTTTGCGCGGGCGCGACCGTGACCGACTCGCCCGTGTGTACGCCCATGGGGTCGACGTTCTCGATTGAACAGATGACGACAACGTTGTCGGCGCGGTCGCGCATCACCTCGAGCTCGTATTCCTTCCAGCCGCTCACGCTGCGCTCGATGAGAATCTCGGAGATCGGGCTCGCGTCGAGACCGCGCGCGGCGACGTGCTGCATCTCGCTGGCATCGAAGGCCATGCCGGTACCACCACCGCCGAGGATGAACGCGGGACGCACGATCACCGGGTAGCCGACGAGGTGGGCGACGTGCATCGCTTCGTCGACGTTGTATGCGATCCCCGACGGCGGTACTTGCAAGCCGATCTCCGTCATCGCGAGCTTGAACCGGTGCCGGTCCTCGGCGGTGCGGATCGCTTCGATGTTCGCGCCGATCAACTCGACGTCGTATGTGTCGAGCACGCCGGCTTCGTGCAGTTGCACAGCGAGGTTCAGGCCGGTCTGGCCGCCGAGCGTCGGCAGCAGCGCGTCGGGCCGTTCCTTGTCGATGACGCGCGTGAGCGTGGGGAGATCGAGGGGCTCGACGTACGTCGCGTCGGCGAACTCCGGATCGGTCATGATCGTCGCCGGGTTCGAGTTGACGAGCACGACGCGATACCCCTCTTCGCGCAACACGCGGCACGCCTGCGTGCCGGAGTAGTCGAACTCGCACGCCTGACCGATCACGATCGGCCCGCTGCCGACGAGCAGGATGCTTTCGAGGTCGTCGCGCCGCGGCACTATTTCCCCCACACTGCCCTACGGGCCGGGCCGCTCCGCCGCCCCCCGACCCGGCCCGCCGCCCCGCGTGGAGCGGCTGCGCTGCACATGCCGATGCTCACCACTCGGCCGGATACCGGCCTCGCGGTCGTTCGCCTCGGGTGCACTAGCTCGCTCGCATGAGGTCGGTGAACTCCGTGAACAGGTAGCGCGCGTCGTGCGGCCCGGGCCCGGCTTCGGGGTGATATTGCACGCTGAACGCAGCGAGGCCGGAGGCGCGAATGCCTTCGATGTCGCCGTCGTTGAGGTTGAGGTGCGTCACTTCGGTGCCGTCGGGCAGGGAGCCGGCGTCGACCGCGTAGTTGTGGTTCTGGCTCGTGATCTCGACGCGTCCCGATGCGATGTGCCGAACGGGATGATTGGCGCCGTGGTGCCCGAAGCGCAGCTTGAACGTGCGCGCGCCGAGCGCCAGGCTCATGATCTGGTGACCGAGGCAGATGCCGAACACGGGCAGCTTGCCGAGCAGGTCACGCACGTTCTCGGCCGCGCTCGTCACCGCCGCCGGATCGCCTGGACCATTCGAGAGGAACACGCCGTCCGGCGCGCGCGCGAGGACTTCGCTCGCGCGGGTGTGCGCAGGCACGACCTCGACCTGGCAACCCTGCTCGACGAGGTGGTCGAGGATCGAGCGCTTGATGCCGAAGTCGTACGCGACGACGTAGAGGCTCGCGGTTGCCGGCCCGCGTGTATACGGCTCGGTCGTGGTGACCTTCGACGCGAGATCGCATCCGTCGGTCCCGCCGTCGCGTTGCGCGGCGTCGAGCAGCGTGGCGCGGTCGGCAGTGCCGAATGCGCCCGGCATCGCACCGGCGTCGCGGATGTGGCGGGTCAGGCGGCGCGTGTCGACGCCGCAGATCGCCGGGATGTTGTGGCGGCGCAGGAAGCCGTCGACATCCTCGGTTGCGCGCCAGTTCGACGACCGGCGTGAGAGGTCGCGCACGATCACGCCACGACAATGCGGCGCGCGTGCTTCGTCGTCGCGCTCGTTGATGCCGTAGTTGCCGATGTGCGGGTACGTGAACGTGATGATCTGGCCCGCGTACGACGGATCGGTGACGATCTCCTGGTAGCCCGACAGCGCGGTGTTGAACACGACTTCGCCCGCGGCCACGCCGTCGGGCGGCGCGTGTCCGGCGGTCTCGCCTTCGAACGTCGCCGCGTCGGCCAGCACCAGCAACGCGTCGGTCACGAAACTCTCCAACTGTTGGCAGCGAAAACCGCGCTATGCGCGGGTTTTACTGCCAACTGTTGTTGGAGTTTTCCGCGGGTCATTGCTGGGCCTCGAAGTCGCGGACGGTTGGGACGCCGCGATAGATCGTATGGCGGACCTTGCCGGTCAGCTTCCAGCCTTCCCACGGCGTGTTCCGCGATCTGCTCGCGAGCCGGTTGCCGTCGACCACCCACCGCTGCACGGGGTCGATCACGCACAGGTGCGCGGGCCGGCCGGGCGCGATCGGCCCTCCATGCCGCGGCGACCCCGGCGACGCGGGCGGGTTGCCACGACAGCGCGCCGATCGCACGCTCCAGCGGGAGGACGCCCGGCTCGACGAGCGCGGTCAGCACGACGGCCAGCGCGGTCTCCACGCCGAGCATCCCCGGGGGCGCTTCCTCGAACGGCACGTCCTTGGTGTCGGGCGCGTGCGGCGCGTGATCGGTCGCGATCGCGTCGATCGTGCCGTCGGCGAGCGCGACGCGCAGCGCGTCGACATCGGCTTGCTCGCGCAGCGGCGGGTTCATCTTGAAGACCGGATCGAACGCCGCGCACGATTCGTCGGTGAGCACGAGATGCTGGGGTGTGCACTCCGCTGTCACGCGCACCCCCGCGGCCTTCGCCGCGCGCACGAGCGCCGCGCTCGTCGCGCACGAGAGGTGCAGCACGTGGTAGCGCCCGCCAGTGCGGCGCGCGAGCTCGAGATCACGGGCGACGATCGTCGACTCCGCTTCCGCGGGCCGGCCGCCGATCCCGAGCCGCGCCGACCACGCACCTTCGTGCATATGCCCGCCGCGCACCAGAGCGGGGTCCTCGGCGTGTTGCGCGAGCACCGCGCCGGGCAACGCCGACGTGTACTCGAACGCGCGCCGCATCACACCCCCGTCGGCGACGCAGTCGCCGTCATCGGTGAAGACGCGCACGCCGAGGTCGTAGAGCTCGCCGATCGGTGACAGCTCGCCACCGCGGCGGCCTTTCGTGATGCAGCCGGCGGGAAACACGTCGCACAGACCAACCGCGCGGGCGCGCTCCCGCACTGACTGCACGACCGCGGCGTCGTCGAGGGGCGGTTCGGTGTTCGGCATGCACACGACGGCGGTGCAGCCACCGAGTGCCGCCGCCCGCGCGCCGGTCTCGATCGTCTCGCTGTCCTCGCGTCCCGGCTCGCGGAAGTGAACTTGGATGTCGACGAGGCCCGGCGTCACCAGGCATCCTTCGGCGTCGAGCACGGTCGCGCCGGCCGATCCCGAGCACGATGCGCCGACCTCGACGATCACGCCGTCGACTACGCGTACGTCGGCGGCGCGCTCTCCGGTTGCATCGAGCACGCGTCCGCCGCGCACCACGAGCTCTGTGCGTCCCGCTCCGCGCGGCCGCGACGGCCCTGGCTCGCTACTCCGAGGCACACCGGCCTCGCGGCCGCTCGTCTCAGACAATCGAGCCCCCCGACCCCAGCAGCGACCACAGCACGGCCATGCGGACGGCGACACCGTTTGCGACTTGCTCGGTCACCAGCGAACGCCCGGAGTCGGCGATCTCACCCGCGATCTCGACACCGCGGTTCATCGGCCCCGGATGCATCACGAGCGTGTCGGGCTTCAGTCGTGCGGCGCGCTCGACCGTGAGACCCCAGCGCGAGGCGTACTCACGCACCGAGGGGAACAACGCCTCGCCGATGCGCTCGTGTTGAATGCGCAGCAGGTACACGACGTCGATGTCGGGCAGCACGTCGTCGAGCTCGTGCTCGACGCGCGCAGGCCAGCCGTCGAGCCGCTCGGGCATCAATGTCGGTGGTCCGACCAGGGTGAGCTCGCAGCCGAGTGTGTGCAACAACTTGATGTCGCTGCGCGCGACCCGGGAGTTCTTGATGTCGCCGACGATCGCGACGCGGCAGCCGTCGAGCGAGGGTCCGCGGTGCCGGCGCAGCGTGAACGCGTCGAGCAACGCCTGCGTCGGGTGCTCGTGGCGGCCGTCGCCGGCATTCACCACACCGGCCGTCGTCCACGACGCGACGCGATGCGGCGCACCGGCTGCCGAGTGGCGCACGACGATCGCGTCCATGCCCATCGCTTCGATCGTCTGCACGGTGTCGCGCAGGCTCTCGCCCTTCTTCACCGACGACGAGCCGACCGTAAACGTCATCGTGTCGGCGCCGAGGCGCCGGGCCGCTGTCTCAAACGACAGGCGTGTACGCGTGGAGTCCTCGTAGAACAGCGACACGACGGTCTTGCCGCGCAACGCGGGCACCTTCGGGATGTCGCGTCGCATCACCTCGACGAACGAATCGGTGAGGTCGAGCATCGATTCGATCCCCGGCCGCGGCCCCAGGTCGTCGACCGACAACAGGTGCCGCGGCGGCGCTCCACTCACTCGGCCTCCCCCCAGAGCTCGACACCGTCGTCGCCGCCGTCGACTTCGGCGAGCTGCACGCGCACGTCTTCGCTCACGCGCGTCGGTAGGTTCTTGCCGACGTAATCGGCCCGCAGTGGCAGCTCGCGATGCCCGCGATCGACGAGCACGGCCAGTTGCACGGCGCGCGGTCGCCCGAGCTCGAGCAACGCGTCGAGCGCCGCGCGCGCAGTGCGGCCCGTGAACAAGACGTCGTCGACGAGCACGACCACCTTGTCGGTGATGTCGGGTACCTCCGTCGGCCCGGTCGGCGAGACCGGACGGATCCGGATGTCGTCTCGATAGAACGCGATGTCGAGCGCACCGAGCGCGGGCGAAACGGGTTCGAAGGATGCGATCGCGTCGCCGATGCGGCGGGACAGCGCGACACCGCGGGTGTAGAGGCCGACCAGCACGACGTCGTGGGCGCCGTGATTGCGCTCCACGACCTCGTGCGCGATGCGGGTCAGCGCCCGGCGGAGGTCGGCGGCGTCGAACACCCGGGTCCGCAATACCGGCTCGGCCTGCGGCCTCGGCTCGGATCCTCGCGGAGCGCCCGGGTGCGCCCACGCGTTCTCACGCGCTTGCATGCCACTTCCCTCCGTAGGGACCTCACGGGATCCCCTTCACGGTCGCAGCGAGGTTAGCACCGCGTCAGCGGCTGCTCGTGCGTTCGGATCGGCGCCGGCCGCGGAGAACGATTCTTCGTCGAGCGTCGAGCCGACGGCGTCGAGCTCGGGCACCCGCAGGTGCTGCGCGAGCGCGTGCGCGTATTCGCGTGGTGTCTCGGCCGGTGCGCGCCGGCGCCCCGCCGTGCGTCCGATGCGGTCGAGTTGCTGCTGCGGCGCGCGGCCCACGAGCTGCGGCGCGCACGCCGCCGTCGAGCAAGCGCGCGCAACTCGGGTGTCGCGACGATGATGAGCACGATGAGCACGGCGCCGAGCGCGATCGGCAACGTGTGGCGGCGCAGGTTCGACAGCGCGGATCCGCCCGCCTTCGCCTCACCCGCGAGCGGCACCGACGCGGTTGGGTCGAAGCCCTGCCATCCGATACCGGGAAAGAAGATCTCGGCCCACGCGTGTGCGTCGCGTTCACGCACGACGAACCGGCCGGTGAGCGCGTCGCGCTCGCCGGGCACGAACCCGGTGACGAGTCGTGCCGGTATCCCGACCTCGCGCGCGAGCACGACGAGGCTGCTCGCGATCTGCTCACACCAACCGAGCTTGCTGCGGAACAGGAAGTCGTCGACCACATCGACACCGGCCGGCGACAACGGCGCGTTCAACGAGTACTTCGTGTGTTGGCCGAGCCAAGCCTCGATCGCGCGCACCTTCTCGTACGTCGTGGGCGAGCCCGCAGTGATCTCTGCCGCGAGTGTTCGCACCCGCTCGGTCGTCGCGGCGACGGGTTGGGCGTACAGCGCCGCGACCGTCGCGGGGACCGGTGCGCGATCGGCCGCACGCAAGTCGGCCGCGGTCGACGGAAACCGCTGACTGACGACCGTGTACACCGCACCCTTGCCGAAGCCGCTCGACGCGCCACCACCCACCGACGCAGTGCCGTCCGGCCGCTCGTGCACGACCTTGTCGGTCTCGACGACACGCGGGCTCGGCGCGGCGAAGACAATGTCGGAGAAGCCACTTTCGATGTGGAACGTCTGCCGGAGCTGTTCACCACTGGCCGCGCCGGCGTCGTCAGCGGCGGGGTCGATCAGCACGCGGTTCGCCTGATCGCGCTCCGCGAGATCTTCGTCGCGGATCGAGCGCGTCCACGCCCGGCCGCTCCATGTGTCGAACGTCTCGCCGCGCCAGAAGTCCGCACGCGGCGAGTCGACGGTGAACACGACCTTGTCGGAGAGGCGCGGCCGGGTGGTCATGTCGAGCTCTTCGGTCGCGCGCAGCGATGTGGGCGAGTCGAGCACGTCGCTCGAGCTCGGTTCGAGGCCGGGCCACACGCGCCGGCCCAAGCGATCGGTCACCACGGGTACGAGGGCGACCGCGGCAGCGATGACGATGGCGCCGAGGACGGCCGAGACGCGCAGGACTTCGCCGCCGAGCGCCGCGAACGGTCTTCCACCCGACAGCGCGCTGGTCTTCTCGGCATCCACGCGGTCGATCATCACGAGCGCGACCAGCGTCGCGACCGCCCACGCGGTCAGCAGCACCACGCGGTCGCGTCCGGGATACGGCGCATGCCGCAACGCGCCCAGACCGCCGACACCGAGCAACAACACGGTCGCGCGTCGCGTCGGCACCGACGGCAGCGCGAGCACGGTGAGCCCGGCCGCGAGCGCACCGCCGACGAACCCCACGATCGCCGGCAGGCCGAGCCGCTCGGCCGCGATCGCGCCGATCGCGCCGAGCGCGATCCCGGCGGGGATCGCGACCATGCGGAACTGTGGCGACACGGCGTGGGCCGGCGGACGGCTGGTGCGCCTCGAGCCGATCGGTGCATTCATGGCCGCACCAGCTCGGCGGGCCATCCGGCCGGCGGCTCGCCGGGAGGCCCCGGCGTCGCGCGCGCGAGACGCCGGCCGAGCCCGCGCACGTCGTCGACCAGCTCGCTGACCGGCCCGTCGTGCTCATGGGTGCAGCAACACACAACGCCCCCCGCCGCGAGCGTTGCCCTTCCGATACCCATCGCCTGGCTCGCGGCGGCTTCGACCGCGCGCCGCGCAGATCGACGACGAGCGCGACGCCGAGCGCGGGAGGCGGATCGAACTCGCGTACGACGAGCTCACCGCGGCGCGCGCTCGTCGGCCAGTGCACGAGGCGCGCGGGATCGCCGGGCACGTACGGCCGAACCGCGCGGACGGTGTCGCCGGCACCGCCGACGTACATGGGAAGGTTCGCCGTCGTCGTGTGATCGGGAATCGGCTGGAGCACGGGAGCCGCGCGATTCGGGCGCGGCGCGACCGTAGTCGGGAACGCGAGCTCGACGCGCAGCGTGCGTGTGCGCACGAAGACGCCGAGCGGTGCCGACGTGCGTATCTGCACGCGGACGTAGTGGAACACACCGCGCCGCGCGGCCACGTGTAACACCGTGCCCGACGCGGGCGCGTGGGTTCGCTGCCACTCACCGGCGGGATCGAGCACACGCACGTCGAGGCGGGGCGCGCGCCCGCGAAGACCGAGGCGAAGCGGCACCTCGTCACCGACATTCGCGTCGGGCGGGGCGACGACGTCGACGTCGATGCGCGCCAGGCTCGCGACGGGCCACACGATGCCGACGACGAACAATGTGAATGCGAACACTCCGACCGCGACGACCGCTTCCTCGCCGGTTGCGGCGCCCGCGGCGACACCGTACGCACCCAGGGTGAACAGCACGATCGACGCGAGCGTGAGGTCGCCCGGACCCTGGTGCGGGAGCGCGGGCGTGGAGGCCGCGCGCCGGTCGATCGTCACGGCACGAATTTCACACGGCCGCGCGTCACGGTCCGGGTGCGGTGACGACGCCGACGATCTCACCGACGATACGTTCACCGGCGACGATGTCGACGCCGTTCGGGAGGACGATGCGGTGCGCGAGCGCAGCCGCGGCGACCGCTTTGACGTCGTCGGGCGAGACGAAGTCGCGACCGATCACGGTTGCGTGCGCCTGCGCCGCGTGCAGCATTCCCAAGCTCGCACGCGGCGATGCTCCGAGGACGACACCTGGATGCGCGCGCGTCGCCTCGGCGACGTCGATGACGTAGTCGAGCACCGTGTGGGCGCAGTGCACGCGGCGCACCGCGGCCATTGTCGCCACGAGCTCGGCGGGCGTGGTCACCGGCGCGATCGTGTCGAGCGCGTCGACGCCGCCCGCGCCGCTCAAGATCTCCCGCTCGGCGTCGCGCGCCGGACGTCCGAGCGTGCACACGAGCGAGAACCGGTCGAGCTGGCTCTCGGGCAGCGGGAACGTGCCGGCCGCGCCGAACGGGTTCTCGGTCGCGACGAGGAAGAACGGCTCGGGCAACCGGTGCGACACGCCGTCGATCGTCACCTGGTGCTCTTCCATCGGCTCGAGCAGCGCGGCCTGTGTGCGCGGCGACGCGCGGTTGACCTCGTCGACGAGTACGACGTTGGCGAAGATCGGCCCGGCGCGGAACTCCCACTCGCCGGTCGCGGGGCCGTAGACCGAGGTGCCGGTGACGTCGGCCGGCAACAGGTCGGGTGTGCACTGGACGCGGCCGAAGCGCCCGCCGATCGATGCGGCGAGCGACTTCGCGAGCAGGGTCTTGCCAGTGCCGGGAACACCCTCCAACAGCAGGTGTCCGCCGGCGAGCAGCGCGACCACGGACATTCCGACGACGTCGTTGGCGCCGCGCATCGAGCGTGACACCGAGTGGTAGAGGTCGACGGCGACGCCGCGCGGGTCGCGAGGTGTGGGCTCGGGGCCGCGTCTGCAGCTGCATCGGGTGCTTAGGGTAGGCGACAGGCGGGGCGGCTCAGAACGCCTCGCCGTCGTCGGTGTCCGTGTCGGGAAGGCCGTCGAGCAGCACGTCCACGAGCGCAGCTTGGAGCTCGCTCAGCAACGCGTAGATCTCTGCCGCGGTGGCGCGCGGGTCGTCGTCGGCAAGGTGCAGCGGCTCGTCCTCGGTGACGCCGAGCATCGTCCCGAGCATCAGCCGCGCGTCGTTCAGCACGGTCAGCCAGCGCGGTTCGCTCTGCTCGTCGAGCACGATCTGGATGCGCTCGTTCGCGACGGGGCTGCCGCGTTCGAGATCCGCGATGGTCGCAGCCACCGCGTCGAGCCGCGTGCGCACGAGGTCGTCGTGCACGAGCGACTGCCATTCCTGCTCCGCGGTCTCCTCGGTCGGATCGAGGTACGCGCGGTGGAACAGCCGGTCGGTGACGTCGCCGGCGGGCGGCGACGCGACCACGTCGGCGAGCTGCGTCATGACCTGGCGCAACACCTCGACCACCGACGAGTGCAGCGTCACCACGAGCCGGCCGTCGCGCTTGCGCCGCTTCACCGGTCGAGTCGCCACGTCAGTCGTCTTTCTGCATCGTCGCCCACAGGCCGTAAGCGTGCAGGCGCGCGACATCGGTCTCGCACTTCTCGCGCGTGCCGTTCGCGACGACCGCACGGCCCTCGTGATGCACTTGCAGCATCAGGCGCGTCGCCTTTGCCCGCGAGTATCCGAAGAGCTTCTGCAGCACGAAGACGACATAGGTCATCAGGTTCACCGGGTCGTTCCACACGATGACGACCCACGGCACGTCGGGCCGCGTGTCGTGATCGTCGAGCAGCTCCTCGATCGTGTCGGGGACGACGATCTGCTCGGTGTCGGCGGTACTCGCGAGCTCGCTCACGCTCTCATCCGCCGGGCCGGATGTCCTCGGTGATCCGAGCGAGCAGCCCGTTGACGAAACGACCGGAATCCTTCGTCGAGTAGTCCTTGGCGAGCTCGACGGCTTCGGTGATCGCGACCGCGGCTGGCGTCTCGGGCACCCAACCGAGCTCGTACGTGCCGAGGCGCAGCAAGGCGCGGTCGACGACCGGCATCCGTTCGAGCGCCCAGTGCTCGGAATACTTGCGGATCAACGCGTCGATCTCGTCGCGGTGCGCGTCGATCCCGACGACCAGCCGGCGCGCGTACTCGTCGGGCTCGACGGGCAGATCCGCCAGCAGCGCGGACGCGTCGAGGCCGCGTTGCTCACACTCGTACGCCAGTTCCAGCGCTCGCTCACGCGTGGCGCGGCGAGTGGGCACTCGCGCCTCCTTCCGTCGTCACGCGCGGGACAGATATTCGCCCGACCGCGTGTCGACCTTGATGCGTTCACCGACGTTGACGAACAGCGGCACTTGCACGACAAGGCCGGTCTCCAGCGTGGCCGGTTTGCGCGCGCCCGAGACGCGGTCGCCTTGGATGCCGGGCTCGGTGTCGGTGACCTCCAGCTCGACTGATGCCGGCAGGTCGACGCCGATCACGTCGTTGTCGTACATCGGCAGGACGACAGAGTCGCCTTCCTTGAGATAGTTCACCGCGTGGCCGACTCCGTCGGTCGGCACGTGCATCTGGTCGTACGTCTCATTGTCCATGAAGACGTAGTCGGAGCCTTCGCGATAGAGGAACTGCATCTCACGCTTGTCGATGAGTGCGAGGGCGACCTTCTCGTCGGCCCGGAACGTCCGGTCGAGCACCGCGCCGCTGCGGACGTTCTTGAGCTTGGTGCGCACGAACGCACCACCCTTGCCCGGCTTCACGTGCTGGAATTCGACGACCGTCATCAAACCTTCGGGCAAGTTCAGCGCCATGCCGTTCTTCAGGTCGTTCGTGGAAATGCTCACAACACGAGATCCTTGTGAGTGAGGGTGAGTGCCTCGGCGCCGGTCGCGCCGACTACCACCGTGTCCTCGATTCGTACACCGCCGACACCGGGGAGGTAGACGCCGGGCTCGACGGTCACGACATCGCCGACGAGCAACGTATCACTCGCTGTTGACGCGACCCGCGGCGCTTCGTGGATCTCGAGTCCGACCCCGTGGCCGGTCGAGTGCGAGAACGCGTCCGCCCAGCCCGGCTTCGGCGATGACGTCGCGCGACGCACGGTCGACCTCTGCGCAGCTCACGTCGGCGGCGACGAGCGCACGACCTGCTTGCTGGCTGTGCAACACGACGTCGTACACATGACGCGCGTCGGGACCGGGATCGCCGACCGACACCGTGCGCGTCATGTCGGAGCAGTATCCCTCGACGACGCAACCGAAGTCGCATACAACGAGCTCGTTCCGACGGATCACGCGGTCAGTCGGCATGTGATGCGGCTTCGCACCGTTCGGGCCCGACGCGATGATCGGGTCGAAGCTGTTGCCGCTCGCGCCGCGTTCACGCATCGCGAGCTCGAGGGCGAGAGCGAATGCGCGCTCACTCATGCCCTCAGCCAGCCGCGGCAGCAACGACTGGAATGCGTCGTCGGCGATCGCGCACGCACGCCGGATGCGATCGATCTCGCCCGCGTCCTTGACGCGCCGCAATGCCTCGATCAATGTCCCGGCCGGGATCAGCTCGCGGCCAGTGAACGCTTCCGCATACTCGCGTTGCTGCGCCCACGTGACGCTGTGGTCTTCGAGGCCGAGACGCGCGCCTGCGGTCGTTGCCGCGATCAGCAACTCGCGTTGCGCCGGCGCGGTCGGGCCGATCTCGATCTGCACCTCGACGCCGGCGGCCCCGAGCTCTTCCTTCGAGCGCTCCGTGTAGCGCCCATCGGTGACGAAGAGCGCCGACTCCGGTGTGACGAGCAGCACCGCGGCCGACCCCGTGAAGCCGGTGAGGTACCGCACGTTGGCGAGCTTCGTCACGAGCAGCGCGTCGATGCTCGCGTCCGCGAAGTGCTCGCGGAGCGCGTCGAGCCGGGGCACGACGTCGAGCGGCGCGAGCGGTGCGTCGAGAGTCGTCGTCATCTCTGCTCCATCAGTGCTGCCGCCGCTTCGATCGCGAGACGGTATCCCGTCGCCTTCAGCCCGGTGATCGTGCCGTCGACCACCGCCGAGAGCACGGAGCGATGCCGCCAACGCTCCCGCGCATACGGGTTCGAGAGGTGCAGCTCGATCTTGGCGCCGTCGAACGTCGCGACCGCGTCGGCGAGCCCGTACGCGTAGTGCGAGAACGCACCACCGTTGAACACGATGGCTCCGCAGCGACCGCGCGCGTCGTGGATCGCATCGATCAGCGCTCCCTCGTGGTTCGACTGCAGATGCTCGAGCTCGTGACCGAGCTTGGCTGCGGTCTCGCGAGCGATCGCGACGAGCTCGTCGAGGGTCGTCGTGCCGTAGATGTGCGGTTCCCGCTCACCCAAGAGGTTCAGGTTCGGTCCCGACAACAGCAAGATCGTCGCCATGATGGTCAGGCCTCCACTCCGACGGCCGCGAACGCCTTGCGCACCGCGGCCATGTCGGGATCGTCGATCCGTTCGATTCCGCTCGGCCCGCCGAGCACGAAGGTGAGCCCGCCGCCCGACTTCTTGTCGCGAGCCATGATCGGCAAAAGGTCGTCGGCGCGCACACCTGGTGGCGCGTGCGTGGGCAACCCGAGCCCGCCGACGAGCATCTCGTGCGCGGCGACCCGTTGCGGGTCGATGCGCTCGAGCGCTCCCGCGAGCTGTGCCGCGAACACGAGCCCGATCGCGACTGCTTCGCCGTGCAGCAGCGCGTGACCCGTCGCCGTCTCGAGCGCGTGCGCGAGCGTGTGGCCGTAGTTGAGCGCGGCGCGCCTGCCGGTGCGCTCGTACTCGTCGGCTTCGACGTAGCGCGCCTTGATCGCCGCACACCGCACGACGACCTCTTCGACCACCCGCGGGTCGCGCGCGACGAGCGCCGCCGCGACCGGCGTCACGAAGTCGTCGTCCATCAACGCGTACTTCGCGACCTCGCCGAGCCCGCAGCGATACTCGCGGTCGGGCAGCGTGCGCAGCACGGCAGGGTCGGCGAAGACCCCGAGCGGTTGGTGGAACGCGCCGACGAGGTTCTTGCCCTCGGGCAGGTTCACGCCGGTCTTGCCGCCGATCGCGGCGTCGACCATCGCGAGCAGCGTCGTCGGCACGTGCACGACGTCGACGCCGCGCGCGTACGTCGCGGCGGCGAAGCCCGCGGTGTCGCCGACGACTCCCCCGCCGATCGCGACGACGGCGTCGGTGCGGTGCAACCCGGTCGACGCGAACGCGCGCGTCAGGTGCTCGACGGTTGCGAGCGTCTTGGCGGCCTCGCCGTCGCCCATGAGCACCGCCGTGTGCCGCACACCGCGCTCATCGAGCGCCTGCGCGGCTGCATCGCGCACCGCTCCCGGGATGCCGTGCTGGGTGACGATCGCCACACGTGCGCGGCCGGCGAGCACATCGCCGAGCGCCGGGATCGCGCCGGCGCCGACGAACACGTCGTAGCTGCGCGCGCCCACATCGACGCGTACACGCGCGGTCACGCCCGCGCTCTCTCGTACGCCGCGACGACCGCCTCGGCGACGAGGTCGATGTCGCGTTCGGCCGTGTCGACCACACAGTCGGCGGCCCCGTCGTAGACGGGCTCGCGGAGCCGCTCGAGACGCGTGAGCGCGCCCAGCGGGTCGTTCACGAGCAGCGGCCGGGTGCCACCGTCGCGGACGCGGGCGGCGAGCACCGGCACCGGTGCCTGCAGCCAGACGACGACACCCGCGTCCCGCAGCCGTGTGCGGTTCGCGGCATCGAGCACCGATCCCCCGCCACACGCGAGCACGAGTGACGCGGGTGACGCGCACACATCGGCGATCACCTCGCGCTCGAGCGCACGG
Organism: uncultured Actinomycetes bacterium; assembly: GCA_963836365.1. Taxonomy (GTDB): domain Bacteria; phylum Actinomycetota; class Acidimicrobiia; order IMCC26256; family PALSA-610; genus DASQHW01. The sequence continues at coordinate 22,901 of CAWIJC010000008.1, forward strand.
AACGCGGCTTCGCCACACTGGCGGAAGATGTCGTCGACCGGCATTCCCGCGCGCAGCACGACGAGATCGTCGGTGTCGACGAACTCGAGGCCGAGCAGCTCGGCGCAGCGCCGGCCGACGGTGGTCTTGCCCGCGCCCATCAACCCGATGAGCACCAGATGCCTGCGGCTCATCGCAGCGACGCGACGAACGCGTCGTGGTTGCGCACGAACTCGGTCACCGAGTCGCCGCCGAACTTGCGCAGCGCCTCGCTCGCGAGCACCAGCGCAACCATCGTCTCCGCGACGACTCCCGCGGCGGGCACCGCGGTGACGTCGGTGCGCTCCTTGAACGACACCGTCGTCTTCTTGGTCTCCATGTCGACGGTCTGCAGCACCGGCCGGTTCAGGGTTGCCAGCGGCTTCATCGCGACGCGGGCGACCAGCAGGTCGCCGGTAGTCATTCCGCCCTCGATCCCGCCCCGCGCGTGGAAGCGCGTCTGTATGCGTGTGCGGCCTCGTCCCAGCTGATCGCGTCGTGGGCCTCGCTGCCCGGGCCCGCCGCGACCGTGAAGCCCTCGCCGAGCTCGACAGCCTTCATCGCCTGGATGCTCATCAGCGCCTGCGCGAGGAGCCCGTCGATGCGACGGTCCCACTGCACGTACGAGCCGAGCCCGGGCGGTACGCCGTACGCGAGCACCTCGACGACGCCGCCGAGCGAGTCGCCGGCCTTCGCGGCCTCTTTGATCACCCGGAACATGTCGGCTTCGGCGCCGGCATCGTTGCAGCGCACCTCGGAGGCGTCGACGTGCTCGAGGTCGTCGGGCCGCGGACGTAGCGCGCGTGGCGGCGCGCACGCCGCCGAGCTCGATCACGTGGCTCAGCACCGCAACGCCGATGTGCGTGAGCAACTGCTTTGCGATCGCGCCCGCGGCCACGCGTGCGGCCGTCTCGCGAGCGCTCGCGCGTTCGAGCACGTCGCGCGCGTCGGTGAAGCCGTACTTCTGCATCCCCGCGAGGTCCGCGTGGCCGGGGCGCGGCTGCGTCAGCGGCTTCGTGGTCGCGCCCGGCGCCGGCGACATCTCCTCGGCCCACTTGCCCGTCGCCCACTCGCTGTTCTTGATGACGATCGCGACCGGCGAACCGAGCGTGCGTCCATGGCGAACGCCGCCCAGGAACTCGACTTCGTCGCGCTCGAATCGCATGCGTGGTCCGCGGCCGTAGCCGAGGCGCCGGCGCGCGAGCTCGTCGGCGACGTCTGCGATGAGCATCGGCAAACCGGCGGGCAGGCCCTCGACGGTGACCACCAACGCCGGTCCGTGGGACTCGCCCGCCGTCAGGAACCGCAACACCGCGCCTCCCCGACGTGACTGAACGCCCCGATGCTACGAGATCGCAGTGGTCGCGAGCACTAATTGTTGTTCACACCGGCCGGCGGCGACGTGGGGCCGCTGGAGGTGCTGTTCCCGCTCGCGGGGGTGGTGCCGGTGCCGTTCGCACCGCCTCCCGCGCTCGGCGTCGTCAGCGCGGGCGCTTGCGAGAACAACGCGCCGGTGAGCTGTGCCTGCAAGGTCGGTGGCGCACCAACGCCCGCGAACACCTCGCCCGTCGGTCCGCCGGTGTCGGAGCTGCTCGTCGAGCCGACGATGCTGAACTCGACGTTGTCTATGACGATGAGGCGCTTGATCGCCGTGAGCTGATCGATGTAGCCGACCACCTTCGAGTACTCGCCCTGCACGACGATGCCGAGGTTGATCGTTTGCACTCCGCTCGTCAATGTGGGCGCGCTCGGTGTCACCGATTGGAACGCGACGCCCGTATCGGAGCGGATCTTGTCGACACTGCGAAGGAACGACGACAGCTCGGGGGCCACAGGTATCGCGTCGTTCAAGGTCTGCGTCGCGTCCTGTCGCTTCTTGTCGTCGTTCGCATGTTCGAGCTGGCGCACCTTGGCCTCGAGTGACGTGGCCTGCTGTGCCGCGTCCTGCGCAGCCGTGTTCGCCTTCGACGCCTTGGCGTCGTACGACGAGTACACGACGCGGTACCACAACATGACGACCAGCAGGCCGGCGAGCGCGATCACCGCGACATTCTTCGTCTTTACTTGCACAACGCCCCCTTGTACGACGTCTGCAGGCGATCGCTGCGCGCACCGGAGGCGACGGTCGCCGTCAGCGAGAACGTGACGACGTCGGCGTCACCCATCTTCGCCTTCTGCACGCCGCCCAACGTCACGTCACTGATGTCGACGTTGTTCTTGGCGCCGATCACGTCGAGCTTGTCGAGAAAGCTCGCGAGCGTGGGAAGGTCCGTCGCGACTCCTCCGAGCGCAACCGGCCCGCCGAGCGGCAGTTGGTAGCTCTCACACGATCCGCCGGCGACCGGGCCGCTCGACACCGGTGCGGCCGGCCCGGCACTCGCGCCGGTTGACGCGGACGCGCCGCTCGCGGGCGACGTTGCCGACGACGCGCCTGTGCTCCCGGTCGTGCCGTTCCCAGGAGGCGCCGCCGCGGCCGCGGCCGGTACCGCGAGCGTGTGCTGGCCCGACATCGTGGTGAGCCACACGCCGTTCGGCAGTGAGCTGCGCAGATCACCGAGCAACTTCGTCCAGCCGACATCGGTACCGAGCACCGATGCCGCCTGCGCCTGCAAGCTCGCGCTCTGGCCTGCCGGCGCCGCGGCCTGCTGGAGCCGGCCGAGCGTGTTGGTCCACTTCTTGACCTCGGTCTCCGCGGCCGCTTGCTTCGCCTTCGCGCTCGACGCGTGACTCCGCGCAAGGTAGGTCATGCCACCGAGCACGACGACCGCCGCCGCCGCCGGCGCGACGATCTTGGGACCCACACGCGGGCGCCCGTGCGCCTTCGTTCGCCGCGTACGCGGCAACAGGTCGATGACCGTGCCGACGTGCGCCCCACCGAGCGCGAGACCGACGGCGGCAGGCAGATACGGCTCGAGACGCGGGAGCTCGTCGGGCGCGAACCCGATGTCGCCGACACGGATGAGATCGTGCATGTACGCGGGCTCGACCGGCACGCCGACGAGCGCCGCGAGACGTTCGGGGAGGCTGGGCATCTGGGCCGCACCACCCGTCGCGACGACACGCACGAGGCGAGCCGCGCCCGGCTGGTTGCGGTAGTAGTCGATCGAGCTGCGAACCTCGTCGAGCAGCACCGACAACGGTCGGTCCATCGCGGTACGCGCATGCGCGACCATCTCGTCGCCGCTCGGGGCGCCGGTCGCGCGCTTCAATGCCTCCGCGGTCTCGACCGGCACGTCGAGCTCGTCCGCGATGGCGTCGGTCAGCTCACGCCCGCCGGTTCCGAGCACGCGCACGAAGTGCGGTACGCCGCCTTCGTGTACGGCGATGGCAGTCACGCCGCCGCCGAACGACACGATGCCTTCGGCTCCAACGGCGTGGTCGGCGAGCGCGACTCCGCCTGCCGCTTCTGCGGCCGCGCGCCCGCGAGCGCGGGTACCGGTCGGGCGAGCGCACGCGTCAATGCGAGCGGGATGAGGTCGACCGCGCCAACTTGCAGACCGCCGGCTTCGACAGCCGACACGAGCCGCATGATCGTGGCCTCTTGCGCAGCCGCGAGCAGCACCTGCATTGTCGGCTCGCCGCCGCCGTCGCCATGCGCCGTCGGGTCGGACGTGTCGAGGATCGAGAAGTCGAGTACCGCGTCGTCGATCGAGATCGGGATGAGATCGGCGGCCTGGAAGTGGAGCGCGCTCGCGAGCTCGTCGCGCGTCATCAGCGGCATCTCGACCTGCCGGACGATCACGCGCGGGCTCGCGATGCCGACGCGCACGGCTGCGCGCTTCAGGCCGACCTCGCTGCGCAGACGGGTCACCGCATCGGTGACGGCGCTCGCGTCGGCGACTTCACCTTCGCGCATCGCCTCCCGCGGCAACGCGACCTGGGCGAACATATCGAGCCGAGGCGGCGTGCCCGGCGTGACCTCCGCGATCGTGACGGCGTTCGTGCCGACATCGAGGCCTATCAGGCGGCGGGCCATGCGTCGCCTCCTCCGAGTTGGTGATCAGGTGCGCGGCCGCCGCGCGTGCCCGGTGCCCCGGCCGCGACGGTCGTCTGGGTCGACAAGAAGGTCTCGAGATCCTCCACACGAATGCGGAAGTGCTTGCCCACACGGATCGCGGGCAGTGCGCCCGCACGGATGAGGCGATACACGGTCATGGTTGAAACTCGCATCGAATCGGCCACCTCGCGAACCGTGAGCAGCATTGGTTGCCCGACCACGGCCATCTCCCCCCTCGCGGACCGAATGTGGTTCAGGAACAACAATCGACACCACGGGCCCCACACTGAAACGCGGATATGGCGGATCGCGCGAAGTCTGCGCGGACCTACCGGCCGAGACCGCGGTACCAGTCGAGGATCGGGTCGCCCACGAGGACGATCGTCATCGTGCCGAGCGCGAGGAACGGCCCGAACGGGACGTGATACTTGCGACCCTTCGGGCCGACCACCGCGATCACCGCCAGGCCGACGACCGCGCCGTAGACGAAGCCGAGGAACAGCCCCGCGAAGACCTCGGGCCACCCCAACCACCCGAGATAGAGGCCCAGCACGAGCGACAGGCGGACATCGCCGAACCCCATCCCTCGCGGCGAGATCACGTGCACGATGAAGAAGAACACGAACGCGGCGGCGGAGCCCGCACACGCGCGACCGAACGCACCCCAGTCGTGCTCCATCGCCGACGCGAAGGCGAGCAGCGCCGCTCCGGTGCATCCCAGCGGGTACACGATGCGGTTCGGGAGGATGTAGTGCTCGAGGTCGATGGCAGAGAGCGCGACGAGGGCGGCGGTGAGCACGAGGTACGCCGGCAACGCCCAGGAGTCGTGAAGGCGGGCTCCGACGGCGGCAAACAGCACGCCCGTGAGCAGCTCGATCACGGGGTATCGGATCGAGATCGGCGCGCGGCACGTACGGCAGCGGCCGCGTAGCCAGAGCCACGACACGACCGGCACGTTGTCGTACGGCGCGATCGGCGTGCCGCACGAGCCGCACCGCGACGCGGGGTGCACGATCGACTCCTTGCGCGGCACTCGCCAGACGACCACGTTCAGGAACGAACCGATGACGAGCCCGAAGACTCCGGCGATTGCGGCGACGAGCCCGGTCACGAGTGGAGAAGCTAGACGGCCGCAGGCGCGCAGCCGTGCGACCTCGGGGAGCCTTCACTCACCGAGGTCGCATACTGCTGTTACCACTTCGCCTTCCAGAGCGCGTCGCCGGGGAGTGGCGCGCCGTCGGCAGCGCAACCACCCGCACCGGCCATCTTCGCGTAGAGCGTTCCCGTACCCGACGCGTCGTCGGAGAGGTAGAAGCAGTCGCCCGACTTCGACAGCCCACCGAACACGATGTAGCTCGCGTTGACCGGACCAACCGACACGGTGTTCTGCCCGCTCGGCGCGGTCGCGCTGCTGACGAACGTCACCGCCCCGGCGCCGGTGGCACTCGAGAGCGCGGCCGTCGTCGCTTGCGTGTAATCGGACTTGTCGCTGTACACGGTCTTGGCGGCAGTCAACGCGTTGTGCAGGCTCGTTTGCATCGCGCGATCTTTCGCACGAACGCTGGCTCCGAGCACCACGGGCATCAAGACGGCGATCAGAATGGCAATGATCAAGATCACCATCATCAGCTCGAGGAGCGTGAAGCCGGCCTCGTCGGTTTGACCAGCGCGAGCACCGAGATGCTCACGTTCCATCAGTCATTGCTCCTTTCCCCCCGCGCCCCTCCCGTGTGCAGCTCGGCGCAGTGAACGCCGTGCGCACAGTGCCGCTCGACCGGGCCGGGCGCTCGCCCGACCCGATCGATGATCTCTCTCGGCGACTACCAGCCGCCTGTGGCGAAGCCGGCTCCCGGCGCTGCTCCGTTCGTCAGCGCAGGGCAGGTCACCTTCGCGAAGTACGTCCCCGCATTAGTGCCCGTCGACACGTCGGCGATCGCGAAGACCGTTCCCGACTTCGACGTCTCCGTCAGACACACCGACAACTTGTCGGCGCTGGTGCTCACGACAAGCTTGCCGCCCCAGTCCAGCGACGACTCGATGCCCTTCATCGTTGCAGTCGTCGCGACGTACGACTGATTGTCGGTGTACACCGTCTTCTCGGCCGTCAGACCATTGCGAAGGTCGGACTGCGCCGCACGGTCCTGCGCGCGCTGACGCGCACCCAGGAATGTCGGAATGGCAATCGCGATCAGAATGGCAATGATCAACACGACCACCATCAACTCAATGAGCGTGAAACCTTGCTCGTCGTCCCGACGACGCGCGGCAAGGCTCTTGATAGCGTGCACCTTGGCTGACCCCTTTCGTGCGCCGGTCGGGCTCCGCAGCCCGACATTCCGGCGCTCGAGTGCGTGATCGACACCGACGCACCGCACCTTGAATCACCGTGCCTTGGTGGCACCGTGTGTTGTGTCATGGCACATCGCAGTCGCGGGAATCCACCCGCCACACGCTCGGGCCCGGGATCACTCCCGGGCCCTTGGCATACGTGAAGTTGCCGCGCTGTGGGTGAGGGTTACCAGCCGCCTGTGGCGAAGCCGGCTCCCGGCGCTGCTCCGTTCGTCAGCGCAGGGCAGGTCACCTTCGCGAAGTACGTCCCCGCATTAGTGCCCGTCGACACGTCGGCGATCGCGAAGACCGTTCCCGACTTCGACGTCTCCGTCAGACACACCGACAACTTGTCGGCGCTGGTGCTCACGACAAGCTTGCCGCCCCAGTCCAGCGACGACTCGATGCCCTTCATCGTTGCAGTCGTCGCGTCGTACGACTGATTGTCGGTGTACACCGTCTTCTCGGCCGTCAGACCATTGCGAAGGTCGGACTGCGCCGCACGGTCCTGCGCGCGCTGACGCGCACCCAGGAATGTCGGAATGGCAATCGCGATCAGAATGGCAATGATCAACACGACCACCATCAACTCAATGAGCGTGAAACCTTGCTCGTCGTCCCGACGACGCGTGGCAAGGCTCTTGATAGCGTGCACCTTGGCTGACCCCTTTCGTGCGCCGGTCGGGCTCCGCTGCCCCTCTTTTCCGGCGCACCAACTCATCGACGCTCACGTCCGGTGACTTGAACGCTTCGCGTGGGTGTGCACCACTCAACCGGAACGCGCGTGGGCCGATTGAGGCGGGGTGCACTCGCGAGCCGACCGAGTCGCCGCCGGCTGGGCGCTCGTCTTCGCCGTCGCCGCCGCCGGGCTCGTGCTGTTGACGTATCTCGTGATCGTGCCCCGGATCGAGCACGTCGACGCGTGGGTGATCTCCGCCGACGCGTGGGTGCCGCTGCGGGCGGCACGTTCAGTCGCCAACGGCGACGTGTTCCACCTCTATGAGCCGCAAGTCGGCCGGATCGGGTACCCGTACACACCGGCGTTGCCCATCCTGCTCGCACCGGTGCCGTGGATCGGCGATCGCTTCCAGCTGTTGGGTGATGTGCAGTTCCCGCACCGGTATCCCGGGATGTTCGTCCTGCTGGGGCCGGCCGAGGGGTTCATCGGCACGTTCCCGATCGTCTTCGTCGCGGGGCGCGCCGTCGCCGGTCGCCAACGTGTGTTCGGAGTGCAGGCTCTCGCCTTTCTCACCGCCGCGTGGGCGCCGGTGGCGTGGTTCCATCCCGAGGACACGCTCGTGTGTGCGCTCATCCTCGCCGCATGTCTGCGGATGGGCGACGCCAAGTGGCGCCGCGCGGGCATCTACATAGGCCTCGCGCTGCTGTGCAAGCAGTGGGCGGTGTGGCCCGCGGTGCCGGTCGTTGCGTGCGTCCCGCGCGACAAGCGGCTGCTCGTCGCGTTCTACGCGTTCGTGCTGCCGGCGCTGGTGCTGGCGCCGTTTCTCCTTGCGTCTTCGGCCACGTGGACCGCGCTCGACGAGCGCGCGCGCGTCGCTGTCGCTCGGGCAGGCCCAGCTCTGGACGACCGCGCTGTTCGGCGGTCGCGGTCTTGCCGACACGAGTGTCCTGCGGCTCGCGTGGGGGGCGGCCGCGCTCGCGATCGCATTCGGGGTGCGAGGCCGGCGCGACGCCGACGTCGCGATCGCGGCGGCCGGCACGGTCATGCTCGCACGCCTGCTCGTCGAGCCCGTACTGTTCGGCTACTACCTCGTGCCCGCGACCGTGTGCGCGCTCATCTGGTGTGCACGGGCGCAGTACCCGATCGTGCTGCGTGCCCTGGCCGCCGCCGCGCTCACCGCCTTCTGCATGCCCCACACGTATCCGCAACCCGTGTTCTTCGTGATGGTCGCGTTCGGCCTCGCCTACGTCTGCGGCCCGATGGTGAACTCCCTGCTGCCGGCGTGTGGCCAGCGAGTGGGCTCGCGACAGCGCGCTCCGGCATTCGACAACACCTGACGCTCCGCGTGTGGGCACTTGTTCGCCCCTACCCGCGTAATACTTCCCAAACGGTCGGCCGTGCGTCCGCGTACGCGCTACTTGATCAGCTTGATGATGTTGAACATCGGCAAGTAGAGCGAGATGATCATGCCCCCGACGCAGACGCCCATGACGACGATCAGGATCGGCTCGATCAGCGATGTCAGCGCGTCGACGGTTGCCTCGACCTCTTGGTCGTAGAAGTCGGCGATCTTGTCGAGCATCTCGTCGAGGGCGCCGGTCTCCTCACCCACCGCCATCATCTGCACCACCATCGGCGGGAACACGGGATGCTGTTCGAGGCGCTTCGACAGCGGGTCGCCGCCTTTGACCGCCGCGGAGGTGTCACGCACCGCTTCCGCGACGACGTGGTTGCCCGACGTGTCGGCCACGATCTCGAGTGATTCGAGAATCGGCACGCCGGAGCGCACCAACGCGGCGAGCGTGCGCGAGAAGCGGGCGAGCGCGGTCTTGCGTACGAGCTTGCCGAACACCGGCACGCGCAGCTTGATCGCGTCCCAGCGCTTGCGGCCTTCCTCGGAGTTGATCCAACGCCGGAAGAAGAACGCCGCGCCCGCCTCGCCGAAGAAGATCACGTACCAGAACTTGCGGCAGATCTTCGAGACGTTGATCAGCAGCTGCGTCGGCGCAGGCAACGTGCCGCCGAGCTCCTTGTAGATGTTCTCGAACATCGGGATCACGAACAGCAACATCGCGGTGACGATCAACAGCACCAGTGCCGCGACGACCGTCGGGTACGTCATCGCCGACCTCACCTTGCGGCGCAGCTCGACCTGCTTCTCGATCGTCTCCGCCAGACGCATCAGCACGCTGTCGAGCGCACCGCCGACCTCACCGGCGCGCACCATCGCGACGTACAGGCGATTGAATGCCTTCGGATGCTTCGCGAGCGCCTGCGACAGTGACGCGCCACGCTCCACATCCATGCGCACCTGGTTGACGACTTCCGCGAGCGGCTTGCTCTCGGTCTGCTCGGCGAGGATGTAGAGCGACCGCAGCAGCGACAAGCCGGAGTTGATCATCGTCGCGAACTGCCGCGAGAAGACCGCGACGTCCTTGAGCTTGATCCTGTCGAAGCCCGGGAGCTTGAGCTCCTTGTGGACGTTGACACCGCTCTGCTGCTGGATCTCGATCGGCACGTAGCCCATCGAGCGCAGCTTGCTCACGACCAGCTGCGCGTTCTCCGCTTCGAGCGAGCCCTCGACGAGCTTGCCGGCCCTGTCCTTGACCTTGTACTGGAACGTCTCGGGCATCGTCGATCAGGCGCCGTTCAGGAGCCGGCGGAGGTCGTCTTCGTTCGCGCATCGTTCGGCCGCGGCCTCGAGCGAGATCTTGCGGCCGCGCACGAGCTGCGCGAGTGACATGTCCATCGTGACCATGCCGTACTTCCCGCCCGCTTGGAGCATCGAGTAGATCTGGTGGGTCTTGCCCTCACGGATGAGGTTGCGGATGGCCGGTGTCGCGACCATCACCTCGCAGCACACCGCGCGCCCGTGCCCGTCGATCGTCGGCACGAGCTGCTGGGTGCAGATGCCCTGCAGTGCCGCGGCGAGCTGCACCCGCACCTGCTGCTGCTGATGCGCGGGGAACACGTCGATCACGCGGTCGATCGACTGCGGCGCGTCCTGCGTGTGCAACGTGGCGAACACGAGGTGGCCGGTCTCGGCGGCGGTCAGCGCGGTCGAGATCGTTTCGAGGTCGCGCATCTCGCCGACGAGGATCACGTCCGGGTCCTGGCGCAGCACGTGCTTCAACGCGGCGGCGAACGAGTGAGTGTCCTCACCCACTTCGCGCTGGTTGATCAGCGACCGCTTGTGCATGTGCAAGAACTCGATCGGGTCCTCGACGGTCATGATGTGCACCGAGCGCTCGCGATTCACGATGTCGATCAGCGATGCGAGGGTCGTCGACTTGCCGGATCCGGTGGGCCCGGTGACGAGCACGAGTCCGCGCGGCAAGTACGCCCACGGCTTGACGGCCGGCGGGATCCCGAGCCGGTCGAACTCTTGGATCTCGTAAGGGATTGCACGCATGACACAGCCGACCGAGTCGCGCTGCAGGAACACGTTCACACGGAAGCGACCCTTGCCGGGAAGCGCGTACGACGTATCGAGCTCGAGCTCGTTCTCGAACTTCTCCCGCTGCTTCTGCGTCAGGATCGAGAACACCATCTGGCGGATCTGCGAGCCGTTGAGCACCGGGATCTCGGTGATCGGACGCAACTCGCCGTGCACGCGGATCACGGGCGGCGAACCGTACGTGAGGTGGAGGTCGGAACCGCCCCACTGGATCACCAGCTCGAGCAGGTCGTTGATGTGCAGCTCGTCGAGGATCGCTTCGGCATCGCTCACGACCGATGCCGGATCGGGCGTCGTGATCGCCTCGCCGAAGATCATCTCGATCGCCCGGAGCAGCTCGGCGCGATCCGCGACCGCGGGAATGATCTCGTACGTGGTTGCTTGCCCGATGGCGGCGAGCGCGGCGTCGTCGGCCGGTTCGGCGAACGCGACGACCAACTTGTGATCCTCGAAGTCGACGGGCACCGCGACGTATTGGCGTGCGATCTCGGCGGTGAGCATGCCGGGCGCGTCCTGATGGATCGGCGTCTCGAGGAAGTCGACGAAACGTACGCCGATCTGCTCGGCCAGCGAGGCGGTGAGGTCTTTGCTGCCGACCAGGCCCAGGCGAAGCAGCACCGTCGGCAGCGGCTGACGGCTGCGATCCGATTCTTCGATCGCCTGCTCGAGGTCGTCGCGCGAGAGCACGTGGCGGTCAACGAGCGTCTCGCCGAAGCGACGAGCCTGATTGGCCAACATGTATGCGATCCCCTTTGCAGACACCCGCGAGCCAACGGGGTATCGGCTGCCTCAGCCGTCCTCTGAAGTCACACGCGGCTGCTTGCTGGGTCGCGACTCACGCGCGCTCATCGTTGATCGCACGCAGACGCGTGCCGCGTCAGGGTCGGCTTTGCCGGCCCGGAACCCACAGTCGCACGCCCGCACTGGGGGAGGCCGGGAGGGGGGCCTGGCCCTCTCCCGCTAAACGACGACGCGGAAGATCTCTTCCAGGGACGTGTAACCCATACCGACCTTGCGGAGGCCGTCGTCACGCAGGGCGATCATGCCCTGCATCATCGCGACCTTCTGGATGTCCTCGGTGGAGCGGCGTTCGATGATCAGGCGCTCGATCTCCTCCGAGAGCAGCATCACCTCGTGCACGCCGAAGCGGCCGCGGTAGCCCGTGCGTCCGCACGCGGTGCAGCCGACCGCGCGGTGCAGTGTCGGCCACTCGCCGTCGTTGAGGTCGTCTGTCGGCCACCCGGCTTCGACGAGCTCGGCTTCGGACGGTTGGTACGGGACCTTGCACTTGTCGCAGAGCTTGCGGGCGAGGCGCTGGGCGACGACCGCGTCGAGCGCGCTCGTCACGAGGAACGGTTCGACACCCATCTCGACGAGCCGCATCGGCGTCGACGCGGCGTCGTTGGTGTGCAGCGTCGAGAGCACGAGGTGACCGGTGAGCGCGGCCTCGATGCCGATGATCGCGGTCTCCTTGTCACGGATCTCACCGACCAGGACGATATCGGGGTCGGCACGCAGGATCGACCGCAACGCACCCGCGAACGTGAGACCCGCCTTCGGGTGCACCTGCACCTGGTTGATGCCGGGCAGCCGGTACTCGACTGGGTCTTCGACGGTGATGATGTTGCGGTGCGGTTCGTTCAGCAGGTTGAGCGTTGCGTACAACGTCGTCGACTTGCCGGAACCGGTCGGGCCGGTCACGAGGATCGTGCCGTACGGCTTGCGGTAAGAAGTCTCGAATCGCTTGAGCGACTCGGGCAAGAACCCGAGATCCTCGAGCCTCAGGATCGCCTGGCCCTTGTCGAGGATCCGCATCACGACCTTCTCGCCGTACACCGTGGGCAATGTCGCGACGCGGAGGTCGATGCCGCGACCGTTGACCTTCATCGTGATGCGCCCGTCCTGCGGGACACGGCGCTCGGCGATGTTGATGTCGGCCATGACCTTCAAACGGCTGATCACGCCGGCCTGAATCGAACGAGGTGAGCGCATGACCTCGTGCAACACCCCGTCGATGCGGAACCGGATCCGCAGGTCGCCCTCGGTCGGCTCCACGTGAATGTCGGAGGCGCGGTCGTTGACGGCCTGGTTGACGAGCAGGTTGACGAACTTGACGATCGGCGCGTCCTCGACGACCTCCGACAGGTTCGAGAGATCGGCTTCTTCGTCGGCCTCGTCGGTCGCCGCCTGCATGAGCTCGTCGACTTCACCGTCGACGCGGAAGAACTGCTCGATGGTCTCGAGGATCTGGCTCGCGGTCGCGACGACCGACCGCACGTCGGCGCCCGCGAGCGCGCGGATGTCGTCGACCGCGAAGACGTTCGACGGATCCGCCATCGCGACGACGAGCTTGCCGTCATCCCACCCGATCGGGATCGCTTGGTAGCGGCGCGCGAGCGACTCGGGCACGAGCGACGCGACCGATCCGTCGATCGTCCAGTCGCCGAGGTCGACGAACTCGAGGCCGACCTGGCGCGCGAGCGTGCGCACGAGCTCGGTCTCGGAGATCGTCCCCTGCTCGATCAACAGGCGACCGAGCGGTTTCCCACTCTTCGCTTGCTCGGCGAGCGCGGCGTCGAGCTGGGCCTCGGTGAGCAGGCCTTCGTCGATCAGCAGCGCTCCGAGCGGCGTCCCGTCCGACACGCCCCCTCCTTGGACGAGCGAAGTATCGGCGATTCGCGCGCTCCGCTGTATGCAGATGTCACGGAGAGTGAATGCCTTCCCGGCGCCCGGCGCCGCCCGAAGCCGTCAGGCGCCGAAATTCTGGGTCCACCAGTAGGTGCCGTGGCCGTCGCGGGTGCAGCCGACACCGAGATCGCGGTACGTGCCGTTCAGGATGTTGGCGCGGTGGCCCGGGCTGCTCATCCACGCGTCCATGACCGACGCGGCCGACGGATAGCCGTAGGCGACGTTCTGGCCGATCGACCCGCCCGCGTAGCCGGCGGCGCGGATCTCTTCGATCCAGTGATCGTGTGTCATCACGCCGGTCCCGGCCATCGTGTCGCTGTGCACTTGCGCGGATGCATCGAGCTGTCCGTGTGCGTGCAACGCGCCGAGGCGCTGCGCCGATCGTTGCTCGTTGACGAGCGTGAGGATGTTGGCGCGCGCGGTCGCGCACGCACCGGTGCCGACCGGCGCGACCGTCGTGGTGGTCGTCGTCGTGGTGGGGCGGACGACGCGCACACCGGCGCTGGTGCCGACCAGCGTGCGCTTGTCGTAGAGGCGCACGCGGTAGTAGCTCGTGCCGAGCCGCGGATGCGCGTCGGTGCGCGAGCCTTGCGGCCCGGGCCGATCGACGGTCGTCCACGCGGCCCACGACGACGAACCGGCCTTGCGGTCGATGAGCAGCCGGAGATTCGTGCGCGACCGGCTCGTGGTGAACTTCCACGAGAGCTTGACGGCAGCGTTTCCGCTCTTGGCGCCCGCGAGCGTCGGTCGACGCGTCGAGGCCGACGCCGGATGCGTCATCGCGGCACTCGCGATGACGCTCGCGGTCAACGCGATCGCGAGCAGCAACGAGGCGCGCCGGCGGCAGCCCGCGTCGGCGTTCACGCGCTACTGCGCCTCACGCAGCGCCGAGAACACCCGAAGGTACTGGCCCTTGCCGGGAACGGCTTCGAGGTCGGGCTCGTCTTCGGCCCCGTTGGGGCCGGGGCCCGGGTGCGGCGACTCGACGCCCGGGCCGTACGGCGACTCGGGGTCGACCACCGGCGACCGGGCCTTGCCGCCGGTCGAGCGCAGCGACGGGCTCGCGGCGGTCGGGGGCGGGGTCACGGTGACCGCGCTCGCGTCGACCAACGACACGATCGCGTGGCACACGTCGAGGACAGGCCGGTTGGTGCGCCGGACGAGGTCGCGCACGCTGCGGCGGCCGTCGATCGCGGTCAGGAGGCGCCAGCGCTCGCGGTCGACGACGATCTCGTCGATGCCGAGGTCCTCGGTCAGGCGGATACGGCACTCGAGCGAGGGGATGACCGCCTGGATCTCGCGCCACTCGTCGAGCAGGCGGGCGAGCTCGTCGTTGGCCAGCTCGAGGTCGATCGTGTCGGGGCACGTCCACGGCGCGTCCTCGACGCCGAAGCGGAACGAGCCGTCTTCGGCGCGGGCGACACCGAAGCACAGATCGACGAGACGGACCATCAGCGACGCGCCGTCGGTGAGCGGCTCGGACGCGTCGTTCGAGAGCGCGGCGCAGCACCGGCCGTCGACGACGTAGATCACCGCCGAGGCGTGACCGGCGTCGAGCCAGAGCGCGCCGGTCTTGCGCGATTGCGAGAGCAATCCGAGGAGCTCGGCCAGCGCGAGTGTTTCGAACGTTCCTTGCAGCATCATTCCCCCGAACGACGAATGCCCCACCGTGCATCGACGGATAGGGCCTCGCGCCTTGAGCGCGTCAGGGGGTTTCGGCGAGTCGAGCGACCGCGGCGGCCCGCATCAGCGCCACCGGCGCCACGCGCCCGGTCCACTGCTCGACCTGGAGCGCGGCCTGGTGCACGAGCATGCCGAGCCCGTCGACGCCGAATGCGGCGCGCGCTCGCGCGCCGGCGAGCAGCGGCGTCTCGAGCGGGTGGTACACGAGGTCGGCGACGACCTGGCCCGCGCGGATCGCGTCGAGCGGTACGGGCAGGCGCGCGTCGCCGCCCATGCCGATCGGCGTCGCGTTGACGACGATGTCGGCGTCGCGCACCGCGTCGGCGCGTTCCTCCCAGGGACACGCCGTCGCGCCCGGGCCCAGCGCAGCTGCGGCGCGCGCGGCCTCGAGCCGCCGCGCGCACACGATGACGCGCGCGTTCGCGTGGGCGAGCGCGCGCACGACGGCCCGGGCCGCGCCGCCGGCGCCGAGAACCGAGACCCGTGCGCCCGGTGCGACCTCGGCGGCAGCGTCGAGCGCGCGCAGGAACCCGGCGCCATCGGTCGAGTCACCGCGGAGGCGGCCATCGGCGAGCAGCGTCACGGTGTTGACACTGCGCAGCACTTCCGCGGCGTCGGTGAGCTCGTCGCATGCCGCGGCGGCCGCGGTCTTGTGCGGCATCGTGACCGAAAAGCCCGCTATCCCGAGCGCGCGCATCGCTTCCAACGCCTGCTTCGTCGCGCCGTCCGGCACTTCGAACGCCACGTAGACCCAGTCGAGATCGAGCTCTGCGTACGCGGTGTTGTGCAAGACCGGCGACAAGGAATGACGCACGGGATCACCGATGACGGCGGCGACGCGCGTGTCGCCGCCGATCACGGCAGGACGCCGGCTTGGCGGGCCTTTTCGATGTTCTGGTTGTGCTCGCGCGAGCGTCGCCGCGAATGCGTGGTCGCCCTGCTTGTCCTTGACCACGTAGTAGAGGAAGTTGGTCTGGGCCGGCGCGAGCGCGGCGCGCAACGACGCCTCGCTCACTCCCGCGATCGGCGTGGGCGGGAGCCCGTTGTGGGTGTACGTGTTGTACGGTGAGTCGATGCCCTTGTCGGCATCCGACAGCTTGCGGTTGCTGGGATCGCCACGCGCGTAGATCAGCGTCGCGTCGATCTGCAGTGGCATGTTGTCTTTCAGCCGGTTGTAGATCACCGACGCGATCAGCGGTCGGTCGGCGGCGGTCTTGGCCTCGGCCTCCACGAGCGACGCGACCTTGATGATGTCGTAGGGGCCGTAGCCGTTCACGTTCGCGTTCGGCAGACCGAGCACGAACGCCTTCTGCTCGAATGTCTCCGACATCGTCTTCAACGCCTGGATCTCGTCCTCGTCGGCCGAGAGCTTGTACGTGTCGGGCCACAAGAGGCCCTCGAGGTTGTTCACGCCCTCTGGTTCGAACGCCGACCGCACGGCATTGTTGGTGGTCGCGTCGAGAAACGCCTTCGGCGTGAGACCCGGCAACTTGCCGATGCGCTGCGCGATCTCCTTCACCCACAGGCCGGGTGGGATCGTGACCTTCGTGTAGTCGAGACGGGGGCCCGCCTTGAGCGTGTTCACCGCGGCGCGCACACCCATGTGCTTGCGCAGCTCGTAGCTGCCGGCCTCGAAGGTGCTGTCGCCGTTGAGGCGTGCGTAGATGCTGAACACGAGCGGCGAGCCGATCACGCCCGCGTGATTGAGCTCGTCGCCGATACGCGGCACCCCCCACCCGCGCTGGATCTCGAGCTCGACCTTCGCGCCCGGGTTCCCGGGCGGGTCGAGCTGCCACCAGAACCACAGCGCGCCGCTCGCGAGGATCACCATCGGCACGACAACGAGGGCGATCACGACGATCGCCGTCCGCCGGCTGCGGCTCGTCCCGCTCCGGCGGGGGCGGCGGGGACGACCGGTGCGCGGCGGCTCGCGCGTCATCGTGTCGGTCATTGCCGGCCACCTGCCTCCAGCCACGACTGCAGGATCACCGCGGCCGCGACCTTGTCGACCACGTCGCGGCGCGCGTTGCCACGCATCCCCGCCTCCCGCAGGCTGCGTTCCGCGGTGACAGTCGTGAGCCGCTCGTCGTGCACGACGACGTCGATCGCATCTCCGGCGGCGGTGGCGCGCAGCTCGTCGACCTCGACGAGCGCGGCGCGTGCCGCGGGACCGTGCGTTCCGGACAGTGAGACAGGCAAACCGACCACAATCGTAGACACGTCGTGTTGGCGCGCCGCGGCAACGATCGCCCGGTGGTCGAGCGCGCGGGTCGCGGCCCGCACCAGGACATCGTGCGGCGACGCGATCGTGCGGCCCGGATCGGTCAGCGCGAGCCCGATCCTCTTGGTGCCGAGGTCGACGCCGAGGACGCGAGTGCGTGTCTCCCGCTCTCGGCGCTCCGCGCCGGGCCGCTCGGGCCCCGCCTCGCGACCGCTCGCCTCGGATGCCGTCACGACTGCCACTGCACCGCCTGCTCGCGCGCAACGGCGAGCGCCTCGTCGACCGCGGCGACGTTCTTGCCGCCGCCCGCGACCGCGTCGTCGCCCTTGCCGACGCCGCCACCGAGTAGCCGCGCCGCAGGCTGCGCGATCGCGTGCGCCGACGCGCCGCGTGCGACCACGTCCTTGCTCACGGCGACGCTGATCGCCGCGCTCGGCCCGTTGGCGCCCGCGAGCACGACGATGCCGGTCTTCATCGCTCGCAACGTCTCGAGCGCGAGTTGGCGCAGCGCGCCCGTGTCGAGACCGTCGCGCCGGGCGACGAGCACCCCCTGCTCGTCGTGCCGTGCGAGCTCGGTCGCCGCGCCCGCGGCTTCCTTCGCCTTCAGGTTGTTCACCTCGTTCTCCAACGACTTCAGTCTGCTCGGTGAGGCGTTCGATCCTGTCCGGTACTTCTTTTGGATTCGCCCGCAGCAACTCGCCGGCGCGGCGCAGCAACTGCTCTTCGAGCTCGATGTACTCGATCGCGCCGTCGCCGGTCATCGCCTCGATGCGCCGGAGGTTCGATCCGATCGAGCCTTCGCTCACGATCTTGATCGGGCCGATGAACCCGAGCGCGTGCACGTGCGTGCCGCCGCACAGCTCCGTCGACGGTCCCGCTTCCAGCACGCGCACGATCTCGCCGTACTTCTCGCCGAAGAACGCGATCGCGCCGACGCGCCCGGCCTCGGCCTTCGTCGTCTCGTAGTGGCGAACGGGCGCGTCGGAGATCACCTGCGCGTTCGCGAGCCGCTCGACGTGCGCGAGCTGGTCGGGGGTCACCGGTTCGTGATGAGAGAAGTCGAACCGCAGCCGATCGGGCGCGACCAACGAGCCGGCCTGCTGCACGTGCGTACCGAGTACCTCGCGCAGGGCCCAGTGCAAGACGTGCGTCGCCGTGTGGTTGCGACGGATGCGGTCGCGCCGTACGCCGTCGATCTCGGCGATCACCTCGTCGTTCTCGAGCAGCGCGCCCATGCGGACACGCGCCGCGATGCAGCGTCAGCTGGCCGGGCAATCCGTACTGCGTGTCGAGCACGTCGATGATCGCGCCGGGTGCAGTAGTGATCGTGCCCGTGTCGCCGACCTGGCCACCCGACTCCGCGTAGAACGGCGTGCGATCGAGGACGACGTCGACGGTCGCACCTTCGTCGGCCTGCCCGACCTGTTCGCCGTCGCGCAGCAGCGCGAGCACGGTGGCGGTCGACGTGTACTCCTGGCGGCCCGTGAACTCGGTCGGACCGTGCTCGTCGACGAGCTCGCGGAAGATCTCGATCGGCGCGCTCGGCCGCCGCGCCCGCTTGCTCGGCCGCGGCGCGGGCGCGTTCGCGCTGGTCGCGCATCCGCGAGCTCGAACCCCTCGAGGTCGACGCTGCGACCGCGCTCCCCCGCGATCTCGCGCGTCAGGTCGATCGGGAAGCCGAGCGTGTCGTGCAGGAAGAACGCGTCGTCGCCGCTGACGTCGCCGTTCGCGAGCGTGCCGTCGAGCATCTCGACACCGCGTTGGAGCGTGGCGCGGAACGACTCCTCCTCGCGCTCGCACGACCGTGCGCACGATGTCGTGCGTGCCGAGCAGCTCGGGGTACGCGCTGCTCATCGACGCGACGACCGCGTCGACCATGCCCGGGGTCACGATCGTCGTGCGCGCCGAGCAGGTAGGCATGACGCACCGCGCGCCGGATGATGCGGCGGAGCACGTAGCCGCGCTCCTGGTTCGACGGCCGCACACCGTCGCTCACCATGAACGTCATCGTGCGGGCGTGCTCGGCGATGATCCGCAGCGAGATGTCGTTGCGTTCGGCCTCGTCCGTAGCGCTGGTTCCGGTCGCGCGCTCGTGCCTCGGCGAGCAGCGGCCGGAACACGTCGATGTCCCAGATCGACGTCCTCGCCCTGCACCACCATGAGCGTTGCGTTCGAGCCCGGCGCCGGTGTCGATGCTCGGCTTCGGCAGCGGCGCGCGGGTGCCGTCGGCGCTGCTGGTCGAACTGCATGAACACGAGGTTCCAGATCTCGATGTAGCGGTCGGCCTCGGTGATCGGTCCGCCGTCGGGACCGAACTCGCGGGCCGAGATCCCAGAAGATCTCCGACGACGGGCCGCACGGGCCGGTGTCGCCCATGCGCCAGAAGTTGTCGTCGCCGAGGCGCTGGATGCGGTCGGCGGGGAAGCCGACCTCGTCGCGCCAGATGCGCTTCGGCCTCGTCGTCGTCTTCGTGGACCGTGACCCACAGCCGGTCGACGTCGAGCCGCAGCACCTCGGTGTAGAACTCCCACGCCCACGTGATCGCGTCGTCTTTGAAGTAGTCGCCGAAGCTGAAGTTGCCGAGCATCTCGAAGAACGAGAAGTGCCGGTTGGTACGGCCGATGTCGTCGAGGTCGTTGTGCTTGCCGCCCGCGCGCACGCACTTCTGCGCCGACACCGCGCGCTTGTACGGGGGCGTTTCCTCGCCGGTGAAGTACGGCTTGAACGGCACCATGCCCGCGACCGTGAACAGCAACGTGCTGTCGACCGGGATGACGCTCGCCGACGGGACGTGCTGGTGCGCGCGCTCGGTGAAGAACTCCACAAAGGCGCGGCGTAGCTCGTCGGCAGTCGTCGGGACGTCGGGCATGACGCGGCCAGGCTACTTCCCGGCGGCGCGCCCCCCGATCCCTTTCAGCTCGGCTTCGCGCGTCGCGCATCGGCCTCGCGACCCTCGGTGACCGCGGCCCGCATCGTGCCGCTCCAGCGGTCGGCGACCTCGGCCGGCACGTAACGCTCGCGCGACGCTTGCGCACCCGCCGGCTGAACGCCCAGGAGGACCCCAGGCCCGAGCACGAACCCGACTGCGAGCCAGAAGAAGCGGCGGAACATCTTGAACACGTCGGCTCGTTCCTACGACGCGCGCTTGCGAGGCCGCCGGCGTGCCGCGGCGGGCGTCTCGCCGTCGCGCAGCCGTTGCGCGGCACGCGACACGCCGGTGCCGAACGCCATCGCCTTCACGACCGGCGTCGCAATCGCGCGCTTGGCCTCGTCGAGACGCTCGGCCGAGGTGACGAGCCGCTCGACGCGGTCGATCTCGTCGCGGCATCGCTGACCGCGCCTCGGTCTTCCGCGAGCAGCGCGAGCGCGTCCTCGCGCAAGACGTCGACCGTCGTTGCGGAGCTCGCGCAGCGCGATGAGCGAACAGGACGAGCAACGTCGCGAGCACCGCGACGAGGATCGTCAGCAGCGTCGCCGCGACGATCGCGAAGACATCAGTCGCCGACATCGTCGTCTCGTTCTCCCTGTCGTTGTTGCCGCATGCTCGTTGAGCGCAGGCTCGGCGCCGTGCGGGCCCGGTTGGTAGAACCGAAGCCCCGCGACCTCGGCCGGCAGGTACTCCTGCGGTACCCACCCGCTCGGGTCGTCGTGAGGATAGACGTAGCCCTTGCCGTGGCCGAGCATCTGCGCACCGCGATAGTGCGCGTCGCGCAGGTGCATCGGGACCGGCCCGGTACGACGGTTCTGCACCGCGTCGGTCGCGAGCCCGAGCGCGTGCACGACGCTGTTGCTCTTCGGCGCCAAGCTGAGATGGATCACCGCGTGCGCGAGGTTGAGCGCGACCTCGGGGAGACCGACGTACTCGACGGCGCGCGCCGCGGCGTCGGCGACGAGGATCGCTTGCGGATCGGCAAGGCCGACGTCCTCGCTCGCGAGGATCACGAGACGGCGCGCGATGAAGCGCGCGTCTTCGCCGGCTTCGAGCATGCGCGCGAGCCAGTACAAGCCCGCGTCGGGATCGGAGCCGCGGATCGACTTGATGAACGCCGAGATGATGTCGTAGTGCTCGTCGTCGCCGTACTTGACCGACCGGCAGCGCGAGCGCGGCTTCGGCGTCGTCGAGCGTGATCGTCGGCCGGTCGGTCTTCAACCGCGAGCGCGTGCGCGACCTCGAGCACCGTGAGCAGATGGCGGGCGTCGCCTTCGCTGCGTTCGACGAGATGGACGCGCGCGTCGTCGTCGATCGTCGTCGCTTCCTTGCCGAGGCCGCGTTCGGCGTCGGTCGAGCGCGCGGTCGCACGAGGCTCGTCGAGCGCGTCGTCGCCGAGCGGGTCGAGGCGGAACAGCGTGCTGCGCGACAGCAGCGGACCGGTGAGCGAGAAGAACGGGTTCTCGGTCGTCGCGCCGACGAGCACGAGCAAGCCCTCTTCGACGAACGGGAGCAGCACGTCCTGTTGCGCGCGGCTGAAGCGGTGCACCTCGTCGAGGAACAGGATCGTGCCCTGGCCGCGCTCGCCGAGCCGGGCGCGTGCGCGCTCGGCGACCTCGCGTACGTCCTTGACGCCGGCACTCACCGCGCTGATCGCCTCGAACGCCTTCTCGGTCACGCCGGCGATGAGCCGGGCGATCGTCGTCTTGCCGGTGCCGGGCGGCCCCCAGAGCACGAGCGACGAGAGCCGGTCGGACTCGATCAGCACGCGCAGCGGCTTGCCCGTGCCGAGCAGGTGCTGCTGGCCGACGACCTCGTCGAGCGTGCGCGGCCGCAGCCGCGCCGCGAGCGGCGCCCGGTGCGCGAGCCGCTCCTCTACCGCCGCCGCGAACAGATCCGGGCCGGCACCTCTCGCCATCGCGGCAGGTTACGCGCGCGGAAAAATCCACCAACAGTTGGCAGCAGAAACCGCGCTATGCGCGGGTTTTACTGCCAACACCGCGCTCGGCGAGAGCTTCGCGTGTTCGCTCGACCATCTCGCGATCCGGCGTCGCCCACGTGAAGATCAACGGGAGCCAGCCGATCGATGCGAGCGCGGTGACGCGCTCGTTGTCGTACGCGACCGCGCTCGCGCCGATGTGGTACGCCTTGCCGTAGTACTCGATGAAGACCCTCGGGGGCGGGAACGCATAGTCGAGGCGGTACGTGCGTGAGCCGACCGTGACCTTGAACTGCTGCACCGGCAGCGCGATGTCCGCCCGCTTCAAGACGCGACGCACGCGGAGCTCGGCGTTGCTCCCGCCGGGCTCGTACTCGGCATCTCGTACCGCGAGAAGGTCGCGGACCACCGACATGTGCCGACCGGGCCCGGATTCGAGTCGCTCGGCACAATCCTTGAGCCGTGCAATCGATGCGACACCTCTTCGAAGTCCGTCGTCGAGCACGCGGCCGAGCTCGCGCTCCGTCAAGCGCGTCGTCAGGTCGCAGAGGGTGCGCTCGTAGGTCGTGCAAAGAATTCCGTGTCGCGTCGTGAGGTCGCAGGCGTCGAGTGTCGTCGAACGATGTATCCACACACCTTCTCGGCTGGGGTACTCGGTGCGTGGGATCGTGACCTCGTACGGGCCGTCGGGGAGATGGCAGTAGTCCCAGAGCCGCGCCGACGCCGAGTGCGACCCCGCGGCATCGTCGAGCGACAGGATCACCGCGTGCAGACCCCGCTCCCACGAGTCGGGCACGCCGGCGAGTGCAAAGACACGCGGACGAGATCTCTTGAAGACCTGGTGGCGAATGAGCCGATACAGCTTGTCGTCGCTGACATTCTCCGCGCGCAGCTGATCGAGGGTGACAAGCGAGTGCTGCGCCACGAGCAGCGGTTCGACACGTTCCACGAGAGCATCCATGCCGCCGGACCGTAGGACGCGGGTGAGACACGCTCGCGTTGGCAGTGAATTCCGCGCATAGCGCGGGATTCACTGCCAACTGTTTGTAAGGAATTCCGCGCCGGGGTGCTCTACTGCTTGGGGTCGACGAGGCGGAGGCCGAGCTCGCGGAGTTGGCGGGGGTCGATCGCGGCGGGCGCGTTCGTCAGCGGGTCGGCGCCCGATTGGGTCTTCGGGAACGCGATCACCTCGCGGATGTTCTCCTCGCCCGCGAGGATCGCGACGAAACGGTCGATGCCGATCGCGAAACCTGCGTGCGGCGGCGCGCCGTAGCGGAACGCGTCGAGCAAGAATCCGAAGCGCGCCTGCACGTCGTCGGGATCGACGCCGATCAACGAGAAGATCTGCTGCTGGATGTCGGGGCGGTGGATACGAACCGAGCCCGAACCGAGCTCCCAACCGTTGCACACCAAGTCGTACGCCTGCGATCGCACCGCGAGCGGGTCGTGCTCCAGCAACCCCATGTCCTCGGGGTGGGGCATGGTGAACGGGTGGTGCGCGGGCACCGGCCGGCCCGTGTCCTTGTCGATCGCCTCGAACAACGGGAAGTCGACCACCCACAGGAAACGCAGGCCCTCGGAGACGGGCGGGCGTCCCAAGTCGAGGCGCAGCTGGCCGAGCACGGCACGCACCATCTGCCGCTCACCCGCAACGAGCAACAACAGATCGCCCGGCACCGCGCCCGTCGCGTCGACCAGCGCGAGCTGTTCCGACTCCGACAAGAACTTGACCACCGGTGACTCCAGCACGCCACTATCGCGCACTCGCATCCACACCAGGCCCGCCGCACCGAGCGACTTGGCCCGATCGGTCAGCGCGTCGAGCTGCGACCGGGTGAGATCCCCCGACCCCGCGACCCGAATGCCCTTCACGGCGTCGGCACCCGCGAACGCGTTGAACCCGGTCGACGCGAACACCTCGTCGAGATCGACGAGGTCCATCCCGAACCGCACGTCGGGCTTGTCGGATCCGTAGCGTTCCATCGCCTCGTGCCACGTGATACGTGGAATCGCGCGCGGCGCTTCGCCGGGCCGCACCGCGTCGGCGGCCGCGAGCGCGGCGCTCGAGACCACGTCGAGGACGTCCTCCTGGTCGGCGAACGTCATCTCGAGGTCGAGTTGCATGAACTCGAACTGCCGGTCGGCGCGCAAGTCCTCGTCACGCAGGCACCGCGCGATCTGGAAGTACCGGTCGGTGCCGCCGACCATCAAGAGCTGCTTGAACAGTTGCGGGCTCTGCGGCAACGCGTAGAACTCGCCCGGCCGCAGCCGCGACGGCACGACGAAGTCGCGTGCGCCTTCGGGCGTCGAGGCGATCAGCATCGGCGTCTCGACCTCGACGAATCCCTGGTCGACCATCGCCGCGCGCATCGCCCGGTTCGCTTCGGCACGGATCCGCACGTTGCGTTGCATCGGCGCCCTCCGCAAGTCGAGGTACCGGAACTTCAAGCGCAGGACTTCGTCGATCTCGACGCGGTCGTCGAGCGGGAACGGCGGCGGCTCGGCTTCGTTCAGCACGTCGACGGTACGGGCGACCACTTCCACCTCGCCGGTCGGGAGGTCGGCATTGACGGTTCCCCCCGGTCGGGCCGAGACGTCGCCCGCCACCCGCAATACCCACTCGGCGCGCAGCTTGTGCGCGACGTCGAGGCCCGCGATCGCGGGGTCGATGACGACCTGTACGAGCCCGGCGACGTCGCGTAAGTCGATGAACACCTTGCCGCCGTGGTCGCGACGATTCGCGACCCATCCGCACACGACGATCGCTGCGCCGATGTCGGGGGCGCGCAGGTCGCCGGCCCGGTGGGTGCGCATCATGAGCTCCGCTCGTCCTTTCGCGTCTGCAACCACGCGGCCGCTTCCTCGCGACGCACCTCGGCTTCCTTGCCGCTCTCCATGTCCTTGACTTTCACACGACCCGCCGACCATTCGTTCGGGAGCAGCAGCGCAGCCCATTGCGCGCCCGACTTGTTGGCGAGCTCGAGCTGACGGCGAAGCGCGCGCCCGCCGTATGCACGATCGGCCGCCAGACCGGATTCTCGAAGCTCGTACAACAGAACGTTCGCGTCGATCGTGCCGACCGCGTCCACGACGAAGACGTCGATCCGCTGCCCTGCCTGTGCGAGCGCGCCTTCGGCCTCGGCCGCGAGCAGCAACCGTTCGATGCCGATCCCGAACCCGAGCGCCGGGGTGGCGGGACCGCCCATGTCCTCGGCGAGCCGGTCGAGACGCCCGCCACCACCGACCGCGTTCTGCGCCGCGTCGAGCGTCGTGCTCTGGAACTCGAACACGGTGCCCGTGTAGTAGTCGAAGCCGCGCACGAGACGGGGCGCGATCTCGAACCCGATCCCGAGGGCGCGCAGGCCTTCCTGTACGCGCGCGAAGTGCGTGGCCGACGCGTCGGTGAGGTACTCGCCGAGTTGCGGGGCGCGCTCGAGCATGTCCTGCCAATCGGGGCGCTTCGAGTCGAGGATCCGCAGCGGGTTTGCCTCCGCGCGCTCCATCTCGCGGCCGAGCAGCCCGGCGTGGGCATGCCAGTATGCGAGCAGGACCTCGCGGTAGCGGGCCCGGCTCTCGGCGTCGCCCATCGAGTTGACCAGCAGTTGCACGCCGTTCAGGCCGAGCTCGCGATAGAAGTCGTGCGCGAGCGCGATGACTTCGAGGTCGATGTCGGGGTCGTCAACACCGAGCGCCTCCGCACCGAGCTGCCAGTGCTGGCGATAGCGCCCGGCTTGCGGCTGCTCGGCGCGGAAGTTCGGGGCGACGTACCACACCTTCCACGGCAGCGCCGGCCGATGTTGCACGAACGCGCGCACAACCGGCGCGGTGCCCTCCGGCCGCAACGCGAGCCGCCGGCCGCCGCGGTCGGCGAACTCGTACATCTCCTTGCGTACGACGTCGGTGGTCGCGCCGACGCGCGCGAACACCTCGTAGTGCTCGACGATCGGCGTCACGACGAGGCCGTAGCCATAGCGTTCGGCGAGCGTCGCGAAACGCGTGACGACATCGATCCAACGCGCCGATTCCGGCGGCAGGACGTCGAGCATGCCCTTGGGGGCGCGCATCATTGTGTTGTCCGCCGGCATCCGGCGATCCTACGCCGGATGACCTGTTCGGGAGATGGGATCAGGGCGTCGCGGTCGGCGCCAACTCGGCGTAGGAAATGCGGACCCACGCCGATTGTGTGGGGCTCAGGAAGTACGGCGGGCTGAGGTACTTCAACCGCGTGTCGTAGTTGTAGTCCTTGTCGTATCCCGACCGGATCACCGGCGGGTTGCCCGAGAACGTGCCGACCGGACCACGGAACTTCTGCGTGATCACGCCGTGGATCGTGAGCGTGCCGAGCGGTGCACCCTCATCCCAGTTCTGCACGTAGAACGAGTGGTTCAACGACAGGATCGCGGCGTCGATGCGCGGGTCGGTGAGCGAGCCGCTCGCATTCGCGCCTCCGCCGGTCACCGGGTGGCTCACCGCGATGTCGTTGTCGGCGATCAACCCGAGCACGTCGCTGCCACCGGGATACGTGTTGTACTGCACGTTTCCGGTGATGACGATGTCGTCCTCGCCGGCGATCGTGAGCTGCCCCTCGAGCGTGCCGCTCAAGTTCACGATGCCGTTGCAGCCCGTACCGCTGCACGACGAATGGTTCGGGTCCGACCTGGCAGTCGGAATGTTCTGCACGTAGATCACGCCGTTGGGCGGCAGCGCAAGGTTGTTGCCCGGACCGCAGCCACTGTTCGTCGACCGCGTCTTCGGGCTGGTCACGTCCATCTTCCCGACCCCGCCCGCAACCTTCAGCGTGATCGTTGTCGGCCCGGTGTACAGGCAGCCGGTGCCGCCCACGGTGCCGTCGGCCTGGTCCTCGATCGACGTGTTCGCGGGCGGGAACGCGAGCAGCGAACCGCTCGCCGGGTCGTTGTTGCGCGACCACTGCGGCGCATTCGTGCACGGCAACGGGTTGAGCACCGTGCCCGGGCCGCCGAACTGCGTGCTGTGGAACACGTTGTTCGCTCGTCGCTGAGTTGTAGTACGTGTCGGTGTTGCCGTTGAACACCGGGTTGCCGCACGTGTACAAACCGTCGTTGGAGTGCACCGGCCCGTTCAGCTCCGCGAGCGACGTCCAGTAGACCGCGCTGCAGTTGCTGAGGTTGTTCGGCCCATACTTGTTGGCGGACGGCGTTCCACTCCCACGCGTGGTACAGGCAGCCGCTGCTCGCGCCCGACAGCGCAGGGTCGGTGATCTCGTAGTCGGTGAGCCACAAGTAGTCGAGGAAGCCTTGCCGCCGCAGGCCGACCTTGACCGTACGGATCACGTTGCGCGACTTGCCCGACGACGTGAGGTACACGATGCCCGTCGACGCGGTCTGCGCGGTGTCGACGCTGTAGCGGAACGACTCACTGTTGGCGTTCGGTCCGGGAACCGCGACCCACGTCGTGAACGCGGTGTTGCCATCGGGCGGAAGGTTGCCGCCGTTGTACACCCAGTAGTTCTGGTTCTGGTTCAGGTGGTTGAGGTAGTCGTCGACACCGGCCTCGGCGGCGGCGAGGGCCGACTCGTGGTCCTGGTCGCGCCGCGCGAGCGGAAGCTGT
Source organism: uncultured Actinomycetes bacterium (assembly GCA_963836365.1). Lineage (GTDB taxonomy): Bacteria > Actinomycetota > Acidimicrobiia > IMCC26256 > PALSA-610 > DASQHW01. The sequence goes on from CAWIJC010000008.1 coordinate 50,429, forward strand.
TGCACCGATTGCGTGAAGATCGTGAGCGGGATCAACGTCATCAACATCACGACGGTGATCGCGATGATCATCGCGAGACCGGCCTCGTCGGCCGAGCCGTCGGGACGGCGGCGGAAACGGCGGCAGAAGAACTGGAGCATGATCAGGCGTTCGGGTTGTAGTCGACGTTGCGGACGTGGATGAGGGTGTTGATCACGACGACCGGCGCACGAGGCCGCACGCGAACACGCAAGTTCACACCGACCGCGGCGATGCTCCGCAACGCGGTCAGCGTGGTGATCGGCGTCGGGATCGCGTTGTTGTCGGCGTCGAAGTACGAGAACATCGGTTGACTGGTATCGAGATAGCGACCGTCGAGCCGTGCGACCTCGGCGAAGCTTCCGTACGCGTAGTTGCCGGGTGTCCCCCCGTTGTTGGCCTTGGTCGCGTCCTCGTGGAAGACGTAGACGTTGGTGGCCCCCTGCAGCGACACGTAGGCGTGCAGACGCGTCGGGCCGTTCGCGTCGCTCGAGGTTCGCGTAGAACGTGATGTCGTTGACGTCGGCGGCGGCGAACGCCGCGCCGGTGCTCGACGGCGCCACCGCGGTGCGCAAGTCCTTCGTGATGCGGTCGGCGATCGTCTGCGCCTCACCTTCGGCGGTGAAGCGGTCGGTCGTCTGCACCGCCTGGTTCTGCATGAGGATCACGACGCCGAACGCCGACGCGACGACCAGCGAGAGCAACATGGTCGCGACGACGAGCTCGAGCACCGTGTGGCCGCCTTCGTCGCGGCGGCGCCGGTGTTCGTTCAGGAGCCTGCGCATCAGTTGACGACCACGGTGACCGGCGTCGAGTACAGGGTCGTCGACGCGCCGCCCGAGTTCACCGCGTAGACGCCGTCGGGCTTCACCCACACCTTGACCGAGCCGACCTTCGTTCCCGACCGTGCGGTCACCGTGAAGTGCCCGAGCGGCATCGCGGTCACGCTGTTGCCGCCCGCGTCGCTCGTGACGAGGCCGAGCGTCGGGGCCGTGCCGGTGCCGATGCCGCTCGTGCACACCGCGCCGTACGGCGCCGCGAAGTTCGTCGTCGTGGTCGCGGTCACCGTCGCGTTCGCAACCGCTACCCCCGATCGTGTTCTTGACGATCACCGGCAGCGTGTACAGCGGCGGCGTCGTCGCGGTCGTGCTGCCCGCGGCGACGTCGATCGGCACCGGCGCGAGCGTCGGGTAGAAGAGGTTGCGGTTGGTGTCCTTGCCGATCGGGTTGTTGTCGGTGCAGTTCCCGGCGAAGACGTGGTAGCCGTTCGCGTACGGATAGAGCGGCGAGAGCGACGTGATCCCGCTCGTGAACGTGAACTGCGAGTAAGGCTGGAGCCCGACGTTCGCGACCGAGAGCGGGATGCCGGTCGCCGGCGTCGCGACGGAGTTCGACCAGCCCGGTCTCGTCGATCGTCGCGGCCGTGTCGTAGTTGAACAACAGCGATGCGGTCTGCCCGACCGACACCGACGTGTTCTGCGTCGGCGTGACGTTCTCCTGGTCACCGACGCCCGTGCCCTCGATCACCGACACCGCGTACGTGCCCACGTCGAGGAACGGGAAGAACGCGCAGCCCTCGCTGGTCGTCTGCTGCGTCTGCGTGAGCGGACCCTGGACCTTGACGTTGACGTTCTGCGACACCGCGCCGGTGCTGTCGAAGACCTTGACCGCGATCGATCCCGTCGACGCCGAGTACGCGCCGACCGGCGGCGACAACGCGGTCGTCGACTGCACGGGATTGGTGCCGGCCATGCCCGATCCACGACACCTTGGCGGTCACCTGCATGATCTGTCCGTCGTTCGAGCCCGGGCTGTCGCACGAGCTCTGCGTCGAGCGCTGGCCGACGAACTCGACGTCCTGGGTCACCGTGTACTGAGACGCCGTTGACCACACGGCGCCGACACGGTCTGGCCGATCGGGATCGACGTGAACTTCGTCGGGTCGGCAGCGGTGCCGCGCGCCTTCTCGATCGCTTCGGTCGCGAGCTGCGCGGCGACGACACGGTTGCGCGTGTTGCCCGGACACGATGATCCCGTTCTGGAAGAGCGCGGCCGCGCCGACGAGGGCGATCACGAGCACCGTGATCGCGGCGACGACTTCGATGACGGTGAAGCCGTCGTCCTCGGACGAGCGCGTCTCCACGATGGCCTCTTCCCCTGACGGCTCGTTCCTGACCCGGTCCCCGTCGTGGTGTCGGAAGATCCGGCAGCGTTGCTTGAGCGCGAAGCGAGACGTCCGGTACCGCGACCACCCCGATGGGCTTGCGGAGAGATACTGGGAGCGACTACGCTGCCCGGGCAGGGCCCGGGCGCGCGTCGTACACCGAGTCGACCCGTTTGACGGCGGCGAGGATCGAGTCGAGGTGGCCGGGGTCGGCGAGCTCGAACTCGAACCGCAGGCGGGCGATGCGGTCGGACTGCGTCTGCGAGGTGCACGGCAGTGATGTTGACGTGGTGCTCCGACAGCACGTCGGCGACGTCGCGCAGCAGCTTCGAGCGGTCGAGCGCCTCGATCTCGACCGACACCGTGTAGTTGCCGGGCGCGTCGTTGTCCCAGTCGACGTCGATCACACGATCGGCCTGGTTCCGCAGGCTGACGGCGTTCGCGCAGTCGGTGCGGTGCACCGACACGCCCCGGCCGCGAGTGACGAAGCCCATGATCTCGTCGCCGGGCACCGGCGTGCAGCAGCGCGAGAGCCGCACCATCACGTCGTCGAGACCCTCGACGTGCACGCCCGCGCCGGCCCGGCGGCGGCTGCGCGCGCGCGGCGGCCGGGCGACGGTCGTCGGCAGCTGCTCCTCGCCGCCGCGCAGCTCGCGTTGGATGCGCTGGACGACGGCCTTCGCCGACACGTGCCCTTCGCCGATGCCGGCGTAGCAACGCGTCGAGATCGGCGTAGTTCAGGTGCTCGGCGACCTTGGTGAGCACCGGCGAGCCCGAGAGCTTCTGCACGGGCAGCGCCTCGCGGCGCATCGCCTTGATCAGCTCGTCGCGGCCGTTGTCGATCGCGTCGACGCGGCGCTCGCCGCGAGAACCACTGGCGGATCTTCGAGCGGGCGCGCGGAGTGATGACGTACTGCAGCCAGTCGCGGCTCGGGCCCGCGCCTTCGACCTTGCTCGTGAAGATCTCGCACGTGTCGCCCGACTGCATCGCGCTGTCGAGCGGGATCAGCCGGCCGTTGACGCGCGCGCCGATGCAGCGGTGCCCGACTTCGGTGTGGATCGCGTACGCGAAGTCGACCGGCGTCGCGCCCGTCGGGAGCGTGATGACCTTGCCCTTGGGCGTGAAGACGAAGACCTCGTCCTGTTCGAGGTCGATCTTCAGGCTCTGCATGAACTCGGCGGGGTCGGTGGTCTCCTGTTGCCAGTCGACGATGCGCTGCAGCCAGACGAGATCTTCGGTGGGGTTGCGCTGCTCCTTGTAGCCCCAGTGCGCGGCGACGCCGAACTCGGCGCGCCGGTGCATGTCGTGCGTACGGATCTGGAACTCGACCGCGCGGCCTTGCGGACCCACCACCGTCGTGTGCAACGACTGGTAGAGGTTGAACTTCGGCATCGCGATGTAGTCCTTGAACCGGCCTTGCACCGGGCGCCACAACGCGTGGATCGAGCCGAGCGCGCCGTAACAGTCCTTGACCGACTCGACGATCACGCGCACGCCGACGAGGTCGTTGATCTCGGCGAACTCCTTGCCGCGCACGACCATCTTCTCGTAGATCGACCAGTAGTGCTTCGGCCGGCCGGTCGACCTCGGCCTTGATGTGCAGCTGCTCGAGCCGGGCGCGCACGGCGACGATGACGTCTTGCGAGGTACGCCTCGCGCTCGCCCGCGTGCTGCAGCACCATCGCCTCGATCTCGGCGTAGCGCTTCGGGTGCAGCACCGCGAACGCGAGGTCTTCGAGCTGCCACTTCACGTCCTGGATGCCGAGGCGGTGCGCGAGCGGCGCGTAGATGTCGAGCGTCTCTTGCGCGATCCGCTTCTGCTTCGCTTCGGGCAGCGACGCGATCGTGCGCATGTTGTGCAGGCGGTCGGCGAGCTTGATCAGCAGGACGCGCACGTCCTTCGCCATCGCGACGAGCATCTTGCGCATCGTGGCGGCCTGCTGCGCCTCCTTGGAGTCGAACTGGAGGCGGTCGAGCTTGGTGACGCCGTCGACGATCGCGGCGATGTCGGGGCCGAACTGCTCCTCGATGCTCGTCGAGCGTGACCGACGTGTCCTCGACCGCGTCGTGCAGCAACGCGGCGGCGAGCGTGACGTCGTCGAGGCCGAGGTCGGAGAGGATCATCGCGACACCGAGCGGATGCGCGATGTACGGGTCGCCCGAGCGCCGCACCTGGTCGCGGTGCGCGTCGCGCGCGACCTCGTAGGCCTGCTCGATCAGCGAGCGTGCTCTCGGCGCGGCCGCGCGCGCTTGACCGAGTCGAGCAGCGGCCGGAGCGCGGCGTCGACGCCACTGCCCCGGTGCCGCCGCGGGAGCGTCGGCGTCTTCATGATTCGTCGCTCTCGCGCTCGCGGTGCGCCGCCGGTGCGCCTCGGCCAGCTCGGGCCCATCCGCGAGCTCCCTCCGCGGCGCTGCGTGCGTCTACACGGTCACTACTCATAGGTCACCAGCGAGTGAACGGGGTAGCCCGCGATCTTCTTCCGGCCCGCGCAGGAAGCCGAGCTCGAGCACGAACGCGAAGCCGACGACGACGCCACCGAGCCGCTCCGACCAGCCGCGCCGTCGCGGCCGCGGTGCCGCCGGTCGCGATCACGTCGTCGACGATCAGCACCCGCTCGCCGGGCGCGACCGCGTCGCGATGGATCTCGAGGAGGTCGGTGCCGTACTCGAGCTCGTATTCCTCGCGCTCGATCTCCCACGGCAGCTTGCCGGCCTTGCGGACCGGCACGAACCCGGCCGCGTGCCGGTACGCGACCGGCGACGCGAACACGAACCCGCGCGCCTCGATCCCGAGCACCTTGTCGATGTGCTCCTCCGCGAACGGCGCCGCGAGCGCGTCGACGGTCGCCGCGAACGCGTCCGGGCGCGGCGAGCAGCGGCGTGATGTCGCGAAAGACGATCCCCGGCTTGCGGGTAGTCGGGGATGTCGCGCACGTGCGCTTTCAGCCAGCCGGGATCCACTCCCCCAGGCTACTGGTGGGACGCAATTCGCTACGTTTGCCGTCAGCGGAGCGCGACGACAGCGAGCTGGCGGGAGCGGCGAGCGGCCGCGGGTCGGATATCCCGGCCCGCAGCGAGCGCGACCAAGCTAGCGGCGTTTGCGGCGGCGCTGCTGGCGGGCGCGTGGCGCGATCGGGCCGCGCGGGACGGCGGGCGGTCCGGGAACGCCGATGGGCCGCTCGTCCTCGCCGTTCGCCGTCGAAGTCCTCGACCGGCACCGCCGGGATGCCGAGCGACGCCGACGCGGCCGCGGCCGACGACACGGCGCCGGCGTTCGCGGAGCGTCCGGTACCGCGGCTCCCGCTCCTTCCACCACGCGAGCAGCGGCGCGGCAACGAAGATCGACGAGTACGAACCGATGAACAGACCGGCCGCGAGCGCGAGGGCGAAGTCCTCGAGCGCGGTCGCGCCCATGATCAGCGAGCCGACGATCAGCAGCGACAGCACGGGCAGCACCGCGACCAGCGACGTCGACAGCGAGCGCATCAACACCGCGTTCAGCGAGCGGTTCACCATCTCGCCGTAGGTGACGCGGCCGGTCGCGGTCATCGTCCGCTGGTACTCCCCGACCTTGTCGAACACGACGACGGTGTCGTACAGCGAGAATCCGAGGATCGTGAGGAACGCGGTCACCGTCGCCGGCGTCACCTGGAACTGGAACAGTGCGTAGACGCCGACCGTGAAGATGATGTCGTGGATCACCGCCACGATCGCCGACGCGGCCATCTTCCACTCGAAGCGGATCGACAGGTATGCGGCGAGCAACAGGAAGAAGATGATCAGCGCCTTCAGCGCCTTCTGGCTGACCTCGCGGCCCCATGTCGGCCCGACCGTCGAGATGTTGACGTCCTGCGGGTTCGCATTGGCGTACTTCGCGAGCGCGGCCGCGACGGCTTGCACCGGGCTCGCGGGCAGCGTCGTGGCCTTGACCGTGATGTTGCGACCGTCGACGGTCACATCGGGATTCTCGACACCCGTGCCGGCGAGCGCGGCGGTCACCGCCGCCTTGGTCGGCGTGAACCCGTCTTTCGCCGTGATCAGGAACGTGCCACCCTCGCCGTCCTGTGTGAAGTCCACGTTCGCGCGCGGCAGAGTCCGGCGTACGACGCGAGCGCCTTTTCCACCTTGCCGATCGAGTCGTCGACGACACGCGCCTCGACACGGATGCTCTTGTTGTTGTCGGTGGTCGACGACAACACGCTGACCTTGGCGTCGTCGAAGCCGAGCGGTCGCAACAGGTCGCGCACCTCGGTGACCTTCGGGCTCGCGGCCGCCTTGCGCGTTGACGTCCCAGGACGTGCCGCCCTTGAACTCGATCCCGAAGTTCAGCCCGCGCACTCCAGGAGCGCGATCGACAGCACCATCAGCGTGCCGGAGAGGATCGCCCAGCGCCGCGTGTGCTTGATGAACTGGAAGTTCGTCGTCTCGTGGTAGAGGTCGGAGGGCCGGTGCCGTCTGGTGACGCCGGGGATGTCCTCGACCGGAGTCCGGCGGCGGCGGCGTGCAGTCGTCGTCATGCCGCGCACCCCCGGCACGTCGAGACCCGGCCGCCGATGCCGAAGCGCGTCGCATGCGCACGAGCGCGGGCCGGCGGGCGAGCAGCACCACGAACGGGTACATGAAGCAAGTACGCCAGGATCAGGTCGAGCAACGTCGAGAGCCCGAGGAAGTACGCGAAGCCGCGCACACTCCCGCTGGCCAGCCCGTAGAGCACCGCGGCACCGAGCAGCGACACGAGGTCGGCCGCGATGATCGTGCGGAACGCGCGGCGGAACCCGACGTCGAGCGACGAACGGACGGTCTTGCCCGTCCGCACCTCGTCCTTCAATCGTTCGAAGTAGACGACGTACGAGTCGACCGTGACACCGACCGACACGATGATGCCCGGTGACGCCGGCGAGCGTCAGCGTGAGGCCCTGATTGGCCGACAGCCACGAGACGAGCGAGAAGAACGTCATCCCGGTGAGCGCGATGCCCAGCCACACGACGAGCCCGAGTATCCGGTAGAAGAAGATCATGTAGAGCGCGACCAGCGCGAGGCCGATGACGCCGGCCGCGATGCCGGCCGAGAGCTGGTCCTTGCCGAGCGTCGGCGAGATGTCCTGCACGGTGCGCTCACGGTTGTCGAACTGCACCGGCAGCGAGCCGTATCGCAGCGTGACCGCGAGCTGGGCCGCTTCCTTCTCGGTGAAGTTGCCGCTGATCGTCACGTCCGGCGTCGGTGATCTGTTCGCGGATCTGCGGCGCCGAGTACACGACATGGTCGAGCACGATCGCGACGTACTTGCCGACCAGCTTGGTGCCGATCTTGTCGACGAACTCGTTGTTCTTGAAGTGCACGTTGACCTGCCACACGCCACTGCGCGGGTCGACGGCCTTCTCCGCCGAACCGACGTTGCGCCCGGTCATGATCGTGTTGCTCAGCACGTAGCAAACCTGGTGGTGCCCGTTCTTGTCGGGGAAGTCGGGCAGGATCACCTGCGCCGCGTCGGCAGTGTCCTGCTCGGGCGCCGTGACCAACTTGCCGTCGAGACACGAGCTCGCCTGCTGCGAGGGCGTGGTCGTGGCCGTGGAGCCACCAGCGGCCGTCGTCGGCGTCGCGCCTTTCACGGTGGTGCTCGGCACCGCCGAGCCGGGTCGTCGTCGTGCCGTTCTGCGCGGGCCGCACCGCCGCGATCGGCCTGGCATCGATCGCGCGTTGCGCGATCGCCTTCTTCGTCGTGCTGGTTCCGGGCGCAACCGTGGTCGTCGAGCCGCCCGGCTTCACGGTCGTCGTGCTGCCGCCCTCGACCGAGCCCGGGTTGGTCGTCGTCGTGGAGGTCGCGGCGGCGTCGCTGCCGCTGCACGGCAGCGTGGCTGACGACCTCGCGGAAGCGCAGCTCCGCGGTCGCGCCCACCGTGTCGAGCGCGCGCTGGCGGTCCTTCACACCGGGAAGGTCGACGGCGATGCGATTGCCCTGACGGCTGACGTCGGGCTCGGCGATGCCGAGCCCGTCGACGCGGTTGCGGATGATCTCGACCGCGGCGTCGAGTGTCGACGCGTCGGAGCCCTTCACGGGCACGAGCACGACCGACAAGCCGCCTTGCAGATCGAGGCCGAGCTCGGGCCGGTTGCCGCCGATCAGCGTCGCGGTGAACGCGCCGACGATCACGACGACCGTCACCGCGAGCATGATCATCTGGCCGACGCACGGGTCAGTTCGCCTCCGAGTCCTCGCCGTGCGCGTCCGGCAGATCGTCGCCAACGATCCGCTGGGCGATCGCGCCGCGGGCGACACGAATCACTGTGCCCGGCGCGATCTCGAGGTCGGCGTCGTCTTCACCCAGGCGTGTGACCCGCCCGTAGATACCACTCGTCGTCATCACTTCGTCATTCTCGTCAAGTGCCGATTGGAGGACGCGAACGGCAGCCATCCGGCGCTGCTGCGGCCTCCAGAGAAGGAAGTAGAACGCAGCCGCCGGCAGCAGGATGAGCCAGACGACTGCGACCGCGTTCACGAGCGATGCCTCTTCCCTACGGCGGAAACAGCGCGTCAACCTACCATCGGCAGACCCCCGAACCTCCGCAGGGGTCAGGAAGTCGGAGGACACTTCGAAGGTCCGGCCCCGGTCCGCCGCGATGGCCTCCGCGAGCCGGCCGAGCCGCTCGCCGCGGTTCATGCGGACCTGCCCGTGGTACGCCGCGCGCGGCAGCTCGGCCCAGCGCTTCGCCTCCGCGTGCGCGGCGTCGGCGAGCGCTTCGGCGGCCACGACCTCGTCGAGAAATCCCGCGTCGGCCGCGCCCTCGCGGGTCGTAGATCCGCGCGCCGACCGTGGCGTGCTGGAAGTGACGCTTCGACAGCCGTTCCTGCGGCGAGCTCGACCGCCCAGCGCGGCAACACCATGCCGAGCTGGGTCTCGATGAGACCGATGCGGAACTCGCCACGCGCACCGACGCGCGCGTCGGCGCCGAGCAGCATCAGCGCGCCCGCCGCGATCGCGTGACCGGTGCACGCGACGACCACCGGGACCGGGCCCCCGAACATGCGGCTGATGAGCTCGCCGCCGTCGGTGACGAGCGTGACCGGCGGCTCGCGGGCCGCTGCGCATCACCTTGCAAGTCGAACCCGCCGCTGAACATGCCCGGCGTCGCGGTGAGCAGCATCGCGCCGACGTCGTCGCCTGCGTCCTCGGCCTTCGAGTAACGCGTCGCCGAGCCCGGCGATGACGTCGGGTGAAAGGGCGTTCGCCTTGCCGTTGTCGATCGTGACGTGCGCGATGCGGTCGCGGACGTCGTAGGAGACCAGACTCATTGCACTTCTCCGCTCTTGGCGTCTCCGGCGGCCGCTCGGCAAACGGTTCGCGGCCCGCCGGGATACCGGGATCGCGGGCGCTGCTCACAGAAGCCTGGGCGCGTCCTGTGGTGGATGCAAACCCACGTGCCCGAAGGCAGCGGGAGTCGCGACCCGGCCCCGGGGCGTGCGCTCGAGCAGCCCGCACTGCATGAGGAACGGTTCGTACACGTCCTCGACGCGTCTCGGGCGCTTCGCCGACGGCGACCGCGAGCGTGCCGAGGCCGACCGCGCGGCCCGGCGAATGTGCGGCAGAGCGCGTCGAGGATCGCCCGGTCGACCTTGTCGAGGCCGAGCTCGTCGACCTCGAACAACGTGAGCGCGGCACGCGCGGTGCCGGCGGTGACGCGGCCGTCGGCGCGTACCTCGGTGTAGTCGCGCACCCGTTTCAACAAGCGGTTCGCGATGCGCGGCGTGCCGCGCGACCGCCGCGCGATCTCGTCGGCGCCGTCGGCCTCGAGCTCGACGCCGAGGATCGTCGCGGCGCGTCGCAAGATCGCGGCGAGATCTTCCTCGTCGTAGTAGTCGAGCCGGGCGACGAACCCGAAGCGGTCGCGCAGCGGTCCGGTGATCGAACCGGTGCGGGTCGTCGCGGCCACGAGCGTGAAGCGCGGCAGGTCGAGACGGATCGTGCGCGCCGTCGGTCCCTTGCCGATGACGACGTCGAAGCGGAAGTCCTCCATCGCGGGATAGAGGCCCTCCTCGACGACGCGCGGCAGCCGGTGCACCTCGTCGATGAACAGCACGTCGCCGTCGTCGAGGTTCGTCAGGATCGCGGCGAGGTCGCCGGCACGCTCGAGCGCGGGACCGCTCGTCGGCTGGATGCGCGCGCCCATCTCGTAGGCGATGATCCCGGCGAGGCTCGTCTTGCCGAGACCGGGCGGGCCGCGAGCAGCACATGGTCGACGGCCTGGCCGCGCTGCTTCGCGGCGGTCAGCATGATCTCGAGGTGCTCGCGCAGGCGCGGCTGGCCGACGAACTCCGACAGCCGGCGCGGCCGCAGCGTCGTCTCTTCGGCGGCTTCGAGCGGGTCGGCGGCCGGGCTGAGCAACTCGTCTCTCATCGGGATCTCATCGGTGCGTCACCTCGAGCCCGCGAGTAGCCGCAGCGCGTCGCGCAGCAGGTCTTCGACGCTGCCGTCGTCGGGAAGTTGACCGAGCACCTCGCGTACCTCGTCGGGCGAGTAGCCCAGCCCACTCAACGCATCACGCACCTCCGCACGCGCAGTCGACGCGGGTGCGCCCGGCACGGCGGCGAGGTCGAGGTCGGGCACCTCGAGCCGCGACTTTCAACTCGATCATCAACCGTTGCGCGGTGCGCTTGCCCACCCCGGGTACGAGCACGAGCCCGTCGAGATCGTCGTCGGCGAGGCAGCGCCGCAGGCTCGACGGCGAGTGGACGGAGAGGATCGCGAGCCCGAGCTTCGGGCCCACACCGTTGGCGCCGATCAACGCGTCGAACGTCTCGCGTTCGTCGCGCGATGGGAACCCGTACAGCACGATCGCGTCGTCGCGCACATGCGTATGCACGAACAGGAAGGTGTTCGTACCGACTTCGAGCGCGGGAATCACACTCAACGGAACCAATACGCGGTAGCCGACGCCACCGACCTCGATCAGCACATCACCCGTCGTCGTGCGCTCGATGACCGTGCCGCGTAGCGAGCCGATCATCTCGCGGCCTCGACTGCCGACACGAGCCGCATCTTGCCGATGTGGCAGCACGCGAGCGCGAGCGCGTCGGCGGCGTCAGCCGGCTTCGGGATGTCGCGGAGCGCGAGCAACCTGGTCACCATTGTTTGCACGGCAGTCTTGTCGGCGCGCCCGTCGCCGGTGACCGCGAGCTTTACCTCGGTCGGGCTGTACAGCGCGACGGGAACGTGTGCACGCGCGGCGGTGATCAATGCGACGCCGCTCGCCTGCCCGACCGACATCGCCGTGCGCGTATTCGCCTGGAACAGCACGCGTTCGACCGCCAACGCCGACGGTCGAACGTGCGCGACGAGCGACGCGAGCTCGTCGGCGAGCGCGACCAGCCGTTGTGGGAGCGGGTCGGCCCGGGGGGTGCGGATCACGCCGCACGCCGACGCGTGCAACCGGCCGTCAGCGCGTGTCACGACGCCGTAACCGCAGCGCGAGACCCCGGGATCGATGCCCATCACGGGCCCCGCAGGATCGAACACAGGTTCGGATACTAAAGGCTTCGGTCGCGGCCGCGGAGGATGCGCCAGCCGATGAACAGCACGAGCGCCCCGATCCCGATCGGGACCAGGCGCTTGGTGAGCGGCGCGCCCGCGACCTCGAGCAGATCGACCGGCTCGACGGTGGCCGAGTCGATCTGACGCGGCACCGACCCGCTGTGCCGCCGGACGTGTCTCCGAGATGTCGCGCATCTTCGGGAGCTGGCGGTACACGCCCTCCTCGAGGGCCTGCTCGTAGGGACCGCCCGCGTGCGACGTGTCGCCACCGCCGGCGGCCGTCAGCACGTCGCGTTCGAGGTTGTCGACGAACTGTCCCATGAGCTTCGACGAGACATCGGCGAGCATGCCGCGGCCGAGCTGTGCGACCTTGCCGGTGATCGCGAGGTCGGTGACGACCTCGACGTTCGTGCCCGCACCTTCTTGGCGCATGGTCACGACGATCTGCGCCTTGGCGTTGCCCTGCCCGCGTGTGTCGCGACCCGAGGCGTCGATCATGATGCGATGATTCGGTTCGTCGACTTCGGCGAGCTTCGCGGTGCCTCTGTACTGCGCCGAGATCGGCCCGACCTTGATCTTCACGACGCCGCGGTACTCGGCGCCTTCGACCTCTTGCAGCTGCGCACCGGGAAGCGCGGGCGCGATCCGTTCGATGTCGAGGAGCACCTTCCACGTTTCGTCGATCGGCGTGCTCACTCGGAAGCTGTCTGCGATCTCCATCTGTGCTCCAAGGTTGCCAGGTCGGCGGGGGTGTCGACGTCGGTGGGTTCACCGGTGCCGTCGCACGGTACCTCGCGCGCGCCGTGACGGCGTATGAGCTCGCGCGCGCCGACGTCTCCGGTCAGCGCGAGCGCGTCCGGCCACAGGTTCCGAGCGATCAGCACCGGATTGCCGCGGCGGCCGCCGTACGTCGCGACCGCGAGCTGCGCGCCGGCGCCGCGCGCGGCCGCGACGCGCCGGTACGCATCGCTGCCGACGAGCGGCTGGTCGGCGAGCCCGACGACGACCGCTTCCGTCTCGTCGCCGCGCGCGATCAAGGCACCGAGCGCGCCGTGCAGGCTCGACGCGATGCCGAGCTCGGGCGCATCGTTGCGGACGAGATCGACCTCGCCCGGCACGACCTCCGCGACGCGATCGTCCCCCACGACGCACACGACCGGCTGCAGGCCGCTCGCGAGCGCGGCGGCGAGCGCGTGCGCGACGAGCGGCCGGCCCGCGTACTCGAGCAATGGCTTGGGGGTCGCGCCGCCGAATCGCACGCCCCGCCCCGCGGCGAGGACCGCCGCCGCGACATTCGTCGTCAAAGGGCTTCGAGCGCGCGCCGCACGAGCACCTGCGCGAGGTGCGCGCGATATTCGGGTGATGCGTTGAGATCGGCGGGCGGCTCGGTGCTGACCGCGGCTTCACGTGCCGCGTCGCCCGCCGAGGCACCCTGCGCAAGCGCGTTCTCGACCGCGTGCGCGCGCAGTGGCGTGGTGCCCATGTTGACGAGCGCGACGTGTACGGCGCCCTTGACGTTGGCGGCGACCGCGCCGACGATCGCGTAGTCCTGCGCGCGCCGGTTGAACTTCTGGAAGCCGAAGCTGTTCGCGCCCGTCTTGGGCACGCGGATCTCGGTGAGCAGCTCTTCGGGCGCGGCAGCCGTTTCGAGAAAGCCCAAGAAGAACTCCTGCGCGGCGACCGACCGCTCGCCGTTCGGTCCCGACAGCTGGAAGGTCGCGTCGAGGGCGAGCAATGCAGCCGGAAGATCGGACGCAGGATCGCCGTGCACGACCGAACCACCGATCGTGCCGCGGTGGCGGACCTGGTTGTCGCCCACCTGCCCGGCCACGGCTCGCAGCACGCCGCAGTGCTCGCGCGAGCACGTCGTTCGTCTCGAGATCACGATGCCGGGTCAGCGCGCCGACGGCGAGGTGGTCGCCGTCGTCGCGCACGTACGACAGGTCGCGCAAGCGACCCACGTCGACGAGGACGGAGGGCGTCGAGAGACGGAGCTTCATCAGTGGGAGCAACGACATGCCGCCCGCGAGGAACTTCGCGTCTTCGCCGTGCTCGACGATCAACGCGATTGCTTCGTCCGCCGAGTCCGCGCGTGCGTAGTCGAAGGCGGCCGGGATCACCGCGTGCTCTGCATCTGCTCGGCGGCGGCGAGCACGGACTTCACGATGTTGTGGTAGCCGGTGCAGCGGCAGAGGTTGCCTTCGAGCCCGAGCCGTACGTCCCTCTCGCTGGGGTTCGGGATCTCGTCGAGCAGCGACACCGCCGCCATCACCATGCCGGCCGTGCAGTAGCCGCACTGCAAGCCGTGGTTCTCGTGGAAGGCGGTCTGCACGGGGTGCCACTCACCGTTGCGCGCGAGGCCTTCGATTGTGGTCACAGACGCGCCGTCGGCCTGTGCGGCGAGCATCGTGCACGACTTCACCGATTCGCCGTCGACCAGCACCGTGCACGCGCCACAGCTCGACGTGTCGCACCCGATCTTGGTACCGGTCAAGCCGCACGCCTCGCGGAGATACTGCACGAGCAGCGTGCGCGCCTCGACGGCGTGGTCCTGCGCGGCTTCGTTGACGGTCATCCGTACCTGCATCGCGACGGAGACTAGCGGCGGCTCAGCCCGCGATCGTGGGCCCGGCTCGCTCGGCCGTGATCCGGATGAGGACCCGCTGCTCTCGCGCCATCGCCACGCGGTACTCGTCCCAGTCCGGATGCTCGCCCGCGAGCTGGCGGTAGTACGCGATCAGGCCGTCCATGGCGTCGGGCAACGACACGATCTCGGCGCGGCCGTCGACCTGAACCCACACGCCGTAGAACGCGTCGTTCATCACGCAAACCGAGGCGTGCGCGTCGCGGCGCACGTTCTTCACCTTGATCGCGGTCTCGCGACTGCTGATCACGACCAAGTTGTCGGCGTCGACGCCGAGCGCGACCGGCGAGAGCTGCGGGCTGCCGTCGCGCCGCCGTGTCGCGAGGATCGCGCGATGGTTCTCGGCCGCGAAGCGCAACGCTCCTTCGATGTCCACCGTCAGCCGCGGATCGCGTCGAGGATCGGCACCAGCTTGTCGATCGGGACGAACGTCGCGCCGATCAGCTTGCGGTCGGCGAACTGCACGATACCCGCGCCGTCCAGGACGAACACCGACCGGCGGACATTGATGAGCGGCGCGCCGACGCCGTACACCTCGATGACCTTCTTCTCGACGTCGGAGAGCAGCGGGAAGTGGAACTGCTTCTCCTCGGCCCATCGCTCGTGACTCTCGATGTCCTGCGGCGAGATGCCGAGCAGCACAGCACCGGTCGCTTCGAAGTCGCCGAAGTTGTCGCGGTACGAACACATCTGGCGCGTGCAGCCCGGCGTGAAATCGCCCGGGTAGAACGCGAGCACCACTTTCTTCCCGCGATACTCGTCCAACGTGTAGTCGCGCTTGTTGCCGTCCTTGATGCCCGGAAGCGTGAATTCCGGGGCCTTGTCGCCGATGCTGATCATGGGGCTACGACCTCCGGCGCTCGATCACCCGTGCGGCGCGGGACCTCGCCCGCGCCTCCGCTCTGCGCCACGCTGATCATGCGGTCACCGCCTCGAGCACCGTATCGGGTATGTCGAAGTTCGCGTACACCGCCTCGACATCGTCGTGGTCTTCGAGCGCGTCGACGAGCCGCAGCACCGACTTCGCTCGGGACTCCTCGCTCGAGCGCGACCGAAGTTGTCGGGATCATCGTGAGGTCGGCCGCCGTCACCTTGTAGCCCGCGCCTTCGATCGCGGTCCGCACGGCGTGCAAGTCGGTCGGCGGGGTCGTCACCTGCCAGGTGTCGCCGGCATCTTCGACGTCATCGGCGCCGCCGTCGGCGGCCACGAGCATCAGCTCGTCCTCGTCGACCGACTTGTCGACGTTGACGATCCCCTTGCGCTCGAACTGCCACGACACCGCGCCGGGCTCGGCAAACGAACCGCCGTTGCGGCTGAACAGGTTCTTGATCTCGGCCGACGTGCGGTTGCGGTTGTCGGTGAGCGCCTGCACAATCACCGCCACGCCGGCAGTCGCATAGCCCTCGTACGAGACCTGCTCGTACACCACACCTGCTTCCTCACCGGTGCCGCGCTTGATCGCGCGCTGGATCGTGTCCATCGGCACCGAGTTGTCGCGCGCTTTGCTGATCATCGTGCGCAGCGAGGCATTGGACTCGGGATCGCCACCGCCCTGGCGCGCCGCGACCTCGATCTGGCGGATCAACACCGCGAACAACTTGCCGCGCGCCTTGTCGGCCGCGCCCTTCTTGTGCTTGATCGAATGCCATTTCGAGTGACCGGACATCAACTCACCTCGCGGAGGAAACGTTGGTGCACACGGAGGTCGTTCGACAACTCCGGATGGAACGACGAGAACCAGCGGCCGGCCTGCCGCCCGAGCACCGGCACATCTTCGTGCTCGGCGAGCACCTCGACCGCCGGGCCGGCGCGCTCGACGACCGGCGCGCGGATGAAGACGCCGGTGAACCGTCCGCCACCGAGCTCGTCGACGTCGAGCGCCACCTCGAAGGACTCGCGCTGGCGGCCGTAGCCGTTGCGGCGGACGGTGACGTCGAGCACGTCGAGCGGCCGCTGGTCGGGACGGCCGTCGACGATCTCGTGCGCACACACGATCAGGCCTGCGCACGTCGCGAGCGCGGGCATGCCATCGCGCAGGCGGGCGACGAGCGGAGCGCGCAGCCCGGACGTGTCGAGCAGCTTGTCGATCGTCGTCGACTCCCCGCCGGGGAGCACGATCGCGTCGACGCTCGCGAGATGTTCGGGACGCTTGACGAGCGCGACGTCAGCGCCGAGCGCGGTCGAACGCCTCCGCGTGCTCGCGGAAGGCGCCCTGCAGGGCGAGGATGCCGACCTTCACCTGGCGGCCTCCCGCCGAGCGGCACCTTCACTCCGGTCCACGGCCCGCGCACGCGGTTCACCAGCCTCGCTCCGCGAGCTTCACGTCGAGCGTGCCGATCTCCTCCCCGCGCATCGCTTCACCGAGCCCGCGCGACACCTTGGCGACGATGTCGGCGTCGCCGTAGTGCGTCGTGGCCTCGACGATCGCGCGGCGCGCGCTTGGCGGGATCCGACGACTTGAAGATGCCGCTGCCGACGAACGTCGCCTGCGCGCCGAGCTGCATCACGAGCGCGGCGTCGGCCGGCGTGGCGATGCCACCCGCGCAGAACAAAGGCACGGGGAGCTCACCGCGCTCGCGCGACCTCTTCGACGAGCTCGATCGGCGCGCGCAGCTCCTTCGCCCACGTGTAGCGCTCCTCGGCGCGCGCGATCCTCACGCGCTCGATGTCGCCGAGGATCGAACGCAGGTGGCGGACCGCTTCGACGATGTTGCCGGTACCGGCCTCGCCCTTGCTGCGGATCATCGCCGCGCCCTCGCTGATCCGGCGCAGCGCCTCGCCGAGGTTCGTCGCGCCGCACACGAACGGCACGGTGAACGACCACTTGTGTACGTGGTGAGCTTCGTCGGCGGGCGTCAAGACCTCGGACTCGTCGACATAGTCGACGCCGAGCGACTGCAGCACTTGGGCCTCCGCGAAGTGGCCGATGCGGCACTTCGCCATGACCGGGATCGTCACGGTCTTCTGGATGCCTTCGATCATCGTCGGGTCGCTCATGCGCGCGACGCCGCCGTCGCGGCGGATGTCGGCCGGTACTCGCTCGAGCGCCATCACCGCGACCGCGCCCGCGTCCTCGGCGATCTTCGCCTGTTCGGGCGTGACGACGTCCATGATCACGCCGCCGCGCAGCATCTCCGCGAGTCCACGCTTGACGCGGGCGGTACCAGTGGCGCGCTCTTCGGACATGCCGGCGAGTCTACCGACCACTCACGCCACATCGATTGGGCACCTTGCCGCGCCCTACCGCCGAGAAGTGTCCAAACGCTACGGCGCGGTGGTCGCGGCGGGCGGCGCGGTCGTCGGCGGCGCGGTGACGTCGATCGCGTACTCGGCCTTGGGGAGCTCGACCCACGTCTGTCCGGGCGTGAGCTTGATCTCCTTGCCGGTACTGTCGAGCAGCTGCGCGGGCTTCGCGCGATCGGGCCGTTTCCACGTGCCGTCGATCACCTTGCCGGCGGTGAACACCTGCAGCTTGCCCTCGCCGACGAGCTGAGCCTCGGCGCCGATGTCGTGGTACGCCGGATCGCCGCCGATGTATGCCACCGTCATCACGACCACGTTCTTCGGTGCAAGCGGCGCCCCGTTCGGTGTCTCGGCGGCGTCGAACAAATAGCGCGTCCATGAGCCGCTCTTGGCGTCCCACGTCCAGTTCACCGCATAGCCGTTGAGGAACCCGACGCGCACCGACGTCACCCGCGTGCCGGGCGTCTTCGCCTTCGCGTCGCGGTACGCGAACAGCGGGGGCGGCGCCTTCTGGTCGCCGCACTTCGCGTACATCTGCTCGACGTTCGCGTAGAGGTTGTACGGCGCCCCGCGGGAGGTATCGCGGAACATCGTCGGGCCCGCGCCGTTCTCGTCGAGCTGCACGACGGGTGCGGTGCTGATGCTCTCGACGGCGTAGGGCGCGCCGCCCGAGTACGCGAAGACACCGCCGATCGGCGTGACGATGCTCTGATCGGTCTTGCGGACCGAACGCACCGAGCCGACCTTCTGCGGCGCGTGCGAGTGGAAGATCGTCGCGAGCCGCGTGATGCCGTCCTCGACGACTTCCTCGTAGACCACGTCGGCCTGGTCGATGCCGTACTTCGGCAGCGTGGCCTTCGTGTTGTCGCTCTTCACGGTCACCGCGCATCGCTTGCCCGCGTCGCGCGGGATCGGGCTCGCCGGTGAGCGGCCACACCGGCGGCGCGTCCTTCGCCTTCTTGGCGGCGGCCTGCGCCGCCGGCGACGCCTTCTTGCCGCCGCCTCCGCACGCGCTGAGGGAGACCCCCAGCGCCACGAGCAGCGCAGCAATGAGCGCGACAAGTGAGACCAGTCGACGGTTCTGCATCATGACAAGTACAAGTGTTGTCCTACATGGCCTCGAGGGCGCGGATCCTGTCCTCGATCGGCGGATGGGTGTCGAACAGGTGGTTCCACTTGTTGTCGCCCTTGTTGGATTCCTTGTCGAGCGGCTCCTCGATCCACAGGTGCGCGGTCGCCTTCGACGACGTGTGCACGCTGGTGTGGTCGTCCTCCAACTTCTTCAACGCGGAGATCAAGCCCGGCGGGTAGCGCGTCATCTGCACGCCCGACGCGTCGGCGAGGTACTCACGGCGGCGGCTCACGGCGAGTTGCATCACCTGGGCGATGATCGGAGCGAAGATCAACAAGATGAATCCGACGATCGCGAACACGATACCGAGCGGGTTGTTGCTTTCGTTGTCACGGTCTCCGCCGCCGGTCCAGAACATGATCCGCAAGAAGAAGTCCGAGAGCAGCACGATGATGCCCACCATCGTCACCGCGAGCGTCATCACGAGCACGTCGTAGTTGCGGATGTGGCTCAGCTCGTGCGCGAGCACCCCTTCGAGCTCGACGCGATTCATCTTCTCGAGCAACCCGGTCGTGACCGCAACCGCCGCGTGCTTCGGGTTGCGACCGGTCGCGAAGGCGTTCGGCGCCGGGTCGTCGACGATGTACAGCCGGGGCTTGGGCAACCCACTGGCGATGCACAGGCCCTCGACGAGGTTGTGCAAGCGGGCGTACTGCACCGGGTCGGCCGGCGTTGCGTGCGACACCGCGAGCGCAACCTTGTCGCTGTTCACGTACGAGACCGCCGAAGAGATCACGACGATGATCGCAACGACGACCAGGCCGACCCAGCCGCCACGCAGGAAGAAGTTGCACGCCGCGCCGACGGCGAACAACAGCACTACGAAGCCGAGGATCAGGAGCGCGCTCTTGCGCTTGTTTGCTGCGATCTGCTCGTACACGAAGGCTTAGGGAAACGTCGGGCGTCGAGCGATCAGAACTGCACCCGCGGAACCTCTTGTGCACCCTCGGGCGCCTCGAAGAACTGGCGGGGCCGGAAGTTGAACATTCCGGCGAGCAGCGCTGCGCGGGAACGTCTGGATGTTGTTGTTGTAGTGCACGACGGCGTCGTTGTAGAACTGCCGCGCGTACGAGACACGGTCTTCGGTCGACGTCAGCTCCTCTTGCAAGTTCAAGAAGTTCTGATTGGCCTTGAGGTCGGGGTACGCCTCGGAGAGTGCGAACAACTGACGCAGCGCGCCGGTCAGCACGTTCTCCGCTTGCGCCTGCTGCTGGGGACCAGCTCCCTGCTGTGCCTGCACCGCGCTGTTGCGCGCGTTCACGACGGCTTCGAGCGTCTGGCGCTCGTGCGAGGCGTAGCCCTTCACGGTCTCGACGAGGTTCGGGATCAGGTCGTGCCGCCGCTCGAGCTGCACGTTGATCTGCGACCACGCTTGATCCACGCGGTTCCGCGACTTGACCAAGCTGTTGTACGCGAACACGAGGAACAACGCCAGGAGCACGAGTAGAACGACGATGATGATGACTGCGATCAACGCACAACCTCCCGGGTGGGAATCCGAGTCATTGTACGGGTGACCCGGTCGATTTCCGGTCACTGTCGAGCCATGTCGCCAGCCGGGCCATTCCTGCGGCGACCTCGGCCAGCACGCGGTCGTGCAACTCCTGTGACGCGCCGGCGACCACCGCGACGCCGTAGCCCTCGCCCGAGCCGATCGCCGGGCGCTCGTCGAGGGCCCGCCCGTCGGGCTGCGTGACGATGCCGCCCGCCTCCTGCACGATCAGCGCGGCCGCCGCGATGTCGTAGGGGAAGTTCGTGCCCAGGCTGCCCGCACCGGCCGCGCGAAAACGCGGCACGGTCTCGGGGAACACGTCGAGCACGTGCTGCGCCACGTCGACGTACGCGTCGAGTTGGCCTGTGACGACGCGGGTCATGGCGAACGTTGCCGACCCGAGCTCGAAGAAGCCGCCGCGCATCGACGAGCCGTCGATCAAGTGTTCGAACACGACGGCCATCGGCAGTGTGGGCCGGGCGCGCAGCCCGGCCGTCCAGAACAGCGCGGCGAGGTCGACGTTGGTCGACAGGCACACCCGAGCGTCGGCAACGACGCCTCGGCCGCGACGCGCAACGAACCGCGCGCCGCTCTTGATCTCCTGTACGACCCCGAGCTGCACGTCGCCCAGGGCCGCGTCGCGCGATGGCGGGACGACCGCGACCGACACGCAGCCCGCTTCGAAGCCAGCGGCCGCCGGGCGTGTGCCGTCGACGGGATCGACGACGAGGATCGCGCGCGGCCGCCCGAGCTCCACGTAGCCGGCATCCTCCGAGTAGAACCCGATGTCGCCCATCTCCGTGCAGGCCTGCGCGAGCACCTGCTCCGCGCGTTCGTCGATTGCCATCGTGACGTCGCCGCCCGGCGCCGTGCCCACGTCGCGGCGAGCGCCGGGGTCACCGAGCTCGGGCGCCACTGCCGCGCGTATGCGCGCGACCGTGTCGATCGCGAATCGTTCGATGGCCGGGTCGAGCTCGCTCACGCTATCGGTACGAGCGCGCGGTCGTAGAGGTCGAGATACCGCTCCGCGAGCTGCTGCATCGAGAATTCGGCTGCGCGCGCCCGCGCCGACGCGACGAGCCGGGCGCCGAGCTCGCCGTCGTCGAGCACGCGCTGCAACGCCGTGCGCAACGCGCCCGCATCACCCGGCGGCACGAGCAGCGCGTCCTGTTCGGCTCGGGCGACGTTCTGGTAGCCGTCGATCGCGGACGCGACGATCGGCGTCCCGGCCGCCATTGCCTCGAGCAGCACGATGCCGAACGATTCGCCGTGCACCGACGGCGCGCAGAACGCGCCGGCGCCGCGGAGGCGAGCGTTGCGCTCGTGGTCGGTCACGGTGCCGAGCCATTCGACGTTGGGAATCCCGCGGGCACGCAACTCGGCCGACTGCGGCCCGTCGCCGACAACCCACAAGTCGGCGTCGCGATCGATCGTGAGCCACGCGTCGAGCAGCACGTCGAGCCCCTTGCGCGGCTCGTGCCGGCCGATGAACAACACGGCGGGACGCGCCGAGCGCAGCGCGTCGACCGACGCGATGCGTTCGATCTCGATGCCGTTCCACATCACGATGTAGTCGTCACCCCAGTTCTTGATCGCGGTGTCGCGCGCGGCTTCGGAGACGACGACGCGGAACGTCAGGTGTTGCATCACCGACCGGAACGCGGGCCGGCTCCATTGGTGGAGGAGCGCGCCCGCGGCGTGGAACGTCCCGACCATCGGCCCGCGGTATCCGAGCAATGTGCTCAAGCACGCGCCGGGCACCGCCGGCTCGTGCAGGTGCACCACGTCGGGTTCGAGGCTGCGCAGCACTTCGGCCGTTCGACGCGCGGCCGCGCGCCCGGGGGCGATCGGCGCGACCGAGCCATTCGACTCCCACTCCACCGAGGGTCCGATGCTGATCACCGACGGGTCGGGCGGCGGCCCGTCGCACGGACCGACGATCCGCGCGTCGACGTCGAGCTGGCGCAGCTCACGCGCCAACCCGAGCACTTGGCCCTGCACGCCTCCGGGACGCGACAGCGAATACGGGCACGCCATCAGCACTCTCATCGCGGCGCCAGGCTTTCGGATTCGCGGTCGCTCGGCCAGTTCGGCTGCAGCAGGTGCCATTGCGTGGGCGCGACTCGGATCAACTCCTCGAATTCGGCGGCGAGCTGCTGGGTGATGCGCGCGACGTCGTCGCGTAGGCGGCCGGTCCGCGAGGTGTCCAGCGGAGGCCGCACGACCGCGTGATGTCCGCGGTCGGGCTCGAAGTAGACCGCAACCGGTAGCAGCGCAGCTCCCGTGCGTACCGCGAGTGTTGCGGGACCCGCGGGCAGCGTCGTGCGCTCGCCGAAGAACTCGACCTCCGTGCCGTCGCCGGTGAGGTCGCGATCGCTCAACAGGCAGACGACACGGTTGTCGCGCAGCGCCTTCAGCACCCGCGCGCCGACATCGGGCCCGAGTGGCACGACCTCGAGCCCGAGCGCGTGGCGTTGCGTGGCGAACCACTCGAGCATCTCCGGGCGCTCGAGCGCCTCGACGACGGCGAGCATGTCGTGACCTTGCTCGGTCATCCACGCCGCCGCCCATTCCCATCCACCGAGATGCGGCAGCGCGAGGATCACGCCCTTGCCGCACGCGAGCCCGCGGCTGATGTGCTCGTAGCCGTCGATGTGGAAGTGCTGCTCGATGACGCCGGCCCGAACGTCGAACGGCAGGCGCAGCATCTCGAGCCAATAACGCCCGTACCACTCGAACACCTCGCGCACCGCACGCGGATCGGCACGACCGTTGACACGCCGCTGATGACGTGCGGCCATGCGCCGGTTCGCGGGTTGGAACCAGCCGCCGACACGACCGCCGACACGACCGACCGGCGTGAGCACGCCCACAGGGACCGTACGCGCGATCACCGCGGCCGCACGATACCCGAGCAGTACGAATGACACCCGCGTGCGGGCCATGCGGTGCGATCTACGGTCGCGATCGGCGCCGTTCGGATGTGTATCGGCGCCGCGTGCGGTCGCTGTCGACGCGTCGGGCCGTCCACCATGTGCGCAGCGGCGTGGCCGGTCGCTCGGCGGCACGCGTGTGCGCGGGCCGGGGCGGGCGCCCGGCCTGGCTGTACACGCGCACGAAGCGGTGGACCGCCGTGAGCGCCGTCAACGCCAGCATGATCCACAGCACGGGCACGACGACGTCGAACGCGAGCGCGACGCTGAGGAAGACGAAGCGCTCCGCGCGCTCCATCAGCCCGCCGCGCGCGTCGAGCCCGAGGGATTCGGCGCGTGCGCGCTCGTACGAGATCATCATCGAGCACGCGGCGACCGCGAAGGCGAGCACCGGGTAGTACGGCGACCGATCGGCGAGGTACCACGCGACACCGCCGAACAGCAATGCATCGGAGGCACGGTCGGCGACCGAGTCGAAGAACGCGCCGCGCGGGCTCGCCTGCCCGCTCCCGCGCGATGGCGCCGTCGAGCAAATCCGCGAGGCCCGTGACGATGACACCCACGACCGCCCATGCGAGGTGCCCGGACGCGATCAGCAGCGCAGTGCCGACCGAGCACACCAAGCCCGCGACCGTGAGGGCGTCGGCGGTGACACCCAGGCGGCGCAACCGGTCGCCGAGGGGTCCGAGGCCCTGCTCGACGCCCTTGCGCCAGCGCCGGTCGAGCATCTGCGCTCCTTCTTCTTCTCGTTCGACTTGCTTCGCATCGATCGGGAAGCACCGGTCGTGCGCGGGGTTCGTGTTGCTCGCGTTCGCGAGCACTGATCCACGGTACCAAACGGTGATACCGCTCCTGGTGGTCCCGCAATACGCATTCGTAGAATCCCTGCCCCGGCGCATTCGCGAGCCGCGGGCGTCGCCGCCGGGTCGAACGTGGCGAAACCGTATCCAGGGGGTCGATGGGTGAAGACGTATCCGAGCGCGCAGATCCGCAACGTCGCCCTCGTCGGGCACGGTGGCGCCGGAAAGACCTCGCTCACCGAGGCGCTGCTGTTCTGCGCCGGCGCGATCCGCGCGTGTCGGCCGTATCGAGGACGGCTCGACGGTCTCCGACTTCGATCCCGAAGAACAACGGCGGCAGATCTCGGTGTCGCTCGCGCTCGCTCCCTTCGAGCTCGACAGCCACAAGGTCAACCTCCTCGACACGCCCGGCTACGCCGACTTCGTCGGCGACGTCGTAGCCGCGTTGCAAGCCGCCGACCTCGCACTGTTCGTCGTGTCCGCCGTCGAGGGTGTCGAAGTGCAGACCGAGATCGCGTGGCGGCTCGCCGAACGACGCAACGTGCCCCGCGCGATCTTCGTCAACAAGCTCGATCGCGAGCGCGCGTCCTTCCCGCGCACGCTCGACGACCTCAAGGACAAGTTCGGTGCAGGGGTCGCTCCGTTGCAGCTCCCGATCGGTGAAGAGGCGGCGCTCAGCGGCGTTGTCGAGCTGTTGAACGACGTTGCGATCACGTACTCGGGCGAGGGGCCCAAGGGCACAAAAGGATCGGTGCCCGCCGAGATGGAAACCGAGGAGCACGCAGTGCACGACGCGCTCGTCGAAGGCATCGTCGTCGCCGACGACGACTTGATGGAGCGCTATCTCGGCGACGAGAAGATCGAGATCGCCGAGCTCGCGAAGGCGCTCGCGGCGGGTGTCGCGAGCGCGACCGTGTTCCCGGTGCTGTGCGGCAGCGCTACCAAGCTGATAGGCATCGATCGTCTCGCAAAGTTCCTCGTCGAAGAGGCGCCGGCACCGACGATCGACGACGGCCCGACCGGCGCGCTGGTGTTCAAGACGATCGTCGACCCGTACGTCGGCCACGTGAACCTGTTCAAGGTGTTGCAAGGCACAGTTGCGCACGACGACGTGCTCAGCAACCTTCGCGCGAAGACCGACGAGCGCATGCACCAGCTGTTCACGATGCGGGGCAAGGAACAGGACACCGTCAGCGATGTCCCCGCGGGCGACATCGCGGCGGTCGCGAAACTCGCCAACGTCGGGACCGGCGACGTGCTCGCCGCCAAGGGCACGGCCGTCGAGGTCGACGTCATGCCCCCGCCCGAGCCGTTGCTCGCGGTCGCGATCCACGCCAAGAGCAAGGGCGACGAGGACAAGCTCGCGAATGCGCTGCACCGGCTCCAAGAGGAAGACCCGGTGATGCGCATCGAACGCAACGCCGAGACGCACCAGACCGTGTTGCGCGGCATGGGCGAGACGCACCTGTCGATCGCGCTCGAGAAGCTCGCCGCGCAAGTTCGGGGTCGAGGTCGACACCGACGAGGTACGCGTCGCGTACCGCGAGACGATCAGCGGCACCGCCGAAGCCGAGGGCAAGGTCAAGAAGCAGAGCGGCGGGCACGGCCAGTTCGCAGTCGCGTGGCTACGGGTCGAGCCGCAGGATCGCGGCGCCGGCAACGAGTTCGTCGACGCGATCGTCGGCGGTGTGATCCCCCGCAACTTCATCCCCGCGGTCGAAAAGGGCGTGCACGAGGCCGAAGAGATCGGCGGCGCGCTCGGCTTCCCGGTGGTCGACGTGAAGGTCACGTGCTACGACGGCAAGCACCACAGCGTCGACAGCTCGGAGATGGCGTTCAAGACCGCGTCGTCGATCGGGCTCCGCGACGCGCTCGCGAAGGCCAACCCGGTACTGCTCGAGCCGGTCAGCGAGCTCGTCGTGATCGTGCCCGAGGCATACCAGGGCGACGTCATGGGCGATCTCAACGCCAAGCGCGGCCGCATCCAGGGGTCGGCGTCGATCGGTGCCGGCGAGGTGGAGATCAGCGCGCACGTTCCAACCTCGGAGATCCTGCGTTACGCGATCGATCTCCGTTCGATGACCGGCGGCCGGGGCCGGTTCACGGTGTCGCACTCGCACTACGACCCCGTGCCCGGCCACCTCACCGACAAGATTGTCGCGTCGGTCAAGGAAGCGGCGAAGGTCTGACCGCGTCAGGACCGCGTGCGCAGCAGGTCGCGTATCTCGGTCAACAACTCCTCGCTCACCGTCAACGGTTCGGTCTCTTCGCCTTGCGAACGCATGCGCGCCATCATCGCCTCGTACCCGGATGATCGAGGAAGAGCACGAACGCAACCAGCACGAAGTTGAGGACCGTGTTGAGGAACGTCCCGATCAGCAGGCGCGAGTCACCGATGTTGACACCGATGGCGTCGAAGCTCGGCTTGCCGAAGATCGCGGCGATGAAGGGCAGAATGATGCCCTTCGTGAACGCGTCGACCACGTCCTTGAAGTACAAGCCCAAGATGAACGCGACCGCGATCTGGAGCAGGTTGCCCCGCATGATGAACTTGCGAAAGTCGGTCAGGAACTCGCGCACGACGCCTCCGAGTGGTCTGTGGGAAGCATCATGTTGTGCCAGTCAGGTCAGCGTCGACCAGTCCTCGGGGTTGCGTTCGGTGTACTCGCCAATGACGTGTGCGTCGACGGCGTCGAGCTCGACGAGTCCGCGTACGCTCGGCGGTTCGTCGGCGCTGTACAGCAGGATGCGCCACGTCGGGCGGCTCAGCCAGCCGCGCCACGCGAGCTGCGCCGACGCGTGCCCGACCGGGAAGCCGACCGTGCGGCTCGCGACCGCGAGCGCTTCGGTCTGGTCGATCGCAACGGCCAGCCCGCGGCGAAGTGGTACGCCGCGATCGCGAGCAGGAGGATCGCGCCGAACAGCAAGCCCCCGTTGCCGCTCGCGATCGCGCCCCAGAGCAGGAACAGCCCGAGCACGGTGTAGAGCGCGCCCGCGATGCGACGCCGCTTGATGTCCGGGAAGACGTACGGCCCGACGTACGCGGTGACGTCGAGGTCGTCGGGGAGCTCGTCGCCCGCGCGCTCGTCGCGTCGACGGTCACGCGAGAAGCTACCGGGGCCAGTGGCCGTTTCAGCTTGTCGTAGCCGGCGCGCAAGCTCTCGGGGAGCACCCGCGCTTCCGGCGATCGACGTCATGAAGTTGGTGTCGCCGGCCCAGCGCGGCAGTACATGCACGTGCAGGTGGCCGGGCACCCCCGCGCCGCCCGCCCGCCCGAGGTTCGCGCCGACATTGGCGCCGTCGGGCGTGTACGCGGCGTTGATCGCGCGCAGCGCGCGTTACCTGCGCACGCGCGACGGCCAGCGTCTCGTCGTCGGTGAGGTCGACGAAGCTCGCGACATGCCGTACGGGCGCGACCATCAGGTGGCCCGAGCCGTACGGGAAACAGGTTCATCACGGTGATCGTCGCGTCGGTGCGTTCGAGCACCAGCGCTTCGACGTCGTCGGTTGCGTCGACGAGATTGCAGATCACACAGCCGCCGTGTCTGTCGGCCGGCGCGCCGGCGCCGGCGACGTACTCCGCCCGCCAGTCGGCCCACAGCCGTTCGAGGTCATGCGTCATACGTGCGCGGCGACCTCGGCGGCCAGTTGCTCGACGAACGCGTCGACGTGCACGCCCTTGTCGGGGTGCTCGCTCGCCGCGCTTGTTCACACCGACGGTGCCGGCCTCGACGTCGTCGTCGCCGACGACGAGGATGTACGGCACCTTCTCGAGCTTCGAGCGGCGGATACGCGCGCCGAGCGCGCCGGCCGAGCCGTCGACGATGTCGGCGCGGAAGCCTTCGGCCTTCAGCCGGTCGGCGATTCGGAACGCGTACGCGTCGTGGCGATCACTCACCGGCAGCACGACGACTTGCACGGGCGCGAGCCACGCGGGGAACGCGCCCGCGTAGTGCTCGAGCAGGACCGCGAAGAACCGCTCGATCGAGCCGAACAGCGCGCGGTGGATCATGATCGGCTGGTGGCGGTCGTTGTCGGCGCCGACGTACTGCATGTCGAAGCGCTGCGGCTCCTGGAAGTCGAGCTGGATCGTCGACATCTGCCACGTGCGGCCGATCGCGTCGCATGCCTGCACACTGATCTTCGGCCCGTAGAACGCGCCGCCGCCTTCGTCGAGCACGAGATCGAGGTCTTTGCTCATCGCGACGCTGCGCAGCGTCTCGGTGGCCTCTTCCCATTCGGCGTCGGTCCCGACCGCCTTGCCCGGCGGCTTGGTCGACAGCTCGAGGTAGAAGTCGTCGAGGCCGTAGTCGCGCAGCAGGTCGAGCACGAAGTCGAGCAGCGACGCGAG
The DNA here is from genome assembly GCA_963836365.1 of uncultured Actinomycetes bacterium. Taxonomy (GTDB): domain Bacteria; phylum Actinomycetota; class Acidimicrobiia; order IMCC26256; family PALSA-610; genus DASQHW01. Next base: position 78,736 of record CAWIJC010000008.1, read on the forward strand.
CTCGTCGGCCATCTGCTCCTTCGTGCAGAAGATGTGCGCGTCGTCCTGGGTCATGCCGCGCACGCGAGTGAGACCGTGCACGACACCCGACTTCTCGTAGCGATACACCGCGCCGAACTCGAAGAACCGCAGCGGCAGCTCGCGGTACGACCGCGTGCGGTTCTTGTAGATCAAGATGTGGAACGGGCAGTTCATCGGCTTCAGGTAGTAGTTCGTGCCTTCGCCGGCCGGCCCGCCCTCGTCGAGGTGCATCGGCGGGAACATGCCGTCGGCGAACCACTGCAGGTGACCGGAGGTCTGGAACAGCCCTTCCTTCGAGATGTGCGGCGAGTTCACGAACGAGTAGCCGCACGCCTCGTGCCGTTGCCGCGAGTACTCCTCCATGATGCGCCGCACCAGCGCGCCCTTCGGGTGGAACACCGCGAGCCCCGAGCCGATCTCCTCGGGGAACGAGAACAGGTCGAGCTCGGCGCCGAGCTTGCGGTGGTCGCGCTTCTCCGCTTCTTCGAGTCGGTGCAGGTAGTCGTCGAGCGCGCGTCTTCGACTCCCACGCGGTGCCGTAGATGCGCTGGAGCATCGGACCCTTCTCGTTGCCGCGCCAGTACGCGCCCGCGACCTTCGTGCAGCTTGAACGCGCCGAGCTTGCCGGTCGACGGCACGTGCGGGCCGCGGCACAGGTCGGTGAACGCGACGTTGTCGCCGGCGAGGTTGCGGTACACGGACACGCCGGCGCCGTCGCCGCCGACTTCGCCGCTGTCCTCGGCGGACGCGTCGCCGTCGCGCACCTTCTCGATGATCTCGCGCTTGTACGGCTGGTCGGCGAACAGCGCGAGCGCGTCGTCGTAGCTGAGCTCCTCACGATCGAACTGCTCGTCGGCCTTCACGATCTTGCGCATCTCGGCTTCGATACGGCCAAGGTCGTCGTCGGAGAAGGTCGCGCCGCCGGGCAGCTCGAAGTCGTAGTAGAAGCCGTCGTCGATCGCGGGACCGATCGCGTACTTCGCGCCCGGGAACAGACGCGTCACGGCTTCGGCCATCACGTGCGCGGTCGAGTGGCGCAGGACCTCGCGGCCGCCGTCGGTGTCGGCGACGACGAGTTGGAGGTCGGTGTCATGCGTGAGCGGCGTGCCGAGGTCGATCCACGAGCCGTCGGCCTTGGCGGCAACCGCGGCCTTGGCCAAGCGGGCACTGATCTCGGCGGCGACTGCGGCCGGCGTCGTGCCCCGTGGGTGCTCCCGACGGGATCCGTCAGGAAGCGTGACCGTGATCTGCTCGCTCATACACACAGTACTCGGCTCGGGGCGGATCCGACCGAGGCTAGCAACACACAAGCGCGGCGCCGCGCCAATAACGCGGGCCCGAGATCAGGTCGCGCCGGAGGTCAGATCACGACGAGCGTGACGATGCACCAGATGACTACGACCACGAACACCAACCATTCGAGCAGTGCCGACGCATCGAACCGGTCGTGTTCGGGAGCGAGCACCATGCCGGATTACCTACGCCGCGGCGGCATCGCAACATGATGCGCGCGCCATAAGGGACGGCGAGCACGAGACCGCCGCGAAATTTCCACGCGCGACATGCGCGGTATTCCAGAGGTTGTCAGCGGGGCGCGCCGATCGCGATCGGACGGTCGAGGGCGATCCCGAGCAGCTGACCCAACTCGCAGAGCACGGTGTGCGCGCGCGGGTCGTTGCCTCCCGACAAGATCGCGCTCCCCAGGTCGTCGAGCGCGTCGAGCGCACGGGGCGTGTCGAGGTCGTTGTCGATCGCGTCACGCACGCGTTGCGCGTACGGCGCCGGGTCGGGACCCGTGTCGCGTCCCGCCGCGGCGAGCAACCGGTGCAAGAGCGCGGTGCCCTCTTCGAGATCGGTGTCGTACCACTCGAAGCCGTGCCGGTAGTGGTGACGCAGCAGCGCGATCCTGATCGCGCGCGCGTCGGCCGTCTTCAGCAAGTCGCTGACGAACACGAGATTGCCGAGCGACTTCGACATCTTCTCGCCCTCGTAGTTCACCATCGCCGAGTGCAACCAGTGCTCCACGAACGGCTTACCGGTCAGCGATTCGCTCTGTGCGATCTCGCATTCGTGGTGCGGGAAGATCAGATCGGTACCGCCACCGTGCAAGTCGAGTGTCGGCCCGTGCTCGTGCATCGACATCGCCGAGCACTCGATGTGCCAGCCTGGCCGGCCGACGCCGAAGGGCGCTCGCCACGCGGGCTCGTCGGCGAGCGACGGCTGCCACAGTACGAAGTCGAGCGGCGCACGGCGGTGCGGGTCGTCGGGATTGCCGCCGCGCTCGCGCGCGAGCCGCACCATTTGCTGTTCCGGGTAGTGCGACAGGCCGCCGTACGACGGGAACGTCGACACGTCGAAGTACGCGGTGCCGTGTGTGAGGTACGCGTTGCCTCGCTCGAGCAGCTTGGCGACGAGATCGACGATCAGATCGATCGCTTCGGTCGCACGCGGTTCGGACATCGGCGGGCGCATCTCGAGCGCGGCCATGTCGCCGTGGAACCGCGCCATCTCGGCCGCGGCGAGATCGAGGTACGGCACGCCGAGCTCCCGCGCTTTCGGCAAGATCGAGTCGTCGACGTCGGTGATGTTGCGCACCATGCGCACTTCGTGGCCGAGCTCCTCGAGCCGGCGGGTCAACACGTCGTACGTCAGGTACGTCGCGGCGTGGCCGAGGTGTGTGGAGTCGTAGGGCGTGATCCCGCACACATACATGCGGACGATGTGCGGCGGATCGAACGGTGCGACCGCCCGGCGCGCCGTGTCATAGAGCCGCATCACATTTTTCTCACGGGTCGACTCCACGCTCCGCTCCCCTCCGGACGCTGCGCTGTCGCCTCCCTCTTCCGGGTCGACTCCACGCTCCGCTCCCCTCCGGACGCTGCGCTGTCGCCTCCCTCTTCCGGGTCGACTCCACGCTCCGCTCCCCTCCGGACGCTGCGCTGTCGCCTCCCTCTTCCGGGTCGACTCCACGCTCCGCTCCCCTCCGGTCGCTGCGCTGTCGTCTCCCTCTTCGCACCCTACTTCTGGGTCGTCACGGCCACGTGTTGCCGTAGCCCGAGACGTCGAGCACCTTGCCGGTGAAGTCGGTGCCGATCTGCGCGGCGAGCGTCGCGACCGGCGCGACGACCGCGTCGGGTGTGGTCCAGCCGGTCCAGTCGAAGTCGTCGCCGAGCTCGTGCGTTGCTTGTTCGGTCTTCACCGCGCCCGGGCGGAGCGCGTGCACGGTGATGCCGAGCGGCCGCAGCTCGGGCGCGATCGCGGTCGTGAACCGCTCGAGCGCGGCCTTCGCGACCACGTAGAACAGGTATCCGGGCGGCATGAGCTTCGCAGCGGCGTGATCGGCACCGCCCGACGAGATGTTGATGATGCTGCCGCCGCCCTGGCGCTGCATGTGCGGGACAACCGCGCGACACATCAAGTAGAGGCTGCGCACGTTGATTCGCATCGACTCGTCGAACTGCTCGACCGTCGACTCGGCGTATGACGCGCGAGTTGACGACATCGCGTTGTTGACCAGCACGTCGATGCGCCCGAACTCGTCAACGGTTGCGTCGGCGAGGTTCTCGATGTCGGCGGGATCGCCGATGTCGCAGCGGACGGCGAGCGCGGCGCCGCCGGAAACCCGGATGGCATCGGCGGTTTCGTGGATGGTGCCGGGCAGCCCGCTGGCGCGCGGCGTGTCGCTGCGCGCCGCGCACACGATCTTGGCGCCGCGTTGCGCGAGACCGATCGCGAGGCCTTTGCCGATGCCGCGCGACGCGCCACTGACGACGATCACCCGGCCGTGAAGGTCGTCCACGAGTCAGACGTGGGTGAGCCGCAGGCTGGCGCGCATCTTGTGGCGAATGTTGACCGTCAGGAGCACGGCCGCGAACGTCTCCATCCCGACCGCGTTACGGAGTGATCCCCCGTCGAGCGGCCGCAGGTTCGGGATGCTGCTCGTGATGTCCATCAGCGTCTTCTTTGCTTCGTCCTCGTCGCCGAGCACGACGACATCGCTCTCCATCTCCTTGTCGAGGTCGGCGAACTCGGCTGCAGGCACGAGGTGGAAGCCGGTGCACACACGCGAGCGCCAGAGCAGCGATTGGATCTCGGCCGCAACCGATCCGTGCGGCGGCAGCACCGCGTTGAACTCGTTGCCGTGCTTGACGAGGTTGTTCGCCATCGACACGACGATCGTGCCCGGCAGGCGATGCGCGTGTTCCTGAATCGTCGGGATCGCGGAGTCGGCATGCACTGCGAGAATGACGACCGGCGCGTCGCACGCCCACACGTTGTCGCACACGATGAGCCGACCGGCAACCCTGTCGCCCCACTGTTTCTCGAGCTCGTCGACGCTGCCGCGTGCTTTCTCGACGGCCCGTGAACCGAACAACACCTCGTGGCCGACGCTCGCGAGCCGTGCCCCGAGGCCCCGTCCCGCGGGCCCCGTCGCCCCCAAGATCCCGATACGCATTCGGGGAAGACTACAGAGCCGCGAAACTCGCGCTCCTGTTCGTCGGCGCCGTACCGTTCCCAAGCCTGCGAACGCGGTCGGTCCTGCACAACTCGCGCACGAGGTCGTGTCGGGGCGCACCGAACCAACGCACGTTGGCAGCGTTTTCCGCGCATGGCGCGGTTTTCGCTGCCAACTGTTTGTCGGAGTTTCCGCGCATGGCGCGGTTTTCGCTGCCAACTGTTGGCACGATTCAGCCGATGCAGTCGGCGCCGAAGAGTATGCGGAGCTCGGCGAACAGGCCGTTCGCGCGCGTCGCAATGGAAGTCGTCGCCGAGCTGCAACACCGTCTCCTTCTCCGGCCCCGCGAGGTGCACGAGCACCGGGCTGCCGCCGGGATGCGCGGCCAGGATCGCCTTCAGCTTCTGCACACGCTCGCCGGTGAGCGCACCGGCCTTCAGCCGCAACCGCACGGGCGGGGCGGTGTCGGTGTTGACCTCGGGCCGTGTGACCTCCATCGCGATCAGCGTCGGCGTATCGTCGCGCCGGTCGAGACGACCCTTCACGGTGACGATCGCGTCGGCGGTGAGCAATTCGCCGTAGGTCAGCATCGACTTCGGGAACACCATGACCTCGATCGCGGCCGCGAGATCCTCGAGGACGAAGGTGGCCATCAGGTCGCCCCGCTTGGTGTACTTGCGCTGCAACGCGGTCACGACTCCCGCGACCGTGCGCGTCTGCCCGTCTTCGAGGTCGACGAGATCGGCGATCGAACACTCGACGTGCCGGCGCAACGCACGCTCGGCGCCCATCAACGGATGGTCGCTCACATAGAGCCCGAGCATCTCCTTCTCCGCCCGGAGCCGCTCGGACTTCGCAAACTCGAGGTCGGGCACCGCGAGCCGGTCGTCGAACACGAACCCGCCGTCGGTGCCGCCGGCACCCTGGTCGCCCATGTCGAACAGGCTCATCGTGCCGGCGTCGCGTTCGCGCCGGCAGCGCAGGGAGGCGTCGACGACCTGCTCGAACACAGTGAGCAGCCCCTTGCGTGGATGGCCGAGCGAATCGAACGCGCCGCCGTTGATCAGCGACTCGAGCGTGCGCTTGTTCAAGACTGCGGGGTCGACGCGCTCGCAGAAGTCGTGGAAGTCGACGAACGGTCCGTTCTCGTCGCGCTCGGCGATCAGCAGGGACGCGACGCCCTCGCCGACATTGCGCACGGCCGACAAGCCGAAGCGAATCGCGTGACCGGTCGCGGTCGTCGTTGCGGCCTCCGGCGAGCGGGCCTCGGCGCCGTCCCGCCGCTCGCATGCGAAGTCGCTCTGCGACGCGTTGACGTCGGGGACGAGCACCGGGATCTCGAGCTGGCGACACTCGTTCAAGTACACGGCCACGCGGTCGAGGTTGGTCTTCACGCTCGTGAGCAGCGCCGCGAGGTACTGGACGGGGTAGTTGGCCTTCAACCAGGCGGTCTGGTAAGTGATGTAGCCGTAGCCGACCGTGTGCGACTTGTTGAACGAGTAGTCGGCGAACGGCTCGATCTTGTCGAAGTACGCCTCCGAGAAGTCCTTCGAGTGCCCATTGTCGATGCAGCCCTCGACGAACTTCGTGCGTTCCTTGCGAATAAGAGCGCGGATCTTCTTGCCCGTCGCCTTGCGCAGGTTGTCGGCCTCTTCGAGCGAGTAGCCCGCGAGCTTCTGCGACACGCGCATCAGCTGCTCTTGGTAGATCATCAGCCCGTACGTGGGGCCGAGGATCTCCTCGAGGTCCGGGTGGTCGAACACGATTGCCCGCCGCCCGTTCTTGCGTTCGGCGTACTCGGTGTGCCAGTTCTGCGCCATCGGGCCGGGCCGATAGAGCGCGAGCACCGCGGAGACATGCTCGAACTCGGTCGGTGCCATCGCCCGCAACAACGCGCGCATCGGTCCGCCTTCGAGCTGGAACACGCCGATCGTGTCGGCTCGGCGCAACAGCTCGAACGTCTGCGGGTCGTCGAGCGGCAGCGCGTCGATGTCAGGCCGCTCGCCGCTGGAGACTTCGATCAGATCGAGCGCGATCTCCATCACGTCGAGGTTGCGCAGCCCCAGGAAGTCCATCTTCAACAGCCCGAGGTCCTCGACGCCGTGCATCTCGTACTGGGTGACGATCGGCGATTCCTCGATCGGTGTGCCGGGCTCGGGCTTGCGTTGCACCGGCAGGTACTCGGTGAGCGGCTCACGCGCGATGACCACCGCAGCCGCGTGGATCCCGTCCTGGCGGCGCAACCCTTCGAGACCGCGCGCGACGTCGATCACACGTTTCGCATCAGGATCGACGTCGTAGAGCTCGCGTAGGTCACCCGCCATCTTGTAGCCGTCGGCGAACTTGTCGTTCTGCTCGAAACAGGCCGACAGGGGGGTGTCGCGCCCCATGATCAGCGGCGGCATGAGCTTCGCGATCTTGTCGCCCACCGCGTACGGATAGCCGAGGACGCGCGCGGCGTCGCGCACGGCTGCTCGCGCTTTGATCGTCGAGAACGTGATGATCTGCGCCACATGGTCGTGGCCGTACCTCTGCGCGGCGTAGCGGATCATCTCGCCGCGGTAGCGCGAGTCGAAGTCCATGTCGATGTCGGGCATCTGCTTGCGGCCGGGGTTCAGGAACCGCTCGAACAGCAGGTCGTACTTGATCGGATCGATGTCGACGATGCGCAAGCAGTACGCGACGCAGGAGCCGGCCGCGCTCCCCCGCCCGGGACCTACGCGGATGCCACGCGACTTCGCATACCGCACGAGGTCCCAGACGACGAGGAAGTACGCCGGGAAGCCCATCGAGCCGATGACACCGAGCTCGTACTCGATGCGCTCGAGCACGTGCAGCGGCGGGGAGCCGTCGTAGCGCTCCTTGGCGCCGAGCATCGTGAGCTCGCGCAGGAACGAGCTCTCGTCGTAACCCTCGGGCACCGGGAACGCGGGCAGAACCGCCTGGTTGAAGTCGAGCGCGACATCGGCGCGTTCGGCGATCAACAGAGTGTTGTCGCATGCCTCCGGCGCCTCACGGAACACGTGACGCATCTCGGCCGCGCTCTTTATGTAGAAGTCATCACCGTCGAACTTCAAGCGGTTCGGCTCGCTCTGCAGCGCACCCGTCTGCACGCACAGCAGTGCGTCGTGTGCTTCCGCGTCCTCCTTGTGCGTGTAGTGGCTGTCGTTCGTCGCGAGCAACGGGGCGTGCAGCCGGCGCGCGATGTCGAGGAGCGGGCGCAACACCTGCGCGTCCTCGTCTTGGCCGTGGTCCTGCAACTCGACGAAGAAGTGCTCGCGCCCGAAGATGTCCTGGAAGCGAGCGGCGGCTTCGAGCGCGGCTTTCTCCTCACCCTTCAAGATGAGCTGCGCCACGAGCCCACCGAGACACCCGGTCGTCGCGGTGATGCCCGCGTGATGGCGCTCGAGCAGCTCCCAGTCGCTGCGCGGCTTGTAGTAGTAGCCGTCGAGGAACGCCTCGCTCGCGACCTTGATCAGGTTGCGATAGCCCTCGTTGGTCTCGGCGAGCATCGTGAGGTGGAAGATCTCGTGCTCGCTGCGCTTCGGACGCTCGAAGCGCGACGTGTTGGTGAAGTAGCCCTCCATCCCGAGAACCGGCTTGATGCCCGCGGCGCGTGCGGCCTCGTACATCGGCAGCGCCCCGTACATGTTGCCGTGGTCGGTGACCCCTACCGCGGGCTGCCCGTCGGCCGCGACGGCCGCGACCACCTCGCCGATCCGCGACGCACCGTCGAGCATCGAGTACTCGGTGTGCAGATGCAGGTGTACGAACGACTCCGCCATCGTTGTCCACAGGCGTGTCCACAAGCCTTGTGGAGAACTACACGACTGTAACTTGGCAGACTAGGCGCGCCGCCGCCCCAGTCTCAAGGATGAGGTCTCAAGGATGAGGTCTCGAGGATGAGTCTCAGTCGCCGGTACGGCCGTCGATCTGCTCGCGCATGAGGTCGAGGTGGCCGGCATGGCGAGCCGTCTCGTCGATCATGTGCACGAGGATCCAACGCAGGGTGACCGCACCGAAATGGCGATGCGTGAGAGCCCCCACCTGATCGAGTGACGGCGCGTCGGCGACGACCTGCCGTGAGTGGGCACACGCCTCGCGATACACGGCGATCACCGAGTCCACAGCGTCGGTGTCGTCGAGGTGGAACTCGAGGCGGTTCCCGAGCTCGACGCGCAGCGGATTGCCGAGGAACTTCTCGTCGAACCACCCGTACTCGACACCGGTCAGGTGCGAGACCACCCTGAGCGGCGACAATCCCGAGGCCGTCATCACACGCGTCGCGTCATGCAGCGAGAGATCGCGCACCTTGTTCGCGACAACTGCGCGATACCAGTCGAGGAAGCCGTTGAGCATCTCTCGCTCGCCGAGCCGGCCGCCGAGATCTGTCACGGGCCGCCACCGATCGCGGCGACGAGCGGCACCAGCATCTCGTCTGCGGTCAGCGAGCCGTGACCCGAACGCAGTCGTGCCTCGTTCGGGAGCGCGGGATCGACGATCGCGACCGCGTCGCGCGCCGCGATCACCACGTCACCGAGACGGCGGGGAATCGTGCCGGTCGCGCCCTCACCGAGCAGCCCTTGCTCCAGGACTTCTGCGCGAGACCACACCCACGCGCAGTCCGCGACCGCGTCGCGGGCGACGTCGACCAGATCACGCGCGGCAGCTGCGTTGCGCGCGTAGCAGTACCGGAAACGTCCGTCGCCGGCCATCGCATCGCACCTCGACACGATCTCGGGCACCGTCAGCCACGCCTCCGGCTCGAGGTGCACCTGCCCGTGATCGGATGTCACGAGCAATGTCGCGTGCGCGGGCAGCGCGTCGCGCACCTCGCCGACGAGGCGATCGGCGTCGGCGAGCTCGTGCCGGTACACCGCGTCGTGTAACCCGAACTCGTGCGCGATCGTGTCGACACCCGGGTAGTACGCGTACACAACGGGCGCGCCTTCGTCGACGCAACGCACGATCTGCTCGATCAGCGCAGCCGTCGTGTGCCACCCGACGAAGTCAGCGCCGCGCAGGTGCGCGCGCGTGAAGCCCGTTGCCTTGAACTCGGCACGGGTGACGACGGGTACCGCGCGTCCGAGAAACGCGGTGTGGCGTTGCACGTCGAACGGGTCGGGCGGGCGACCGTGCTCAACCGACCAGCGCAGCACGTTGAGCACGTCGCTACCGAAGCGCATGCGATACCCGAGGATGCCGTGTTGCGCGGGCACAAGTCCCGTCGTGATGGAGGTGAGCGCGGTCGCGGTCGTCGACGGGACGACGGTCGTGATCGGTCCGCCTTCCATGGCCGCGAGCACGGGCATGCGCGCCGCGTGCTCTTCCACAGCAGCCCAGCCGAGGCCGTCGAGCACGAGCAGCACGACCTGCGCGGCATCGCACGCCGGCGCGGGCACCCACGCACGGTCGCGGGCGCCGAGCAACGCGGGGACGATCCCGGCGATCGACGCACCTTCGAGTGCCGGCACGACCGCGCCGGCGAGACCTGCAGTCATCCGGGGGCAGCGTACGACGTCCGCGCCAGGGCGCGGATCGTTGGTGCCGTGAGCTGATCTCGCGCGCGACGATGGGCGCGTGAAAGTGTCGACGCGAGGTGACTACGCGGCTCCGCGCGCTGCTCTCGCTCGCCCTGCACGGCAGTACACGACCGACTTCGGTCAAGGAGATCGCCGAGCGCACGCACCTTCCGCAGCCGTACCTCGAACAGATTCTGTTGTCGGTGAAGGGCGCCGGTCTCGTACGGTCGAAGCGCGGTGTCGGCGGCGGCTACGTGCTCGCGCGTCCGCCGGTCGAGATCACGCTCGCCGACATCGTCGCGGCCGTCGAAGGTCCGCAGTTGCCCATGCAAGAGCATCCCGACCACTGCGAAGGGCACTGCGTGCTGCAGGAGGTGTGGATCGGTGTCGACGAGGAGACACGCCTCGTGCTCGAACGCGTGACGTTGCAAGACCTCGTCGAGCGCACGCGGGTCGGGCACCGTGACGTCGCGCCCGCCGCCGCGCTGACACACCGTCCGCAGGCCGCTCGCCGCCGTCACGCGGTCACGCGGTCACGCGGTTCCGGTCAGCCCGTCGAGCACCGCGTGCAAGTCGGCCGGGAGCGGCTCGTCGAAGCGCATCTCGGCGCCGGTCCCCGGATGACGGAACGCCAGCGTCGCCGCGTGCAGGAACGGCCGGTCGATTGGCAGCTGGTCGCGCGCGCCACCGTAGGTCGCGTCGCCGACGACAGGGTGGCCGATCGCCGCGAGGTGCACGCGCACCTGATGAGTCCGCCCCGTCTCGAGCCGGCACTCGAGCAACGAGCACGCCGGCACGTCGTACATCGCGCGTACGTCGTACTCCGTGCGTGCGGGCTTGCCGGTGTCGCGTACGGCCATGCGTGTGCGACGCGATTCCGAGCGTCCGATTGGCGCGTCGATGAGTCCGCGCGGGGCGCCCAGCCGACCCCACACGAGCGCGGCATACCGCCGTTCGACGTCACGTGTCGCGAGGGCCGCGACCAGCCCCTCGTACGCGCGCGTCGTCCGCGCGACCACGAGCAAGCCGCTCGTGTCGCGGTCGAGGCGGTGCACGATCCCCGGCCGCATCTCGTCGCCGACCCCCGCGATCTCGGGAAACCGTGCCAGTAACCCGTTCACCAACGTGCCCCCCGCGTGACCCGCGCCCGGATGCACGACCAGGCCCGCGGGCTTGACGACGACGATCACGTCGTCGTCGGCGTGTCGTAAATCCACCTCGACCGACGCGTCGGCGCCGGGCGGCGCGTCGGCGGCCGGCTCCGCGAGCAGCTCGACGACGGCGCCCTCACGCAGACGATGGCTCTTGGCAACGGTGCGCCCGTCGACGCGCACGGTGTCGTCGTCGAGCAGCGCTTGCACGGCTGCGCGCGGCCAGCCGGTGATGAGCGCAACCGCGCGATCGAGACGCTCACCATCGAGGGCCGCGGGTACGACGATCGGTTCGGGCGCCGGTCCGCGGCGTGCTCATCGGTCGGGTGCGAAGAGCGTACGCACGATCAAGATCACCGCCCCGACCGTGACGCACGAGTCAGCGACGTTGAACACGGGCCACCATCCGACGGACACGAAGTCGACGACGTGGCCGCGGAGGAACCCGGGCGATCGCAAAATACGATCGGTGAGATTGCCGAGTGCGCCACCGAGCACGAGTACCAGCCCGGCGATCACCCACGGATCGGTCGCGCGGCGCACCGCGCGTGCAATCCACACGGTGATCGCGATCGCGAGGATCGCGACCACGGGCGTATAGCCCTTGAAGCCGCTGAACGCGCTCCCGGAGTTGCGCGCGAGCTCGAACCTCACCTTGTCGCCGATGATGTTCTTGGGCCCGTCGGCGAGCGCGGAGACCGCCCACATCTTGGTCAGCTGGTCGACCACGACGATCGCCACGATCGCGAACGCAACCCTCGCGGGTCGCGCGCGGACGCGGGACATCGTCGCGTCATCGGCGGCGTTCGCCACGAGCCTTGCACTTCACGCATTGCTCGGCCCACGGGATGACTTCGAGGCGCGCGACCGGGATGCGGTCGCCGCACGTCACACACAATCCGTAGGTGCCCTTGGTCATGCGACGGAGTGCCCGCTCGATGTCGTCGACCGTTTGGCGCGCGCTCGCAGAAAGTGCGAGATCGCGCTCGCGCTCGACGCTGACGGTGTCGCCTTCGCCCGACTCCTCGTCGAACTGGGTATCGCCCTGCTCGCGCTCGCTGGCGAGCTGTTCGGCCTCGGCCAACAGCTCCTCGGCCTGGCGCAGATGCCGATCGCGCTCTTCTTCGAGACGCTCCTTCAGCTTTGCGAGCGTGCTCGGCGCGAGCGGCGGCGGGAGCTTCTTGGGTGGCGGCGGCTTCGGCGCGGGCGGTGCTTTCACCGCCTTGGCGGCCTTGGCCGGTGCGGGCGACGCCTTGGCCGGCACCCTCGCCGCCTTGGCCCGCACGGGCGACGCCTTGGCCGGCACGGGCGCCGCCTTCGCGATCCTGGCCGCCTTCGCCGGCGCGGCGGTCCGGGCGGGCGCTTTCTTCGCCGCCGGCGCCTTGGCGGCCGCGGTCTTCCTGGGCGGCACCGCCTTCACCACCTGGGCCTTCTTCTTCGCGCCGTTCGCAGCCTTGCCCGGCGCCTTCTTGGCAGGCTTCTTCACGACCTTGGCCGCCGTCGGCTTGCCGGCCGCCTTCTTCTTGTTCCTCTTGGTCGCCGCTTTCGCCGGTTTCGCGCGCTTGGCGACCGCCCGGGACGCCTTCTTCGCGGGCGCCGCGCTCTTCTTCTTGGCCTTGTTGGTGCTGGCCATGATCTCTCCCGCCCGCCACCGGCGCGGGCGTTCTTCCGATTGCTCGCCGCCTGGACGCGAGGGCGCCACCGAGGCACTTCCGGGCGCCGGACCCCGGAAGGCGCCGGATTGTAGCCGTGTGGTTCGCGCCGCCCGGTCATCCCGCCTCGGTCGCGAGCAGTGCCCGCACGCGCGCAATGCAGTCGGCGAGCGAGACCCCCGCGACGAGGAAGCGCTTCGCGCGCGAGCGCTCCCCGGCGCTCAGCGACACGTCGTTCGCGGCGACACCGAACGCCGTCGCGAGCTCCACGCGCGCGGCCTCGGTCGCGCGCCCGCCGACCGGCGGCGCGGCGACGCGAATCTTCAGTGCGTTGCCGTGGCGCCCGGTGATGCGCGTCCCGCCGGCCCGCGGTTGCACGTGCACGTTGACGACCACGCCGCCGTCCGCGGCGTCGACGATGTCGCGGACCGGGTCACGGCGCGACGAGCCGATCAGTAGACCCAGACGGTCGTGCCGAGCGGCAGCGTGTTGGTGTCCCACAGCCAGTTCATCGCGGTGTTCGACACGCGTACACAGCCATGCGAGGCGGGGTACGGCGGCACGCTCGTATAGCCGTGGATCGCGTGGCCCTGCCACGTGAAGTACTTCGGCCGCCAGAGTGTGCCGAGCGGGCCGTGGTCGGGTCCGTTGACTTGCCGGATCAGCGTGAACACGCCTTCGGGTGTGTGCGCGCTGCCGCTGTTGCCACCCTCGTTGTACGGGTGATCGGAGCCGGACGAGATGTTGAACGTCAACGACGCCGCGCCGCCGTTGGCGACCATCATGATCTGGCGTGGCTTGTCGATCTCGACGACGTAACCGCTCGTCGACCTTGGTACCGGCCTGTGCGCGACGCGGAACGTGAGTTGCGTCGCCGCGTCGACGCTGCCGGTGCGGGCGAGCCCTTGATACTTCTGGAACGCGTAGACCGCTTGCTGCGTCAGGTCGTCGTACACGCCGTTGACGCCGGGCAGCCAGTAGCCGAGTGAGAGCAAGCGGTACTGCAGCGTGACGACCGCCGGACCGGACGCCCCCGGACCCATCTGCGCGATCTCGGGGACGTCTTGCAACGCGAGCATGCGATAGCCCTCGCCGTCGGGCATGCCGGTGATCTGCACGACGTGCCGGTCGCCGGGCAACCTTCCGGCCGCGCTCCCGTGAAAACGCGCCTGGCCGAACGTGAACACGCCGCCGTCGCTCCCCGCGAGCCAGTAGCCGTTGCCGCGACGCGTTCCCGCCATGCCCACGACGGGCGCTGCGAGCGGCTTGCCGCCCATCGATCCCTTGAACTTCGCGTTGCCGAACGTGAACACGCCGCCGTCGGAGGCGACCAACCAATAGCCGTGTCCGCCCGACGTCGACGTCATCCCCACGACCGGCGCGTTCAACCGGATACCGCCGGTAGAGCCGTGGAAGCGCGCAGACCCGAACGAGAACACGCCGCCGTCGCCGGCGTACAGCCAGTAACCCTTCGAACCCGGGCCGGCGATCAACGATTTGATCGGCGCGTTGATCGCCTTCCCCGACATGCCGCCGTATTGCTTCGCGTCGCCGAACGGGTACACGCCTCCGTCGGATGACACCAACCAGTAGCCGCCCCCGGTGCCCGTCGCGGTGATGCCGACGATCGGCGCGCGCAACGGGAAGCCGGCCAACCCGCCGTGGTACTTCGCGTTGAACGAGAACACACCACCGTCTTCTGCGACCAACCAGTAACCCTCGCCGTGTGGCGTGCGCGCCATCGCGACGACCGGACGCGCCAGCGCCTGGCCTTGTGTCGAACCGCGGAACGATGCCGAGCCGAACGCCCACACCATGTCGTCGTGCGCGGTCTTGGCCGCTGCGGGAGTGGTCGTTGCGATGGCAGTCACGAGCGTGAGCCCGACCGTCGCCGACAGCGCGGCGAGCATCGAAGCGAACAGCGCACGCAAACGTCCGGGACGGCGGGACATCCGGGCGAGACTAGCCGCGCGAGGGGCAGGGCTCGCAGCCCGCCGCAACTATCGTGGCGCGCATGTTCCGCCCCGTCGGTGCGTCGCCGGATCTCGTCGCGCTCGAGCACGACGTGCTGCAACGCTGGCGCGAGCACGACGTCTTCGGGGAGTCGCTGCGCCGCCGGCACGGCGCCCAGGAGTGGATCTTCTACGAGGGGCCGCCGACCGCGAACAACCGGCCCGGAATCCACCATGTATGGGCGCGGATCTTCAAGGACATCTATCCCCGCTTCCAGACGATGCGCGGCAAGCACGTCGGGCGCAAGGGCGGCTGGGACTGCCACGGCCTCCCGGTCGAAGTCGAGGTCGAGAAGGAGCTCGGCTTCTCGGGCAAGCACGAGATCGAGGACTACGGGATAGAGCGGTTCAACGCGGCCTGCCGCGCGTCCGTGCAGCGCTACGTCGAGGACTGGCAGTCGCTCACCTCACGGATCGGCATGTGGCTCGACACGGCCGGCGCGTACTGGACGATGACCGACGAGTTCATCGAGAGCGTCTGGTGGGTGTTCCGCCAGATGTGGGACAAGGGTGCGATCTACGAAGGCTTCAAGGTCGTGCCGTACTGCGGCCGGTGCGGCACCGCGCTCTCGTCGCACGAGCTCGGCCAGCCCGGCGCGTACCGGGACATCACCGAGCCGTCGATATACGTGCGCTTTCCCGTCGACGGTCGCGACTACGACCTTGTCGTCTGGACCACGACGCCGTGGACGCTGCCGTCGAACACCGGTGCCGCCGTCGGGCCGCATGTGTCGTACGTGCGCGTGCGCGCGCCGGAAGGCGGTCGTGATCTCGTGATGGCGCGCGACCGCGTCGGCGACGTGCTCGGTGATGCCGAGCTCGTCGGTGAGATCCCGGTCGCCGAGCTCGCGGGCGCGCGTTACGAGCCGCCGTTCTCGCTGGTCGCTGTCGACGGCGGCAACGCATTCACCGTCGTTCTCGACGAGTTCGTCTCCGTCGAGGACGGCTCGGGCATCGTGCACCTCGCGCCCGCGTTCGGCGAGATCGATCGCGAGATCGGCGACCGTGAGGGCCTGCCACTCGTGAACCCGGTCAACGATGCGGCCCGGTTCGTCGACGCCGTCGGCCCGCCGTACGCCGGAAGATTCGTCAAGGACACCGATCCCGAGCTCATCGACGCGTTGCGCGACCGGGGACGGCTGGTGAAGGTCGCCGACTACACGCACTCGTATCCACACTGCTGGCGCTGCGACACACCGTTGATCTATTGGGCGAAGCCCACGTGGTTCGCGGCGACGGCGTCGCGCAAGCACGACTTCTTGCGGGAGAACGAGAAGGTCAACTGGTTCCCCGATCACATCAAGCACGGGCGCTTCGGCAACTGGCTCGAGAACAACATCGACTGGGCGCTGTCGCGCGACCGGTACTGGGGCACGCCGATTC
Organism: uncultured Actinomycetes bacterium; assembly: GCA_963836365.1. Taxonomy (GTDB): domain Bacteria; phylum Actinomycetota; class Acidimicrobiia; order IMCC26256; family PALSA-610; genus DASQHW01. The sequence goes on from CAWIJC010000008.1 coordinate 94,933, forward strand.
CCGTGTGGCGCTGCCACGACTGCGCGGCCGACACGTGTGTCGGATCGGTGGCCGAGCTGTCGGCGCTCTCCGGCCGCGACCTCACCGGCATGGACCTCCACCGGCCGTTCGTCGACGACGTCACGATCACATGTCCCGCGTGCGAGAGCGGCAGCGGGTATCGCGTCGAACCCGTGCTCGACGCGTGGTTCGACTCGGGCTCGATGCCGGCCGCGCAGCTGCACTACCCCTTCGAGAACGAGGCGGTGTTCGCGAAGCGCTTCCCGGCCGACTTCATCTGCGAGGCGATCGACCAAACGCGCGGCTGGTTCTACTCGTTGCTCGCGGTGAACACGCTCGTGTTCGACGCGACGCCATACCTGAACGTCGTGTGCCTCGAGCTCCTGATCGACAAGAACGGCGCCAAGATGTCGAAGTCACGCGGCAACGTGATCGATCCCGTACCGGTGCTCGCGTCGCGTGGTGCGGATGCCTTGCGGTGGTACATGTTCTCCTCGGGATCGCCGTGGACACCCAAGCGCGTCTCGTTGGAAGGCATCGACGAGTCGACGCGGCAATTCCTGCTGACGCTCTGGAACACGTATTCGTTCTTCGTCACGTACGCCGCGATCGACGGCTGGTCGCCGCGGTCGCGGTGCCGGCACCGACGCACGTGCTGGACCGGTGGATCACGTCGCGATTGCACCGGACGATCCGCACGGCCAGCACGTCGCTCGAGCACTTCGATGCGCTCGCCGCCTCGCAGGCGCTCGCCGACCTCGTCGACGACCTATCGAATTGGTATGTGCGGCGGTCACGGCCCCGCTTCTGGAAGTCGTCGGACCCGGCCGCGTACGCGACACTCCATGGCACGCTGCGCGTGTTCGCGCAACTGCTCGCGCCGTTCTGCCCGTTCGTGACCGACGAGATGTACCGCAATCTCGTGCAGACCGACGAGTCGGTGCACCTGACCGACTGGCCGGTGCACGACGAGATCGCTGATCGACGACGCGCTGGAAGCCGAGATGGCGCTCGCGCGCACGCTCGTCTCGCTCGGGCGCGCGGCGCGTGCCGATGCCAAGCTGGGCGTGCGTCAACCGTTGCCGCGCGCGATCGCGCTGTTGACCGCGGGCGAGACGCTCCGCGACGAGGTGGTCCGCGAGATCGCGGACGAGCTCAACGTGAAGGGTTTCGATGTCGTCGCGTCGCTCGAGGGCTTGCTCTCGTACCGTGTCGTGCCGAACTTCCGCGGCACTCGGTCCGCGGCTCGGCAAGCGCGTTCCCCGCGTGAAGCAGCTGCTCGAGGACGTGGACGGGTCGGCGGTACGGCGGGCGTTCGACGCTGACGGCGTGTTCACGCTCGCCGTCGACGGCGAGACCGTCACACTCGCGCCCGACGAGGTCGAGATACGCGCCGAGCAACACGACGACCTCACGCTCGCGCAGGACGGTCCGCACGCCGTCGCGCTCGACCTCACGCTCGACGACGAACTCCGCGCCGAAGGCTTGGCCCGTGAGCTCATCCGCGCCCTCAACGACCTGAGAAAGACCACCGGCTTCGCGCTCGCCGACCGCATCAACATCAAGCTCCAAGCCCCGGAGCGCATCGCGGAAGCAGCGAAGAAGCACCGCGACTGGATCATGGCCGAGGCCCTCGCAACGGACCTCGAGATCCACGAGACAGAACCCTCGAGCACCGAGGCGAACACAACGGTCGACGCCGAGCCCGTCAAGGCCGAGCTGCAAAAGGCCTGATGAGAAGCTCCCCATGCAACCGTCAGGGGTGGCTTCGCCGCCCCGGAACCCACCGCCGCACGCGAGCTTGGGGGTAGGTCCAAGGGGGCCTGCCCCCTTCGAAAGCGAGTGTTTCGCCGAGGCGCTCTAGCGCCGACGGCGAAACACGTCGCGAAATCCGCCCCGATCCTCGTCCTGATCGAACAGCCGATGGTCGCCGGTCGGTTCGTCGTCGTCGCGTGGACCGAGCGGCGCGTCATCGTGGACCGCGTCGCGCAACGTTGCGAAGAACGCGTCGTCGTCGAGCACGTCGGCGTCGCCGCCGTCGTTGCCGAGCAAGTCGATCGGTCCCGGCGCGGGCATATGCGGCGCGGCCTGCGCATCGGCGCCGATCGGGTTCGCTGGCGTCGCGGGCACGCCGGTGAATCCCGCGCGTTGCTTCGATTGCTCGAACAACGTGCGCACGTCGACTTCGCGTGTGCTCGAGTCGGCACCCGATGCTGCGGGAGCGTCGTCGACGTTCTCGTCGGGCGCGAAGTGAGGTACGGGCGCGGGCGTGACCACGGGCGAGGGCGAGGGGGTGACATCTCGTGCCCTTTCGTTCTCCTCGTCGTGGGTGCCGTCGTCGACCATGCGCGCTTCTTCGACCTCGTGCGGCACGTCGACGCTCGACGTCTCGGGACGCGTGCCCGGCGCCGTCGTCGGGCGCGACTTCAACGCGAACAAGTCGGCTTCGAGCGCGCGCACCATGCGCTCGCGATACTCGGCCTCGAAGCGCGTGCAGCGCTTCGACGTCGGCGAGCAACGAGTCGCGACGGCCGGCGAGCTCCATGATCTCTTGTTCGAGACGCCGACGCTCCGACTCGCCCTTGCGTCGCGCTTCGGATTCGCCTTCGGCGACCAGGCGGCGCGACTGGATGTCGGCGTCGTCGAGCATCTGGCGCGCCTTGTTGCTCGCCTCCGCGACCGCTTCGTCCGCGGCGCGCTGTGCGAGCAGCAGCGTGCGGTGCAGGACGTCCTCGGTCTCGCGGGTGCGGCCGGCTTCGGTCTGGGCCGAAGCAAGGCGCTCGGTCAGGTGCTGGACCCGATCGCTGGTCGCCTCGATCGTGGCCGCCGCCCGTTCCAGGAGGTCGTTGACCTCGTCGCGGTTGTAACCACGGAGCGACTCCCGGATCTCGATGTCTCGCAGCTCACGAGGGCTGATCTCCATGCGGGACACTGTAGACCGGCCACTCGCGGTGGTGGAGCACCAAGGGTGTGGTCAGGAACAGACCGCCGCGCGCAGGATGAACAGCGCCACGAACAACACCATGAACGAGAGGTCAAACATGCCCGCGGGCGGGATGACACGCCGCAACGGCGCCAACACCGGTTCGGTGAGGTCGAGCAGCACGCCGTAGATCGACGCCCACGGCGTGCCCGGTCGCACCGGGAACCAGGAGAGGATCGCGCGTGCGAACAACACGACCAGATAGGCCGTGACGAGCGCACAAACAATCGTCACGAGCGCGCAGCGCGGTACAGACCGCGAGCCTGCAAGCGCTCCTTCTCCTCTTCGGAGACTTCGACGTTCGACGGTGTCAGCAAGAACACTTGCTCCGCCGCCTTCGACATCGTGCCGTTCAGCGCGTACGCGAGCCCGCTCGCGAAGTCGATGAGCCGACGCTGGAGATCTCGCTCGACGCCCTGCAGGTTGAGGATCACCGGCTGGCCGGACTTGAGCCGGTCGCCGACTTCTTGCGCGTCGTTGAAACCCTTGGGCTCCATCACGTGCACGCGCGTCGCGGGCATCGGGATGGGCTTCACGGCGGACGTGCGCGGCGCCGCGGGCGTGGCGTTGCTCACAGTCGGCTCGTCGCGTTCACGCCGGCTGCGAATGACCGTGAGCGGGCTCGACTCGGCAGGCGCGGGGGCGGTCATCGTCGCCGTCGCACGGGGCGCTTGGCGCGGCGCGGCGACGGGTTCGCCGTACTCGTCGACGTAGTACTCGTCCTCGGCGTAATACTCGTCGTCGTCGACAAGGCCCAGCCAGACCATCGTCTTGCGGAAGACCGACATGCCGGATCCCTTCTGGTGTGTTGCTCTCGTGCCTGACCGTCGGGCCGTGCCGTGCTCCCGTGCTCGAGCACGGGAGCGGTCGCAGGAGGGCAAACGTTGGTCCGTCGACGTCCGTGAATCCTGCGAGAGATTATCGTCGCGCGTCCGAAACGGGCGGACGCGGACCAAACACGGCGCTCCCGACGCGCACCATCGTCGCGCCCTCGCGCACCGCATCCTCGTAGTCGCCGCTCATCCCCATCGAGCAGGTAAGAAGGCCCAGCTCGTCGGCGAGCGCACGGCAGGCCCGGAAGGCCGGCGCCGGATCGGTGTTCGCAGGCGGCACGGTCATCAGGCCGTCGACGGCAAGGCCGACGGCGCGAGCGCAGGCGACGAGCGCGGCGGCGTCCTCGGGCGCGCACCCACCCTTTTGCGGCTCCCGCCCGAAATCCACTTGCACGAGCACGTGCGCCGCCGGCGCCCGCCGCGCGATCTCGGTGGCGAGCACCTCGCGATCCACCGACTGCCACAGCGACACGTGCGGCGCGACGGCGCGGACCTTGTTGCGTTGCAGCCGGCCGATGAAGTGCCAGCGCACCGGCACGGCCGCGAGATCGCGAGCCTTGGCGAGGAGGTCCTGCGGCGCGGTTCTCGCCTGCGTCTCGCGCGCCGGCGTCGACCGCGGCGCGGATGTCGTCCGCGCCGACCGACTTGGTCGCGACGACCAACGTCACGCCGTCGGGATCGCGGTGGACGCTTCGCGCCGCGTCCGCGATGCGTGCGCGTATTGCTGCGATGGCGTCGGCGATGCTCACGCGGCTACGAGGTCCGGTGCTCCGGCAGCACCGCGACCGTGACCTGGCGCCCCGTGACACCGTCGCGCCGATACGAGAAGTAGCTGGGCGACGAGGCGGTGCAGAGCCCACAGTCGTCGTAGTGCGTGACACCCTCGCGTTCGAGGATGAGCGCGACCGCGGCAGGAATATCGAGCGCGGGCGCGCCCTCGCGCGTATGCGCTCGCACGCGCTGGGCCGACGCGCGCGACCATCGCGTCGAGCTCGCGCGCGCCGAACTCGTAGCGCGCGGGATGGATGCACGGACCGAGGAATCCGCGTACCTCGCCGTGACCCGTTTCGCGTACGCGCGCGACCGCGGCTTCGATTACGCCATTCGCGAGACCGCGGTGTCCCGCGTGCACGACGCCGAGCGCGCCGTCGCACGCGACGACAACCGGCGCGCAATCCGCGGTGACGATCGCGACCGGCAGGCCGGGTATCGCCGTGACTGCCGCGTCGGCCTCGGGCGGCGTCGCCCGGCGCCGACGGACACGACACGTCGATCACCTTGTTGCCGTGCACCTGGCGCAGCCACACCCATTGCTCGGGTACTGGCAGCCCGGCGGCACGCGCCACCGATGCACGCGGCACGCGCAACGGCAGCGGGATCGTCGCCGACATGGTCGCCGACGTTGCCCGAGGCGCGGCTGCTGCACCACACCGCCGCGGATCCGACGCGGGTCGCGAGCAGGTGCGCGGCCTCGTTCATGTGCGGGACGCCGCTACCGCAGGAATTCCGGGACGTCGAAGTCGTCGTCGCCGAGGTCGAGCGCGTCGTCGCCGGTCAGCGCGTCCTCGTCGTCGAGGAACGAGATGTTCGCCTGGTTGCGCCCTTCGCTCGCGAAGCGATCGAAGCCGGCGGCGATGACCGTGATGCGTACTTCGTCGCCGACGGCGTCGTCGACGACGGCGCCGAAGATGATGTTCGCGTCGGCGTGGCCCGCCTTGCCGATGATCTCCGCCGCCTCGTGCAGCTCGAACAATCCGAGATCCGACGGGCCGCTGACGTTCAGCAAGATGCCGCGCGCACCTTCGATGCTCGCCTCGAGCAGCGGGCTCGAGATCGCCGCACGCGCCGCGGCCGCGGCGCGGCCATCGCCCGATGCGTAGCCGACCCCCATCAACGCCGAGCCCGCGTTCGTGAGGATCATCTTCACGTCTGCGAAGTCGGTGTTGATCAAGCCCGGCGTCGTGATCAAATCGGTGATGCCCTGCACGCCTTGCAGCAGCACCTCGTCAGCCATCTTGAAGGCGTTCAACATCGACGTGCGCTCGTCGCTCACCTGCAACAGGCGCTCGTTCGGGATGATGATGATCGTGTCGACCTTCTCCTTCAGCTTCTGGATCCCGACATCGGCTTGTACCGAGCGGCGCCGGCCTTCGAAGCCGAACGGGCGCGTGACGACCGCGATCGTCGAGCGCGCCGAGCTCCTTCGCAACCTCCGCGACGAGCGGCGCCCCTCCCGTGCCGGTGCCACCGCCCTTGCCGGCGGTGATGAACACCATGTCGGCGCCCTTCAGCACCTCTTCGATCTCCTGGCGATGCTCCTCGGCCGCCTGGCGCCCGATCTCCGGATCGGAGCCCGCGCCGAGCCCGCGCGTGAGCTGGCGGCCGATGTCGAGCTTCACATCGGCATCGGACAGCAACAACGACTGCGCGTCGGTGTTGATCGCGATGAACTCCACGCCTTTCAGCCCGGCGTCGATCATCCGGTTGACGGCATTGCACCCGCCGCCACCGACTCCGACGACCTTGATGACTGCCAGGTAGTGCTGCGGGGCGCCGAGCATCGCGCGACCTCTCTTTGTCCCTCCTGCTCCGCGAGGCGCGACCGCCGACACCGTGTCTCGTCGACTCGTGCCGGCGTCCTGCCAGCCGAAAACCTCGAACCATGAAGCTCAACGTGAGGTCGACAATTATGTCAACCTGTGCTGAGCGTCGAGACCCTACCGAAGTCGACGATGTTCTTGCAATCAGGCGGTTTCGCGCTCATCGGTCCATCACGGTCGGCATCGACGGCGTCGACACATCGATGTACGCGAACGGCGTGTCGTGCCGTTGCGCGAGCACCGCGAGCGCGGCCGCGTTCTTGGCGGCGAGGTCGTCGGCGTTGCCGAGACGAATCGCACCGCCGTGCGTCGTCCCGTCGTCGGCGAGCTGCAACGAAAGGCCCTCGCCGCCGACATCGAGTGCGACGACATGGGGCGCAAGCTCGCTCGGCAGCTGCGAGACCACAGCGCCGGCTTCCGGCGGCGACAGCAGCTCGCGTACCGCGGGCGCGTGGCGCACGTTCCGTATCTCCATCAGTCCCGGCGGCGGCGCCGGCACGCGCGCGATCGCGCGGCCGTCGTCGGCGATCAACACCACGTCGCCGCTCGAACGCACGAACGCAACCGGCGTGTACTCGCGCACGCGGATACGAACTGTGTCGGGAAAGTCGCGTCGCACCGTCGCGCTGCGCACCCAGGGCAGCGACTCGACGCGACGCGCGGCAGCCTTGGCGTCGACGAAGAACAACGCGTCGCGCTTGCCGATGTGTGCGGCGCGGCGGACCTCGCCGGCGGTGACGTGGTGCGCGCCCGCAACGCGCACGTGAGCGACGTCGAGGAACGGCGAGTACACGGTCAACATCGCGAGCCCGGCCAACACCACGATGCTCGCCGCGACGCAGAGCACGCGGAGCCGGCGCCGCCCGAGCGCGCGTCTTACCTCGACACGACGCTCCCGGATGCGCGGATCGATCTCGACGGAGGCGTCGGCCGGCGCGACGCCGGTCGGACGCTCGACGGTCGGTGCGGTCATCGGCTGACCTCCTCGTCATGGCGGGTGAAGCCCACGAGCCGCAGCTCGGGCTCGAGATGCGTTCCGGTGGCGGCGTGCACGCGCGTCTGCACCTCGCCGATCAGCGCGTACACGTCGGCAGCACGTGCACCGGGCTCGGCGACAACGAAGTTCGCGTGTTTCTCCGACACGACCGCTCCGCCCACACGCAGTCCCTTGCACCCACACGCATCGATCAGACGGCCGGCGGCGTCACCGGGAGGGTTCGTAAAGACGGAGCCCGCGTTCTGGCCTCCGGGTTGATGTTCCCTTCGCCAGCGGACGATCTCCTCGATGCGTTGGGCGCACCGCCGCGGGGTCGTCGGCGCGACCCGCGAACGACGCCGCGACGACGATCGTGCGGGCGCCGAGCGCCGAGCGCCGGTAACCCAGGCCGAGGGCTTCGCGCTCGACGCTGCGCACGACGCCCTCACCGAGATCGACCACGCGCGCACTGCGGAGGACGTCGAACGTGTCGGCGCCGTGGCCGCCCGCGTTCATGCGCACGGCCCCGCCCACGCTGCCGGGGATCCCGACGAAGAACTCGAGCGCGCCGACACCGGCGGCGGACGCCTGCCGCGCGAGCACCGGGAGCGCGACGGCCGCGCCCGCGTCGATCCGTGCGTGTACGCGATCGATTGCGAGCTGCTCGAACTCGCCGTCGAGGACGATCGCCACGCCCGCGTAGCCCTCGTCGGCGATCAGCAGATTCGAGCCGCGGCCGACGACCAGCACATCGACGCCCGGCTCGCGCGAGCACGCCGGCCAATGTCTCGAGCTCGGCGACGCGGCCGACCCGTACCAACACGGCAAGGCGCCCGCCACACCGGTAGGTCGTGAGCGACGCCGACGGCGCGTCGCGCTCGACTGCGCCGCCGAGTGTCGCACGGAGCTCGCCGGCGATCGCGTCGAGCGTCGCGCGGCCGGTCACGGCGCCACGTCTCCGCGGTCGACATCGATGCGGCCGAGCCATACCTCGGGCATCGTCGTCAGGTCGCCGGCGCCCAACGTGAGCACGACGTCGCCACGCCGCGCCAAACGGGCCGGGACCGTCGCGAGATCGGCTCGCCGCGGGAGATACGCAACTGGAAGCGCGGGATGCGTATCGAGCACTGCGTTCAGCACGACGCGGCCCGTCACCCCGGGGATCGGCGTCTCGCCCGCGGGAAACACATCGGTGAGCACCACCGCGTCGGCGCCGGCGAAGGCATCGGCGAAGTCCGTCCCGATCGACGCGATACGCGTGTAGCGATGCGGCTGGAACACGGTGATCACACGCCGCCACGGCCCGGCGCGCGCGGTGTCGATCGCGGCCGCGACCTCAGTAGGAAGATGTGCGTAGTCGTCGACGAACGTCACGCCGTCACGCTCTCCGCGATATTGAAAGCGCCGTGCCACGCCGCCGAAGCCGGCGAGCGACGTCGCGATCGCGTCGAAATCCACGCCGAGCTCGAGCGCGACGGCGGCCGCGCCGGCCGCGTTCGTCGTCGCCATCACGCCGAGCGGCACGGCGATCTCGCCCCGACGCTGCCCGTCGACCGCGAGGGCGAAACGGCAGCCGGTCGCGCGGGTCACCTCGTCGACGATGCGATAGTCGGCCTCCGCCGCGTGCCCGTACGTGCGCACGTGTGGTCGCGACGTTGCGAGTTGCGACGCGATCAGATCGTCGGCGCACGCGACAACGGGCCCGCGGGTGCGGTCGATGAACTGGTCGAAGGCGCGCACGAGCGTCGGGAAGTCGCCGTAGTAATCGAGGTGGTCCGGCTCGACGTTGGTCACGAGCGCGCCGTCGGGCTGGAGCTGCAAGAACGTGCCGTCGCTCTCGTCGGCTTCTACGACCAACCATTCGCCGTTCCCGAACGCGGCGTTCGTCCCGACCTCGTTGACCTCGCCGCCGATGACGAAGGTGGGCGCCCATCCCGCGCCGCGCAGGATCAAGGCGAGCATCGACGCGCTGGTCGTCTTGCCGTGCGATCCCGCGACCGCGATCGTGCGGCGCGTCGCGGCGAGCGCCGCGAGCGCGATGGACCGGTGCAGTACGGAGATCCCGTGCTCGTCGGCGGTGCGCAGCTCGACGTTCGTCCGGGCCACCGCGGTCGAGTACACGACCGCATCGGCATCGCGCGGTACGTGCCCGGCGCGATTGCCGACGTGCACCTCGACGCCCGCGGCGCTGAGGCGGTCGAGCACGGGTGTGTGCTTGATGTCGGACCCGCTGACACGATGACCCATACGCGCGAGCACAAGCGCGATCGCACTCATCCCCGCACCGCCTACGCCGACGATGTGCACCCGACGCGGCTGCGCGAGGTCGAGCACCGGTAGCGTGACGTCACGCGCCACCAGCATGCCCCTCGACGAGGTCGGCGACGCGCGCGGCCGCGTCCGGACGTCCGAGCGCGCGGGCCGCTTTCTCCATCGCGTCGAGGCGACCGGCGTCGGCCAGCAGTTCCCCGACGATCGTGTCGAGCCGTGCGGGAGTGCACTCGGCGTCCGGCAACACGACCGCGGCGCCGGCCTGTTGGAGCGTGCGCGCGTTTCTCGTCTGGTGGTCGCGGGGCGCACGCGGCAGCGGCACCAACACCGCGGGAACCCCCGCGACGGTGAGCTCCGCCACGGATCCGGCGCCGGCGCGGCACACCGCGAGCGTCATGCGCGCGAACAACGCGTCCATGTGCTGCTCGTAGCCAACGAGCTCGTATTGCAGCGTGTCGCCCGCACGCCGCGCCGCGTCGAGTGCGCCTCGGCTCGCCTCGAGGTTGCGCGGCCCGCAGACGTGATGCACCGCGAGATCCTGGCGCGAGCGCCAGCGGTCATAGCAGCCGAGCGCGGCTTGGTTGATCGTGCGCGCACCCTGGGCGCCGCCGTACACCGCCAGCAGCGCGGGATCCTGCGCCGGCTGCCGCGTGATCTGCGTGATCGAGGTGCGCACGGGATTGCCGGTGAGCGTCGCGTGCGCGAGCGGCGTGCCCGGCAGTGACGTCGCCGCGCGCGCACCTAGCCGGACGCCGATCCGGGTCGCGAGACCGGGTGCCACGTCCTGTTCGTGCACGACCACGGGTACGCGATGCGCCCGCGCCGCGAGCACACACGGGAGTGACGCATAGCCGCCGAACCCGACGACGACCCGTGGCCGGCACCGGCGGACGATCGCGAAAGCGCGCCGCGTCGCGGTCACCGCGCCCCAGATCGCCTCGACGTTCTGGAGCGTGAGCCGCCGTTGCAGCCCGCGTCCGGGCAGCTCGTCGACATCGAAGCCGGCCGCTCGGACCGCGTCGCCCGCGATCCCCGGCGCGCGACGACGAACCGCACCCGATGTCCCCGCGCGTGCAGCTCCTGCGCAACGGCGATCGCCGGATAGGTGTGACCGCCGGTGCCGCCACCGGACAACAATGCGAAGACGCGATCGTCGTTCACGAGCGCGATGCCACGTGCGCGACATCCGGTCGGGGAGCCGTGGTGCGCGGCGGTGTGCTGCGGGCAACGTTCGCCAGGATCCCGGCACCGAACATCGTGATCACGAGCGACGACCCGCCGACCGACAAGAAGGGCAGCGGCACACCCGACACCGGCAGCACGCCGATGACCGCGCCGATGTTGATGATCGCCTCGCCCGCGATCCACGCGGTGACACCCGCGGCCACCAATGTCCCGAACCGGTCGGGCGCGCGCCGGGCGACGTGGAAGCCGACGAGACCGAAGCCTGCGAACAATCCGATCACCAGCAACGAACCGATGAACCCGAGCTCTTCACCGATGATCGCGAAGATGAAGTCGGTGTGCGCGTTCGGCAGGAACAGCCATTTCGCCCGGCCCGCTCCCAGACCGACGCCGTCGACGCCGCCGCTGCCCATCGCGATCAGCGACTGGCGGATCTGGTAGGTGGTGTGCGACGGGTCGTGCGACGGGCTGAGGAAGCCGAGGATGCGTGAGCGCCGGTACGGCGCCGCGTACGAGAGCACGAGCAGGCCGACCGTGCCGCCTGCGAGCAGCTTGCACATGTCCTTGCCGGGCACGCCCGCGATGATCAGCGACGAGAGCGCGACACCCACGAGCACGACCGTGGACGTGAGGTCGGGCTCGAGCATGACCAGGAACGCGAGCGCGAGCGTGATCACCACGACCGGCCGCCATACACGGGGATCGTGCAGGCGACCAGCCCGGGCCGAGAGGATCGACGCGGCCGCGATCACGAGCGCGAGCTTCGCGAGCTCGCTCGGCTGCACACCGTACGAACCGATCCCGAGCCAGCGGCGAGCGTCGTTCGTATCCTCGCCCACGACGAGCACCGCGATGAGCAGCACGCCGGACGCGACGAGCAGTGCGGGCGCATACCGCTTCCAGCGGCGATAGTCGACGCGCGCGGCGACCACGAAAGCGACGAGGCCGAGAGCCGCCCACAACAGCTGCCGCTTGAAGAAGTACCACGCCGATCCGTAGTCCGAGAGTGCGCGCACCGACGATGCGGAGAGGATCATGACGAGACCGACGATGTTCAACACGCCGACGGTCGCGCAGACGACGACAAACGCCGGTGGACGGGGCAGTGCCCGGCGACGCGCGACCAGACGTTGCACGATCCGCGTGAGGCGGTTCGTGCGAGCCCAGCGGGCAATCGGCGGCGTGATCGCGGTCATCCGGCCGTAGCCTCCTCGCGGATCCGGGCGCGAACTTCTCCCGCGAAATCGTCGCCGCGCTGCGCATAGCCGTCGTACATGTCGAACGACGTGCACGCGGGCGAGAGCAGCACCACATCGCCTGCGTGTGCGAGCGCGCGCGCCGAGCCGACCGCATTGTGCATCGACTCCGCGCCGACGACCGCGACGCCGAGCGCGCGAACGCGTTCGCGATCTGCTCGCGTGCCTCACCTAATGCGACGACACCGCGCAGGCGCGATGCCTGCGCGGTGAGCACCGACAGATCGAGACCCTTGTTGCGTCCGCCCGCGATCAACACGACGGAGTCGAACGAGCTCACCGCGCGCAAGGTCGCGTCAGGGTTCGTTGCCTTCGAATCGTCATAGAATCGCACTCCACCAGCTTCGCCGACCAGCGCGACGCGGTGGGGCATGCTCTCGTACGACGCGAGCGTCGCGCGCACGCCGTCCAGCGTCGCGCCGACATCGAGCGCGGCGACCGAAGATGCGAGCGCGTTCGTGCGATCGTGCAAGAGGGCGCGCCGCATCTCACCGAGCGACGTGAGGTCGCGACCGTCTGCGAGCACGAGTCGTCCGTCGCGTACACGCGCCACGCCGTCGGCGGCGTCGCTCGCGATCGACACGCCGATGCTTCGCGCCGCGGCGCGCTTCGCGACGTCGTGGGCGTTGGGATCATCCGCGTCGTACACGAGCAGGTCGCGCTGCATTTGGTGTTGCGCGATGCGCGCCTTCGCCGCGAGGTAGCCGTCGAACGAGCCGTGCCAGTCGAGGTGATCCGGGGTGATCGCCATCAAGACCGCGACCCGTGGCGCGAACGACTGCGCGAACTCCAGTTGGAACGACGAGACCTCGGCGACGACCACATCGTCGTGCTCGTCGATCGCGTCGATCAGCGGCGTCCCGATGTTGCCGGCCGCGCTCGCACGCACCCCGGAGCCGGTGAGCATCGCCGCGATCATCGTGGTGACTGTCGTCTTGCCGTTCGTGCCGGTCACCGCGACGATCGGCATCGAAGCTCGCTCGGCCGCGAGGTCGATCTCGCTCCGTACCGGGACGCCGCCGGCGCGGGCTGCGACGATCAGCGCATGTTGCGGGCGGACGAGCGGGCTCGGCACGACGAGATCGATGCCGGCGATCAGCGCAGGAATCGCGGCGTGGTCGGGACGTTCCACGAGCGTCGCGTCGAGCGCTCGTACCGCGATTGCCCGATTGCGATAACGCTCACCGGCCGACGGCGCATCCTCGGCGACGGTCACGTCCCAGCCTTCGGCGCGCAGACGGCGAGTCACCGACATGCCGGTTTCGGCGAGCCCGATCACGAGCGCGCGCATCACGCGTTCACCGCGATCACTCGAGCCCGAACCGCAAGAAGTCGGCGTAGAAGATGCCTATGCCGAACGCGACACAGATGCCGGCGAACAACCAGAACCGCACGATGACCGTGAACTCCGACCAGCCGCCGACCTCGAAGTGATGATGAATCGGCGCCATGCGCAGCACGCGGCGGCGGAAGCCGCGGTACGACACGACCTGCGCGATCACCGAGAGCGTCTCGACGAGCGGCAGGCCCGCAAGGATCGGCAGCAAGAGGTGCGTACGCGTCATCACCGCGAGCCCGGCCATCGCGCCACCGACGGCGAGCGAGCCGGTATCGCCCATGAAGATGCGCGCCGGGCGCGGCGTTCCACCACAGGAAACCGGCGCAGGCACCGAACATCGCGGCCGCGACCATCGCCTGGTCGAGCGCCTGAGCGGCACTCACGTGGTAGATGCTGTCGTGCCGGAACTCGGTGAACGCGATGATCATGAACGCCGCGAACACGAACGTCGACGAGCCGGCTGCGAGCCCGTCGAGTCCGTCGGTCAGGTTGATCGCGTTCGCCGTCGCGTAGATCACGAGCAGGATGAAGATGAAAAGGCCCGCGCCGCCGAGGTCCAGGTCGAGCGGCCGCGTGAACGACAGGTGCGTGTCGGTGTGCACGAAGTTCACTGCGAGGTACGCGAAGGCGGATGCGATCACCACGATGCCGAGGGTCTTGCCGCGCTTGCGCAACCCGAGATTGCGGCGGGCGCGCACGCCGAGATAGTCGTCGATCCAGCCGACGACGCCGAGCCCGACGATCAGTGCGAGCAATGACCAACCCGAGCGCGCGAACGCGACGCTTCCGCGCCGAACGTGCGCGAACAGATAGCCGACGACCGTGGCGCTCACGATCGCGAGCCCTCCCATCGTCGGCGTCCCGGCCTTGGCGACGTGCGGGTGCTCGATCGGGCCGTCGTCACGGATTTGCTGCCCGACACCACGCAACCGGAGCCAACGGATCAGCAGCGGGGTGCCGAGGATCGTCACGGCGAACGAAGCGGCCGCCGCCATCAGCATCGCGATCACGACACGCCGGTCCTTGCGGCGCCCCGGCGCCGGCGTGCGAGCAAGCCGTCGGCGACGACCTCGAGGCCAACTGCGCGGCTCGCCTTGCAGAGCACCGCGTCGCCGGACCCGACGATCGCATCGACCGCGTCGAGCGCGGCCGCCGGATCGTCGACGATCTCGGCGTGCGCGCCGCGTGCGCGCGCGGTCTCCGCGATCAGCGCACCGCCGGCACCGACCCCGATGATCGCATCGAGACCGAGCCCGGCCGCGCGCACGCCGACGGCTTGGTGCGCCTCGGCGTGGTGGCGGCCCAGCTCGCGCATGTCGCCCAGTACCGCGATTCGCCGGCCCGGTTGGGGGAGCCGTACGAGCGCCGCGAGCGCGGCGTCCATCGACGTGGGGTTGGCGTTGTACGCGTCGTTGAGGATCGTCACCGCGTCGTCGGTTTCGAGCAGCTCCATACGCCACTTGCCGGTCGTCGCGCCGGCGAGCGCGAGTGCGATCTCGTCGAAGGCCATACCGAACACGTGGTGCGCGAGCGTGGCTGCCATTGCCGCGTTGCTCACGTGGTGCCCGCCGTGGAGCGGCACGCGCAGACGCGCGCCGTCGAGCCGGAACGACGGGCGCAGCTGTCCGTCGAGCTCGACTTCAGCCACGCGGCATGTCGGCGTCGGGCGCCATTCCCACCGTCACGACCGAAGCGCGCGTCAGCTCGGCAAGCCGCGGCGTGCGCTCGTCGTCGGCGTTCAACACCGCGACGCCGTGCGGGGGTAGCGCGGTCAGCAGCTCACCGAGGACCGCGACGACACCGTCGAAGCCGCCGAGGTGCTCCGCGTGCGCCAACCCGACGTTGGTGATCAGCGCGCTCTCGGGTTCGGCGATGCTGCACAGCAGCGCGAGGTCGCCCGGGAAGCGTTCGCCCATCTCGGTCACCGCGACCCGAGCCGAGGTCGGCATGTTGCACAGCGTCAGCGGGAGCCCGACCTCGTTGTTGTGCGACGCGGCATTGCGTGGCAGCCGAGCGGCGCGAGCGTCGCCGCGAGGAGGTCCTTCGTCGACGTCTTTCCGGTCGAGCCCGCAACGGCGACAACCCGCGCATCCCGCCGGTCGCGGCGCACGGATCGAGCGACGGTCTGGAGAGCGCGCAGCGTGTGGTCGACGTGCACCAGTGCACGCCCCGCGCCGAGCGGCACCGGCGGCTCGAGCAGGCGGTCGATGATTGCGACGCGCGCGCCGGCGTCGAAGGCAGCACCGACGAAGTCGTGCCCGTCCCGGACGTCGCGGAGCGCGACGAAGCACGCGCCCGGGTCGAGCGAGCGCGAGTCGAACGCCCACGAGTCGATCTCGGCCGCGTCGTCGCCTTCCACCCGCGCCGCCACGCGTCGCCCGGCATGCGCCCGGGCGCGACGCGCGATGTCAGCGGCGGTCATGACCATCGCTGTCATACGTGCGCCTCGAGCTCTTCGCGCGCGACGACGCGGTCGTCGAACGGGACCGTGACGCCGTGCGCGGTCTGCCCCGACTCGTGGCCCTTGCCGGCGATCACCACGACATCGCCGGCCGCGGCCGCACGCAATGCGAGCCGGATCGCCCGCCGACGGTCCAGCTCGACGACCGGCGCCGGCCGCTCGGCACTGATGTCGGCGAGCACCTCACGCGCGATGGCGTGCGGATCCTCGGAGCGCGGGTTGTCGGATGTGAGGTACGCGACGTCGCTCATCTGCGTCGCGACCGCGCCCATCGCCGGGCGTTTGGCGCGGTCGCGATCGCCGCCGCACCCGAACACGACCAACAAGCGGCTCGCAGGCGCGACGAACGTCCGCGCCGCGGCGAGCGCGGCTCGCAACGCCTCCGGCGTGTGCGCGTAGTCGACGAACACGAGAAACGGCCGACCGGTCGCGATGGGTTCCATGCGGCCCGGCACCCGCATAGGCGCGGCCAGCCCGGCCGCGATCACCTCGGTGTCGTAGCCCGCCAGGCGCGCAGTCGCGTACGCCGCCAAGACGTTCGCGACGTTGAACGCGCCGATCAGTGCGGTCCGCACTCGCACACGGCGTGCACCGTCGATGATCGTGCACGCAGTCGCGTCATGATCGAGCTCGACGTCGGCGGCCGTGACGTCGGCTGCGACCGACGCATCGACTGCAAACGTCGAAAGGTCGAGCCCGGCGGCGCGCGAAGCGCGGCCAGCCGGCGACCGGCTTCGTCGTCGGTGCCGACCGCCGCGCGACCCGTGAAGTACGTGTCGAACAACCGAGCCTTGGCGTCGAAGTACGCGTCGAGATCGTGGTGGTAGTCGAGATGGTCGTGTGAGAGGTTCGTGAAGCACACGACGGCGAACCGTGTGCCGTCGACACGGTGCTGCGCGAGCGCGTGCGACGACACCTCCATGGCGACTGTGCGCGTGCCGGCTCCGCGCATACGCGCGAGCAACGCTTGGAGGTCGGTAGCTTCGGGCGTCGTGTGCGGCACCGGGAGCGACGCGTCGTCGATGCGTGCGCCGGTGGTTCCGATCACGCCCGTGCGCTCCCCGGCGGACGCCGCGATCTGCTCGAGCAGGTACGTCGTCGTCGTCTTGCCGTTCGTACCGGTGACACCGAGTACGCGCATCGCGCTCGACGGTTGGCCGTAGAAGCGCGCGCACAACGGCCCCAGAGTCGTCCGCACCGACGACACCCGCACCTGCGCGACGGGAACGTCGAGCCACCGCTCGACCAGACACGCGACTGCACCGGCCCGCACCGCGGCCGGTGCGTGCTCGTGACCGTCGGTGTGCGCACCGGGGACGCAGCAGAACAATGCATCCGCGGCGACCTGTCGGCTGTCATGAGCGACGGAACGCACTTCGACGCCGCCGTCACCTCGAAGCTCGCAGCTCGGGTCGGCGACAGTGCCGGCGAGCTCGAGGCCGTCGAGGAGCTCGTGCAAGCGCACGCGCCACCCCTAGTTCCCTGGCGATGTGTCGGTCGGGACCCTAGTGCCGGGCGGCCCGGTTCCTGCGTTCGACACCGTCATCGTTGCAACCTTCTGCGGCGCGATGAGGCGCGCGAGGTCGGCGCCGTGCGGCACCGTGCACGGGGTGCTCGCGACCGCTCGCGAGCGGATGAACTGCTCGCCGCTCGGATCGGTGGGCGGCACACCGTACTGGAACAGCGCGAACTGCATGAGCTCCGCCCACACTGGCGCGGCCGACGCGCCACCGAACTGGTAGTCGCCGCGCGGCTCGTCGAGCACCACGATCGCCGCGAAACGCGGGTGATCTGCCGGCGCGAACCCGATGAACGATGCCCGCGTCGCGGTGTCCGAGTATGCGCCGTGCAATTGCTTCTTGCTGGTGCCGGTCTTTCCCGCCACGGGATATCCGGGAATCGCCGCGCAAGCGCCGGTGCCGTCGGAGACCACGCCTTCCATCAGGTCGGTCATCGTGCGGGCGGTCTTGGCGGAGACCACGCGCCGGCCGGCCGGCACGTCGGTCGTGCGCCGGTCACCGTTGCCGTCGATCGTCGCATCGAGCAGATGGGCCGGCCGTGTCACGCCGCCGTTTGCGATCGTCGTGAACGCGCCGAGCATCTGCATCGCGGTCACCGAGACGCCGTAGCCGATCGCCGTTGCCGCCTTCCCCGTCGACCAATATTCCGACGGCGGCAGCATCAAACCGTTCGGTTGCCCCGGCCAGTCGATCGACGTGCGCGTCCCCAACCCGAAGGCGCGCACCGCGTCGGCCATCTCTTCGTTCTTCATGCGCTGCGCGATCTCGATGGTGCCGACGTTCGAGGACTCGCGCATGATGTCGGCAACGGTCATCGTCTGTTCGGGGTGCCACTCGGCGTCGTAGAAGGGCTTGACGTGCGGATCTACGCGAATCGCATACGGCACGTCGACTTTCGTGTCGGGCGTCACGCGACCGTGCTCGAGCGCCCACGACAGCGTGATCAGCTTCGTCGTCGAGCCCGGCGGGAAGAGATCGGTGAGCGGCGTGTTCGTCTCGCCCGGTTGTGCCACACGCGCGGCCTCGGTCGCGGTGCGACCGTGCACGGTTGCCATCGCGAGCACATCGCCGTTGGTGACGTCGACCATCGCGGCCATGCCACCCTTGGCGCCCGTTGCCTGCACCTGGTCGAGCAGCGCGTACTCCGCTTCCCACTGCAGACCCTCGTCTACGGTCAATACGATGTCGGTACCGCGCCGGGCGACGACACGCGTCTGTTGGGTGTCGGGAATGTCGCGGCCGTCGGGATCCTGCTCGGTGACGAGCTCGCCGGGCCGGCCGCGCAACAACGAGTCGTACAGGTACTCGACGCCGTCGAGGCCGTTGCCGTCGCTGCCGACGTGGCCGACGAGCGCGCCCGCGAGCGCCCCGGCCGGATAGCTGCGCTGCGGCTCCGGCATGAAGCCGATTCCCGCGAGACCGAGCGCTTGCACCGCGGCGGCGGTCGTGTCGTCGACCGTACGGGCGAGGTACGCGAACCGGCTCGGCGCGAGCGACAGTTGCTTGACGAGGTACTGCTGGTCGACGTGCAACACCGGCGCGAGCTTTGCCGCGGTCGCGGCGGGATCGACGACCAGGGTCGGATCCGCGTACACCGTCGTCCTGCGCACCGAGAGGGCGAGATCGCGGCCGTCGCGATCGAAAACGCTGCCGCGCTCGGCGGGCACAGGGATCCTGTGCAAGGCCTGCTCGACGCCCTGGTGTTCGTAGTAGCTGCCACTCATCAGTTGCAGGTGGGCGACACGAAACGCGAGCACGCCGAACACCATGACCATGATCGTGCTGCACAGCCCGAGCCTCCGGCTCGGCGAGAGCGAACGCGGCGTCGGGCACGGGCGCGTGTCGGGGCCCGGCCGCGCGGCCTCACGGATTTTGGTCAAGGGCCTTCTTCGCCTGCGAGTAGCTCGTGGCCGCGAGCGGCGGGGGTGTCGCGGTCGGCGTCGTGTCGCCGGCCGCATCGGGAGCCGTGATGAACTCCTTGCGATCTGCGAACACCATGCCGCGCTGCGACGCCGCCGCGATGATGGCGCCCGGCGACGAACGCGACGCAACCTCTTCACGCAGCCGCTCGTAACGGAGTTGCTCGTTGGTTCGTTCCTTCGACAATCGGTCGAGCGTGAACGACGACTGCGCGGCGACCACGCGGAAGCCGACGAGCGTGAACACCGACACGACCGTCAGCACTGCGATCCCGCACATCAACAAGCGCGCGCGGAGACGGCGGCGGCCCGCATCGGGCGCGACGCGCAAGTGCTGGCGCCGCGCGACATCGGGCTGTTCCGAGGGTCGCGGCGAGGGAACGGCTCCGGCCGCCGGCGCGGCCGTGCTCATGCGGACGTTCACGCGACGATGTCGGGGACGTCGAGCCGTTCGACCGCGCGCAGACGGGCGCTCTCGGCACGCGGATTCGCGGCCACCTCGTCTGCACGCGGACGCAACGGTTTCCGAGTGAGCAGCCGCACGAGCGCGCGCCGCCTGGTTGGTGGGACCGGGAGCTTGCGAAGGGCGTGACGATCGCGCTCTACGCCCGACCACCCGGCGAACGTCTGTTTGACCATGCGGTCTTCGAGCGAGTGATACGCGAGCACGAGCATGCGGCCGTGCGGCCCGACGACGTGCACGGACTCCTCGAGCCCGGCCGCCAGGTTGGGCAGCTCACGATTCACTTCCATGCGAATCGCCTGGAACGTGCGGCGCGCCGGATGCGGGCCGTGCCGGCGGGTGGCGGCCGGGATCGCGTCGCGCACGATGTCGGCCAGCTCGCGGGTCGACAGCAACGGCCGCGCCGCGACGATCGCGTGCGCGATGCGGCGGGCGAAGCGTTCCTCGCCGTATTGGGAGATCATGGTTGCGAGCTGCGCTTCGGGATATCCGTTGACGACCTCGGACGCGGTGAGCGACTGTTTCGCGTCCATACGCATGTCGAGCGGGGCGTCGAAGCGATAGGCGAAGCCTCGCTCGGGGCGGTCGAGCTGCGAACTGCTCACCCCGAGGTCCAAGAGGATGCCCACTACTTGTTCTCCCTCGCCGTGGTTCTCGACCAGCGCGCCCAGCTGCTCGAAGCCGCCGTGCACCACCTGCGCCCGCGCGCCGAAGCGCGCGAGCCGCGAGCGGGCGGCAGCCACGGCGTGGGCGTCACGGTCGACGCCGAGCAGTCGCACGTCGGGCCGAGCGTCGAGCAAGGGGGCCGCGTGGCCCGCGCCACCGACCGTCCCGTCGACGATCAACCCGGCGGGCACCGGCAGGAAGAGCTCGACCACCTCCCGTGCCATCACCGGGAGATGCGAGAACTCCTCCTCCACGCTGGCTCCTCGCCGCGAACGCCTTGCACCGCAACCGTCGCCGAACCCGTCTTCAGCCCCCCGGTCGACAGGCACCGCCCGGGATGTCTCCCCGGGTCGGCTACGGCTGAAAGCGGGCGGAGTAGGGGCCAACAACCGCGCCGGCCGGGGGGCTGAAGACGAGCTCGGGACAGCGGACTCGTCTTGCATGTCAAAGAAACGCCGGTTCGTCGTGGGCGCACTACATGAAGTCGGCAATCCCTTCACCGGCTTCGATCGCGGCGACTCCTTCGGCGTCGCGCGTGCGGAACCTCTCGGCATCCCAGATCTGGACGTGGTCGATGCCGCCGGCGACGACGATCTCGCGATCGAGCGCGGCGTACTCGCGCAATCGGGCGGGCACCGCGACGCGGCCCTGGGCATCGAGGGAGAACTCCTGGGCGCCTGCGGCGTACGACATCACTGCTGCGCGCTCGCGCGGTCCGCGCTCGCGCACCTCTTTCAGCTTCGCGGCCACGCGGTCTTCGAACTCGGCCCGGGGGTACACGGCGAGGCATTTGTCGAGCGCTTGGGCCATCACCGCACCTCCCTCGAGCTGTCCGCGGAATTTGGCGGGCAGGATGATCCGTCCCTTCGCGTCGAGGGAGTGCTGGAACTCCCCCAGGAACATCCGACCGTCCACCTCTGTACGGGGGGCCGGGAACCCGCCTCGGCGGGAGCCCACCCCTTTCCACCACTGCGCTCCACCTTATGACACAATCCTCCACCACGTCAACGTTTCCGCGCCACAAGCTCCAGGGCGCGGTGCTCCGACCTCGAACCCGCGGGCTCCGGGAGGCAACAGATGTCGATCTGGTTCGGTTGGGGCCGCTCTCAGGCCGCCCCTCTCATGACCGATGATGAGCAAGTGGAGGACGTCTCGGCCTCACCCCCCGGCGTCGCGTCGCAGCCCGCCTCGCCGCCGGCCGCGTCGTTCGACGCGCTGCGCAACATGACCAACGACGCCGATCGCATGCGGGGCACCGACCCTGCGGTCGCCGCGATCTGGGAGCTGCACGAACGCGTCGGCGACGCCGAACGCAAGGCAAATCGTTTCCTCGCCAAGGCGAGCGCGCGTCGTGAGCACCACGAAGCGCTGGTCGCCGAAGCCGATGCGCTCTCGAAACTCGGTTACCAGAGCTTCGAAGCATTCGCGCCGCGCACATGCGAACGCGACACCCGAGCTCGCCGCGCCGCCTGCGCTCGGCGCGGGACAGACCGTCGATCGTATCCGCGTCTTGCTGCACGAACTCGGCGTCGATCCCGGTGACGATCCGCTCGACATTGCAAAACAATTCCTCTCACGCGTCGAAGGCGACGACGTCGCGTTTGCACCACCCGACGACGCAGCCCGGGTCGACGCGCCGGAAGACGCGCTCGCGTCGGACAACAACGCGACACCTTTCGCACAGCCCGCGTCTCCGCCCGTCGCGGTACCACCCGCGCCTGCTACAACAGACGAGCCCCCGCAGCACCGGGACCTCCCCCGTACGGGGAAGGACACTCCCCCGGTCGAGGAGAAACCACCGGTCGACGTGGTCGACGAGCCCGAACCCCACACCGCTCCTGTCGCGCGTACGACCGATGTCGACGACGAACGCAGCCGAGAACAGTCGGAAGCGCGCGCAGAACGCTGGCACGCGGAGCTCGAGCACGTGCGCGCCGAGCTCGAGCGGATCACGGCCGAACGGGAAACCGCCGAACGCGAAGCCGAGGACGTGCACGTCGAGCTCGTTGCCGCCCAAGCCGAGCTCGCCCACGTGCAGGAACAGGCGCGCTCGTCGGTCGCCGACATCGAGCAGCGCGCCACCGAACGCGACGAAGCCGTCGCACGCCGCGCCGAGCTCGAAGCCGCGATCTCGCCGCGCGCACGACGAGATCGAGGCGCTGCCGGCGAGCGTTGAGATGCACGGAGCGGAGCGCAACGAAGCCCGCGATGAGGTGCACCGCCTGCAGCGACCACACCGCCGAGCTCGAAACCCGGCTGGCCGACGCCGACGAGCACGCGTCAGCTGCTCGACACCGAGCTCGCCGAGGCACACGCACGGGCGCGCGAGTACGACGCGACCCGCGCCGCGTTGACGAGCCGGGTCGCCGAGCTCGAGCGGCTGCTCGAGCAGCGCAATGCCGAGCTCGACTCCCACGACACGGATCTCGAGGAGCACCGCGCGAGCGATCTGCAACAGCAGAACGACGAGCTCGAGCGCAGCCTGAATGATCGCGCCGCCGAGATCACGGCTGCCGCAGAGCGCACGTCGAGGTGCTCGAACGCGAGGTCGCCGAGCGAGTCTCGGCCCACGACACCGTCACGGCAGAGCTCGCAAGCGCCGCGCGCGCGTCGAGCGATCTCGAAGCGGTCGTGGCGAACGAGGAGCGCGACCAGTCGGCACTCGTCTCCGACCGCGAGGCCGCGACCCGCGAGCTCGAGGCCGTACGCAGCCACGCCGAGAGCCTCGAGTCGGAGTTCGCCGAGGTGCAGCGCGACCGCGACCACGTTCGCCGCGGAGCTCGAAGACGCGCGGCGACAAGAAGCGTCCGTGCAGGAGCAGCTCGCGCAGGCGGCGTTGAGCTTCGGCGAGATCACCGCTGCACGTGAGCGCGAGCACGACGAAGCCGCCCGCGCCCGTGACGACGCGCCGCGCCGCGCTCGCCGACCGCACCCGCGAACGCGACGACGCGGTTGCTGCGCTCGTCGAAGGGGCACGCCGAGCGCGACGAGGCGATCGGCGCGCTCGACCGCGCCGGCTCCGAGATCGCGCGCCTCGCTGCGCAGATCACCGAGCACGAGCACGCACACAACGCGGCGCTCGCCGATCTCGGGGCAGTCCGCGAGCGCGTCGTCCAGCTCGAAGAGCTCCTCGACGCCCAGGCCGGAGAGCGCGACCTACTGTTCGTCCAACGCGACGACGCGCTCGCCGCGGTCGTTGCGTCTCGAAGATGCGCTCGAACAGCGCGCCCGTGACCGCGACCGCGCACTCGAGGAGCTCGAGCGGGCACAGACCGAGAGCACGCGATTGGAAGCCGCCCTCGCCGCGCAGATCGCCGAGACCGCAGGCGACCGTGACGACGCGCTCGCGCAGCTCGAGGATGCGCAGTCGGAGATCACGGGCCTGGAAGGCGCGCTCGCGGCGGAGGTTGCCGGACACACCGAGGATCGCACGCGCAGCTCGAAGCGGCGCAGATCGAGCTCACGCGCGCCGAGGGCCTACTCGCCGAGCAGACCCTCGCACACGACGAGCTCACGCACGCGTTGCACGAGGCACGCGCGGAGATCGCTCGACTCGAGGCCGCGGGCGCCGCATCCGAGGCCGAACGCAACGAGCTGCGCCGGGAGCTCGAACAGGCAGCGCGCGCGTCGCCGAGCTCACCGACCAGCTCGAATCCGCGCAGGGGATGCTCGACGCGCTCGGCGCCCATGCCGCGGAGCTCGAGCTGGAGCTCGATCGCGCACTGGCGGCGATCCCGTCGAAGGACCGCGCGCGAGGCCGCCGAGGCACTCATCGCCGAGGCGCAGCAGAACTCCGAGCACCTCCGACGCGTTGCCCTCGAAGAGGCCGAGGCGATCCGGCGCGACGCGCTGACGACGGCCGAAGGGATCCGCCAACTCGCGCAAGAAGACGCACGCGAGCTCCGCCACCGCGCGCAGGAGAACACGCTCGCGGAAACCGAACGACTCGATCTCGTCGGCAATCTCTTCGAACGCATCGCCGAGCTCGAGCGGCGGCTCGCCCGGCAGCGCAAGCGTCTCGCGCGGACGGCTGATCGAATCGAGCAGGCACGCGACGCCGAGCTCGCCGGCGAGGACGCACAGGAGATCCTCGGCAAAGCCGAACAGCGCGCGGCTCAGGACCGCGCCGCTGCCGAGCGCTACGCGGCCGACGAACAGCGCGCCGAGGCCGAGCCGGTACGCGAGCGAGCAACGTACGGGCGTCGAGCGTTACGTCAGCGAGCAGCGCGAGGCAATCGACGAGTACGTCGTGCGTCCGCGCGAAGAGGCTGAGCAAGCTGTCGGGCAGTTGCGCGGCGCGGCCGAGCAGTACGCCACCGAGCTGCGCGAAGTCGCGCGCCGCGACTCGGGCCAGATCCGTACCGAAGCCGAGCGGCACGCCGACGAGCTGCGAGCCGAAGCCGAGCGCCAAGCGGCCGAGATCCGCGACGCCGCTCGACGCGAACGCCAACGCGCGCGCGATGAGCTCGCGGTACTGCTGGCCCGCATCGCGCCGAGCGCCGACGATGCGACCGACGACGATCCTGGCGACGACGACACCGAATCGTCCTGACGCGGGCATCACGCGGCCTGTCACGGCTTGGTCGCGGTACGCCCACTGCACCGCGATCAGGCGGGAACGGCCTCTTCGCTCGCGAGGTACGCGTGCCACGCAGGGTCGATCGGGCCCGCCGAGACGATCAACGATGTCGTTGCGTGCGGCGCGATCGGCGTGTGGCGCAGGGCCATACCGCACTCGCCGGGGAGGTGGTCCTCCTTGCGTGCATTGCACGACCGGCACGAGCGCGACGACGTTCTCCCACGAGTGCGGTCCGCCACGCGAGCGCGGCACGACGTGGTCGAGATTCTCGGCCGTACTGCCGCAATACTGGCAACGTTGACCGTCACGCGCGAACACGGCGCGCCGCGAGAGCGGCGCCGTGGCACGGTATGGCACGCGCACGAAGTGCACCAGGCGGATCACGGTAGGGACCGGCACCGCGCGGCGCTCGGAGCGGAACTCGGCGCCGTTGCGGTGGACGATCTCCGCCTTCTCTTTCAGCACCAGTACGACCGCGCGGCGGGCCGGCACGACACACAACGGCTCGAAACTGGCGTTGAGCAGGAGCGCCCGGGCCACGCGTGATCACCTCCGGTGCGCAGAGTGTACTTGCGGCGCCGCTCGCTGCCCGCCGTGTCGGCCGGCGGCCGTGCGTGCAGATTCGTCAGGAGCGGCTGCGCGCGTGCTCGCCAGCACGGCACCATGCGAGATAGGCAACCACATCGGCAGCGACCAAGTTGGCGTCGGCGCCGTACGCGGTCTCGATTCGGAACCGCGCGTAGTCCGCGGTCGGGCACCGGCACGAACGGTCGACGCCGCCACCATTGCTGCGGGACCATGCGCCGATACTGGCGGGCGGCCGTCACCCAGAGTCCGGGCCGGCGCAGTACCGCGGCGACGACATGGAACCAAAACGCGGTGTGCGGCGTCATGGCTGCGTCACTGCGTGAGGCGCCCACCGACGGGACGGTAGCGTGGCGGCCGAAGGACCGTCGTCCGGGGGTGCGGGCGGCGGCTCGTCGTGCATGGGCCGCGCCCCTGGGAGGTCCCAACTCGGTGCAAGCCGCGCCTCGCCCCGAGCAGTCGTTCAAGGACTTGTTCGACACGCTCGCGAATCAGATCGATCGCGTGCTCGTCGGCAAGCGACGGGCGATCCACCTCTCGCTCGTCTGCTTGTTCTCCGAGGGCCACCTCCTCATCGAAGACGTTCCCGGCGTCGGCAAGACGTCTCTCGCCAAAGCGATCGCGCGCTCGATCGGCGGCACGTGGCGCCGCGTGCAGTTCACGCCCGACTTGTTGCCGTCCGACGTCACTGGTGTCTCCGTGTGGGATCGCGGTCGCAGCGACTTCGAGTTCCGGCCCGGCGGCGTGTTCGCGAACGTCGTGCTCGCGGACGAGATCAACCGCGCGTCACCGAAGACACAGTCGGCGCTGCTCGAAGCGATGGAAGAACGTCAGGTCACCGTCGACGCGCAGACGTATAAGCTGCCCCGTCCGTTCCTGGTGATCGCCACACAGAATCCCGTCGAGCTCGAAGGCACCTACCCGTTGCCCGAAGCGCAGCTCGACCGCTTCTTGTTGCGCTTGCGCATCGGCTACCCCGACCGCGACGCAGAGATCGCGATCCTCGGCGATCAAGGTGTCGACCCGACGATGGCCGACGAGCTCGAGCCGGTGACCGACGCCGATGTCGTCGCGGGGTGGACGCACGAGCTCGGCGCGCATCCACGTCGCGCCCGAGCTGCAGGGATACATCGTCGACCTCGTCGAGGCGACGCGTCATCATCGCGACCTGCTGCTCGGCGTCAGCCCGCGCGGCGCGCTCGCGTTGCAGCGATGCCTCGCGTGCGCTCGCAGCGAGCATCGGTCGCGTCGTACGTCGTCCCCGACGACGTCAAGGTGCTCGCCGCGTCGGTGCTCGAGCACCGGCTCATGCTTGTCGCCCGAGGCGATGATGCGCGGCGTGCATCCCGGCGACGTGCTCGCGTCGGTGCTCGACACGGTGCCGGTGCCGGCAACCCGCGCCGGGTAGCGCCGTGCTCAGCCGTCGTGGATGGTCCCTGATCGGAGCGGCGGCGGGTCTGTACGTCGGCGCGCGCATCCTCGGGCTCGTGCAGCTCGCCGTGCTCGGCATCGGCGCCGGCGTGCTGGTCGCGACCGCGTACACATGGGTGCGCTGGCATTCACCCCTGCTCACCGCCGAGCGCGACCTGAAGGAGCGTCTCCAGGTCGGCGTCGACGGACGAGTCGACATCGCGGTGCGCGGCCGGACCGCGCCGAACGACAACGCTCGCGGTCGCCGATTCGTTCGACCGCGGACGGCGGGCCGCACGCTTCCTGCTCGCGCCGCTGGCCCCGTGCGGTGAGGCACGCGCGGCATATCGCTTCCCCACCGATCGGCGCGGCCGCTTCGAGGTCGGGCCGCTGCGCGCGACGATCACTGATCCTTTCGGGCTCGTGCACCACGACTCGGCGTGTGCTGGCGCCGGAGGAAGTCATCGTCTATCCGCGCGTGCACGAGATCGTCGACGCCGCCCGAGATCGGCGGGCTCGACATCGACCGCGACCACCCTCTCGTACGCGCACGCGTCGAGCCAACAGGTGAGTTCATGACATTGCGCGACTACGCGCCCGGCGACGACCTGCGCCACGTGCACTGGCGGTCGACCACGCGGCGCGGTGCATCTCATGATGCGCCAGAACGAAACGCGCCGGCGCGCACCGATGCTCCTCGTGCTCGACGTGCGGCCCGGCGCGTACACGCAGGCGACGTTCGAGCGAGCGGTCGAAGCGTTCGCGTCGATCGCGACCGCCCTCGACAACAAGGGTCGACCATTCGAGGTCGTGTGGAGCACGGGCACGCTCGTCGGTGTACCCGGCCGGCGTCATCTCGCCACGATCATGGACGAGCTCGCGATCGTGCAGCCCCACGGCGCCGATCGAATGGGCATTCTCTCGACGCGCCGGCGCAGCAGCGCGGTCATCGCCGTGACGGGCAGGTTGCAGACCCACGACAGCGGTGCGCTGGGCGTCATGGTGCGCGACGGCGGCACCTTGCTGGCGGTCGTCACGAACCCAACCGACTCGGCGGTCGCGCCGCGGTCGCGCCGGTTCCGCCTCCACGTCGTGGTCGACGCCGGCGACCGGCCATTCTGCACATCTGGAACGAGGCGGTGCTGCGGTGGCAGCGCAGCAGCAGTCACCATTCGTCGCAGCCAGCCGCGCGGGCCTGACGCTCGCCGCGGCACTCGGGCTCGCCCGGGTGTTCGCGAGCGGCGGATGGCCCGGTGCGATGCTCGTCGCGTCGCTCGTACCGGCGCTCGTCTTCGCGATCGGCGACGTTCGCCGCTGGCGTCCCTGGGCCGCGCCACGCTGGCAGCCGTGCTCGGCGTCGGGCTCGCGATCGTCGTGGACGCGCCCGCTGACACGCTCGCCGGCATCCCTACGCCCGGCGCGTTGTCGGCGTTCGCCGGAGACCTCGGCAAGGCACCGGCCGTCCTCCGCTCGGCAACGGTCCCGGTCGCGCCCGTCGGTGCCGCGCTCCTGCTGGCATTCGTCGCGGTGTATCGTCGCGGCAACCGCAACCGAGATCATCGGCCGGCGGCTCGACGCGCCGCTCGGCGCGATCGGCCCGAGCGTGGCGCTGTACGTCTCGATCGCCGCGCTCGGCTCGGGACGCTGGGCACCGATCACAGCGTGCTACGGCCTCGCGATCGTCACGTATCTCGTGTCGCTGCAACACGCGGAAGTCACGGCGCGGCGCACATGGTTCCATGCGCCGAACGCGCACCGCTCGCAAATCGTTGCCGGCGGACTCGTAACCGGCGCGTTGATCGTCGCGTTCTCGATCATCTTCGGTCCGGTGTTCCCCGGCGCTCGCGGCTCGGCGCTGATCAACTACCGCAAGCTCGGCGACGGCAAGGGATCGAACGTGCTCCGCACGTCGTCGCCGCTCTTGAACATCAAGGACAAGCTCGATCACCTGACCAACACCGAGATGTTCACGGTGAAGACGTCTGACAACAAGCCGTACTACTGGCGGTTGGTCGGGTCTCGACGACATCAACGACGACAACGTCTGGACGTTCGCAAGCGATCACGGCGACCGGCAGTCGGCGTCGCAGCTGCCCGGGCCGACGCGGGCGCCCGGCGTCGACCACGTGACGCAAACCGTGCGCATGACCGGCGCGGGCGACGCCTTCTGGCTGCCCGCCGCCTACCGCCCGGTGGAGATCGACCTGCCCGACAGCGCGGTCCTGCCCAGCTCGTCGAGCCTCATCCTCAGCGACCGCTCGACCGGCGGCCTGGTGTACACCGTGACATCCGACATCCGCCATCCGAGTGTCGAGGAGCTCGAAAAGCCGTCCTCCGCCGATCTCGACGCGATGGCCGACTACACGCAGCTGCCGAGTGGGTTCCCCGATCGCGTCCGGCGGCTCGCCAGCGGCATCACCCAGAACGCCGTCACCCCTTACGACAAGGCGGTCGCGCTCGAGCAGTACTTCCATACATCGCAGTTCGAATACGACACGAACGCCGACTACTCGAGGTCGAGGTCGCCGCTCGAGGACTTTCTCGAGCGGAAGGTGGGATTCTGCGAGCAGTTCGCGGTGGCGTTCGCGGAGATGGCACGCTCGGCGCAGCTCCCGACACGTGTGGCCGTCGGTTATCAGACGCTGCACGCCGATCCGAGCGGCACCTTTCACGTGACGGGCGCGGACGCGCACGCGTGGCCCGAGGTATGGCTCGGACGCGACATCGGTTGGTACGCCTTCGAGCCGACGAAGGGCCGCTTCAATCCCCAAACGCAACGGGGCGACCTCGCGGCGGGTGGTCCGACATCCTCGACCCCGGACACTCCGACGTCGCGGCCGACGACCTCGACGACCTCTCCTCGCACTGCGACGACGAGAGCGAAGCCGCCCGACGGCAGCATCCAGCTGACGCCGCCGCCGACCAAGTCGGGCGGTTCGGGCTCACACGTGTTGCTCGGTGTCGTACTCGCGATCAGCGCCGTGATCATCGCGATCATCGCCGCCCTCGTCGCGCTCACGCTCGCGTCGACGCGTCGCACGAATCGACGACGTCACGCCCGCGACGCGCGCCGGCCGTGTGCTCGGCGCGTGGACGGAAGCGCTGGAACAACTCCGCGCGCGGCGGGGGTGCACCCGCGCCCGTCGGCGACTGCGATCGAGTTCGCGCTGCGGCATGCGCCCGCGCACGGCGCGGGCGGCGCCGGTCCGCCGCTCATGAACCTCGCGCGCCTGCAGACCGCGGCGATGTTCGCGCCCGAGCCTCCGTCGGAAGCGGACGCAACATCGGCGTGGCGCTACGTCGACGCGATCGACCATGCGTTGCGCGACAACGTCTCCCGCAGCGAGCGGTGGGTCACGCGGTTGCGACTCCGGCGCAGTGATCGTCGGAACGACCGCGGAAGCGACGCGCGTGACCGCCACAACCGTGGCGGCGAAAGCGCCTAGCGAGCCGGCAACGACGCGGGTGAAGACGCGGGTGACGACGGGGTCGGCAATGGGCGCACCAACTCGTCGACGAACGCGGCGCGTTCGGCCTGAAACGCCCGTATTTCGGCGTGCACGTCGGCTGCGACTCGGTCGATCGCGACAAACAGCGCGAGCTGGCCGTGCCGTAGCGCGTCGAGCAGCTGGCCGTCGTTGCGGCACGACCATACCGTTCGGCCATCGGTGATCAACCGGAGACCGGCGAGGTCGCCGTCGCCGAGCTCACGCAGCGTGCGGATCGCGATCCGCACCCGCGACGACGACAGCCCCGCGTCGAGCAGCGAGCGCACCAGCCGCAACGACACGAGGTCGCGGAAACCGTAGCTCCCGTCGCCGAGCGACGGCACGATCAGGGCCGAGCGCGCCCAATGACGCACTTGTGACGCGGTACAGCCGGTGAGTCGAGCTGCTTGCGCGACAGTGTACGACACCGCTCAGGAGTCGTCGCGGCGAAAGCGATCGCGCCACTGGCGCCCGCGCTCGCCGAACACACCACGCAAGCCGCCGCTCGCGCGCCAACCACCGGTCAGCGATTCGAGACCGGCGCGACCGAGCTTGCGCACGTGCCGCTCGATCACGAGTGAACACGCGAGCATGACTGCAAAACCGACCGCGCCGATCCAGACACTCGAGGCGAACGTGAACACCAGCAACAAGAGACCGCCGAGCAAGCCGAGTGCAGCCCAGCGGATCACACGCGCCGAGTGCCGGTACAGCGTGTTGCGCGACACCTGTTCGACGAGCCCGGGATCCGTCGCGTTGAGCTGAGCCTCGATTTCGCGGAGGATCTTCTGCTCCTCGTCGGAGAGCGGCATGGGTTCCATTGTCGCGCAGCCGCATGGGACCAACCAACGCGGCGGGCGAACACCTGCGGGTCAGGAGGCCGAAAGGGGCGCGCCTCCCGACGCGGCTGACCGATACGCGGCATCGACCAGGCGATGCGCGGCGAGCGCCTCGCTCGCGGGCGGATGGCCCGCCGGCGATCGGCCCTCGCTCAACGCGTCGAGAAACGCCTTGGACGGCTCCGCGTACTGCGCCAACGCCTTCGCGTACACCTCGGGCACGGTGAGGCGTGACGTCCACGCGGGCGGCGCGGCCTCGATCGTCGTCGTGCCGTCGTCGGTCTGCACGTGGAGCGGTCCGAGGTAATCGTCGTCGGTCCACAGCAACGCCTTCTCGCAGAACACCTCGAGCCGCCGACTCGATTCGCGCGACAACACCTGATGCCACACGCTCGTCAGCTGCGCAACCGATCCATCGGCGTACACGAAGCGCACCGCGGCCGAGTCCTCGATGCGGTCGTGACCGAATCGGCATGCCGTGTGCGCGCTGACCGCCGCCGGTTCGCCGAGAAGCCATCGCAACACGTCGACGTCGTGGATCGAATGCTCGATCAGCGTGCCGCCACCCGCACACGCCACATCGCGCCGCCAGGTCGATCCGTACATACCCTGGGTCGGGTAGTACTGGTCGTCGCGCATCGAGGTGGCGAGGACCCGCCCGAACTCACCGGACGAAACGCGTGCTGCGAAGCCTTGGAACACCGGCGCCCACCGGAGCACGAGGCCGACCTGGTGCGGCACGCGCTCGAGCGCGCGGGTGACGCGCGCGGCGTCGGGCAGGTTCGGTGCGAGCGGCTTCTCACAGAAGATCGGCACGCCCCGGTCGGCGGCGGCCTCGACCGCATCGGCGTGCGCGGCCGTCCAGGTACAGATCCATACCGCGTCAACGGCGTCGAGCAGCGCGCCGACGGACGCGGCGGGCTCGCCACCGTGACGGCGCGCCACCTTCGCGGCACGATCGGGGTCGGCGTCGTACGTGCGAGCCAGCTGCGCGTCGACGAGCTGCGCACTCGCGAGCTGCTGGAGCGCCACCGCGTGAACGGTGCCGATGTGACCGCACCCGACGAGCCCCACCCGGATCATGCCGGCTCCTCCGGCGTGCGGTCGATCAACCTCGCCCGCGTCGACCGCCGCGATGCCGAATCGCGCGCGCACACCATCGACGGCGCGTTCGACCGCAGCGCGACGCTCGGCGCGCTCCCGGTACACGCTCGCGTCATCGTCGAACGCAAGCATCGGCTGGACGACCGGCGAGTCGTCGATCGGCGCGAGCTGCGAGCACGACACGCCGAGCAATCGAACCCCGCGCGCGGGATCGAACTCGTCGATCAACGCCCGCGCCGTCTCGAACACGACCGTGCTGACGGCTGTCGTCTCGCCGAGTGTGCGCGCCCGTGTACGCGTCTCGAAGTCGCCGAACCGGATCTTCAGCGTCACGGTGCGCGCCGTGAGGCCCCGGTGTCGGAGACGCGAGCAGACGCGATCCGCCAGGCCGACGAGCTCGCGCTCGCACGCGTCGCGCGTGCGGAGATCGGAGGCAAAGGTCTCCTCCGCGCCGACCGACTTGGCGTCGCGGTCAGGGACGACCGCGCGCGTATCTTCATTGTGTGCAAGCGCGTGCAGATGTGCACCGAGCGACGACCCCAATGCGTGCTCGAGCAGCTCGCGATCGAGCGCCGCGACATCACCGATCGTCCGCAGGCCCATCCGGGCGAGCCGGGGCAACGTCGCGGGCCCGACACCCCACAATCGCCGGACCGGGAGCGGCGCAAGGAACGTGCGCTCCTCCCCCGCCCGCACTGCGAGAAGGCCGTCCGGCTTGGCGAGCTCGCTCGCGACCTTGGCGAGGAACTTGGACGAAGCCACACCGATCGACGCGGTCAGGCCGGTCTCGTCGTGGATGCGTGTCCGGATGAGCTCCGCGACCTTGATCGGCTCACCGAGCAACCGGTGCGCACCGCCGACGTCGAGGAAGGCCTCGTCGACCGACAGCTGCTCGACGAGCGGTGTCACTTCGCCGAGGATCGCCATCACCCCGCGGCTCTTCTCGACGTAGCGGGGCATGCGGGGCGACAGGAACACGGCGTGCGGGCACGCCCGGCGTGCACGCGCCATTGGCATCGCGGAGTGCACGCCGTACGGGCGCGCTTCGTAGCTCGCGGCGCTCACTACGCCGCGGTTGCCGAGGCCGCCGACGATCACCGGCTTGCCGCGCAGGCGCGGGTCGTCGAGCTGTTCGACCGACGCGAAGAACGCGTCGAGGTCGACGTGCAGGATCGGAGTGTGCACAGGCACGTTCAGCGAGCCGGGCGCGGATCGTCGTATCGCACGACGCGCATGTCGTCGCGCGACGTGCCGTGCACCTCGTACGCGAACCCGATGCCCCCGCCGGGCTCCCAGCGCTCGTGCAACCAGGCCTCGAGGGGTTCGCGCACCCACTGCGGGCATGATGCGATCCGATCGTGGCACTCGTCGTGTGGTACGAACACGGCTTCGACGACGATGCCGTCCGGATCTTCGACCGTCACCGAACCGGTGAAGCCGACGGCGAGGTGCACCTCGCATCGCATGCGCCATCCCATCTCCGGCGCGTACGCGCGCACCTCGTAGAGGGGCCCGCTCCACTCGTGCACGCGCAGGCCGGTTTCTTCTTCGACTTCGCGCGTCAACCCTGCGAGCAGATCCGCGTCGTCGGCGTCGATGACGCCCCCCGGCGTGCTCCAATCCTCGAAACCGCCGCGGCGCTGATTGCGTACGAGCAGCACGCCGTCGGGTGTCTCGACCAAGCCCCCGGCGACCGTCCACTCGCGCACCGTCACGCTTGCATTCTTGCCGATCGGTACGCTCTCGGCTCGTGCTCCCGCCGGTGCCGGAACATCCGAACTTGCCGCGCCGGGGCGCGCTCGGGCTCATGTTCGTCGGCATCTCACTCGCCGGGATGCTGGGTGGGCTGATCGGGTGGGGCCTGGTGGAAACGTCGTGCGCGGACACACCGACGAACGCCGAACGGCTGCTCGAGCAAGTGCCCGGTTTCACCGCACGCGTGAGCTCGTGCACTGTTCCTGCGTTCTTCGCCGCGCTCGGAGGCACGATCGTTGCTGCCGTCGGGGCGGGCATCGTCGGCGCGCTCATGCTGCGCGCGCAGTCGGAATGGCGCGGTCATGCGCCGCGGCGGCGGTGACACTCGGTGATCGCGCTCAGGCCAACGAGATCCGGCGGAAGCCCTCGGCGTAGGTCACGCCGGTGGCGCGGCCTGCTGTGATTGCGCTCTCGCGTAGGAAGTCGCGGAACCAGTCGCCGGTCTCGACCAGCTGGCTCGCGTGGCAGAACAGCGCTTCGATCTTGCGTTCGAGCGTGGCGCCGATGTCGACCCAGACGTTGGGCTCGTGTGTGCCCGACAGGTACACCGTGTTCACTTGGTGCACGTCGAGCCCTTCGGCGCGCAACTCCGGGAAGTAGTGGGGCGTCGCGGCCGCGGGCGCGATCGCGTCGAGCGTCGCCCATCCGGTCACGCGATGGTCGCGATGGTTGATGTAGCCGTCGCCGAAGAACAGTGCCGTGGGGTCGGGGCACAGCACGACGTCAGGACGCAGCGCGCGCACGCACCGCACGAGCTCGCCCCGCAAGACGCGATCGTCTTCGATCTCGCCGTCGGGATGGTCGAGATGGTGCGGTGTGACGCCGAGGACGCGGGCGGCCGCGGCGCTCTCCTCGGTGCGCAACCGGGCGAGCACATCGAGATCGGCGTCGGGATCGCTCGTCCCTTTGTCGCCGCGCGTGGTGACGAGCACATGGACGTCGGCGCCAGCGTCGGCCCAACGTGCCAGCGTGCCCCCGGCCGAGATCTCCAGATCGTCGGGATGCGCGTAGACCGCGAGCACTGTGCGAGGTGTGTCGCCCTCCGGCGTCCCGGCGAGTGTCATTGCTTGCGCAGCTCGTCGAACACGTCGATGGCGCGCTTGACACCGTCGTCGTCGACATCTTTGTGCGTGACGAGTCGTACTGTTCGGGGATCGATCGTGCCGCTTCGCACACCGCGCGCGTCGAGGCGCTCGACGAAGCGCTCCGGCAGTCGAGCCGCCACCGCGCAGACGATGTTCGTGCGCACCGTCTCCGGGTCGACGCTGCCGGGCCACCGGTCGGCCATCGCGTCGGCCAGACTGCGCGCGCGCACGTGATCGTCGGCGAGGCGCTCCACCATCGTCTCCAACGCGACGATACCGGCGGCGGCGATGACGCCCGCCTGGCGCATTCCCCCACCGAGGCGGGCACGCTCGGCACGAGCGTGTGCGATGACGTCGTGCGGGCCGCAGAGGATCGAGCCGACAGGCGCGCTCAACGCCTTCGAGAGGCAGAACATGATCGTGTCGGCGGTCGCCGCGAGCTCCGCCGGCGGCGTGCCGAGTGCGACCGATGCGTTCCATATGCGCGCGCCGTCGATGTGCACCCGCAAGCCGCCCGAACGCGCGATGCCCGACAGCGTTGCCATCTCTTCGGCAGCGATTGGCGCGCCCGACGCAGGCATATATGTATTCTCGATCGATACGAGCGACGGCGGCGGCAAGTGATGCGCGCGTCCCTCGATCGCGGCCGTGATGCCGTCGGGTACATCCCACAGAGGATGCAGCTGCACTCCGCTGTTCAACGCCGCGGCCGCGCCTTCGTGACGGTAGACGTGCGCACGGTCCTGGCACAGCACTTCCGTGCCCGGCGGCGCGAGCACGCGGATCGCGAGCTGGTTGGCCATCGTCCCCGAGGGCACATATAGCGCCGCCGGCTTTCCCGTCAGCGCGGCTGCAAGCGACTCGAGACGGTTGACTGTCGGATCCTCGCGATACACGTCGTCGCCGACGTCGGCGCCGGCCATCGCGCGGCGCATCTCGGGCGTCGGCACAGTGACGGTGTCCGAGCGCAAGTCGATCACTCTATGCCGCCCTCGCTGCTCGGCGGGACCCGCCTCGCGGACGCTCGAGGCTCCGGCGAGTTCCGTACGCTCGCGTTGCTCGCTTCGGTCACCGCATTGCGCAGTCTTTTCACGCTCATAGTTCTTGCCAGTTGGGTTTCACGGGGCGGATCAGGCCCTCTTGGATCACCATGACCGCGAGCGCGCCGTCGCGCGTGTAGATGAAACCCTCGGCGAGGCCGCGGGCTTCCGATGCCGACGGGCTCTTCTGGTGATACAGCAGCCAGTCGTCGGCGCGAAACCGGCGGTGGAACCACATCGCATGGTCGAGGCTCGCCATCATGAAGCGGTCGTCGTCCCACGAACGTGCGTGGGCCATCACCGCGGTATCGAGCAACGTGAGGTCGGACGCGTAGACGACGACACACGCGTGCAGCAGCGGGTCGTCCGGGAGTGTGCCGTCGGCGCGGATCCACACGAGCTGCTCGGGCTCGCGCACCCCGGGTGCCGGATCCAGCCAGCGCGGCAGTCGTGGGGATCGCGTGTCGATCGGCCGGTCCCGGCGGATCGAATCGAGGAACGCGGGCGGGAAACGATCGGCGTACGGCTCGAGACTCTCGCGGATCGTCGGCAGCGTCTCGGGCGCGGGCGACGGCGGCATCGGATACTGATGGTCGGGCCCGGGCTCCTCCACGACGAACGACGACGACAGATTGAAGATCGCCTTGCCGTGCTGGATCGCAACGACACGCCGTGTGGTGAAGCTGCGGCCGTCGCGAATGCGGTCCACTTCGTAGACGATCGGCACGAGCGGGTCACCGGGACGAAGGAAGTACGCGTGCAGCGAGTGCACGTGACGATCGGCCTCGACCGTGCGACCCGCCGCGACCAAGGCCTGGCCCGCGACCTGACCGCCGAAGACACGCTGGCGATCTTCTTGCGGGCTGATGCCACGGAACAGATTCACCTCGAGTTGCTCGAGCTCGAGGATGTCGATCAGATCGTCGAGTGCGCGCCCCATTACCTCTGGGTCGACTCCACGCTCCACTCCCCTCCGGTCGTTTCGCTGTCGTCTCCCATCACTTCTGGGTCGACTCCACGCTCCACTCCCCTCCGGTCGTTTCGCTGTCGTCTCCCATCACTTCTGGGTCGACTCCACGCTCCACTCCCCTCCGGTCGTTTCGCTGTCGTCTCCCATCACTTCTGGGTCGACTCCACGCTCCACTCCCCTCCGGTCGTTTCGCTGTCGTCTCCCATCACTTCTGGGTCGACTCCACGCTCCACTCCCCTCCGGTCGTTTCGCTGTCGTCTCCCACACGCGGGGCACCCTACCGGGCGTGTGTGGAGGGAGGTCTACGACACTTCACACACGCCCGGCGCCGGTGCACGCTCAACCGAAGAAGACGGACGCAGTCTCGAACAGGTGGCCGTCGACGGTCTTGAGCTGGGCGACGCCGGCTTCGATCGGCACACGCACGATCTCGGTGCCGCGCAACGCGACCATCACGCCGAACTCGCCGTCGTGCACGGCGTCGATCGCTTCCACGCCGAACCGCGTCGCGATCACTCGGTCGTAAGCGGTCGGGCTCCCGCCGCGCAACACGTGGCCGAGCGACGTCATGCGCGCCTCGTAGCCCGTGCGACGCTCGATCTCCTCGGCGATGCGCGTGCCGACGCCGCCGAGCCGCACGTGGCCGAAGTCGTCGGTGTCGCCGACCTGAACCTCCATCGTGCCGTCCTTCGGGGTCGCGCCTTCGGCGGTAACGACGATCGAGAAGCTCGCGCCGCGCTGGTGACGATGGGTCAGCGAGTCGCACACCTCGTCGATGTCGAACGGCTCTTCGGGGATCAAGATGATGTCGGCGCCGCCCGCAAGACCGGCGTACGTCGCGATCCATCCCGCGTGGCGGCCCATCACCTCGACGACCATGACACGGTCGTGACTCTCGGCCGTCGTGTGCAGGCGATCGATCGCGTCAGTGGCAATCTGCACCGCGGTGTGGAAGCCGAACGTGAAGTCCGTCGCCGACAGGTCGTTGTCGATCGTCTTCGGCACACCGACGATGCGCACGCCGTCGTGTGACAACTTGTGCGCAACACCGAGCGTGTCCTCGCCGCCGATCGCGACCACCGCGTCGATGCGATCGCGCTTGAGCGTCGACAGCACGCGCCGCGGCCCGTCGTCGCTCTTGTACGGATTCGTGCGCGAGGTGCCGAGGATCGTGCCACCGCGCGGCAACAACCCACGCACCGCGCCGACCGACAAGTCGATCGATTGTCCCTCGACCACCCCGCGCCACCCGTGGCGGTACCCGACGATCGTGTGGCCGTACAGGCCTTCCCCCTTGCGGACGACGGCTCTGATCACCGCGTTGAGGCCGGGACAGTCACCGCCACCGGTCAGCAATCCGACTCGCATCGCACCTCCCCGTGGGGTTCGCTGCTCTATCCTGCCCGCATCCGGCCGCCGGGTAGCTCATGGATCGAACTTCAGCGTCTCCGTCACCGTTGCCGGCCGTACCGGCTGTCGAGCGGCGGCTGCGGGCAACGCTTGCGGCCGGCTCGTCGATCGTCGCGTGGGGTCGCACGCGTGGGTGTCGCGCGACGGGCGGTTGCCGCACGCACTGGCGGCGCGGACGCTCGATTTCGCAGTGCTGACCGACGACGAACTGGTGTTGATCTCCACCGGATTCTTCACCCGTCGTCCCCGGCGGCGCGTGTACGGCATGCCCCTTGATCGGCTGTTCGTCGCCGAGTGCGAAGCCAAACGGGGATCGCGGCTGCGGGTCGGGGCCGCGACGCACCGTCCGTTGCTGCTCGAGCTCCGGGCCACGCCCCGCAACGACGCGTTCGCCGACGAGTTGCTCGCGGTCACACCGGAACCGCCGGACGCGAC
This sequence comes from uncultured Actinomycetes bacterium, assembly GCA_963836365.1. Lineage (GTDB taxonomy): Bacteria > Actinomycetota > Acidimicrobiia > IMCC26256 > PALSA-610 > DASQHW01. The sequence continues at coordinate 134,105 of CAWIJC010000008.1, forward strand.
CGCGCCCGAGACTCGCGAGCGGTTCGAAGCATTCGAGCCGTTCGAGCTCGAGCAACCGACATGAGCGTGCTGCTCGCGATCGACGCTGGCACAACCGGCGTGCGCACGATCGCGATCGGCACCGACGCCCGTCCCGTCGCGTCGTCGTACCGCGAGTTCCCGCAACACTTCCCGCGCCCGGGTTGGGTCGAGCACGACCCCGACGACATATGGCGCGTCACGCACGAGACGCTCGCCGACGTGCAGCGCGCAGATGCGCGATGCAGGCGAGCGGATCGTCGCGATCGGTATCACGAATCAGCGAGAGACCGTAGTCGTATGGGACCGCACGACCGGTCGCCCGTTCGCACGCGCGATCGTCTGGCAGGACCGGCGGACGGCCGAGCGCTGCGACGCGCTGCGCGCGGGCGGGTACGAGCCGGTGATCCGCCGGTTGACAGGGCTCGTCCTCGACCCGTACTTCTCGGCCACGAAGCTCGAATGGTTGTTGCGCGACGGTGGCGTGTCCGCGTCCGATCCGAACCTCACGTTCGGCACGGTCGACACGTGGGTGTTGTGGAATCTCACCGGCGGGCCGAACGGCGGGATTCACGCGACCGACCCGTCGAATGCGAGCCGCACGATGCTGTACGACATCGGCGCGGGTTCATGGTCGGGCGAGTTGTGCGCGCTGTTCGGCGTACCACCCGCGTGCCTGCCGTCCGTGATGCCGTCGTCGGGACGGTTCGGCGAGACGGCAAAGGACTGCGCGGCCGGGCTCGCGGTGCCCGTCAGCGGCATCGCGGGCGACCAGCAGGCGTCGCTGTTCGGGCAGGCGTGCGTAGAGCCCGGCATGACGAAGAACACGTACGGCACCGGTTCGTTCGTGCTCACGAACGTCGGTACCGCGCTGCCCGATCCCGTCGACGGGCTGCTGACGACGATCGCGTGGTCGCTCGCGCCCGGCCCGCCGACGTACGCGATGGAAGGCGCGATCTTCGTCACCGGCGCAGCCGTGCAATGGATGCGCGACGGTCTCGGCCTCATCGCCGACGCATCCGAGACCGGCCCGCTCGCGGCGTCGGTGCCCGACAACGGCGGCGTGTATCTCGTGCCCGCGTTCACGGGGCTCGGCTCGCCGTGGTGGGACCCGTATGCACGCGGCGCGATTATCGGCCTCACCCGCGGCACGACCCGCGCACATCTCGCGGTGCCGTCGTGGAAGCGATGGCGTTCCAAACCGCAGACGTCGTCGACGCGATCGCACACGCGAGCGGCACCACACTGACGGAGATGCGCGTCGACGGCGGCGCGTCTGCGATGGACCTGCTCTGCCAGTTCCAAGCCGACCTGCTCGGTGTACCCGTGCGGCGGGCGTCGAGCCAAGAGATCACCGCACTCGGTGCCGCGTACCTCGCAGGCATCGCGGAAGATGTGTGGGCATCGGCAGCCGACGTCAACGCACATTGGGCCGCGGGCCGGTCGTTCTCCCCGGCAACGGGCAACGAGGAGCGCAACCGGCGTGTCGCCGAATGGCATCGTGCGGTCGAGCGCTCGCGCGACTGGGCACACGGTTAGGCACGAGGCATTCGACACCGAAGGAGTCGGCTGGCCCCCCTCGGCGCCGTGCGACCGTGCGCCGTCACGACGCGGCGGACGTCGCCGCACGCAGCTCGGCGAAGTCGGTGACGCGCGCGACCTCGGTCGGGATGTCGTCGGCCGTCTTCGTCGCGTACGTGTCGACGTACTCGTAGCCCGACAGTTGGCTGATCTCGTACATGAGCTCGTCGGTGAGCTCACGCAACGCCAGCCGTTCGTGCCCGCGACCGGCGTACCGCGCGGGGTCGATGGGCTCGCCGAATCGGATCGTCACGTGCCGGAACAGCTTCGGAAGCTTCGAATCGATCGGTTGCACGTCGTCGCTGCCGATCATGCCGATCGGCACGACCGGTGTGTTGCACCGCAGTGCCAGCCGCGCGGCTCCGGTGTGGCCCCGGTGCAACATGCCGTCGCGTGTGCGCGTGCCCTCTGGGTAGATGCCGAAGATCTTGCCGGCTTGCAACACCTCGGTGGCCGACGCGAGCGCGCGCTCGCTCGCGCTGCCGCCTTCGCGCCGGATCGGGATCTGCCCGCAGCTCCGGAAGAACCACGCGGTCTTGGGATCGTCGAAGTACTCGGCCTTGGCGACGAACGTGACACGGCGCCGCACGACCAACGGGATGAAGATCGAGTCGAGGAACGACCTGTGGTTGCACGCGAGGATCACCGGCCCGCGTGCGGGAAGATGCTCGCGCCCCTCGATCTTGACGCGCACGAGCACGTAGATCACCGGCGTGAGGACGGCTTTCAGGACCCAGTACAGAGGGCCTGAGCGTAATCGCCCGGCGGGGCAGTGCGATCAGTGTCAGGGCGATCAGTGTCAGGCCGCTCTCGCAGGAGCGACTGCTACCGGCCGGGCCGCGAGCCGCATCTCGAGCGCGCCGATCGCGGCATCGACGCGTGCGATGTCGTCGCGCTCGCGGCAGGCGTTGGCGACCGCCCGGCCCCCGCCGAGCTCGTACATCACCTGCAGGAACCAGCGTGCCATCGCGACCTCCTTCGCCGTCCGCACGGGGTCGACTCCGCGCTCCGCTCCTCACGGTCACTGCGCTGTCGTCGCCTCCCATGATCCGCGGACCATGTGGCGGGCAGATTGTCGGCCGGTCACGAGGAGGCGAACAGCTGTTGACGGATGCCTGACGCGTGCGGGTATGCCGCGACCCAGAATCTTGACCGGACGGTCAAGCGGACGGCTACGCTCGTTTCGATGCGCCGCAAGCTCACGCCGAGGGGTCGCGAGCGGCGTGAGCAGCTGATGGCCTGCGCAGCGCGCCTGTTCGCGGAGCGCGGATATCACCCGACGTCGGTCGCCGACATCGTCGTCGCGCTCGGTGTCGGCAAGGGTGTCTTCTACTGGTACTTCACGTCGAAGGACGAGCTGCTCACCGAGCTGCTGAAAGCCTCGAATCACGACCTCCGCAAGCGCCAGCAGCGCGAGATCGAGGGTGTCGACGACCCGGTGCGGCGTATCGAGCTCGGCATCCGCGCGTCGCTCGACTGGTTCGCCGTGCACCGCGAGTACTTCGCGATCATCCAGTTCGCAGCGAGCGACGAGACGTTCGCGCCCGTGCTCGCCCGCAACCGCGAGATCTCGATCGAGGACACGATCCGGCACTTGAAGGACGGCATCGTCGACGGCCGCATCGCCGACCGAGACCCCGAGCTGCTCGCCCACTCGATCCACGGCGTGGTCGCCGAGCTGACCCGCCACACGCTGGTCGACGCGCGGGTCCCGCTCCACGAGGTCGCCGACCTCTGTGTCGCGTTCTGCCTCGAAGGCCTCCAGGCCTGATCCAGCCTGGTGCTGCGGCGCGAGGTTCGCTGGCGTGGCTCGACGGGTACACCTCGCAAATGGATCAGAACGCGCTCGTCGCTCTCCTCAACGAAGATCTCGCACTCGAGTACAAGTCGATCGTGCAGTACGTGCAACACATCGCGTCCGTGAAGGGCGCGCAGTACCAGGCGACGCTCGACGAGCTCGCAGTGCACGTGAAACAAGAGCTCGAGCACGCGCAGACGCTCGCTCGCCAGATCGATTTCCTCGGCGGGATCCCGGGGACCGGTGTGCCGGATGTCGAGCACCAGACCGTCCCGCGGCACGCGCTCGAGAGCGATCTCGCGCTCGAAGAGGCGCAGCTCGAGCGCTATCGCGAGCGCGTCGAGCAGGCGACCGAGCTCGGCCTGCCCGATGTCGCGGAGACGCTCGCGCCGCTGTTGCAGCAGACGCAGGAGCACACGCGCGATCTGAAGCGCGCGCTCGGCTGAGCGTTTGGTCGATCCGGAGCGCTATACGGTTCCAGAACTCCAAACGGCGAGCATGCTCGGCCGGACGTCAACCGAGCTTGGTCAGGCCTTTGCGCAGTTGGCGGACCGCTTGCTGGATCCGCTGCTCGTTCTCGACGAGCGCGAACCGAATGAACCCTTCACCGCCGGGACCGAAACCGTTGCCCGGTGAGACCGCGACCTTCGCTTCCTGCACGCACATCGTCGCGAACTCGATGCTCGACATCTCGGCGTACGGCTCGGGGATCGCGGCCCACACGAACATCGTTCCCTTGGGCTTGGCGATGTGCCAGCCGATACGGCCCAGGCCGTCGATCAACACGTCGCGCCGGCCGCGATAGATCGCGTTGACCTCCTTCGGAAAATGGGGCGCCTCGTTCATCGCGACCGTCGCCGCGATCTGGATGGGCTGGAACGAGCCGTAGTCGAGGTACGACTTGAGCTTGCCCAGCGCGGCGACGATCTCCGCATTGCCGACGAGGAAGCCCATCCGCCAACCGGCCATCGAGAACGACTTCGTGAGCGTGTACAGCTCGACCGCGACGTCCTTCGCGCCGGGAACTTGCAGGATCGAAGGCGGTTCGTAGCCGTCGAAGCCCAAGTCGGCGTACGCGAAGTCGTGCACGACAACGATCTCGCGTTCACGTGCGAACTCGACGAGCTGTTCCATGAACGACAGGTCGACGCACGCCGTCGTCGGGTTGTGCGGGAACGACGTCACGATGACCCGCGGTCGCGGCCACGCTTGCTCGTACGCGCCGTGCATGTTCGCGAAGAAGTCTTGGCCCGGGCCCATGCGCACGTAGTGCACGCCCGCGCCGGCGAGGATCGGCCCCCAGATGTGGATCGGGTACGACGGCGACGGCACGAGCGCAGTGTCACCCGGCCCCACGAGCGCGAGCATCAAGTGCGAGAAGCCCTCCTTCGCGCCGATCGTCGAGCAGATCTCGGTATCGAAGTCGAGCGTCACGCCGAATTTGCGCTCGTACAGGTCGGCGACTGCGAGGCGCAGCTTCGGAATACCCTTGCTCGTCGAGTAGCGGTGGTTGCGCGGGTTGCGCACGGCTTCGGCGAGCTTGTCGACCGCGATCTGCGGCGACGGCACATCCGGATTGCCGAATGCAAGGTCGATGACGTCTTCGCCGGCTCGCCGGAGCTGCATCTTCAGCGCGTCGATCGCGGCAAACGCATACGGCGGCAACGCGTTGATCCGGCGAAACTCCATGACGCACCAGCGTACTCGGCGGTTCCCGGCGGCCCGGTAGGTTTCCCCGGATGTCAGGAGCCGAGGCGCCGACCGCGCTGCTGCTCGATGTGGGAGGTGTGTTCCTGCTGCCCGAGCACGATCGCATCCTCGGTGCATTCGCGCGCGCGGGATTCACCCCGACCGTCGACATGCTCGACCGCGCGCACTACCTCGGCGCGCGCGAGTTCCCGATGAACGACGATCTCGTGTGGTCGGACGCATGGCGTATGTACCTCGACGGCTACATCACCGGGTGCGGCGTGCCCGACGAGCTGCGCGAGGACGTGCACCAGCACCTCGACAGCGAGTTCGCCGACGCCGCGTTGTGGATCCGCGAGATGCCGGGGGCGCGCGAAGGCGTCCGTGCGCTCGCCGACAGCGGCGTGCGATTGGGCATCATCTCGAACGCCGACGGGCTGATCGGTCAACGGCTTGCGGATCTCGAGATCCTGCAGGTCGGTCCGGGTGTCGGGGTGGCCGTCGAGTGTGTCATCGACTCCGGCAACGTCGGCGTGATGAAGCCCGACCCGCGCATCTTCCATCTTGCGCTCGACGCGATGGATCTTGCACCGCAGGACGCCTGGTACGTCGGCGACATGCCCGGCATCGACGTCGTCGGCGCGCGCAAGGCGGGCATGTGGCCGGTGCTGATGGACCCGTTCGCGCTGCACCTCGACGCCGACTACGACCGCACGGATTCCCTGCACGCGCTCGCGGCGACTCTCCGCGGCGACAGCGCTCGCTAGCTGCGACTGAGCTCGACCAGCAGTTCCGCGAGCTGTCGAGGTTGCGACAGGAACGGCGAATGGCTCGTCGCGATCTCGACGACATCGCGCCGGCGAGCCGCGCACGAGCGCTGCAACGCGACCGGGAGCGCACGATCGTCCGTGCACACGACGTAGGTGCTCGGGCGTTCGCGCCACCCGACCGCGCGGCGTGCCAGCGAACGCGGACATCGACTGCGGGCGCAGACGATCGACCGCCCACTCCGCGACGCCGGCCGGACAGTCGTGGTAGAAGGCCGACACCGCCACACCGGCATCGACCGTCGCGACATCGCCGTCGACGCGAAGCGCGCTCGCGAGCTCGGAGCCCTCTCCGCCGTCGAGCTCGTTCTGCATCACCGATTCGCCGTCGTCGATCAGGAACGCGGTCAGATATACGAGCCGACGAACTGCGTCGTGTGTACCGGCGTCGGTGACCACGGCACCGCCGTACGAGTGGCCGACGAGCACGACGGGACCGTCGATGCCGGCGAGCACGTGCCGGACGTTGTCGGCGTCGTCGTGCATCGTCGACGGCACGGTTGCCACCGATGGATTGTCGACCGCGATCGACGGCACGTTCGCGGACTCGAGATGATTCACGACGCGATCCCAGCACCAAGCGCCGTGCCAGGCTCCGTGCACGAGGACGACCGTCGCTTGCGGTGCCGGCATGCCGACATCATGTCCGCAAGCGGCTCCTGACGACCAGATAACCGCCGACTGCGACGACGCACCAGGCGCCGAGCGCGAGCAGCTCGGCAACGGCGGGCGTCATGCGTGGGAGCAGGAACCACGACGCGACGCCGTATGCGACCAATCCCGCGCCGCCGAAGCAGGCACCGGCCGCGTCGATCTCGGCTTCGTCGTTTCCTTCGTTCTTCGCGATCAGCGTGAGGCTCGCGGGCAGGATCGCGGGAAACGCCAGGAACAACCAGCGACGCGGTCGCCGAACGCGAGCCCGATCGCACCGACGATGACCGAGATCGCGAACCCGAAGCCGAAGCGAGTTCCCAGGCGCTTGACGTCCTTGGGCTCCAAGGGCTTGGAGCGAAAGGCGATTGCCTCGTCGCGGCTGTCGTGGACGAACAGCGCCCCTCGCGCCCGGAGCTCGGACGCCAGGCTCATCGACTCACCACCACGACGATCCAATACGCGAGCGTGGCGACGATCCCCCACGAGAGGAACGCAAGGACCGACCCGCGGAGCGCACCGAACCGATCGACGGTGACGACCGCCGTCGCGCAGTAAGCGATCATCGCGAACGACGCGAAGAGCATCGACAGTGATTGCATGCGCGCCGCGTGCTCGCCCTTGTCGGCGATCGTCACGAGCAGCGAGGCCAGCGCGATCGACGGTGCCGCGCCGAACAGTCCGGCGAAGCTCTTCGGCCCGAGCACCTCCGAGAGCAACGCAAACACCACGACGAAGGTCCCTCCGACCACGCCCCGCAGCAGCAGGAGCCAGACGTCGTCCACGGCCATCCGTCTACCCGGCGTTCACCTGCTATGCAATGCGCGCGACCTCGCGGCACGTGATGATCGGGAAACTGCGACCATGCACGCGAGTATGCCGAAGCCGTCGCCGAGGAACGGGCTGCTGCGCTCGCGTTGCCGCGCGACGTTGGTCACACCCGCCGTCAGCGACGCCATCCGTGCCCTGTCCCTCGTGCGTAGAGGTCTGATCGGCGCGATCGGATGCGATCGTCCGCGAGTGCCGTGGCAACGATCGTGTTCTCGCGCCGAACTCCGAAGGAGCGACGGAAAAGCCCGAGCGTGACCACAACTCGATTCTCGAGGCGGCGCGTCCGAATCGCCCGCTGCAGGCCCGCGACCTGATGCTGCCCGGTCGTGCTCAACAAGACGAGCACCAATCGGTCCGGGAGCTCGATGCTGAGGTCGCGGACTGCGGGCTGGCAGCATCGTTCGTAAGCCAAACGCGCACGCGCGTCGAGCTGCCGGAACGACTGGCGGATCTTTGGCTCGCCGTGTCCCGATGTCAGCCGTCGGACGACGCCTTCGCGGGCAGCACGATCACCTCTACTGCCTCGAGGTCACCTTTACTGCGTCGACCCCGAACGAGGACGGTCGCGCCGTCGGCGAGTTTCCTGGTCGTGGCTTCGGCGGACTCGATGGCGGTTGCGTCGGTCAACTTGTACTCGCGGTTCCCGCCTCCGGAAGCGAGATGCATAGTCAACGAGTCGGCGGTCACTGCGGTGATCGTTCCGACCGGCCGGACGTTTGCCGCGTCGTCCTCGACGCGGCGCTTCTCGACCTGCCAGCCGATCAAACCTCCGACGATGACACCGACGAGGAGCGACACGATCGCGATCAGGAGGACGGGTCCGCGGCGCCCGCGTGGAGGCCCGTCTTCGGCGACAGGGCTGGCAGTAGTTGGTTCCATGTGCGTCCGTCCTGAGTCGCGCTGCGGCAGCAGATTGCAGCCATCGGGGCGCACACATTGCCTGCTCTGGCGTGATATTGCGAACGCGCGGGGCCGGGCGGCGGAAGGACGCATCTTGAAATGCCCCGACCTGCGCGCTCACCGAAGGTGTGGCCTTCACGATTCTCTCAGCTCGTCGGGGGACCAGCCCGCGAATCTTCGTCTTGTCGACGAAGTGGTCCGCGACCCGCGCCGCGACTGCGGGCGAGCATTGCGTCGCCAACGCCGTGGGCGTCGAGGAAGGTGACACCCTCGACCTCTACAGCCACGTGGTCCCCGGAATGCAAGAAGAGGCCGCCAAGCTCGAGGCGCTCCTCTTCGGCTGAGCCTCTCCGGGGCACGGTCACAAGATCAGCCGGAAGCGAGCCGCGACGACGACATCGTGCCTTTCGGTGACGTGCCGCTGCGGAGGCAGACAACCGTGCCCGGCTCGGGCTGATTCGTTTCGACCTGGGCCGCGAGCGCGGCCACAAGCCGCCCGACCACGCCGCGGCGGTGACGAGGAAACGCTCGCGGTGCAACAAGGATCATCCCGCAGTGCACGCGTGCCTGCTCCGCTCGCCACTGCAATTCCACGGCAACGAAGTCGGCGATGTTCTCCGTGACGATGCAACGCTCGTCGAGCTGCGCAAACACGAAGAGCTGCTCATCGTGCAGGCCGCGCAGCTCGGACTCTTCCTGTGCGGCAATCGCATCGAGGCCGCGCCGACGCAGTCCTTCGGCGACGGCGGCCGAGAACATCTCATCCACAAGCAGCTTCACCCGTACAGGCGTTGACGAACCTCACCGGCGCGCTGCGTCGCGCCGGCGGCGGCTTCGTTCATTTCGATACGGTCGTCGACCTCGTCCGGGAACGACGCGTAGTAGCTCTCCGCAGTGCGTACCTGCGCTTCGGTGATACTGAGCCACTTTGCCGCGCGCCGCACCGCCTCCGTCGCGCCACTCTCCGAAAAGTCGCGCAGGACGACGACGATCTCCCACACGTCGGGGCCCGCAGCCAGACCCGCGCGCCTCCCCGTGGGTCCCTCTCGGAACACGACGCCGGGATGCTCCCCCATGCGGATTCCCTCGTCGACCAGCCGGACAACCAAGCCCGACGTCGCTTCGCCCGTTCCCACGCCGCTCCGACGCAGCCGACGAGCAACTTCATCGGGAAAGCGAACCGAGATCGGGGTACTCATGCACTACATTGTAGCGCGCTCAAGACCGCCAGATCTCCCCCGTCCTTTTCGCGCGCCTGGCACCACGGCACCACGACTGTGAGATCAGCGCCAGTTTGCGCGCGAGGCAAGTGTCTGATCAGGGCTTTTGTCTCAGCCCGTGCCGACCTCATAGGGCTCGGCGTAGAACTGGCTGTACCACTTGCGGAACTTGAGGATCGGGCCGTCCGTGTCGGCGAGCGCGGGTACCGGCAGGAACGCCTTGTGCTCCCAGATCGGGCGGTCTTCGTTCACCTGCTTGTTGATCTCCTTGACGAACGCCTCCGCGACCGTCGAGGTGAGCTTCTCGTCGTCGAACTTGCGCACGATGAAGTTGAACCGCACCTGCGTGCGTTCCTCGTCGATCGGCGTCGTCGTCGCGATGTTGATCGCGTCGACGATCCCGGTGAACCATACCTTCGAGAAGCCCGGGCCGTAGTTGTAGACGTCGATACGTCCTTCGGTCACACCGCGTGGCGTGACATAGGTCTGCTTCGACAGCATCACCGAGCACGGGCCGTCGGTGTCGTAGTGCTCCATCTCGGCGACGGTGTCGGTGCCGTGCACGTAGCGGAAGTGCGCGGGATCGACGCCGTTCTCGCTCATCTCCTGCGGGATCGTGCGGATCACGTACGACGACGAGTAGAAGTCGCTCCAACCCGCGTCGCCGATCTCGGGGATCACCGGGATCTCCCACTTCGGATCTTCGTCGAACGGGTGGTACCACGCGAGCACGAAGCCGTTGCGCTCGATCACCGGATACGTCCGCAGCTTCGCCTTGCGGTTCGTGCGCTGGCTGTACGGGATGTTCACGCACACGCCCCCGCCGTCGTAGCGCCAGCCGTGGAACGGGCACTGCAGCACGTCGCCGTCGACGGTACCGCCGTGGCCGAGGTGGGCGCCGAGGTGCGGGCAATACGCGTCCTGGAGGTGGATCGCCGCCGCGTGCGTCGCGCCAGAGCACGAGCTCGCGGTTCCAGTACTCGAGCGGCGTGACCTCACCCGGGGCGAGATCGTCGGGGAACGCGACCTGGTACCAGCCGAACGGGATCGGGAACGGGAACCGCCCTGAAGGCATGCCCCGATTTTAGAACACGTTTCAATCTCGGGCGAGAGGCGCCAGCGCAGCGACCGGAGGGAGCGGAGCGCGAAGCCGACCCGGAAGCAAGGAGGCCTTGCGGCGGGCCGCCTTCCTCGCCGGCTTGCGGGCCTTGGTCGCCTTGGTCGCACGTGTGGCCGTGGCCTTGCGGTCGAGGCTCGCTTCCAAGGCCGCGACGAGGTCGAGGACCGGCGGCTTCTCCTGCTCGGGCTCCTCGACGGTGATCGTCTGGCCCTTCGCCTTGCGGTCGATCACCTTCTGCACCGCCGTGCGATACGTGTCCTTGTAGCGCTGCGGATCCCACTCGGTCGTGAGGCTGTCGATCAGCTGCTGTGCGATCTTGACCTCGCGTGTGCCGACGCTCACACGCTTCGTCGGGATGTGCAGGTCCTTGTGGTCGCGGATCTCGTCTGCGAAATACAGCGTTTCGAGCATCAGGACGTCGTCCTCGGCGCGGATCAGCGCGAGGTACTGCTTGGTACGCATCACGAAACGACCGACGGCCGCGCGCCGCTCTTGTGCATCGCTTCGCGCAGCAGCGCGTACGCCTTGTCGGCACCCTGACCCGAACGCGGCGCGACGTAGTAGGTGGCGTTGTAGTAAATCGGGTCGATGTCGGCGAGCTCGACGAAGTCTTCGATGTCGATCGTGCGCGTCTGCTCGGGCGCGGCTGCATCGAGCTCTTCCGGTTCGACGAGAATGACCTTGCCCTTCGTCTTCTCGTAGCCCTTGACGAGCGCGTCGTAGTCGACTTCCTTGCCGGTCTTCTCGTCGACACGCTTCTGGCGGATGCGATGACCTGACTTCGTCATCTGATGGAAGCGGATCTGCTTCTCTTCGATCGCGCTGTAGAGTCCGATGGGAACGTTGACGAGACCGAAGCTGATCGTGCCATTCCAAATCGATCGCGGCATGGCGACAGTTATACCCGGGATCGATAGCGTCTTGCCCATGACCCGAGTGCTCGGCGGAGTTGGTTCGAAGGTCGTGTACGAGGACGCGCGGGTTCGCGTGTGGGTGCTGAAGCTCGCGCCGGGTGAGCGCAGCGCGATCCACGAGCACGAGCTCGACCACTTGTTGATCCAGGTCGGGGGCGATCGGATCGCCGTCGAGCCCGAGGCCGACACGCAGAGCCCGTATCGCGACTACATGGAAGCCGACGTGATCCCGGGCATGGTCACGTTCGTTCCCCGGGGCGGCATCGAGACCGCGGTCAACACCGGCAACGAGCAGTACTACGAGGTCATCGTCGAGCTGAAGTCGTGAACGAGTTACCCGGATATTTCAGTAGTGAAAGGTCTGTGTGACTCAACTGGGTGTGGCGACGCGTTTGGCCCACGGGTAGTCGGGCTTCCCGCTGGGCGAACGCTCGATCTTGTCGACGACGTGCAGCTCGCGCGGCACCTTGTAGCCCGCGACGTGCTCGCGCGCGTGCGTATCGAGCTCGTCGAGCGTCACGGAATGGCCGGGACGCGCTTCGATGACTGCGGCAACGCGCTCGCCCCATCGCTCGTCGGGCACGCCGACGACGACGGCGTCGAACACGGCCGGGTGCGCCTTGAACGCGGCCTCGACTTCTTCGGGATAGATCTTCTCACCACCGGAGTTGATGCAGACCGAGCCGCGGCCGAGCAGTGTCATCGTGCCGTCGGCTTCGACGATCGCGAAGTCGCCGGGTATCGAGTAGCGCTTGCCTTCGACGGTCACGAAGGTCGCGGCCGACTTTTCCGGGTCCTTGTGGTAGCGCAGCGGAACGTTGCCGCCGCGCGCCATGCGCCCGACGACACCCGAGCCGGGCTGCACGATGTGCAAGTCGTCGTCGAGCACCACGGTGTCGGGACCCATGCGGATCGTCGGCAGGCCCGGCTTCTCGGCTTCGCCGCCCTTCGTGATCACGCGCACGCCGTTGTATCCGGTCTCGGTCGACCCCACGGCGTCGGCGATGATCAGGTTCGGGAAGCGTTCGAGATAGCGCTCCTTCACCGTCGCGCTGAACACCGCGGCGGTCGACGCGACTGTGACCAGCGACGACGTGTCGTAATCCCCTGCTTCGAGTGCTTCGATCAACGGTCGGCCCATGGCATCGCCCGTGATCCCCAGCGTCGTGATGCGGTGACGTTCGACGGCCTTCCACACCTCGTGCGCGTCGAACTTCGGCATCAACACGGTCGTACGGCCGTTCAACAACCCGTTGAGCGTGCCCCACTGCGCGGCGCCGTGCATGAGCGGCGCGATCACGATGCCGAGGTTGCCGTCGGCTGTCTCGGCGGCGGCGTTCGCGAACTGCCACTCGTCCTGCACGCGCACACCGGTCTCGAAGTTCACCAGCCCGCCGAGCACGCAGAGCACGTCCTCCTGGCGCCACACCACACCCTTGGGCATGCCGGTCGTGCCGCCGGTGTAGAGGATGTAGATGTCGTCGTCGGAGCGCGGGCCGAAGTCGCGCTCCGGTGAGCCGCTCGCGACCGCGTCGGCGTACGGCACCGAGCCGAGCGCCGACGTGTCGGTACCGGAACCGTCGTCGATGACGATCAGGTGCTTCATCAGCGGCACCGCGTCGCGGACGGCCTCGATGCGCGACGCGAACTGGGCATCGTGCACGAGCGCGACGAGGTCGGCGTTGTCGAAGAGGTACCGCAACTCGGCTTCGACATAGCGGTAGTTGACGTTGATCGGCACCGCCCGCAGCTTGTAGGCCGCGAGAATGGTCTCGACGAACTCGTGGCTGTTGAACGCGTAGATTCCGACGTGGTCGCCCGCCTTCACACCGTTCGCCGCGAGGTGGTGCGCGAGCCGGTTGGCATTCTCTTCGAGCTCCCGATACGTCTCGGCGCGATCGCCGACGATGATCGCGACCCGGTCGGGGACGCGATCGGCGACGTGTTCGATCAGATCAGCGATGTTCCAAGCCATGTTTCCGCTCCTGGCGCTACGCGCCCGGCCGCTCGGGCCACGGGAGCGTTCATTGAACACTGGCGGGCGCAGCAGTGGCAACGCGGGACTCTTCGAACTGCACCGGCGCGCCGAACGCGGCCGCGGCGAGCCGCACGGCGCAGCGCGGCAAGCACTGGTGTGCCGACGATCAGCACGAGGAGCGCGTTCCCGAGTGCACGAGGGATGTCGAAGCCGAGTGCACTCGCGAGGTGAAACGCCCAGAACCGGCGCAGGTTCTCGGCCACCGACGCGCCGGGGACGAAGTGCAGCTCGGTGCCCGCCGTCCCGAATGGCCAGAACCACATGTCCATGATCAGCCCGTACACGAGGCCGGCGACCGCGCCGTAGGTCGCGAGCATCCACAGCTCGCGGCGTCCGGTCGCGCGCGGAAGGCAGCCCGCCAAGAATCCCACCCATGCCGCGCACAACATCTGGAACGGGAGCCAGGGGCCGACGCCGCCGGTGAGCAGCGCGGATGCGAACAACGTCAGCCGCGCCCTGCACGAACCCGAAGCCACGGCCGAACACGCGACCGCCGGGCAGCACCAAGAAGAACACGCCGGTGAACCCGGTGACGCCGCTCGTCGGTGCGCGCAACGCGGCCCCGCACACGACGAGCACACCGAGGATTGCAACCGCTTTGGCGTCGAGCGCACCATCGGCGAGCTCGGCGAGGAGGATCGCGACCAGCAACGGCACCAGCAACACGAACAGCCAGGGCGCGTCGTTCGCATGCGCGAGGTTCTCGGTCCCGCGCGGCGACGTGAACAGCGGCCACGTGAAGCCGGCGATGCCCGCGACCGACGTGATCGCGAGCAGCACTTCGGAGCGCCACCCGAAGCTGATCCGCGCCGACGAGGGAATGATCGCGCTCGTGCTCACGATGCGAGCGCCGCCTCGACCTCGGCGACCGTGAGCCACTGCTCGGGTGCGAGGATCTTCGCCACTTGCGGTGCGAACACCGGCGAGTGGCACACGACATCGCGCGCGGGACCGTCGGCGATCACCTCGCCGTCACCGAGCACGATCGCGCGCGTCGCGACGTCGGCGACCAACTCGACGTCGTGCGTCGCGAGCACGACGGCGTGGCCGGCGAGGGCGAGCTCGCGCAGGAGCTGGGCAAGCCGCGCCTTCGCGCCGTAGTCGAGGCCGCGGGTCGGCTCGTCGAGCAGCACCACCGGCGGCGCCGGCGCGAGCACGACGGCGAGCGCGAGCGCGAGCCGTTGCCCCTCCGAGAGGTCGCGGGGATGACGCGCATCCGCGACGTCCGGCTCGATACGGTCGAGCACGGCGCGCGTCGTGCCGGCCGGCAGATGATGTTCCTTGTCGGCGACCGCGCACTCGTCGGCGACCGCGCGTTCGTAGAGCAAGGCGGCGGCATCGGGAGGCACGAGGCCGACCTTGCGCACGAGTGACGCCGGCGGGAGCGTGTGCGGCGCGGCACCGTCGATCGCGACGCGTCCTCCCGCGGGTCGGAGAAGACCGCAGAGCATGCGCAGGAGCGTCGACTTGCCCGCGCCGTTGCGGCCCATCAATGCGACGATCTCACCCGCGCGATCGTGACGTCGAGGTCGTGCAACACGACGTGGGGCCCGTAGCTCGCCGTCACACCACCGGCGGTCGCGACCGCGTCGCCCGCGCACGAGGTCGAGCGGCCCGGCGGTGTGGTGCGTGCGAGACGGGCCCTGAGCGGGGGGGCAAGCCGGCGCGCGTCGCGCACCGACAGCGGCACCGGAGACCAGCCTGCGGCGCGCGCCAGCGCGACGACCGGCGGCGCGACCGGCGCGCTCGCCATCACCGCGGCCGGCACACCCGAGGTCACCCGTCGCTCGCCGTCGACGACTGCGATGCGCGTTGCGTACTGCACGACGCGCTCGAGGCGATGTTCCGCGAGCAGCACCGTGAGGCCGAGGTCGTCGACGAGACGCGTGAGGATCGCGAGCACGTCGTCGGCCGCGCCCGGATCGAGCGCCGACGTCGGCTCGTCGAGCACCAGCACGCGCGGCGACGCGGTGAGCACGGAGCCGATCGCGACGCGTTGCGCTTCTCCGGTCGACAGGGTCGCGACCGCGCGCCGGCGCAGCTTGGCTATGCCCAGCAGGTCGAGCACGTCCTCGACACGGCGGCGCATCGCGTCGGGTGCGATCCCGAGGTTCTCCATCGCGTACGCGAGCTCGTCCTCCACCGTGTCGGCGACGAACGACGCCGACGGATTCTGGCCGACGACACCGACCCGGTCGGCGAGCTCTCGCGGCGGCGTCGTCGTGGCAACGCCGTCGACCTCGACCCGGCCCAGCAAGGTGCCGCCTGTGAAGTGCGGCACGAGCCCGTTGACCGCGCGCAGCAACGTCGACTTGCCCGCACCCGTGTGCCCGATCACGAGGCAGAACTCGCCTTCGTCGACCGCGAGGTCGACGTCGACGAGCGCGGGCGCGGCCGCGTCGGGATACGTGAACGTCACGTGGTCGAAGGTGATCACGACGCGTCCGCAGGCAACGGTGGGGTGGCGAACGCCGGCAACGCCGCGAGGAGCACCCCGATCGCGGGCAGCAACGGCAACGCGGGTGCCCGCAGCGGGCTGTAGTCGGGATGGAGCGCGACACCGGCGCGACCGGCGACCACGAAGCTCGCGAGGGCAACCGCGCTCGCCGCGACCGTCACCCATTCGGCGCCACGCCACAGATCGGGTCGGTACCGCGAGCACGCGTCGCGGCCGCGCTCGCGGCGCGCATGCTCGCGACGAGGAGGCCGGCGCCGGCGACGAGCATCGGGACGCCGAGCGCGCGCGGTGCGCCGTTGTCGAGAATGCCGAAGATGCCGATCATCAGCGCGAGCGCGCCGGCGAGTGTGGCCGCCTGGCCGGCGCGCCGGCGGGCGGCGGCGACGTCGCCCCTCCGGCCGTAGCCGCGGCTGTCCATCGACGCCGCGAGCTCGAGCGACCTTTCGAGCGCGCCTTCGAGCACCGGGACCGCGAGCCCGCGCAACCCGCGCAACCCGCGATACGGGCGCCCACGGAGCCGCCGCGCATCACGCACGACGGCAATCGTCGCGACCGATTGGGGTGCGAACGAGAGTGCGACCGTCACGACGACACCGAGCTCGTACAGCACCGACGGGACCGCGCGCAGCAAGCGGTACGGGCTCGCGAGACTGTTCGCAGCGCCCACGCACACGAGCAGCGTCGCGAGCTGCAGTCCCTCGTTGAACGCGGCGACGAGCGCTTCTGTCGTCACCGGCCCGCCCAGCGACGCGCCCGCGGCCCACGACGGCAGTTGTGCTTCGGGCAACGTGAACAACACGTTGCCGGGCAGGCGCTGGCCGAACAGCACCTGCAACACGATTCGCACGATGATCACTGCGACTCCGAAGCGCAAGAACGCGCCGAAAGATCGCGCCCACGGCGCGTGCGGACGGCGCGCCGCGACGACGACCCACGCCGACGCGATCAAGAGCGACAACAGGATCGGGTTGGTCGTGCGCAACGCGGCCGCGCCGAGTACGAGCGCCCAGATCCACCACGCGAGCGGATGCAGGTTGCGCGGCCTCACGTCGGCGGCCTCACGGGACGGCCCGGCTGCGACGCCGCGCCGCGAGCACGCCCGTGGTGCCGAGGACGGCGACGAGCAGCGCGCCGACGATCAACCCGAGGGGAGCACCGTCGCTGGAATGTCCCGCGGCCGGTTGTGCCGTCGCGCGTTGGTCGAGCACAGTCGCCGCAGATCGAGCGCCGGCCGCCGCCGTCGTCGTCGGCTCTCTCTCGTGCCGCTTGTGCGGTGCCACGCTTGACGGCGTCCCGGCGCCTGCCGTCGGCGGTGACGTGCCGACGGCGCGCCCGCCGCCGGACGCGGGCGCGGTGCCGGTGGGTGTCGTCGGGCCGCCCACGGTGACGACGGGGTCTTGCGGCGCGGCCGTCGGCGCGGATACGGACGCGCACGCGGCCGTGCTCGGCGTAGTGCGCGGCGGCGGATCGGTCGGCAGCCCCGCCCCCGCCGGCTGCCAGCGCCATCCTTCGACGACGCCGACGCCGACACGCGACGCGCCGGGACCGACGTTCGCATACGACCACGCGCCGTTGGCGCCGTGGAAGTACGCCCAGTACGCGTACTTGCCGTCCTTCGGCTCGCCGCAACCGGTCGCCGGAAAGCCGTCGATCGCGCACAGCAGACCCGACCCGTTGAAGCGCGGCCGCGGCCGGCCGAGCGCCGCCGCGCGTGCCGCGAGAACGGTCGCGCCGTTGTCGCGCACGCTCGCGGCGGTGCACGTGACGCGCACCGGACTGTCGTCGCCCCGATCGATCACGATCGCGATGCGCAGCGGTCCGGTCGCGCACGGACGGCCGAGCGCGCCGGCCGCATGCACGGGAGCCACGAACATCGTCGTGACCACCGCGCACACGGCCAGCCCGCGCACCGCTCGCGTGATCGTCACCGGCGCCTGCGGCGACTGCCGGCGACGCACGCGCAACCCGCGGCAACCATGCATGCGGCCGAGAGCGCGAGCGCACCGGACGCGGTCCCTGTGCGTGGCAGCTCCTCGGCGGCAACCGCCGACGAGCCGCTCGGCGCGACCGTGGTCGGCGCACCTTGCGCCGACACCGGCGTCGTGCCTGCGGTCGTCACCGCCGTGGATCGGCACGGCGCCGGCAGGTCGCTGCCGATCGCCGGCGTCACGACCGGCAGCGCGACCTCTGCGAGGGCGGCTGTCGCTTGCGCGGTCGCCAACCCGTCGGGTGCGAGCGCGCCGTTGGGGCCGGGCTGGAACGCGATGCCGCCACGGTCGGCGGCAGCGGCCGTGCACCCGACCTGCAACTCGAGCAACGCGTTCACGCCGTCGACGTCGGCCGCGCCGGTGACCGTGCGGATCGCTTCGAGAACGGCCCCGGTCGAGTTTGCATCGGTCGCCTGGCCCGCGTCGGCGAGGAAGCCCCAGCCGCCGCCCATCGCGCTGCGCACGGCTTTCAACGCCGCGACGCCGTCGTTCGCGAGCGCGGTGGCGCCTTGCGCGCCGGCGCCGAGCGCCGCGAGCGCGGACGAGTTCGTGTCGGGACCGGTGAACGTGTTCGGGTCGACCGGCGGGCACGGCTGCGTCGTGTCGGCGCGAAACGCCGTCCACAAGCCGTCGGCGCACTGCTGGTCGGTGAGCCACGCCACGCCGTTCGCGTTGCCGACACCGGCGGCGTGCAACGCGAGCAACGCAATGCCTTCGCGGAACGCGCCGTCGAACGTCGGGTCGGCGGTACCGAACAGTCCGTTCGGCTGTTGCGTGGCGACGAGCCGCGTCACGAGGTTCGTGACGGACGTACCGAACGCGGTGGGATCCTCGCCGCCAGCCTCGGCTGCGAGAATCAGGTAGCCGAGCGCAGCGGGATCGTCGCTACCGGCGGGCGCGACGAAGTCGTTCACGTGCTGACCGAGGTACGCGAGCAACGCGTCGACCTGCGTCTTGCCGACCCCGGCGCTCGCGAGCGCGGGCACGGCTTGCGCGCTCAGCGAGAGGTTCGCGGCCGCGGGATTCGCAGCTTGCGGGAGGAAACCCGCGCCGTTCACCTGATGGGCCAGCCAGGCCGCCGCGTACTGCGCGGCGGTGTGCGGATCTCTGCTCGGGGGTGCGGCCGACGCGGGAGACGCGCCCGCGAGCACGAGCCCGGCCGCGAGGAGGAACACGGCAACGCTTCGCATCGGGATGTCCAACCTGTTCGTGCCGGGTCGGCAGGTTTGGACGGGCCCGATGGTGTCGAGCGCTCCAGCCGTAGACCACGACGGTGTGTGGGAGCTGCCCCTCGCAGGTGTCCCGGCTCGCACGGCGTCAGGCGGACGCCGGGCCTACGGTTGCGGGTCAGCGCCGGAATTCGACCGGACTTCCCCTGCTGCGGAGCACGGTCATCGGAGCACGGCAGCAGCGAGCGCGTCAAACTCTGCGTTCGTGGATGTCGACCTGCCCGCCGAACACGACCCGCGCCGCGTCGAGATTCACCGCGTGGTTCGCGTCCCATCCGTCGCCCTCAGCCCGTGACCTCGTCGATGCCGGCTTCGTCGTCCCCCACTGGCCGCGGCCGTACGGCCTCGACGCCGATCCCGCGTTGCAGCTGATCATCGACGACGAGATGCGCCGTGCAGGTGTGTCGAAGCCGGTGAACCCGATCGGGATCGGTCACTGCGGACCGATCCTCGTCGGGCTCGGGAGCGACGCTCAGAAGCAGCGGTACCTGTGGCCGATGCTCACGGCCGAGGAACTGTGGTGCCAGCTGTTCAGCGAGCCGTCGGCGGGTTCCGATCTCGCGAGCTTGCGGACGCAGGCAGTACGCGACGGCGACGTCTACCTCGTCAACGGCCAGAAGATCTGGACGTCGCTCGCGCAGCAAGCAAAATTCGGCATCCTGATCCGCGCACGAACGCGGACGTCTCGAAGCATCGCGGGATCTCGTACTTCATCGTGCCGATGAACTTGCCGGGCATAGAAGTCCGTCCGATCCGCAGCATGACCGGCGAAGGTGGCTTCGGATTCAACGAAGTGTTCTTCACCGACGTGCGCGTGCCCGCCGAGAACCTGATCGGTGAAGAGAACCTCGGCTGGGGGATGGCCAAGACGACGCTCGCGAACGAGCGCGTCTCGCTGTCGACCGGCGGAGGGTTGCAGTGGGGCTACGGCCCGAGTGCGCGTGATCTCGTCGCGTACTACCGCGAACGCGGCGGCTTGCACGACGTGTTGCAGCGCCAGCAGGTGGTCAATGCGTACATCGACGGTGAGATCCTGCGTTACCACCGCATGCAGATGATCTCCGCCGCCGTGAACAAGAAGCCGGGACCCGACGCGTCGCTTCGCAAGGCGCTCGCCGACCCCCACGGCCGCCGTGTGTTCACGCTCGCGAAGGACCTCATGGGCGCGCACGGCATGCTCGAGGCCAACGGCGTGCTCGGCGCGGAGTGGGATCGCGGCTTCCTCTTCTCCCCCGCGCTCACGATCGGCGGCGGCACCAGCGAGGTGCTGCGCAACATCATCGCGGAACGCCTGCTGGGCCTCCCCCACGACCCCGAGGTCGCGCCCGCGCGCTGACGGTGTGGACACTTCTCCGCCCACGGGCGCGGCAATCTGTCCACACGGTCTCAGGACGCGGCGGCGAAGAACGTGCGGAGCTCGCGCGAGATGTCGGGGCCCATCGGTGCGTACAGAACCTCGGTCGCGCCGTTCGCGGCGAGCGCGTCGAGGCGGCCCTTGATCTCGGCGGGCGAACCCGTCCACGTGAAGCTCTTCAGCAGATCGCCTTCGAGCAACGGGCGGTCGCGCTCGGTCACTCGCACGAGATGATCCCTGTGCACCGCGAGATGACGCTCGTTCTCCGGGAGCTCTTCCAACGCCTTGCGCCACTCGGTGCCGCCGGGCAGCGTGTCGACCGACGCGGGATCGCCTTCCCACATCGCGTGATACACGACCGTCTGCGCTGGACCCGCGGCCGCAAACACGCGCGCGGACTCGGGTGACTCGCCATCGTCGAGCACGGTGCCGAACGCGAGCACCGCGCACCAATCGATGCCTTCCGCGCCGCCGCCCACGGTCATCACGCCGTCACCGAGTTCGTGTGCCACCGCCATGCCCTTCGGGCCGTTCGCCGCAACGACGATCGGCACGTTGATCGGGAACGTGGGCGCGAAGTCGTGACCGTGCAGCATTTGCACGATCCGGCCGTCGACCTCGACCTTCTCGCCGCGCAGCAGCGCGGCGCAACTGCTCGATGTACCGGCGCGTGTACTTCCACGTCAGCGCCTTGTGGCCCATCGCCATGCGCCCCGTGAAACCGGTACCGACCGCCGCGACGACACGACCGGGCGCCAGCTGCTCCAGCATCGCGATCGCCGACGCCTGCGTGAGCGGATGGCGCAAGCTCGGGACCAGCACCGCGGGTCCGAGCCCGATGCGCGACGTGCGTTGCGCACATAATGCCGACGTCATCCAGATGTCGCCGTAGAGCGCGGGCGAGTCGAACAACCACGCCCGCTCGTAGCCGAGCTGTTCGGCTTCGACGATGTGGTCGACGACGTGCGGACCGGAAGGGAACGCGCACGAGATCTGCATCTACTCCCCCGTCAGCTGCGCGACGAGCGGCGCGAAGTCGTGCGCCTTCTCGCCGGGAATCACGGCGTACGAGTAGCCCCACCGCTCGCGACGCTCCCGAAGACGATCGCCGCACTCCGCGGTCGAGCCGATCAGCGCGAGGGGCGACGCCAGGACGTCCTTGGGATCAGCCTGGAACATCTGGCCGACGAGGTCGGCGGTACCCGCCGTGTCGTCGGTGAGCTCGGCGACCGCGAGCCACGCGTTGAGCTCGAGTGCGTCGAACGCGCGCCCGCGCCCTCGCGCACCCAGACGACCTTCTCGTCGATGCGCTCGGGCATCGCGTCGTGCGCGGCGGCGGTGTCGACCTCACCGGAATGGATCGACGCGTTGACGCCGACAATGTCGGCGACTTCACCCGCGAACCGCAGCACGCGGCGCGCGCCGCCTCCGACGAGGATCGGTGGACCGCCGGCGGTGAACGGGCGCGGCGTTCCGAGCAGGTCGGTGATCCGGTACTGCTCGCCGGCGAACGTCACCGGCTCGTCGGCGAACAAGGCCTTCATGATGCGCGTGTGCTCGATCATGCGGTCGACGCGGAGCTTCGGTATGTCCATGGGGATGCCGGAACGGTCGTAGTCGAGGCGCTTCCATCCCGCGCCGAGCCCGACCTCGAGCCGTCCTCCCGACAACAGGTCGATCGACGCCAGTTCGCGCGCGAGCACTGCGGGATGGCGGAAGTCGCAGTCGAACACCAACGATCCGACCCGCAACGTCGTGGTCACCGCGATCGCGCTCGCCATCGCGGTGATCGGCCCGAGCCCTTCGTCGAAGTGGTCGGGCACGAACATCGTCGAGTACCCGAGATCTTCGATCTCGCGCACCGTGTCATTCCACGTGCGGCCGGCGAAGGGGCTCTGCAGCTCGGTTGCGAACCGGAAACGCTTCACGACGCGCGCGTGCCGGGTGGGTACGCCACCGGCATGTGCTTGATGCCGGCGATGAAGTTCGACCGCAGCGGCGCCGCCTCGCCCGTGCGTTCGATCGACGGGACGCGCTTGGCCATCTCCTCGAGCAACACGTAGATCTCCATGCGTGCGAGGTTCGCACCGAGGCAGTGGTGCGGACCGCCGCCGCCGAAGCCGACGTGTTCGTTGGGCGAGCGCAAGATGTCGAATTCGAACGGCCGGTCGAACACGTCTTCGTCACGATTCGCCGAGATGTAGTAGATCGCGACCTTGTCGCCTTCCTTCAGCTGCCGGCCACGCAGCTCGGTGTCGCGGGTGACGTTGCGCCGGAAGTACATGACCGGTGATGCCCACCGCACGATCTCTTCCGTCGCAAGCCGTGACCGGGTCGGATCCTCGACCAGCAGCTTGTACTGCTCCGGAAAGTCACAGAACGCATTGATGCCGTGCGAGATCGAGTTGCGCGTGGTCTCGTTGCCCGCGACCGCGATCAGCAAGAAGAACAGGTTGAAGTCCATCTCGCTCAGCCGGTCGCCGTCGATCTCGGCATCGAGCAGCGCGGTGATGATGTCGTCGCGCGGCTCGTCGCGCCGCTGCGCCGCGAGCTCGTTCGCGTACATGAACATCTCGATCTGCGCGTTCCTGACCTCTTCCTGGGAGACCAGGTACTCCGGGTCCTCGGACCCGATCATGCGGTTGCTCCACTCGAACAGCTTGTGACGATCCTCGTGGGGCACGCCGAGCATCTCGGCGATGACTTGCAGCGGCACCTCGGCCGCGACGTCGACGACGTAGTCGCAGCCACCTTGTTCGATCACGTCGTCGAGGATCTGCGTCGTGAGCTCGCGAATGTGCGGCTCGAGCATGCGCATCTGCCTCGGCGTGAACCCGCGGTTGACGAGCTTGCGGTAACGCGTGTGCTCGGGCGCGTCCATCGTGAGCATGAGGTTGCCGCCCTGCTCGAAGTTCATCTCTTCTTCGGGCTCTTCGAGGATGACGACACCACCGCGCTTCTGGTCGGACGAGTAGGTCACGCCGTCGCGTCCGACCGCAACGACGTCGTCGTATTTCGTGACGACCCAGAAGCCGGGACCGTTCGGCTCGGGATGCTTGTAGACCGGCGCGTGCGCGCGGAGGTAGGTGAACCACTCATGGGGCACACCCTGCGCGAAGCGGTCGCGATCGAGAAGGTTGATGTCGCTCAGGTCCATCACCATGCGGCTACGCCCTCCGGTCATCGACAGAGACATGGGGCCGGCGCGACCCCCCACCTCCGGGTTGCGCCTGGCGACCCGCATGCTAACGACGGCACGCACGACCGATCGACCTCGTCGACGTCGGGCGCGGCCGGTTTCTACCGTCCGGCGGTCGCGCAGAGGAGATTTCGCGCGCGAGCACCTCCTCCCGGGCTTCGAACCGGTCGCGCGCCCGGGCTAGCGCTCGCGACGGAACGCTCGCACGACGACGCTCGCGTCGTAGTACTCGCGCCAGTTCGTGACCTTGCCGTCGGGGTCGAACGTGAAGAACGTGACGTAGCGGTTGCCGTACGGCCTGCCGTTGCTCGCCACAACTCCCTCGCTGTGGTGCTCGGCGACGACGACGTACGGGTCGGCGGTTTCGTGGATGGCGTCGACCGTCATCGAGAACGACGAGAAGCTGTCACGCGGCGAAGCGCTGGAAGCCGGCGACTGCGCCCTTGCCCGCGTAGCACCTCTCCATGCGGCCGGGCGCGAACGGCAACTCCATCACGGCCTCGTCGGCGAAGTACTCGATCAGCTCGTCGACGCGCATCTGGTCGGCGAGCGCGAGCATCGCCTCGACGCGCTCGACGTTGGTCGTCACGCGGTGCTCACGCGGGCTTGTCGCGCCCGACGACCCACATCGAAAAGAACTGCGATCCGCCACCGTACGCGTGCCCGAGCGCCTTTCCGGTCTTCAACTCGACCTGGTAGTCGCCGGCCCGCTCGCGCACCTGTTGCGCGGCTTCGCCGAAACGCACCATGCCGCTCGCGCCGATCGGGTTCGACGAGAGCACGCCCCCCGACGGGTTCCACGGGATGTCGCCGTCGGGTGCGGTCGCGCCTTCCTCGGTGAGCTTCCAGCCTTCGCCCTCCGCGCAGAACCCGAGGTTCTCGAGCCACATCGGCTCGTACCACGAGAACGGCACGTACACCTCCGCACAGTCGAAGTCGCGGCGCGGATCGGTGACGCCCGCCTGCTCGTACACATCCTTTGCGCAGTCCTTACCGGCCTGCGGGTTCACTTGATCGCGACGCGCGAACATCGTCGGCTCGCTGCGCATTGCCATGCCGTGGATCCACGCGGGCGCGTTCGGCGCGGCGTCGGCGACCTTCTCGCTCCCGAGCACGAGCGCCATCGCACCGTCGGAGCTGGGGCACACGTCGAGGTACCGCAGGGGATCCCACAGCAGGAACGACTCTTCGACGGTCTTCAGGTCGATGTCGGGCAGGTGCAGGTGCGCCTTCGGGTTGCGAAGCGCCGCGCGCCGGTCCTTCACCGCGACCAGGTGACCGATGTGGCGGGGCGCGCCCGACCGGTACATGTACGCGCGGATGATCGGCGCGAAGAATCCCCCCGCACCCGCGACGAGCGGCGCCGCGAACGGCATCGGTACCGACAGGCCCCACGTCGCGTTGCTCTCCGACTGCTTCTCGTATGCGACGGTGAGCACGCGCTGGTGGATGCCGGCGGCGACGAGCTTGGCCGCGACGATCGCGGTCGACCCGCCGACCGATCCCGCCGTGTGCACGCGCATCATCGGCTTGCCCACCGCACCCAGCGCGTCCGCGAGGTAGAG
Organism: uncultured Actinomycetes bacterium; assembly: GCA_963836365.1. Taxonomy (GTDB): domain Bacteria; phylum Actinomycetota; class Acidimicrobiia; order IMCC26256; family PALSA-610; genus DASQHW01. The sequence goes on from CAWIJC010000008.1 coordinate 159,485, forward strand.
CTCGGGCATCGCGACACCCTCGAACATGTCGGGCGCCTTGCCGATGACGACCGCGTCGATGTCGGCGTACGTCATGCCGGCGTCGTCGAGGGCTTCTCGCGCGGCTTCGCGCACGAGGCCGGCCATCGAGACGTCCTTGCGCGCAGTGCGGTGGGCCGTCTGGCCGACGCCGACGACCGCGACTCGATTGCCGGCCATCAGTCGCCCTTTCTCCGGGTCGACTCCACGCCCCGCTCCCCACCGGTCGCTGCGCCGTCGCCTCCCTTTCTCCGGGTCGACTCCACGCTCCGCTCCCCTGCGGTCGCGGCGCTGTCGCCTCCCTTTCTCCGGGTCGACTCCACGCTCCGCTCCCCTGCGGTCGCTGCGCCGTCGCCTCCCTCCAGGACGCACACCATGTTCTGTTGCATGCACGGGCCGCTGCTCGCGTGCGCGACGCCGCGCTGCGCCTCGCCGTTGGTGATGCGGCGTGCGATCTCGCCGATGCGGATCAGTCCCGCGCTCATCACCGGGTTCGACGCCAAAGGTCCGCCCGACGGGTTGATCGTGGTGTTGCCGTGCAGGCCGAGCGCGTCGGAGAGGATCAGCTCCTCGTGACTGAACTGCGCGTGCAGCTCGGCGATCTCGATGCTGCCGGCGGGCTTCCCGTTCGCCGCTCCCGCCGCGACGGCGGCGCTTCTCGTCGACTCCGACACGGTGAGATCGCGCACGCCCAGCCCGTGCGCCTCGATGCGGTGCTCGATCCCGCGGATCCACGCCGGACGACTGCAGACGCGCCGCGCGACGTCATTGGCCGCGATGACAATCGCCGCTGCGCCGTCGGTGATCGGCGGAATGTCGGCATCACGCAGTGGATGATGCGTGACGGGTTGGGCGAGCACGTCGTCTGCGCTCACGTCGCCCTTGCGGACCGCGTTCGGGTTGTGCTGCGCGTTGCGCTGCGATCGCGCCGCGACTTCCGCGAGGTCCTCCTCGGTGCGGCCGCTCCCGTCGAGGTACGCGGACGCTTGCAGCGCGGCCATGTCGATCATCGACGGCCACAGCGGCAGCAGGTAGTACGGGTCGGTTTGCAGCGCCATGATCTCGTGCAGGTCGCCGGGTGACGACTTGCCGAAGCCGTACACCAGCGCGGCGTCGACCTCGCCGGTCTGGATCGCGACCCATGCTTCGTAGAGCGCCCATGCGGCGTCCATCTCGACGTGGCTCTCGCGAATCGGCGGCCACGCGCCCACCGCGTCGAGGCCGCCGACGAACGCGAACGGGCCGCCTTGCAGATAGTCGAGGCTCCCCGAGCAGACGAACCCGAGGTCGCGCTTCGACAATCCCGACTGCGCCAACGCCTCACGAACGACCGGCACGATTGTCTCGGTCTCGTTGTGCGCCCAGTCCTCGGCGACCGCGGCCGACGCGTACGCGATCACACCGACGTCACGCACCAGCCCCTCCGTCTGTCGGCAGCAAAACCCGCGCATAGCGCGGTTTTCGCTGCCATCTGTTTGTCGGATTTCCCGTCAAAGGTTGTCCTTGTAGTGCTCGTAGGGGGCGTCGGGCTCGCCGGTCGGCTCGAACCACTTGATCGCAGTGTGGTCGGGCTTCAGCTCGTCGGCCCACACGGCCCGGACGCGCATACCCATGTGCACGTCTTCGACGGCACAGCCGCGGATCAGCCCGAAGAACGTGTTGTCGGCACCGTCGAGCAGGATCGTCGCCGACACGTACGGGATCTCGGGCGCGAGCTCGGACAGACCCGGCACGTTCACCACGCAGAAGGTCGTGATGCAGCCGGTGTCGCGCACCTCGACTTCGATCGACGTCGGCTCCCCCGTCTTCGGATCGGTGCCACGCGAGCCCGCGTACACGTCGGTCGAGTTGGGTGCGCGCCCACCGACGATCTTGCCTTCGCCGAGACCGGCGAGATAGCGCGCGGTCGACTCGCCCGCGGTGTTCACGAACCGCAACGAGATCGGCACCGTGATGCCGGTCACCGGCTGTTCGTTCTCTGCCGGCACGTGCAACGTCGCGGGCTCGGGCTCCCCGCCGTCGCCGAGCGGGATCCACGCCTCGATGTCGGTCATATAGCCGACGCGCTCGGCGCGCCAACGGGGCACGACGCGCGACCCGATCGTGATCGCGTCGGGCGTGCCGCAGTCGACCATGTGCAACAGTGCGGTGTCGGCACCGTCGGGACGGATGAGCGCGAACGCGAACGGCTCGGTGAGAGAGTGCTTTCCGGCCCTCGGCTGCGCGACCCACGTGAACGCCTGCACCGTGCCGCGTGGCCCGACCTCGGTCCAGTGATCGCCGTCGGCCGCCACCGGCGCACTCGTCGCCGGGTCGTACTCCGTTGGCGGCACCAACACCCGGTCGTCCGCGAGCCTCACCGCGAGGATGCGGCCGTCGCGCAGGCCGGTGAGGAACCGTCCGATCACGGGCCCGACCGAGCGGGTGTACCCGCCCGGGTACTCGAGCACGCGCTCGGCCGTGAACGTCTGAATCATTGGCACTCCTGAGAGACGCGTCGAGAGTCAGATCGCGCGCTCGCGGCCTTCCCAGTAGGGGTCGCGCAGCTTGCGTTTCAACAACTTGCCGGTGGGTTCGCGCGGCAGCTCCTCCATGAAGTCGACGCTGCGCGGCCACTTGTACCTGCCGAGCTTGGCGCGCACGTGCGCCATGATCGAGTCGCGTAACGCGTCGAGGGCCCGGGGGTCGTCGGCGGCGACACCCGGCAGCGGCTGCACGACGGCCTTGATCTGCTCGCCCATGTCGGCGTCGGGCACGCCGAACACCGCGACGTCGGCGACCTGCGGATGCTCGTGGATGCAGCCTTCGATCTCGGCCGGATAGATGTTCACGCCGCCCGCAATGATCATGTCGCTCCTGCGGTCGCAGAGGAACAGATAGCCGTCGTCGTTCAGGTAGCCGATGTCGCCGACCGTGAAGAATCCCTCGGCGTCGTGTGAGTCATCGGTCTTCTTCTTGTCGCCCTTGTACTCGAAGCCGGCGCTGCCCATCTTCATCCACACCACGCCCGGCTGGCCGACCGGTTGGCGGTTGCCCTCGTCGTCGGTGATCTTCAGCTCCGCGCTCGGCCACACGCGACCCACGGTGCCGGGATACTTGATCCACTCGTCGGGCGGGGCGATCGTGCCACCGCCTTCGGTCGCCGCGTAGTACTCCCAGATGACCGGCCCCCACCACTCGAGCATGCGACGCTTCACGTCGATCGGGCACGGCGCGGCCGCATGGATCGCGAACTTCATCGCCGACACGTCGTACTTCTGCTTCACGTCGTCGGGAAGTTGCAACATGCGGATGAACTGCGTCGGGACCATGTGCGTGTGCGTGCACTTGTAACGCTCGATCAGGCGCAGCGTCTCTTCCGCATCCCAGCGGTCCATGCACACGACGGTGTGCTTCATGTGCAGCGAGTTGCCGGCGAACGTCGTCACCGCAGTGTGGTAGTTCGGCGACGTCGAAAGGTGCACGTTGGCGGCGTTCGGCGTGATGCCGAACATCTGCAACAAGAACGTGAACAGCTCGGCGCTCGTATCGGGCTCGATGTCGTTCAAGGCCCGGCGAACGCCCTTGGGCTTGCCGGTGGTCCCCGACGTGTAGTGCATCGCGGCGCCCGTCGCTCGCTCGTCGGGAAGCGTCGCCGGCTGCCGGTCGACGATCTCGCCGAACGGCCGGAAGCCGGCGATTGCTCCGTGCGCGAGGCGATTGGTCGGCCGAACCCCTGCGTCGGCCGCCGCCGCCGCGAGATCGGCGAAGCGCTCGTGGGTGATGAACACCTTGGCTTCGGAGTCGGTGATGATGTACGCGATCTCCGCCGCGCTCAGCCGATAGTTGATCGGCACGTAGTAGAAGCCGGCTTGGAGCGCGGCGAGGTACAACTGCAGCGGCTGTGCGCCGTTCGGCAACACTGCTGCGACGGCGTCGCCGCGTTCCATGCCGAGGCCCCGGAGCGCGTGCACGATCTGGTTCGCACGGGCGAGGACGTCACCGGCCCGGTGTTCGGTCCCGTCGGGGTCGACGATCGCGAGGTAGCCCGGATCTTCCTCCGCGTACTTCCAGAAGCCCATCGCCGTGCCCCTCTCCGCCTGGCGTCAACCGAGCGTCAGCCGGGAAGTAGAACACGTTCCAGTTCTGCGCCGCAAGGCGCGCACCTAGCGGGAGATGATCTCGACGCCCGCGCCCACGAACGCGCGGAGCGCGCCGTTCTCGTCGTCGTCCTGGAAGCGCATGAACGTCGGGAAGCCGCTGCGCCGACGCACGATGAACCGCTCGGCCGGCACGTCGTGCGTCACGACGATCGCGCACGGGTCGTAGGTCATCGCGCGGTGCCAGAAGCACAGCGTGACGCCCTCGTCGTCGACATCGATGCGCCACGGCGTCGCGTACTCGGCGTCGAAGACCGCGAACGCCGCGGCCAGGATCAGCGCGGTGATCCCCGCGTTGGGGGCGAGCGTCACGAACGCCGCGACGGCGGGCAGTCCGACCGCACAACTCCCGCCGATGATCTCCCACACCGCAAACGGCAATACGCGGTGATACTCCGGCTGCTGCAGCCGCGCCGGCCGTACCGACCGGATGACGACCGTCGCCATCGCGTCCCCCTGAGCCGTGACGATCTCTCTCGTGCCCGTCACGTGATCCGGGCGACGCGCTCGGCGGCCTCCCGGCCCCCGTTCCACGCCCGGCGGACGTTAGCTGTCGTGTCCGAGTCGCGCCAGAGCGTCATCGTGTGCGTCGGTCGCGAGCTTCGCCGCGATCGCGCTCGCGTCGATCGTCACGCCCGCGCGCTCGCACGCGTCGCACGTGTCCTGCGCGAACGCGTCGGCGAACGTGCAGACGACAGTGTCACGGGTGCCCGCAGTCAAGACGTAGACGTTGGCCGCGCCGCGCCGCTCGAGCGTGAGGTCGGCCGCTTCGTACACACGCTCGCCGAGGCGGCTGCGCGTCGACACGCGACCCGCGACGATCTCGAGGCGCGTCGTCGACCGCAAGAACCCGGCGACGCCCGCGACGACGAACGGCACCGCGGCCAGCGCCAGGATCGGCAGCGTGAGCGCCGCCGCGACCACGAGCGTGGCCACGATCCCGACGCCGAGGCCGAGGGCCGCGAACGGGCGGGTGGCGAAGTCCTTCTCGTACAGCACCGCATCCGTGACAGTCATGTCCGGATTATACCAATACCTGGCAAGTGCCCGATATTGGCGGCAGCGCCGGCGTTGACGCCGCGTTCCGCAGGCGGGAAAGGCAGCCGAGATGGAACCTGTTCTAGCCTCCGGCCGTGACCGAGCGACTCGACATCTCCACCGAGCACTGCACGATCGAGCGCGACGGGCCCGTCGTCATCCTCACGATGAACCGCCCCGAGAAGAAGAACGCGCTCTCGCCTTCGATGCTGGCCGGGCTCGTGCTCGGCTACGAGTACGTCGACGAGCATGCCGGCGTCCGCTGCGCCGTCTTGACGGGCGCGGGCGGCAACTTCAGCTCCGGCATGGATCTCACGTCGATGGGCCAGACGTCGGACGACCCGAAGGTGCAAGAGGTCATGGGTCGCGGCAACAACCCGCACTGGAAGGCACTGCTGCGCGATTACCACCTTTCGAAGCCGTTGATCGCCGCGGTCGAGGGCTACGCGGTCGCGGGCGGCAGCGAGATCTTGCAAGGCACCGACATTCGTGTTGCCGGCGCGGGCGCCGTCTTCGGCGTGTGGGAAGCGAAGCGCGGCCTGTTCCCGCTCGGTGGTTCGGCATGCCGGCTCCCCCGCCAGATTCCGTACACGATCGCGATGGACATCTTGTTGCGTTGCCCGCCGGTTCCCGCGCCCGAAGCCAAGGAGATCGGGCTCATCGGTCACGTCGTGGCCGACGGGCAAGCGCTCGCGCGTGCGAGAGAGCTTGCGGCCGAAGTCGCCGAGTGCGCGCCGCTGTCGACGATGGCGATCCTGCGCGCGTGGCGCGAGACCGAGCACATGAGCGACAGCGACGCAATGCAGCACCAGGACAAGATCGGCTGGGAAGTGTTCGCGAGCGAGGACGCGCAAGAAGGACCGAAGGCGTTCGGCGAGAAGCGCAAACCGGTGTTCCAGGGCAAATGACCGTGGGGCATCTCGACGAACGTGCGCACGCGGCCGTGAGCGCAGCGCCGCAGGCGCGCCGCGAACTGGCAGGAGCGGCGAACGGCCGCGGGCCGGGTATCCCGGCCCGCAGTGAGCGCGACCCCGCCCCCAACCTGACATCGTCGAAAAGCGGGAGCACGCGGCCGTGAGCGCAGCGCCGCAGGCGCGCCGCGAACTGGCAGGAGCGGCGAACGGCCGCGGGCCGGGTATCCCGGCCCGCAGTGAGCGCGACCCAAAGACATGAGCGAAGCGGCCCCGGGCCTGCCGGACTCTCCCGCGTTCGCCACTGTCGAGCACGGCGGAGCTCGCGGCTGCGATTCGTGAGCTGATCGACGTGACGATGTCGGTCGAGGACGTCGACGACGACACGATGCGCGATGTCACTCGTCACATCGAGCAGCTGGCGTTCCGGCTCGGGCGTCGGCGCCGCGAAGGCGCGGGCTATGCATCGCGCAGCCATGGCGACTACTTGCCGCGCTCGCCGGTCGTCGGTGAAGCGTCACCGCTTTCGCCGCGACTCGACTGGGAGCGCGTCGACGAAGACGGTCGCGTGGTTGTCGTCGGGCGCGGCTCGTTCGGCGCCGCGTACGAAGGACCACCGAGCTTCGTTCACGGCGGGTGGATCGCGTGCGCATTCGACGAGCTGCTCGGCATCGCGAACATCGAGTCCGGCAACCCGGGGATGACCGCGCGGCTCACCGTGCACTACCGCGCCGACGCCTTGTTTCACGACCTCGTCATCCGCGCGTGGGTGGATCGCGTCGAGGGCCGCCGCATCATGTCGCGTGCGGCGATCTGGGACGGCGACACGATCACGGCCGAGGCCGACGGCATCTTCGTGCAACCCCGGGCCGAGCTCGCCGAAAAGTACTTCGGGCCGCGCGACGACGCGTAGCGCCTCGCCGCCACGCTCGCTACAGCCCGGGCGCCACAGCTGCCGATACAGCCGTCGGGGTGGCGGAGCGAGTCGTGAATCGATGCCCGAGCTGTCGCACTCTCGTGCCCGCGGGCTGGATCGCGTGCCGGCGCTGTGGCGCCGCCCTCCCGGTCGATCGCACGAACGGCGCGGAGCCGATGCTGCGCCCGGGCGCGATCGCGTTGCGGCGCCCGCCCGCGAGCACATCGGGTGCGGTGGCGACGAGCGCGCCCGCCGCCTGTGCGTGCCGTCGCGCGACAACACATGCCGCCTGACACGCTGCTGCCGCGGCGGACGCCCGACAACCTCCTTCCGGCGCCGCGCGCCGATCCGGCACGCCGGCGACGCCTGGCCGCGCTCGCAGTCGCGGGCGCGCTCGTCGCCGTCGGCGGCTTCAGCGCCGCGCGAGTCGTGTTCGGGCACGAAAATCGCGCGCGCCCCCGCTGTATCGAGCGCGAGTCGCGAGCGCGCGGCAGACGCTGCTCACGCATACCGCCGACGCTGCCCGCACCGTGTTCATGCAGCGCGGCACCTATCACGGCATCGCGCCCGACACCGTCGGCGGTCGAAGCCGCGGAACCACCGTCGTCGGCGGCGCGGTGAGCCCGCGCAACGGGCAAGTGTCGATCGCCGCTGACGGCGACGACGCGCTCGTGCTCGCGACGCCCGCCGGAAGCCACGCATGCGTGTTCGCCCGCGACGAGCCCGTGACCTCGAAGCTCTCGTTCGTCACGGCGGCGGGAGCTTCGTGCCGGGCCGACGCCGCCCCGGACGGCGGTTGGTCGTCGGGTTGAACCATGGACGATCGGCCGGTGCCGCCCGGGGGTCCAGCATTCGACGCGCGATGCCGATGACATCGGCCATGAAGTCGTGCCCGCGGTGCGCGACCGTTGCGGTCGGGCCGTCGATGAAGTGCAAGGCGTGTGGTGCCCTGCTCGTCACCCCGCCGCCGACGGCAACAGTGCCGGCGGCCACGGCCGCCGCGCCGGTCGTGCCGGAGCCGATGCCGGTCGGCGCGCGGCGTGACACCGCGGCCGCCGCCCACGGCGCGAGCAGGAACTCCGGCGCGCCGCGCTCCACGGCCTCCGAACGATTCTTCGCGCCCGCGACGTTCACGCCGGTGGCCGTCGCGCCGCCCGCGGCCGGCGCGTCGACAACGTCACGACGCGGGCCGCTGTGGTTCGTCGCCCTGTTCGTCGGCATCGCCGCGTTCGCGACCGGCGGCTATGCGATGTCCCACTCGGTCGCACATTCGGGCTCCGGATCGAGAACACCGGAGGTGCTGCCGGCGACGGCCGACACGGACTCGGGTGGGTTGCCAGGACTCTCGCAGGCAGTACGCATCCAAGCCGAATCGACCCGACAGCACGCGACCGTTGTCGTCGGCCAGACGAAGTCGGAGTCGGGCGGCGCGCCGCTCGACGCGCACGCGCTCACGCGCGTAGACCCGAGCCTGCAGTGGGTGACCGCCGACGAGACATCGACCGGGCCGAAGGTGGTGTCGTTCGGAGAATCCGGTGACGCGGTGACGGTCGCGGTCGCAACGAGCTCGCGTGAGGTGTGCGCGTTCGGCCGCTGGACCCCGACGGCCGTCGGCGAATACGTGACGCTCGGCAAGGTGCACTCGTGCCGCGCCGCCGACGCGCCAACCGCGGGCTGGACGCAGCTGTCGCCGGCCGGGAGCCCCTCGCGCTACATCCCGCCGCCCGACCTCGATTCCTGACCGCGCGCCGTCGTCGTAGCATCCGGCGGATGCCGCTCCCCGAGCACGGACTCAGCGACGACGAGATCCTTCGCGAGTTGCGCGCCAAGCGGGCGGGCGACGCACGCTGGCACGAAGGCCGCACATTCGGCTTGGTGTTCGACGGCGGTCCCGAGGTGCGCGAGATCGCGGAAGCAGTCGCGACGATGTTCCTGCACGAGAACGCGCTCAACACGGCGGCGTTCCCGAGCCTGGGATCGATCCAGTCCGAGGTCGTCGGCATGTGCGCGGACCTGTTCCACGGTGTGCACGCCGCGGGGTTCATGACGTCGGGTGGCACCGAGAGCATCCTGATGGCCGTCAAGGCCGCGAAGGAACGCGGCCGCCACGAGCGCGGCGTCGAGAACCCCGAGATGGTCGTCGCCGAGAGCGCGCACGCCGCATTCCACAAGGCGGCGCACGACTTCGGCGTGCTCGTGCACACGGTGCCGGTGCGTCGCGACTTCCGCGCCGATGTCGACGCGATGGCAGTCCGCTCCAACGCGAACACGGTGCTGGTCGTCGGCTCCGCGCCGCAGTACCCGCAAGGCGTGATCGACCCGATTCCCGAGCTGGCGATCGTCGCGGCCGGCGTCGGCGCGTCGATGCACGTCGACGCGTGCATGGGCGGGTTCGTGCTGCCGTTCATGGAGATGAACGGCGAGCCGGTTCCGCCGTGGGACTTTCGCGTCGACGCCGTCACCACGATCTCGGCCGACGTGCACAAGCTCGGGTACGCCCCGAAGGGCGCGTCGGTGATCCTGCATCGCAACAAAGAGCTGCGGCGCTACCAGACGTTCGTGTTCGACGGCTGGCTCGGCGGGCTGTACGCGTCGCCGAACATGCAGGGGTCGCGGCCGGGGCTACCGATGGCGACCGCGTGGGCGGTGATGCACAAGCTCGGCGTCGACGGGTACCGGCGGCTGACGCGCGTCACGATCGAGACTGCGCGCACGATCATCGACGGCGTGCGCGCGACGCCCGCCCTGCGCGTGCTCGCCGAACCCGAAGCCCATCTGCTCGCGATCGCGAGTGACAGCGTCGACGTGTTCGCCGTCGGCGACGCAATGCACGAGCGCGGCTGGCACCTCGACCGGCAGAGACCGCCCGACTCGCTACACCTCACGGTCAGCGCGGGCAACGCCCCGGTCGTCGACGATTTCCTGCGCGATCTCCGTGCCTGCGTCGACCAGGTCCGCGGCACGAGAGCCGACGACCGCAGCACCAACTACGCGACGTTGGAGTAGTTCGCGTAGGCGTGTGGCGGGGTGCGTCCACGACACCCCACACACGCCCGACGCACGCTCACCGGTTGAGGGTCTGCAGGCGGTCGGACGCCTCGATGTATTCCTCGACGAGTTGCTGCATGACGTCGCGCGTCGTGAGCACCTGGTTCATCATGCCGACGACCTGGCCGACCGGGAAGCCGGTCATCTCGCGGTTCTGGGAGCGGTAGATGCGCGAGAACGCGTCGGCGACCAGCATGAACTGCAAGGGCATCGGGAGGTAGCCGGGAGAATCCGGGCCTTCCCATGCGTCGGTCCACGCGGTCCGCAGCTGCCGGGCGGGCTTGCCGGTGAGCACGCGCGAGCGCACGGTCTGGGTCGAGTCGGCGCCGAGCAGCTTCTCGAGCACGAGGGGCGTCGCGTCGCTCTCCGCGACCGTGAGCCAGATCGAGCCCGTCCATACGCCCTGCGCCCCCATCGCGAGCGCGGCCGGCAATCTGCGAACCGTGCGCGATGCCGCCGGCCGCGAGCACCGGCGCCGGCGCGACCTCCTCGATCACCTGCGGCCACAGGACGATCGATGCGATCTCGCCGGTGTGCCCGCCCGCTTCGGTGCCTTGTGCGACCACGATGTCGACGCCGATCTCGCGGTGCTTCTGCGCGTGGCGCGGGCTGCTCGCGAGCGCGGCGACCAACATGCCGTGGTCGTGCGCAGTGTCGACCACGTCCTTGGGCGGTGGCCCGAGCGCGTTGACCAACAGCTTGGGCTGGTGCTTGAGCGCCACGTCGATCTGCGGGCGCGCGGTGCTGTCGGTCCATCCGAGCAGGTGATGCCCGCGCTCGACGTCGTCGGGCAACGGCGGGATGCCATGGTCGGCGAGCACCTTCTCGACGAACTCACGGTGCTCGGGCGTGATCATGTCCTCGAGCTGTTCCTCGAGGTCTTCCGGATGCACACCTTCCGGCAGCTCGACCTTGGCCGGCATCACGAGGTCGACACCGTAGGGCTTGCCGTCGACGTGCTCCTCGATCCACTTCAACTCGATCTCGAGCTCGGCGGGACTGAAGTACAACGCGCCGAGCACACCCATGCCGCCGGCGCGGCTCACCGCGGCAACAACGTCGCGGCAGTGGCTGAACGCAAAGATCGGGAACTCCATGCCGAGGTCGCGTGCGAGAGGCGTCTGCATGGCGCGGATGGTAAGTCGCACGGACCACACCTGCAACACGTTCTAGCTTCGCGGTACCCTCCCCGCGTGCCAACCGGAACGAGGGCGCTCGAGACCGCGGAGCGGAAGAAACGCTGCGTCGACGTCGCGGTCGAGCTCGCAGCCGTTGGCGGCTACGACGCTGTGCAGATGCGCGACGTCGCCGCGCGCGCCGAGGTCGCGCTGGGCACGCTCTACCGGCACTACGCGTCGAAAGATCAGCTGTTGCTGGCCGCGATGGCGCAGCAAGCGACGACGCTGCGCGAGCGGCTCGTCGCACGGCCGCCGCGCGGCGACACACCGGCCGAGCGTCTCTCCGATGTGCTGCAGCGCGCGTCGCGCGCGCTCGAGCGGCAACCGAACGTGTCGCGCGCGATGGTCACGGCGATGACGACCGCCGGCGACGACACGCTCCTGATCAAGCACGAGATCGACGCGACCTTGCGCGCGATCATCGGCGACGCGATGGGCGACGTCCAGGCGCACAACGTCGACGACATCGTGCGCGTGCTCGGCTCCGTGTGGTTCGCCGAGCTCACGTACTGGTGCACCGGCCTGTCTGCGAGCTCCGCGATGGGCTCGCATCTCTCGCGGGCGGCGTCACTCCTGTTGCCGTAGGCGCTGCCGCACGTCGCCAATCAACTTCGCGTTCTCGGCATTGCCCGAGTCGGCCGGCGCGAGGATCAACCACGCGGGCTCACATGCGAGATACTCCGAGAGCCGCGCGCTCAGTCCGTCGACGCCTTCGTCGCGTGGCCGGGCCACACCGCCCCACGTGATCGTGGCAGTCGGCGAGATCTCACGCACGCGGGCAACGTCGGCGGCGAACGTCGCCGGATCGGTGTCCCAAGCGTTCCATCCGTCGGCGATCGGGACGATCTCGCGCACCTGGGTCGCGAGTCCGCCGACCCAGACCGGGTACCCGTGGCCGTGCGTGGCGCGCACCGCGTCGTGCAGGGCGGTGACGCGATCGGCCATCGTGCCGAACTCGAGCCCGAATGCTTCGTTTTCAGCCCGACTCAGGCTGTCACCCGCGCCGATCGCCGCGATCACGCGCCCGCCGCTCACACGCTGCGCGGTCATCAGGCTGTTCGCGAGCGTGGCCGCCGGTCGCAACGTCGCGCGCACGACGAGCGTACCGATCGAGATCGTGCGTGTCTCGGCCGCGACCGCGCCGAGCAGTGCGAAGCACTCGAGCGCAGGACGCCGGTTCGGCGGATCTCCGCGCCAGAGATGGTCGTACACGAACACCGCGTCGAGACCGGCGTCCTCCGCCGCACACGCGACGGCGATCGGGATCTCGGGATCCTCGACGAACGACGGCAGCATCAAGCCGACCTTCAACGTCACGAGTCGAGCAGCTCCCGCGCGAGCACCGCGGCGCCGACTGCGCCCGCGCGGTAGCCGAGCTCGGCCGGCACGATCGCGATCTCGGGCCGATATCCGGTGCCCTCGAGGTGACGGCGAAACGCGTCGCGCAGCGGGCCGAAGAGCGGCGGGCCCAGATCGACGAGCCCGCCTGCGATCACGATCCGCTCGGGGTCGAGGACGTTCGCGAGCGCGGCCAGACCGAGCGCGACGTTGTCGGCATACTGCGCGAGCAACGCGAGCGCGTCGCCGTCACCGTTCGCGGCCGCGTTCCCGACTGCGACGCCGGTCACCTCGTTGCCGTCACCGGTGGCGGCGACGATCGCCGCGCCCCCGCCGGCCGCGACAATCTCGCGCGCCATCCGGCCGAGCGCGGTTCCCGACGCGATGGCCTCCCAGTGCCCGCGCTCTCCGCACGCGCACATCGGGCCGTCGGCGTCGACCGTGAAGTGGCCGAACTCGGCGCCGAAGTTGTGTGCGCCGCGATACATACGACCGTCGAGCAGCATGCCACCGCCGATGCCCGTACCGAGCGTGACGAGGATCGCGTGACGCGCGCCGCGAGCGGCGCCGCATTCGACCTCGCCGATCGTCGCAACGTTGGCGTCGTTGTCGACGACGACGCGATGGCCGGTCGCGGTCGCGAGCTGCTCGCGCAGCGGCGCCTCGCGTACATTCGGCAGGTTCGGCGAGTACAGCACGTGCCCGTCCCGGCTCACCAGACCGGCGACGCCGACGCCGACGGGTTCGTCGCCGGTTCCCAGCGCGCTGACGATCGCGGCGCCGGTGGCGACGAGCGCATCGACGCCCGCGTGCGGTGACGCCCGGCGCAACTCGCGCGCGATCGTGCCGTCGCGGTTCAGCAGGACGCCGAGCACCTTGGTGCCGCCGATGTCGAGCCCGATCGTCGGCGAGACCATTCGGCTAGCGCGCGTCGGAGTCGTCGATGTCGATGTGATCGAGGCGTGTCGACCGATCAGTGCCGGGCCACGAGCCGCGCGCCGGCCGCAGCCGCTGCTCCTGCACGAACTCGTCGGCCGCCTCGACCAACTTGCGCACCGCCGCGAGGACTTCCGACGCCGCGTTCCACAGATGCTCGACAGGGTCATCGGGCGGCACGTGGTCGGGATTCACGCCACGAACTCCACGACGAGCCGTTCGCCGACGAACCGCGCGCGCCCGACATGACGGCGCGCAAGGCTGTCGGGCAGGACGATCGCGCGGCGCAACGAGCCGACAGTGACGACGAGCTCGTCGTCGGCGCGCGTCAACTGCACCTCGGCCCGATCGACGAATGGAAGATGCAGCGACAGCAACATCGTCGCGCCGGCGGCTTCGACGCGCATCGGCTCGCTGCGCGAGAGATGACCGGCGACGGCATCGTCGGCGTAGCAGCGCTTCGCGAGCATCGAAAGTGCCTCGAGCCCGACAACTTCCTCGTTGACCAGCTCCGACGTGAGCAGCGGCAGCGGCGCGAATGCCTCCGCGATGACTTCGAGGTGCGCGGCCTGGTTCGCCTTCCACTGCGCGAGCCATGGATCGTCGACTTCGCGGCGGAGCACGCGGTTCACGATCACGGCATCGACGTGGTAGCCGAACAGCGAGAGGTACGTGTAGGTGCGCCGCGCCTCGGCGACGACGAGGCGCTCGGGGTTCACGACGAGGCGGGCGCTCGTGACGCCGCCGTCGGTCAGGAGCTCGCGCACGCCGTCGAGCCGGTCGTAGAAACGCCGGATCGCGGCGAACACGTTGTCGCCCGCGACCGGGATGTTCGCCATGCGCTCGCAGAGCGGGCGCGCGATACGCGTCAGCCGGCGTTGGGTGTCGAACACGCGCTGCATGTACCAGCCGAGCACGTCGGGGAGGGACAGCAGGCGAATCGTCTCGGCGGTCGGCGCGCAATCAACGACGACGAGGTCGTACGCGCCGCTCGTCGCGAACGCCTTGATGTCGGCGAGCGCGAACACCTCGTCGAGACCGGGCACAACCGCAAGCTCCTCGGCTTCGACGGTGCTCGCGCCGGCCCAGTCGAGGATGTCGACGAGGTACCCACGCACGTCGGACCAAGCTTCTTCGAAGCGCACGCGTGCGTTGAGCTGCTGGCCGGCGAGGTGCTCGGCGATCGGTGTCGGCTGATCGCCGAGCGGCACGTCGAACGCGTCGGCGAGCGAGTGCGCGGGGTCGGTCGAGCACACGATCGTGCGCAGCCCGGCTTCCGCCGCCGCGCGCGGCAGTCGCCGCGGCGAGCGTCGTCTTGCCGACACCGCCTTTGCCGGTGAACAACAGGATCCGCATCGGGCGGTGACGCTAGTGCTGATGGGCGTGTGCAGCTTGGAGGCGGCGCAGCGGAGGCACGGTCTTCGGCGGCTGCTTCCGCGGCGGCAACTCGGCGAGCAAGTCGGTGGTCGCGGCCGTCACTCGCGCGACCGCGCGCTCGAAGGCGTCGAACGTGCGCTCGGATGTCGACTGCACGCCGCTGATCTTGCGCACGTACTGGCGCGCGGCGGCCTCGATCTCTTCGGCGGTTGCGTCGGGCTCGAGGCCCCGGAGGGTCGTGATGTTGCGGCACATGGGGCCACGCTACTGCGATCGCTTCCACACCGATGGTGTGCAATCGTGTCCGCATGATGACGGCGACCCAGCGCTGGACTGTGGGTGGGGCGACGATCACGAGCGTCGTGGAAGACGAGACCCACCACATACCGCCGGAGTTCTTCTTCCCCGCCGCGACGGCCGCTGAGGTCGCCGCGCAGGAGTGGCTGGCCGTGCCCGGCTTCGCCGACGAGCACGGCAACATCGCGCTGCGCATCCAGGCATTCGTCGTCGAGACCGGTCGTCGACGCGTGCTCGTAGATCCGTGTGTCGGGAACAACAAGGAGCGGCCCATTCCATTCTGGAACGAGATGACATGGCCGTTCTTCGAGCGCTTCACGGATGCGGGATTCGACGCCGCCGTGATCGACACGGTCGTACACACACATCTGCACGCCGACCACGTCGGCTGGGATACGCATCTCGTCGACGGCGCATGGGTCCCGACGTTC
Source organism: uncultured Actinomycetes bacterium (assembly GCA_963836365.1). Taxonomy (GTDB): domain Bacteria; phylum Actinomycetota; class Acidimicrobiia; order IMCC26256; family PALSA-610; genus DASQHW01. The sequence continues at coordinate 175,112 of CAWIJC010000008.1, forward strand.
ACGAACGCGCGGCACCTCTACACCGCGCGCGAGCTCGCGTTCTGCAAGGCGGGGGCAACCCGGGGATCGACGGCGTGTACGACGATTCGATCGCGCCGGTCGTCGACGCGGGCCTGGCCGACATCGTCGCGGAGGACGAGGACCTCGGCGACGGCCTCACGCTCGAGCCGTCAACGGGTCACACGCCGGGCCACGTGTCGATGTGGGTCGAGTCCACCGGTGCCGCGCGCGTTGATCACCGGCGACTTCCTGCACCACCCGGTGCAGTGCGCGCGTCCCGACTGGAACGAAGTCGGTGACGAGTACCCGGAGGTCGCGCTCGATACCCGGCACCGGATGCTCGCGCGCGCCGCCGAGTCGGGTGCCCTCGTGCTCGGCACGCACTTCAGCGGCCGCCCGGCTGGTCGCGTCGTCGCGCACGGCGACGTCTGGCGCTTCGTCCCCGAGTAATCGGCGACCGACGCGCGCTCACCGTCGTACAGTTGGCGCGATGGCCAACCGTCATTTCGCGAAGCTCGCCGACGTGTGGAAGCACTTGCCGCTCGTCGCAGTGCTCGCGATCGAGCGGCCGCAGCACTACTGGGAGAGCCACGCCGGCAATGCCGTCTACGAGATGGTGAACGATCCCGAACGGGCCTTCGGGGCACGGCGATTCTTCGAGATCGCGCCGCTTCATCCGGCGCTGGCCGAGTCGCGATACGCGCAGCATCTCGCGGCGATGAACCCGTCGGGTCGTATGACCTCGTATCCGGGCGGCCCCGGGCTCGCGATGCGCGAGCTCGGGTCGGACTGCTCGTACCTCCTTTGCGATCTCGACGGTGGAAGCGTCGAGAACCTGCACGCAGAGGCAGCACAGCTCGGGCTCGATTCGCGCGTGCACGTCGTCGCGGCCGACGGCACGAGCACACTCCACGACTCGGTAGGCGTACCCGGCAGAGTCGTGGCCCACGTCGATCCGTACGATCCGTGGGCAGAAGGGCCTACGGGGGTGTCGGCCCTCTCACTTGCACGCGAGCTCGTCGACCACGACATCGCGCTTGTGTACTGGTACGGCTACAACCGCCCCGAGCGGCGCGCGTGGGCGTTCGACGAGCTCGCCCGCGCGTCCGCGGCGCGAACCATCTGGTGCGGGGACGTCCTGATCACCACGGAGCTGGGAGGTGTGCGGACCGACGGCGACCTCGGCGACACGACGACGCCCGGCACCGGGTTCGGCGTCGTGCTGGCCAACGTGTCCGATGCTTCGCTTGCCGCGTGCTCGAACCTCGGTGCGACGCTCGCTCGCGCCTACGCAGGCACTCCGCTGCCGGACCACACGCCGGGCCGCCTCGACTTCACGCGACGGCTTCGACCTGCTTCTTCAGCTCTTTGAGCGCGTTGCCCATGATCAAGCCCGCGGCCCGGCGCTTCAGCAACCCCGGCAGCGGCACGGCGAGGTCGACGACCAGCTCGTAGTGCACGCGCGTCGACGCCGGCGTCTCGGGTTCGAAGCGGTACGAGCCGTCGAGCCGTCGCACCAAGTCGCCTTCAACGAGCTTCCACGAGAACGAGGTCGGCGCCAACGAGTAGTCGTACTCGAGCAGGTAGTGCACGCTCTTGCCGAGCGCGGCGACGCGATACTCGACGCGTTTGCCGCGGCCTTCCTCGTCGCGCTCGACGATCTTCACTTCCTTCACGTCGCGTGCCCACTCTGGATACGACTCGAAGTCGGACGCGACATCGAGACATCGATCGGCCGCGGCATCGACACGGATGCGCTCGCTCGCGGTCTCGGTCATCGCGCGCCTCCTCTGGCGATGTTCCTCCGCCGCGTATCGGTCGGCGTGCGGCGGGGCGGGAACGCGCCGTGTCGCGCACCCCAGAGCGCGGCCAGTCCCAGCGGGAGCAGCGGCACCAGCACGCCGAAGGGGTTCGCGACCGCCGCGATCGCCGCGAGGACGATCGACACGCCGGTCGCGCCCAGCAGATGGCGGCGCACGCCGGCCGGCGCCGAACCGTCGAGGAACACCCACGACGCGACCACAATGTCGTCGCCGCGCGCCGACCGCACGACCGCGTACGCGAACGCGTACAGCCACACCGCGATCCCGATGCCGAACAACGCGAGGCTCACCGCGGTCGTGGCGTCCTCGAGCGCGTGGAGACCGAGCGTGTCCGGGATCGATACGGCGCCGAAGAGCGCAAGCGACGCCCACGATGCGTGCACGATGCGCTTGCCGGTCACGGCTGCAATCTACCCATCGAGTGTTCCGCATCCCGAGAAGTCGCCGCGCGCGATGGGCGCGAGCCGCGCGACGAGGTCGTCGTACGCGAAGTTGTCGCACGCGCGGCGGCGGGCGGCAGCACCCATCTGCGCCCGCAGCTTCTCGTCCTCGGTGAGCAATTCGAGGGCGGCGCGCACGTCGCCGGTCGCGCGTGGCGACACGACGAAGCCGGTCTCGCCGTCGACGACCGCCTCGTGCGCGCCGCCGCTGCGACCGGCAACCGCAGGCACACCGCACGCCGCCGCCTCGAGGAACACGATCCCGAAGCCCTCGGCTTCCAATCCCGCCCACCGCTCCCGGCAGCACATGGCGAACACGTCGGCACACGCGTAAAGCGCGGGAAGGTCGGCGCCGGGCACGCGCCCGACGAACGTCGTGTTCGTGCCGGCGAGTCGCTCGAGGCGCGCACGGTCGCGGCCGCCGCCCGCGATCGCGAGCTGCACGTGCGGAGCGCGCGCATCGCGTCGATGACGACGTCGAATCCCTTGCGCGGCACGAGCCGCGACAACCCGAGCACGAGCGGCCGCGCGGGGTCGAGTCCGAACCGACGCCGGATCGCGTCCCGCCGCGCACGATCGACCGGATGGAACCGCTCGACGTCGGCGCCGGGCGGAATCACGACACCCGCGACTGGACGTCCCGCGACAGCGTACGGCTTCACGCGCGGGGTATCCCCCGGCCGCGACGATCGCGGCCGCGCCGCACAGAACGCGGCGGCCGAGCAGCCGCGTACCCGGCACCCGGCCGTACACGGTGATCTCGGCGCCGTGCGCAACGACGGTGTACGGCGCCGCCCGCAGGCGGGGGCCGACCAGCCCGAGCGGCAGCATCGGATCGACGAACACGACGTCGGCGCGCACCTCACGTGCGAGCGCGTCGATGTCGCGTGCGAGCCCGGGCGTGGGCCAGAAGGTCCTCTGATCGGCCCGCACGACACGGAAGGCCTGCCCTGCGTCCCACGCGCGCGCGCCGTCGAACGCCGTCGTGAACACCGTCGTGTCGGTCGCGGGCAGGCGCCGCCACAACTCGTAGAGGTACGACTGGATGCCACCCGTCTTGGGTGGGAAGTCGTTGGTGACGAGGAGCGACGGCATCGACGAACCTACGACTCGACACGCGCCGTGACCGAGGCGCGCAGGAGCGGCAGTCCGGCGAGGCACGTGATGCCCGCGACCGCGAACGCGCCGCGGTAGCCGGTGAGCTCGGCGATCACGCCTGCGATCGCGGCACCAAAACCCGACGACAGGTCGAAGAACGACGAGAACGTGCCGACGACCGATGCGCGCTCGGTGTCCTTGATGCCGACGAGCGCGAGCACGAGGAGCGCGGGATACAGCAGCGACATGCCACACGCGAACACAACGGTGCCGGCGACGAGCCCCACGATCGTCGGCCACATGGCAATGATCAAGATGCCAGTGCCCGAGAACGCGAGCGCGAGCGCGCCGGCATTTCGTCCGCCGAGCCGGTCGGGAAGCCGCGCGCCGAGTACGCGGACGGTGAGGATCAGGATGCCGTAGAGCAGGAACACCGCGCCCGCGGACGCGTGCACGTCGCTGTCGACGTACAGAGGGAGCAGCGGCGTGAATGCCGATAGCGGCATCAGCCCGAGGAACAACACCAAGCCCGGTCGCAACGCGGCCGGATGCCACAGGCGACCGTGTGGTGCGAGGTCGTGCTCGCGGGGCACTTCGCGTGTGAACACGCCGAGCAGCGCGGCGACCAACGCGAGCAGCGCGGACACCACGAACGTGAGCATGAACCGGTTGCCGCCACGCAGCACGTCGCCGAGCGCGGGACCGAACGACAGCCCGCCGTACACCGCAACCGACCAGTAGCTGACGGCTTCGCCGCGTCGCGCCGCGGGTGCGAGGTCGGTGATCATCGTCGCCGCGCCCACGAAGAACGCGGCCTCGCCGAAACCGGTGACCACCCGCATCGCGATCAGCCACCAGAGCGCGTCGATCGCACCGTAGAAGAGCGTCGAGATCGCGACCGTCAGCGCGCCCGTGATGATCAACGCGCGACGGCCGACGGTGTCGCCGACCCGACCGGCGTACGTCCGCAACACGACCGCGCCGACCGCGAACGCGCCGACCGCCACACCGACCGCGGCATCGCCGTAGTGCATGTGGTCCTTCACGTAGTGCGGCAGGACCGGCGTGAGCATCGCGAGCGCGAGGAAGTAGCAGAGGCCGCAGGAGACGACGAGCACGAACCGCGACGTCAGGAGCGGCGCTTCGTGCGCGCTCATCTCGTTCCGCACGCGGCGGTGAGCGCAGGCGTGGCCCGAGCGAACTCGCATGAACGGCGAGCGTCCGCGGGCCGGGTATCCCGGTCCGCAGCGAGCGCGACCGGAAAGCTACGCATCTGAGAGTGCGAGCGCGGCGTCCCACGAACCGCGGTCGGCGATCAACCGGCGGTACTGCATCACGTTGCGAGGACGGTTGAAGCCGAGCGCGCCGACGATCCGGCCCCGCTTCCCGAACAGCGCGACGAACTGCCGCTCGTCGAGCGTGCCGTGCGCGATGCGCACGTCGGCGTCGGGCGACACGACGCCGACGCTTTGGATCTTGCGGTCGTATTGGTCCGACCACACGAACGGAACGGGCGCGAACGCACGCTCGGCGCCGAGCAGCCGGCGCGCCGCGTGCACCCCCTGTTCGGTCGCGTTCGTCCAGTGCTCGAGCCGCATCAGCGCACCGTCGAACAGCAGGTTCGGCCAGCGGGCGACGTCGCCCGCCGCGACGATGTTCGGCGCCGCGGTGCACACGACGCGTCGCAGACCACGCCGTTGTCGAGGGTGAGTCCCGAACCCTCGAGCCAGCCGGTCTGCGGGTCGACGCCGACGCCGACGACCACGACGTCGGCCGCGACGTGTGCGCCGTCGCCGAGCCGCACGCCGGTGACGTAGCCGTTGCCGTCCCCTTCGATGGCTTCGACGGTCACAGCCGTTCGGAGGTCAACCCCATGGTCGCGGTGCACGGCCGCGATCGCCGCGCCCAGTTCGGGGCCGAGGCCGCGCACCATCGGCTGCGGCAGCATCTCGAGCACCGTGACGTCGAGGCCAGCGCGTCCTGCACGTCGCAGCGACTTCCGCGCCGATGAACCCCGCACCGATCACGACGACCTTCGGACGCGCGTCGAGCAGCTCGCGCAGTGCGAGCGCGTCGTCGAGCGTGCGCAACGTGAGCACACCTGCGAGGTTCGGCTGATCCGGCAGCCGTCTCGGTGTCGCGCCGGTCGCGATGATCAGGCCGTCGTAGGCGACGCGCTCGCCGTCGTGCAGCTCGACCACGCGCTGCGGACGTCGAGCACGACCGCGCGCGCCTCCAAGCGCCACTCGAGATCGAGGTCGTCGACGCCCTGCTTGCGCAACACGATGTCGCCGGGCTCCCAATCGCCGCGCAGCAGCTCCTTCGACAGCGGCGGCCGGTCGTACGGAAGATGCGGCTCGTCGCTGATCGCAACGATGCGCTCGCCGAAGCCATCGCGACGCAGCGTTTCGGCGGCGCGCGAGACCCGCGAGCGACGTCCCGACGATCACCACCGACCGCACCTGCGGGAACCTATCCGAATGGCCGTGAACCTGACGCGGCCGTCATACTGAGGCCCGATGCCTCGACCTTCCGCTCGACGTTTCCGGACGTCCGGTGCGCCTGCGCGACGTCGACATCGACGCGTTCTTGCACCCGAAGACGATCGCGTTGATCGGCGCCTCGGAGCGGCCCGCGAAGCCGAACACGGCGATGACGCGCAAGTTCGACGCATGGGCGAAACAGCACGCCGCCACCTTCTATCCCGTGCACCCGCAATACGAGACCGTGCTCGGGCATCGGTGCTACAAATCGATCTTCGACGTGCCGGGCGACCTCGACCTCGCGATCATCCTCACCGGCCGCGCCGAGCAGACGTTCGAAGAGGTGTTGCAACGCAAGGCGAAGTTCGCCGTGATCTTCGCGGCGGGATTCTCCGAGACCGGAGTCGCGGGCGCCAAGCGCGAGCGGCGAGCTCGAGCAGCTCGTGCGCAACGGCGACGTACGGCTGCTCGGGCCGAACACGAACCTCAACGCGTTCGAAGACTTCCGCGCCGACCTGACCGGTCCGTCGATCGCGATGATCACGCAGTCGGGACACCAGGGCCGGCCCGTGTTCCAAGGCCAGGAGATCGGCATCCGGCTCACGCACTGGGCGCCGACAGGCAACGAGGTCGACCTCGAGTTCGCCGACTTCGCGCGCCATTTCGCGGACCAACCCGAGGTCGGCGTGATCGCGTGCTACATCGAGGGCTTCAAGGACGGCCGCACGCTGATGCTCGCCGCCGATCACGCGGCGAAGCTGCGGAAGCCGATCGTGATCGTGAAGGTCGGCAAGACCGCGGCCGGCCAGTCGATGGCGCAGTCGCACACCGGACACCTCACCGGATCCGACGCGGTGACGTCGGCGGTGTTCCGCCAGTTCGGCGTGACGCGCGTCGACGGGCTCGACGAGCTGCTCGAAGTGTCGATGGCATTGGCGCGTACGCGTCCGAAGACGCCACCGGCGTGGGCACGACGCCGTGAGCGGAGCGGCCCGGAGGGTGCGCAGCGAACTGGCCGGAGCGGCGAGCGGAGCGAGCGCGACCCGGGGGTGTGCGTGTACGCGATCAGCGGCGGTACGGGGGCGCACATGGCCGACGTGCTCGCTGACGCCGGACTGTCGTTGCCGGATCTCGCCAAGGCGTCGCAGAAGGCATTGCACGACGGCCTGATCCCCGAGTACTTGCGCGTGTCCAACCCCGTCGACTGCGGCGGTCCTCCTGTTGCCGACGCGCGCGGCCGGCAGATCCTCGACATCGTGCTCGCCGACAAGCACGTCGACATCGTGGTGATCCCGATCACGGGTGCGGTCGTCTCGTTCAGCGAGCCGTTCACGCGCGACATCATCGCCGCGGCCCGGAGCTCGACGAAGCCGGTGTTCGTGGTATGGGGTGCGCCGGCAGGTACCGACGACACGTACTACAAGCGTCTCCTCGACGGCGGCCTGCCCGTGTTCCGCACGTTCAACAACTGCACGAAGGCGGTACGCGCGTACGTCGACTACTGGATGTTCTCCGCGCGGTACCGCTCGCCGTTCGCCGGCGCGCCGACGACTGCGTCGGCGGCGGCGAAGAACGCGCGCAAGGTGCTCGACCGCGCCGCCCCGGGCGAGGCGTTGTCGGAATGGCAGTCGAAGCAGGTCTTGCGCGCGTACGGCATCAAAACGTCGAAAGACGTGCTGTGCGCGTCGGCCGCGGCATGCGTGAAGGCGGCCAAGGGGCTCGGCTTCCCGGTGGTGATGAAGGTGTCGTCGCCCGACCTGCTGCACAAGACCGACGCCGGCGATCGTTCGGGTCGGGGTCGCTTCGCCGAAGGAAGCACGCGCCGTGTACGACGAGCTGCTGCGCGCGGCGCGCAAGGCGGACCGGCGGGCGCGGATCGACGGTGTGATGGTGTGCGAGATGGTCGACGACGGCGTCGACACGTTGATCGGCGTCTCGACCGACGCGCTGTTCGGGCCGGTCGTGACGTTCGGGCTCGGCGGGATCTTCGTCGAGGTGTTCGGCGACGTGACGTTCCGCGTCCCACCGTTCGACGAGGACGAAGCGCGACGCCGCGCTCGAAGAGCTGAGGGGCTTGGCGATCTTCCGCGGTGCGCGCGGGCAGAAGCCGGCCGACATCGACGCGCTCGTCGCCACGATCATGAAGGTGCAACGCCTCGCGATGGATCTCGCGTCGGAGGTAGAAGAGCTCGACATCAATCCCCTGCGCGTGCGCGCCCGCGGTGCGCTCGCGCTCGACGCGTTGGTGGTGCGCAAATGACACAGGGATCGGAGCTGGTCGGCGACGAGCTGCTGCAACGGCTCGAGAACGGCGTGTTGTGGCTGACGATCAACCGTGCCGACAAGGGCAACGCGATCCCGTGGTTCGTGCGCAATGCGCTCACCGAGACGTTCCGCGACGCGAATCACGAGCTCGGTGTGCGCGCGATCGTGCTGACTGCGGCCGGCGAGCGGCACTTCTGCACCGGCGCCGACCTCTCGGTGCCGCAGCCGGTGCGCGGCGACGACGCCTGCGGAGGCGCCCGGGCGGGTGGTCGGCGAGCGCGATCAACATGATGCGCGGCGGCTTCCAGCAGATGATGCAAGCGATCCAGGACTGCGAGAAGCCGGTCATCGTCGCAATGAACGGCACCGCCGCCGGCGGCGGGTCGATGCTCGTGCTCGCGGCCGACCTCGTGATCGCGGCCGACACGGCGAAGATCATCCAGGTGTTCGTGCGGCGCGGGCTCGATCCCCGACGGCGGTGTCGCGTACCTGTTGCCGCGCGTCGTCGGCATGCACAAGGCGAAGGAGCTCGTGTTCTTCGGCGACGACCTCTCGGCCGACGACGCGGCGACGCTTGGGCATCGTGAACAAGGTCGTGCCCGCGGCGGAGCTCGAGGCGACCGCGAAGGAGTGGGCCGAGCGGCTCGCGTCGGGCCCGACGAAGGCGATCGGCTGGGCGAAGAAGCTGCTGCACGACGCGTCGGAGTTGTCGCGCCGCGACCTGCTCGAAGAAGAAGCGATGATGGTCGAGCTCAACTCGTCGACCGTCGACTCGGCCGAAGGGGTGCAGTCGTTCCGCGAGCGTCGCCAGCCCGAATGGAAGGGCTGGTGAGGCGTGAGTGAGGGTCGGAAAACGACCCCCTACTGACGCCCTGAGGGCATGAGCATCAAGAACCGCACGGCAGTCGTCGGGATCGGGCAGACCGCGTTCGGCAAGGGGTTGGTGGACACCGAGCTGTCGCTCGCGTGCCAGGCAATCTCGATGGCGTTGGACGATGCGGGGGTCGCACCGTCGGAGGTCGACGGGCTCGCGTCGTACACGTTCGAGCCGATCCGAGAGGTCGACGTCGCCCGTTCGGTCGGCCTCGGCGACATCACGTTCTTCTCGCAGGTCGGCTTCGGCGGTGGCGCGGGGTGCGGGGTCGTCGGGCAAGCGGCGATGGCGGTCGCGACCGGCCAGTGCACGACTGCCGTAGCGTGGCGAGCGCGCAAGCGAGCCGATCGCGCGTCGAGGCCGTGGTCGCAGGTACCGGCGCGCATCGCCGACAACGTCACAGTGGACGCGGCCGTTCGGCATCCTTCGTCCGGTCGACGAGATCGCGATGCTCACCCGTCGGTACATGCACGAGTACGGCGCGCGCCGGGAGCATCTCGCCAACATCGCGGTCGCGTTCCGCAAGCACGCCGCGCGCAATCCCGCGTCGACGATGGGCCACAAGCCCTTGACCCACGACGACTACATGAACGCACGCTGGATCTCGGAGCCGCTGTGCCTCTTCGACAACTGTCTGGAGACCGACGGCGCGCTGGCCGTCGTGCTCACGTCGTCGGAACGAGCCCGCGATCTGCAAGCAGCGTCCGGCGTACGTGCACGCGTTCGCGCAAGGACTGCCACCGCAGCACCAGACGATGACCAACTACTTCAACGACGATCCGCTTGCGGGGCCCGGCGTGGACCGCAGCCAAGCGCATGTGGGAGCTCGCCGACGTCATGCCCGGCCGACGTCAAGGTCGCGCAGCTCTACGACGCGTTCAGCCCGTTGATCATCCTGTCGCTCGAGGGCTACGGGTTCTGCGCGCGCGGTGAAGGCGGCCCGTTCACCGACGACGGCGGTATCGAGTGGCCGGACGGCCGCTTGCCGGTGAACACTGCGGGTGGTGGCATGAGCGAGGCGTACGTGCACGGCTTCAACCTGATCCTCGAAGCCGTGCGGCAGATCAGGGGCACGTCGACGTCGCAGGTGGAAGGCGCCGACGTGTCCCTGGTGACGTCGGGCGAAGGTGTGCCGACCTCGGCGATGCTCTTCGTGAAGGACGCCTGATGGAAGCTGCGTGGGTGCTGCCCGATCTCGAAGAATCCGAACAGCGCCGAGTTCTGGGAGGGCACCGCGCGCGGTGAGCTGCTCGTGCAGGCGTGCGCGTCGTGCCGGACGTGGCGAATGCCGCCCCGGCCGATGTGTCCGGCGTGCCGTTCGCTCGACGTCACATGGGTGCCGACGTCGGGACGCGGCCGCATCTGGTCGTTCATCGTGCCGCACCCGCCGCTGCTGCCGGCGTTCGCGGCGAAGGCGCCGTACAACGCGATCGTCGTCGAGCTGGACGAGCGAACCGACCGATTCGCTTCGGCGGCAACCTCGTGACCGCGGCCGACGGCGAGATCAACGAGATCGATCCCGCGACGATCGAGATCGGCGAGCCGGTGCGTGTCGTGTTCGCCCACGTCGACGACGTATATCTCCCGCGTTGGGTGCGCGCGTAGAGCAGACTCCCCAACTCGTGTCGCTGCGACGCGCGTGGGACTCTCAGGCCGAGAACTGGATCCGCTGGACACGCACACCCGGCCACGACTCGTTCCAGCAGTTCCACGGCGAGCGCTTCTTCTCGCTGCTCCCGGCACCCGGACGACTGACCGTCGACATCGGCGCGGGCGAGGGACGAGTCGCGCGTGCGTTGCGCGCGCGAGGGCACACGGTGTTCGAAGTCGACGGCTCGGTCCGCATGGCGGAGGGGAGCGCGGAGCTGGGCGGGATCGGCGTCGCCGGCGACGCGGTGCGCTGCCGCTGCGGGATCGGCGATCACCGACTGCGCGATCGCGTTCATGTCGTTCCAGGACGTCGACGACATGCCGGCCGCCGTCGCGCGAAGTCGCTCGCGTGTTGCGGCCGGACGGCTACTTCGTGTTCGCGATCGTCCACCCGATCAACTCGGCCGGACAGTTCGAGCGTGGTCCCGACGAGATGGAGCGCCGGTTCGTCATGGATCCGCGCCCGTACTTCGAGGAGCGGTACTACGCCGACGACATCGAACGCGACGGTCTGGTCATGCGCTTCGAGAGCGTGCATCGACCGCTGGAGTCGTATAGCCGCGCACTGGAATCGGAAGGGTTCGTGGTCGAGGCGATCCGCGAAGTCGGCGACGTCGAGGGCAAGTGGACGCGTATGCCGCTCTTCCTCGACGTGCGTGAGCGCGCTTGCGTGCGTCGAACGGCCATGACCGAGGAGTTCTGCTATCTCACGACGGTCGGTCGCCGCACCGGAGGTCCACACACGATCGAGATCTGGTTCGCCGATCTCGGCGCGACGTTCTATCTGATCTCCGGTGGTGGCGATCGCTCTGACTGGGTCCGCAATTTGCAGGCCGACGCGGCCGCGCGGGTACGCGCCGGCGACGACGTGTACTCGGTGCGCGCGCGGGTGCCGATGGTCGACTCCCCCGAACGCACGCAGGCGGTCGAGCTGCTGTACGAGAAGTACGGCGACCAGGTGAGCGGCACACTGGAGTCGTGGCATGCCGGCGCGTTCATCGTCGCGCTCGATCGAGCAGCGCCGTGCGGATGACGCTGCGGCTGCCGCGCGGGCCCCGCGCGAGAGGGCACAATGCGGTCGTGCGGTTGGCTCAGCGGCCGGCCGCGCAGCTGTTCGATCTCCACGACGACGGCACGGTGCGGTGCACACGCATCGTCGGGACGCCCAATCCCTCGTGATCTCCGGTCGTCTCCGGAGTGGACCTGCGCCGTTGCTCTTGCTCCTCGACGCGTGTGGCGTCGACAGACAAAGATCGCCGCGGAGACCTCGACGGGAGGCGTGGACGTGAAGCGTGCGTGGGTGGTTCTCGCAGTTGTCGCGCTCGGCGCGGGCGTATCGGTCGCTCCAGCTGCCGCGGCCCCGGTCACGATCGTCACCGCCAGCCTGACCGCGACACCATCGGCGGGGCTCGCCGACGGGCACACCGTGCAGGTGCACGGCAGCGGCTTCGCCCCGACGGCGAACACCGGGTCGACAGCGACGGTTGCACTGTGCGCAGGCAACATCCTCGACGATCCGACCAACGGCCTCGAGCTGTGTGGCGCGACGCTCACGTTCCCGGTCCCGATCGACGGCGCGGGAACGTTGAGCAGCTCGCTGACGGTGTTCCGGTCGCAGCCGAACTACTCGGGAACCGGCACCGTGAACTGCCTCGCACCGGCCGGTTGCGCGGTGTTCGCGATCGAAGTCGTCCTCGCCGGGGGATTCGTCGCCGGCGCGGTCGTCGCGGCGGCGCCCGTCAGCTTCCGTCCGCTGACGATCAGGGACTGCATCGCCGGCCGATGGCGTTCGCTCACCGATGCCCATGGACGACCGTTCCGGTCGGAGTTCGCCTGCGCGGTGTTCGCGTTGCGGCACGCGTTCACGCCGCCAACACGTCCGCTGCGTCGTGCTCCATCGACGGCCCTCCCCGTGCTCGGCCGCGTCTGAGGCAGGCTCGCGATCGTGCACGAATGAGCGCGGACGCTCGAGTGGAGCGAGGCATACGCGCCTTGAAATTCGTGGTTGGATTGGCGAAATTCTCCTTGTTTTCTGGGGGTTTCCGGCATACGCGAACACATGTTCGCTACAATGGGCGCGCGCACGGAACCCTCGCCGATCTCGCCGAGATCCTCCGCGAGATCGTCATGACCGCGCTCGACGCCGAGATGGAACGCGACTTCCAACGCAACGATCCGCGCACAGGTCCCCGGCGCCGGGCCGATGCCCTCGCCAACATCTGCCTCCGCGCGCTCGACACCGCCGGCCTCGGCAGCACCCGCCGCGCCCGGCCGCACATGATGGTGGTCGCCGACCTCGAACGCCTCGACGGCAACCTCGATTCAGTGCACGACGCGCGCGCCGAAGCGGTGCACCACTCACGCGCGATCATGCGGGAATGACCTTGCGGCGGCACCCGTGGAATCGCGACTTCGCGTGGGCGACGCCGCACGGGTCGTTTCGACTTGTGACCGAGCAAGAGGCTGCGCAGTTCGACGAGCAGGGCTTCGTCGTGCTCGAAGACCTGGTGGTCGCGGAGGTTGTCGCGCGCGTCACGGCCGAGCTCGACGCATACGAGGAGCGCGTCGAGTCGATCCTGCGGACGCAAGCCGACGGGCGAGTGATGATCGCGGAAGCGGGTGCGATCACGTTCACGACGCATCTCGTCGCACAGTCTGTGCTCGCACGAGAGTTCGCGACACTTCCGGTGTTCGTCGACATCTGTGCCGACCTGCTGGGCCCCGACGTCGACATGTTTTGGGACCAGGCGGTGTACAAGAAGCCCGAGAAGCCCCGGCGCTTCCCGTGGCACCAGGACAACGGCTACACGTTCATCGAACCGCAGCAGTACCTGACGATCTGGTTCGCGCTCACCGACGCAACCATCGACAACGGCTGCCCGTGGGTGGCGTCCGGCGTGCATCGCATCGGCACGCTCGCGCACAGCTATGTCGAACCTCTGGGCTACGAGTGCTTCGACGAGCCACCGAGCAAAGTCGCGGCCCCCGTACGCGCCGGCGGCGCGGTCGCGTTCTCGTCGCTCACACCACACATGACCGGCCCGAACACGACGACCGCAACGCGCAAGGCGTACATCTTGCAGTACGCGCACGCAGGGTCAGTCGCGTTGCGGGGCGATCCGAACGCCGGCCCGCCAACGAGCCGCGAGCCGTGCGACGACCCCGAGCGTCAGTTCCCGATCTTGCGCGGTGGGAGGCCGGCTATCTCGTAAGCGACTGCGCGGCTGCTTGCGACAGGCTCGACAGGCCCGCGCACAGCTCGGCTTCGGTGGGCCAGCCGAAACCGAGGCGGAAGTGGCGGTCGTCGAGCTCGAACCAATGACCGGGGCCGACGTAGGTGCCGTGCTCCTTGAACAGCACCTCGTAGAAGCGTTGGATGTCGACGGCGACGTCGGGTGCGAAGCGCACGAGACCGACGACACCGCCGCGTGGTTCGATCCACTCGAATGTCGACTGCGCGTGCATCCACTCGCGCACGATCCCGAGCCGTGCGCGCACGTCGTCGAGGATCGGCGGCAGGATGCGCGACCGATCGGAGAGCACCCGCGCCGCGATCGCCTCGTCGATCGTTGCGCCGCAGATCACCATCTGCTCCTTGGCCGCGAGGAGGGTCTCGAGCAAATGCCGATCGCGGCAGACGGCCCAGCCTATGCGCAACCCCGGCAGCCCGTACGCCTTCGACATCGACGCCACGCTGATTGCACGCGGCGAGAGCGTCGCAGCCATGGGTAACGGCGCGTCGTGTGTGAGATCGCGATAGGTCTCGTCGACGAGCAGCACGGTGTCGAAACGTTCGGCGAGCTCGACCAGCCGTTGCAGCGTCTCGAGGTCGAACGCCGTGCCGGTCGGATTGTGGGGGCACGTGACCGACAGCAACCGAGTGACGCCCGGCCGTACGCGGGCCGCAAGCCGCGCGGCGTCTACGCGCCACCCGTCGTCGAATGCGAGATCGACGATGTCGAGATCCGCGCCGATTGCGCGCGGCGTCTCGAGGTTGGTGGCGTAGTTCGTGCGCAGCACAACGGCGTGGTCGCCCGGCTCGAGCAGCGCGGTTGCAACTGCGAACAACGCGGCTGCCGCCCCCGGCGCCACCAGCACGTCGTCGGCGCGCAATCCCTCACCCCCGGCCGCGACCGCCCCACGCAACAGGGGGTCACCGAGATGGTCGCCATAGCAGAGCAGTAGATCGTCGATGTCGAGACCGATACCGAGCGCACCGAGCCGGCGGTCGCACACCGAGCTCTCCGAGAGGTTGTTGGTGATCGTGTCGTACCCGAGCTGCTCGGGCGACTCGATCTCGATCGGCATCCGGCGGTAGCGCACCGCGCCAGCATCGCAGGCCAGTTGTCGGAGCACGGAACCCGCCACCGTTGCACCGACCATCGAAGTCGGTCCGCTCCCGCACGCGGAGCATCCGGCATACGCGTGCCACCACCTCGTGTCTAGGAGTTCGGGCGGAGGATCGATTGCACCCGCGCCACGCGCGCCCGTAGGTCGTCGCCGAGATTGCGCAGCAGCGGTTGCACGTCGTCGAGCCCGGCCCGTGCGATCATGTCCTTCTCCGGCAGGTACCACTCGCCGGCTTCGCACAACCGGGCGTGCGACTCGCCGAGCGCGGCAACCGACAGATTCGCGGCGCATCCCACCGCGTCGTCACGCAACGCGTGCGCCTCGGCGAACTTCAGCGCACCGGCGACGATTCGTCGCCACCACACAGGCGCGGTGTCGCGGAGCGCGGGCGGAAACGACGGTTTCGGCAACGAGCCTTCGAGCACACGCGCGAGCGCGAGCTCGGCGGCGGCGACGTACGTCGGGATGCCCGCGACGTAGCCGACCTCACGGAACACTTCGAAGCGGCCGTCCTGCGCGTCGCACGTCCACGCCTCGACTTGGTCGAGATCTCGGTAGACGAGGTCGACCCGCCGGCCGTCGATCACGAGCCACGCGCCGCCGTTGACGACGCGTCCCCAGTCGCCGGGTGCGAACACCTCGCCCACGAAGCCCAGCGCGCGAACGTCGTCGGGATCAATCGTGTCGCGGTAGTAGAGGCCGAAATCCCAGTCGGAGTGAGGTCGCGCAAGGCCGGTCGCCCGTGAACCGCCGAGGACCACGGCGACGACGCCCGGAACTCCGGCAAGGCGCGGCGCGAGATGTTCCACGGACGCCACCGTAAACGTGGTTCGGCCCCGGCCGGGAGGGGCCGGGGCCGATCTCGGCGCCGAACCGCGGTGCGGGGGGAACCTGTTCGGCGGAGATGTCAGGCGGCCTTGGGGGCCGCGTCGTCTGCTTCGTGGCGTAACACCGCGAGGGTGTGCTCCCATTCCAGCTGCCTGCGCAACCAAGCCAGCGCCTGGAGCTTCGCCTCTGTACGAGTGCCACCGGCGGCGGTGCCGATCGAGCGCATGATCACTCCTAGGTTGTTCATCGCGATTGCCTCTCGCGCCGGCCCTGCTGTTCGATTCGACCTGGTACGTTCAGCGGCACGCGGATACTCCCGGTGCCGTAACACTGTAAGTATATACTCTCAGTGTATTCGCTGTCAATGCAGATGCTTCGAGAGGGGCGTCGGTGCCCGAGACCGGCTGGCGGATCGACGAGCTCGCCCGGAAGACCGGGGTCACCGTCGACACGATCCGCTACTACTGCCGAGAGGGTCTGTTGCCGGCCCCCGCGCGGTCGGGGCGCCACAAGCTCTACGGCCCCGCCCACGTCGACCGGCTCGACCAGATCCGCCGCCTCCAGGGACAACGCTTCTCGCTGGCCGCGATCGGGGCGATCCTCAACACCGACCGACCCGGACTCGAGGGACTGTTCGCAGCGCACGGCGGCAACTACAGCTTCGACGACCTCGTCGAACGCTCGGGCATCGACCGCACGTTCCTCGAGCGGCTGCGCGAGGTCGGTCTGCTCGCCGACCCGGCCGCGCTCGGTCGCGAGAGTTACGACGACAGCGAGCTCGCAATGCTGCGCGCCCTCAGCGAGCTGCGCGAGATCGGCATGACCGACGACGTGCTCGCCGAGCTCGGCGCGATCTACGTACGCCACTTCCGCGCACTCCAGGCCGACGTGCACGACATGCTCGCCGGCCGCGACCGCGACTGGGACAAGGACGAGCTCGTCGCGCTGCAGAGCCGGCTCACGGCCAACTCGGCGCGGATGATTCCCGCGATCGACCGCGTGCTGCACTACGTCCACCAGACGAGCGTGCAGCAGCTGACGCTCGAAGCAGTCCGTACGGCCGAGGAGACAGGGACCGGCGTCGGCGGCCTCCGCGTCGTCGAGTAACAGGTCCCACTCCTCACGGAGTCGCCCCGCACGGGAACACGGGGGCTCAGCGCGGATCGGGAGCCCCGGCAAAGAGGCCGGGATCGACGGTGATGTAGATCGCGCTGCAGGTCGCGACGAGGTGGTCGCCGTCGCGTGCGTCGCCTTCGATGAACAGCTTGCGCCGTTCCCGGCCGCGCAGCCACGCCCGGACCTCGAGCGGTGTGTCGACCGGCACGGGCGCGACGTAACGCACGGTGAGCTCGCCGGTGAAGGCGGGCTCCTCCAACATTCCGATGACGAAGCCCGTGATGTCGTCGAAGGCCGCGGCAACGATGCCTCCGTGCGCGCGCCGGGCGCGCCTTCGAATGCCTTGCGCAACAACACGCGAGCGATCACCGCGTCGTCCTCGAACCGTACGCTGAGGTCGATGCTCGCCGGGTTGTCGGTTCCGCCGATGGCACGGTCGGCAAAGCCCGAGCCGCTGTCGCCGCCGGGAAACCCAGCCTTCCGTGAGGCGGCGCGGCATGAGCGCGAGGCGATCGCGGATCGGCGTCATCGCGAGCGCCGAAGTTTGCGCCCGGACGGCATCTGCGATCGCGCGCAATTGGTCATCGTAGGGATCGTGGGACACGAACGCGTGGTTGAGCTCCCGCAGGGCGGCCGCGACGTCGGATCGAGCAGAGGTCGGCATGACCGGCCAGCGTACGCACGCCGTACACTCCAACCCTCGTGAGCGAAGGTCTCCTGCACGATGTACGCGTCGTCGACGTCGGCGGTGACGCGTCGGCGCGAGCGGCGCGGCGTGCTCGGTGACTGTGGCGCCGTCGTCGTACGGGTCGTACCGCCCACGGGCGACGTGCTGCACGGCAACGTCGCACGGGCGTGGAATGCAGGCAAGGACGTGCGTGCGCTGGCGGCCCACGACCCCGCGCTCGACGCCGTCCTCACCGACGCCGGCATCGTGTTCGACTCCCCCGGCCTCGCGGGCACGCTGCAGCTCGATCCCGCGCGCGCGCCGGACGCAGTGTGGGTGAGCATCACGCCGTTCGGTCTCGACGGGCCGCGCTCGTCGTGGCGGGCGTCCGATCTCGGCGTGATGGCGGCGAGCGGCAACATGTTCTGCACCGGCGATCCCGACCGCGCGCCCGTGCGCTGCACGGAGCCCACGGCGTACGCGCACACTGGCGGTGAGGCCGCGTTCGCGGCGCTGACCGCGCTGTGGACGGGCCGGGCCCAGCGCGTCGACGTGTCGATGCAGGAAGTCGTGCTGATCGCGAACATGGCGAACCCGGCGCGGTATCCGCAAACGCGCGATCGGGGCCAGCGGCGCGGTGCGAACATCGGCCGCACGCGCGAGATCTGGCCGACGAGCGACGGCTTCGTGTCGTTTGGCCTGCGCGGCGGCAAGGCGCGTATCCCGAGCTTGGAGCTGATCACGCAGCTGTCGGGCCTGGCGCCACGCGACTGGAGCGGGTTCAGCCCGAACACCGCGAGCGACGACGAGCTCGCCGAGATCGAGGACGCGGTCGGGAAGTACTTCGCGGCACACACGATGCAAGAGCTGTACGACATCGCGTGCGAGACCAACCTCATGCTCGCGCCGATCAACTCGCCGCGCGAGATCTATGCGTCCGCGCAGCTCGAGGCGCGCGAGTTCTTCGGCCCGAGCGGCGACGTCGACCGCTTCCCGCGCTCTTTCGTCCTCGTTCGCAGCGCCGACGGCAACGCCGCGCCCGCTCGCCCGCGGGAAAACCTACAAACAGTTGGCAGCGAATCCCGCGCGATGCGCGGGATTCCTGCCAAACAGTTGGCAGGGAAACCCGCATGGCGTGGTGTGAAGATCCTCGAGTTCGGGTCCGGCGCGGCGGGGCCGATCGCGACGCGCTACTTCACCGAGCACGGCGCGACGGTGCTGCGTATCGAGTCGCGGCTCGCGTCCCGACTTCCTGCGCACCTACGCGATGGGCCCGAACAACCCGCACGGCATCGAAGGCTCGGCGATGTACGACGGCCTCAACGTCGGGAAGAAGAATCTCGCGCTCAACCTGAAGCACCCGGAGTCGGTCGCGCTCGTGAAGCGACTTGTCGTCGAGTGGGCCGACGCCGTCGCCGAGAACTACGCGCCGAAGGCGATGAAGGGCTTCGGCCTCGACTACGACACGCTGGCGGCGATCAAGCCCGCGCTCGTGATGGTCGAGCGCGTGCCTCAACGGCCAGACCGGTCCGCACAAGGACTATCCCGGCTTCGGTGGCCAGGGCGCCGCGCTGTCGGGATACAACGCGCTCACCGGTTGGCCCGACCGCGAGCCCGTCGGTCCGTTCGGCACGATCACCGACTCGCTCGCGCCGCGCTACGTCGCGACCGCGCTCGCGGCGGGCCTGCACTACCAACGCCGCACCGGCCGCGGCGTGTACCTCGACGTGTCGCAGGTCGAGACCGGCATCTGGTCGCTCGCGCCCTGGCTCCTCGACTATGCCGTCGACGACGTCATCCGGTTGCGCGACGGCAACAATCATCCTGACGCGACACTGCACGGCGCGTTTCGGTGCGCCGACGAGCACGGCGTCGGCGATCGCTGGATCACGATCGCGTGCTGGACCGACGAGGAGCTGGCGCGCCTGCACGACATCACCGGGCCCGACGTCGCCGCGTACACGAGTACACGCACACGCGCCGAGGTTGCGCAGCAACTCCAAGCGGCCGCGATCGAAGGGGTACCGATCGCCGACTTCGGCGACCTGCACGACGATCCGCAGCTCGCGCACCGCGGACACTTCGAGCCCTTGCACCACCCCTTCCTTGGTGACGGCCTGTACGAGCGCAACGGCTTCCGGCTCTCGGCCGCCGTTGGCGGCTATGACCGCGCGGGTCCGACTCTCGGCCAGGACAGCGACTGGGTGCTCACAGACCTGCTCGGTCTCACACTTGATGAGATCGCGACATTGCGGACGTCGGGTGCGGTGGAGTGAGATCGCAAGGTGAACGTCAGGCGCGTTGCTGCCGACGACCGCCCGTGGATCGCTGACACCATCGCCGGCGCGTTCGCGTCGACACGTCTCGTCTCGCGTGGACGCGTGCACGAGGACGCGTCGGTCCTCGACGGATTCATCGTCGAGAGCGACGGCCGGCCGATCGGTTGCGCCCTCTGGCACGAGGTCGATGCCGACGCCGAGCTCGTCGCACTGGTCACGACGAACCGCGGTGTCGGCGCCGGTGGCGCGCTGCTCGATGCCGTCGTGGAATTCGCACGCGCGCGAACGGTTGGAAGCGCCTGTGGCTGATCACGACGAACGACAACACCGATGCGATCCGCCTCTACCAACGCGATGGATGGGAATGGTGCGCGTTCCATCGTGGTGCGGTCGCCGAATCACGCAGGCTCAAGCCCGAGCTGGTGGAGACCGGGAACCACGGCATCCCGATCAAGCACGAGATCGAGTTCGAGTTCCCGCTGTAGCGACTAGGGATACCGGCGGCAGTACGGGCGCTCTGGACCTCGAACCTTCTCGACGAGAATGAACACGTTCTCCCATGGGTCGGCGCACCACGTGGTGCGCACACCGGCGACAGCACGGTCATGCCGAGCACGTCGCGATACCACGCGACGGCGGCGTCGACGTCGGCGACGTGCACCGCGGTGTGTGCGAGCCCGGTGATCACGAGAAGGTACGCAACATGTTGTGCACCCAACCGTCGTTGTCGCTGGTGTTCCACGCGCGCAGCATGCCGTCGCTGAGCGGGTCGCAACCCGACCGCAGCGGGCCGGCATCATCGCAGATCGCGTCGACGATACGCTGCGCCGCTTTGTCGGCCGGCGTGTACGCGTCCGCGAACACCCTGGCGGCTCACCCACATGCGTTCCGCAAGTTCGCGGTAGAGCGGATGCTCGATCGCACGTGCAGGACGATCAGAGTTCGCAAGCATCGCGGTCTCGATCGGTCCGGGCATGATCTCGACGACGCGGATGCCGAACTGCGCGACTTCGGCGGCGAGAGACTCGCCGATCGCGGTGACGGCCGCTTTCGTCGCGCGGTAACCGGCCATGAATGGCACGGGTGCGAGCGTCGACGACGACGTGATGTTGCAAATGACGCCACCCCCGGCGGCACGCAGCAACGGGATCGCGTGCTTGGTCACCTCGACCAGACCGAACACGTTGGTCTCGAACAGCGCGCGCCAGCTCTCTTCCGGCATCACCTCGACCGGGAGGTTGTCGCTCTCGACGCCTGCGTTGTTCACCAGTACGCGCAGGCCGACGGGGAGATCGATCGTGGCCGGATCGGTGACGTCGAGCCGTTGCACACGCATGCGCTCGTCGGGAAGGTCAGCGCCGTCGGCGGGATCGCGCATCGTCGCCACGGTCTCGAAGCCGCGGGCGGCGAGCTCGACGGCGACCGCGCGCCCGATCCCGCGGCTCGCACCGGTGACGACGGCGATCCCCATCGGTTCCATGCTTGGTAGGTTGCCGCGTCTTCGCGATGGATCTCCATTTCACCCCCGACCAGGAGCGGTTCCGCGCCGACGCGCGCGCGTGGCTCACGGACCGGCTCGACGGCACGTTCGCGAAGGTGCGCGGTCGCGGCGGACCCGGCGACGAGCAGGAGCTGTTCGACGAGCGATGGGAGTGGGAGCAGGAGCTCGGACGCGACAACTGGATCGGCCTCGGCTGGCCGGCCGAGTTCGGCGGCCGCGGTGCGACGCTCGTCGAGCAAGTCATCTTCTACGAGGAGTACGCGCGTGCTGGCGGTCCCGGACGTGTCGGAATCATCGGCGAAGGACTCCTCGGCCCGACGATCGTCCACTTCGGCGACGACGTGCAGAAACGCCGCTTCTTGCCCGGAGTCCTGCGCGGCACCGAGATCTGGTGCCAGGGCTACTCCGAGCCCGACGCGGGCTCAGACCTCGCGAACGTGCAGACACGCGCGGTGCGTGACGGCGACGAATGGGTGCTGCACGGCCAGAAGGTGTGGACGTCGCTCGCGCACTGGGCGCATTGGATCTTCGTGCTCGCGCGCACCGATCGCGACGCGCCGAGGCACAAGGGTCTCTCGTATCTGCTCGTGCCGATGGACCAACCGGGCATCGAGATCCGGCCGATCGTGCAGATCACCGGGCACAGCGAGTTCAACGAGACGTTCTTCGACGGCGCGCGTACCGCGGCCGAGAACGTCGTCGGCGAGGTCAACGGCGGGTGGCGCGTCGCGATGGGCACGCTGGCCTTCGAGCGCGGCGCGTCGACACTCGGCCAGCAGCTCTCATTCGAGACCGAGCTGCAGCAGATCACCGCGCTCGGCACGTGGCAACGGCTTGGCTACGGATCCCGTGTTCCGCCAGCGGCTCGCCGACGCATGGATCACGTTGCGCGTCATGCGCTTCCATGCGCTGCGAACGCTGCCGATGCTCGAGCACGGCACCGTCGGTCCGCCGACCGTCGATCCACAAGCTGTTCTGGGCGACATTCCATCGCGGGCTCGGCGAGCTGGCGGTCGACGTGCTGGGCGCCGCGGGCGCCGCGCCCGACGACGACCGATGGTCGCGCCTGTTCCTCTCCTCGCGCGCCGACACGATCTACGGCGGGTCCAACCAGATCCAGCGCAACGTGATCGGCGAGCAGGTGTTGGGCTTGGGGAAAGATCCACGATGAGCGGGCTCCTCGACAGGCAAGTCGGTGCTCGTCACCGCCGCGGCGGGCACCGGCATCGGGTACGCGACCGCGAAGCGTTGCGCCGAGGAAGGTGCGCGGGTCGTGATCAGCGACATCCACGAGCGACGGCTGCGTGAATCGGCCGACGCAGCTCGACGCAGCACACGCGGTGCTCGGCGAACGTGACGTCGGAAGACGACGTGCAGCGTATGGTCGCGGAGACCATCGAGGTGTGCGGCGCGACTCGACGTGCTCGTCAACAACGCGGGGCTCGGTGGCTCGGCCCGGCTCACCGAGATGACCGACGAGCAGTGGGACAAGGTGCTCGACGTCACGCTGACCGGCACGATGCGCATGACCCGCGCCGCGCTGAAGCACATGTGCGCGCGTGGAAGCGGTGCGATAGTGAACAACGCATCGGTCGTCGGATGGCGGGCGCAGGAAGGACAGTCGCACTACGCCGCCGCCAAGGCGGGCGTGATGGCGCTCACCCGCTGCGCCGCGATCGAGGCCGCACCGTACAACGTGCGCGTCAACGCGGTCGCGCCGTCGCTCGCGATGCACGCGAATCTCGCCAAGGTCACGACCGAAGCGCTGCTCGCCGAGCTGACGACCAAGGAAGCCTTCGGGCGTGCCGCCGAACCGGCGGAGGTAGCAAACGTGATCGTGTTCCTCGCCAGCGACCTCGCGTGCTACATGACCGGCGAAGTGCTCTCGGTCAGTAGCCAGCACCCATGACTCTTGCACTTCGCTGGCTGAGCGGCTCGCTTCGCTCGCGATTGGAGGCTGTGGGAAATGCGGCGAGCGGGCTGCGCCGCCTCCGCCCGGCTCCGCCCGCCGCACCGTAGTCGCACGCTGCGCTACCAGGTGTCGACGTGGGGGCGTTTCTTGCCGTCGCGCCGGGCCGGCGAAGTTGTCGCGAGCATCGTCGCGATCCAGCGTCGTGAATCTGCGGGATCGATGACGTCGTCGATCTCGAAGAGGCTTGCGACGTTGAGCGCCTTGCCGTACTCGTACATCCGCCGCACTATCTCCTGATACTCCCGCTCGCGTTCGCTCCGGGTCGTCGATCGCGTCGAGCTCGCGCCGTTGCCCGAGGCGCACGGCTCCCTCGAGGTTCATCCCGCCGAACTCGCCGGTCGGCCACGCGACGCAGAACATCGGCGCCTTGAACGATCCGCCGGCCATCGCCTGCGCGCCGAGGCCGTAGCCCTTGCGGAGGATGATCGTGGCGAACGGCACGCCGAGGTTCGCGCCGGTGACGAACATCCGGCTCATGTGCCGCACTGCGCCGGTCGCTTCCGACTCGGGTCCGACCATGAAGCCGGGCGTGTCGCAGAAGAACACGACCGGGATGTCGAACGCGTCGCACAGTTGCAAGAACCGCGCCGCCTTGTCGGCCGCGGGCGTGTCGATGGCGCCGCCGAGATGCGCGGGGTTGTTCGCGGCGATGCCGAGCGGGCGCCCTTCGACGCGCGCGAGCGCAGTGATCATGCCCGAGGCCGAAGCCGCGCCTGAGCTCCAACACGGAACCTGTGTCGCACAGCGCGTCGATCACGCTGCGCACGTCGTACGCGCGCACCCGGTTCTCGGGAACGAGATGGCGCAACGCCCGTTGGTCGGCGCAGTCCCACTCGGTCGACGACGTCGCGGAAGTACGCCGAGGTACTGCTTCGCGACGCGCACGGCTTCCGCCTCGTCGCGCACCAGCACGTCGATCACGCCGCTCGCAGTCTGCACGCTGCTCGGACCGATCGCGGCGGGCTCGTACACGCCCAGCCCGCCACCTTCGATCATCGCGGGGCCGCCCATGCCGATATTGGAGTCAACGGTCGCGATGATGACGTCGCAGCAGCCGAGCAGCGCGGCGTTACCGGCGAAGCAGTACCCAGATGTGATGCCGACGAGCGGCACGAGCCCGCTCAGCCGCGCGAAGTAGTTGAACGCGAGGCAGTCGAGCCCGGAGATGCCCAGTGCCGTCGGTGTCGCCGGGACGGCCACCGCCGCCTTCGGTGAAGAACACCACCGGCACCCGCAGGCGCTGGGCCAGCTCGAACAGACGATCCTTCTTGGCGTGGTTCCACAAGCCCTGCGTGCCCGCGAGCACCGTGTAGTCGTACGACATCGCGATGACCGGCTGCCCGTCGACCGTGCCGATGCCACCGACCAGTCCGTCGGCAGGCGTGCGCGCGATCAGCTCGTCGAGCGTCCGGCGCCGCCGTTGCGCGGCGACGACGAGCGGCGCGTACTCGACGAAGCTGCCCTCGTCGACGAGATCGGCGACGTTCTCGCGTGCGGTGCGGCGGTCTTTTTCGCGTCGCCCTCCGACGGCATCCGGACGCTGCGCGTCGAGGCCGCGCCGGTGCCGCTCGATGACTTCGGCGAGATCGGCGGCGCACGTGATCGGGATCGACCGAGCGACGCCGGCGTTGCCGCTGTCAGCAACCATCGGAGGCACGGACCTCGAAGAACGCGAGCGTCTCGCCGGGCATCACGGTGTCGCCCTACCGCGACGGGAATGCGCGTGATCACGCCGGCATGCTCGGCTGCGACGACGTGCTCCATCTTCATCGACTCGAGCACGACGACCTGTTGTCCCCGGCGGACGGCATCTCCTTCGTGTACGTCGATCGACACGACCGTGCCTTGCATCGGCGACGCGACCACTTCCTCCGCGGCGGTCACGGGAGCGCGCCGAGGAGCGCGTCCGGTGTCGTGCTGCCGGGGCGCCGGCGCTCGCGCGCGGCGTTGTTGGCGAGGCGTTGCAACAGCGCGTTCACCGGCGTGTGGACGCCGTGCAGCCGCCCGAGCACCACGATCTCACCGTTGAGGTAGTCGCTCTCGATCGCGCCGGTGCCGCGTCGCAGGCTCTGCCACGACGACCCGCCGCCGCGCGTCTCGCCCGCGATCGGCTTGATCGTCATGCGGTTGCCGCGGCGTTCCTGGTCTTCTTCGCGCGACGCGGCGTCGATGCCGGCGGCCCGCAACACCGCGGCGCCTTCCGATCGTGCACGCGTGATGACGTCGCCGAGGCCGTCGACGTGGCCGCACAACGCCTCCGCGGCGTTGCCGAGGTTCATCAGCAGCTTCGTGTACTTCCAGCGCATGATGTCGGGCCGCGGGATCGACTCGAACGTCGAGCGTTCGAGCGCGGCCGCGATCTCGCGCCCGCGGTCGTCGATGCCTGCGGGGTAGCAGCCGACGTCGAGCAGCCCGGTGACCGGGCTCGACGATGCGAGCACGACTCCGGGCTCGAGGTGCGTCGCCGGGCACATCACACACATTGCGTAGACGTGCGCGAAGCGTCGTAGCGCGAGTCGCTCGTTCTCGACGCCGTTCTGCGCGGCAGACGACGGCGACTCCCTCGTGCGCCGTGTCCGCCAGTCGCCGCAGCGCCGGGCCGGTGTCCTGCGTCTTCATCGCGAGCACGACGACGTCGTCCGCACGCGGGTGCGCCGCGAGCGCATCGTCGACGGCGGGGATCGGCAGCTTCACGTCGGCATCCGGCGTCCACGATCCGCAGGCCGTGCTCGCGCAAGCGCCTCGTAGTGGGCGCCGCGGGCGATCAGCACCACCTCGTGGCCGTGTTGGAACAGCCGCGCACCGATCGCCCCGCCGATCGCGCCGGCGCCGTAGACGACGAATCGCACGGCGGGAGATTACGGTGCGCCGCCATGACACTCCGAGTGATCGGTGCCGGACTCGGCCGGACCGGCACGCTGTCCCTGAAGCTGGCGCTCGAGCAGCTCGGCTTCGCGCCGTGCCATCACATGATCGAGGTGTTCGCCCATCCCGAGCAGGCCGACGATGTTCACGCGTGCCGGCCGCGGGGAGGCCGTCGAATGGGACGACGTGTACGGGGCCTACGCGGCAACCGTCGACTTCCCGGGATGCGTGTTCTGGCGGGAGCTGATGGCCGCGTATCCCGACGCACCGGTGCTGCTCAGCGTGCGCGATCCGGAGGCGTGGGTCGACAGCTTCTTGGACACCATCGGGCCCGCGTTCGCAGGTGAGCTCACGGACGCCGAGGAGTACGCGCCTTGGAATGAAATGACCGCCGAGCTCGGCCGCATCGCGTTCGCCGGAGAATACGGCGGTCCGCGCGTCGCTGCTCGCGTCGTTCCACCGCCACAACGACGCAGTACGCGCCGGCGTGGCCGCCGACCGCCTGATCGAGTTCCGGGTGTCCGACGGTTGGGAGCCCTTGTGTCGGGCGCTCGGTGTCGCGGTGCCCGACGGCCCGTTCCCGCGCGCCAACACACGCGAGGAATGGATGCAAGGGCCGCAAGTCGACTCGTGATGCTCATTCACGGTGGAAGCCCTCCGCGGCGTCCATGTACGCGGGCCGCTCACCACCGCCGTGCACGAGCACCTCGGCGCCGGTGACGTAGCGCGCCAGCGGCGACGCGAGAAAGAGGCAGACATCGGCGACATCCGACGGGTCGGCCATGCGCCCGAGCGGCACTGTCGCGCCGACGGATGCGATGCCGTCGTCGTCGCCGTAGAACAAGTGCGCCTGCTCGGTCACGACGAGGCCCACGACGACCGCGTTCACGCGCACCTGCGGCGCGAACTCGACTGCCATGGTCTTGGTCGCGTTCAACAGTCCGGCCTTGGCCGCGCCGTATGCAAGCGTGTTCGGCGTCGCGGCGCACGCCGCTGACACTCGCGATGTTGACGATCGTCCCGCCGCCGGCTTGGGCTTGCATCACTGCGTTCGCCCGCTGCGCGCACACGATCGGCGCGGTGAGGTTCAACGCGATGATGCCGGCCGAGAAACGCGGCGATGCGGTCGCGGAGTCGGCCGGCGGCGACCCGCCCGCGTTGTTCACCAACACGTCGAGACGGCCGAATCGCCCGGTTGTCGCGGCGATCACCGTGTCGACCTGCTCGGGCTCGCGCACATCGGCTGCGACGAACAGCCAGCCGTCGGGCAGCGATGCGGGCTCGTGCCGGCAGCAGATCGCGACATGCGCGCCGGCATCGGCGAACCGCTGCGCGATGCCGCGCCCGACGCCACGGCACCCTCCGGTGACGAGCGTCACACGCCCGGCGAAATCCAGTGCATCCATGACGCACGCAGTCTGTCATCTGCCGAGCGACACGCGGTGACCGCGTACCCGAGCGGCCCACGCCGTCGCTTTCACCGTTATCACGCGGCACGACCGGCGAGCGGTGCTCGGTGACCCGGACTGGTCGTGAACGATGTGCACGCGCGTACGATCTGACGTTCCGCCAGATCGGAGAAGCGTGGCGATCGACAAACGGGTGACGATCGACGACATCGTCGCCGAAGTACGCGACGGCATGACGGTCGGCATCGGCGGCTGGGGCTCGCGCCGCAAGCCGATGGCGCTCGTGCGTGCGCTGGCGCGTTCGTCGGTGAAGGACCTCCGTGTCGCGTCGTACGGCGGCCCCGACGTCGGCGTGCTCTGCCGCGCGGGCAAGGTGCGCGAGGTCGTGTACGCGTTCGTGTCGCTCGACTCGATCCCGCTCGAGCCGCACTTCCGCAACGCGCGGCAGTCGGGTGCCGTCACGACGATGGAGCTCGACGAGGGCATGTTCCTGCTCGGACTGCAGGCGGCCGCCTGGCGCGTGCCGTTCCTGCCGACCCGCGTCGGTCTCGGCTCCGACGTGATGCGGCTCAACCCGGGGCTGCGGACTGTGCGCTCGCCGTATGCCGACGGCGACGAGCTGGTGGCAATGCCGGCGCTCGCACTCGACCTCGCGCTGATTCACATGCACCGCGGGGATCGCGGCGGCACCGGCCAGTTCCTCAACGTCGATCCATACTTCGACGATCTGATGTGCATGGCTGCGGCGCGGCGATTCATGAGCGTGGAACGCATCGTCGACACCGACGACTTCCTTGCGGAAGGGCCAGTGCACTCGATCCGCATCAACCGCCTGATGACCGACGGCGTCGTCGAGACACCGAACGGCGCGCACTTCACCGAATGCGTGCCGGATTATCCGCGCGACGAGGCGTTTCAACGCGCATATGCGGCATCGGCGAAGTCCGACGAGGCGTGGGACGAGTTCCGCGCCAACTACGTCGACGTGCGCGAAGACGAATACCAGCGGGCAGTGCAAGCATGAGTGAGCGTCGCGAGGCGGGCATCCCGCCGAGCAGCGAACGGGGCCGAGCGGCCCGGCGCCGCAGGCGCCAGGAGCGGCAAGCATGAGTGAGCGTCGCGAGGCGGGCATCCCGCCGACGCGCGCCGAGGTCTGCGCGGCGGCGATCGCCGACTGTTTCGCGAACGACGGCGAGATCCTCGCCAATCCGATCGGCACGTTGCCGGTGATCGGTGGGCGGCTCGCCAAGGCGACGGTCGCGCCCCAGCTCGTGATGACCGACGGCGAGGCCCTGCTCGTCGAGAACATCATCGCGGTCGCGGCCAAAACACCCGCGAAGGTGGTCGCGGGCTGGAACCCGTACCGCTCGATGTTCGACGTCGTGTGGTCGGGACGGCGGCACGTGATGATGGGCGCGAGCCAGCTCGACATGTGGGGCAACCAGAACTTCGCGTTCATCGGCGCCCACGAAGCGCCGCGCACGCAACTGCTCGGCATGCGCGGCGCGCCCGGCAACACGATCAACGACCGCACGTCGTACTGGGTCCCCGCGCACACGACGCGCGTGTTCGTGCCGCTCGTCGACGTCGTCAGCGGGGTGGGCTACGACCGCGCGCGCTCGTTGGGGGCCAGCGCCGCGCGCTTCCACCAGCTCGGTCACGTCGTCACGAACTTGTGCGTGCTCGACTTCGACACGCCTGACAACCGCATGCGCGTGCGTTCGGTACATCCGGGCGTCTCTGTCGACGACGTCGTTGCCGCGACCGGCTTCGAGCTCGTGGTGCCGCCGTCGGTGCCGGAGTCACGGCTGCCGACCGATGACGAGCTGCGCTGGATCCGCGGCGTCATCGACCCCGACGGGCTCGGCGAGCAAGAGGTACCGAACCCGTGACGGCGTTGCGCACGCCGATCTGCGAGCTCTTCGGGATCGACGTGCCGATCGTGCAAACAGGGATGGGCTGGGTCGCAGGCGCGCGCCTCGTGTCGGCGTCGGCGGGCGCGGGCGCGCTCGGGATCCTCGCGTCGGCGACGATGACCTACGACGAGCTCGCCGCCGCGATCCGCGAGGTGAAGTCGCGTACCGACCGGCCGTTCGGCGTCAATATGCGCGCCGATGCCGAGGACGCGGAGCAGCGCGTGCGGCTGTTGATCCGCGAGCAAGTCAAAGTCGCGTCGTTCGCGCTTGCGCCGAGCGAGCGGCAGGTCAAGACGTTGAAGGACGCGGGTGTGCGGGTTGTGCCGTCGATCGGCGCGCGCCGCCACGCGGAAAAGGTCGCGGCGTGGGGCGTCGACGCGGTGATCGTGCAGGGCGGCGAAGGCGGCGGGCACACGGGCCCGGTCGCCACGACGTTGTTGCTGCCGCAAGTGGTCGACGCGGTCGACCTGCCGGTGATCGCGGCCGGTGGCTTCTTCGACGGGCGCGGATTGGTTGCCGCGCTGGCGTACGGCGCCGCGGGTGTCGCAATGGGCACGCGCTTCTTGCTCACCCAGGAGAGCACCGTGCCCGAGAGCATGAAGCAGTACTACGCAAGTCGGACCGTCGCCGACACGGTCGTCACGACCCGCATCGACGGCGTCCCTCACCGCGTGCTGCGCACCGAATTCGTCGACGAGCTGGAGCACAGGCGGGGCCTGTCGTCCTACCCGCGTGCAGTACGCAACGCGTTCGCGTTCAAGAAGATGTCCGGCACGTCGTGGCGCGGCATCATGAGCGAGGGGATGGCGATGAAGCGCGCGGGCGACCTGAAGTGGTCGCAAGTCGTGCTCGCCGCGAACACGCCGATGCTGTTACGTGCGGGACTGGTCGAGGGCCGGCTCGACGCAGGCGTGCTGTCGAGCGGGCAGTCGGTCGGCGTCATCGACGACCTGCCGACGGTTGCCCAGCTCGTCGCGCGGATCATGTCGGAGGCGCACGCCGTGCTGAAACGATTGGGTGACATCTCATGAGTGATGTGTCATGAGCAAGGCGCGCGTGCCCGCGGTCGAGGGCTGGTTCACGATGGACGAAGCCGCGCCCGCGCTCACCGGCGCGCGCGGCACCGATTCCGGCTCGTACTACTGGCCGACCGCGATCGCGGTGTCGGCCAACCCGCACGCGCTCGGCGAGGAGCGCGTACCGGCCGAGCTGTCGCGCACCGGCAGGTTGTGGTCGTGGACGACCAATCACTACGCGCCGCCCGAGCCGTACGTCGCGCCCGACCCGTTCGTGCCGTACACGGTGTGCGCGGTCGAGCTCGCGACCGAGAAGATGGTCGTGCTCGGCGGGCTCGCGGCCGGCGCCGACCCCGCGCAGCTCGCGGTCGGCATGGAGATGGAGCTCGTGCTCGGCCCGTTGTTCGAGGACGACGCGCACGAGTACGTCGTCTGGCAGTGGGCGCCGAAAGCCACGAAGGGAGCGGGGCGATGAGCGACCGGGACATTGCCATCCTCGGCGCCGGCATGCACCCGTGGGGAAAGTGGGGCCGGAACTTCGTCGAGTACGGCATCGCCGCGGCGCGGGCCGCGCTCGCCGACGCGAGCGTCGCGTGGAACGACATCCAGTTCGTCTCCGGCGCCGACACCATGCGCAATGGCTACCCCGGCTATGTGTCGGGCGCGACGTTCGCGCAGGCCCTCGGATGGAACGGTGCTCAGGTCGCGTCGTCGTACGCGGCGTGCGCCTCCGGAGTGACCGCGCTGGCGACCGCGCGCGGCGCAGATCCTCGCCGGCTTCTGCGACGTCGCGATGGTTGTCGGCGCCGACGCGACGCCAAAGGGCTTTCTCGCGCCGAACACGGGGGAACGCGGCGACGACCCCGACTGGCTGCGCTTTCGTCTTCTCGGCGCGACGAATCCGACGTACTTCGGCTTGTACGCGCGCCGGCGGATGGAGCTGTTCGGCGCGACGCGTGAGGACTTCGCGCGGGTCAAGGTGAAGAACGCGCGTCATGGGCTCGCGAACCCGTACGCGCGCTACCGAAGGGAGGTCGGTCTCGACGACGTGCTCAGCGCGCCTCTCGTCGCCGACCCGCTCGGCCTCCTCGACATCTGCGCGACCAGCGACGGCGGCGCGGCACTTGTCGTGAGCTCACTCGACTACGCCCGCTCCCGCGGCGTCGACAACCCGGTGCGCGTCGCGCGCGATCTCGACAGTCACGCCGAGCTACCCGCAAACCACGATCGAGCTGCCGAACTTCGCGACCGACAGCGCAGCCGGCGCGGGTGGCACGCCCGCGCATCCGTTCAAGGAGTCGATCGCGGCACGCGCCTACGAGGAAGCCGGGCTCGGGCCCGCGGATCTCGATTGCGCCGAGGTGTACGACCTCTCGACCGCGATGGAGCTCGACTGGTACGAGCAGATCGGCCTCTGCCCGGTGGGCGGGGCGGAGACGCTGCTGCGCGACGGCACGACGGCGCTCGGCGGCCGTCTGCCGGTGAACCCGAGCGGCGGCCTCGCGTGTTTCGGCGAGGCCGTGCCCGCGCAGGCGATCGCGCAGGTGTGCGAGCTGACGTGGCAAGTGCAGGGGCGAGCCGTCGGCCGTCAAGTCGACGGCGCGCGCACCGGCTTTTCGATCAACCAAGGCCTCTTCGGTCACGGTTCGGCGGTCATCGTCACCCTGTAGCCGGCCGCGAGCCGTGTCCGGCACGCTCAGACGGTGTCGGCGTACATGACGATCAGGCGCTCGACGACCTTCTCGGGAGCCTTGTCGAGCGAGCCCGAATCGAACGGCGGCTGCGGGTCGTACTCGATGCCGAGCTGGATCGCCTGCGCGAGCTCGTCGCCCGCGATGCGCGCCGCGAGCGTGAGGCCCATATCGATGCCCGACGAGACGCCCGCGGCGGTCACGTACTTGCCCTGCTCGACCACGCGCTTGCGGGTCGGGATCGCGCCGTACTCCTTCAGGCGATCGAGCGACCCCCAATGGGAGGTCGCTTCCCTGCCCGCGAGCAGCCCCGCGGCAGCCAGCAACATCGAACCGGTGCACACCGACGTCGTCCACATCGACGTCGCGTCAATCGCGCGGATCCACTCGAGCAGCGTCGCATCGTGCTCGAGCCGGCGCGTCGCGAAGCCGCCGGGCACGACCAGCACGTCGGCGCTGGTCACGTCGTCGAGCGCGAAGTCGGCGACGAGCGCGAGGAACTTGTTGTCGGTCCGTACCGGGCCTTCGGCATGCGCGACGAACTTGACGTTCGCGTCGGGCAGGCGTTGCAGCGTCTCGTACGGGCCGATGATGTCGAGCGCGGTGATGCCGTCGAACAGCAAGCAGACGATGTCCATGGAGAGCTCCTCAGAAGGTTGGTACGACCCACCTTGTAGCATCGCCCGCCCGATGGACCTCACGTTCAGCGCCGAAGAGGAGCGGTTCCGTGCCGAGTGCCGGGAATGGCTGCACGCGCACGTGCCGCGTCCGGCGCTGCCGCCGGGCGACACGCGCGAAGGGTTCATCGCACACCTCGAGTGGGAGCGGACGCTGTTCGAAGCCCGCTACGCGGTCGTGTCGTGGCCGCATGCATACGGCGGACGCGACGCGAGCTTGTGGGAGTGGCTGATCTTCGAGGAGGAGTACTACCGCGCGGGCGCGCCCGAGCGCGTCACGCAGAACGGCATATTCCTGCTTGCGCCCACGATCTTCGAGTTCGGGACCGACGAACAGAAGGCACGCATTCTGGCGAAGATGGCGTCGGGCGAGCAGACATGGTGCCAGGGCTGGTCGGAGCCCAACGCGGGCAGCGACCTCGCGGGCATCGAGAGCAGAGCCGTGCGCGAAGACTCCGCGGGTGGCTGGCGGCTCTCGGGTCAGAAGACGTGGACGACGCGCGGCGCGTTCTGCACGCACCTGTTCGGGCTCTTCCGCAGCGATCCCGACGCCGAGCGCCATCGCGGGCTCACGTACTTCCTGGTCGATCTCGCGACACCGGGCGTCACCGTCCGCGGCGTCGAACGCCTCGACGGTGACGAGGGCTTCGCCGAGGTGTTCTTCGACGACGTGTTCGTGCCCGACACCGACGTGCTCGGCACACCGCACGACGGGTGGTCGGTCGCGATGGCGACGACCGGCTCCGAGCGCGGCCTCACGCTGCGATCGCCGGGACGATTCCTCGCGACCGCGCAGCGGCTGATCGACCTGTACCACACCTGCGGTGACGCGCCTGTAGTCCGCGACCGTGTGGTCGCCGCGTACATCGACGCCGAGGCATACCGGTGGCAGACGTTCTGGACCGTCACCCGTCTGGTCGGCGGCGCGCGCACGGGCGCGGAGTCGTCGATGGTCAAAGTGTTCTGGTCCGAGCTCGACGTGCGGCTGCACGACCTCGCGCTCGAGTTGCTCGGCCCGCACGCGGAGCTGATCGACGGGCCCGACGCGGCGGTGGATGAAGGGCTACCAGTTTGCGCTGGCCGGTCCGATCTACGCGGGCACCAACGAGATCCAACGCAACGTGATCGCCGAACACGTCTTGGGACTTCCGCGAAGATGAGGTTCGCGTTCTCCGACGATCAGCTCGCGTTTCGCGACACCGTCCACGACCTGCTGGAGAAGGAATGCACGCCCGCGCACGTGCGCGACGCGTGGACGAACGACACCGGGCGCGTCCCCGGGCTCTGGGGACAGCTCGTCGACATGGGTGTGGTCGGGATGCTCGCGCCGGAAGCAAACGGCGGCCTCGGGCTCGAGATGGTCGACCTCGTGCTGATCCTCGAGGAAACCGGGCGGTACGCGATGCCGGAACCGATCGTCGAGACGGCTGCGTCGGCAATGCCCGTGTTCGCGCAGCCCGAGCTTTCCGTCACCGTCGGGCACGAGCTAGTGGCATGGGCCGACACCGTCGACGTGATCATCACGGCCGCGGGCCGGTTCGAACGCGACACGGTCGAGCTCGTCTCGCACACGTCGGTCGACGGAGCCCGGCGATTGTTCGAAGCGCGTGGTCCTTCGACACCGAACGGGAACGAAGCAGCCGGCGCGTACGTGCGTCTCGTGTGCGGCACCGCCGCGCAATTGTGCGGGCTCACCGATCGCATGCTCGAGATGACCGCGGACTATGTGAAGCAACGCAAGCAGTTCGGCGTGCCCATCGGCTCGTTCCAAGCGGTGAAGCACCACCTCGCCAACGCGCGGATCGCATTGGAGTTCACGCGTCCGCTCGTCTACCGGTCAGCAGTCACACTCGATCCCACCCACGCCAGCATGGCCATGGCGAAGGCCGCCGAGACCGCGCTGACGACCGCGCGCACGGCACTCCAGTGCCACGGCGCGATGGGCTACACGACCGAATACGACCTGCACCTCTACATGAAGCGCGCGTGGGCGCTCGCGCGCAGCCGCGGTGACGCGCGCTTCCACCGGAACCGGGTCGCGGACGCGATTCTGTAGCCTGCCGGCATGAGTGAAGCGTTCATCGTCGACGCCGTGCGTTCGCCGGTCGGTAGGCGCAACGGCGGGTTGGCGAAGGTGCACCCGGCCGACCTCGGTGCTCATTCGATCCGCGCGCTGATCGAACGCGCCGACATCGACCCGGCCGCGGTCGACGACGTCGTGTTCGGTTGCGTCGACACGATCGGTCCGCAGGCCGGCGACATCGCACGCACGTGCTGGCTCGTCGCGGGCTACACCGACGAGGTCCCGGGCACGACGGTCGATCGCCAATGCGGCTCGTCGCAACAGGCCGTCCACTTCGCCGCGCAGGCGGTCATGTCGGGTACGGCGGACTTGGTCGTCGCGGGTGGCGTGCAGAACATGAGTGCGATCCCCATCACCGCTGCAATGCTCGCGGGCGAGCAGTACGGCTTCGAGAACCCGTTCGGCGGATCGCCCGGATGGGAGGCACGGTACGGCACGCAGGAGGTGTCGCAGTTTCGCAGCGCGGAGATGATCGCCGAGAAGTGGAACATCTCCCGCGCCGACATGGAGGCATTCGCCATCGAATCGCACGAGCGCGCGATCCGCGCACGCGCCGAAGGACGATTCGACCGCGAGATCGAGCCGCTCGCCGGTGTCGAGCACGACGAAGGACCGCGCGAGCCGAACATCGCGAAGATCCAGTCGCTGCCGGCACTCGTCGAAGGCGGACGGCTGACCGCGGCCGTGTCGTCGCAGATCTCGGACGCGTCGGCGGCGCTCCTGATCGCAAGCGAAGATGCGATACGCACGCTCCGCCTGACACCGCGTGGACGCATCCATCATCTCTCGGTGCGCGGCGCCGACCCGGTGTGGATGCTGACCGCGCCGATTCCGGCGACCGCGTATGCGTGCAAGAAGGCGGGCATGACGCTCGACGACATCGACCTCGTCGAGATCAACGAAGCGTTCGCGTCGGTTGTGCTCGCATGGCAACAGGAAACCGGCGCCGATCTCGCCAAGGTCAACGTCAACGGCGGCGCGATCGCGCTCGGTCATCCGCTCGGCGCGACGGGCGCGCGCCTGATGACCACGCTGCTGCACGAGCTCGAACGAACCGGCGGCCGCTACGGCCTGCAGACGATGTGTGAGGGCGGCGGCCAGGCCAACGTCACGATCATCGAACGGCTGTAGCGCCCGGCTGTTGGCAGGAAAACCCGCGCTATGCGCGGTTTTCGCTGCCAACTGTTGGTGGCGAAACCCGCGGTGTGCGCACGTGGCGGGCGCCGATGATCGCAAACACCGGGCCGCCGATCATCAGCTTGAACGCCACGATGGCAAGCGTGATGTCGCGGCCGAACGTGCCGGCGTCGACGATCACGTGGCGGGGATCGTCGGGGTCGTACCGCACGCCGACGGTCGCGCCCTGCGCACTGCCTTCGCCGTGCTGGTGCGGCTCGGGGACCTCGATCCGCTGTCCGTCAGCGCGTCGTGAACGTGATGTCGCCGGTGCCGGTGCGCTCGGCGGACACCGCGACGAACGCCGAGCGCTGGTTCGCGTCACGCACGTGCAGCGTCCACGTCAGGATCGCCACTCCGACGCCGAGCACGGTGATGACGATGCCACTGACAAGCGCGATCCACGCCGCGGCGGTCGTCCAGCGCGACGCCGGGCGTGGGGGCGTACAGTCGGCCGCGCGACCGCCGACGAGATCGTCTCCGCGGCGCGCACGGTCGTAATCTCGACGCGTCCGACGGTCGGACAACACGGTGTATGCAGCCGCGAGGTCCTTGAAGCGTTCGGCGGCCGACGGGTCGTCGGTCGTGTCGGGATGCGATCGCTTGGCAGCGGCCCGGAACGCCCGGGCGATGTCGTCACCCGACGCGTCGGTCCGCGACGCCGAGCATCTCGTAGTAGTCGATCGTCGCCCAGTCGCGAACACGCGTCGCCACGTGCAGAAAGCTACCCGGGTGAGAGGGTCAATCGTCCTTCAGCGCGACCGCGTTCGGCGTGACGTTCATCTTGGGCTCGTAGTCACCACCCTCGATCGTGCGCCCGTCGCCGCGAAATTTCTCGTGCAGTTCGGCCGCGCACGCCGGGCAGGGACCTGCGAATCGCAACACTGTCTCGGCGCCGCACCGCAGGCACGCCATCGGTATCGGCGGGTAGGCGGTGTCATCGATACGGATGCAACCGAGGCCGGAAGACATTCCGGCATCCTCGCGCGTGGCTGGTCAGCCGTGGGCGATCGCCGCGCCGATCATCGCGCCGATCGCCGCCAGGATCGCGGGGACCACGACCAGCGACGCTCGGTATTGCGCCTGCACACGTATGCCGGCCTGGCGCTTCTGGAAGTCGAGGCGCGCGACGTAGTACGAGAGCGCGAACCCGACGGCCAATCCGACGATGATTCCGATCAGCACGCCGCCAGGCTAACTGCGCGAGTCACCCCACCCGCGCCATCACGGCGTCGGCGAACGCCTGCCGTCGCTGTGCCGGCGGCGCGAGGTCGAGGAACAGGCTCGGTTCCGTGACCTCGACCTCGAGCACGTGCCAAAGGTCGCCGATCCGCAACATGTCGATGCGCGCGCGTAGAGCGGGCAGCGCCGGCAGCGCTCGGCAGACGCGAGCGGCGAGCTCCGACGCGCCGCGCGCTCGCCTCGGTCGAGCTCCGTGCGGCCACCCCATTCCTCGTGCACACGGTAGTCGCCGGCCGGTGGCGACTTGCGCAGCGCGTGACTCGGCACCCCGTCGAACAACACGACCGAGAGCTCGCCTTCGTCGGTCACTGAGCGGCACGAACGGCTGTACGAGCACGTCGCCGCGCTCGAGCAGCGCGTCGAGGTGTCGCTGCGCCAGCCGGGTCGCCGACGTCGAAGCGGCCGGAGCCGATCCCACCGATGCCGACCGCGGGCTTTACGACAACGCTGTTCCAACCGCGCGGCGTCACAGATGCCGTCGAGCGCGCCGCACTGTGCTGCAGCGAGCACGACCGTCGGCACGATGGGTGCGCCGCGCGCTTCGACGTCGAGCAGATACGACTTGTGCACGTTCCACGCGACGAGCTCGGGCGGGTTCCAGAGCCGCGTGACCGTGCCCAGTGCGACGCACCCACGCGACGAACTCGTCGACGATGCTCGACGTAGTCCCATGGCGAACGGAGGAGCGTCGAGCGCGCGCCGGCCCAGTCGACCGTCGGGTCGCGCCAGTCGGCGATGTCGACGGTCACGCCCGCTGCGCGCGAGGCGTCGGCGAGCAACGGCGTGTCGGGATCTTCGGTCGGCAGGTCCGCGCACGTCACGAGGCGCACGTCGACGTCGTGTCCCATGCGTTCAGAACGCTATCAGCTCGAACTGCGTCGCGTATTGCACGCCGCACCGCGGCACCCGCGTGCTCGGCGACGTCGGTGAGGAACGCCACGCGCGTCGGTGCCGACGTGTGCGAGGTATTGCGCGTGTGCTTCCAGCGACGCGATGCCCCGTTCGAGCGACGCACTGACGTCGACGAAATGCGTCGGCGCCGACGAGCCCGCGACCAACACGAAGCGCACGCCGTTCCACGGTTCGGGACCGCGTGTGCCGCCGAACACCCATTTGTTCGCCGGCGTCTCGCACCGCGTCGACTGCCGCGAGACCGACGTGGCGGTGATCGGCCATGTTGAGCCAGCCGCCGCCCCACCGCTCGCCGTAGTGCAGCGTGATCACCACGTCGGGCCGGTGACGACGGATCGCGAGCACGAAGTCGCGCCGTAGCCCCGTGCCGTACTCGACGAGCCCATCCTCGTGACGCAGGAACTCGACTGCCGACGACACCGACGACCGCCGCCGACGCGAGCTCCTCGGCCTCGCGGACGCGCGCGCATTCCTCGGGCTCGAGCACGTCGATGCCGTGTTCGCCACGCGTCGCGAGCACGTACGCAACTTGCTTGCCCTGGCCCGGTCCAGCGCGCGATCGCCGATGCCGCGCCGTACTCCATGTCGTCGGGGTGCGCGACGATGGCGAGCGCGCGCTCCCAATCCTCGGGGACGGCCTCCATCACGCACCCGTTTCCGGGCTCATGAACGCGATCGGAACCGTGAGCCCGCACGCCTTGTGGCGCAACGTCGCGATGCGCCGGCCGGGTTGCACGGCGTCCTTGATTGCGACCGAGCTTTCGCAAGGCTGCGGTCGCGTCGAGATCGTCGACCGTGAACGCGAGCCCCAGAGCCGCTCGCCTTCGACGTCGGGAATCGGACCGACGAGCTCGAGGATGACCTCGCCCGCACGAAGAACGTCTGCGTCGTGCCGTTGCCGAGCTCGCGTACGCGCACGTCGAGCCAGGTCGGTGTACGACCCGGTCGTGCCGCCGGGTCGTCGGTGAAGATCACGAGGTGGTCGAGCAACGTCGTGCCGTTCGGGTGCTGCCGGGCCGATTCGGGGGCTCGTGACGAGATGCCATGGTGATGCCACGCTTACCGCGATCGACGTCGCGCAGATGGCCGTACGCATGCCGTCTCGTCGTCGACCGTGAAGCCGGCGTCCGCCACACGTCGGCGTCGCCTGCGACGTCGAGCGATGCGAGATACATGCTCACGGGTCAACACGCGTACTCGTCGAGCAGCGGCACACGATCGCGGCCGGCCGACGGGAGGCGCAGCACGACCTCGTCGATGCCGATCGACGCGTAGTAGTCGAGCTTGCCCGGATCGGGCACGGTGCCGAACGGCACGATGCGCAAGGTCGCCGGGTCGCGGCCGTGCGCCTCGCACGCGCGGCGAGCTCCGGGAGCGCGGCGCGGATGCCGGCGCCACCGATCGGGATCCACCCGTCGGCGTACTCCGCGATGTGCGCGAACAGCTTCGGCCCGGCCGCGCCGCCGATCAGCACCGGCGGCCCGTCCGGGTCGCGCCGGCTTCGGCCACGACCACGACGGCGGCAGGTGCACGAACTCGCCGTCGTACGACGCGATCGTCGTCGCGCCACAACGCCTTCATCGCGAGCACGTGCTCGCGCGCGAGCGTCGCGACGCCTCTTCATGTCGACGCCGTGGTCGGCGGCCTCGTCCTCGTTCCAGCCGAACCCGATGCCGAGCACGAAGCGGCCGCCGGTGAGCATGTCGAGCGTCGCGACGCCTTGGCGGTCACGATCGGGTCGCGCTGCGCGACGAGGCAGATGCCGGTGCCGACGGTCAGGCGCTCGGTCGCGGTGGCTGCCATCGCCAGCGCGACCAACGGGTCGAGCGTGCGCTTGTACTCCTCGCGCAGCTCGGCGTCGCCGGTCGGCGGCGGCGTCTGCCGCGACGTCGGGATGTGCGTGTGCTCCGGGCACGTACAGCGACTCGAGACCGCGCACCTCGATCGCTTGCGCCAGCGTCGACCGGCGTCATCGTCTGGTCGGTCATGAACATCGTGACGCCGAATCGCACGGTCGGTAGGGTACGCACTCGTGCCGGGCATCTGCGAAGGACGCGTCGTGATCGTGACCGGCGCGGGGCGCGGCATCGGCCGCGAGCACGCGCTCGCGTTCGCTCGCGAAGGCGCGGTCGTCGTGGTCAACGACCTCGGCGTGGCCGCGGACGGCTCCGGCGGCGATCGGGCGCCGGCCCAAGCCGTCGTCGACGAGATCGCCGCGCTCGGCGGCAAGGCGGTCGCGAACGGCGACGACGTCGCCGACTGGAACGGCGCGCGCGAGCTCGGTCGAGACCGCGATCGACACGTTCGGCGGCCTCGACGTGCTCGTCAACAACGCCGGCTTCGTGCGCGACCGCATGCTGTTCACCACGAGCGAGGAAGAGTGGGACGCGGTGATCCGCGTGCACCTCAAGGGCCACTTCGCGCCGACGCGGCACGCGTCCGAGTACTGGCGCGCGCAGTCGAAGGCGGGCGACGCCGGTCGACGCGCGCATCGTCAACACGTCGTCGGGCGCGGGCCTGATGGGCAGCGTCGGTCAGGGCGCGTACTCGGCGGCCAAGGCCGGGATCGCCGCGCTCACGCTCGGTCGAGGCGGCGGAGATGGGGCGCTACGGCGTGACCGCCAACGCGATCGCGCCGTCGGCGCGCACACGCATGACCGAAGCAGGTGTTCGCCGACCGCATGGCGCGCGCCCGAGCAGGGCTTCGACGCGAACGATCCCGCGAACATCTCGCCGCTCGTCGTGTGGCTCGGCAGCGCCGACTCGCGCGACGTCACGGGCAGGGTGTTCGAGGTCGAAGGCGGCATGATCTCGGTCGCCGACGGCTGGCAGCACGGACCTGCGGTCGACCGCGGGCACGCTGGGCGCCGGCCGAGATCGGCGATGCGGTGCGCGAGCTGCTCGCGCGGGCGCCAGCCGGCCGCACCGGTGTACGGCGCGCAGTAGTCGTGCGGCCGCAGCATCCCGCGCCGGTCGGACGTGCGGGAGCGCTGGCGGGCGCGCGGCATCTGGACCGACGAGACGTTGCTCGACCGGCTCGCGACGCGCGCCCGGATCGCATCTCGCGATCGTCGACGGCGAGGTCCGCATGACAATCGCAGAGCTCCGCACGCGTTCGGATTCCGTCGCGGCAGCGCTGCGCGACGACTTCGGTGTGCGGCCCGGCGACGTCGTGTGCTGGCAGCTGCCGAACTGGTGGGAAGCAGTCGTGTGGTGCTGGGGCGTCTGGCGATGCGGCGCGATCGCAAGCCCGATCACACCGACGTTGCGAGCGCGAGAGCTCGGTTTCATCCTCGAGCAGACCGGCGCACGGTTGACCGCGGTCCCCGCTGCGTTTCGCGGCACCGACTACGTGTCGCTCGCTCGCGAGGCCGGCTTCGCCGGCGACGTCGTCGTGGTTCGGGGCGGCGAGGGGCTGCCCGCGTCCTCGTCGTCGTCATCGGTTCCGGTCGACGTCTCCGTCGACGACGCAGCGGTCATCCTGTGGACGTCGGGAACGACCTCCGAGCCCAAAGGAGTGGTGCACACCCATCAGTCGTTGCGCGTCGAGGCCGACACGATCGCGGCCGCGCACGACACGCCGCGGGCGAGGCGATGCTGCTCCCGATGCCGCTGACGCACGTCGCGGGTCTCACCTACGGTGTTCTGTTGCCGGTGACGAGCGCCGTCACCGCGGTGTTGATGGACGCATGGGAGCCGGGCGCGGCGCTCTCATTGCTGGCGCGCGAGCGGATCGCGGTCATGATCTCGACGCCCGTGTTCATGCGCACAATGGTCCACCATCCGTCCTTTTCGAGCACCGACCGCTCGGCGATGCGGCTCTTCTCGCTGGGCGGTGCCGGCGTGGCGCCCGCGATGGTGCGCGAGGGCGCCGCCGCGTTCGACTGTTGGTGCAAGCGCACATACGGCTCGACCGAATACCCGACGCTCACGACCGGCCGGCTCGGCGACGATCCCGAGCGCGATGCGACGACCGACGGCAGGATCATCGGCGACGCCGAGCTGCGGATCGTCGATCCGCAGACGCTGGTCGACGCCGCGCCGGGTACCGCCGGTGAGCTCCTCGCGCGTGGGCCCGAGATGTTCGCCGGGTACCTCGACCCGGCGCTCGACCGCGACGCGTTCGTCGACGGCGGCTGGTTCCGCACCGGCGACATCGCCGTCTACGACGGCGAGTACCTCACGCTCGTAGATCGCCTGAAGGACGTCATCATTCGCGGCGGCGAGAACGTCTCCGCGCTCGAGGTCGAGTCCTTGCTCGTCACACATCCCGATGTCGTCGAAGCCGCGTGCGTCGCGATGCCGGACGCGGTGATGGGCGAGAAAGTGTGCGCGTACGTGATCGCGCGCGAAGGTGCCAACGTGACGCTCGGGATGCTACGTGCCCACCTCGTCGACAGCGGCCTCGCGCGCTTCAAGCTGCCCGAGCGCTTGGAGGTGCGCGCCACGCTGCCGCGCACTGCGAGCGGCAAAGTCCGCAAGGCCCCGCTGCGGCGGGAGGCAACAGCGAAGCGACCGGAGGGGACCCGGAGCGTGGACCCGACCCAGAGCACATGAGCATCGCCGCACACATCGATGACTTCCGCGCGTGGGTGCGCGGCGAGCTGCACGCCCGGCTCGAGCCGCGGCGCGCCGACACGCCGACGTCGGTGCTCGGCGCCGGCAACGACGATCTCGAGGCGGGTCGCGCGTACCTCGGCGCGCTCGCGGGGAGTGGCCTCGCGGTCCCGATGTGGCCCGCGGAATACGGCGGGCTGGGTGCGAGCGCGCACGACGCCGCCGTCGTGCGCAGCGGAGCTCGCGGCGTTCGCGGTGCCCGATCTCTACCCGTACCTGGTCGCGCTCGAGCTGGTGGGACCGACGTTGCTGACCCATGGCACGGTCGAGCAGTGCTTGCGCTGGCTCCCGAAGATCGCGACCGGTGAGGAGATCTGGTGCCAGCTGTTCTCGGAGCCGGGCGCCGGTTCCGACCTCGCCGGATTGTCGGCTCGCGCCGAGCAGCAAGGCGACGCGTGGCACGTGCGCGGCCAGAAAGTATGGACGAGCCGAGGCGCCTACTCGCAACGGGGGTTGTTGCTCGCCCGGCACGATCCGTCGGTACGCAAGCACGAAGGCATCACAGCGTTCGGGATCGACATGCGCACGCCCGGGGTCGACGTCCGTCCCCTCCGCCAGATGAACGGCGACACGCACTTCAGCGAGGTCTTCCTCGACAACGCCGTCGTGCCCGATTCCGAGCGCATCGGTGCGGTCGGCGAAGGCTGGCGCGTGGCGCTGACGTGCCTGTCGTACGAGCGGGGCGCGGTGACCGCAGGCGGCTCGGGCGGCATGCTCGACGTCGACCGGCTGATCGGGTTGGCGCGCGCCCGCGGCGTCGATCACGTTCCGGTCGTCCGCGACGAACTCGCCCGGCTCGTGATCGAGACACGTGTCATGTCGTACACCGCGCGGCGTGCCCGTGACGCCGCACGCGCGGGACGTCCGGGGCCGGAGGGCTCGGGCATGAAACTGCGCGGCAGCAAGATGTTCCGCGATTACACCGACCTGGCGCTGCAGATCCTCGGACCGGAGGCCGTCTGCGACCCGCGCGGTGACCTGCAGACGCTGTTCCTCACCGCGCCCTCGCTCTCGATCCGCGGCGGCACCGACGAGATCCAGCGCAACATCCTCGGCGAACGCGTGCTGGGCCTGCCGTCCGAACCGCGCGTCGACCGCGACGTGCCGTTCAACGGGCTCCCGAGCTGAGGCGGCTCGCGCGACGCTGCCTCGTCGTCACTCTCCGGCGCGTCGCGCGTCCGCGTGTGCGCACTGGATCGCGGAAGCTCTGGACGTCGAGGTGTGCACCGCTCGCGAGTGGCTACGCATCGGCCACGCGTTGCAACGCCTCAGCGTGATCGACGAGGCATTCGCGGA
Organism: uncultured Actinomycetes bacterium; assembly: GCA_963836365.1. Lineage (GTDB taxonomy): Bacteria > Actinomycetota > Acidimicrobiia > IMCC26256 > PALSA-610 > DASQHW01. Next base: position 219,358 of record CAWIJC010000008.1, read on the forward strand.
CGGACGGATCTCGTACAGCAAGGGCGCTGACGCGTGTCGCCACGGTCGAGCATGAGGCCGAGCCGTGCGAGCTCGCCGAGCGCGTCACCGCCGGCATGGTCGGATGTGCGCTCGCGTCCTGGCAGATGAAGCGCGAGACGCCGGCAGAGACCGAGGCTCGCCAGCATGCATGCCGTCGTAAGAGTTGGCGGATCGATGTCGACGGCATGGTTGTCGGATGGTTCCGGCTCGTCCCGTTCGAAGGCACCACGCTGATGACAGCCGTCGACGCGCTCGTTCGACGTCGCCGGCCCGACGCGTCCACGGACGCGTCGGACGGGTCTCGGTGGCCGTCGCTCTCGCAGCAACGTGCCGACGCGCTCGTCGCTCTTGCTCGAGGGGGAGGTACAGCAGTCACGACCGAAGTAGTCCTGCGCGTACGCGGCGATGGCTCCACAATGGACGACGGCACTCCGCTCGCAGGTTCGATCGTCGAGCGGGTTGCGCCCACATCCTTGCTTCGTGCGCTGGTACACGATGCCGAAGGCCGTCCGATCAACGCGTCCGGGCGACGGAGACATCCGTCGACGCGTCAGCGCAGGGTTGTGCACGAACGCGACCGAGCATGCGTCGACTGCGGTAGCCACGGCCTCCTCGAAGTACGACCACGAACCGAACTTCGAGCAAACCGAGCACACCCTCGTCGACGAGACGAAGCCCCGCTGCGCGATCTGTCACCATCGTCGTCATCTCGAGAAGCTCTCGGCCGCAAAGCGAGCGGCGGATCGGTGAGCTCGTCGTGAAGCCGCTGCGGGTGGCTCCCCGTGCAACGCCTCGGGCGTCGGGAGCGAGCAGACCGCCTCCGATCATCACGTTGACGCACACCGCAGCCCCGGCCGCGCCCCGCTCGTCGAGGTTCTCGATGCAAGCGTCGAGCGCACCTTCGAACTCGGTCGCGGCATACCCATCGATCGTCCCGGTCCATACGCTACGGCCGTGGACGTCGACGACCTCGAACCGATCGAGCTCGAATCGTTCGACGTCTCCCCCGCGCCGCCTCAACCGCGCGAGCCGATTCGGCCGCGTCCCTGGTGGGTTGTGCTCGGTGTATGTCTCGCGACCGTGTGGGTCGTGGCGGCGATGCTCACGCGCCACGACGCGCACCACGAGACACTCGCGCCCGAGCGCGCGGTCGCGGACGCCGCCGACGCGAGGCGCGCTCCGGCAAACGGGCCGGAGGCGCTGATGGGTTTGCGCGGCATCGGCAGCGGACGGTTCGCCGCGATCGTCGCCGAGCGGCTGTATCTCGTCGACGGTGCGGTCAGGGTGACCAGCACTGACGTCCCACCAGGCGCGTCGATCGAGGCAACGAGCGGTCGCTACGTACTCGTGCAGGCCGCCGGCGCCCGGCGCATGTTCGTCGACACCGCCACCAAGAGCGCGACCGAGGTACCACCGGGCCGATTGACGTTCCCGGCGACCGCACCGGGCCACTGGTGGTTCTGGTACGGCTACGACGGCGACCACTTCGGCGGCACGATCTTTCGAGACAACGGCCCGGCGCGCGAGGTCCCGGCGGGGCTACACGTCACCGCGGAGGTCGGCAACGGTTTCCTCGCCGTCGACGCGGTGCCCCAGTTGCTGTTCTCCGAGGACGACACCGTGCTCGCGCTCCACCGGCCGGCGCGGAATCTCATCACCGTCGGCTCGCGCAGCCTCGCGCTGCGCACCGAGTGCCCGGCCATTCGCTGCCCGGTTGAGATCCTCGATCCGCGGAACGGCACCTCGAGATACACCGACCCGGTCGAGCGCCCGGTGAACGGTGTGTTCGCTCCGGAGGGGACGTTGCTCGCGCTCGTGTCGGAACGCGGCGTCGTCACCGTCGTCGACTGGCGCACCGGCGCGACGATCACGCATGCGTTGACGCAACGGGGCTGGGACCACCTCCCCGTGACGTGGACCGCCGACGGGAGGACGCTCCTCGTTGCACAGTACGGCGGCGTCGAGGTGCTCGACGTGCGCGCGACCGTCGCCATCCCACCATTCATCGCAGTGAAGGGCATCCAGCAGATCGTCACGTTGCCATGAGTGACGAGTCGACGACCTCGAACCCGTCGAGACGGAGACGATCGATCACGACAACGTGAGCCATTCGGCGCCGACCACTCGCCGGCGAGCTCGGGCATCAATTCACGGCGAGGTCGTGTGCCGCGTGTGACTTGCTACGCCGGCATCGCCAGGCCGCCGTCGATCACGAGCGTCTGGCCGGTGCAGAAGCGCGGCGTCGTCGCTGGCAAAGAATACGCAAGCGCCGGCCAGGTCCTCGGGCTCCAACGTCGATTTCATGGCGGTCATCGCGGTCATGCCCTGAATGAACATGTCGGGCACGATCTTCTTCGTCGCCTCGGTCATGGTGACGCCCGGCGCGATGCAGTTGACCGTGATGTTGTACGCGCCGAGCTGCGCAGCCATGAATTTCGTCAAGCCGACGATTCCCCATTTCGTGATGCTGTACGAGAAGTTGCCGAGCCCGGGGAACTCGTCGCCCATCGGCGGGAAGATGTACGAGTACGCGGCCCCTGACGATTGGTTGATCACCCGGCCGTAGCGCTGCTCAGCCATCACCGGCGATGCCGCTCGCGTCATCAGCCACGCGCCGAACTGGTTCACCGAGAACACCTTTTGCAAGTACTCGTAGCTCGTGTCGAAGTTGTCGATGTCGTAGTAGAGCGCGGCGTTGTTCACGAGGATGTGCACGGTGCCGAACTGCTTCACGGTTGCGTCGATGCACGCCCGCGCCGAGTCGGGGTCGGAGATGTCCGTCTGCACGAACGTGGCGTCATCGTTGCCAGCGAGCGACGCCATCCCGGCGCTCGCCCGCTCCTCGTTCATCTCAGCGACAACGACCTTCGCGCCCTCGTCGAGGAACCGGTGCGCGTACGCAAGGCCGATCCCCTGACCCGCGCCCGTGATGATCGCGACCTTGTCCTGCAATCTTCCCACCCGGTCCTCCACATGCTCCGACGCGCGCGCTCGCCTTGGCGATCGGGATTTCGCACGCGATACGGTGACGTGAACGTCAGTTTTCTTTCGTGAAGGGAAGCGCGGAAATGGGCATGCTCGACGGGAAGGTCGCGATCGTCACCGGCTCCGGTAACGGCGTCGGTCGCGGTGAGGCGATCATGCTCGCCGACCACGGCGCAAAGGTCGTGGTGAACGATCTCGGCGGTTCGGTGAGCGGAGAGGGCTCCGACAAGCGCGCGGCGGACGAGGTCGTCGACGTCATCAACAAGCGCGGCGGCGAGGCGGTCGCGAACTACGACAGCGTCGCCGATTTCGACGAGCGCGCGGAACATCATCGGCACTGCGCTCGACTCGTTCGGCCGGCTCGACATCCTTGTGAACAACGCCGGCGTGTTGCGCGACCGCATGATGTTCTCGATGACTCCGGAAGACTTCGACACCGTCGTCAAAGTCCACATGTACGGCACGTTCAACACGATGCACCACGCGTCGGTGCACTGGCGCAGCGAGTCGAAAGAGGGCCGCCAGCCCCGCGCGTCCATTATCAACACGGTGTCGAGCGCCGGCTTGCAGGGCCAGGCGAGCCAGATCAACTACGGCGCGGCCAAAGCCGGCATCGCGGCAATGACGATCATCGCGAGCCTCGAGCTCAAGCGGTATGGCGTTCGCGCGAACTGCGTCGGTCCCGGAGGCGCCACTCGCATGGTCGCGCAGGCGATGAAGGTCGAGGTGAAGAACCCCGAGGACTACGCGGAATTCGAGAACATGAACCCGGGCAACTCGGCGCCGATGGTCGCGTGGTTGGCGTCCGACGAGGCGCTGCACGTCACGGGCCAGGTCTTCCGGCTGGTCGGAAACAACCTCGCGCATTACCGGCCGTGGGAGATCGGCGAGCAGTTCCTCGCGACCGACAAGGACGGCAATCCCAAGCAGTGGGATCCCGCCGACATCGGTCGCATCGTGAACCGCTACGTCTTCAACAGCGAGAACCCCGGGATCGACGCCCAGCGCCGGTCGTAATGTCCGGTCGCATTCCCGACTTCTCGACGATCACCTACGACGAGGGTGACGACGGCGTCGCGACCGTCACGTTGAACCGGCCCGACGTCCACAACGCGTTCAACTCGTTGATGCAACGCGAGCTGCACGAGTTGTGGCGCGCGCTTCGTCGTCACGACCCGGTGAAATGCATCGTGCTCACCGGCGCGGGCGGGCAGGCGTTCTGCACGGGCATCGACCGCGCCGAGCAGATGGGCGGCGAGCACGACCACACGACCGACCGCGATGTCGTCGGCAGCGGCACGACGCCATTCATGTTCAACGACCCCGGCGACAACATCGGCCCCAAATCGTGCGACCTCTGGAAACCGGTGATCGCGGCCGTCAACGGCATGGCGTGCGGCGGCGCGTTCTACATGCTCGGGGAGGTCGAGTTCATCATCGCCGCCGACACCGCGACGTTCTTCGACCCGCACGTCACGTACGGCATGGCCGCGGCGTTCGAACCGATCCACATGGCCGGGATCATGCCGTTCTGCGAGATCATGCGCCTCTCGTTGCTCGGGAACTACGAGCGCATGTCGGCCGCGCGCGCATACGAGATCGGCATGGTGAGCGAGATCGTTCCCGCGGCCGACTTGGCGACGCGCGCCCGCGAGATCGCCGCCATCATCGCGAGCCAGCCGCGACTTGCCATCGAAGGCACCGTACGGGCGATCTGGTCGACGCGCGAGATGCCACAGCGCGAAGCCGTACGCCTCGGATACGCGTACGTGGCGATGGGCACCGACCAGGACTCGATCGCCGAAGGCCAGCAACTGTTCGCGTCGGGCAAGAGGGTTCAGTGGAAGCTTCGATGACCCTCCGTGCACGGGGCACGGTGAGCGCAGGCAACTCCGAAGCGAGCTCGCCGGAGCGACGAGCCGCTGCGGGCCGGGTATCCCGGCCGGCAGCGAGTGCGACCAAGCAAGTGAAACTGCGTTGAGCACGAAGCGAGTCGCGATCGTCGGCGCGGCACTGTCGGATATCGGGCGGGTCGACACCAAAACCCCGTTCGAGCTGCACTACCAGGCCGCGTCGCGAGCGATCGCCGACGCGGGCCTCACGAAGGACGACATCGACGGCGTCGCCTCGTGCGGTACCGGACTCCTCGCGCCGGTCGAGATCGCCGAGTATCTCGGCTTGCTTCCGACATGGGTCGACGGCACCGGGGTTGGTGGCTCGGCGTGGGAGTTCATGGTCGAGCACGCAACCGCTGCGATCCTTGCCGGTCACGCCGAGACGGTCGTCATCGTGTACGGCTCGACGACACGCGCCGACCTCAAGAACCGCCGCCGCAGCGCGAACTTGTCGTTCGGGGCTCGCGGCCCCGTACAGTTCGACAGGCCATTCGGGCACACGCTGATCTCGAAGTACGCGATGGCCACCCGCCGCCACATGTTCGAGTACGGCACGACGATCGAGCAGCTCGCCGAGATCGCCGTCAGCACGCGGTTCAACGCATCGCACAATCCTGAGGCGTACTACCGGGAACCGATCACGATCGACGACGTGCAGGCGTCGCGCATGATCGCCGATCCGCTGACCAAGCTGCACTGCTGCATCCGCAGCGACGGCGGCGGCGCGGTCGTGCTCACGACCGAGGAACGCGCCCGCGACTGCGCGAAGGCACCCGTGTGGGTGCTCGGCACCGGCGAGACGACCAGCCACACGACGATGAGCGAGTGGCGCGACTTCACGGAGTCCCCGGCTGTTCGCAGCGGTACAGCTGCGCGTTCGAACGAGCCGGCGTGACGCCGGCCGACATCGACGTCTGCGAGATCTACGACGCGTTCACGTCGATGGTGTTGTTGTCGCTCGAAGCGTTGGGCTTTTGCAAGCCCGGCGAGGGCGGCCCGTTCGTCGCCGATGGCAAGCTCCGCCTGGGCGGCGCGCTTGCCGACGAACACCGACGGCGGTGGGCTCTCGCACTGCCATCCCGGCATGCGCGGCATGTTTCTGCTGGTGGAGGCGACGCGTCAGCTCCGCGGGGAAGCTGCGGGCCGCCAAGTCGACAACGCCGAGCTCGCGTGCGTGAACGGCACCGGCGGCTGGTTCTCGACCGCGAGCACCGTCATCCTCGGCGTCTAGCGCGGGGCGGGGCGGCGCGGCCGCGGGTCGCCGGTGCATCCGATGGTGGCGCGGCGAGCACCTCGGCGACCTCCTCGGGCCCGATCTCGCTGAGGAACGCGACGAAGAACACCGCGCCGAGCACGAACAACAACGCGCCCGAGAGTCCGTAGAACTCGATGCCGCCGAACGCGGCGAACACGATGACGAACGAGCCGACGTCGACCACGTGCCGTTCGAGCCAGCGATTCACGAGCCAGTCGCCGATACCAATGGCGACGAATGCGAGGCCGACCGCGATTGCGCGGCCAGTGGAATGCGCCGCCGCGAACACGACGATCGGGAGCGCACCGATGAGCACACCCGCAACCGGCAGCAAGCTCCACAGCGCGACCCAGACGCCGAGCGCGGCTGGGCCCGGGACGTCCGCCAGTCGCGCGATCGTGTACGCGAGGAACCCTTCGACGACGGCCTCCCACAACTTCACACGCGCGTAGAACAGCGCGCGATGAGATCCGTGCCGTAACACGTCCTCGGCCCGCGCCCGGGTGTGCGGATCCTCGATCATCGAGAGGCCGCCCGCGATCAGCCGCGGGCCGTACAGCACGAAGAAGATCGTGAGGATCAGGCCCGCGAGCGCGGCGACGCTTCGCGTCAGGTTCGTCCGTAGCGCTTCGGTCGGCTCGCCGCCGGCGAGGCGCGTGGGGATCTCGTCGACGAGCTTCGACACCCGTTGCTCGAGCTTGATCTCGCGGAAGAAGTCGTAGTCGTGCTCGAGCTCCGCCGCGCGCTTTGGTGCGGCGTCCTGCAACGAGCTCATTGCGTGCGACACGTCGTCGACGATGCGGTAGCCGAGGAATCCGACGCTGCCGAGCGCGACGACGACAGCGACCAAGACGGCGACACCGCGGGGCACATAGCGGAAGTGCGCCAGCCACTCGACTGCGGGATACACGAGCGCCGCGATCGCCATGGCGCACAGCACCCACGCGATGACGCGTTGCGAGCTGAGCAAGATGCGCAACGCCAGGATGGTCGCGCCGAGCCCGAACACCACGGCCAGCGCGGATCGCACGGACAGCCGCACCTGCACCGTGCGCGCGCCGTCGGCCATTGGCTCGTACGATACCGACGTGCCGCCCGCGGAAACCGGACCTCCGGCAACCACCGACGAGTTGGCACGTGCGATCGACCTCGACCCGCGCTCGGCGATTCCGCTCGGTGTGGCAGTCGCCGTGCTTGCAATCGGCGTATGGTTCGTCCGCTCGATCCCGCGCACGCTGTCGTCGCTCGCGATCGCAACGTTGTTCGCGCTCGCGCTCAACCCGATCGTCGATCGGCTCAAGCGCCGTACGGGTTGGCATCGCCGCACCGCCGCGGGTGTCGTCCTCATGGCGGTCGGACTCGTCGTGATCACCGTGCTGGCGTTGATCACCGTCCCGACGATCCGCGAAGTGCGCAACTTCAATGACCAGATCCCGAAAACGGTACGCGATCTCGGCACTCTTCCGGTGGTCGGGCCGCGCTTGCGCGAGGCGAACGCATCCAAGAAGGTCGAGGACTGGCTCGACGACGTGCCCAAGCGTTTGAGCACCGACGCCACTCCGATCAAGAACGCAGCCGGCGCGATCGCCGACGGTGTCGCGGCCGCGTTGTTCACCGTGTTGCTCGCGATCACGCTGCTCCTCGACGGCGAGCACATCGTGAACGGCCTGCGCAGGCTCGTTCCCGAGCGCCGAAAACACGACGCCGACCGACTCGGACGGCTCGTGTACGACATCATCGGTCGCTACATCGCAGGCTCATTGCTCGTCGCCGCGCTCGCGGGGGTCGTCATGCTCACCGGCTCGATCGCGCTCGGCGTTCCGCTCGCGCCGTTGATCGCGGTGTGGGTCTCGATCACCAACCCGATCCCACAAGTCGGCGGCTTTCTCGGTGGTGTGGTGTTCGTGCTGCTCGGCATCACCCAAGGTGCCCTCGTCGGCCTCGTGTGCTGTCGCGATCTTCCTCGTCTACCAGCAGCTCGAGAACCACTGATCCAACCGCTGATCATCGGCCGCGCCGTCGACCTCTCACCGCCGGTCACGATGGTTGCCGCGCTCGTCGGCGTCTCCGCGGGCGGCTTGTCGGTGGCCTGTTCGCGATCCCGCGTGCTCGGCGCGACGAAGGCGATCTACCTGTCGACCCGCGGGCGACGACGGGCAGGCGCGCTGACTACGCGGCATCCGACGGCGGCCGAACCAGCCGCGGTGCACAACGAATGTGACGGTGTCGAGCAGGGTGTCGATGTCGAAGTCGAGTCGGCGCGATACGAGGAAGTACGCGGCGCGTTCGAGCATCGCCATCAGCGCCGCGATCGTCGTCGGGTCGCCCGGCGCGCCCGCGTCGCGCATCCGGCGCCCGAGGGCAGTCGCGATGTCGGTGAACGCATCACACCGAGCTGCGTCGCTCCCGCGATCAGTGACGTGGCCTTCCATCCACGCGCGGATCACGGGCCCGTAGCGACGATACGTCGTGAAGAAATCGGCGAGAAAGCGGCGCAGCTCGTCGGCGCCCGCGGCGTCGGGCGTGATCGGACCCATGCTGCCGGCGAGCGCGTCCATCTCGTGCGCGCACTCGACCGCGAGCGTGCGCAACAGCTCCTCCTTGTTGGCGAAGTACAGATAGAACGTGCCGTGCGACATCCGCGCCGTCCGGACGATGTCGTCGACGCGCGCCGCATGGAAGCCGCGTTCCGCGAACACGCGCATGCCCGCGTCGAGGAGCTTGCGCATCGTCTTGCGTCCCTGTGCCCGCATCTCCCGCGTCGGCGCAGGGGTGCCCGATCCGATCGCCACCCTTCCGCCGACGCGACGACTTGTACGATTGCTTCATGGTCCTGCCCTCGACGGTCGCGGGAGCGGCCCGGCGGTTCGCGGATCGTACTGCCTACGTCACGCCGGTCGGCTGGGCGCTGTCGTACGCCGACATCGACCGCATCTCCGGCGAGGCCGCGGCCGGACTCGTCGCACCGGGGAGTCGCGCGCCGGTGACGTCGTCGCGCTCGCGCTTCCTCCCGGCGCGGAGTACCTCCTTGCGTACTGCGCGGCCGCGAAGCTCGGCGCGGTCACCGCGGGCGTGAACGACCGCTTGTCGCCGCGTGAACGCACCGCGGTGCTCGACGTCGCCGATCCACGCATCGTCCTCGACGCCGACGAGTTCCCGGCGGCGCCCACGGCCGACAGGGTCCTGCACGATCTCCGCCGCCGCGATGCGACACCCGAACCGCTCCCGGACGATCCCGACCGCCCGGTCGCGATCATCTTCACGTCGGGTACGACGGGGTTGCCGAAGGGCGCGCTGTATTGCAACCGGCAGCTCGCGTTCATCACGCAGTACCGATGTGGGCGACACGTGGGACGGCGGTGGCCGGTCGCCCAGCGGCACGTCGTTCGCCCATCTCGGGTTCATGACCAAGCTGCCCGGCGCGCTGCGCCGCGGTGGCACGACGTTCGTCATGGAGCGGTGGCGCGCCCGTGATGCGCTCGAGCTGCTCGCGCACGAGCACATGACGAACTGTCGCGGGCGTGCCGACGCAGCTCGCGTTGATGCTGCGCGATCCCGAGTTCGATCGCTTCGACCTGTCGTCGGTGCGAGTACATCATCGCGGGCGGCGGTCCGGTCACGCCCGGCCTGGCCGAGGAGGCGCGTCGCCGCTTCAATGCGAAGCTTGCGACGCGCTACTCGTGCACCGAAGCCGGGATCGGGCTCGGTACCGCATTCGACGATCCCGAGGAGGACGCGGTCGTCAGCGTCGGCCGGCCCCATGCGAGCGTCGACCTCGCGGTGCGCGATCGCCGACGATCGTGATCTCGACCGCGGCGAGATCGGCGAAGTGTGCCTGCGCTCCCCCGCCGTGATGTCGGGCTACTGGCACGACCCCGGCCAGACGCGTGCCGCGTTCACCGGCGACGGCTTCGTGCGTACCGGTGATCTCGGCTGGGTCGACGACGCCGGGCGCTTGCGCCTCGTCGGCCGCAGCAAAGAGATGTACGTCCGCGGTGGGTACAACGTGTATCCGGTCGAGGTCGAGCACGTGCTGTCGACCCACCCCGCAGTCGCCGCGGTCGCAATCGTCCCGAGGCCCGACGACGTGATGGGCGAGATCGGCGTCGCGGTCGTCGTCGCTCGCGGCGCCGGCGCCGAAGCCGCGCCGTCGCTCGCGGAGCTGCGCCGCCACGCCGCGGACGCGCTCGCGGCGTACAAGCTTCCCGAAGCAATCCGCGTGATCGACGCGTTGCCGCTCACCGCCGGCGACAAGGTCGACCGCCGCGCCCTCGCCGAGCAGCTCGCGCGTCAGCCGTCCCGATAGCCTCGCCCCCCGGTGGAGCTCGACTTCTCGAACGACCAGGAGGAGCTGCGCGAGTCGATTCGCGCGGTGCTGGCGCGCGAAAGCCCGGTGTCGCTCGCACGTGCCGTCGTCGAGGAGGACGCGCGACCCACCGAGTTGTGGAAGACGATGATCGCGCTCGGTTGGCCCGCGTTGACCGTGGGCGAAGCCGACGGCGGCATCGGTCTGGGCATGGTCGAGGCGGCCATCCTCGCCGAAGAGCTCGGTCGCGTGATCGCGCCCGGGTCCGCTGCTGACGACGGTGACGCAGTTCGTGCCGGCGGTACGCGAGCTCGCGAACCCCGAGCCGCGCTCACATCTGCTGGGCGCGGTCGCCGCGGGCACGATGAGCGGCTCCGTCGCGATCGCCGAGCACAACGGTTCGTTCGACCCGGCGCACTGCGAGACCACGATCACGCTCGACGGCGCGCACGCAGTCGTACACGGCGAGAAGCGTTACGTCGTCGAGGGTGATGCGGTTGATGAGCTCGTCGTCGTCGGGCGCGAGCCCGGATCACACGGCGACGACGGCGTCCGCGCGGTGGTCGTGCCCGTCGCGGCCGCATCTTCGACGACACGCGCGCACGTGCTCGACGGCAGCCGGCGCCTCGCTCACGTGCGGTTCGACGGCGTACAGCGTCGAACGCGATCGTCTGCTCGGCGATGAGACCGCGCCGGCAAGAAACGCATCGGGCCTGCGCCGCGCCTTCGAGGAGGCGACGCTCGCGGTTGCGCTCGAAACGGTCGGCACCGCGCAGACGATCTTCGACGTGACGCTCGAGTACGCGAAGCAGCGGCACCAGTTCGGTGTGCCGATCGGATCGTTCCAGGCGATCAAGCACAAGTTCGCCGACATGATGATCTCGCTGGAGCGCGCACGCTCGACCGCATACTTCGCCGCGCTCACGATCGACGAGGACGACCCGCGGCGCACGACGGCGGTCTCGGTCGCGAAGGTTGCCGCCGGAGACTGCCAACGCCTCCTCGCCAAAGAGGGCATCCAGATCCACGGCGGCATCGGCTACACGTGGGAGCACGACATGCACCTGTACGTGAAGCGTATGAAGTCGAACGAGCCCATGTTCGGTACGAGCGCGGAACACCGCGCGCGGATCGCGACCAATCTCGAGCTCTGACGCCGGCTACCTGCGGAGGATGATCTCCGCCAGTATGTACATCGCGACCGCGATCGCCGAACCGGCGATGATCGCGTTCCGGTGCGTCTCGTAGATCATGTTCAGCCCGGTGTTGCCGCGCCCGCTGATGTAGCCGAGGCAGTTGAGCTCGAGCACGGCGATCACGATCAGTCCGAGCAATAGGTAGATGATCGTCCTGCCGCTGCTGAGGTATCCGTTGAACGACGGCCCGACCGAGAAGAAGTGCGCGGCGCCCACCATGAACAGCAGCACCGGGATCGAGAAGATCGTGTTCTGGCGCGACGCCATGGCGCCGGCGCGTGCCGCCGCGGCCGCGTTCGGGTTCGCCTCCCCGCCCGCGAGCAACGTGCGGGCGTTGCCGATCACGACCTGCTGGTTGGTCCAGATCACGAGCCACACGTTGAGGAACATCAAGATGCCCATGATGATCCCGAGCAACAGTGTCGGTCCTGCTGCGGAGTGGATCCAGAAGTCCGAGCGGTAGAGCCCGATCGTGTCCTTCGCCATCGATCCGACCATCAACAGCAGCAACCCGAAGGCGATGGTCGCGGCCGCGGCCCAGCGGAACCACCACATCGCCCGCCATGTCACCTTGTCGAGCGCCTGGTTGCGTGCGGCCGGCTCCATCTCGGCGTACGCGGGAGTCTGGACGAAGTTGAAGAACCACAGCAGGCCCATCCACATCATCGCCGCGATGACGTGGCCGATGCGGAACAATCCGAAGAGGCCCTGACTGTGGAAGATCACCATCTCGACTGCTCCCCTTGTCTGGTTCGAGCGGCGGGAACGTACCAAACCTCCGGCCGCACGTCATCTATCGGCAACGTGTGTGATGCCGCGTCGTTGCGCGACAGGTCGCGAACGTGCACGTCGGCGGGGTGACGCCCCGGCTTCACTCGGTGATCGGGAGCGTGGTCGGGCGTTCCGTTGGGCACGGGCGTCGAGGTCGTCACCCATTGCGACGCGTGCGCCACCATCGGAACAGCGCCGCCAGATCGTCGTCGTCCTCGGTGTAGGCGTGGGCGACGATGCCGTGCTCGTCGGTCCACCAGATCGCAGCGTGTCCGTCTTCGAGGTGACAGCGATAACGCCCGACCGCGACCAGCGGCGCCGCGGGCCGTGACCACGAGCGCTCGTCGGCGCGCCCCGCGCACATGCCGGCGGTCCGGAACGCGCGACGATCCGTGCTCGGGCGGACACGACATAGCGGTCGTGGGCAGCGGCGACTCCGACGAGCTGCGCATCGAGGCGCACGTTGCCGATCTCGCAGCGAACGGTCGGCGTCGCACCGACCACGTCGGCGCAGTGCTGCGCGTCCTCGAGCCACGCGCGCAGGGCCCTCGTGTCGGCGGGCACGCGCCGCGGGACGGACACGGCCGCCGGTGATGTTCCTGACGGTGGACGCGACCGGCTCGCGGCCAGCCATGCGGCCGCGAGACCGAGCACCAACGCCCCGGCCGCGATCCTCTTGCGATTCGACCGCGACCCGGTGCGCGACGGCCGCGCCCGCCGGGCACGCGGCTTCTCGACCGACTGCTCGCCCGACCGGCCCGCGGCGACGTCGAGGCGATCGCGAACCGAACGCGTGTCCACGCCTCGACCCTAGGGCGGCTCTCACGCATCTGACAATACTTGACGCACTTTCAGACATCTCTTAGCGTCCTATGACATGGTGCGTTGGCGGCTTCACCTGATCGTGCTGCTGGCGGGCACCACACTCGCCGCGCTCGGCGATCGCCCGTCCGCCCGTCGAGGCGCCGGTCACGAGCTGGACCGGCGACCAGCTGGCGATGGCCGTGGCGTGGGGCGTCGCCGCCGCCACCGCGACGTGGATGCTCGGTGCCGCGGCCGCGTGCGAGCTCGGGTTGCTCTTCGGGCGCGAGCGCGGGGCACGTGGTGCGCTGCGGCTCGCGCCGCCGTTCGCGCGGCACCTGCTCGAGGTCGCGATCGTCGGATCGTCGGTGGTCGCGGTCGCAGTGCCTGCGGGCGCGGCGCCGGCGCGGCCGCGGCAGGCCGCCGTCGTGGACCAGCCCGTTGTGCGTGCGCCGGCATCGCATGCCGCGCAGCCGCCCGGGTCCCGCACGCGCGCACCGGCGAGCACATCGACGACGTCGACGACCGCACCGGCGCCCACTCGCGCACCGCACGACGCCCGAGCCGGTACCCGCGTCCGCGGTGCCCACATCGCGCGCCCCCGCCCCGGCGGCTGACGCACACGTCGTCCGGCGCGGCGAGAATCTCTGGATCATCGCACGCGCCGCGCTCGTCGCTGACGGAATCGCCGAACCCGATGACGCGACCGTCGCACGCTATTGGCGCACAGTGATCGTCACGAACGTCGCCCGACTGCAGTCTGGGAACCCAAGCCTCATTTACCCCGGCGAGATCGTCGCTTTGCCCGCCCGCCGTTGAACCGAAAAACTCGTCGTCGTGAGCATGCTCGACGACAAAGTCGCAATCGTGACCGGCGCGGCACGTGGCATCGGACGGGGTCACGCCGTGCTGCTCGCGCACGAAGGGGCGCGTGTCGTCGTGAACGACGCCGATTCCGAGCACGCGCAGAAGGTCGCCGGCGAGATCGCCGAGGCTGGGGGTGAGGCGATTGCGAACCACGACGACGTGTCGACATGGAACGGCGGCGGCGCGCTCGTGCAACACACGATCGATACGTTCGGACGTGTCGACATCCTCGTGAACAACGCCGGGATCCTGCGCGACGCGATGAGTTTCAACATGACCGAAGACCTCTGGGATGCGGTGCTCGCGGTGCATCTCACCGGGCACATGTCGACGTGTCACGCGGCGGCCGAGCACTGGCGGGATCGCAGCAAGGCCGGCGAAGAGGTGCGCGGCCGTATCGTCAACACCGCGAGCGAGTCGGGACTGTTCGGCCAGGCCGGCCAAGTCAACTACTCGACGGCGAAGGCCGGCATCGTCTCGATGACGATCGTGCTCGCTCGCGAGCTGCGCAAGTACGGAGTGACCGCGAACGTCGTGTGTCCCCGCGCACTCACGCGCATGACCGAGACGATGCCCGGCGCCGCGGAGTACATGCAAGGGCCGGAATGGTCACCGGACAACATCGCACCGCTGGTGTGCTTCCTCGCCAGCGACGCGACGGACGACGTCTCCGGTCAGGTGTTCGTCGTCTTCGGTTCGAAGATCCACCTGATGCAGGGTTGGACGAAGGTCAACACGCTCGACCGCGGCGATGGCCGCTGGACCCCGGAAGAGTTCGTCGCGCGCAAGGACGACATCTTCGGCGGCCGCCGCAGCAAGGTTCCGCCCATGGGATTCGGCGAATGAACGCATCCGACGCACAGGAAGTTCCCGACGCGCGCGAGGTGCCCGGCGGCCCGACGCTCGTCGACCAGCTGCGCTTCATGGCGGCGGTGCTCCCGCACGAGCCCGCGTATCGCAACCTCGATACCGGGGCATCGTTGACGTTCCGCGAATGGAACGAGCAGTCGAATCGCGTCGCGCGGTGGCTCATCGATCACGGCGTCGAGAAGCAGGATCGCGTGGCGCTCTACATGGACAGTGACCACTGCCTCGAGTGGATCACGTCCTACGCAGGGATCCACAAAGCCGGCGCCGTCATGGTGCCGGTGAACACGCGCTTGTCGACCGACGAGGTGCTCACGATCCTCCGCCATGCCGAACCGCGTGTCGTCGTCACCAACGAGCGCCTCTCCGACAGCACAGCCGCGGTCGCGCGCGCGATCCCGCTGGCGGGCACGCTCACCACGACCGACTGGTCGACGCTCGACGGCGTACGAGCGCGGCGACATCCAGGTGCCCGTCGACGCCGACGACATGGCCGACATCATGTACACGTCGGGTACGACCGGGCTCCCGAAGGGTGTGCTCGTCCGCCACCGCAATGTCGCGATGATCCCGAACGGTGTGCCCCAATGGACGAACCTCGGCTGGCTGCACGGCGCGCCGCTGTTCACGTTCGCGGGTATGAGCTTCGTGTACAACCCGATGAAGCTCGGGATGACCGGTCTGTACATGCCGAAGTTCGACGTCGACCACTGGTTCGACGTGGTCGAACGCGAACGGCCGATGATGATCTTCCTCGTGCCGGCGATGGCCGAGCTGCTGACCGCGAGCCCTCGGTTCGCCGACGCCGATCTCTCGGGCCCGGTTGCCGTGTCGATCGGCAGCGCGCCGCTCGCGCCGGCGACGCTCATCAAGCTGCAGGACGCGATGCCGCAGGCGACCGTGATGAACTCCTACGGGCTCACCGAAGCCGGACCCGCGTACATCACGATGCCCGGCGACGCCGCGCGCTCGCACGCGGGCTCGGTGGGCAAACCGATGCCGCCCATGGAGGTGCGCGTCGTCGATCCCGACACCGACGACGAACGTGACGCGCACGAGGTCGGCGAGCTCCTCGTGCGTCTTCCCGGCAAGCGCCGCGAGTACTACAAGGACGACGCCGCGAGCGCCGCCGCCTGGACCGATGACGGTTGGCTGCGCACCGGCGACCTCGCGTATCTCGACGACGACGGCTTCGTGTACATCTCCGGCCGCATCAAGGACATGATCATTCGCGGCGGCAACAACATCTACGCCACCGATATCGAAGCGGTGATCCTCGAGCACCCCGGCGTGCAAGAAGCCGCAGTCGTCGGCGTCCCGCACGACGTGCTCGGCGAAGACGTCGGCGCGTTCATCGTACGGAAAGCCGACGACACGTGCGACGCGGACGAGCTGCACGCGTTCTGCGCCGAGCGTCTCGCCGATTACAAGCGCCCTCGCCGTCTGTGGTTCGTCACCGAGCTCCCCCGCAACGCGACCGGCAAGGTCATGAAGCACAAGCTGCGCGAGCAACTCGCGTCGCCGTAACCGAGGAGCCGAACAGCCGGCGCGAACCCGCACCCTCTAGGTTGGCCCAGGTGCGGCACAACCAGAAGCAGCGGGTGACGTGCGCGTTCCTCGGCACACTGCTCGGCATGGCGACGGCCGGCGCGCTGGTTCGCGTGCTGTACGTGCACGTGATGCTCGACGACCGGCCGCTCGGACTCGACTCGATCTGGTACTTCCTCGAACACGGGGCGATCGGCGACGGTACCGGCTTCGTCGACCCCGTCGCCCGATTGCAGGGCACGGTGCGCAGCGACGGCCGGGTTCCCACCCGCGTACCCGACACTTCTCGCGATCGAAGGCAAGCTCGGCGCGCACGCGGCGACAACTTTCCAACTTCTCGGGGCGTTGCACGGTGCGATCACGGTGCTGCTCGTCGGCTGGCTCGCGTACGCCGTCGGTGGCGTGCGCGCCGCGTATGTCGCGGCCGCGATCACCGCCGCGAACCCCGCACTCATCGCCGCCGACGGCTCGCTGATGAGCGAGACGTTGTTCGTGCCGCTGACCGTCGCCGCGATCCTCGTCACGGTGTACGCGGCGCGGAGGCGAACGTGGTGGTTGTGGCTCGGTCTGGGCCTCCTGCTCGGTCTCGCGACGCTCGCGCGCCAAGACGGTTTGGTGCTCGCGCTCGTGCTCGTCGTGCCCTTGGTGTTCCTCGTCGCCGGCGACGGGCGCGCACGCACGGCCCGGCTGTTCGCTGTGCTCGCGGGCATCGTCGTCGTCGTCGGTCCGTGGGTGGTCCGCAACGATGTTCGCATGGGTGTACCAACGATCACGACCGCCTCCGCGGCGACCGCGCTCGCGGGCGCGAACTGCGACGAGACGTATCACGGCCGCGAGATCGGGCTGTGGGACTATCGCTGCACACGAGGCGAACGGCGCGCGTTCGAGAGCGAGAAGGAGTACTCGTCGCACTTGCAACGCGACACCGGCGAGTACGTGCTCGGGCACCTCAGCACGGTGCCGAAGGTGCTCGTCGCGCGGTTCGTGCGCGGGCTCGGACTGTGGGCGCCCCGCCAGCAAGCAACGCAGGAGGAGATCGAGACGCGCGTATGGGGCGTGTTGCTCGTGACGTACTTCGTGTCGTTCGTGCTGCTCGCGGTCGGGGGCTTCGGCATCGTGCGACGGTCGCCGGATGCGGTCACCCGTTGGATCCTCGCGGCGCCGGTCGCCACGTCGCTGCTGCTGATCGTCGTCGGCCACGCCAACACGCGCTTTCGTGCGATCGCGGAACCCGAGCTCGCGGTCGGCGTCGGGTTGCTGGCAGCCGGGTTCCGTCGGAAGCGTGACGCCCGTCCGGCCCGACGTGAACTCGATCAGCCGTTCGACGCCGCGGCGACGCCGCCACCCCCCGTGTCGCAGAACAGCGGCGCCACGCCGTCCGATCGGGTCTGACGACCCCATCGGCCGCTGGGTTAGCCTCCGGCGCCGTGGCACTCACAGAGCTCAAGGGCCGCCAGCTCGGCTCGCAGAAGGTCCTCATCGAACACGGTCCGGTACGGGTCTTCGCACAGGCGTTGATGGACGGCGACGGCGTCTACCTCGCCGACCACGCGCCGATCCCACCCACGTTCCCGTTCGTCATGCCGTACTGGGGCTCGATGGGCGTCGGCGGTGCGGCCGGCCTGCCGATCGAGAACCTTCGCGGCAAGGGCCGCGCGATCCTGCACGGCGAGCAGGAGTTCATCTACCACGGCGGCGCGTGGCCGCACGTCGGTGACGTGCTCGTCGGCGACGGCGCGATCTCCGACGTGTACGAGAAGGAGAAGTCCGGCGGCGGCAAGCTCGAGTTCTACGTCACCGAGACGACGTGGAAGAACGAGCGCACCGGTGAGCCGGTCGTGACCACGAAGTTCACGCTCGCGATCAGCTGCAAGCCCGACGCCGCCGAGGCCAAGCCGCTCTCGTCGTGACACCCGAGCAGCTCGCCGATCGCGCCGAGATCCACGACGTGATCGTGCGCTACGGCTGGGCGATCGACACGAAGGACTGGGCGCTGCTCGATACGTGCTTCACGGCGGACGCGCACGTCGACTACTCCTCGAACCCCGGCGGCAAGGCCGGTGCGTACCGCGAGGTGCGCCGCTGGCTCGAGAAGGTGATATCGGCATTCCCGGTGACGCAGCACCTGATGGCGAACATCGATGTGACGCTCGACGGTGATCGCGCAACGGCACGCACGATGGTGACGAACCCGCAAGGCGCCGCGACGCGCGACGGTCCACTGCATTTCTTCTTCGTCGGCGGGCGTTACGACGACGAGTTCGTGCGCACATCTGACGGCTGGCGCATCGCAACCCGAGTCGAGACAACGCTGTGGTTCCAAGGCTCCCTGCCGCCCGAGCTGCTGGTCGAGCGATAAATCATGCCAACAGTTGGCAGCGAAAACCGCGCATAGCGCGGGAAACGCTGCCAACTGTTGGTCGGAATTCCCGCGAGGCGGTCAGGTGCGGAGGAGGAACGACGCGTTGTCGCGGAAGAGGCCGGGGTGCTGGTCGGGGGCGATCGGCATCGCGGAGCGCTCGTAGTCCGACGTCGGCGTCGCCGTGCCTTCCGAGTGCGGGAAGTCCGAGCAGCACATGTACAGATCGCCGCTCTGACGGATCAGCTTCGCGGGCAGTTCGTACGAGAACGACGACACGCGCACCTGCCGGCGGAAGAACTCCGACGGCTTCATCGACAGTTCGACGATCGGGCGTCCGTTCAACCGGGCCGTGAACTCGGAGCCGCCGTCGAGCATCATCAAGAACATCGGCACCCACACCGCGCTGAGCTCGACGATGCCGATCCGCAAGTCGGGCAAGCGATCGAGCGTGCCGTTGAGGATGAGATCGGTGCACGCGAGCGCGGCCGACGTCCACAGGAACACCGATTCGAGCGGCGGCAGCGATGACTCGTCGGGAGCCGTGTACCACGCGTCGTCGAACGGTCGCCGTTGGTCGGCGACGTGGAACAGCGGCGTGATGCCGTGCTCGACGAACGCGCGCCACATGTCGTCATGATCGGGATGCGACATGCGCCGGCCGTCGACGAGCGCGGGCGCGACCATCGCCAGCCGCACGCCGTCCCGTTCGAGACGCGCGAGCTCGCGGAACAGCCAGTCGCGATCGCGCATCGTGACGTGCGCGACCGGATGCACTTGCCCGCGGCCGTCGCGGCGCACCGACGCGCACCAGCGGTTCCACGCGGTCATGTTCGCGGTCAATGCCGGCAGGTCGACGTCGAGACGGCGCTCCCACAGCAACCCGAAGTTCGGGAACACGTAGCACTCATCGACGCCCATCTCTGCGAGACGCACCGCGCGCGCAGATGGCTCCCAGTACTCGCGTGGCAACACGTCGTCGTAGACGCTCTCGGCGCGCAGGCCGGCGCGGATGCGCTCCTTGCGCTGTCCGAGCTCGCTGGTCATGCGTGGGAACTGCACGTCGACCGGCGACAACCGTTGCTCGCGCCACGTCAACCACGGGTAGCCGAGGTCGTCGTCGACGATGCGCAGCGCGTCGTCACGACGATCGGGATCGATGTGGTCGAACCAGGTCGTCCGGGTCTCGTACAGATGCTGATCGGAGTCGATCACGGGCACGGTCGCGGCATCAGTCATTCTGCCATTGTTCACCTAGCCTGACGCCGGTGTCATCCTCCGAGCCTGCGTTCGATCTCGACGCCGACGCCTACCGGCGCCGGATCGTCATCACGACGATCGAGCCCGGCGTGGTTCGCACCGACCTCGAGGACGACTTCCACCACTTCGTGATCACGCTGCACCACGACGGTGCTCGCGTCGTCTCGGTCGACGTCGACTCGCACCGGTGGCCGTGGTCGACGTGCCCCGGCGCGGCCGTGTCGTTGCGGGAGCTCGCGGGGATGCCGCTCGAACCGCGATTCACCGCGGCCGCGCGCTGGGCCGACCCCAAGCAGAACTGCACGCATCAATACGACGCGGCGTGCTTCGCGATCACGCACGCGGCCGCCGGACGCGACCACCGGGTGTACGACATCGAGGTGCCGATGCGCGACCTCGACACCGGCGCGACCCGCGTACGCCTGTGGGTCGACAACGAGCCCGACCTCGAGTGGCACCTCACCTGGGAAGGTCTCGCCAACCCGCCGGCGCCGTTCGCGGCCGCGCCCTGGCGCGGCGGCTTCATGCGATGGGCCGACGCCACGCTCGAACCCGACGCGGCCGAGCGTGCGATCACGTTGCGCCGCGGTTGTGACATCGGCATGGGCCGCAACATGGACCTCGATGCAGTGCCGGTCGCGAACGAGCTGCCGCAGGTGATGGCCGGCGTGTGCCACACGATGCAGCCCGGTGTCGTCGAGATCGCGCTGCGCAACGTCGGATCGATCCGCGACTTCGCCGCTCACCCGGAACGACTCGCGAGGCGGTGAGGGAAGCCGTTCTTCGGGGGTGCTCGAGGGGGGCAGCGACTACACGCTGAACGCGGTGATGCCGATGATCGGCGCCGAGATCGTCTTGCCGCCGAGGCTGCCGAGGAACGGCTTGTTCGAGAAGTCGAACACACCGCCGTCGGAAGCGACCATCAGGTAGCCGTTGCCGAACGCCACCAGGCCGTTCACCGGCTGGTTCAAGTGCTTCCCGCCCATCGAGCCCCGGAACGGCGCCCGGAACGAGAACACGCCACCGTCGGACGCGACGAGCCAGTAGCCCTTGTTGTCGGGGGTCGGCGCGATGCCGACGACGGGCGCGTTGAGCGGCTTGCCACCCATCGAACCGTGGAAATGCGCGTTGCCGAACGTGAAGATGCCGCCGTCGGAGCCGACCATGTAATAGCCCTTGCCGTCCGGCGTGGCCACCGAGGCAATGACCGGACCGTTGAGCGGCGTGTTGCGCATGTCGCCGTAGAACTTCGCGCTCCCGTAGGGCAGTGCGCGCCCGCGGTTCGTGAACAACCAATAGCCGTTGCCGTTCGGCAGCACCGAGATCGTGCTCACGAACTCGCCGGACTGCAGTGACGGCGAGCCGCCGTGGTACGCCGCGGAGCCGTGCGTGAAGACGCCGCCCGAGCTGGTCACGATCCAGATGCCGGTGCCCGACGGCCTCGTCGTCGCCGCGGTCGCGTTCGCCACCGTGCTGTTGAAGTGCGGCGCATTCCCGAAGTCGTACAGCTTTCCGTCTGCGCCGAGCATCCAGTAGCCCGTGCGGTGCTGCGGTGTCGTGGGCGCGGTGCCGTGGTTCGGTGCGTAGTCGATCTGCGTGTCGCTCGCGCCGTTCGGCGTCAGGTCGTAGTCGAACTCGACGGTCCAGAGGTAGCTGTGCAGCCGCGGGCAGCTGCTCCCGAGCCGCGCCGTGTACGTCACGCCGTCGTACGACGGCGATCCTCCGCACAGCCGTCGAAGCTGCGGTGTGTACATCGACACGACGGTTGCGCCATTGATGCGGAAGTACACGACGACGTAGTCGGCGTGGTGGTCGAAGTTGGTATCGACGCTCCACACCGCGCCGGTCTCGCCGTCCCAGGGTTCGGTGCTCGGATCGGTCGGGAACTGCACGCGCGCGGTGAAGATCGAGCTCGACGTCGCCGCGCCCGACGACGCCGCGAGCAGGTCGCCGCTCGGATCGGTGACGTCGTTCGACGGGTCGGTGATGCTCACCGACGGCGACGCGGATGCAGCACGGAACCCCGCCGGCGATTGGGCGCCGGGACCGGCCGCCCACGCGAGGTTCTGGGCGGCGAGCGCCCGTTGGGCGAGGGCCGCGCCCTTGTCGGAGGGCGCGGCGGCCGGCCCGACCGACGGTGCCGCCGACACTGCGGCCGGCGCGACCGCAAGACCGGCCGCGAGCACGACTGCGCCGGCCGCGATAAAGAACACGCGCTTCACGATGATCGACCCCCTCTGCGTTCCCACCGAAGTGGAGAAACCGCTCGAATTCGACAGTAGCCGTTGGTGCGGGCCCCCGACGTGATCAACCGGACCCGGGCTCGGGTCACAGGGTCGCCTCGGCGAAGCGGCGCAGGCCGTCGACGGCCTCGGGCGAGCGCCGCCACGGCGACACCAGCATCCGGGTCACGCCGGCGTCCTCCCAGCGGGGGACCTCGTCGCGCGAAGCCACCGGACCGCCGAGCACGATCTGGAACGTCGACGGGTCGCGATCTCTCGCCGCGAGCAGCGTGTGCAACGACGCGATCTGCTCCGACGCCGACTCGAGTGAGTGCCCCATGCCGATCCAGCCGTCTCCAAGGGTCGCCGCCCGGCGCAACGCCGCGCGCGACTCGCCGCCGACGAGGATCGGTGGCCACGGCTTCTGCAGCGGCTTCGGCTCGAACACCACGTCCTCGAACGCGAAGAACTCGCCGCGGTGGCTGATCGTCTCGTCGGTCCACAGCCGCTTGCACACCGCGACTGCTTCGTCGACGCGCCGGCCGCGCGTCGGCGAAGTCGAGTTGTGCCGCGATCCACTCCTCCTCGAGCCACGACGCCCCGATGCCGAACTCGAACCGTCCGTTCGAGAGCAGGTCGACGGTTTGCACACCGCGCGCGGTCGTGAACGGGTGCCGCAGCCCGATGTTGAACACGTGTGTGCCGAGCCGCACGCGTTCGGTGCGACCCGCGAGGAACGCGAGAGACGCGAACGTGTCGTAGACGGGCGCGGTGGGAGGCACGGGCGGGCTGTCCTCGCCGGGATGCGGCGAACGCGACATCGTGCGCGTGAAGACCAGGTGCTCGGGCAGCCACACCGATTCGTACCCGAGGCGCTCGGCTTCCAATGTCGCGTCGAGGTGAAAGTGGGGATGCAACGCGCCGAGCGCGACACCGAACTTCACGCGTGCGCTTCCTCGCCCGCGGTCACCCAGTCGCCGTCGTGGCCGCGGCCCCAGCCGCCCGCGGCCAGGTTGCCGCCGTCGACGTGAACGGTCGTCCCGGTCACGAAGCGACCGAGGTCGGAGATCAGGTAGATGACTGCGCTCGCGACGTCGTCGACGTGGCCGGCGACCGGCAACGGCGTCTTCACCGGGACGTCGCCACCGATCCCCGGTGTCGGGATCACGTCGGGCGCGATGCAGTTCACGCGGATGCGCCGGTCGCCGAGCTCGAGGGCGAGCGTGCGCGAGAAGTTCTCGACGGCCGCCTTCATCGCGCTGTAGACGGCGAATCCCGGCGCCGCCCGATGCGCCTCGATCGACGTGATGTTCACGATCGACGCCCGGCCGTCGTCGGGCATCTTGGGCACGCACGCACGGACCAGGTTCGCCACGCTCACGAAGTTCTCGCGCACCAGCGCGTCCTGGCCCTTGTCGTCCACGTCGAGGAACGACGACCGGAACCCGCCGCCCGCGTTGTTGACGAGCACGTGCACGACCGGCAGCGACGCGACCCATTCGCCGACGGCGTCGCCGTCGCGGACGTCGAGAATGCCGGGATGCGCGCCGCCGCCCCTCGGCTTCTACGGCCGCGACGACATCGTTCGAGGTGCTCGTGGTCGCGATCGCACACCGCGACGTCGGCGCCGAACCGCGGCACGCCGTCGCCGTCGCGGCGCCGATACCGACTGCCGCGCCGGTGACGACCACCAGTCGGTCGGTGAGCAGGACGGAATCCGGCGTCAGCACCATCGTCGAGCAGCTTCGCACGAGGCGGTGCGCGCAGCGCAAGGCGCGGAGCGAACTCGCAGGAGCGACGAGCGACCGTGGGCCGGGTATCCCGACTCGCCGCGAGCGCGACAGGCAGCTACGGGTACGGTCGGCGCATGTCTTACGACTTGCATGGCAAGCACGTGCTGGTCACGGGTGCGTCGGCGGGGATCGGCGCCGCGCTGGCCGAGGGATTCGCGAAGCGGGGCGCGACCGTCGGCATCTGCGCGCGCCGCGCCGACAAGCTGCAAGAGGTGCTCGAACGATGTCGCGTGCACGCACCGGAATCGCGCGCGTGGACGATCGACCTCGCCGACCTCGACGGCATCGTGCCGTTCGCGCGGCGCGTCGCCGCCGAGCTCGGCGGTATCGACGTGCTCGTCAACAACGCCGGGATCCCCAAGCGCAAGCCGGTGTTCGCACTCACGCCCGAGATCGTCGACCACGTGATGCAGATCAACTATCTGTCGCCGGTGCATCTCACGCTCGCGCTGCTCGACGAGATCGTGTCGCGCGACGGCCGGCTCGTCTACGTGTCGTCGGTTGCGGCACGGCTTTCACCGCCCGGCGAGTCGGCGTACGCGGCGAGCAAGGCCGCGATCTCCGCGTGGGCCGAATGCCTCCAGGTCGACCTGCGCGACACGCACGTGAAGCTGCACGTCGTGTACCCCGGCGTCATCGACACCGAGTCTGTTCCACCTGCCCGACAACGATCCGCTCGGCGACACCGGCGTCGAGATGCTGCCGGTCGACGCGATGGTCGAGCCGGTGCTGACGATGATCGAACAGGATCGCCTCGAGGTCGCGGTGCCCGAATGGTTCGGCGACGATCTTCGCCGGCAAGTACCACGACGTCGCCGCGTTCATCGACGGCACGATCGCGTTTGCCCGTGCTCAGCGGTGACTTGGCATTTCGCGTTGCCGAGGAGCACACCTACGCAGGGAGGCCGAGCGTCTTCGTCTCGAGGTACTCCTCGAAGCCCGCGACGCCGTGCTCGCGGCCGAGGCCGCTCTCCTTGTAGCCGCCGAACGGCGAGTCGGGGCCGAACCACGGCCCGCCGTTCACCGAGACCGTGCCCGTGCGGATGCGGCGCGCGATCGCCATCGCGCGGTCGAGCGACGCGCTGCTCACCGAGCCCGAGAGGCCGTACCTCGAGTTGTTCGCGATGCGCACCGCGTCGTCGTCGTCCTCGAACGGGATCACCGAGAGCACCGGGCCGAAGATCTCCTCCTGCGCGATCGTCGAGTCGGGGTCGACGTCGACGAACAGCGTCGGCTGCACGAAGTAGCCCTTGTCGAACTGCGTCGCCGCGCCGCCGCCGACGAGACACTTCGCGCCTTCGGCCTTGCCCTTCTCGATGTAGCCGAGCACGCGCTCGCGCTGGCGGGCGTTGATCAGCGGGCCGGCCATGTTGTCGAGGTCGTTCGGGTCGCCGTACGGGAAGCTCTCGAACGCGGCCTTCACCATCGCGACGCCTTCGTCGTAACGCGAGCCGCGGCAACAGCATGCGCGTCGTGATCGCGCAGCCCTGCCCCGAGTGCATGCACACCATGCCGGCCGACGGCAGCACCGCCTCGAAGTCGGCGTCGTCGAGCACGATGTTCGCCGACTTGCCGCCGAGCTCGAGGAACACGCGCTTCAACGTCGCGCCGCCGCGCTCGGCGATGCGCTTGCCGACCGCGGTCGAGCCGGTGAACGAGATCATGTCGACGTCGGGGCTGCCGGTCAGCGCCTCGCCGACCGCCGCCGGGTCCGCCGACGGTCACGACGTTGAACACACCCGCCGGGATGTCGGTCTCCTCGGCGACGAGCTTGCCGATCCACGTCGCGGAATACGGCGTGTCGGGCGCGGGCTTCAGGATCGCGGTGCAGCCCGCAGCCAGTGCGGGCGTGAGCTTCGAGAGGTTCAACATGAACGGGAAGTTCCACGGCGTGATCGAGCCGACGACGCCGATCGGCTCGCGCACGACGAGGCGGTTCGACTTCATGCCGAAGAACTCGTGCACGCCGAGCTCGGTTCCCACTCGTAGCGATCGATCAGGTCGATGTCCCACTGCATGTCGTCGATGCAGGTGTCCTGCTGGATCGCGAACGTGAGCCCGATCGGCGTGCCGACTTCGGCCACGATCTGCGGCCGCAGCTCTTCTTTGTGCTTGTCGAGCGCTTCCTTCAGCTGCACCAAGCACGTCTTGCGGAACGCGCGGTCGGTCGCCCAGTTGGTGTCGTCGAAGGCCCGGCGCGCCGCAGCGATCGCGCGCTCCATGTCGGCCGGCGACCCGTCGGCGACCGGACCGATGACGTCTTCGGTCGCGGGATTGATGTTGTCGTAGGTCTTGCCGCCTTCGGCCTCGACGAGCTTGCCGTCGATCAGCATGCGGGATTCGAATTCCATTGACTGCCCCCGGAGCGTTCTCAGTGTGAGCGAGCACCGCAGGCTACGCCGGTAGGGTGCGGCCCGGCATGCGGACGTGCGTACGCGGCGAAGCCAGGATGGCGAGACGAGCGGAGCGACGCAACATGAGGGTCGCAGCCCTCGACCTCGGTTCGAACTCGTTCCATCTCCTGGTCGCCGACGTGCACGTCGACGGCACGTTCACCGCGGTCGCCCGCGAGAAGGAGATGCTGCGCCTCGGCGACGACGTCGCGCGCCACGGCCGCATCCCTCCCGCCACCGTCGCCCGCGCGGTCGCGTCGGCCGGCCGACTCGTTCGCCTCGCCGACGCGCTCGGTGCCCGCGAGGTGATCGCGAAGGCGACGAGCGCGATCCGCACCGCCGCGAACGGCAGCGAGCTCGTCGACCAGCTCGAGGACGAGGCCGGCATCGACATCGAGGTGATCAGCGGCATCGAGGAAGCCCGGCTGATCTTCGCCGCGGTGCGCGCCAGCGTCGTGATCGATCCCGCGCCCGCGCTCGGCATCGACATCGGCGGCGGCAGCGTCGAGGTGATGATCGGCGACGCGGCCGGGCTTGCGCTGGGCGACGAGCCTGCCGCTCGGCGTCGGACGGCTCACGGCCGAATGCGTGCAGGACGACCCGCCGTCGAAAGGCGATCGCAAGCGCCTCGATGAACGCATCCGCCGCGAGCTCGACCGCGATCGGCGACGAAATTCGCCGTCGCGGCCCGCGCATGGCCGTCGGCACGAGCGGGACGCTCAACGACCTCGTGCGCATGGCGGTCGCGCTCGAGTCCGGCGATCCGCAGCTGCCGGCGAGCACCAACGCGTTGCGCGCTTCCACCGAAGCGCTCGACACCCTGCACGACCGCATCATGAAGGCCAAGAGCGCCGACCGGCGCCGCATGCCCGGCCTCGAAGAGCAACGGCGCGCCGAGCTGCTGCCCGCCGGCTCCACGCTGCTCGTCACGATGCTCGAGCTGTTCGACCTCGACGGGCTCACGGTCAGCGACTGGGCGCTGCGCGAGGGCATCGTGCTCGACGCGGTGCGCACGCACGACCCTGCGGACTTGTCGGACGACCCGCGCGCTCTGCGCCGAGCGGCCGTCGCGGGCCTCGCCCGCCGCTGCTCGTCGGACGAGGCGCACACCGCGCAGGTCGCCCGGCTCGCGCTGCGGCTGTTCGACCAGCTCGCCGACCTCCACGAGCTCGAGCCGCGCGATCGCGAGATGCTCGAGTTCGCGGCGCTGCTCCACGACATCGGCCAGCACGTGTCGCGCAAGGGCCACCACCGGCACGCGGCGTACCTGGTCGAGAACGGCGAGCTGCGCGGCTTCGAACCGTCGGAGGTCGCGTTCCTGGCGGCGCTCGTCCGCCATCACCGCCAGGGCGATCCGAAATCTTCCGAGGCACGATTGGCGCTGCTCGACCCCGAAGAGCGGGACCGGGTGCGGAAGTTGGCGGCGATCCTGCGCGTTGCCGACGGGCTCGATCGAGGTCGTCGCGGAGTTGTCGAGGACGTCGGGGTTGGTTTGGGTACGGATCTCGTCGTGCTGCGAGTCACGGCCCACGACGACGCCGAGCTGGAGCTCTGGGGCGCTCGCAGACGCCGCGAACTGTTCGAAAAGGTCTTCCAGCGGGAGCTGGAAGTCGCCGCGACTCCCATCCGATCACTGACTGACGTCTGACACAGAGTCTGAGCACTGGAATGACGAGCCAAATTCTGCATGGTCGGCGTCCTGCACGCGATGATCGGGGGCAGCCTGCACCCGGGCGGCGCACACTGGGTTGGGGGAACGCCATATGAGTCCCACGCGTCGGGAGCTGGTTCGAGCTACCCGGGCGCGCATCGTCGAGGCCGCCGGGCGTCTCACCCGAGAGCGCGGACCGAACGGCTTCAGCATGGATGTGCTGGCCAAGGAAGCCGGCGTTGCCCGCGCGACCGTCTACGAGCACTTCCGGTCGAAGCGTGCCGTGCTCGACGAGCTGGCTTCGTCGATCTCGCGCACGATCACGCTCGACGAGCCAACGCACAGGACTGTCCGATCCGCTGCTCGCGCTGCGGGACATGCTCGGCGACGTCTGCCGTCACTGGGCCGAGCACGAGGAGCGCATGCGCGGGCTGCGCACGCTCAATGCGCTCACCGGCGCCGAGCATGCGTCCGACGGCGTCGACGAGAAGCAGCTGCGGCGCTTGGTCGACGCGCTGTCGGCATCGGGACAGCTGCGCTCGCACTGGTCGGTCGACGAAGCCGTCGACGCGCTCGCCGCGCTCACGTCGTACACGACCTACGAGCGGCTGCGCCGTGCGCCGCGCACGTCCGATCAGGTCGAGGCCGTGCTCGCCAAGCTCGTGGTCGCGATCGTCACGCCCGGGCGCGGTCGCGGCGACTGCCCACCGGGCACCGACGAACTCCGAGCGCTTCGGTCAGCGTCGCCGCGGCGCGAAGTCGACGAAGCCGAGCTCGTCGTTCGCGGCGCGGAACGTCGGCGCGCACACGCATGCCGACCCGGGCGTCGTCGGGCGCGCACGACGGCATCGCCGCGATCACCCGCGCGCCGTCCTCGTCGAGGTCGACGGACGCGACGACGAACGGCAGCCGCTCGTTGAACGGCGGCACGCCGTTCTGGCGGATCACCGTGAACGAGTAGACCGTGCCGTTCCCCGACGCGGTGACCCACTCGAGCGTCTGCGCGCCGCAGTGGCTGCACAACATGCGCGCGTAGTGCTGGTGCCGGCCGCACGTCGTGCAGTGCTGGATGCGCAGCTCGCCCCGGCGCGCACCCTCCCAGAACTCGCGGTCCTCGGGCGTCGGGCGCGGCACGAGCCACTTCGGCGTCTCCGTCCAGTCCGCGGTCATGCTCCGCGCTCCTGTCCGCTCCGCGGCCCGGACGCTCGGGCCCCGGACCTCATGCGCCTCCGTTCCGAGCACGACCGTGCCCTGCGTCGACAACCAGCCGCCGCTGCCGTGCGCGACCGCGATCTCGGCGCCGCCGACCTGGCTGTCGCCCGCCTCGCCGCGCAGCTGGCGCGTCGCCTCGCACAGCAGGAACAGCCCGCGCATTCCGGGATGCGTCGCCGAGAGCCCGCCGCCGTCGGTGTTGGTCGGGCAGCGCGCCGCCGAGGCGCAGGTTGCCGCCGTTGTCGGCGACGAACGCGCCGCCTTCGCCCTTGGGCGCGAACCCGAGGTCCTCGAGCACGACGAGCACCGTGTACGTGAACGAGTCGTACATCGCGAACATGTCGACGTCCGACGGCCGTGATGCCGGCCTCGGCGAACGCCTTCGGTCCGCTGCACCGCGGCCGCGGTCGTCGTCATGTCGGCCATCGCGTTGATCGAGTGGTGCGTCGTGCCGCCCGCCGCGCCGCGGACGTAGACCGGCCGGTGCGCGAGGTCGCGCGCCCGCTCCTCGGTCGTGAGGATCGATGCGCGCACCCGCCGTCGGAGATCACGCAGCAGTCGAGCTTGTGCAGCGGATCGGCGACGAGCTTCGACGACAGCACGTCGTCGACCGTGATCGGGTCGCGGTACATTGCGTGGGGGTTGCGCATGGCGTGCTCGCGGGTCTGCACCGCGATCGACGCGAGCTGCTCGGGCTTGGTGCCGTACTGGTGCATGTGCCGCTGCGCGGCCATCGCGTACGCGCCGACGAGCGTGAGCCCGGTCGGGAACTCGTACGCCATCGGCAGCGGCATCGCCATGCCGCCGCGCCCGCCGCCGCCCCCGGTGCCGAGCGTGCGGCCCGACGCCGACAGCTGGTTGCTGCCGTAGACGATCGCGACGGTGTCGACGTCGCCGTTCTGGATGGCGCGGTACGCGTGCATCGTGTGGAACTCGAAGCTCGAACCACCGACGCTCGAGGACTCCAGCCACCGCGGTCGCAGCCCCAGATATTCGGCGACCATCACCTCGTGCATGCCGCCGTACCCGGCGCTGGCCAGCCCGTCGATGTCGTTCTTGTTGAGTCCCGCGTCGTCGACGCGCACGCGCGAACGACTGCGCGATCAACATCGTGTTGTTCATGCCCGGTGTCTTCGGGCCATCGGACAAGCCGACCCCGACCACACACACCCGCCGCTGCATGGCCGGGGAAGCTAGCTGGTCAGCCGTTCAGCTCGCTCGACCGAGAATCGAGTGAAAAACCGTCACCGCGAGGTCGAGGTCGAGCCGCTCACCCAACGACGTCGTGATCGTGCGTTCGTCGATGCCGGCGATCGCCGCCACGGTTCGGCGAGCGGGTCGTCCTCCTCGCAGCACCGGCGACCGGTCGGACTCACGAAGACAACGTTGCGGTCCGTCGCCCCACATGTGCCAGCCGCCGTCATGCACGAGCCGATGATGAAAAGTGCACAAGAGCGCGCAGTTGCCGGTGTTCGTCGGGCCGCCGAGTATGTAGTGCGCGAGGACCTGCACGAACGCACGCCCCGGGCGTCCGGGGAAGCGACATCGGCGGTGCGCGTGCGCGCATACCTGCGCACGGAGTGTTCCAGCTGCGACGCCGTCGCCGCTCGCGAAGTCGACCAGGTTGGCCTCGCCGGACGCGGTGGCGACTCGCCCCAGCGCTCGTACCTTGGAGTAGCTGAGCCGGCCGGCGGTGATCAACGGCAACTCTTCCAATGCGTCTTCCAATGCGCGCCCGACCCGAACGTGCTGGCGCGCCGCGACGTTGCCCGGCGCGCAGCGCCCGACAGCCGGTGCGCCATCGATCGACAGCCCCACGACGTCGCCGCGCTCTGCCCGGCGAGCGTGCAAACCTGGGCTTCGAGCTGCTCGGTCGGCGCCACAAGGTCTGCAAGGACTCCGGTCATGAAACCCTCCCTCCACGTGCACGAACCTACGTTCGGTACCGCGGTGTGACAACAACGTCTCGACCACACTGGCGCCGATGACCGACTTCGTCCCCGGGATCGCGTTCAACCGCCGGTTCTACGGCGAGGTGGTCGCGCCGATCCTCGCGACGTGGCCGCACAGCGCGGGGCTGCTCGGGTGGGGCTCCGACGTGCTCGGCTACGACACCGCCCGCTCGATGGACCACGGGTGGGGCCCACGGCTGAAGGTGTTCGTCGGCGAGGCAGACGTCGACCGAGCACGCGCCGCGCTCGATGCGCAGCTGCCGGAAGAGTTCGCGGGCCATCCGGTCCGCTACGGCTGGGACGACTGGCCCGTACGGCACCACGTCGAGGTGTCGACGCTCGCCGATTGGTTGCAGCTCCAGGTCGGGCACGACTCGAGCACCGGAATGACCACCGCCGACTGGCTGATCACGCCGCAACAGAAGTTGCTCGGCGTGGTGCGCGGCGCGGTGTACCACGACGGGCTGAGCATGCTGACGCCGTTGCGCCGGCAGCTTGCATACTTCCCCGACGACGTGTGGCGGTGGATGCTCGGCTGTCAGTGGCAGCGCATCTCGCAGGACGAACCGTTCGTCGGTCGCACCGCAGAAGTAGGCGACGAGCTCGGCTCGCGGTTGCTCGCCGTGCGCCAGGTGCACGAGGTGATGCGACTGCATTTCCTCTACGCGCGCGAGTACTGGCCGTACACGAAGTGGTTCGGCAGCGCGTACCGCGCCCTCGGTGGCGCCGACGACCTGATCCCACATCTCCGCGATGCCACCGCCGCCGCCGACTTCGAAGCACGCGAGCACACGCTCACAAGGGCGTACGAGACGGTCGCGCGCATGCACAACCACAGTGGGCTGCCGACGGTCGACGACCCGACCGTGCGGCCGTTCCACTCGCGCCCGTTCCGCGTGCTCGACTCGGAACGGTTCGTCGCCGCGTGCCTCGGCGCGGTGACCGACGAATGGCTGCGTGCGCTCCCGCGCGTCGGTTCGATCGACCAGTTCGTCGACAACACCGACGTGCTCGAGCGTCCGGACCGTGCGACGCGCCTGCGTGCCGTCTACGACGAAGCCTCTCCCCGCCCGCGCTGAGACTTGGCGGCGCGTGCGTCGTCCACGTGTAGGCCTGGCGGCGCGACGGTACCGGCACCGGAGCTCGACCGGGGGTCGTAGTCCGGTCGTAAGCTCGTGGTCATGCAGCTCGAGGACATGATCTTGGTCAGCGTCGACGACCACGTGGTCGAACCACCGGACGTGTTCGACAACCATCTCCCCGCGAAGTACAAGGACATCGCGCCGCGCATCGAGAGACAGGTCGACGGCACCGACCGTTGGGTGTTCCTCGATTTCGACATCCCGAACGTCGGGTTGAACGCGGTCGCGGGCCGCCCGCCCGAGGAATACGGCATGGACCCGACGAGCTTCGACGAGCTGCGGGCCGGCACGTACGACGTGACCCAGCGCGTGCTCGACATGTCGGCCAACGGCTTGCTCGGGTCGTTGAACTTCCCGTCACTGCCGGGCTTCGCGGGCCGTCTCTTCGCCGCGCTCGACGACAAGGACGCCGCGCTCGCGCTCTGCCACGCGTACAACGACTGGCACATGGAAGAGTGGTGCGGCGCCGCGCCCGACCGTTTCATCCCGCTCGCCATCCCGCCGATCTGGGACCCGAACGCGCTCGCCGATGAAGTGCGCCGCGTCGCGAAGAAGGGTTGCCACACGGTGACGTTTCCGGAGAACCCGGTGCCGCTCGGGTTGCCGAGCCTGCACGCCGATCACTGGGACCCGTTCTGGAAGGCGTGCGACGAGCTCGGGACGATCGTGTGCATGCACATCGGGTCGTCGTCGAAGCTCGCGATCACCGCGATGGACGCGCCGGTCGACGTGATGATCACGCTGCAGCCGATGAACATCGTGCAGGCCGCGGCCGACTTGATCTTCTCGCCGGTCATCCGCAAGTTCCCGAACGTCACGGTCGCGCTCTCCGAAGGTGGCATCGGCTGGATCCCCTACTTCCTCGAGCGGCTCGACCACTCGTACACGACACACAAGGCGTGGACGTTCTCCGACTTCGGCGACAAGCTCCCGAGCCAGGTGTTCATGGAACGGGTGATCCTCTGCTACATAGAAGACGACTTCGGCGCGCGTCACGCACGCGAGATCGGCACCAGCCGGATCTGCATCGAGACCGACTACCCGCACAGCGATGCGATCTGGCCGAACGCGCCCGAGCGCGTGATGCAGGGCTTCGCGCCCACCGACCTGACCGACCACGAGATCGACGAGATCACGCACCTCAACGCGATGAGGTTCTTCCAGTACGACCCGTTCTCGATCCGGCCGCGCGAGCGGTGCACGGTCGGGGCGTTGCGCGCCGAGGCCGCCGGCCACGACGTCTCGATCGTGTCGAAGGGACGCCGGGTCGAGCACGACGAGCCGATGACGCTTGCCGGGTTCACCGCGACTGCGTGAAGCCTCCGGACAATTACATCGCCCACAATCGCAAGTTCTGGGATCGCGACAGCGACGCGTATCAGGACGCGCACGGCGACGAGCTCGGGCGTACGCCGCTCGCGTGGGGCGCGTATCGCGTCCCGGAGTCGGAGCTGCGCGTGCTCGGCGACGTCTCGGGCCGTGACGTGCTCGAGCTCGGCTGCGGCGCCGCGCAATGGTCGATCGCGCTGGCTGACCTCGGCGCGCGTGTGACCGGAGTGGACCTCTCACTCTCGCAGCTCGGCCACGCCCGCCGCGCATCGCCGCCCCTGCCGCTCGTGCTCGGGAACGGCGAACAGCTTCCCTTCACCGGCGCCGCGTTCGACATCGTGTTCTGCGACCACGGCGCGCTGAGCTTCTGCGAGCCGGCGGTGATCCTGCCGGAATGCGCACGCGTCTTGCGCGCCGGTGGCACGCTCGCGTTCTGTGCGACCCATCCGCTGCTCTATCTCACGTACGACGAGAAGGAGGACCGGCAGAGCCGGCGGCTGCACATGAACTACGACGAGCTCGGCCACACACACTCCGAGGGCACGATCGACTGGGTGCTCCCGCCGGGCGCGTGGATAGCGTTGCTGCGCGCGCAGAACTTCGAGATCGAAGCGCTCGTCGAGCTGTGTGCGGCGAAGGACGCGACGACGACCTACGAGGAGTTCGCCCCACCGAAGTGGGCGCGTCGCTGGCCCGCAGAGTGGATCTGGAAAGCGCGCCGGCGCTGAGCAGCGTCAGCTCGCGGGAACGATGCGAGCATCTCTTTCATCACGTCGTCGCTGTTGTGCTTGGTGTGCACGAAGAGGCTGTACATCTTGTAGTTCGCGTAGAGCACGACCATGTCGACGGGGTCGCCGTTGATCGTGCCGTGCATCGCCCGTGCGGGCGCGCCGGCGATCGTCGTCGCCGACTCGTTCACGACCCGCACGCCGGACGACTGCGCACCGCCGGCGATGCCCGACTGCAGGAGCTGGTCGACCTGCCTCTCGTCGGCGTTCGACAGGATCGCCGACTCGTAACGGGCGAACGCGATCTCGTACGACTTCTTGCCGCTGACCAACGCGGTCGTGATGTCGACCGGCTTGTCGGGCGATCCACTCGTGTCGGTGTTGACCACCGGCGTCGCGGGAAGGCGCACCGACGCGGGGTCGCCTGCGAACGCGAACGTCACACCCTTGCCGTGCATGTACGGTTCGAGCGCGCTCGGTGTATCGCTGCCGAACACCGCGGCGCCGGCGAAGAACGCGCCGACGAGCAACGCGACGATCGCGACGACGACCGCAGCGATCTTCAGGCCCGTGCGCCTGCGTCCCCGCCCGGAGCGGAAGGAGGCGTTCGGCGTTGCAACGTCAGAGGCGGGGCTGGCGGCGTCCGTCGCAGCAACGTCCGCGGCAGCCGGCACCTCGGAGGCACGCGGCGCCGCGACCTCGGCGGCGGCCGGGACTGCGACATCGGCGGCGGCCGGGGCCGGGCCGTCCGCGGCAGCTCGGGCGGGGACCTCGGACGCGCGCGGCGATCGCGGCCAGCGGACGGACCGGGGGCTCGAGAGTCGGGCGAAACGGGCACCTCCGTCGGGCCCGCCACCCCCGCGTGAAGTGGGCTCGGATTCGCCAACAGGCGCAGGACCCGGCGCGGCCTTCCGCATCGTCCACGGCACCGCGGTGCCGCACTTCGGGCACGTCGCGCTGGTGTCGCCGACCTGCTCCAGGCAATCCGGGCACGTTCGCATCAGAGCAGATGGTAGGTGTCGAGCAGAGTCCGGAAAGTCGCGTCGAGGTGCTGCTCGCCGCCGACTGCGACCAGCACCGAGCGACTGCCGGGGAACATCACGCGCGCCCGCACCGTACGCCGCGCGCGTACCGTCGACCGGCCGGAGGTCCTTGTGCACCGTGTACTCGCCGGGCAGGCGAACGGTGAGGAAGTTGGTCATGTAGGCGCGGCTCGTTCCGCTCGCGTACGCCTGCAACGCGTCCGGCGCATCATTCCGATGCTCGTACGCGCGCGACCCGGCAAACCCGCCCGCGCGGTCCACGATGGCCATGCACACGGCCATGACGTTGGCGATCACGAGCGCGCGCTGTGATCGTGCGCGTTCGTGGCGCTCGAAGCGGCTCCCCCGCCGTGCGACGCCGCATCGCACACACACCCGTCCCCCCATGAGAACAGAGATTGTACCTTTTGTCCGGCACCGCGGGCAGGGCCGCACGGCCCATTGGCGCCCGGAGACGGTCGGTCAGCGGCGCTCGAACGTGACGCCGGCCGCGTCACGATCCCATGTCGCGGCCGTCACCCCTTCGGCTCGCAACTCGTACTTGAGCACCCGCCCGACGGGGTTGCGCGGCAGGTCGTCGCGGAACTCGACGTAGCGCGGGATCGCGAAGAACGGCACCCGCTCGGCGGTCCACCGGCAGAGCTCCTCTTCGGTGACCGAGGCGCCGGGCCCGAGGACGACGGTGATCTTCACGTCGTCCTCGCCGATCGGGCTCGGCACCGCGTGCACGGCCGCGTCGCGAATCGCCTCGTGGCCGTACAGCACCTTCTCCATCTCGAAGCTCGAGATGTTCTCGCCGCGGCGGCGCAACGCGTCCTTCTTGCGGTCGACGAAGAACAGATAGCCGTCGTCGTCGATGCGACCGAGATCGCCGGTGTGGAACCAGAGGTTCCGCGTCGCCGCGACGGTCGCGTCGGGCCGGTTCCAGTAGCCGGCGAACATCAGGTTCGGACCGGTCGGGCGGCACACGATCTCGCCGACCTCGCCGCCGGCGACTTCGACATCCTCCTCGTCGACGATGCGTACATCGAACTCGTGACGGTTCGGCTTGCCCGCCGCGCCGGGCTTGTTCGGTTCCCCGGCGTCGAGCATCGAGATGAGCGACGCCTCGGTCATACCGTATCCGCCGCTGAACGTCTTGCAGCCGAAGCGGTCCTGCCACACGCGGTCGATGTCGGGGGGCATCGGCGCGGCCGCGCACAAGCGCAAATGATGGCCCGGCTGGTCGGGATGGTCCTCGGCGTTGGCGATCAGGATCGCGAGCGAGCCGAGCATGCTGACC
This sequence comes from uncultured Actinomycetes bacterium, assembly GCA_963836365.1. Classification (GTDB taxonomy): domain Bacteria; phylum Actinomycetota; class Acidimicrobiia; order IMCC26256; family PALSA-610; genus DASQHW01. The sequence continues at coordinate 256,236 of CAWIJC010000008.1, forward strand.
ATCGTCGCGTTCGTGCGCTTGACCTCCGGCCAGAAGTTGCTGACGGAGAACCGGCGCTCGATCGCCGCGCTTCCGCCCACGAGCAACGATCCGACGACACAGATAGATATCGCGTTGAAGTGGAACAACGGCAGCGGCGTGAGCACGATGTCGTCGGCCTTGCGGTCCCACGCGCGCGCAACTTGGTCGGCCAGGCTCGCCACGTAGTTGTGCGACAGCATGCAGCCCTTCGAGGGTCCGGTCGTACCGGCGGTGTAGATGAAGCACGCGAGGTCGCCGGGGCTGACGATCGAGTTGTCGATCGCGGCATCACTGCCGGCTGCCAGCGCGCCGCTCCACGTCGTAGTAGGGCGAGCATCGATCACCGCGTCGGGTTCGTCCACCACGATCACGTCGGTCAACGCCGGCGTTTTCTCAGGGTCGACAACCTCGACCGTGCGCGACGCGAACTCGCCTTGCACGATCAACACCTTCGCACCCGAGTCCGCGAGTTGATGATGCAGGAAATCACCCTTGTACGCGGTGTTGATCGGCACTTGGATCGCGCCCAATTTCAGGGCCCCGAAGAAGCTCACGACTTGCTCGGCACGGTTCTCGAGGAGGGTCGACACACGGTCGCCGTGGTGCACGCCCATCGCGGCGAGCGTGTGCGCGAGACGTGTGGCTTCCTCGTCCATTCTTCGCGCCGTGTATTGCTCGCCCGCGAAGTCGAGGTACGGCGCGTCGGGCTCGGTCGCGAGCCGCTGCGCGAGCGCGTCGAGCACCGTCGTCTGGGGCCGCGTCATGTGCTCGACAGTAGACTTTCGCCGTGGCAGCCGGGCGGCTCGGACGTCGAACAACCTTCCCGGCCCCGTACGACACAGTCGTACTCACGATCACGACGATCTTTCTCGTGGTGCTCGGCAGCATCGTGTTCAGCTTCGTGTTCGGCCAGCCTGGCAACTCCGTATGGCGGGCGCTGTTCGGCCTCGGCGTCGTTCTCGTGTTGGGAACCAGCTACGGATTCTCTCCCAGGGCCTACCGCATCGAACGCGAGATGCTGATCATCGAACGTCGGATCGGCCGAGTCGTCGTGCCGCTGCGTGACCTGCAATCGGTGACCACCGACCCGCCCGGGTGGCGCTCGGTCGGCTACTTCGGCTACGTCAACGGCGTCTTCGGTGCGTGCGGCCGCGTCTACCGACGCGACCGGGGTTGGACCTGCTTTTGGGGTCGCCGCACGAAGCCGGTGGTCACGCTCGAGTTCCCACGTCGGCGCGTGATGGTGATGCCCAACACGCCGGAGGCGTTCGCCACCGCGGTCCGCGACGCGGCGTGGAGCAACGACTTCTAGCGCCTTACCCCTCACGCGCGAGCGCCGATGAGCGCGGCGGCGACCGCGTCGGCGTGCCGATCGGCAGTCCCGAAATGTGTGTCGAGCACCCATGCCGCGCTTCAGATAGAGATGCACGTCGACTTCCCACGTGAACCCCATGCCGCCGTGCACCTGCGTGGCGGTCTTGCCGTTCGCGATCGCCGCGTCGCCGGCGAGTGTCTTCGCACCGGCTATCGCGCGGTCGACACCTGGCAGCGTGTTCGCGTCGTCGAGATGCGCGGCGGCGGCGTACAACGCGGCGCGCGCGACCTCGGAACGTACGAGCATGTCGGCGCACAAGTGCTTGATCGACTGGAAGCCGCCGATCGGCCGGTCGAACTGCGTGCGTTCCTTGGCGTAGGCGACCGTGATCTCGGTGAGGCGATCGGCCAATCCGAGCTGCAACGCGGCGGTGAGCGTCGCGCCCGCACGTCTCCACGTGTCCCAGTCGATTGTCGACGGCGTGGTCTCGGGCGCCGTGTCGACGCGCGCGATCGGCGTGCAGGGATCGAGTGGCCACGACGACGGCTGTGCGTCGAGATGCGCCGGCGCGCACTCGCCTCGGTCGGGAACGATCACGAGGTCGAGCGTGTCGAGGTGCTCTACCCAGCCGCCGTCGAGCACACCCGCGACGCGGCCGCCGCCCGAAAGCAGGGATGGCACCAGCGGCCCGGGCACGCACGCCCGACCGAGCTGCTCGAACACGACCGCGCAGTCGGCCCACGCGAATCCGTCGGCGCGCAACGAGAACACACCCGCGTTCGCCAGCTCCGCGAACAGCTCGCGATCGAAACCGGCGCGCACCCGTTCGATCGGCACACGCGCCGCGAGCATCGACGCGATCCCGTCGCGCAATGCGACCTGGTCGTCGGAGAGCTCGAGGTCCATGTCTATTGGGTCGACTCCACGCTCCGCTCCCTCCAGTCGCTGCGCCGTCGTCTCCCTGCTACCCGGGTCGACTCCACGCTCCGCTCCCTCCAGTCGCTGCGCCGTCGTCTCCCTGCTTGCCGGGTCGACTCCACGCTCCGCTCCCTCCGGTCGCTGCGCCGTCGTCTCCCTGCTACCCGGGTCGACTCCACGCTCCGCTCCCTCCAGTCGCTGCGCCGTCGTCTCCCTGCTACCCGGGTCGACTCCACGCTCCGCTCCCTCCGGTCGCTGCGCCGTCGTCTCCCTGCTACCCGGGTCGACTCCACGCTCCGCTCCCTCCAGTCGCTGCGCCGTCGTCTCCCTGCTACCCGGGTCGACTCCACGCTCCGCTCCCTCCGGTCGCTGCGCCGTCGTCTCCCTGCTTGCCGGGTCGACTCCACGCTCCGCTCCCTCCGGTCGCTGCGCTGTCGTCTCCCTGCTTGCCGGGTCGACTCCACGCTCCGCTCCCTCCGGTCGCTGCGCTGTCGTCTCCCTGCTTGCCGGGTCGACTCCACGCTCCGCTCCCTCCGGTCGCTGCGCTGTCGTCTCCCTGCTTGCCGGGTCGACTCCACGCTCCGCTCCCTCCGGTCGCTGCGCTGTCGTCTCCCTGATCTCTTACCGCGGGTCGCGTGGCAGGCCGAGCACCCGCTCGCCGATGATGTTGCGCTGGATCTGCGACGCGCCGGCCGCGATCGTGAGCGCGAGGACGCGCAAGCGCTCCTCGATCAACTCGTTGTCGTCGACGTGCAGCGCGCCGCGCTCGAGCACGCGGATGCCGAGCTCGCCGAATCGCTGGCGTGATTCGCTGTACGCGAGCTTGATGACCATCGCGCCCGCGCCCGGCGTGCCGCGCGCGGCCTGCGAGACATTGCGCTTCGTCAGCGCCCACAACGCGTCGAACTCGGCAGCACAGCGGCCGAGTTCGCGGCGCGCGACTGGATCGTGCACGAGCGGCGCCAGGTCGCTGCACAACCGCATCGAATCGACGAGCTCGCTCACGAACGCGGTGCCGCGCTCGTACTTCAGCGTGACGTTCGTGACGCGCCAGCCGTCGTTCTCCTTGCCGACGCGATTCCCGACCGGCACGCGTACCTCGTTGAGGAACACCTCGCAGAATTCCGAGCTGCCGAGCACGGTCTTGATCGGGCGGATCTCGATACCGGGTAGATCCATCGGGAGCATCACCCACGAGATGCCCTTGTGCTTCGGCGCGTCGGAATCGGTGCGCACGAGGAACTCGCCGATGTCGGCGACGTTGCCGAAGGAACACCAGATCTTCTGACCGTTGAGCACGTAGTCGTCGCCGTCGCGCGCCGCACACGTTCGCAGCGATGCGAGGTCGGAGCCGGCGTTCGGCTCGGAGAAGCCCTGGCACCACACTTCGTCGCCGCGCAGGATCTTGGGGAGATGCTCCGCCTTCTGCGCGTCGGTGCCTTCCTCGATGAGTGTGGGTCCGGCGTGCAACGTGCCGACGAAGTTCACGCCGACGTAAGGCGCGCGTGCGTTCGCCATCTCCTCGTAGAAGATGAGCTGCTCGGTCGGCGACGCGCCCCGGCCGCCGTACTCCGCCGGCCAGTGCAGACCGGCGTAACCGGCGTCGAACAACCGTCGCTGCCAATCGGTGTCCCACTTCCGACGTTCGTCCCACGCATCGCGCGCCGGCTGCGGCGCCAGCGCGGGCAAAGCGTCATCGAGCCACGTACGCAATGTCGTGCGGAAGGCTTCGTCGGCATCGGAATAGCGCAGCTCCACGAGGGGCGGAGTCTACGGAAGCGGCGGCCGCCGATCGCTTCGACGAGGCGGAGGCGAGCACGCGTGGCCGCGTCCCCGAGCCACGGCTCGACGTACAGGCGCTGACTCTCGCGGTCGCGCAGGCGTGTGTAGGGGATGGTCTGCGACACCCCACACACGCACCCGCACGCTCCTACGTGCAGCGGGCGCCGTCGGGTGGAAGGCCGCCCTTGCGGAGGTAGCGTTCGACGGCGTTGTCGATGCAGTCGCTCCCCCGCCCGTACGCGACGTGGCCGTCGGCTTCGAACGTCAACAAGCGCGCGGTGCCGAGCTGCGCCGTCAGCGACTGCGCCCACGCGTACGGCGTCGCCGGGTCGTGGGTGGTACCGAGCACGAGCAGCGGCGGCGCGTCGGGCGCGTGGACCGGTGCCGGGCTGCCCTGCGGCGGCACCGGCCAGAACGTGCACGGCAGGCCCAGCCACACCGCGTCGGGGCCGAGACGGGGTGCGACCGCCCGCACCCGGTTCGCGAGCCGGCGCACGGCCGCGACCGTCGCCGGGCCGGGCGCGTCGACGCAGCTCGTCGCGTAGAAGGCGGCGGTCAGGTTCGAGTACCTCCCGCCCGGCTCGCGCTCGGTGTAGGAGTCGGCGAGCGCGAGCAGCGAATCGCCGCGCCCGCGCGCGGTTTCGGCCAGTGCGTTCGCGAGCGTCTCGAAGCCCGGCCGGCCCAGGTACAGCACGGCTCGCGACGCCGAGGTCGAACTCGCCGGCCGTCAGCGTTCGCGACTCGCCCTGCACCTTGGCCGGCGTCGGTTCGGCCTCGACCGCGCCGCGAGGCTGTCGAACGCCACCACGGGGTCGCCACCGCGCGCGAACCCGCACGCGGTGTCGCCTCGGCACCAGGCAAAGAACCCGCGCAGCACGTCGTCGAAGCCTTGCGCTTGCATGATCGACGCGTCGGCGCTGGAGAGCGACGGGTCGATCGCGCCGTCGAGCACCATCCGTCCGATATGGCGGGGGTAGCGCGCCGCGTATTCCGCGCCGAGCAGCGTGCCGTACGAGAAACCGATGTAGCTGATCTTGTCGACTGCCATCGCGGCCCGGATCGCGTCCATGTCGCGCACGGAGTCGGCGGTCGACACGTGTTCGAGCAACGGGCCCGACAGGCGACCGCACGACGCCGCGAACTTCTGGGCGACCTCGACGTTGCGCTCGATCGCCGTCTGGTCGGCCGGCGTGCGATCGACGCTGTAGAACTCGTCGAGGTCGTCCTCGCAGCGCACGCCGTCGCTTTCGCCGACGCCGCGTGGATCCCACGACACGATGTCGAAGTGCGAGCGCATCGCCGGACCGAACACCGCGCCGGCGTCGTCGAGGAACTCCACGCCCGACGCGCCCGGGCCGCCGGGGTTGGTGAGCAGCACCCCCTGCGACTTCCCCGAGGCGGGCCGGCGCGCGAGCGCGAGCGACACACGCGGGCCGTTGGGAGCATCGGCGTCGAGCGGTACCGGCAGCGTCGCGCACTGCACTTGCGCGTTGCGGCACGGCTTCCACGTGATCTCGCCCGTACGGTCGACGCCGACCGACTTCGTCGACGTGCTGCCGCAACCTGCGGTCGCGGTGAAGACGACTGCCGCGAGGAGCGCGACACGTGCCCGAGCGCCCGAGCCCGCCCTCCTCATCGAACAAATCTAATCTGCACTGGTGTTTCGCCTGAGCGCGCGTGCGGATCCTGCATTTCTCGCGGAGATGCTCTACGAGGCCCTCAACTGGCACGACGGCGGCGCCGAGGCACGCCCGCCGCTCGACGGCGTGCTCTCGAAGTCGGAGAACGCTCGTTACGTCGCGGACTGGGGACGCGCCGGCGACGTCGCGCTGTGCGCGCTGGACCGGCGCGACGAGCCGGTCGGGGCGGCATGGTACCGGCGGTTCTCGGCGGGCGCCCCCGGCTACGGGTACGTCGCCGACGACGTTCCGGAGCTCGCGATCGCCGTGTACCCGGAGTTCCGCCGTCAGCACGTCGGCAGCTTGCTGCTCGAGCGCGCTGCTCGCGCGAGCACAGCGCGACGGCGAACACGCGATCAGCCTGAGCGTCAACCGGGAGAATCCGTCGAAGCGGCTGTACGCGAAACACGGATTCGAAGTCGTCGCGGAGCGGGGCGACGCATTGACGATGCTGCGCGGATTGGCGTGACGACAAACCTCTCGCCGCCGCCGCGCAACGGTTCGAAGGGGTCAGGTCCCGGTCCCGGCGACGGGGCGCCTCCGCCGCGCCATGCGCATTGGGAGTTCCGCGCGTTGACGGGACTGGTCGCGCTGATGGCGATCGGCATCATCCTCGCGTGGACACTCATCGGCTCGAAGTCACCCGAGCGGCTGGACTCAACGTCGGCGTCGCACCTCTCCGGCGCGTGCGCCGACGCGCAGGCGCAGCTGAAGGCACTGCCCAACAGCGCACCGCGCACGGGCGCGGACCGCGTGGCGCGACTGCGCGCCGAGAACGCCATCCTGCGCGCGATGATCGGCCGCTTCGGCGATGTGCGTCCGCGTGGCTCGACACCGGCCGCCGCGGTACGCGGGTGGAGCAGCGACTGGACCGACGTCGTCGACGCCCGCCAGCGGTACGCGGATGCGCTCGAACGCACGCGCACCAGCGGCGACAAGGTGCAGTTCGTGCTCCCGGCCGGTCGGGGCTTGAAGCCGGTGACGCAGAACATGGACGACTTCGTCCGCGAGAACCACCCGAACCTGACGGCGTGCTTCACGCAGCGCCTCGAGCTCGAAACCGTCGAAGGAGCACGCGTGTACGCGGACGTAACCGAGTGACCGGCCGCCTCGAGCGCAAGGTTGCGTTGATCACCGGCGCGGGCAGCGGCATGGGACGCGCCGCCGCCGAGCTGTTCGCGTACGAGGGCGCGCGCGTCATCGTGAACGACGTCGTCGACGACGCCGGGAACGCAACGGTCGACGCGATCCGCGCGGCAGGTGGCGAGGCGACGTTCGTGCGTGCCGACACGGCGAATGCCGACGAGTGCGCGGCGATGGTGCAGCACGCGCTCCATACGTTCGGCGCATTGCACGTCATCTACAACAACGCCGGGATCTTTCCCGCCGACGACGGCGGCGTGCTCGACACGCCCGAGCCGACGTGGGAACGCGTGATGGACGTCAACCTGAAGGGCGTGTGGCTCGGATGCCGCGCCGCGATCCCCGCGATGCTCGATTCCGGGGGCGGCGCGGTCGTGAACGTCGCGTCGTTCGTTGCACTGATGGGCGCGGCCACCGCGCAGATCGCGTACACCGCCAGCAAGGGCGGGGTGCTGGCGATGACGCGGGAGATCGCGGTCGAGTATGCGCGCCAGGGGATTCGCGCCAACGCGTTGTGTCCCGGGCCCGTCGCCACGCCATTGCTCGAAGCGCTGCTCGCCGATCCCGAGCGGCGCGCGCGACGCATGGTGCACATCCCGATGGGCCGGCTCGGCCGCGCCGAGGAGATCGCCAAGGCTGCGTTGTTCCTCGCGTCCGACGACTCGTCGTTCATGACCGGCGCCGCGCTCGTTGTCGACGGTGGCATCACCGCCGCGTACGTCACGCCCGAGTAGGACGGCCATTCAGCGCCCGTCGGTCGCTTAGGCTCGGTGCGATGACGCGGGGCATGCTCGCATCCGAGGAGCTCGCGGACGCCATCCGCGCCGGCGCCGTCGACACGGTGCTGGTCGCCTTCGCCGACCTCCAGGGGCGGCTCGTCGGCAAGCGCGTCACCGGTTCGTACTGGCTCGATCACATGGGGGCTGGCACCGAGCCGCTGCACACGTGCAACTACCTGCTCGCGGTCGACAGCGAGATGAACGTGCTGCCGGGATACACGTTCGCGAGCTGGGATCAGGGCTACGGCGACATGGCCCTCCGCCCCGACCTCGCAACGATCCGGCGCATCCCCTGGCTCGAGAAGACCGCGCTCGTGCTGTGCGACCCGCGCGACGAGGAAACCGGCGCACCGATCGAGGTCGCGCCGCGCCGCATCCTCCAGCGCCAGGTCGATCGCGCGCGTGCAGCCGGATACTCGGCGATGTTCGCGAGTGAGCTCGAGTTCTTCCTCTTCCGCGAGACACTCGAAGAGGCCGCGGCGAAGGGTTACGCGGGCCTCACGCCGCACTCGTTGGTCGTCGAGGACTACCACATCCTGCAAACGACACGTGATGAGTACGTGATCCGCGCGATTCGCAATGGCATCGACGGCGCCGGCGTGCCCGTCGAGTTCTCCAAGGGAGAAGCCGGGCGCGGTCAGCACGAGATCAACCTCGTGTACGCGTCGCCGGTCGAGATGGCCGATCGTCACGTGATCTACAAGAACGGCGCCAAGGAGATCGTCTCGCAGCACGGGCGCGCGATCACGTTCATGGCGAAGTACTCGCCCGACGAAGCCGGATCATCGTGCCACGTGCACTCGAGCGTCTGGTCGGCCGACGGCGCGACACCGTTGATGTGGGACCGTGAGGCGTCCGACGGCCTCTCGGCCACCTTCCGCGGCTGGCTCGGTGGCCAGATCGCGTGTGGGCGCGAGCTCGCGTGGATGTACGCGCCCACCGTCAACTCCTACAAGCGGTACCAGCCCGAATCATGGGCGCCGACCGCGCTCGCATGGAGCATCGACAACCGCACTTGCGGCTTCCGGATCGTCGGGCACGGCGCCTCGTTCCGGCTGGAGTCGCGCATTCCCGGTGCCGACGTGAACCCGTATCTCGCGTACGCGGCGACGATCGCGGCCGGCCTGCACGGCATCGAACACGGCCTCGATCCCGGCCCACGATTCGACGGCAACGCGTACGCCGCGCCCGATCTCCCGCGCGTTCCCGAGAGCCTGCACGACGCGATCGACGCGTTCGCGACGTCGAAGATCGCACCTGATGCGTTCGGTGCCGGCGTGCACGACCATCTGCTGAACACCGCGCGTCAAGAGCTCGCGCACTTCAACCGCGCGGTCACCGACTGGGAGCGCCGCCGCAACTTCGACCAATGGTGATCGTCGTCGCTCACGGGGCGTCGATTGCCGAAGACCGACCGCTGGCCGTACACGGGCGCAGCCACGCTGCCGCGCGCGTACTTCGATGCCGTCGAGCGGGCGGGCGCACAGCCGGTGCTGGTCGACGACGCGCGTGATCCGAAAGCGCTGCTCGCACGCGTCGACGCGCTGGTGCTCACCGGCGGTCCCGACGTCGACCCCAGGCGTTACGGCGAGCAGCCGCATCCCGCGGTGTACGGCGTCGACGCGCGCGCCGACGCGTTCGAGAGCGAGCTCGCCGACATCGCGGTCGCGCGGGGCGTCCCGCTGCTCGCGATTTGCCGCGGCCTTCAGGTGCTGAACGTCGCCCGCGGCGGCACTCTGTTCCAGCACATCGCCGACGATCCCGGTGTGCCCGCGCACGGTCGTCCCGGCGAGGCGGGCGGCGCGCGTCCGCAAGATGTCGACATCGACGCCGGATCGTTGATCGCGGACGTGATGGGCACGACACGCGTCACGGCGTCCTGCCACCATCATCAAGCGATCGACCGCCCCGGCGACGGCCTCGGCGTGGTCGGTCGCGCCGCCGACGGCATCGTCGAGGCGATGGAGCTCGAGGGCTCGTTCGTCCTCGCCGTGCAGTGGCATCCCGAGGACACCGCCGCCGAGGATCCCGCGCAACAACGCCTGTTCGACACGCTCGCGCGCCGCGCCGACACGTCTGCCCGCGTGCTCGGCCCGCGCAAAGGCACCCCTATGTGATCCCCGCGCGCAGCTGGTGCTTCGGGACCTTGCCGCTCGGGTTGCGCGGCATCGCGTCGATCAGCTCGATCCGTTCCGGGATCTTCTGCACCATCAGGCCCGCCGATGTGCAGTGCTCGCGTACGTCGAGCACCGTCGGCGGATCGCCGGCGTCCTTCGGCACAACGAATGCGACGACCATCTCGCCGCGATCCTCGTCCGGAATGCCGAGCACCGCGACATCGGCGACCTTCGGATGCGTGTACAGCACGTCTTCGACTTCCTTGGCCGACACGTTCTCGCCCTTGCGAATGATGATGTCCTTGATGCGACCCGTGATGATGATCGCGCCGTGCTCGTCGAAGCGCGCCATGTCGCCGGTGCGGAGCCAGCCGTCGTCGGTGAACGCATCGCCATCGAGCGAGCTGTCCACGTAGCCGCGCATCACCTGCGGACCCTTGACCGCGAGCTCGCCGTTGTCGAGCACCGTCATCGTGACGCCGCGCGTCGGCGTTCCCTCCCCGCGCGCTTCGATTCGTCGGGAGCATCGATGTCGGTCTGGCTGACGATCGGCGCCTCGGTCATGCCGTAGCCGGACGTGATGCCGACGCATCCCGGCACCGCGTCGATCAGCTCGTCGTGCAGGTGCGGCGGCTTCGTCGATCCTCCCGACGGGAACGCGCGGATCGTCTTGTACGCCTCGGGGTTCGCCGCGCGCTTCGGCGAGCAGCGCCGCATGGATCGCCGGCGCGCCGTTGCCGAGTGTGATCCGGTGCTCGGCGATCAACTCGGTCGACGCCGCGGGGGTCCACGCCTCCATCAAGACTGCGGCCGAGCCCGTGAGCAGCGGCGTGAACACCCCGATGATGATCCCGCCGATGTGCGTGAACGGGAACGCGACCAACGCGATGTCGTCGGCCGTGACGTGCGTCTTCTCGGCGTAGCCGATCGCGCCCGCCAGGGCCGATCGATCGGTGTGCTGCGCGCCCTTGGGGTCGGCGGTCGTGCCCGACGTGTAGAAGATCCACCGCACCAGATCATTCGCATCGGCGGGAGGCGGCAGGCTCGCGGCGTCGCCGTCGGGGTTCCAGCGGTCGGCGACCAGCGTGTTCATGCCGTCGCACTCGCCCGCGACCTGCTCGGCGAGCGCGGCGTAGCCGAACTTGTTCCACGTCGAAGGCGTGATCAGCAGCTTGCACTTCGTCTGCGCGGCGATGAACGACACCTCGCGGTGGCGATAGATCGGCAGCATCGGATTCTGGATCGCGCCCAGGCGGCACAGCGCGCCGACGAGCACGGCCGACTCGGTCCACGTCGGCAACTGCCACGACACATGGTCGCCGGCGCCGATCCCGAGGGCGTGCAGGCCGGCCGCCGCGTGCTCGACCATGTCCTTGTACTGCGCGAACGTCGTCGTGCGATCGCCATCGAACAGCATCACGCGATCGGGGGTTGCATCGACGCGACGTCGATCAGCTGCCACACGCTCGGCGCGTCGTCGATCATCGGGACGCCATGGCTCATACCGTGAGGCCGCCGTCGATCGACACGATCGATCCGGTCATGTAGCGGCAGTCGTCGGAGGCAACGAACGCGACGACCTTGGCGATCTCCTCCGGCGTCGAGTTGCCGAGCGGCGTCATCACCTTGCGCAGCTCCTTCCAGTTCACGCCTTCGGGGAACTCCATGAACGCGCTCTGCAGCGGCGTCTCCATGCCGCCCGGCGCGACGCAGTTCACACGCACGCCGCGCTTCAGGTACTCGTCGGCGAGACACCGGGTGAGGTGCACGACGCCGGCCTTCGACGAGCAGTATGCCGCGGAGTACGGCTGGGCCTTGATCCCGGCGTTCGATGCAATGTTGACGATGACGCCGCCGCCGTCGAGCAGGTGCGGGAGCGCAGCCTGCGAGACGAGGAACGTGCCGGTGAGGTTCACGCCGATGATGCGCTGCCAGTCCTCGAACGGAAGCTCGTGGGTGTGGGCAAAGCGACCGATGCCCGCGCAGTTGACGACGATCCGCGGATGGCCGAGGTCGCGCCACGCGCTCGCGACCGCGTTGTGGACCGACGTCGGGTCGGAGACGTCGACGCGATATCGCCGCGCCGTCCCGCCGCGCTCGGTGATACTGCCGGCGGTCTTCTCGGCGGCCTCGGTCGCGATGTCGAAGCAGGCGACGGGTGCGCCCTCGCCGGCGAACAGCGTCGCCGTTGCCCGCCCCAGGCCGGAACCCGCGCCCGTGACCAACGCGACTCGTCCGTCGAAGCGTCTCATCCGCCGCGCAACCTAACGTGCGGCCGGATTGACGGACAACGCGTGTGGGGCGCGCGATACACATACGCGAAGAGAAACGGCCCGCCGGGCTCTGTCACCGGCGGGCCGTCGTACGCTTGCGGCCCCTGGGGGGTGGGGGCTTGAAGCGGTTCCGTATGCTCATCGGCGCGCCCGCCGGCGGGATGAGGAAATCGGACGATCAGACCGTCACCGTGAACGCCACCCGGTCGACGAGCTCGGCGTCGATGGCGATGTGCCACTCGTAGCGGCCGGGCGTCAGCGGGAGGCTGCTGATGTTCACGGCGAAGGGCGCGTCGAGATCACTCCCCGGCGCCAGGCCCGGCGGCCGGCCCGCTTCGAAGCGGCCCTGGAACTCGATGGGGGTCACGGTCCCCTCGCCGCCGGCGGTGGCGAGCACCGGGTCGGCGCCGTCTTCGGTGACCAGGCGCGCCGAGAAGTCGTGCGGCATGTTGGCCGCGTCCCAGGGCACGTCGATCTTGACGGCCAGCGCCATCGTCACCGGCGAGCCGCGGTAGATGCTCCACCCACCGCCGAGCACGTAGAGCTTGCCGGCGACCTCCTGCGCGTGATCACAGAGCAACAGCGTCGTCTTCATCGTGGTCCCCCTAGAGGTCGTCGGCATACCTGTCGGTGCCGGGCACCGTCGCGAGGAACGGGCTGGCGAAGCCGAACGCCCGCCGGCAGTTCTCGTACGCGCGCGAATGCCGTGACGGGATCGTCCGTGCACCACGTGAGCACGAGCTCGTGGTCGGGCGGATCGGACGACGAAATGATCGTGCGCGCGAGTGAGAGCACCACCGCGCCGGCGGCGGCGTCGGGTTGCGGTTGTTCGCGTCGCGACCGCGATGACCCCTTGCGTTCGGGCGCGCGACCTCGCGCGTGGGCCGCGCCGCTGCGTCACGTCGTAGACCGCGGTGTGCACGTGCTCGCGCTGCGGGAACAGCCGGCCCTCGGCGATGATCGTCTCCATCGCCCGAGCACCCACGCGTCCCATTCCGCTTGCATGCCGGGCGCGACGAACGCGACGCCGAGATAGGAGCCACGCTGCGGGTCGCCGAACAGCGTGGCGTGCGGTGGGCGTACGGCTTTGCACGCGCGCGTCGCGACGAATCGCGCGCCGCCGAGCACGCCGGGGCCGGCGAGCACCGCCTGCGGGAAGTGGTCGTCCTCGTACCAGCGATTGAACTCACGCGCGTATCCCGGCGCGGGCTCGATGAACGACACGATCGCGGTGCCCGTGTCGGTCACGCTCGTTCCAGCGCCGCCCACAGCGCGCGCTTCGTCGTGGCGAGCTGTCGCGGGTCGTGGTGCGCGATCTTGCTCGGCGAGGGCTTGGGCCTCCGGCGCGCAGCTGCTCGGGAGGATCGACGACCTGGCTGCAGATGCCGAGCTGATAGCGCGCGCGGCGCTCAGGCGTTCGCTCGTGCGGCCCGTGAACGCGAGGCGCAGCGTGGTCTCCATCGGAGACTTCTTCGCGAGCGCGATCGTCTCGTACACGGTCGCCTGCCCGATCGACACGTGCGGATCGACGAACGTCGCGGTGCTCGCCGCGATCACGATGTCGGCATCGGCAACGAAGTGGAGGCCGCCACCCGCGCACGATGCCGTTGACCGCCGCGATGACGGGCTTCCACACGTCGTTGTGCCACGACGTGAAGCGAAGTTCGAATCGTCTTGGTCCGGCGCGATTGCTCGCGCAGCGCCTCGCGATCGCGCGCGAGCTGCGTGACGTCGAGACCGGTCTGGAACGCCTCGCCGGCACCGGTGTTCACGATCACGCGCACATCGGGATCGGCGTCGAGCTCCCGCCACGCGGGCTCCAGCTCGTGCATCATGCGCGCGTCCATCGCGTTGCCCGCATGCGGCCGATCGAACACGAGCCACCCGACCGGCCCGTTCCGGTCGACGCGCAGCGTCTCGTAGGTCGTCATGCCCGCTCGTGCAGCGGCGTGACTAGGTTGGCGAACCTATGAATGCCGAGCATCTTCCGGAGACGATACCGGGCCTCGTCGCTCGCGCCGCCGAGCGGTTCGGCGACCGCGAAGCGCTCGTCGACGAGGATGCGCGTCTCACGTTCGCCGAGCTTGCAGCAGCAGGCCGAGCGGCGCAGCCGGGCGCTCGTGGCGAGCGGGCATCACGAAGGGCGATCGGGCCGCGATCTGGGCGCCGAACTGCGGCGAGTGGGTGATCGCGGCGTTGGGGATCCTCGGCGCAGGCGGGGTCGTCGTGCCGCCGAACACCCGCTTCAAGGGCGGTGAGGCGCGCTACGTGCTCGACCGTGCCGACGCGCAGCTGCTGTTCACCGTCACCGACTTCCTCGACACGAACTATGCGGCGCTGCTCGCGGCTGAACCGCCGGTGCCATCGCTACGCGAGGTGATCGACCTGCGCGGGCCCGCGTTCTCGGAGTTCCTCGGCCGCGGCAACGACCGCGCGGGCGGGTTGCCGGTCGTCACCGGCGACGACCTGTGCAGCGTTCTGTTCACCTCGGGCACCACCGGCCGCCCCAAGGGTGCGATGCTCGCCCACGGCGCAACCGTGCGCGCGTACCACGCATGGTCGACGGTGGTGGGACTTCGCGAGGGCGACCGCTACCTTGTCGTCAACCCGTTCTTCCACTCGTTCGGGTTGAACGCGGGCATCGTCGCGTGTCTCGTCAACGGCGCGACGATCGTGCCGCATCCCGTCTTCGACGTCGACGCGGTGATGACGCGCGCGGCCGCCGAGAACATCTCGATGCTGCCGGGGCCGCCGACGGTGTACCAGTCGATTCTCGACCACCCGCGGCTCGCCGAGTTCGACATGACATCGTTGCGGCTCGCGGTCACCGGTGCGGCCCCGGTCCCCGTCGAGATGATCCGTCGCATGCGCGCCGAGCTCGGCTTCGAGACGATCGTCACCGGCTACGGCCTCACGGAAGCGACCGGCATCGCGACGATGTGCCGCCACGACGACGACCCCGAGACGATCTCGGGCACCTCGGGTCGTGCGATCCCCGACGTCGAAGTGCAGATCGTCGACGAGAAAGGTGCCGAAGTGGCGCGCGGCGAGCCGGGTGAGATCGTGATCCGCGGCTACAACGTGATGCGCGGCTACATCCACGATCCCGGCGCGACTGCCGAGGCGATCGACGCCGAGGGCTGGTTGCACACTGGCGACGTCGGCGTGATGAACGAGCGCGGCTATGTGCGCATCACCGACCGCACGAAGGACATGTTCATCGTCGGCGGATTCAACGCGTATCCGGCCGAGATCGAGAACATGCTCAACGACCATCCCGCGGTCGGCCAGGTCGCAGTCGTCGGCGTACCTGACGCCCGCCTCGGCGAGGTCGGCTACGCATTCGTGATCCTCCGCCGCGACGCGCAGCTCACGCCCGAAGAGCTGATCGCATGGGCGCGCGAGCAGATGGCCAATTACAAGGTGCCCCGTTACGTCGAGATCGTCGACGCGGTGCCGCTGAACGCGAGCGGCAAGGTGTTGAAGTACGAGCTCCACGCGCGCGCCCAGTCGCACCTCGACGCGTCGCACTACACCTGATCGAGGGGGAGACGGTCGTCGATACGGGGTTGGCGGCCGGTGCGCAGCGGCGCGAGCGGCGCGTCGACGAGCAATGTGCGACGTACGTCGGCGGCCATCGCGGTGACGCGGGCGCGCCACGCCGCCAGGCCGGCGCCGTCCCATGCTTGCTCGTAGTGCGCCCACGCGTCGAACGACGACAGCGCCCAGATGACGATCACCTCCGAGTCGTTGGTCATCGCGACGCGGAACGCGCCGACACAACGCGCGTCGAGCGCGTCCATCGCCGGCACCCCGGCGTCGGCAACGGCCGCGAGGTACGCACGCGCGGTCCCCACCGGCACGGTCACGAGCTCGTCGCGCGTACACGTCGCCCCTCACGCCGGCCGCGGTGAGCTCGTCGATCGTCGGGCTCCACCGCTCGGGCACGAGAATGCGGTCGAAGCCGCCCCGGCGGAGCTCGGCGGCGACCGACCACCACTGCGCGAGCGCCGGGTCTTGCATCGTCGGCGACGACAGCTCGTGCGAGAAGTTCGCGACGAGACCGTCCCAGCCGTTCAGCTCCCACATGTTCACGACTTCCGGCCAGCGTCCGGTGGAGCCGACCGTGCCCCACACGCCAAAACACAGCATGTCGCGCTCCTCCCACGCGACGGGGCACCAGTTCGCGGTCATGTGGTGCATGTAGCGCGCGCGGTTGTGGCCGATGATGTCGATGAATTCGTGGATGTAGACCTTCGTGTTCACGAGAGCGGCTGCCAGTTCGCGTCGCGCTTGTCGGCAAACGCGCGCGGCCCCTCCTCTTGATCGGGGTGACCCCACATCGACACGAGCTCCTGCGCGCCGGCCTTGCACGCGTCGGTGAGGCCGAGCTCGAGCGCCTTCCACAACGCTCGTTTGGTCGCCGCCATGGCGGCCGGCGAGTTGCGGGCAATGTTCTCGGCGAGCTCTTGCGCGGCGTCGCGCAGCCGCTCGGGCGGGTCGACGACCTCGCTGATCATGCCGAGCTCGTACGCGCGCGCCGCCGACATGCGCTCGTAGCGGCCGACGAACGCCATCCGCATCACGGCCTCGGCCGGCATCTTCTTCATGAGTCCGATCGCCTCGATCGACACGACCTGACCGATCGACACGTGCGGATCGAAGAACTGCGCGTCCGACGCTGCGATCACGATGTCGGAATCGGCGATCCAGTGGAAGCCACCGCCCGCGCAGATGCCGTTGACCGCGGTGATCACCGGTTTCCACACGTCGTTGTGCCACGAGGTGAAGTGGAAGTCGAAGTTCTCCACCGAGTGGCGGTAGCGCTGCATGCCGACCCCGTCGCTTGCGATCTCGCCGACGTCCACACCGGTCTGGAAGGCACGCCCCTCGCCGGTGTGCACGATCACGCGTACCGCGGGATCGTCGTCGAGCGCGCGCCACGCGACCTCGAACTCGTCGCGCATTGTTGCGCTCATCGCGTTCAACTGCGCGGGCCGGTTGTTGATCAGCCACCCGACGGGACCGCGCCGTTCCAGAAGGAGATGTTCGAGTTTCGGGTAGTCCACGAGAGTCAGCTCCGGGGAATCGCGCGCCAGGGCGCACCCTGCCACGGATCGGGCTCGCGCGGGAGGCCGAGCACCCGCTCCCCCACGATGTTCTTGTTGATCTCGGTCGTCCCGCCCTCGATCGTGTTCGCACGGCTGCGCAACATGCCGCGCACTTCCGGTGGCGTGGTGCCTTCCCACGCGATCGCGCCCGCCCCGAGCACACGCGTCGCACAGAGCTGCACACGCTGGTTGAGCGCCGCTTGGTGGACCTTGCCGATCGAGCTCTCGGGTCCGGGTGCGCGGCCGGCGCGCACCTGCGCGCGCACACGCTGGTTCGTCCAGTCGCGCACGCGCTCCTCGGTGTAGAGCCGCACGAGGTCCTGACGCACGACGGGATTGCACGCGACACCGTGTGCGCGCGCGAGCGCGAGGACGTGTGCGACGTCGCGTCCGCCGATCCGGTCGACTCCACCGGAGCCCGCGCCGGACACCATCTGCCGTTCGCCCGACAACGTCGCACCGGCAACCCTCCATCCGTCGCCCACGCCGCCGACGCGCATCGTGTCGGGCACGAGTACGCGGTCGAGGAACACTTCGTTGAAGTCGACCTCGCCGCCGATGTGCCGCAGCGGCCGTACGTCGACACCGGGCTGGTGCAAGTCGATCAGGAAGTATGTGATGCCCTGCCGTTTGGGGACGTCGGGGTCGGTGCGGGCCAGCAACACTGCGTAGTCGGAGAGGTGTGCCCATGTCGTCCAGACCTTCTGGCCGGTGACGACCCACGTCTCGCCGTCGCGGTCGGCGCGGCACGCGAGCGACGCGAGGTCGGAGCCGGCGCCCGGCTCGCTGAACAGCTGGCACCACTTCTCCTCGTTGCGGACGATCGGCGGGAGATAGCGCGATCGTTGCTCCTCGGTGCCGTACGCGAACAGCGCGGGTGCCGCGTTGTTCAACCCCAACGGGTTGAGCTTGCCGAGATGGAACGGGCGCAGCTCGGCGTCGATCGCGCGCGCGACCGCAGGCGACACCTCGAGACCGCCGTAGGCGACCGGCCAGGTGGGCACGACCAGACCCGAGGCTGCGAACGCCGGATACCACTCCTCGTACTCGGCGCGCGTGCGGATCTCGCGAACTGCGGGAGGACCCCCGCGCCGTCCCGCGTCGAGCCACGCGACCGGCACGTGGGCGTCGATCCACGCGCGCACGCGGGCAACCGCGGTCGCGACGTCAGCGTGGTGACCGACGTCGAGTGTCATCGTCCCCGGAACTGCGGCGCGCGCTTCTCGCGGAACGCGGCCAGTCCCTCGCGGAAGTCGTCGCTGCGCGACGACAGCTCCATCGCGAAGGCTTCGTTCGGGAGATGGGCTTCGAGCGACGCGGCGGCGCCGTCTTGCAGCAGCCATTTCGTGAGTCCGAGCGCGACGGTCGGCCCCGCCGCGAGCCGACCGACGACGTCGTCGACGGCTTCGTCGAGGGTGGCGGGCGACACACTGGCATGGATCGCGCCCCAGGCCGCGGCTTCGTCGCCGGTGAGCGCCCGGCCGAGCAGCAACAGCTCGCGTGCCCGTATCTCGCCGACGCGGCGCGGCAGCAACCACGTCGCGCCGCTGTCGGGCGTGAAGCCGCGCTCCGCGAACGGCTGCCAGAAGCGCGCGTCGGACGCCGCGATCGTGAAGTCGGCGGCGAGCGCGAGCTGGAAGCCGATGCCTGCCGCCCAGCCGCGCACCTTGGCGACGACGGGCGTCTGCACCCGACAGATCTGCGGGATCAATCTGTTCGCTTGCGTCGGCATGCGGCGCTGGATGCTCCCGACGCGCGGCCGCGTGTCTCCGCCGCCGACGTTGCGCGCGACGATGTCGGCGCCCCCGCAGAAGTGCTCGCCCGCGCCTTCGAGCACGACCACGCGGCACGGTGTCGTCGGTCGCGATCGCATCGAACATCTCGACGAGCGCGTGCATCATGTCGTCGTCGATCGCGTTGCGTTTGTCGGGCCGATCGAGGCGGAGCGTCAGCACGCCGCGGTCGCCGCGCGCCGTCGTGAGCGTCATCGGCGGGAGAACTCGGCCGAAATCGCGTGCAGCGCGTCCTGCAGGTTGCGCGCACCGGCCGGCGGATCGGGAAGCCGCACGGCGCCGTGCTCGCGGCTCGGCAGCAGCATCGTCGCCCGCCCCGGGGTCGTGAGCTCGCCGCGCTGGTTGGTGGCCTCGAGCTCGGCGTCGATCGCCGGGCAATCGCCGCCCGCGAGGTACTTGCGCGTGACGCGCCCGCGGAGCCGCTGCGTGTCGCCGACATAGTTGAACTGCCGGAACTCGCACTCGAGCTTCCACAGCCAGGCGTCGTCACCCATCCAGTCGGTGCACAGGTGTATCAACCACGTCTCGCGCATGCGGCCGTAGTCGAACGTCGTGGGGTTTCCGGATCGCCGCGCGAACCCCGGATCCCAGTGCACGCGCTGCATGACGTCGGGCACATTCAAGTCGTCACGATGGAAGAAGCGTGGGATGCGCCGCCGATTCTTGTACGCCAGCCGCAGCGGCTTGACCCCGTACAGGCCCATGCCCATGCCCGCGTGCCAGCACACGATGTCGGTGATCGTGAGCGGTCCCTTCACCATCGGGCCGATCTCGTCGCCCTCGCCGACGTCTTCCCACCAACGCGGGTCGGCGCCGCGTGGTCGCTCACACTCGTACTGCGCCTCGATCTCGTCGATCTGCTCGTCGGTGTACGGCTCGACGGTGATCGCGTCGTACTTCTTCTCCTCGCGCGCCTTCTCTCGCTCGGTACGCACCATCAAGCGGTATTGGCCCGAGAGCAGGTTGCCCTCGTCGTCGCGGAACACTTGCGCAGTCCACTCGTGAATCGCGCGGCCCGCGAACTCGCTCGGCTTGTCGAGTGCGGCAACCAGCGCGTTGCGGCGCGCCACGCGTCGCAGAGGCACGAGCGGTGCCCACCATTCGCGCGCGCTCGCGGCGTAGAAGGCGTGCACGCCGCGCAGCGGATCGCCCTTCATCAACTCTGCGTGCTCGGGCGCGACCGCGGTGACCTCGTCTTCGCCGATGAGCGTGTCGCCGCCTACGAGCACCGGCGGCGCGATCGTTTGGCCCCAACGTGTCTTCGCGCCGTACTCACTGTCGCACCACAGCGGATTGTCGTCACCGTAGGCGATCGCGACGTTGCGAAACGTGTCGATCGTCGGCAGCGTGTAGTACGGCGGCATCGGGTGCGGTTCCGCGATACCGATGCGGGCCCGCAGCGTTGCGACGCCCTCGTCGGTGATGCGCCCGCTCGGACCCATGACGGCGGACCATAGTTGCTCGCCGCCTAGTCTTGACCCGTGGGCCGGCCAATCGACGACGAGGCGCAGCCTGCCACTGCCACGACCGCGCTCGCGGCCGGCGCGCTCGTGCTGTTCGCGGGCGGCGTCGCATGCGCGTTCTGGATGCTCGCGTCGAAGACACGCCCGTTCGATCTCATCGACCTCGCCGTGTATCGCGCCGCGGGCCGCGCGGTGCTCCACGGTCACTCGGTGTACGGCTCGTACGTCGCCGCGCAGCTGCGATTCCCGCTGCCGTTCATCTATCCGCCGGTCGCGGCCACGCTCGCGATCCCGTTCACCTTGTTCGGCGAGACGCCTGCAAACCTGCTGTACACCGCGATCTGCCTGGCGCTGCTCGCCGGCGTCGTGAAGGTGTGCTTCGGTCCCCTGTTCGAACGCTTCGCGAACCCCACGCTCGCGTTCGCGCTCACCTTCGCCGCGATGATCGCGCTGTCGCCGGTCGAGGAGCACTTGCGCTTCGGCCAGGTCGGCATTCCGTTGCTCGCGTGCTGCGTATTCGACTGCATGATCGGCAAGCCGCGCTGGCCGCGCGGGATGTTGGTGGGCGCCGCGACGGCCTTCAAGCTCGTGCCCGGCGTCTTCATCCCGTACCTCGCGTTGACGCGCCGGTGGCGCGCGGCCGGTGTCGCCGTGGGAACGTTCGTCGGCCTCACGCTGGCGGGCGCCGTCTTCGCGCCCTCCGACTCGTGGACGTTCTTCAGCAACAAGATGTTCGAGCCGACGAGCCCGACGTACTTCAGCAACCAAGCACTGGAAGGCCTGCTACAACGCGCAATCGGGCCGTGGCGGCTCGCATGGCTCCCGCTCGTGCTGTTCGTTGCCGGCTTCGGCCTGTGGCGCGCGGCCGCGGTCAGCAAGGCGGGCGACGAGCTGCGCGGCGTGGCGATCACGGGGATGGTCGGTGTGCTCGTGTCGCCGATCTCATGGATCCACCATCTCGTGTGGATCGTGCCCGTCCTGGCGGTCATCGTCGGGCGCGGCGGCGACAAGCGCCGCGTCCTCGCCGCGTTCGTGATCGCAGCGTTGTTCGTTGCGCGTCTGCCGTATGTCGGCGCGGCAATTGCACGGCAGCGGCTTCCTGGCGGCGCTGCTCGAGGACTCCTACGGGTTGTTGTGCGCGGGACTGTTCGTGTACCTCACGGACGCGATTCCTCTCGCAGAGCAGCGCGTTCAGTGCTCGGGTTTGGGAGAGAACGCCTTCCACGACCGCGGCGCTTCGCCGTCGAGCTGGCGCACGAACTCGCTGAGGAACCACATCCAGAACCGGCGGACGTCGGCCGGGGGTGACAACGTCAGCAGGTCGCCGTTGCGGCAGTACTCGTCGACCTCGAACAAGATCGGGGCGAGATCGACCGTGTCGCCCTTGATCCGATCCGGGACGCTGACGTCGAAATCGATGAACTGCTCGCCGCGGCTGATCGCGGCGTCGACCGCGTCGTCGGCTTCGGGGTTCAGCCGCGAGTAGCGGTCGGCGTGCAGCCGTGCGATCTCGAGCAGCCGTTTCGGCACATCGGCTTCCGTGCCACCGCCGATCGCGATGATCGCGAACTCCCGGAGGAGCGCCTCACGGTGCTGCCGTGCACGCACGCCGACCTGGAGCGGGAAATCGAGGAAGGTCACACGCCGCATCGTGTGTACAGGGTACCGCCAGCGCGACGTGGCGCGACAAGCGCCGGGTAGCGTCGTGGCCGTGGTGCCCACGCGCGTCGTCGTAGTGCTCTTGGATTCGCTGAACCGCCACCATGCTCGGTTGCTACGGCGGCGCCGAGTTCGACACGCCGAACCTCGACCGCTTCGCCCGCCGTGCGGTGCGCTTCACGCAGCACTACAGCGGTTCGCTGCCGTGCATGCCGGCGCGCCACGACATGCTCGTGCGGCGCGCTCGACTTCCTCTGGCGGCCGTGGGGATCGATCGAGCTGTGGGAGGAAGCGATCACCGTCGTCGCTGCGGCGCGCGGGCGTCGTCACCAAGCTCGTCACCGACCACCCGCATCTCTTCGAGACCGGCGGCGAGAACTACCACGTCGACTTCACCGCCTGGGACTACCAGCGCGGCCACGAGGGCGACCTGTGGCGGACCCGGCCCGACCCGTCGTGGCTCGGCGCGCCGTCGTTCGGCCGCGGCCACATGCCATACGACGACTCGCGCGGCTGGTTCCGCGGCGAGGACGACTTCCCCGGGCCGCGCGTGATGCGCGAAGCCGCGCGCTGGCTCACCGAAGAGGCGCCCGCGCCACGAGCGCTTCCTGCTGTTCGTCGACGAGTTCGATCCGCACGAGCCGTTCGACACGCCGGAGCCGTACGCGTCGATGTACGACGACGACTGGGACGGGCCGCACACTCGATCTGGCCGCCGTACACCGTCGGCGCGGTGCGCAAGGGCGTGATCGACGAACGCCAGGCGCGCCAGGTGCGCGCGCAGTACGGCGGCAAGCTCACGATGATCGACGCGCTGGTTCGGCCGCGTGCTCGACGCGCTCGAACGCACGCGGCCCGTTCGCCGACACGGCCGTGATCGTCTGCACCGACCACGGCCACTACCTCGGCGAGAAGGACATCTTCGGCAAGCCCGGTTGCCCGATCTACGAACCGCTCGGGCACATGCCGCTGCTGATCGCGTGGCCCGGCATCGCCGGCGGCGGCACGTGCGACGCGCTCACGACGAACGTCGATCTGCACGCGACGTTGTGCGACGTGTTCGGCGTCGCGCGCTCGGCACCGCACGCACGGCCGGTCGCTCGTGCCGCTGCTCGACGGCGACGCGACGTCGGTGCGCGACTGGGCGCTCGCCGGCGTCTGGGGCCGCGAGGTGCACCTCGATCGCCGATCACGCGAAGTACGTGCGCGCGCCGGCAGGTGCGAACGAGCCGCTGTCGATGTGGTCGAACCGCTGGTCGACGATGCCGGTGCACGCGCATCCCGATCTGCGGCTGCCGCTGCCCGACGACCGCGCGATCCTCGACCGCATGCCCGGGCTCGAAGGTGCCGGTGATCCGCCAGCCGTTCACGGCCGGCGACGTCCTGCCGTTCTGGGCGTACACCGAGTTCGTCGGCACGCTCGCGTTCGACCTCGGCGAAGATCCCACCGAGGACCGCAACCTCGCCGACGACACGTTCGGCCGCGAGCTCGCCGACCTGCTGCACGACGCGCTGCGCGAGGTCGACGCCCCGAGCGACCAGTTCGCGCGCTTGGGGTACTCGTAGATCTCACACGTTCGTGTCACACAAGATCCGCCGGAACGACGATGCTGCGTGATGCAGCTCTCGGGGCGGAGGTCTTGCAGCTTCGGCCAGGATGCGAGACTGCGTGGGCGTGAGCCTCGAGCACGACCTGCGAGCGATGCTGACCGATGCCCGCGCCGAGTTCTGCGAAGGTCTGCGTCCTTGTCGCCTACATCAAGAGGATCCGGCTCGGTCACGATGAACGGGATCGGCGTGTCACGCTGCTCGGCTCGCAACGCGAGCGCTCATCCGCGAGCTCGGGCGGACGTGAAGCCGACGCCGAGATGGACGCGCTCGGCGTGCCGCAGCTACGACTGCACGATTCGTTGCAGCAGAGCGCGTCGTACTTCACGGCGACGCCGCATGACATCGCTGAGGTCTACACCCACCTTGATGAGCACCTTCGGAGATCCTGTACCGAGTCGAGAAGGTCGACTTTCCACCCCCGTCGTATCGCTCACGTACCCGCCGCGATCGACCACGGCCTCGCCGCGCCGGGTGCGCGTATACGGCAAGGCGGGTTGGGGAGCGCGCGCGTGCGTCGACGCCGGTCTGTTCGAGACGGACGAATGTTCATGGGTTGTCGCCGCGATGGCCAAGAGCTTCCCCGCCGGTGGCAAAAGACCGATGACGACGGACCTCGAACCCCTCGCAGACATCGGAGAGACGATCTACGCCGCGTGGAACGAGCGAGGAGCTCGCCGAAGCGACGCGCGACGCCTAAGCCCGGCCCGGAGCGCTCTCGCCCCGCGCCCCGACGTGGCCGCGCCGCGGGCCGCGTTCTCGACGAGCAGTATCGACGCGGTCAGCCGTGGGTGATGCGGTACGCGCAGCGGCGGTCGCCGCTCAACAGGTGTTGCGTGCGCTCGACCTTCACGGACGCGCCGAGCACGTCGCGGAACAGGTCGAGCTCCGACGTGCACAGGCCTGCGCACGCGGTCGCGGCGGTGCAGATCGGGCAGTGGTGCTCGACGAGCAGCACGCCCTTGCCGTCGGGATCGTCGACGACCTCGGCGAGGTAGCCCTCTTCGGTGCGCACGCGTCGCAAGCGCCTCGGCGCGCGCTCGCAGCGACCCGCGCTTCGGGATCGCGGCCATGTACGCGGCGCGCTGCTGTCTCGGCGCGGGCGTCGATGACCTTCTGCAGGCCCTCGTCGCCGAGCGCGGCGCGTACCGCGGAGATGAGGTCGACGGTGAGGTCGTCGTGGCGATCGGGGAACAGATCTTGCGCGAGGTCGGTCAGCGTCCACACGGTCGGCGGCCGGCCCCGGCCCTCGCTCGGGCCCGACGCGCGACGTGACGAGTCCGTTCTCGGCGAGCGCGTCGAGGTGCTGGCGCACACCGGCCTCGGTCATCGACAGCACGCGGCGCGAGCTCGGCGACCGTCGCGTCGGCGCGCTTCAGCCGCTCGACGATCTGGCGCTTGCTCGGCCCGAGGTTCGCGGTGCGGACGTCGTCGGCGTGACGTGTCTTGACGTCGTCCATCGCTCGGTAGATTATCGCAAGGAGACACTTTCGGAAAGGATCGCACCCATGGGCGACGGAAGCTGGTCCGCGCCGGGCGCGCTGGCCGACCTGCAGTCGCAGGGCCAGCTGCTCACCAAGGTCGGGACGCTGCCGGTCGTCGTGTTCTGGCACGACGGCGCGGCCGTACGCGATCGAGGATCGCTGCCCGCACCTCGGCTTCCCGCTGCACCAGGGCACGGTCGAAGCCGGCCTCGTCACGTGCCACTGGCACCACGCGCGCTTCGACCTCGTGTCGGGCTGCACGCTCGACCTCTGGGCCGACGACGCGCGCGGCTTCGACACCGACGTGCGCGACGGCGCGGTCATGGTGCGACCGCGCGCCGACGCCGACCCGATCGGTCACCTGCAGACGCGGTTGCGCGAAGGTCTCGAGGACGGCATCACGCTCGTCGTCGCCAAGTCGGTGCTCGGCCTGCTCGACGCGGGCGTGAGCCCGGCCGAGATCGTGCGCACCGGCGTCGACTTCGGCACGCCGTACCGCGACGGCGGCTGGGGCGCGGGCCTCACGGTGCTCGTCGCGATGGCGAACCTGCTGCCCGCCCTCGACGACGCCGACCGTGCGCTCGCGCTCGTGCACGGGCTCGCGTTCGTCGCGCAGCGACACGAGCAACCACGCGCCGCGCTTTCCCGTGAGCGCGTTGCCGACGCGCGACCTCCCGATCGAGCGGCTCGCGTCGTGGTACCGGCGGTTCGTCGACACCCGCTCGTCGGACTCCGGCGGAACGCACGCTCGAGACCGCGCTCGACCGAGCCGCGCGCTCGCCGACGTCGAGGCGATGATGTTCGCGGCGGTGACCGACCACGTGTTCATCGACGGCGGGCACACGATCGACTTCACCAACAAGGCGTTCGAGGCGCTCGACCACCTCGGCAAGGACGCGGCGTCGCAAGTGCTGCCGACGCTCGTGCTGCAGACGACCGCGGCGTCAGCGTTCCGAGGAGTTCTCGGAGTGGCGTCACCCGCACGACCTCGTCCGCCTCGCGAGCGACACGTACGCGCGGATCGACGGGATCGCACCGCCGGCCGCGACCGCGGTGGCGTCGATCGACGTCGGTGCGCTCGGCGTGGGAGCTGCTCGCCGACGATCCGCGCGCCGTCGCCGACGCGCTCGTGCGCGGCGTACGAAGCCGGCGCCGACGACGAGGCGATCGGGCGTGCGATCGCGTACGCGGCCGCGCTGCGCATCGTGCGCTTCCACGTGCAGAACGATCACGGCGACTGGGACACCGTGCACCACTCGTTCACCGCCGCCAACGCGCTGCACCAAGCGCTCGCGCGCAACCCGACGCCCGAGCTGCGGCGCGGCTGCGTGCACGCGGCGTTGCGCGTCTACCTCGACCGCTTCCTCAACGTGCCCGCCGCGCGGCTTGCCGACGGCGACCACCGGCAGCCTCGACGCGCTCGCGGAGTGCTTCGACGTGCAGGGCATGGTCGACGAGGCCGGCAACGAGGCGTACGGGTTCTTGAAGGCCGGCGGCTCACGCGCGGAGCTGGTCGCCGCGCTCGGCCACGCGTTGCTCGTCGAGGACGCCGAGTTCCACTGGTTCCAGACGGTCGAGGCCGGCGTGCGCCAGGCGAATGCGTGGCCCGAGGGCTCCGAGGAGTCGGCGCTGGTGCTGGTCGGCGTCGCCCGATTCCTCGCCGCCCACACCCCGACGAGAAGAGAGCTCCCGACAACGATCAGAATCGCGAGCCGCCTGCGAAGAGGCGAAGCCCTCTACGAAGAAGCAGAACTAGGCAAGGCACACCGTGCGAGCGTCAGGGGCGGCTTTGCCGACCCCGGAACCCACAGCCGCACGCGAGGCCCGGGGGGTAGCTCGAAGGGGGCCCGCCCCCCTTCGACTAGAACCCGCCGCCGATGTCGACGTCGTAGGCCTCGTAGACGAGGTCGGCGCCGCGCTGGCGGTGCTTCAGCAGCGCGACGAGCAGCGCGTTGAGCTCGGTGCGGATCTCGTCGACCCAGCCGGTACGTAGTCGTGGCGTCGACGGGCGGGGTCGAGCAGGCGCTTCTCGGCGCGGGTGATCGTCGCGAGGATGTCGCTGTGCTCGCGCCGCAGCCGCGACGCCGGGGTCGCGAGGCGCGGTGCTTCGGCGACGAGCTCGTCGAGGAAGGCGCCGGGCGCTTCGGTCTCGACGATGTGGCGCGTCCACACTTCGTGCAACGTGCGCAGGCTGTCGCGCACCCCGGTGACCCACGTGCCGCGATGCGGCGCGGGCGCCGCGAGCGCGAGCTCGAGACCGCTCAACGCCGCTTTCAGTCCCGCCCGTCGCAGGCGCACGTCGTCGAGCGCGTGGACCGCGGTGACGACCGGCGTTTCACCGGTCACGTCGAAGCGGCGATAGCGGGCCATCTCGACCTCCGATCGCGGGCGGATCAGAACGGTACGCCCGATCGGGCAGCGGTGACCAGCCTTCGCCACGCAAAGACACCGAGTCGTTACCCGCGATCACCGCAGAGTGGGAAGCACCTTCTCGGCGAACAGCTCGAGGCTCGGCCACGCCAGATCGGGCGGCATGCCGCCCGCCAGCGGGTTGAACGTTGCGCCGGCCGCCGGCGGGAGTGCATGCAGGCGCGCGAGCACGTCGTCCGGCGTTCCGACGAGGTACTGCTGGCGAGCGCTCGAGGTCGGCGAGCGTGCTCGCACGGACGCCCGGTAACGAGTGCTGGCCGGGCGTCTGGAACGACGTGTACTTCTGCACCTCGTACAGCACGTACGGCCCGATCTCGTGCCACGCGCGTTCGGGATCGTCGCTGACGTACACGTACGTCGGGCCGCCGGGCTCGACGTACACGGGGTGCTCGTAGCCGAGCTTCTCCGCCTCGTCGTAGTACGCGTCGCGGACCGACGCGTCGGCGTTCATCGGGAACATCGGCAGTTGCAGCCGTGCCGCGCGTCGCGCCGCGGCCGGCACTCCACCGCCGACGAACAACATGCGCCGCGGGTCGGTGGCCGGCGTGGGCGTGACCCGTACCGTGCGTCCTTGCCACGTGAACGGCTCGCCCTGCAATGCCGTGAGCACGGTCGCGACGTACTCCTCGAGGACGCGGCCGCGCGCCGCGTGGTCGACGCCGGCCATCTCGAACTCCTCGACGCGGTAGCCCGCGCCGAAGACGACCCAGAGCCGGCGCGGGAACGCGTTGTCGAGCACGGCGATCTGCTCGGCGACGCGAATCGGGTCGTGCAGCGGCAGTATCGACGCGCTCGATCATCACGCGTGCCCGCTCGGTGCGCGCGAGCACGGCCGCGGCGATCGTCAACGGCGCCGGGCACCAGCCGTCGTCGACGCCATGGTGCTCCGACAGCACCAGCGAATGAGAACCCTTGCCGGTCGGCCCACACGAACTGCTCGAGCGCGGCGGCGTAGATCTCCGGGGTCGACACCTCGCCGCCGGCCGGCGCACGGAAGTCGTGGCGCATCGTGAGGAGCGGCGCGCACTACAGCCCTTTGCGGGTGAGGTGCGGGCCGACTTCGGCGCCGAACGCGGCGACCTGGTCGCAGAGCTCGTCGCACGAGCGCGCCATCAGCCGCACTTGCAGGTGCGACACTCCGAGCGCGCCCATGCGCGTGTTCGCAATGTCGATGATCCGTTGCAGCGGGTCCCGACACGACGCCTTTCGGCAACTCCCACGACGCGTCGCCGACGTGCGCGAGCAGGTGGTAGCCGATCTCGGGCGCGGCCGCGCCGGGCCGCGCGCGATCGCGCTCGGCGAGGATCCATGCGATGTCGTCGCCCAACCGGTCGAGCGGCGTCGCCTGGGGGATCCACCCGTCGCCGAGGTGCGCGACGCGCCGCCGCGCGGGCTTGCCCGAGCCGCCGATCCAGATCGGCGGGTGCGGCTGCTGCACAGGACGCGGGCGTTGCCCGACGCCGTTGGTCCATTCGTTGGTGAGCGCGTCGCGTGAGCGTCACGAGCGCGTGGTCGGTGATCGCGCCGCGGCCTTTGAACGACACACCCAGCGCGTCGAACTCGCCGTCGACGTGGCCGGCGCCGATGCCGACGATCGCGCGGCCGTTGGAGAGCGCGTCGAGTGTGGCGAATGCCTTGGCCGCGACCAAGGGGTGCTGGTAGCCGGCGACGAGCACGTTGCTCATCAAGCGCGTGCGTCGAGTGCTCGCGGCGACGTACGAGAGCGTGGCGATCGGGTCGAACCATTGCGTCGACATCATCTCGGCCGGCTCGGGCGGGATCGCGACGTGGTGGCACACCGCGACGTAGAGGAAGCCGGCCGCGTCGCACGCCTGCGCGACGCGCACCATGTCGGCGACGGTGCCTTCCTGCTCCCACGGCATCGACACTCGCACCGAGAGCGCCTGGACCGGCAGCTGCATACCGTACGCGAGCACCCCGTCGGGAATCACAGAGACGGTCACGCCCCTCTCACCCGCTCACCCGGGCCAGACGACCGATTGCAGCTCGCTGTACGCGTGCAGGCCGAAGACGCCGCCGTCGCGCCCGACCCCACTCCACTTCGTGCCGCCGAACGGCGTGTTGTGGTTGCGCTGGGTCGTGTTGATTCCGACGTTGCCGGCGCGCATGCGCTTGCTCACGCGGAACGCGCGTGCAGTATCGGCACTGAACACGTAGTCGTAGAGGCCGAAGTCGGTGCCGTTCGCGAGCGCGACGCCTTCGTCCTCGTCGTCGAACGGCAACGCGACGATGACCGGTCCGAAGATCTCTTCCTGCACGACTGTCATGCCCGCACGACAGCCGGCGATCAGCGTCGGCGCGACGTAGTAGCCCCGGTCGGGCTTCTCGGGTCGCTGCCCGCCGGCGCGCACGTCTCCACCTTCGCGGCGGCCGGCCTCGATGTAGCCCTCGACGCGGTCGCGGTGCGCGTCGGTGATCACCGGGCCGACGATCGTGCCCGGTTCGTACGGGTCGCCGACCTTCAAGACGCCGGCCATCTTCGCGAGCCCGTCGACCACTTGGTCGTACACCTTGCGCTGGATGATCGCACGGGTCGGCGCCGTGCAGATCTGGCCGGAGTGGAACGTCCACGTCGAGCCGATCATCTGGATCGCGGTCCTCGTATCGGCGTCGTCGAACACCAGTGCCGCGCCCTTCCCGCCGAGCTCGAGCAGCAGGCGCTTCATCGTGCGGCCGCCCACCTCGCCGATGCGCACGCCCACACCGGTCGATCCGGTGAACGACACCATGTTGATGTCGCGCGATTCGACGAGCGCTTCGCCGGTGGCGGGCGTCGAGCCGGTGACGACGTTGACGACACCGGGTGGGAACCCGACGTCGTGCATGATCTTCACGAGCTCGATGACCGCGAGCGGGTTTTGCGACGCCGGCCGCACGACGACGGTGTTGCCCGTCGCCAGCGCCGGCCCGAGCTTGCCGGCCATGTTCACGATCGGGAAGTTGTACGGGGTGATGCACGCGACCGCGCCGACTGGCTGGCGGCGTGCCATCGCACCCATCAGCCCGCCGGGTGCCAGCGCGGTCTGCGGCATCTCCATCGGCGGCAACGGGATCACCGGCGACTCGTGTGCGAGCCGTGCGTAGGTCTCGAAGCGCACGCGCGCTTGCGGCACTTGCATCTGCTTCCCGACGGTCGCGGTGCAGCCGGTCTCGGCGATCACGAGCGGTAGCAGGTCGTCGAAGTGCTCCTTCATCGCGTCGGCGGTGCGCTGCAGCAACTCGGCACGGACGTCGGGCGACGTCTGCGACCACGCCGGGAAGGCTTCCTGCGCGGCGCGGGCGGCCTCCTGTGCCTGCGCGACCGACGCCTCGGGCGCGACGGCCACGACCTCTTCGGTCGCGGGGTTCGTCACCTCGTAGCCGCCGTCGGTTCCGTTCGCCCACCCGCCGCCGATCAAGACCTGCGCCATGGGCGAGGAGGGTACCCGCGCAACCTAACGTGCCCGCGTGCCACTCGGACGCGTCGGGCTCTGGTTGCACCAGCTCGATCGCCTGCCCTGGTCGCAGGGGCGTGACGTCGCGCGGGAGCTGGAGTCGCTCGGCTACGCGGCATTGTGGTTTCCGGAGGCCGTGAACCGCGACGCGTTCGTCGCGTCGACGTTGACGTTGGGCGCGACCGAGCGGATCGTCGTGGCGACCGGCATCGTGCCGATCTACGCGCGCGACGCCATCGCGACCAACGCGGCGTGGCAGACCATCAGCGAGGCGTACCCGGAACGCTTCGTCCTCGGGCTCGGCGTGAGCCACAAGCCGATGGTCGAAGGCCTGCGCAAGACCGACTACGGGGCGCCGATCGCGACGATGCGCGCGTATCTCGACGCGATGGATGCTGGCCCCTACTTCGCGGCGAAGCCGTCGGTGTCGCCGCGGCGCGTGCTCGCCGCGCTGGGCCCGAAGATGCTCGCCCTGTCGGCGGAACGCGCCGACGGCGCACACCCGTACAACGTCACGCCCGAGCACACGAGGCTCGCGCGCGACGTGCTCGGGCCCGGCAAGCTGCTCGCGGTCGAGCAGAAGGTGATGCTCGAGACCGATGCGTCCGCCGCGCGCGAGGCCGCGCGCAGCACGCTCGCGATCTACCTCGGGCTACCGAACTACGTGAACAACTGGCGCAGGCTCGGTTTCACCGACGCCGACTTCGCCGACGGCGGCAGCGAACGGTTCCTCGACGCACTGGTCGCGTGGGGCGACGAGTCGGCGATTCGGGCCCGGGTGCAGGCCCACTTCGATGCCGGCGCCGACCATGTCTGCGTGCAGGTGCTGAACCCCGGGCTGCCGATGGAGCAGTGGCGCACGCTTGCGCCCGCGCTGACGCAGTTGTGATTTCTTGCGATTGCCCGTCGGAGGCGTGGGCGCCCGAGCGATGAAGGGGTCGTGAGCGCGCAAGCCGCAGATGCGGGCAGCCGGTTGCTCGGTGTGTACGACCGGGCGCTGCCCCAGGTCTACGGCTACCTGCGCGCCCGGGTGCCGACCGAGGCGGTCGCCGAGGATCTCACCGCCGAGACGTTTCTCGCCGCCGTGGGCGCCACGCGCAAGGTGCCGCCGCCCGATATCACGGTCGCGTGGCTGATCGCCGTGGCGCGCAACAAGCTCGTCGACCACTGGCGCCGCGGCGCACGCGAGGAACGATCGCTGCGGCTCGCCGAAGATGCCGGTGACGGCGGTGCGCTCCACGACGATCTCGAGCAGCACTTCGAACGGATGCGAGCCCGCGAGGTGCTCGCCGAGTTGGGCGCGCACCATCGCGCGGCGTTGACGTTGCGCTACCTCGACGGCTTGTCGGTGCCCGAGGTCGCCGACCTGCTCGGTCGCACGGTGCACGCGACCGAAGCGTTGTTGGTGCGTGCCCGCCGCGCGTTCCGTGTCCGCTACTCCGAGGGGAGCGGTGATGACTGATCCCTTCGACGCCCTGCGCGAGCCGCTCGTGCCGCTCGACCCCCGTCCCGAATTCGCCCGTCAACTGCGCCAGCGTCTCGCGCTGGAGCTTGCTGAGGAGGAACAGCAGATGCCGACACTCGAGGTTCGTGAATACACACCCGCCCGTCTGCACTCGATCACCCCGTACCTCGCGCTCGGCGATCCCAAGCGTGCGATCGAGTGGTACACCGAGGTGTTCGGCGCGACGCTGCTCGGTGATCCGATCGTGATGCCCGACGGCACCATCGGCCACGCCGAGATGCGCATCGGCGACAGCGTGTTCATGCTCGCCGGTGAGTTCCCCGAGGAGCGCCACCTTGCGCCGACGACGCTCGGCGGGAGCAGCGCCGCGTTCATGGTGCACGTGCCGGATTCGGATCGCACGTATGCACGCGCGGTCGAGCTCGGCGCGACCGCGTTGCGGCCGGTGCAGGAGTCGTACGGCGCGCGGCAGGGCACGCTGATCGACCCGTTCGGCCACCGCTGGATGATCGCGACCGCGCTCGGAGGCCGAAGACGTGCCCGTCGAGGACGCCCCCGGCCGTCGCTTCGGCGACCTCGGCTACCTCACGTTGGAGGTCGCCGACGGCGAGCGCGCCGCACGGTTCTACTCACAGTTGTTCGGATGGGACCTCGGCCCGAGCGGCGAGCCGGGCTCGTTCCACATCTCGTCGATCACTCCGCCGGCGGGCATCCACGGCCGCGGCGGCGTGGCGATCCCGAGTTCAAGATCTACTTCCGCGTCGACGACATCGACGCCGTCGCGGCACGCGTGCGCGAGCTCGGCGGCCAAGTGCTGTCGATCAACAGCTACGACTCCGGCGGCAACGCAGAATGCGTCGACGACCAAGGCCTTCGCTTCGAGCTCTTCCGCCCCCGCG
This sequence comes from uncultured Actinomycetes bacterium, assembly GCA_963836365.1. Lineage (GTDB taxonomy): Bacteria > Actinomycetota > Acidimicrobiia > IMCC26256 > PALSA-610 > DASQHW01. Next base: position 289,630 of record CAWIJC010000008.1, read on the forward strand.
CCGGCTACGACGTCGGACGACCGTTTCCGCAGGGCCACGAAACCGTCATTGACCGAATCGTGCCGCCCTCCTTGGGCGCAACCCGGTCAACAAGCACCTCGAGCGTCGACCGAGGGCACCGACGTTTGGGCAGTTGTACGACGTATCACGGCAACGACTGCCCAAACGCACGGCGGCCGCACGCTTCCGCGGGAGCATTATTCCTCCCAGTAGACCTCGACTTGGTAGCCGTCGGGGTCGTTGACGCGGAAGAACACGAAGTCGGGATCGTCGCCGCTCGCGACGACTGACGCGAACTTCGACTGCAACGTGCGCACGTCGTCGGCGGCCGGGACCTTGAACCCGATGTGGAACCAGTCGGGCATGTCGACGCGGCCGTGCTGGCCGAGCGCGAGCTCGAAGCCGTCGTCGTTCACGACGAACAGGGCGCCGCCGTGCCACACGTCCTCGTTGCGGAAACCGAGCTTCGAATAGAACGCGGCCGACCGCTCGACGTCATCCACACCCAAGTGCAGATGATTGAGGTCCACTACGCGGGCAGGTCGAGGTGCAGCAGCTTGATCGCGTTCGTGCGGCACACCTTGTCGACCTGCTCCTGGGTGAGATCCTTCATGATCTCCTCGGCGACCTTCTTGGTGTGCGGCCACGTCGAGTCGCTGTGCGGGTAGTCGGTCTCGAACGTCACGTTGTCCTCGCCGACGGCGTCGATGTTCTTCAAGCCGTGCGGGTCGTCGAAGAAGCAGCCGTAGACGTGCTCGTAGTAGTACTCGCTCGGCGGGCGCTTCACCTTGTCGGCGACGCCGCCCCACCCGCGGTTGTCCTCCCACACCTTGTCGGCGCGCTCCAGCACGTACGGGATCCAGCCGATCTGGCCCTCGCTGTACGCGATCTTCAGGCGCGGGAACCGCTCGAAGATGCCCGACATCAACCAGTCGGTCATGCGACATCGCGGCGTTCATGTACGTCATCGTCGACCCGACCGCGGCGGGCGCGTCGGCCGACGTCGACGGCATCTTCGACGACGAACCGATGTGCATGCAGACGACGGTGTCGGTCTCTTCGCACGCGGCGAGGAACGGGTCCCAGCAGCCGTCCTTGTCGTGCATCGACGGCAGTCCGAGGAACGAGGGGATCTCCGAGAACGTCACCGCGTGATCGCCGCGCCGCGTTGCGCCGCATCTCGCGGCGGCCAGCTCCGGGTCCCACAGCTGCACGATGATCAGCGGGATCAAGCGGCCGTCCGGTGCCCGCGCACCACTCGTCGACCATCCAGTCGTTGTACGCCTTCACGCACAGGTCGCCGAGCTCGCGGTCCTTGCGTTCGGTGAACGTCTGTCCGCAGAAGCGCGGGAACGACGGGAACGCGAGCGACGCCTCGACGTGGTTCACGTCCATGTCCTCGAGACGAGCCTTCTGGTCCCAGCAGCCCTTGCGCATGTCGTCCATCGTGATCGGGCTGACCGTGATCTCGTCGCGGGGGTAGCCCGGCCGCGGCCGACAGCCGCGTCAGCGGGTACTGCAGGTCTTCGATCGAGCCACCAGTCGCACCAGAGGCCGTCCTCGTTCTCGCCCGGCCGGTCTCGTAGGAGAACACGCCGCCCACGAACTTCATGTTCTTGACCTTCCGGCGCTCGACGCGGGCCGACCGCCTTGAACTTCTCCGGCAGGCGGTCCTGCCAGACGTTCGGGGGCTCGATCACGTGGTCGTCGACCGAGATGATGCGGGGAATCTCGACGGGCATTTCTCTCCCACCCGGCGACGCTCGCCGGAGGGCTTCGATTCGTGGCCCGCCGCGAGCCACCCGTGACACCGAGCGTACCGGTCGACCTCTCCGGGGACGCGGCGAGCACCTCGTGCTCGCGCCGGCACCAACGTCGACGTCAACCCGCGCGCCGGGCAGGCACACTGGGCCCGTGACGACGTTCGTCCTCGTCCACAGCCCGCTCGTCGGCCCCGCAGCTTGGTCGCGGGTCGCGACCGAGCTGCGCAACCGCGATCATCACGTCGTCGTCCCGCAGCTCGCCGACGCGGCGCGGACTGGTTCGTGGCGCGATCGTCGACGCCGCGGCGCAACAGACGCAGGTGTTCGAGGGTCCGGTGCTCGTCGGCCACAGCGGCGCGGGCCCGCTCCTGCCGCCCGTCGCCGACACGCTCGCGATGCGACCTGCGCAACTGGTGTTCGTCGACGCCGGGGTCCCGCCGTCATCGGGCGACGCCGCGCTCGTCCCCGACGAGCTCGCCGCGCACCTCGTGACGCTCGCGAACGGCTACGGGCTGCTCCCGCGGTGGTCAGAGTGGTTCGGTGCCGACGCGATGCGCACGCTCGTGCCCGACGACGACGTACTCGCCGAGATCGTCGCCGAACTCCCGCAGCTGCCGCTTTCGTACTTCCACGAGCGCGTACCGATGCCCGACGCGTGGACGGTTCACCGCGCGGCGTACATCCTGTGCAGCGACCCCTATCGCGAAGATGCCGCCGAAGCCGCCGCGCGCGGCTGGCCGATCACGCACCTTCCCGGCACGCACCTCGACATCGTCACGCGTCCGCTCGCGATCGCGGACACGCTCGAGACGCTCACGTCCACGCCGCGATGATCTCGTCGGTCGTCGTCAGCGTGGCGACCAGCGACAGCGTGCGCGCCACCACCGCGTCCGCGTACTCGGCGGGCACGCCTGCGATCGCGTCCTGCGGCAGCACGATCTGGTAGCCACGGTTCACCGCGTCGAACGCGAGGTTGGTGATGCCGATGTTCACCGATACCCCGACGCCCACGATCGTCGTCGTGCCGAGGTTGCGCAGGATCGAGTCGAGCTGAGTGCCGGTCATCGGGCCGAGCCCGTGGTAGCGCGCCAGCACGATGTCCGACGGATCGACGCCGATCTCGGCGGGAACCTGCACGGCCGCCGAGCCGGGTGACAGGCGCAGAGGTGCCTTCCGCACGCCGAGAAACAACCTCGCGTTGGAGTTCGCGCCCCGGCCGTCGTCGCGCGTCTCCGCGGTGCAGTGCACGACGGGGACACCCGCCGCCCGAGCCGCACGCGCCAGCCGCGCGCAGTTCCCGATCAATCCCACTGCGGCTGCGGCCTCCGTCAGCGCGGGCAACACCGACGGCGACCCGACCACGCCGTTCTGCACCTCTTGCAGCACGAGCGCGGCGCGCGACGGCGCGAGCATCTCCGCGAGATCCATCACGTCCATTCTTCCGCTCTTGGCGCCTTCGGCGCCGCGCCGCTCAGCCCCGCCCCGCCCCGGCTCGGCGGGATGACCCTGCCCCCAGCCCCTCCCACCTTCCCGCTCGGTGCGGGCGCGCCATGACGAGGGACGCTCACTCTGTCGCTAACCGGGGAATGACTTCGTGCAGGAGGTCGGCGATCTCCTGCGCGCACTCGACGAACACGTCGAGATCGCCACCCGCGGGATCGAGCACGTCCTCCCACGATTCGAGCTGCACCTCGTGCAAGCGCATACGCGCGACGCGCTCGAACAACGGGCCGTCGTCGGAACCGGCGAGATCACGTGCGAGGCGCTTCAATGTCGCAGTGCGTGGCGCCGCGGTCGGATGCACGCGCCGCATCCACATCACGTGCTCGCGAGCCAGCGCGATTACGAGATCCGCGGTGTCCATCTCCTGCGACATCGCCTGGCGCGAACGATGATCGGGGATCGGCAGCCCGAGCGAGGCGATCGCGTCGCGCGTCCGCCAGCTCATCGGCATGCCCTCGATCACATGCGTCCCCGACGTCGTGATCTGCAACCCGGGCACGTGCTCGCGCAACACGGAGCCCGCCATCACCGAACGGGCGGCGTTCCCGGTGCAGAGCGTCACGACGTGGAGGGAAGCGGCCATGAGGCCGCCGACACTAGCGATGACCATTGGGTCGACTCCGCGCTCCGCTCCCGCATCCAATCGGTCGATTGTCGGCTCCGCCTCCCCTACGGTCGGCTGCGCCTCCATCTACTCGGTCGCTTCGCGGTCGTCTCCGTCGGGCACAATGGACCGATGGCGTCCACCCTCGTGTTGCTGCGCCACGGGCAGAGCGAGTGGAACCTGAAGAACCTCTTCACGGGCTGGATCGACGTCGATCTGACCGAGCTCGGACGCGAGGAAGCGCGACGCGGCGGTGACGACCTTGCACGCGCGCGGCATCTACCCCGACGTCGTGCACACGTCGCTGCAAGTGCGCGCGATCAGAACTGCCGAGCTCACCCTCGAAGTCGCGCAGCGTTCGTGGATCCCGGTGCGACGCAGCTGGCGGCTGAACGAACGGCACTACGGCGACCTCCAGGGAAAGGACAAGGTGCAGACCGCCGAGCAGTTCGGCGCCGAGCAGCTGAAGTTGTGGCGCCGCTCCTACGACGTGCCGCCGCCGCCGCTCGACCCCGAACGGGAACCCGACCGTTGGGGATATGACGACCGCTATGCCGCGCTGCCCCGCGACGTGCTGCCGCGCGGAGTGCTTGCACGACGTGCTCGAACGGATGCTGCCCTGGTGGTACGACGCGATCGTCCCTGACCTGCGCGCCGCCAAGACCGTGCTCGTCGCCGCGCACGGCAACTCGCTACGGGCGTTGGTCAAGCACCTCGACGGCATGACGCCCGAGCAGGTCGTCGAGCTCAACCTCCCGACCGGGGAGCCGCTCGTGTACGAGCTCGACGAGCAGCTGCGGCCCCGGCGCGACACGGGAGCCGGCGGCGTGAAGGGCCGCTACCTCGACCCCGAACGTGCGCTGGCGTCTGCGCAGGCGGTGGCAAGGCAAGCGGGATAGTCGTCTTCAGGTGCCACGACGCCGCCACGTGACGTAGCAGGCTGCTACACTACTTCACCCGGGGGTGCTCGAATGCGGTCGACGATGCCGCTTCGTGTCGGTGACGATCTCTTGGCCTCGGCGAAGCTCGCCGCCGAGGCGACGGGCCGCAGTGCCGCGCAGCAGGTCGGCCACTGGGCGAAGCTCGGTCGCGAGCTCGAGCGGTCTGGAAGTGTCTCGGTGCGAGAGGTCGCAGCGGTCCTCGCGGGCGCACGCTCGTACGACGACTTGGATCCGAAGGCGCAGGCGAACGTCCGCGCCGAGTGGGACGCGAGAATTGAAGCTCGTCGCGCGGCCTTGAACCTCGCAGAACTCTTCACCGCCGAGGGCCGTTCCTGGGTTGAGGCTGGGCACGACGGCGCAACGGTTCGGCACCGCGCCGCCGATGAGATCGCGGTCGATTCGGGACGCCGCCGACGGGCGGCGCCAGTCCGCAAGGGCACTCCGGCGCGCAAGACCGCCCGGTCGACGCAGAAGACGGACCGCGAGCAGCAACCGGTTCGCCAGGCCGCCTCGAAGCGGAAGGAGAGCACGCCCGGCACCAAGACTGCGGGGGCGGCCGCGAAGAAGAAGGCGATCGTGACCAACGCTGGCGCGCCGAAGAAGACGTCGACCCGCGCTCGTTGATGGCCGACCCGGTCCTGCACCTGCTCGCGGGACCGAACGGGTCGGGTAAATCGACACTTTGGACGCACCTTCTCGAGCCGGAAGTCCACCTCGAGTTCGTCAACGCTGACGTAATCGCAGCGCAGCGTTGGCCCGACGATCCCGAAGGCCACGCCTACGAGGCTGCCGAGATGGCGGCGGTGCGAAGGCAGGAACTGATCGCGGCAGGCCGCTCGTACGCGACCGAGACCGTGTTCTCACACGAGTCCGAGGTGGATCTCGTCAGGGCGGCCGTTGAAGCGGGATACCTGGTGACCCTGCATGTGGTCGCCGTTCCAGAAGGTTTGGCAGTTGATCGCGTCGAGAATCGAGTGGAGAACGGGGGTCACGCCGCCACCGAGAGCAGAATTCGTGGACGGTACAGGCGGCTGTGGACTCACGTAGCCGACGCGATCCGCCTGGCTGAGCATTCGCGCGTGTACGACAACACGACGGGAGCTGCGCCCTTTCGGGTGATCGCCGAATTCGAGCGCGGCGCGCTTCTGTGGTCGGAGTGGCCGTCGTGGGTCTCCGAGGAGTCGGCAACCTTGACCTGAGCGGCAGGGACGGGGTCGGGTAGCCGCGACGGCAGCGTCGACTGCTCGTCGACGCTGCGCAGGATGCGCGCTACGGGTCGCTCATGATCTACGCCACGAACATGTCGGCAACCGCGGCGGCGCGGACGATGGGGATCGGTTCGGCGATGCCGCGCACGAACACCGGGCCCAGCGTCTCGAACTCGATGCCCTGCATCGCGCCCGCCTCGGCGATCGTGGCTTCGGAGCACAGCACGTCGCCCGGGCCCGCGAGCTCGACGATGCGCGCCGCGAGGTTCACGTCGCCGCCGACGATGTCGTCGCCGCGCCGGCGGGGTCTGCCGAAGTGCATGCCCATCCGAACCCACAACGGCACGTCGTCGTCACCCGCGTCCTCGAAGACGTGTTGCAAGCGAAGACAACACTCGATCGCTTCGCGCGCGTCGTCGAACCACAACAGCAGCCCGTCGCCGAGCTCTTTGACGACGCGCGACCGCTCCGGCATCGTCGCGCGCGAACCATCTTCTCCTGCCGTTCGAGCAGCGCGAGCGCGACGTCGTCGCCGCGCTCATCGGTGAGCTGCGTGAACCCGACGATGTCGGTGAACACGATGACGCCCGCGGGCGTGTCGCCTACCGGCACGAAACCCGAATCGCCCCACTCACGCTCGCAACCGCGATCGGACCGCCGCCGCCGGCGGGGCACTCGTTGCGGATGCGTCCGCTGATCGAGCGCAGGCGCGTGGCCGGCTCGACGTCGCCCGGAACCTCGATCTCGACGGTGCCGGAGACCGTGTGCACGGACACCGCGCCGGTACCCGTGGCGCCGAGCATCACCTTGCCGCTGACGGTCTTCACCTCGGCGCCCTCGACTTGCTCGGCACGCACCGTGCCCGATACTCCCGCGACCGAGATGCGTTGCGCCTTGCCGACCTTCACCTTGCCGCTGATCACGACGACGCGACATTCACCCGCGCAAGCGTCGAGCTCGACGGTGCCCGACTTCGCGCGTACGTCGACCCTTTGGGCCTCGGCGACGTGCACTTTGCCGCTGACGGTCACGACCCGTACCGCGCCGAGCCTTCCTTCGGTGACGATGCTCCCCGAGACCGTGCCGATCGTGACGTCGGTGTCGAGCGGGCAGTGCACGACGATCGTGCTCGCCCCCTCGGTACGGCGCACTTGCAGCTCGCCTTCGTTGTCGCCGACGACGGCACCGCCGTCGATCGAGAGCTCGATCCCTGGTGCGGCGTCGACGCGCACGCTGCCGCTGCGCGTCGACACGTTGAGGCGAACGGTGTCGACTTCGGGCACACACTCTCCGCTCGGTAGGGCCGCTCGGGCAACGCTCGCTGCTCGGCGGGACACCGCCTCGCAACGCTCGCTCGGTGAGCCTACGCCCGCAGGGCAACGGGCAGGTCCTGCGCGTATGCGAGCGCGAGGTGTTGCACGGCGCGCGTGAGCGCGACGTACAGCAGCCGCGCGCCGTGCGGCGCGTCGGCCGCGATCTCGGCCGGCTCGACGACGATGACCGCGTCGAACTCGAGGCCTTTCACCAGGCTTGCGGGGACAACCACGACCGGCCGGTCGGGTGCGACTTCTCCCGGTTCGGCGCACACGATCCCGCGTGCCCCGACGGCCGCCCGCACCTCGTCGAGTCGGCCGTCGGCCGTGATCAACGCGACCGTGGCGAACTCCTTGGCGAGCACGAGCGCGTGGCCGGCGACGAGGTCGACCAACTCGTCGGCGGGGCACGCATGGAGGTCGGGCGGGTCGCCGTCGAGGCGCACCGAGCGTGAGGGCGCGACGTCTGGTGCGGCGTACGGCAACAACCGGTTTGCGAGCTCCAAGAACGTGCCGGGCAACCGGTAGCCCATCGTCAGCTCCGCGTGCTGCGCGTTCTCGGGCCGGCCGAGGTGCGCGAGAGTCTCGGTCCAGCTCTGTGGCGACGCGGGGCCGGTCGCCTGCGCGAGATCGCCGAGCACGGTCATCGAGTGGTGACGGCTGCGCCGCGCAATCATGCGGAGCTGCATCGGCGACAGGTCCTGCGCCTCGTCGACGACCACGTGGCCGAAGCGCGCCGGTGCTCCCTTCACGAGCGCTTCCGCTTCGTCCAGCAGCGGCAGATCGTGCGGCGTCCATGCGTCGGCCGACGCGCGCGGACGCAGCAAAGCGGCTTGCTCGTCCGCGTCGAGGATCCCGTCGGCGGCGCGTGCCAGCGTGGCGCGCTGCGTGAGGACCGATCGCACGAGCCCGACCGCGTTGATGCCCTTCCACATGCCGTCGATCACCTTGCGGGACGCTTTGTCGTTCATGAGCTCGGTGGCGAAGTCGTTCTCGTCGAGCCCGATCGCGACGCCGCCCGTGTACAGGTTGTACGCGCGCTGCACGAGTGCGCGCCGGAAGCGCTCGCGTTGTGTCGCGAACGGTGCGCGCCGGCCGCGGATGTCGTCGACAAGCGCGCGCAGTTGCGGCGCGGTGAAGGCGACGTGGCGCGTGCGGTATCGCAACGAGCAGCCGCCGTCGGGAACCTTGATCTGCGCGGCGGCGGCACGCGCGAGCACGTCGACCATGCGCGCGTCGCCCTTGACCGTCGCGGTGGCGGCAGTGTCGTCGGCGACCACGCGGAAGCGCAGGCCGAGCAGGCCGTCGACCGTCGTCTGTGTCGCCGAGGTCTCGCCGAGCGACGGCAGCACTTGTGAGATGTAGCGCAGGAACACCGGATTGGGCCCGACGACGAGCACACCTTCGCGCGACAGCAGCGCGCGGTGCTCGTACAACAAGAAGGCCGCGCGGTGCAGGCGCGACCGCGGTCTTGCCGGTGCCCGGCCCACCCTGCACGACGAGGCACGTCTCGAGCGGCGCGGCGAATGATCGCGTCCTGCTCGGCTTGAATGGTCGCGACGATGTCGCGCATCGCGCCCGTGCGCGCGCGTCCCAGCTCGGCGAGCAACGGATCGGGGACACCGCCCGAGCCGACGAGCACGTCGGGGTCGTCGAAGTCCTCCTCGAACACGTCGGAGAGCCGGCGGGCGGTGAACACGAAGCGGCGGCGGCGCTTCAGCCCGAATGGGTCGGCGAGAGTCGCGCGGTAGAAGGGTGTCGCGACCGCCGCCCGCCAGTCGACGACGACCGGCACGCCGTCGGGGTCCTCGACGTGGCGCCGCCCGATGTACCAGCGGTCACCGAGCTCCTCGTCGATGCGGCCGAAACACAGCACCGCGGCGTCGTCCTCGAGCGACGCCAGCCGCCGTTGCAGCTGCCACTTCACGGCATCGGCGTCGGCCTTGTTGGCGCCGAGGATGTCCTCGGCGGCGACCTTGTCAGCCGTTCGCTGCCGCATCCCGTCGAGACACACCTGCGCGAACCGCAGGCGCGCGCGTTCCGACGCCAGATCCGGATGGGGCACTCGAGAAAGGGTACGACACGACGGATCTCCCCCTCGCGGGAATTGCGCGCGCCGGTGCGCGCGGCGAGCCGAGTCACGCGGCGGTGAGCGAGCAGCCCCGAGGGTGCGCCGCGAACTCGCAGGGAGCAGCGGATCCTTCCCGACGCGCCGAAGGCGCCGCTCGGAGGTGAGTCGCGACCCAGCAACACCCGCGCACGCGGCCGTGAGTGAAGCGCCGCAGGCGCGCAGCGAACTGGCGCGAGCGGCGAGCGTCCGCGGGCCGGGCATCCCGGCCCGCAGCGAGCGCGACCCAGAAACATTGCACAGCATGTGCAACGACTCGTACATTGCGCGTTCGTGACGCCGACCGAGATCGACGGTCGGGCGGCCCGCAAGGCCGCCACCCGGGCCGCGATCGCCGACGCGTTGCTCGATCTGGTAGTTGCCGGGAACCTGCGCCCGACGGCCCGCGAGATCGCGGCCCGGGCGGGGGTGTCGTTGCGGTCGGTGTACCACCACTTCGACGACCTCGAGGACCTGTTCTGCGTGGCGGCGCGTCGCCAGCTCGACCGGATCTCGCCGCTGCTCGGTCGGGCCGCGACCCAGGGCACGCTCGCCGAGCGGGCGGCCGACCTCGTGCGGCGCCGCGCGGTGCTGTACGAGCGGTTCGGACCGATCCGTCGCGCCACCGAGTTGCAGGCACCGTTCTCGCCGACGCTGCAACGGCTGGCGTCGAACGCCCAAGAGCGCGGGCGTGCGGAGTTGGCGCGGGTGTTCGCCATCGAGCTCGACCGCATCCCCGCGCCGGCCTGCGCGCGCGCATGCTCGCGATCCTCGACGCGTTGACGACCGGCGCGGCATGGGATCTCATGCGTGCGCAGCAGGGTCTCTCGGTGCGCGACGTGAGGCAGGCGATGACCGACGCGGTGATTGCGGTGCTGGAAGTGCCGGCGTGAACCGCGACCCGCGCGGCACGGCGGTCGCGGCCGGGAAGGCCGTGCTGCCGCTCGTGTTGATGCTGGCCGCCGTGAAGCTCGCGTGGTCGTCGGTTCCGGTCGACATCTATCTGGTCGGCGCGATCAACGGGCTGCTCGTTGCGCTCGTGTCGCTCGGCATCGTCATCGTGTATCGCGCGAACCGCATCGTGAACTTCGCCGCCGCCGACCTCGGCGCCGCGCCGGCGTCGTTCGCGCTGCTGCTGTACGCCTCGCTCGGCTGGAGCATCTACATCGCGCTCCCGCTCGGCTTCGTGGGCGCGATCGTGCTCGGCGTCGTCGTCGAGTTCCTCGTCTTGCGGCTTTTCTTCGACGCACCGCGGCTCATCCTCACCGTCGTCACGATCGTGCTCGTCGAGCTGCTCTCCGCTCTCGCCATCCTGTTGCCGCAGTGGTTCGGCAGCCCGGACGTCAACACCTATCCGGCGTTCATCGACGTCCACTTCCACGTCGGCAACCTTGTACCGTTCGACGGCAACGACGTGCTGGTCATGATCGTCGTACCGCTCGTGCTCATCGGCCTGGCCGCGTTCTTCCGATTCAGCGCGATCGGTGTCGCGCTGCGGGCGAGCGCCGAGAACGCGGACCGCGCCGCGCTGCTGGGCATTCCCGTGCGGCGGCTTCAGAGCGTCGTATGGGGCCTCGCCGCCGCCCTCGCGTTCGTCGCGATGTTCCTTCGCATCGGCATCGGCGGCGAGATCCTCGGCCGATATCTCGAACCGTCGGTTCTCCTCACCGCGCTGGGGGCCGCTGTCATCGGCCGGATGGAGCGCATGCCGACGGTCGTGCTCGCGGCGATCGGGCTCGGCATCGTGGACCAGGCCGCGGTCTTCCGCTACTCCGCGCCGGGCGTACAGAACGTGGCGATCGTGGCCACGATCATTGCCATCGCGCTGCTGTTCCAACACGCGGACACGGTGGGCCGGCTCACGACCTCGGCGACGTCGACGTGGCAGGCGGCGCGGGAGATCAAGCGCGTTCCCGCCGAGCTGCGCAAGGAGCCGGCCGTCCGCGCCGCCTACGCGACGGCGACGCTGCTCGTCGTCGGCGCGCTGGCGGCGATCCCGCTGCTCATGCCCGAAGCCAAGGTGAAGCTCGCGGGCACGATCGGCATCTTCGCGATCATCGGGTTGTCGCTCGTGGTGCTGACGGGATGGGCAGGCCAAGTGAGCCTGGGCCAGATGGGCTTCGTCGGAATGGCGGGTGCAGCCGCGGGGACGCTGGCGAACCGGTGGCACTGGGACATCGGCTTCATCTTGGTGGTGTGCGGCGCCTTCGGCGCGCTCATGGCCATCGTCGTCGGCATCCCGACGTTGCGCGCCCGCGGGCTCGCGTTCGCGGTCGTGACGCTCGCGTTCTCGCTCGCGGCGAGCTCCTACTTCCTGAACAGCGGGTACTCACCGATCAAGAGCTGGGTGCCATCGGGCATCGTGGAGCGCACACACTTCCTCGGGCTGTTCAGGGTCGACAGCGAGACACGCTTCTACCTGCTCGTGCTCGTGGTGCTCGCGACGTGCATCCTGATGGTGCGGTCGGTCCGCAGCAGCCGCGTCGGCCGCGTGCTGATCGGCGTGCGCGACAACGAGCGCGTCGCCCAGGCGTACTCGGTGAGCACGACCAGCGCACTCGCGGTTGCATTCGGGATGTCGGGATTCCTGGCGGGCGTCGCCGGGGCGCTGTTCGTCTTGCAACAGCGCGCGCTCGACCCCGGCAACTTCACGCCGACGCAGGGACTGCTCGTCTTCTCCATGGCCGTGATCGGCGGCATGGGATCGGTGGGCGGCGCGATCCTCGGCGCCGTGTACCTCAAAGGGCTGCAGTACTTCCTGACCCAGCCGGAGTTCGCACTCCTGTCTACGGGCTTCGGTGTGCTCACCGTGATGCTGATCTTCCGCAGCGGCCTCGGCGCGGCGTTCGGCGACGCACACGACGGCGCGCTGCGGTGGTACGCGCGCAAGAAGGCCATTCGGGTCCCGAGTCTCCTCGCCGACACGCGCGTCGAGACCGCGTTTCGGGACGTCGACGTCGCGGCCGCGCTCAACGAAGCTGCGGCAGCGACGGAGTCGCTCGTCGAGGTGCACGAATGATGTCGACCGCCCAAACGGCAGCGCGCGCAGTACCCGCCGCGCAAAGTGTGGTTCCACATCTTCGGTCTCGACGCCCACCTGCCGCGCACGCCCCGGCGATTCTTCGACGAGGTCAGCGGCGATCAGGCGCTGTACCCGTTGATCGTGCTGATCGGTCTCCGTGCGACCGAGCAACTCGACCTCACCGGCTTCGGCATTCTCGGTCCCGACATCCGCCACGCGTTCGGATTCTCGTACGGCGCGTTCATCTCGCTCAGCGGGGTCGTGGCCGTCGCCGGCCTGGCGCTGACCGTGCCCATCGCGTTCCTCGCCGACCGGTACTCCCGCGTGCTCATCGCGCTCGCGGGCGCGGCGGCGTGGGCCGTCTTCGGCGCGGCGACCGCGCTCGTGACGACGACGCTGCTGCTCGTGATCGTTCGATCGCTCACGGGCATCGGCCGAGCCACGATCACGCCGACGCACAACTCGCTGCTCGCCGACTACTACCCGCCCGAGGTGCGCGTCGCAGGCTTCGGCGTGCACGGGATGGCGCTCGCCGCGGGCGCGACAATCGGTCCGCTCGTCGGCGGACTCATCGGCGAGGTGTGGGGTTGGCGGTCGGCGTTCGTCGTCTTCGCGCTGCCGACCGTCGTGTTCGTCCTGATGGGTCTGCGCCTCGTCGAGCCCGGACGCGGCCACTGGGAACGGGCCGCGGCCGGCGCGGACGAAGCGGTCGTGGCCACCGACGAAGTGCCGCCGTCCTACGCGGAATCGATTCGTATCGTCTGGCAGGTGGGCACGATCCGGCGCATCTGCTACGCACTGCCCTTCCTCGCGGCCGGGTTCATCGGCCTCGTGACTCTTACGTCGCTCTATTACGAGAACGCCTTCCACCTCGGCGACTTCCAGCGCGGGCTCGTCACCGCGCTCGCCGAGCCTGCGCAGTTCGTGGGGATCCTGCTCGGCATCCCGCTCGCCACCCGGCTCATGCTGCGCGACCCGGGCCTGTGCCTGAAGATGCTCGCGCTGTTCGGCATCGCGATCGCGGCGGCGTGGATCGTGTTCGCCTTGTCGCCGTGGCTCTGGCTTGCGATCGCGATGCACGTCGTGTTCACCGGCCTGTTCGCGTTCGTCATCCCGGGCATCTTCGCCGTGCTCTCGCTGGCGATCGCCCCGAAGGCGCGCGCAATGGGGTACTCGCTCGCCGCGCTCTGGATCATCCCGGGCGTCCTCGCGCTCTACGTCATCGGCGCGATCGCCGACACCTACGGTCTGCGTACCGGGCTCATCATCGCAGCGCCGATCTTCCTCATCGGAGCGTTCATCCTGTCCTCGGGTTCGACGTACGTGCAGACCGACATCCAGCGCGTCTGGACGTCGACTGCCGCCCAGGCCGAGGTCGCGCTCAAACGCAAGCAGGGCGAGGTGAAACTGCTGCTCGTTCGCGGCCTCGGCGTGCACTACGACAGCGTGCAGGTCTTGTTCGACGTCGACTTCGAAGTCGACGAGGGCGAGATCGTCGCCTTGCTCGGCACGAACGGTGCGGGAAAGTCGACGTTGCTCAAGTCGATCGCCGGGCTCGTGCCGGCAACGTACGGAGCGGTCGTCTTCGACGGCCGCGACATGACGTACGCGCCGCCGAACGAGGTCGCGGGGCGGGGCGTCGTGCTGTTCCCGGGCGGTCAGGGCGTGTTCCCCACGCTGACCGTGTCCGAGCACCTGCGCCTCGCGAGCTGGTTGCATCGGCACGACAAGCGACATGTCGAGGAAGCGACCGCGCGGGTGCTCGAGCTGTTCCCGATCCTGCGCGAAAGGCTCGACGAACCCGCCGGCAACTTGTCCGGCGGCCAGCAACAGATGCTCGCGCTCGGTATGGCGTTCATCGAACGCCCTCGCTTGTTGATGATCGACGAGCTCTCGCTCGGCCTCGCGCCCGCCATCGTCGAGCAGCTCCTGCCGATCGTGCGCGACATCGCGGCTCTGGGCACGACGATCATTCTCGTCGAGCAGTCCGTGAACCTCGCGCTCACCATCGCCCAGACCGCGTACTTCATGGAGAAGGGCGAGATCCGTTTCCACGGACCGACGAAAGAGTTGCTCGAAAGGCCCGACGTGCTCCGTTCGGTGTTTCTCGAAGGTGCATCGCAGGGCATGCGTGCCGAGCAACCCGCGACGGTTGCGGCCACGGCGGTGCACGTCGACGCGCCCCACGGCAACGGGGAAGCCAATGCGCCCGTCCGCTTGTCGCTCTCGGACGTGAGCAAGCGGTTCGGTGGCCTGGCGGCGTTGAGCAACGTGACGTTGCAGGCCGGTGCCGGCGAGATCGTCGGCTTCATCGGCCCCAACGGCGCGGGAAAGACGACGCTCTTCGACGCGATCTCGGGCTTCGTCGTTCCCGATCGAGGCACGATCATCCTCGGCGAAGGCACCGATGCCGTCGACGTGAGTCGCTTGGCGCCGGCGGCACGGTCGCGGCTCGGCCTCGGACGATCCTTCCAGGACGGCCGGCTGTTCCCGAACCTGACCGTCGCCGAGACGGTGTCGATCGCGTTCGAGCGTCACCTCGAAGCGAGAGATCCCGTCGCGGCAGCGCTGCGCATGCCGTGGGTCGAGGATACCGAGCGCGACGTGAGCTACAACGTCGAGCGCCTGCTGGTACTCCTCGGTATCACGGACTTCCGCGACAAGCTCGTGCCGCGAGCTGTCGACCGGAAGTCGCCGAATCGTCGACCTGGCGTGCGTGCTCGCGCACGGGCCGAGCGTCTTGCTCCTCGACGAGCCGTCGTCGGGTATCGCGCAGCGCGAAGCAGAGGCGCTCGGACCGCTGCTGCGCCGAATTCGCGAACAGACCGGTGCGACGCTACTGGTCATCGAGCACGACGTGCCGCTGCTGCTCGGCATCGCGGACCGCATCGTCGCGCTCGACCTGGGTGAGATCATCGCGGAAGGCTCACCGGAAGAAGTCGTGCACCATCCCGCGGTCGTGCAGTCGTACCTCGGGACGAACCAAGCGGCAATCGCGCGCAGCGGTAGCCACACCTAGCGATCATTCGCTGATCACGAAACTCAAGGGGGAACACCGGATGGGCATGCAACAGGCCCCGCGTCCGAAGCGATCGCCGTGGGTGCGGTACGCGCCCTACATCGCCGTCGCGGTGATCATCGTCGTTGTCGTCGCCGCCCTCATCATCAACAGCGGCAGCGACAACAACAAGAAGAAGGTCAGCGTCGGCGGCGGCAACGGAAGCGTCGCCGCGAAGTCCGGCGAGAACGGCGTCCCGCTGTTCTACAACGACGCCAAGGCCGCCGGGGAAGCCGACAAGCATCAGTGGCAGGACGATTGCGACACGAACACCGGCTACGTCGCGATCCCGGTCCTGACCGGCCCGCCGTGCGTCGAGAAGTTCACCGGCGACAACGGCGGCGCCACCGCGAACGGTGTCACTGCCGACACGATCAAGGTCGGCTACTACATCGCGAAGCCCGATCCGCTCTTCGACACCGCGCTCAAGAAGACCGGCACCTACGATCCGCCCGACCTCAGCGCCAAGGCGTACGAGAGCTACTTCCACCTCTACGAGAAGGTTTTCGAGATGTACGGACGCCATCTCGACCTCGTGCGCATCAACGGCACCGGCGCCAGCGACGATGCCGTCGCTGCCCGCGCCGACGCCGACGCGGCGGCGGCGAAGGGCGTGTTCGCAGTGCTCGGCGGCCCGACCCAGGCGAAGCAGTTCGGCGAGGAGCTCGCCGCGAAAAGTGTGCTGTGCCTGGGCGGCTGCATCATCTCCCAGCCGCAGAAGTTCGTCATCGATCACGAGCCGTACATCTATCCCACCGGCCCGACGCCCGACGAGACGTCGACACTCGTGACGCAGCTCATCAAGAACCAGCTCCTGAACAAGCCCGCGCAGTGGGCCGGCCCCGACATCGTCGGCAAGCCACGGACGTTCACGCTGCTCACCTACAACACGCCCGACGGCCAGTTCACACCGGCGTGGGACGACCTGCAGAAGAAGATGGACGACATCGGCGCCAAGGTCGTCGACCACATCGACTACTACCTCAACTTCGCGCGCCTGCAGGAGGACGCGCGCACGATCGCGGCCAAGCTGAAGAAGGCGAACGCGACCGACATCGTCTTCACCGGCGACCCGATCTTCCCCGCCGGCCTCACCGCCGAGATGACCAAGCAGGGCTACTTCCCGGAATGGGTGCTGTCGGGAACGGTCCTTGCCGACACGGTCGCGTTCGCACGGAGCTTCGACAAAGAGCAATGGAAGCACACGTTCGGCCTCAACATCTCGCACCCGCTGCTCACCAAGCAAGATCAGGACGCCTACACGATTCACATGTGGTGGTACGGGCAGCCGCCGCCTACGGAGAACAACTACGGCGTCCTCGACGCCCCGATCAGGCAATTCATGTCGGGCATCCAGACCGCGGGGCCGAAGCTCACACCACAGTCGTTCCTCACCGGGGTCCGTGCCGTGCCACCCCAGGTCGACCCGGCCAAGGCGAGCGCCCGACTGATCTTGACCTACGGCGACCACGGTCTTTGGCCGGGAGTGAACGACGACCCCGGCGGCGGCGACAACGTCAGCCTGCTGTGGTGGGATCCGGACGCGCACGGCCCGGACGAGACCGGCGCCGACGGCGTCGGCGAATACCGCGTCCTCAACAACGGCACGCGCTACACCGCCGCGTACTTCCCGACCGATCCACTGCCGTTCTTCGATCCCGCCAACACCGCGACCGTGTATCCCGAAGGACAACTGCCGCCGGATCTGAAACCACCGAGCTATCCGGTGCCGGCCGACGCGCCGAATCCGAACAAGGGCGCCTGATCCGAGCGTGTTACACGTCCCGGGGGACCGACACCCAGCCCTCCCCCGGGACGTAGCGCCGCACAACGCGCGCCGGCACGCCCGCGACCACACAGAAGTCGGGGACGTCGATACCGGCGACGATCGCGCCCGCGGCCACGACGACGTTGCGGCCGAGCGTCGTGCCCGGCAACACGACCGCGCCGTGGCCGAGCCAGCACCCGTCGCCGATCGCGACGGGCTCGTTCTTCCACATCTGCGTGCCGACCGGCCGCGTCACGTCTTCGTAGCCGTGGTTCTGATCGGTGATGTACACGTAGTGCCCGGTCCATATGTCGTCACCGATCGCAATGTCGTCGTGGCCGACGATGCCGATCCCCTTGCCGAGCATGCAGCGGTCGCCGATCGTGATCACTGGATCGCCGCGCAAGCCGATCTGAGACGGCATGCCCACGCTGATCGTCGCGAGCGGCCCGATCGTCGTGCGCTCCCCCACCGCGATACGGCCTTCGCCGAAGATCACCGTCGGCGGGAACGCGATCATGCTGCCGTCGCCGAACCGGTGGAACTTGCGCGCGCGCCGGTGACGCGGACCCATCGCACCGAACCGCACGATCTTCTCGTACGTCGCGTGGATCGCGTTGCCAATCAGTCGGCCTGCCTCGTCTCGAAGCATCTGCAAAGATAACTGGATGGCTGTGGCGTCTTCCGCGTTGCCGGTCCGAATCGGGTTGCTGTACGACTTCCCGCAAGCGGGCGACCTGTTCGCCAACGCGCTACGGCTGGGCATCGACGACGTCGCCACGAGCGGTCGCCTCGACCGCGAGGTCGAGTTCGTCGAGCGGCAGGCGCGCGGGCTGCCGTCGGGCAGTGAAGCCGACATCGTGCGCGCGTTTCGCGAGCTGTGCGCGGACGACGTCGTCGCGATCGCGGGGCCGTCGATCTCCGACAACGCGCTGATCGTCGCGCCGCAGTGCGACCGCATGCGCGTGCCCGCGATCAACTACTCGGGTGGCGAGCGCACCCGCTCGCAGTGGATGTTCCACTACCAAGTCGGCTCGCTCGAAGAGGAGCCGCCGGTGCTGGCCGCACGCATGGTGACGCGCAATTTCCGCCGCGCAGCAGTGATCTTCGACCAGTCGCCGGTCGGCCGCCGTTACGCGGAATGCTTCGAGGCGGCGCGCGCGCGACTCCGATTGGAGGTCACCGGCACGGCGAGCATCTCACCGCTCGCCGGCGATGCCGAGTCGATCCTGTCGCGCCTCCGCGAAGCGCAGCCCGACGTGCTCGTGTACTTCGGTCTCGGCATCGCGTCACGGTCGGTCGCGGTCGCGCGGCTCTCGCTCGGCTGGGACGTGCCGGTGCTCGCGAACTCGGCGTTGATGTTCGGGTACGCGCGCCCGGACTGGCGTGACGGCTTCGCGGGCTGGGAGTACGTCGACACGATCGCCGATGACAATCCGCAGCGCGTGGCGCTCGCCGAGCGGTTCCCCCACGCCGCGGGCGGCCCGATCGGGTGCGCGGCATACGACATCGGGCGGTTGCTCGGCGAAGGCATCGCGGCGTCCGAGCACTTGACCCGCGCAGGTGTCGCGGACGGGCTCCGTCGCGTGAAGCAACTGCCCGCGACGAGCGGGCACGCGGGCACGCTGATGGGCTTCGGCGTGTGGGACCACGCCGCGCTCAAGGGGCACTACCTCGTGCTCCACACGTGGCGCGACGGCCGTTCGGTGCAGGTCTGAGCCACGTCCGAAGCCGCCGCGTTTGGGCACTAGTACGCGGGAGGGGGCGTCGTACTGCCCAAACGGTGGCGTCGGCTACGCCGAGCGGCGCTTCTTGGCCGCGGGCGCCTTCTTCGCAGGCGCCTTCCTCGCGGTCTTCTTGGCCGCCGGCGCTCTCCTCGCGCTGGCGGGCTCGGGTACCGCGGCGACGCTCGGGTGACGATCCTTCGCAGTCGCAGCCTTCTCGAGCGACGCTTCGAGCGCGGCGACGAGGTCGAGCACCTTGGCCGGCGCTTCGACAACCGGCTCGGCCACGATCTCCTCTCCCGCGGCCTTGCGCTCGATCAGGTCGAGCACCTGCTCGCGGTACTGATCGTGGAACTTGTCGGGAGCGAACTCGTCGACGGTCAATGACTCGACGAGCTGCTTCGCCATCGCGCGCTCGCGATCGGTGAGCTCGACGTCGTCGGCCACGAGCTCGTCGCGCGGCAGCACCTCGTCGGCGTAGCGCATCGTCTCGATCACGAGCATGCCATCGAGCGGACGGATCGCGACCAGGCGCTCCTTGCTGCGCACGATGATACGGCCCAGCGCGACCTTGTTGAGCTCGGTCATCGCGTCGGCGAGCAGCTTGTAGGGTTTCACACCGCGCGCATCGGGCACGAGGTAGTACGGCTGCTCGAAGTACACCGGATCGATCTCGTCGAGATCGACGAACTCCTCGATGTCGATCGAATGCGTTGCCCGGGGCCGCAGCGCGTCGAGCTCGTCGGGCTCGATCATCACGTAGCGACCCTTCGAGATCTCGTAGCCGCGCTTGATCTTGTCGCTGGTCACCTCTTCGCCGCTCGCCTCCGACACCTTCTTGTATCGGATGCGCGCGCCGGTGCCCTCTTCGAGCTGATTGAAGCTCACGTCCTTGCTCTTCGTCGCGCCGACGAGGCGCACGGGCACTTGCACGAGGCCGAAACTGATCGAGCCGGTCCAAATGGAAGTGGGCAATGCTGCTCCGCTCTGTCAGGCCGCTCGGGCCACACTTCGCTGCTCGGCGGGATACCCGCCTCGCCACGCTCCGCTTAGGGTTGATGTTACCTATGCCGTCGAAAAGCCAAGTGGTCGAAATCGACGGACGCGAGCTCTCGGTGTCGAACCTCGACAAGGTCCTCTATCCGGCGGCGGGCTTCCGCAAGGCCGACGTCATCGACTACTACCGGCGCATGGCGCCGTGGCTCCTCCCCCACCTGGCGGGACGACCTCCGACGCTCGTCCGTGCGCCGGACGGCCCGGGCGGCCCGCGCTTCTTCGAGAAGAACTGCCCGTCGCATCGACCGCGATGGATGTCGACGTACGAGGGCTCCGAAGCAACCGGCAATACCAAAGGCTGCCTCATCGAGGAGACGCCCGCGCTGGTGTGGCTCGCGAACCTCGCCGCGCTCGAGGTCCACACGCACCAGTGGAGGCTCGACGACCCGGACCATCCCACCGCGATGGTCATCGACCTCGACCCCGGCGAGCCGGCGACCATCGTCGACTGTTGTCGCGTCGCGCTCGACCTCCACGACACGCTCGAGCAACTCGAGTTGCAATGCGTCGTGAAGACGTCGGGTGGCAAGGGGCTACATCTCTCGGTCCCGGTAGTCGGCTCGGGCGCCACCGACGCCGAGACCAAGAAGCTCGCGCTCGCGCTCGGCCAGCTGCTCGAGTCGCGCGATCCGCAGCGTGTGCTCGTCGACATGACCAAGTCGATGCGCACGGGCAAGGTCTTCGTCGACTGGAGCCAGAACGACCGCCACAAGACGACCGTCGCCGCGTACTCGCTGCGCTTCCGCGACCGACCGACCGTCTCGACGCCGCTGTCGTGGAACGAGGTGGCGGACGCGGCCGGCCCCGACGACCTCGTGTTCGAAGCACCGGACGTCCTTGCGCGCGTCGAGCAACACGGCGACTTGTATGCCGCCTCACTCACGCTCGAACAGGAGCTCCCGACACTGTGAACCTCGACGGGAAAGTCGCGATCGTCACCGGCGCGTCGCGAGGCGTGGGTGCCGCGACCGCACAGCTGCTCGCGCAGCGCGGCTGCAAGGTCGTGTGCGCGGCACGCGCCACCGCGGACGCGCCGCTGCCGATCCCCGGCACTATCGACGACACCGTCGCCCGCATCGCCGACGCGGGCGGGGATGCGCTCGCGCTGCCCACGAACCTCGCGAAGGAAGACGACGTCACGCACCTGGTCGCGGCGACCGTCGAGCACTACGGCGGGGTCGACATCCTGGTCAACAATGCGGCGATCACCTTTCCCGGCGATCTCGAGCTCGAGATGAAGCGCTACGACCTCGTCATGCAGGTCGACCTGCGCGCACCGCTGCTCGCGATCAAGGAATGCGTACCGCTGATGAAGGCGCGGGGCGGCGGCGCGATCGTCAACGTGTCGTCGGTCGCGGCCTTGAACTACTTCCCGAGCTTGATGGCGTACGGCATGGCGAAGGCCGCGCTCGAACACCTCACGATGTCGGCCGCGCATCAGCTGCGCGCCTCGAACATCACGGTCAACACGTTCCGCATCGACGTGCCGGTCGCGTCGGAAGGCTTCCTGTTCAACTTCGCCGACGCCGACACGTCGGATTGGGAGCCGTCCGAGGTCGCGGCCGAGGGCATCGTGTGGATGGTCGAGCAGCCCGCGAGCTACACCGGCCACAACGCAGGAATGGCGCGCTTGCGCGAGGAGCACGGGATCATGCCGTCGCGCTCGTCGCGGCCGCACCGCCAGAATGCGTCGACCGTGACCGAGACGCACCTGCGCCCCGTCGGCACGTAGACCGTTTGGACGAATCGGTGCGCCCCGACGTGCCAAGCAGTCCGAACGGTCGACGGCAGTGCCGCGTTTGGACGGGTCGCGCCGTCTTCGACGAACCTTGCATACTCGCACGACCAATCGCTCGCGGGCCGATCGGAGAGCCCGCCCGCCTCGAGTGCCGCGCCCGGTCGTGCTCGGAGACCGCTACGACAGGCGCTCGATGATCATCGCCATGCCCTGGCCGCCGCCGACGCACATCGTCTCGAGCCCGTAGCGCTTGCCCTCGGTCTCGAGGCCGTTGATCAGCGTGGTCATGATGCGTGCGCCGGTCATGCCGAACGGGTGGCCGAGCGCGATCGCGCCACCGTGCACGTTGAGCTTCTCCCACGGCACGCCGAGGTGCTTCGCCGACGGGATCACCTGCGCCGCGAACGCCTCGTTGATCTCGACGAGGTCGATGTCGTCGATCGTCATGTTCGCCCGCTTCAGCGCCTGCCGCGACGCCTCGATCGGACCGAGGCCCATGATCTCGGGGTTCAGCGCGCTCACGCCCGACGCGACGACGCGCGCCAACGGCTTCACGCCGAGCTGGTTCGCCTTGGTGTCACTCATCACGACGACCGCGGCCGCGCCGTCGTTCAGCGGGCACACGTTCCCGGCGGTGACCGAGCCGTCGGGACGGAACACCGGCTTCAGCGTCGCGAGCTTCTCGACGGTCGTGCCCGGGCGCGGGCCGTCGTCCTTGGTCACGACCGTGCCGTCGGGCGTCGTCACCGGCGTGATCTCTCGTTCGAAGAATCCGTTCTCCTGCTGCTCGACCGCGAGCTGCTGCGAACGCGCGCCGAACTCGTCCATCTCCTCGCGCGTCACACCTTCGGCCTCGACGACGTTCTCCGCGGTCTGCCCCATCGCGATGTACACGTCGGGCAAACCCGTCGGCGGCGTCCACTTCGGCTGGCCGCCCTCGCTGCGCTTCTTCGTGCGCCGGCACGCGTCGCGGAACTTCTCGTTCGGCGGGCCGCCGTCGGCCATGCCGTTCATGAACCGGCTCACGGTCTCGACGCCGCCGGAGATGAACACGTCGCCTTCGCCGGCTTTGATCGCGTGCGCGGCCATGCGGATCGTCTGCAACGACGACGAGCAGTAGCGGTTCACGGTGACGCCCGGAACATCGACACCTGCGAGCAACGCGCTGACCCGCGCGACGTTCGTCCCTGCCTCTCCCGCCGGCTGGCCGCAGCCCCAGATGACGTCTTCGACCTGTGCGGGATCGAGCTGCGGCACCTTGGCGAGGACCGCGTCGATGATCAACGACGACAAGTCGTCGGGACGGCACTCGATCAGCGAGCCCTTGTTCGCACGCCCGATCGGGGTACGGGCGGTGGCGACGATCACGGCTTCGGGCATGTCGGCGGTCCTCCGGGTCGGCGAGCAGAGTCACGCTAGTCCTGGCCGGCGGTAGCGTGCTTCGTGATGTGTACGCAGCGAAGCCACGGATGGCACCGCGAAAGGTCGAGTCGACGGTGAGCGTGTTCGCGCACGTACGCGAGCAGCACAAGAGTCATCGTTCCCCGTGGCTCCGCGCCGCGGTGCTCGGCGCGAACGACGGCATCGTCTCGACCGCAAGCCTCGTGATCGGCGTTGCCGCCGCGAACAGCGCCCGCTCGGTCGTGGTGACCGCCGGGATCGCGGGCCTGATCGCGGGCGCGATGTCGATGGCGGCCGGTGAGTTCATCTCGGTCAGCACACAACGCGACGCCGAGGAGGCCGACGCCCAGATCGAAGCAGACGCACTGCGTGAGAACCCGCGCGGCGAGCTGCGCGAGCTTGCGAAGATCTACGAGGACCGTGGCGTCGAGCCGGGGTTGGCGCGCTTGGTCGCCGAGCAGCTGATGGCCGAGGACGAGCTCGGCGCGCACATGCGCGACGAGCTCGGCATCACCGAGATCGCGGCCGCCCGACCGCTGCAGGCCGCGTGGACGTCGGCGGTCGCGTTCACGAGCGGCGCGATCTTCCCCTTGCTCGCGGTCTCGCTCGCGCCCACAAGCGCGCGCATCATCACGTGCGCAGTCGTCTCGCTGCTCGCGCTCGTCGGATTGGGCGCGCTCGGCGCGCGCGCCGGTGGTGCGGAATGGAAACGCGCAGCCACCCGTGTCGTGCTGTGGTCGTCGCTGGCAATGGCGGTCACCTACGGCATCGGCCTGCTCGTCGGCCAAGCCGTGTGAGCGCACGGCGCCCGCGCATGGGCGCGACCGCCGCGGCATTGTGTGCCCTCGCCCCGTATCTCACCCTGTCCCGCTGGGGACGAGCTCCTCGCGCGGGCCCTGCTCGGTGAAGCTCAGGACACGGCCCGGCATGCGCACGCGGTCGTCGTCGTACGCGCGGCGCACCTCGGCGACGTCGTCGCCGCGACGACCTCGGCGAGATCCTTCGCGTAGCGCACGTCGTCGGGCGTCGCGCCCATCGTCGCCATGCATCCCCACACGTCCCATGGCAGCATCTCGACCTTGTTCAACGCGGCGAGGTCGCGCACGAGGTTGCCGTGTGCGAACCACGTGCCGTGCAGGTCGAAGATCCCGAACGTGTCGGGGTCGACGCGGCCCGAGCTCACGAGCTGCCACGCGTGCGCGCCGTTGAGGAACGCGCCGGATGGGAGGTCGTCGGGGTCGAACGTCGCGGCGACCGATCGTAGCTGCAGCTCGTCGAGCTGGAAGTCGCGCTGCACCCAGCGGTGACCGTCGTACGCCTCGACGATCCAGTGGTCGATGTACTTTCCGGCCTCGAAATAGGTCGCGAACCCGCAGCGAGCGCGCGCGGCAACACCTTCCCGCCGCAGCAGAGCAACCGCGAGGGTGGTGAAGTGCCGGCACACGACGCCGGCGCGCTGCTCGGGCTCGCGCGGCTCGAGCAGCGGGCGCGCGTCCACACGGCGGATCGCGTCGATCATCTCGGCGGCGCTGCGCGCCTGCCGCTCGTCGTGCACCTTGTCGACGCCGTACGCGGCGGCCCACGCCGTGTGCACGAACGAGCCCTGGATGAACCCGCGCAGGTCGTCGACCGGCGGCACGTCGTCGGGCAACGCGGTCATGCGGGCCGCACCGGCGAACCAGTGAGGATCAGTCGACACGGCGGAGCTCCTTGCGGTACCGCTCCCAGTTGCGCTGGTATTCGCGCGCGGGATGCTCGATCTGGTCGGGTTTCACCGCAGCCTCGCGCAACTTCGCGGGCACGCCGAGCGCCATCGCGGCCGCCGGCACTTCCATGCCGTTGGGCACGAGCGCGGCCGCGCCCACGAGCGCGCCGGTTCGTACGATCGCGCGATGCAAGACGATCGAGCCCGTACCGATCAGCGCGCGGTCCTCGACCGTGCAACCTTCGAGGTGCGCGAGGTGGCCGATCGTGCAGTCGGCGCCGACGATCGTCTCGAGCTCGCGGGTGCAATGGATCACCGCACCATCCTGCACCGATGTGCGCGCCCCGATCACGATGCGGCTCTGATCACCGCGCAGCACGGCCTGCGGCCAGATCGTGGCGCCGGCCGCGATCTCGACGTTGCCGATGATCGTGCAATCCGGATGGATGAACGCGCCGGCGTCGATCTGCGGAGCGACGTCACCGAGGGCGTAGAGGGTCATGTGCTTAGTCTGGTGCCCCGAGCCGAACGACCGCGAGCCGGGTATCCCGGCGAGCAGCCAGAAGGAGGCGCGGCCGGAGGCCGACCCGAGCGGGGCGTGCGACGGGTCGGGCGGCTGGCCGAGCGGCCCTGCAGAGCGGAGAGCGATGGACCTCGAGCTGCACGTGAAGGAAGTGGCCGAGCAGGGCTACACGATCGTCGAGGACGCGATCGAGCCCGAGCTGCTCGACGCGTTGAATGCATCGCTGGATCGGCTCGAGCGTTTCTTCGACGTGCAGCCGTCGCCGAACTCCTTCGAGGGCCATCACACGCTGCGGATCTACAACCTGCTCGCGTACGACGACGTGTGGCAGCGCGTTCCCGTGCACGAGCACGTGCTGCCGATCGTCGACCGTGTGCTCGACCCGGGCTGTTTGATCTCGTCGCTCTCGTCGATCGACATCCTGCCCGGCGAGCGCGCGCAGCCGATCCACGCCGACGACCAGCTGATCCCCATCCCGAAGCCGCACCCGCCGACTGTGTGCAACTCGATGTGGGCACTCACCGACTTCACCGGCCGCGAACGGCGCGACCCGGCTGATCCCGGGCTCGCACCTCCGCGACCACAACCCCGACTACGGCACACCGTACGACTCGATCGCCGCCGAGATGCCGAAGGGCTCGGTGCTCGTCTGGCACGGCAGCCTCTGGCACGGCGGTGGCGCCAACACGAGCGACGTACCGCGCGTCGGCATCGCGATGAACTACTGCGCGGGTTACGTGCGCCAGCAGGAGAACCAACAGCTCGGCTTGCCGCGCGAGAAGGTGGCGACGTTCGAACCACGCCTCCGGCAACTTGTCGGTTACGGCGTGTACAACATGCTGATCGGCCACATCAACAAGCAATCGCCCGAGCAGGTGCTGCTGGGCGACGGCGCGACATCAATGGTCTGGGACGAGAGCTGAGCCAATGAGCATCCTCGAGGTCACCGACGACGCGCGAGTGCGCGTGCTCACCCTGAACCGGCCCGAGGCACTGAACGCCTTCAACGACGAGCTGTACCACGCGGCGGGCGACGCGCTCATCGACGCGGGCGCGCGGGATGACGTCGCGTGCGTGGTGATCACGGGCACCGGGCGCGGGTTCTCCGCGGGCCAGGACCTCGGTGAGATGGGCCGCATTCACGCCGGCGGCGCGTCGTTCGGCGACGAGGGACCGGGCTTCCCGCGCTTCCTCGACACGCTCTCAGCGCTGCCGAAGCCCGTCATCGCGGCGGTCAACGGCATCGGGGTGGGGATCGGCATGACGATGCTGCTGCACGTCGACGTCGCGTTCATCGCGACGACGGCGCGGCTGCGCGCACCGTTCGTACCGCTCGGTGTCGTTCCCGAAGCCGCGGGCAGCTTGCTGATGCCGGTCGTGATGGGCAATCAGCGCGCGGCGATGAAGCTGTACACGGGCGACTGGATCAGCGCCGACGACGCCGTCGCGTGCGGGCTCGCGGTCGAGGTCGTCGAACCGGACGCGTTGATGCCGCGCGCCCTCGAGCTCGCGCGCCGCATCGCGCAGATGCCCGTCGCGTCGTTGCGCGCGACGAAGCAGCTCGTCGTCGACGCGCGCATCGACGCGGTCCGCGCGGCCCGCGCGCGAGAAGACGCGATGTTCACGAGAATGATCGGCCAGCCCGCCAACATGGAGGCGATCAGCGCCTTCCTGGAGAAGCGCGAGCCGGATTTCACGAAGTTGTAGTAGCAACTACTGTTGCCCGTCATGACGATCGTCGATACGCGAAGTGGCAAGGTCGAGGGTGTCGAGCGCGACGGCGTGCACGTGTTCCGCGGCATCCCCTACGCCGCGCCGCCCACCGGGGAACGCCGCTGGCAGCTCGCGCAACGAGAGGAGCCTTGGGACGGCGTGCGGGATGCGACCAAGTTCTCGGCGCAGTCCGCGCAGAGCCCGTTCGCGCTGAACCAGCTGATGGGCGGGCCGGAACCGACGATCAGCGAAGACAGCCTGTACCTCAACGTCTGGACACCCGCGTGCGACGACGCGCGCCGACCGGTCATGTTCTGGATCCACGGCGGCGCGTTCATCTGGGGTGCGGGCGACACGCCGTGGTACGACGGCACGAACTTCGCGTTGCACGGCGACGTCGTCGTCGTCACGATCAACTACCGGCTCGGCCCGTTCGGCTTCCTGCACCTCGCCGACCTTTTCGACGGCGCGTTCCCGGGCTCGGGCAACGCCGGCATCGCCGACCAGATCGCCGCGCTCGAATGGGTGCGCGAGTGCATCGCCGCATTCGGAGGTGACCCGCAGCACATCACGATCTTCGGCGAGTCGGCCGGCGGCGGGAGCGTCGGTACCTTGCTCGGCGCGCCATCGGCAAGCGGCTTGTTCCGCGCCGCGATCCCTCAAAGTGGTGCGGCGTCGTGGGTCACGACACGGGAGCACGCGAACGAAGTCGCGGCCGGCGTCGTCGAACGTCTCGGCGTCAAGGCCGGCGACGTCGACGCGGTGCTCGCCACGTCGATGGATGCGGTCATCCACGCGATGCCCGACTTCCGCGAGAACGGTGTGAACGCGTTGCCGTTCCAACCGGTCGTCGACGGCGTCGTGCTGCCCGACCCGCCGCTCGACGCGATCGCAGCCGGCAACGCGGCCGGCGTGCACTTGATGACCGGCACCAACCGTCACGAGATGACGCTGTTCATCCTCGCCGATCCGTCGAACAACACGCTGGCCGAGCATCAGGTCCGCGAGCGCGTGCGCGCCTACGTGGGCAAGGGCGCGGACGCGGTCGTCGACAGCTACAAGACGCGCCGTCCGAACGCCACACCGCAAGAGCTGTGGCTCGACCTCGCGACCGACGCGGTGTTCCGCATGCCTGCGATCGAGATGCTCGAAGCCCAGCAGGCGCACGCGCCGACGTGGTCGTACCTGTTCTCGTGGGAGACGCCGGTGTTCGGCGGCATGTTGAAGTCCACGCACGCACTCGAGATCCCGTTCGTGTTCGACAACTTGGCGCACGGCGCCGAGATGTTCACCGGCACGGGCGTCGAGCGGCAGGCGCTCGCCGACGCCATGCACCGGGCGTGGATCGCGTTCGCCCGCACCGGCGATCCCAACCACAAGGGCCTGCCGGCATGGCCGCGCTACGACCTCGATCGGCGCGCTGCGATGCGGTTCGACTCCACCTGCGAGGTGGTCGACGACCCGCTCGGCGAGGATCGACGAGCATTCCACGGGTCCGGCGGCGCCTGATGTCGCTTGAGCCACCCCGCGTGGGTGCCGATGACGACCAGATGGGCAACGTGGTGGCGATTCTTCTCGACGATGCGATGCCGGCCGAGCGGCTGGGCGCGCTGCTGCACGGGGCCCGCAAGCGCCGGCGCTGGAAGCGCAAGCACGCCGCCGCGCTCGTCGGTATCACCGGCGCGGAGTTGCGCCGCGTACGAGCGCGGCGAAACTCCGGTGCCGGCCGACGTCTGCGGCCGCCTGGTCGACTGCTACGGCGACGACCTCGTGCAACACGTGCCGCTGCGCGCGCCGCTCGCTGTCGACGATCTGGGCGCCGGTCCCGGCTCCCGGTGCGAGCGTCAGATGCTGACCGGATACGTACAACTCGTGCGGCGGCTGCGCGCGGCCGAGCCCGGCGATCCGATCCCGCTGCGCGCCGCCGACATTGGCGCGCTCGCGGGCGCGCTCGACAACGACCCCGAGACGGTCGAGCAGTCGATCATCGAGTTGCTCGGCTGCTCGCCCGCCGAGGCGCGCACACTGCATCGCGAGTTGTTGCGGCGCAAGCTCGTGGTCTCCGGCGCGGGACTGGCCGCGAGCATCGCCGTGCTCGCAGGCGTTCACGCCGCGGCCGCGTCGAGCAACCCGTCGCACGCGCCGGGTGGAACCGGGATCGCCGACGCGCCGACGACCGCGCTCGCAGTCGTGTCGCAGCACACCGTCGTCGTTCCCTCGCGTCGACACCGCGCGACGACCACGACGACGGCCGCGTCCGCCCGCAATGCTCCCGCGGAGCAGCGTGAGGCTCCCACCACGCCGGTGCACGCGGCCGCGACCCATCAGCCCGAAGCGCCCGCAGGCGGCGAGGGCGGTTGGCGACCGTTGCCCGACCCGCCGAACGACATGCCTCGGCCGTCGATCCCGTACGACGACACACCCGTCGGCGTGCTCCCCGGCGAGACACCGATCACGAACATCGGCACCGCGATCTCGACCGTCGCCGGCGACGACTAGGCCGGATCGCGACTCGCCTCCGGCGCACGTCTGCCGGCCTCGCTTCGCTCACGGCGCCGTGCGCAGATGCCAGGCCTTCTCGCGCACGAAGGTGCGGACGCCGGCTTCCGACATCGAAACCCCCGTACCCGAGTGACGGCGGCCGGCCCACGGCAAGCGTACGCTCGAACGGTCGGACGTGTTCCAGTACGCGTTGCCCACGTCGAGGCGCGTCAGGAGCGCTTCGGCGCGCGCCCGCTCGGCGCTGAACACCGCGGCGCCCAACCCGAACTCGGTGTCGGCCATGCGCGCTACCGCGTCCTCGTCGTTGCGTACGCGCACCACGGGCACGACCGGTCCGAACGTCTCGTCGCGCATGATCGACATCTGGTCGTCGACGTCGACGAGCACGGTCGGTACGAACCAATTCCCCGCGCCGGGTACTCGTTCGCCACCGCACAAGAGCCGCGCGCCTTTCGCGGTCGCATCGAAGATCTGGGCGTCGAGCACGTCGAGCTGCGCTGCCCGCGCGAGTGGTCCGACCTCGGTCGCGTCGTCCTCGGGATCTCCGACTCGATACGCGGCAACAACCTCGACCAGCGCGTCGACGAAGCGGTCGTACACCGCATCATGCACGTATACGCGCTCGATCGCGCAGCACGACTGGCCGCTGTTGTAGCAGGCACCCTCGGCGACACCGATCGCCGCGCCGTCGACGTCGACGTCGTCGCAGACGTACGCCGCGTCCTTGCCGCCGAGCTCGAGCTGCACGCGCAGCATGCGGTCCGCGGCTGCCGCCGCGACACGGCGACCGACTGCGTACGAGCCGGTGAAGCAGATCATGTCGATGTCGGCGTCGACGAGCGCGGCGCCGGCCGAACCGCCTCCGACGACCGCTTGCACGACGTCGACCGGCACACCGGCGCGGTGCAGGAGGTCGACGATGCGTAGCCCGGTGAGCGTCGCGTGCTCCGAAGGCTTGTAGAGCACCGCGTTGCCGGCGAGCAGTGCCGGCACGATCGAGTTCAACGCCACGAAGTACGGGTAGTTCCACGCGCTGATGTGCGCGACGACCCCGACGGGCTCGTACGTGATGCGCTCCGCGACACGCTCCCGCCGCCGCCTTCGGGCGTCACGAGACGCGGCGCGATCACCGCGCCGACGTGATCGACGTTCCACCCGATCCGCTCGAGCACGGCACTGATCTCGTTGCGCGCCTGCGCGATCGGCTTGCCCATCTCGTTGGTCGTCGTCGCGCGCACACGCGTCGCGCTCGGCGTCGAGCAACTCGGCGAACCGCACCAGGGCACCGGCCCGTTCGTCGTACGGCTCGTACCGCCCACGCGCGGTTGTGCGCGCCGGGCTCGATCGGCTTTCTGCGCGATCTCGCCGGCCTCGGTGACCGCGACCTCGCGCACGACCGCACCGGTCGCCGGGTTGCGGATCGACAACGAACGTTCTGCATGCGGTGGCGGTTCGGGAACCGGGCGCGGCCTCGGCGACGGTAGTGCGCTGCGGCGGCGAAGTGGGCGGCGTGCCCGCGACCGGCGCGGGCGCGGACGCGACCGCATCGGAGCCCTCGACGATCAACGTCTTCCAGCGTGCTTCTTTCTGGCCCGGCCGGCGCCGCGAGCTGCTCGGCGAGACTCCGCGTCGCCAGGCGTTCGAGCGTCGCCTCGATGTCGTCGAGCGAACGGAACGTGTGCCAGCGTTCGGCCCGCTGCTTGAGCTCGCCCGGCGTCTGCGCGCCGCGCAGCAACAGCACGCCGAGGATCGCGAACTCGGGCACGGTGAGCTGCAGCGTGTCGTCGACGACATGGCGGTGCTTGACCACCCGTTGCCCGGTCGCCATCACCCGTCTCGCGAGGCTGCTTCTCACGCAGGTTCTCGAGCGCCCGATCGACCGTCGGGTCGTCGTACATGACGATCGGGTCGCGGTTCGTCGACTGGTTGCACGCGTTGACGACCGAATTCACCGAGAGCGGGTAGTTGTCGGGCGTCGTCGCCGACTTCTCCATCAGGCAGCCGAGCACACGCGCTTCCTCGGCGGTGAGTCGGATCTCGCTCACCCCAGCACCAGCTGTGCGATGTCGCGCAGCTGGTCGACACCGCCCGACACGATCATCGTCGTGACATTGGACTCCCGCCACATCGCGAGGTCGTCGCGGATCTTGTCGCGCGGCCCGACGAGCGCAACATCTTCGACGAGCCGTGTCGGTACCGCCGCGGCGGCTTCGTTCTTCTTGCCGTCGAGATAGAGGTCCTGGATGAGCTTCGCTTCACCTTCGTAGCCCATGCGCGCGAACACGTTGTTGTGGAAGTTGACCTCGCGCGCGCCCATGCCGCCGATGTACAGCGCGAGCACGGGCCGGTACATGTCGGCCGCGGCTTCGACGTCGTCGGCGACGAGCACCGGCACGAGGCACGCGATCTCGAACGTGTCGCCCGTGCGTCGTGCATCCGGCCGGGAAAAGCCCTCTGCCGAGCGCGTCGCGGTAGAAGCCGTCGACGCGCGGCGCATAGAACATCGGCAGCCAGCCGTCGGCGATCTCCGCCGCGAGCGCGACGTTCTTCGGACCTTCGGCCGCGAGGTAGATCGGGAGGTCGGCGCGCAACGGGTGCGTGATCGACTTCAGCGGCTTGCCGTAGCCGGTGCCGCCGTCGAACGGCAGTTGGTAGCGCTCGCCGTGGAACTCGACGGGCTTCTCGCGCGCGAGCACCTGCCGGACGATGTCGACGTACTCGCGCGTGCGTGCGAGCGGCTTGCGGTAGTCGTCGCCGTACCACCCTTCGGCGACCTGCGGCCCCGACGCGCCGAGGCCGAGCACGAACCGTCCGCCCGACAGGTGGTCGAGCGTGAGCGCGGCCATCGCCATCGCCGTCGGCGTGCGCGCCGACAGCTGGCAGATCGCCGTGCCGAGCTTGATGCGCGACGTCGACGCACCCCACCACGCGAGCGGCGTCAGCGCGTCGGAGCCGTACGCCTCCGCCGTCCACGCCGAGTCGAATCCGAGCCGTTCCGCTTCGACGATCACGCTCGCGGCGTCGCGCGGCGGCCCCGCGCCCCAGTATCCGAGTCCGAGTCCCAACTTCATGAACGCAACACTATGAGCATCGACGCGCGCACGTCGCCGCCGACGCACAACCAACATGCAAATCCGTTCTCCCGGTCGACGGACACGACGTCGACCGTCGTC
The DNA here is from genome assembly GCA_963836365.1 of uncultured Actinomycetes bacterium. Lineage (GTDB taxonomy): Bacteria > Actinomycetota > Acidimicrobiia > IMCC26256 > PALSA-610 > DASQHW01. The sequence continues at coordinate 322,452 of CAWIJC010000008.1, forward strand.
ACCGACGTCGAGGCCGGCGCGGAACTCGATCTCCGCGCGTCGCACACGCGGCCGGCCGCGCTCGGCCAGCGCGTCCTCGACCGGAGCCCAGTACGCGGCGTTGTTCACGTGCCCGATCGACGTCGAGGTCGGTCGCGCGCAGCGGCCAGGAGGCGCACGACGCGCCTGCGGGCGGGCGCTCGTGGCGCAGGCGGGCCGAGACGCGGCGGCCGTTCGCGGTGGGCGCCCAGATCTCGTCGAACTCGGCCGGCAGCGGTGCCGGCGCGCCGCGGTCGGGATCGACGTGCACCCACAACCCGGTCGCGGCGATGCACACCGTCTCGCCGGCGAGCACGTCGGTACGCCGCTCGGCCCAGCGCGCGCCGACACCGCTGCACCACGTACGCGCGATCGAGATCGGCGCGGAAGCGCGGCGTGCGCGCGATGTCGAGCTCGAGCCGGCGCAGGATCCACACACCCATGCCGGCGACCGGCACACCCGCGGCGTCGGCGTCGGCGACGTCCTGCACGACGCGCGCGATCGCGTCGAGCCGCATCGTCGCGTCGGGCCGCACGTCGGCCAGCCCGACGTGGCGCGTGATCGAAACGGTCCGTCCGGCCATCGCCGGCACGGTAGTTTCCGGTGCCGTGCCCGAGGAGAGCAACGAACGCCGCGCGACCCCACCCGAAGGATTCCGCCAGCATCGCTTCACTCCTCCGCCGGGTGCGACGACGGTGCTGCTCGTCCGCCACGGCGAGTCGCGGCCCGCGCATCCCGACCGACCGTTCCCGCTGGTCGACGGGCACGGCGACCCCCCGCTCGACCCGGTCGGCGAGCGGCAGGCCGAGCTCCTCGGCGAGCGTCTCGCGCGCGAACCGATCGCCGCGATCTACGTCACCAATCTGCGGCGCACACGCCAGACTGCGGCTCCCACGGCGAGACGGCTCGGGCTCACGCCGGTCGTCGAGAGCGACTTGCGCGAGGTGTTCCTCGGCGAGTGGGAAGGCGGCGAGTTCCGCATGCGCGCCGTCGCCGGCGACCCGATCTTCCAGCAGATCTTCGCCGAGGAGCGGTGGGACGTCATCCCCGGCGCGGAGGCGCACGACACGTTCGACGAACGTGTGTGGCGCGGCTTCCAGCGGATCGTCGCCGCCCATCCCGACAAACGGTCATGGCCGTCTCGCACGGCGGCGTGATCGGACAGCTGTTGCACCGCGTCACCGGCGCGCGCCGGTTCGCCTTCTCCGGCGCCGACAACGCGTCGATCAGCGAGATCGTCGCGAGCCCGGAACGGATCATCCTGCGTCGTTACAACGACGTCGCACACCTGTTGCCGTTGCTCGAGTCGGACGCGACCGACGCGAGTGCCTCGACGAGCGCGTCGTAGTCGGCGCCGGGCCGGCGCACGCGCGGCGGGAGCTCGAGCTGCACGCCTGCGTGCGCCACGCGGTTCACCGGATTGTGCGGGTGCATGCCGCGCAGCGTCGCCGGCATGACGTCGAGATCGGTGACCCAGCGATAGCTCGGAAGCGCGCTCGTGAGCGCGTCGCCGAGTCGGGCCGCGAGCTCGCGGTTCGCGCCGCCGAGCAACGACGTCGTCCACCGATCGTCGGCGCCGCGGAGACCGCCGAATCCGTGGACCGAGATGACGACGTCGACGGTCGCGACGAAGGCTCGCAGCGCGTCCGAGCAACCCGGGTCGTAGCGGTGTGACGGGATGTGCCAGCGCAGGTTGTCGGGCTGGACGACCGCGTAGAACGTCGCGCCCGACGCCGCGGCCGCGTCTTCTGCGATCTCCGCGGTCCCTTGCTCGAGCCCACCGTGGAGAGCGCAGAACCCGAATCGCGAGCCGACGACCAGGCGTTCGGCAACTCCCGGTGTCGCCAGCAGCTCGTTGAGCATCGAACCAGACGTTACACGACGATGTCGCGGTGACCGCGGCCCTGGAGACGATCGCGGCGGGGTCCGAGCGCGGCAGAGTGGGTACCGCTGATCGAGCTGGCCGACGAGCCCGAACCGGTGCGGCGATATCTCCAAGACGGCGTGCTCTACGGAGTGCGCGACGGTGCCGGCTCGCCGCGTGCCGCCGTGCTCGTCGTCGATCGCGGCGATGGCGTCGCCGAGCTCAAGGCGGTTGCCGTCGCGGAGGACGCGCAAGGCACCGGGGTCGGCACGCGATTCGTCGGCGAAGTGCTCGCTCGCTTGCGTCGCGATGGCTACTCGCGAGCGGTCGTCGGCACGTCGAGCGCGGGCGTCCGCCAGCTCGCGTTCTATCAACGCTTGGGTTTCAGGCTGAGCCACATCGAACGCGACTTCTTCAACGCGGCGCACGGCTACGCGCCCGGCATGGTCGAAGACGGCGTGCCCGTTCGCGACATGGTCTGGATGGACCAGGCGCTTTGAACGCCGCGCGCGCCGACGTCAGTTCGTGACGAGCAGTCCTGACTCACCGGTTCGTGGTCAAGATGCCTACGGCTTCCGTGGGCGAGATGACCGAGAACGCTCAGACGTCGAGGATCTGCACGCGGATGCGCTTGTTGCCCTTGCCTTTGCTCTCGGTCTTCACGACCTCGAACGCGCCGATCTCCTTCGTCGAGTGCACGTGGGTGCCGCCGTCGGCTTGCTTGTCGAGGCCGACGATGTCGACGACGCGGATCTCCTTCACCGCCTCGGGGACGAGATTGACCTTCGTGCGGATCAGATCCTGGTCCTCGACCGCGGTGTCGCGCGGCAGGAACGACACCTCGATCACGCGATCGTTGGCGATCTCCTGGTTCACAAGCTCCTGCACGCGCGCCGCGAAGCCCTCGGGCAGCGGATCGAACTCGAAGTCCATGCGCGCGCTTCGAGCGGCTCCATGTTGCCGCCGGTCACCGCCTTGCCCCACTCGTTCCAGATCACGCCACACAACACGTGCATCGCAGTGTGCGTGCGCATGAGCGCGTGGCGGCGATCCCAATCGACGACACCGTGTACCGACGCGCCGACCGCGGGCAACGGGCCGTCGAGCACGTGCCACGCGGTGTCGCCTTCCTTGCGCACATCGGTCACGCGCGCGTCGCCGAGCATGCCCGTGTCGTGAGGTTGTCCGCCCCCGGTCGGATAGAACGCGGTCCGGTCGAGTGCCACCTGCGCCCCGTCGGCGTCCACTGCGGTCACCGTCGCATCGAACTCGCGGCAGATGGGCATCGCGGAGAAAGAGCATGTCGGTCACATGGGCACGCTGTGTCGACGCCGCCGTCGCCGGCGTCGGCGCGTGCGCCTGGGCAATCGCCCACGCGGCGTTGACGAGCCCGCAGTGGCTGAACGCCTGCGGGAAGTTGCCGAGCAGCTCGCCGGTCTTCGCGTCGACCTCCTCCGCGAGCAGGCCGACATCGTTCACGAACGCGAGCGCGCGTTCGAAGACGTCGCGGGCGCGCGCGACGTCGCCGGCCAGCGCGAGCGCGTGCGCCAGCCAGAACGTGCACATGAGGAACGTGCCTTCGTCGCCCTCGAGGCCGTCGTCGGCGCGGTACCGGTACACGAGCCCGGCGTCGTCGGTGAGCAGAGTGGCAATCGCGTCGATCGTCGACAACATGCGCGGGTCGTCGGCGGCAATGAAGCCCACGATCGGCAGCACCAGCGCCGACGCGTCGAGCTCATCGGCGCCGAACGACTGCGTGAACGCGCCGACGCGCTCGTTCCATCCGCGCGTCAAGATCGCGTCCGCGATCTCGTCGCGGGTGCGCGTCCAGCGATCCACGCGATCGTTCGCGTCGAGCACAGGCGCGAGCGTGATCGCGCGATCGAGCGCCACCCAGCACATGACCTTGGAATAGAGGAACTCTCGAGGTTCGCCGCGAACCTCCCAGATCCCCTGATCCGGATCGCGCCAGCGCGCGGCGGCAGCGTCGGCGAGGTCGGCGAGGAACGACCGCGTCGCGGCGCTGAGCCGCGCGACTTGATCGGGAAGGCGGAGAGCACTGTCGAGCAGCTCTCCGTACACATCGATCTGCCGTTGCTTCCACGCACCGTTGCCGACGCGCACAGGCGCGCTGTCGCGCCAGCCCCGCAGGTGTGGCAGCTCGCGCTCGCTCAGGTCGCGCTCACCGCCGAGCCCGAACATAATCGGCAGGTCGTTCCCGAGCCGCACCTGCGACGCGGACGCGTACGCGAGGTAGTCGAAGAACTTGTCGGCTTCGTCGGGGCACGCGGCGACCCACAGTGCCTGCAGCATGAGTGACGCGTCGCGCACCCACGCGTAGCGGTAGTCCCAGTTGCGTGATCCGCCGATCACTTCCGGCAAAGAGGTCGTGGGCGCCGCGCACATCGCACCAGTCGGGTAGTACGTCAGCGCGTAGAGCACGCGGCCGCTCTGGTGGACGAGCTCCTTCCAGGGGCCGTTGTACGCCTGGTGCAGGCCCGACCACGTGCGCCACGCCTCGACCGTGTCCGCAAATCGCGCCTCGATCTCCGCCGCCGGCCAGCACTCGGGCGAGGCGTCCTCGCTGGTGCGATGACGAAGCGCGAAGACGACGCGCTCGCCCTTCGCGACCCGAAAGCGCGCACGCGCGTTCGCGTCATCGATGTCGAGCGGCACCGCCGACGACAACGCGAGGCGGTCGGCACCCCCGATGGTCAGCAGCCCGTGCTCGACCGGTTGCAGCAGCGGACGCACGAGGCCGTACTCGGGCCGCGGCGCGTAGTCGAGCGCGAGCTCGACTACGCCGTCGACTCCCTCGACAATCGCGCGCGAGTGTCGACGGCGCGTCTGCGCCCAGCGCATGCCCGCGCTCGTTGTGCCCGACCACCATCGCATCGAGCAGGCGCGCGGTGCCGGTTGCGCTACGGAACGTCGTCTCCATCGCCATCGTCTCGGGCAGGTAACTTCGACCGACCGCGACGCCCGCGGCGGAGACCGGCGAGATCGACCAGTGTCCGGCGTCGGCGTCGAGCAGGCGTCCGAACACCGAGGGGCTGTCGAAACGCGGGAAGCAGAGCCAGTCGATCGATCCCGATCGATGGAGCAGTGCCGCCGAACGGCAATCCGACAAGAGCGCGTAGTCGGCGATCGGCCAATGGGTCACCGGTTGGTCACGACCGGTTCGCACTGCCCCGGGGCGTCAATAGGGGGTCGTTTTCCGACCCTCACTGGCGCCCCCCGTCGGCGGTCACCGGCGCCGCACGTCGGCGGTCATCGATTCACGAGCAGCTCGCGGAACGGCGTGTCCTTGGCGGGACCGGGCTCCTTCGGCAGGCCGAGCACGCGCTCGCCGATGATGTTGCGCTGCACCTGGTCGGTGCCGCCGTAGATCGACGGGCCCGGCGAGAACAATGTGACCTCCTGCACGAGGCCGGCGCCCGGACCCTCCTTGCCCATCACCATGCCGTTCGCGCCGATGATCTCGTTGCCGACCTCGCGCTGCAGGCGGAGCAGGTCGCTCATCATCAGCTTCGCGATGTTGGGCTCGGCGCCGGTGCGTTGGCTCGGCGACTTCGCGCGCAGCGCGGAGTACCGGCCGAGCTGCTGCAACGTGTAGAGCCGCGCGAGCTTCTGGCGGATGTTGGGGTCGTCGCTGTTGCCGATCTCTTGTGCGAGTGCGATGAGCCGCGGCGCCGCGAACAGTCCTCCGCCGCCGGTACCGCCGGTGCGGATCTGTCCGACATAGTCGCCGGCGCGATCGTCGAGCTGATTCGCGAGCGGCCCCGGAAACGCGTTGCCGGCCGCGCCCGAGCCGCCGGTGCCGAGGCCGGCACGTTCGGCCATCAACGTAGTGTTCGCCGCGGCCCAGCCGTTGTTGAGCCCGCCGATGATGTCGTCGTTGTGGACGCGCGCGTTGTCGATGAAGACCTCGTTGAACAGCGCTCGACCCGTCATCTCGCGCAGTGGACGGATCTCGACGCCGTCCTGGCGCATGTCGAACTTGAAGTACGTGATGCCCTTGTGCTTCGGCAGCTCGGGATCGGTACGCGCGAGCAGCATGCCGAGGTTCGTGAGCCGGGCGGTCGACGTCCACACCTTCTGGCCGGTGATGATCCACTCGTCGCCGTCCTTCACCGCCTTCGTCGTGAGGCTCGCGAGGTCGGAGCCCGCGCCCGGTTCGGAGAACAGCTGGCACCACGCGTCCCGGCCGCTGAGGATGCGGAACAGCTCGTTCTGCTTCTGCTGCTCGTTGCCGTGCGCGACGATCGTGGGCGCGGCGAGCAAGTACCCGAGCCCCGCGGGCGGACCGATCGCGCCGTGCTCGCGCAGCGCTTCGCTCACCGCCATTGCGAGGTCGCGCGGATAGCCCTTGCCCCAGCAGCCTTCGGGGAACGTCGGCGCCGCGTAGCCGGAACGCGCGAGCGTGTCCCACCACTCGGCGACCGTGAGGTCGGGCTTCCAGTTGTCCTCGAGCCAGGTCTTGACCTCGATCCGTACTTCGTCGGCAGTCGGCATCGCCATATCGCCGCAGCGTACCCTCAGCCTCGTGGCACGAGACATGTCGGAAGACGAGCGCCGCACGTTCCTGCAGAAGGGCACGCGTACGGCGAAGTTGGCTGTCGTGCGTTCGTCCGAAGCGCCGCACGTCGCACCGATCTGGTTCGTGCTCGACGGCGACGACATCATCTTCACGACCGGCGCCGACACCGTGAAGGGCAAGGTCCTGCAACGCGACGCGCGCGTCGCACTGTGCGTCGACGACGAGCGCCCTCCGTTCGCGTTCGTGCTCATCGAAGGTACGGCGTCGATCAGCGAGGACCCGGGCGCACTGCGCCACTGGGCCACCGCGATCGGCGGGCGCTACATGGGTGACGACCGGGCCGAGGAGTTCGGGCGCCGCAACGCCGTGCCGGGCGAGCTGCTGGTGCGCGTCACTCCGACGCGGACGGTCGCGAAGTCGCACATCTCCGACTAGAGCCCGCGCTCGACGCGTCCAGGCTCCTCTCCGGCCGGCGACGGGAAGGCGTGTGTAGGGGTGTGTCCATGACACCCCACACACGCCCCCGCACGCTGCGGGGAGTGTCAGTCGAGCAGGTCGAGCACCTTCTCGGGCGGGCGCGCGATCACGGCGCGATCACCGACGAACACCACAGGACGTTCCATGACTTCAGGATGCGCGAGCAGCACGTCGATGACTTGCTGACGTGTCTCGACGTCGGCCTTGGTGAGCCCGGCGGCTTTGAACATCTCGTCGCCGGTGCGTACGAGCGCGCGCGGCTCGTCGGAGAGCGCGTCGAGGATGCGCTCCAGCGTGGCGCGGTCGGGAGGCGTGTCGAGGTAGCGCACGACATTCGCGTCGACGCCACGCTCCTCGAGGATCTGCAGCGCGCCCCGCGACTTCGAACACGACGGGTTGTGGAAGATCTGCACGGGCTCCATCACTGCCGACGCTAGCAACGACAGGTAGTGCTCACGAGCGACCGGCACCGCGCCCAACGACTCGAGATGCGGAGTCGTCCACTGCACGTCGAACAGCGTGGCGCCGTCGAGCGCGAGCAACTCGACGGCTGCCCACAACGCGATCTTCGATGCGTCGGTGACGGAATGGAACATCGACTCGCCGGCGAAAAACCGGCCGGCCCGAAGTCCATAGAGCCCGCCGACCAGCCGATGCTCACACCAGACCTCCACGCTGTGCGCCCACCCGAGCTCGTGCAGGCGCTCATACGCGTCGATGAACGTCTCGTCGATCCAGCCGTGCGGTCGGTCCGACGCGGCGCACGCACGCATCACGCGTTCGAAGGCTGTGTCGACGCGCACGTCGAAGTCGAGACGCTTCCCTGAACGGCGCAGCGAGCGGCTCGCGTGAAAGCCGTCGAGCGGGATGATGCCGCGCGGGTCGGGCGACCACCACGCAAGCGTGCGCCGGACGCGCATCGGGAAGAGGCCGTGCCGGTACGCGGCGAGGATCGTGCCCGGTTCGAGATCAGCGCCGACCGCGACGATCTCGTCGACGCCTGCGGCTCGCGCATCCGGAAACGCCCATACGTTCGGCAGCGGTTCGAGGCGCACCCGATTAGGCTGGCACGCCATGGCGCGCGTCTCGCACTATTGAGTCCGGCTGGCGGCCCGTCTTCCGAGCGCATTGATGCTCGCGCTGCTCGGCGCGCGGACCGTCGACGAGTGTGCAGGCTTCCTCACGCCGGGCGCGTTCGAGTCGTTCCGGCGCGACCTCGGGCTGTCGTACACCCAAGCCAGCATCGTGCTGGTGATCGCCGCACCGGGCGCGATCGTCGGCAACGTCTTCCCGATCCTCGGTGACCACCGCAGCCGCCGCGCGATCGCGGCGGGAGGCGCGTTCGGATACGCGGCCGCGCTGATGGTGTTCGGGCTCGGTCACGCGCTGGTTGCGCTCGCGGTTGCGTCGTTCGCCGTGGGAATGTCGGCGACGGCGATGATCCACGGCACCGAGCTCGCGCTCGTCGACGTCGCGGGCGAAGACGTCACCGCGTACTTCGCACGCGGGATGGTGTTCGGCGCCGCCGGCGGTGTCGCCGGCCCCGCGCTGTTGATCATCACGACAGCGACCGGTTTCGGATGGCGCGCCGCGTTCCTCGCGTGCGCGCCTCTGGTCGCTGCGTACGGCTGGTGGCTGACGCGGCTGCCGCTCCCCGCGCCGAGCGGACCCGAAAGACAGGTGCTGCGTGCACTCGGCCCGATCGTGCGCGACCGGCGCGTCTGGTATCTCGGCGCGCTCGCGCTGCTGCTCGGGCCGCTGCAACAGCCGTTCACCGCGTACTTGATCGCGTATCTCGAGCGCGTGCGGCACGCCCCGACCGTCGTCGCCACCGCGATTCCTGTTGCGTGGGTCGTGGGATCGGTGTGTGCCGCCGCGGTGTCGAGCCGACGGGGCACCCGTCCGGCGCGACGAGCGATGCTCCTCAACGCGGTGTTGCTGGTGACCGCGGCCGCGGGCGCCGCACTCGTGCCGACGGTGGTGTGCGCCGCGTTCGTCTTCCTCAACGGATGGGCGCTGACGCGCTTCATGCTGGCGCTCAAGACGCGCGTCGCATCGCTGCACCCCGACCGGTTCGGCACCACGCAAGCCGCGGTCACCACACTCGAGTTCTCCGGGTTCGCGCTCCCGCTGCTCGCGGGCGTGCTCGCCGACGCGTTCGGCGTCGCGGCGGGCTTCGGTTTCTATGCGGCGGTCGCGGCGGTGTTGGTGCTGACGGTCGTAGCCGGAGAGCGGCGCACTTACTTCAGCAGCTCGCGTGCGATCTGACCGACCTGGATCTCGTCGGTACCCGCGTAGATCTGCAGCACCTTGGCGTCGCGTGCGAGCTGCTCGACCTCGTACTCCGCCATGTAGCCGTTGCCGCCGAACAGCTGCACGGCTTCGAGCGCGACGTTCGTCGCCGCGCCGGCCGCGTAGAGCTTCATCGCCGATGCCTCCGACAGTGTCATCAACTTGCCGGCCTGCGACGATTCCAGCACACGGAACACGAGGTTCTCGACGTTGAGGCGCGCGACCTCCATCTGCGCGAGCTTGAGCTGGATCAGCTGGAACTCGCCGATCGGGCGTCCGAACTGCACGCGATCCTTCGCGTACTGGACCGAGAGCTCGAGGCACCGCTCGATGATGCCGAGCGCCATTGCCGCGACACCTGAACGCTCGATGACGAACGTCGCCTTGCTCGCCTCGCGCCCGCCGCTCCCCCGGAACGCGTCCTCCGACTCGCCGAGCAAGCGATCGCGGCCGCAACGCACGTCGTCGAGGAACAGCATGCCGGTCGGCGACGAGTGCAAGCCCATCTTCCGCAGCGGCTTCGACTGCTCGAGGCCCGGCATTCCCGAATCGAGCACGAATTGCAACACCGTGCGTTCCTCGGGCGGGTTCCCTTCGTCGAGCTTGCAGATGAACACGATCGTGTCCGCGTAGGGCCCATTGGTGATGAACGTCTTCGAGCCGTTCAGCACGTACTCGTCGCCATCGCGGCGCGCCGTCGACGCCATCTGCCCGAAGGCGTCGGATCCGGAGCCGGGTTCGGTGATCGCCCACGCGCCGATCTTCTCCATCGTCGAGATGGCGCGCGCCCAGCGCTTCTTCTGCGCGATCGTGCCCTTCGACATGATCGCCGCCGCGGTCAGGCTCACCGATACGCCGAGCGCCGTAACCATGCCCGGCGAGCACTTGCACAGCTCGATGATCGGAAGCAGCGAGTACCCGCCCCCGCGACTTTCTTGGTCGCGCGCGGCTGCTCGGGCCGTTATCGGCCTCGCCACCGCGCTCCGCTCCGCTCGCGGCCTCTTCCGCAGCGATGCGCTTGTCGAAGCTGTCGGCCGCCATCTGGTCGAGACCGAACGTCTTGTAGAACTGGCGCAGCAGGTCGTAGGGCGGCAAGTCACCGAACTCGAGCTCGTCGCGCACCGGACGAACCTCGTTGTCGACGAACTGCCGGACGGCGTCGCGCATCATCTGGAGCTCTTCAGGCCACTCGAACATGTCGGGATCGTAGGGAACCGGACACGTCACGTGCCCGTCGAAGTTCCATGCGACGCACACCGGCCCTCGTTCTTGCCTGGTTCATCGCGGCCGCACTCCTCACGGCACCCGCCGGCGGGAGCGCGAACGCCCGCGAGGGCAGGGATGCCGCGCCGGTCGACCTGGCGCGCCTGAAGCGGCGGCAACGAGAGATCGCGCACACCGCCGATGTGCTCGCGAAGAGCGGGAGCGTCACCGACCTCCTGCAGGTCGACCAGGAGCTTGCGCAACACGGGGGCGAGGTCGAGTCGTTCGATGCCCAACGCGCGGCGCTCCGGGCGCGGGTCGATCAGGCCACGATCTCGCTCGATCTGGCGCCGATGGCGGCCCAGCGGTGCCGAGCGCTCGTCACATCCCGGGGTTCGTGGCCGGACTGCGAACAGGCGCGGCCGCGTTCGTGAACACCGCGCTGGTCCTGGGCACCGGATTCGGCTTCGCGCTGCCGTTTCTTGCCGTCCTCGGCGTGCTCGGCGTACTCGGAAGGCTGCTGTTGTGGCGACGGCGACGGGCCGCGCTCGCGCACTGCGCTGTAACTGCAGCTGCAAACCGAGGTGCGAGCGGCAGACGGGGTTCAGTCGCCCCTTTGGCCCGCCGATGCATCTGCGACGGAACGGTGGATCGTTCGGGGAGCGTGCGGGATGGAGCCCGGAAGCCGCAGCGTCACACGCAGCTTGCCTATCGACGGCGCCCTGCTGGGCGATGTGTGCCTGCGCCTGCGCCGCGACACGGCCGGCGGCGTGGTGCGCTGGACGCTCGGTGATCGGGGCTCGGCCGAAGTCGACGCGAACTTCACGTCCGACGGCCTCTCGTACGCGACGACCGGGCGCGTCTGGAACCCGACCGGGCTCGCGCTCGCCGGGGTCACGATCGTGCTCGACGGCGACCCCGATCGTGTGCTGTTGACGCTGATCCCGCACGCCACGCTGCCCGAGTGGTGGCTGGCCCGCCCCGACGAGCTCTCGACGCTGGCCGGCGCTGTGGTCGACGAGCTCGCGGAGGAGCTTCTCTGGCACGCAGCGCGAGCGGCCGTCGGCGGCTGAGCGGCGCAGCGTTCATCTGCAGTTCGCGTTCCCGCGGCCGCCCCGAAACGCGTGCGCGCGACGCTGCACCTGCACGAGCACGGCGCGCTGAGCGTGGTTCCCCGGGCCGTCCGTATCGTTCCCCCGTGCGGGCGGCCCGAGCGCGCATTCGGTGCGCGGCGACGTCGAGATCGCCAACACGGTGTTCGGCCTCGCCCGCCGCTCAGCGCATCTGAACCGCGTCGGGCGTGATCGGCGCCGGCAGCAACGTGTCGCCCATGAGGAACTCGTCGACCGCGGCGGCGCACGAGCGCCCCTCGGCGATCGCCCACACGATGAGACTCTGCCCGCGGCCCATGTCGCCGCACACGAACACGTGGTCTCGGTTCGTACGGAAGTCGTCACCCCGCGCGACGTTGCCGCGCTCGTTCAGCTCCACGCCGAGCTGGTCGAGCATCCCGGCGCGCTGCGGACCGACGAAGCCCATCGCGAGCAGCACGAGCTCGCACGGCAGCTCGAAGTCGGTGCCCTCGACCTTCTCGAACAACATGCGCCCGTCGTGGAACGTCTGCTCGACCTGGTGCGCGCGCAACGCACGCACGTTGCCGTCGTCGTCGCCGAGGAAGCACTCGGTGTTCACCGCGTAGACGCGCTCGACAACCTTCTTCGTGTGCGGACGACACCCGGAAGATCATCGGGTACGTCGGCCATGGCATCTCGTCGGTGCGCGCGTCGGGCGGCCGCGGCAGGATCTCGAACTGGTGCACGGTCGTCGCACCTTGACGGATCGAGGTGCCGAGGCAGTCGGCGCCGGTGTCGCCGCCACCGATGATCACGACGTGCTTGTCCTTGGCGCTGATCGGCGCCTCCGCGACGTCACCTTGCTGCACGCGGTTGCCCCACGGTAGGAACTCCATCGCCTGACAGATGCCGTTGAGCTCGCGTCCGGGCACGGGAAGGTCGCGCCATGCCGTCGCGCCGCCCGCGAGCACCACCGCGTCGAACTGCTGCAGATCGTCCACCGGCACGTTCTCGCCGACATTGGCGTTCGTGCGGAACGTCGTGCCCTCGGCTTCCATTTGCAGAATGCGCCGGTCGAGGTGCCTCTTCTCCATCTTGAACTCGGGAATGCCGTAGCGCAGCAGCCCGCCGATGCGGTCGGCGCGCTCGAACACCGTCACGTCGTGGCCCGCGCGCGTCAGCTGTTGCGCGGCCGCGAGACCTGACGGCCCGCTGCCGACGACCGCGACGCGCTTGCCGGTCTTCTTGGCGGCCATGACCGGCACGACGTAGCCGTCTTCCCACGCACGGTCGCTGATCTCGACTTCGATCTGCTTGATCGTGACAGGAGGCTCGTTGATCCCGAGCACGCACGCGGCCTCGCACGGCGCCGGGCACAAGCGACCGGTGAACTCGGGGAAGTTGTTCGTCGCGTGCAGCCGCTCGCTCGCGGCATCCCATTGATCGCGGTACACGAGGTCGTTCCACTCGGGGATGAGGTTCCCGAGCGGGCAGCCGGTGTGGCAGAACGGGATCCCGCAGTCCATGCAACGGGCGCCCTGGATCCGCACCTTCTCGGGCGGAAAGTCTTCGTAGACCTCTTGCCAGTCGAGCACGCGCACCGGTATCGGCCGCCGCCGCGGCAGCTCCCGTTCGTACTTCATGAACCCCTGTGTGTCACCCATGTTTCTTTGTCGCCCTCGCTACGGCTCGGGATAGCCGAGCCGCTTCACGCTCGGGGCTCCGGCGAGTGAGCTGCGCTCCTCCGTCGCTCCGCTCACCGCATCGTGCGTCCGCATTCCTCAACCTCTCGCCACTGCCATCACGGCTTCGTCGACGTCGACGCCGCGCTCGACGGCATCACGCTGCGCCTCGAGCACGCGCTTGTAGTCCTTGGGGAAGATCTTCGTGAAGCGCTCCACGTTCGTCCACCAGCTCGACAGGATGCGCTCGGCAACCGGTGAGCCGGTGAGCTCCATGTGCATGGTGACGACGCCGCGCAACCATTCCTCGTCTTCGTCGTCCATCGTCGCGATGTCGACCATCTCGTGGTTCATGCGCCGGAACAACGAGCGATCGGCGTCCCACACGAACGCGTAACCGCCGCTCATCCCGGCCGCGAGGTTGCGGCCGGTCGGCCCGAGGATCACCGCACGCCCGCCGGTCATGTACTCGCATCCGTGGTCGCCGACACCTTCCACGACCGCGATCGCGCCCGAGTTGCGCACGCAGAACCGTTCGCCGACGATCCCGCGGATGAACACGCTGCCCGCGGTCGCGCCGTACAGGATCACGTTGCCGGCGATGATGTTCTCTTCCGCGACGAATTTGGCGGTGCGCGGTGGGCGGAGCACGAGCGTGCCGCCCGAGAGTCCTTTGCCGAAGTAGTCGTTGGCGTCGCCTTCGAGCCGCAGCATGATGCCGCGCGGCACGAACGCGCCGAAGCTCTGCCCGGCCGAGCCGTCGAACGTGATGTCGATAGTGCCGTCGGGCAGCCCCTCGCCGCCCCATTGCCGGGTGAGCTCGGCGCCGAGCATCGTGCCGACCGTACGGTTGGTGTTGCGGATCGGGAACGAGAGCTTGACCGCGCTCCCCCGCTCGAGCGCGGGCTGCGCACCGGCGATCAGCTCGTTGTCGAGCGCGTGCTCGAGCCCGTGGTCCTGCGGACGCGAATTGAAGAACGTCTGGTTGTACTTGTTCACCGGCGGCGCCAGGATCGGCGACAGGTCGAGTCCGCGCGCTTTCCAGTGGTCGACCGCGGCGCGCGTGTCGAGCATCTCGACGTGGCCGATCGCGTCTTCGAGCGTACGGAACCCGAGCGCCGCGAGCAGCTCGCGAACCTCCTCGGCGATGAACTCGAAGAAGTTCACGACGAACTCGGGCTTGCCCGAGAACTTCTTGCGGAGCTCCGGGTTCTGGGTCGCGACGCCGACGGGACACGTGTCGAGATGGCAGACGCGCATCATGATGCATCCGCTGACCACGAGCGGCGCGGTCGCGAAGCCGAACTCCTCGGCGCCGAGCAGCGCAGCGATGACCACATCGCGGCCGGTCTTCAGCTGCCCGTCGACTTGTACGACGATGCGATCGCGCAGGCCGTTCAACAGCAACGTCTGCTGCGTCTCGGCGAGCCCGAGCTCCCACGGCGCGCCCGCGTGCTTGATCGACGTGAGGCGCGCCGCACCCGTGCCGCCGTCGTGTCCACTGATCAGCACGACGTCCGCGTGCGCCTTCGAGACACCGGCCGCAACGGTGCCGACACCGACCTCGGCGACGAGCTTCACGTGCACGCGCGCCCGGTTGTTCGCGTTCTTCAGGTCGTGGATCAGCTGCTTGAGGTCTTCGATCGAATAGATGTCGTGGTGCGGCGGTGGTGAGATCAAGCCGACACCCGGTGTCGAGTGCCGCGTCTTCGCGATCCAGGGGTACACCTTGTGGCCCGGCAGCTCGCCGCCCTCGCCGGGCTTCGCGCCCTGCGCCATCTTGATCTGCAAGTCGTCGGCGTTGACGAGGTACTCGCTGGTGACGCCGAAGCGTCCCGACGCGACTTGCTTGATCGCGCTGCGGCGAAGATCGCCGTTGGGGTCGCGCACGAAACGGTCGGGGTCCTCGCCGCCCTCGCCGGTGTTCGAGCGCGCACCCAACCGGTTCATCGCGATCGCGAGGTTCTCGTGCGCTTCCTTGGAGATCGAGCCGTACGACATCGCGCCCGTCGAGAACCGCCTCACAATCTCGCCGACCGGCTCGACCTCGTCGATCGGGATCGCGGGCCGGTCACCGTTCTTCAGCTCGAACAAGCCGCGCAGCGTCGCGAGCCGGCGCGCCTGGTTGTCGACGAGCTGCGAGTACTGCTTGAAGACGTCGTAGCGGCCCGCACGCGTCGAGTGCTGCAACTTGTAGACCGTGTCGGGGTTGAAGAGGTGGAACTCGCCTTCGCGCCGCCACTGGTACTCACCGCCGACCGGCAGCTCCCGATGTGCGAGCTCCTCGGGGCGGTCGGGATACGCGATCGCGTGCCGCGCCGCGACCTCGTCGGCGATGACGTCGAGGTCGATGCCCTCGATCCGCGACGCCGTGCCGGTGAAGAACTCCTCGACGAGCGGTTTCTGCAAGCCGACGGCCTCGAAGATCTGCGCGCCCGTGTACGACGCGACCGTCGAGATGCCCATCTTCGACATGACCTTCAAGATGCCCTTGCCCGCCGCCTTCACGTAGTTCTTGGCGGCCTTGCGCTCGGGAATGCCGGTGATCACCTCCTCGCGCACGAGGTCGCGGATCGTGTCGAACGCGAGGTACGGATTGATCGCGCCCGCGCCGTAGCCGAGCAACAGGCAGAAGTGATGCACCTCGCGCGCCTCACCGGTCTCCACGATCAGCCCGACGCGCGTCCGCGTCTTCTCGCGCACGAGGTGGTGATGCACCGCGCTCGTGATCAGCAGCGCGGGAATCGGCGCGTTCTCCGCGTCGGCGTAGCGGTCGGAGAGGATGATGAGGTTCGCGCCGCTCGCGATCGCCTCGCTCACCTGCGTGCGGACATTGTCGATCGCCATGCGCAGCCCGTCGCCGCCCACGGCTACCGGGTAGTGGCAGTACACGGTGAACGGGGTGAAGCCCGCGACCGCGTAGTCGCCGTCGTCGATGTAGCGGAGCTTGGCGAGCTCCTCGTTCGTGAGGATCGGCGTCGGGCACACGATGTGCCGGCACGCCTCGGCGCCCGGCGCGAGCAAGTTCTGCTCGGGACCGAGCATCGAGTTCAGCGATGTCACCAGCGCTTCGAAGTTCGCGTCGAGCGGCGGGTTCGTGACCTGCGCGAACAGCTGCTTGAAGTACTCGTACAGCATGCGCGGCCGCTCGGAGATCACCGGCACCGGCGTGTCGGTGCCCATCGAGCCGAGCGACTCGACGGCGTTGCGCGCCATCGGGGCGATGATCAGCCGCAGGTCCTCTTGCGTGTAGCCGAACATCCGCTGCTGGTGCACCGCGCTGCTGTGCTGCGGTACGAGGGGGAACTGCGGCGGCAGGTCGTCGAGGTGCACGAGCCCGTCGTGCAGCCAGTCGGCGTACGGGTGCTGGGCGGCGAGGTCGGCCTTGATCTCGTCGTCGGGGATGATGCGGCCCTGGGTCGTGTCGACGAGAAAGATCTTGCCCGGCTCCAGCCGGCCCTTCCTCACGATGTGCGCGGGGTCGACTTCGAGCACACCGACCTCGCTCGCCATGATCACCCGGTCGTCGTCGGTGACCCAGTAACGACTCGGACGCAACCCGTTGCGGTCGAGCACTGCGCCGATCACCGTGCCGTCGGTGAACGCGATCGACGCCGGTCCGTCCCACGGCTCCATCAGCGACGAGTGGTAGCGATAGAACGCCTTCCGGGGCGCGTCCATGCTCTCGTGGTTCTCCCACGCCTCCGGGATCATCATCAAGATCGTGTGGTGGAGCGGACGGCCCGCCATGTTCAACAGCTCGAGGCACTCGTCGAAGCGCGCGGTGTCGCTCGCGCCCGGCGTGCAGATCGGGAACGCGCGCTCGATGTCGCCTGGCAACAGCTCGGAGCTCATCACGCCTTCGCGGGCGCGCATCCAGTTCTCGTTGCCCTGCACGGTGTTGATCTCGCCGTTGTGCGCGAGCATCCGGTACGGGTGCGCGAGCGGCCAGCTCGGGAAGGTGTTCGTGCTGAAGCGCGAGTGCACGAGCGCGAGCGCGCTCTCGAGCCGCTCGTCGCCCAGCTCCGGATAGAACGCGCGCAGCTGGCCGGGTGTGAGCATGCCCTTGTACACGACGACGCGCGCGCTCAACGACGGGAAGTACGCGTCGGTCTCGTGCTCGACGCGCTTGCGCGTGATGTACACGTGCCGCTCGAGCTCGCCGCCCGAAAGACCGTTCTTCACCACGAACACCTGTGCGAACGACGGCATCTGCTCG
Organism: uncultured Actinomycetes bacterium; assembly: GCA_963836365.1. Lineage (GTDB taxonomy): Bacteria > Actinomycetota > Acidimicrobiia > IMCC26256 > PALSA-610 > DASQHW01. Next base: position 339,821 of record CAWIJC010000008.1, read on the forward strand.
CGGGCGGACGCGCCCGGTTGCGCGGCGTCGACCGGCACGTCACGCCAGCCGAGCACGACAAAGCCCTCGTCGGCGAGCACCTTCGCGACATCGTCCTTGGCGCGCGCGGCGGTGGCCGGCGGCAGGAACGCGATCCCCGTGGCGTACGAGCCCGCCGGCGGGAGCTCGAAGCCCACGACGTCGCGATAGAAGCGATCGGGGATCTGCAGCAGGATCCCCGCACCGTCTCCCGTGTCGGGCTCGGCGCCGGCCGCGCCCCGGTGGTTCAAGCAGCACACCGCCGTGAGCGCCTGGTCGACGATCGTGTGGCTCGCCCGGCCGTGCATGTCGACGACGAAGCCGACACCGCAGGCGTCGTGCTCGAACCTGGGGTCGTAGAGCGGCGGCAGCTCGCGATCGGCCATCAGCAACAGTCGTCCTCGTCTCGGGCGGTCAGCACCGGTACTCCATTCGGAACTGGCCGCCGCGGGACAACGTTGGCCCGTCGGCGTAGCGGCGCAGTGTAGCGGAGGCGACCGCGATCCCGGGCGTGTGTGGAGGGAGGTCTACGACACCCCACACACGCCCACGCGGGATCAGTCGGCGGCGTTGCTCAACACCTTCGGACCGGTGAGGTCGAAGCGCTCGCGGAAATCGCGGAGTCCGTAGCCGGTGACGACCGTCCCCACGAACGCGCGTGCCGACGCCGAACGTCGCAGGTTGAACATCGGTGCGAGCTCGCCGAAGTAGCTGCCGGCCTCGACGCGTGCGACCTTCTCCTCGGTGCCCTCGTCGCGCGTGCGGAAGATCTCGATCTCCCCGCTCTCGACAACGTACACAAGGTCGCCGGGATCTCCCTGCCGGAACAGGAGGTCGCCGGTCTCGAGCTCACGTACCACCGGCTCGCGCGCGGTCGGCTCGGCGCGCGGGGTCAACGACACAACACGATTCGCCAGCGGGATCAATCGTTCGTCGTGCGTTGCAACGACGATCAGGCGGCCGTCGTCGGCGAGCTCGCGGATGAGCGTCAGCACGCCTTCGACTTGGATGTAGTCGAGGTGCGCGGTCGGCTCGTCGGCGAGCACGACGGGTGGGTTGTGCGCGAGCGCACGCGCGATCGCGACACGCTGCTGCTGGCCGCCCGACATGTCGCCCGGCCGGTGGTCGACGCGGTTCGAGAGGTCGACGCGCGCGAGCAGCTCCAACGCGCGCGCCTTGGCTTCCTTGCGCCCGACGCCCGCGCCGCGCAGAGGCACCATCACGTTCTCGAGCGCCGTCAGCGACGGCACGAGGTTGAACGCCTGGAACACGACCCCCACGGTCGATCGCCGGTAGTCGGTGAGCGCCTTGCCCTTGAGCCCGACGACTTCGACACCCGCGACGTTCACCGATCCCGACTTGGGCGTGAGGATCGCGGCGAGGACCGACAGCAGCGTCGTCTTGCCGCATCCGCTCGCACCCAGCAGCAACACCAGCTCGCCGCCTGCCGCGTCGAGGGAGAGACCGTCGATCGGACGCACCGGATAGCCGCCCGACGAGTACTCGATCACGAGGTCGCGCACCTCGAGGTTGGCGTCGAGGACGACCTCGCTCATCACGCGCCTCCGAACGCGAGCGCGGGATCGACGGTGACCGCACGTCGCAACCCGAACAACGACGCAACGACGCCGATCGCGACCGAGACGACGATCAACAAGACGAAGCCCGAGGCCGGGGTCTCCACGGGAAGCGGCATGAGTGGCGCGAGCAATTGCGAGAACGCCACCGCCACGATCGCGGACAGCACCGCGAGGATTATCGCTTGGAACGCGAGGCCACCCGCGAGCGTGCGCCCGCTGATACCGGTCGCCTTGAACACTGCGAAGTCGCGGGTCCGCTCGATCGCCTGGACGTACAAGATCGAACCGATGATGCCGGCGGCGACGATCCACAACAGGATCCGCAGAATGTCGACCGTGCCCGATGCCGCCTTGATCGGCCGCTTCAAATCCTTTACGACGTCGGCATATGTCAGCGCGCGCGTGCCGGGCGGCGTCTGCGTCATGTGCCCGCGCACCACGATCGCACTCGCGAGCGGTTGCCCCGCGATCGTGAGCTTCTGCGCGTCCGCGAGCGTCAGGAACACCGCGGGCTGGCCCGCGAAGTAGCTGACACCCTGGGTGCGCCCGACGACCGTGAACTGCCGGCCGCCGATGGTCACCGACTTCGCCACGCCGACGTGCAGCGAACGGTCGGCGATCACTTCACCGCTCGTCAGGATGTTGCGCCCGTCGCGGATCTCCGGCACGCCGGCACCCGCGGGATCGACGCCGATGACACCCGCGCTCTTCGGGTCGCCCTTCCCGGTATCGACCGGGAACGTGGTGAGCAGCACCGGCGATGCGGATTGCACACCAGGATCGGCGCGTACTGCGGCAACCAGCTGGGTCGGCACCATCGTCGTCGCGGTGAACGGGCCCAGCGCCTTGTCGGACACGATCCACTGGTCGACGGCGAATGCCTTCGCGGTGCGCGTCGTCTCGTTGATGAAGCTCTGCGTGATGCCCGTCAGCACAACCGCCAACGCGAACACGAGGCCGGTTGCGACGACGCCGATCAGGACTCGGCGACGCCGCCACTGCAGGTCCCGCAGACTCACGAACAGCACGCCAGAGCGTAGGACACCCCGATAGCCTCCGAAAGCGAAGCCGCGCACGTCGCGCGGCTTCGGCCATCATCTGCCAGCGCCGCGCGCGACGTGCGCCAACGCGACCGCGAGCAACCGGCGCGCAGCTCAGTCGTCGCGCACCACGAGTCCCGCCGCGGCTGCGAGCGCCGGCGCCAACCCGAAGAGCTGGTCGACGCCGACCGTCGCCCCCGAAAGCGCGCCCGCGCCGTCGAGGTCGTCGAGTCTCGCGCCGCGCAGGTCGACGTCGTTGCATCGCATCGCCGACACCTTGGCGGCCCGGAGATCGGAACCTCCGAATGCGCAATGCTCGAGCTCCACGCTCACGAGCTCGGCGGCAACGAGCACACACGACTCGAAGCGCACGTTGCGCAGCTTCGCCAGCCGCAAGTTCGCGGCATCGAGCTTGCAGCCGGCGAACGTCACCTCGCGAAGCGTTGCCAACCCGAGATCGATGCTGCTCGCGCGGCAATCGGTACACCGCACACGATGCCACGTCGTCTCCGAGAAGTCGCACCCCGAGAGGTCGCACCGCACCAGCTCGACATCGACCAGCCGCGCGCCCGCGAACGATGCGCCCGCGTGCCGCTCGCCCTCGACGCGCACGCCGTTGATCTCACCGTCGTCGTCGAGCTCGAGCCGCGGCGCGGGCGGAAGGGGGTTCATCGGTTCGACTCCACGCTCCACTCCCCTCCGGTCAGCCGCAAGAATTTCGCGCCGGGCATCGCGCGGACGGCCGCTATCCTGACCGACGATGTAGCAACACGGCTCGCACCCGACCTCTGGTCGCTCCGCTCCCTCCGGTCGCTTCGCTGTCGCTTCCCTGGCAGGTGCTCCGTGTCTTGTTCGCTCGTCGCTCGTGACATCACCAAATCGTTCGGTCCGCACATCGTGCTCGACCGCGTGTCGTGCAGTGTCGATCCTCTCGACCGGATCGGTGTCGTCGCGCCCAACGGCACGGGCAAGTCCACGTTGCTGAAGATCCTCGCCGGCGCCGAGACGCCCGACGCCGGCACGGTCACGCGCACGCCGCCCAACGCCACCGTCGGCTATCTCCCACAGGAGCCGGATCGCCGGCCGGGCGAGACGCTGCGGGCGTTTCTCGCACGACGCACCGGTGTTGCCGGCGCCGAGGCGGCGCTCGGCGCGGCCTCGCATGCGCTCGCACGCCGGGCACCCGGCAGCGACGACGCGTACTCCCACGCGCTCGAGCAGTACCTCGCGCTCGGCGCCGTCGACTTCGATGCGCGGGTTGCGACCGTCGGCAACGCTCTCGGTCTGCCGCCGCGAGTGTTCGATCTGGAGATGCACGCGTTGTCGGGCGGCCAAGCCGCACGCGCCAACCTCGCCGCGATCCTGCTCGCGCGCTTCGACGTGTTCCTGCTCGACGAGCCGACGAACGACCTCGATTTCGAGGGTCTGGCGCGCCTCGAACGATTTGTCACCGACGAGCTGCCCGGCGGTGCAATGATCGTCTCGCACGACCGCGCGTTCCTCGACCGCACGATCACCAGCGTGCTCGAGCTCGACGACCACGATCACAGTGCGACCGAATTCGCAGGCGGGTGGGCGCCGTATCTCGCGGAGCGCGCGACGGCGCACCGCCATGCGCAGGAAGCCTACGAGGAGTACCGCGGGCAGCGTCGCGAGCTGGTCGACCGGGCGCGGCGCCAGCGCGACTGGTCGGTGCAAGGCAAGGCCAAGGTCCGTAAGAGCGGCGAGACCGACAAGTTCATCCGGCACTTCCGGACCAACAGCAGCGAGCACGTCGCGGCCAAGGCCAAGATCACCGATCGCGCGCTCGCCCGGCTCGAGGCCAACGCCGTCGAGAAGCCGTGGGAGGGGTGGGAGCTGCGGATGGACATCGCCGCCGCGCCCCGCAGCGGAGCGGTCGTCGCGCGTCTGGCCGGCGCGACCGTACGGCGCGGCGAGTTCGTGCTGGGACCGATCGACCTGCAGATCGACTACGGCGAGCGCGTCGTAATCCTCGGCGCGAACGGCAGTGGCAAGACGACGCTGCTCGACGTGTTGCTCGGGCGGCGCGCAATCGACGACGGCGACGCGTGGATCGGTCCCGGCGTCGTGTTCGGCGAGCTCGATCAGGCGCGCGCTGCGTTCGCAGCCGACGCACCGTTGCTCGCGCGCTTCGAGGACGCGACCGGACTCCGCGCCCGCGACACGCGATCGGCGCTGGCGAAGTTCGGGCTCGGCACCGACCACGTGCAGCGCCCGGCGAGCTCGCTCTCGCCGGGTGAGCGCACACGCGCGTCGCTCGCGCTGTTGTCGACGAACGGCGTGAACTGCCTCGTACTCGACGAGCCGACGAACCACCTCGACGTGCCTGCGATCGAGCAGCTCGAATCGGCGCTGGCCGGCTACGAAGGCACGCTGTTGTTGGTCACGCACGACCGCGCGCTGCTGGAAGCGCTCGCGTTGAGCCGCCGGGTCGAGCTCGTTGCCGGAAACATCACGAGCGACGTGCCCGTGTGACGCGGCTCACGTAGAACGTGATGGCGGCGGCGGTGGCGACGTTCAGCGAGTCGGCCCCGGGTTGCATCGGAATGCGAATGCGCGCATCGGCGGCGTCGAGCCATTCGCCGGACAGCCCCGGGCCTTCGGCGCCGATGAGGAGCGCGACGCGCGCCGGCCACACGACATCGTCGATGGCTGTGGCGTCGGGCGCGGGTGTAAGGGCGAACGTCGTGAAGCCGGCGTCGCCGACCTCCCGCAACTCGTGCACGCGCGTCCACGGCACCGTGACCGCGTGACCGATCGAGACTCGCACACATCGCCGGTACAGCGGATCGGCGCACGCAGGGTCGACGAGGACGGCGTCGACACCGAGTGCTCCGGCGCTGCGGAACAGCACGCCGAGGTTCTCGTGGTCGTTCAGTCCTTGACAGACGGCGACGCGGTGCGCCGACCGCAAGACGTCGCCGACTGCGGGCAGCGGCCAGCGATCCGCCGACGCGACTGCGCCGCGATGCAGATCGAACCCCACTACCCGGCGCAGCACCGCGGGCGGCGCGACGTAGACGGGCGCGCTGAGACCCTCGAGCACGTCGTGCCACGCGTGCCACTGGTCGGGGGTGACGAGCACCGAGCGCACGTGGCGGCCCGACGCGATCAGCCGGATCACGACGTGCGGCGACTCGGCGATGAAGAACCCCCGCTCGCCTTCGACCCGCCGCCGCAAGCCCGGATCATCGAGATCCACGTAGTCGACGAGCCGCGGATCATCAGCGTCGTCGATCGGAATCGGCGCAGACACCTACGCACGATGGCACAAGGGGATGCGCGACGGCGCTGTGTCACACAGATCTTTCCTGTCCGAGGGATCGGTGTGACTTGGCTGGCGCCTCGGAGCGTGCGCGAGGTGATGACCGTTCAGCCGGCCCGGCTCTCGCCGCCGCGCCCGGCCCGCGCAGAGTTCGGCCCGGTACCTCAACAAGCCCCGAGGCCGGCCGATGTGCAATGAGGGCGACTGGCTTTCCCGTGCCCGTCAGGGCGGGCGGGGCGCCCGGAGGAGGTGGCGAGGCGGATGCCGCACACGGACGTCGCGGATGCGGGCACGCCGGTGTCGATCGAAACCGCGCTTCGGCACGTCCGCTTTCTCGCCTGTGTGCTGGTCGCCGTGCGTCTGGTCACCGCGAGCAATCTGCCACGCCCGTTGATACTGGTCGTCGTCGTCGGATTCGCGTCGGTCAACCTGCTTTCGCTGTGGGCGCAACGCGCATCGTTGCGGACGCGCACGCTGCTGGGTGTCGTCCAGGTCCTGGCCGACACCGCGTTCGTGCTGATCGCGGTCGCCGCGCAGCACGGCCGGGCCGAGTCGGCCGATTGGGCGATTCTCGTGTTGCCGGTCATCGAGGGCGCGATCCGGTTCCAGAGCGCGGGCGCGGTCACGAGCTGGCTGGCGCTCGCGGGGGCGTATGGGCTGTGGAACTTCGAAGCCGCAGATCCGCTGCCGCTCGCCACGATCGCGCAGCGCCTCACGGTCGTGTTCCTCGTTGCGCTGCCGAGTGGGTTCCTCGCCGAGCTGCTCGTTGCCGAGATCGCTTCGCACCGCCGGCGGCGCGACGAAGCCGTGCAGCGGAGTGCGCTGCTGCGGGCGGCGGCGCTCGGCGGCCGGCGCAGCACCCGTCTCGACGTCGACGAGATCCTCGACGTGATTCGCCTCACGGTCGGCGACATGGGTTTCGCCGAGCCGCAGGTGTTCGAGCTCTCGGGGAACAGCTCGCTCAATCTCGAGCGCCGCGGCCGGTACGTCAGTCATGCGACGTGCTGGCGATCCCTCCTGGCGATCCGCGCCTGCTCGCGGCCAGCCGCGGCCCGGGAGTCGAATCGGGCGACGGTGTGGCCGCCCGATGTCGGCCGCGGCGCCCACGCCGCCGCGCGCGCCGCGGCGCGCCCGAACCCGGGCAGTTCTCGACGTTGTTCGCGCTGCCGATCACGACCGTCGACGACGCGCTGGTCGTCGTGACCGCGCGCTGGCCGGCCGCCGGTGCGCCGCCCGCGTCGCACGCCGAGAGTCTCGACCTGTTCGCCGCCCAGGCCGGCGCCTCGTTGCGCAACGCGCAGGTACACCGCGAGTTGGCTGCGTTGAAGGATCGGCTCGCCCACGAAGCGTCACACGATGCGCTCACCGAGTTGCCGAACCGCCGGCGGTTCACCGAGCAGCTCGAGCGCATGTGCGGCCGAGGCCGGCCGGGTGACCTCGTCGCGGTGCTGTTCCTCGACCTCGACGGGTTCAAGGACGTGAACGACCGCTTCGGTCACGACACCGGCAACGACCTGTTGGTCTTGATCGCGGAGCGGCTGCGGAGCTGTGTACGGAACGGTGACGTCGTGGCACGCATGGGTGGCGACGAGTTCACGATCCTGTTGACGAGACTCGAGAGCGCGGCACCGGCCGTCGAGGTCGCGGAGCGGATCGGCGCGATGTTCGGCGATCCCTTCTGCATCGGCCTCGACGAGATGCGCATTTCGACGAGCATCGGCATCGCAGTCGCCGCCGCCGATCGCGCCGATCCGGGTGATCTCCTGCGGCGCGCCGATGTCGCGATGTATCGCGCAAAGTCGCAAGGCAAGGCCGGATGGGCGATGGATCCCGGCTCGCTCGAACCCGCCGGGAACGGCACTGACGTGGCCTGACGCGAGTCAATTGTCGATTCTCGACTCCGCCTCCCCTCCGCTCGACGACGACTTCATCTCCAAAAACCCTGAAAATTGCGGCAGGATCCGCCCATCACGATGGCGATCGTGCAACGATGCACCCCGCACAGCCCTGTGGTCGATGGAGGACAAGCATGCCGGCAATGAATCGCAGTCAGCTGCTGAACCAGCTCGCCGAGCGTCATGAGGTAAGTCGTAGGGAAGCCGACGAGTGGTTGACGTCGTTCACCGATCTGATCACGTCGACGGTGGCGACCGGCCAGGACGTTGCGATCTCGGGCTTCGCGAAGTTCCGGCGGATCGATCGCCCCGCGCGCATGGCTCGGAACCCTGCGACGGGTGAGATGGTGAGGGTCAAGGCCAAGCGCGTCGCGCGCATCACGCCGTTGAAGGCGTTCAAGGACGCGGTGCTCTCGGGGAAGGCCCCACGCCCGGCCGCGAGGAAGACCGCCGCGAAGAAGACGACCAAGAAGACCACCGCCAAGAAGACGACGAAAAAGGCGCCGGCGCGCAAGACGGCTGCGAAGAAGAAGGCAACCGCTCGCCGCCGCTGAAACGATCGGTCATCACCTGAACGGGCCCGGGAGCGATCCCGGGCCCGTTCGCGCTTACGCTCGGCGGCCGTGCTCCGCGAGGCCGAGCTGTTTCGTGTGCGGATGCCGCTCGTGGAACCGTTCCGCACGGCAGTCGGCAATACGGCGACCAAGGACGCGCTCGTCGTGCGCTTGCAGGGAGAGACGACCGCCGGCTGGGGCGAGTGCGCGACGTTCACCTCGCCGACATACACCGCCGACACGATCGACAGTGCACGGCTCGCGTTGCGTGATCACCTGTTGCCGCGGCTGTTCCACGGCCGGCCGTACGACGACGTTCGCGGACACGACGCGGCCCGCGCCGCCCTCGAGTGCGCGGTGTTGGATGGGCGGCTGAAGCGCGACGGTGTCTCGCTGGCGACGTACCTCGGCGCAACGCGTTCGCATGTGGACGCCGGAGTCGCGGTCGGGTTGTACGACGACGACGGCGTCGTTGCGTCGCTCGTCACCCGATACCGCGACGCCGGTTACTCGCGTGTGAAATGCAAGGTAACGCCGGGCGCGCGGTCGGGGTGCTGCGCGCGGCACGCGCAGCACTCGGGGACGACGCTCGCGCTCGCGGCCGACGCCAACGGCAGCTACACGCTGGCAGGTGTCGACGAGTTGTCGGCCTTGGACGCGTTCGGCTTGCAGACGCTCGAACAACCGCTCGCGCCCGATCGCATGCTCGATCACGCGAAGCTGGCCCGCCGGCTGCGCACACCGATCGGCCTCGACGAGTCGATCACGAGCGCGGCGATCGCAGCCGACGTGATCACTCTCGGCGCGTGCGGCGTAGTGAGCATCAAGCCGGCGCGGCTGGGCATTGCCGAGGCGCGCCACGTGCACGACGTGTGTGTGGCGGCGGGCGTCGCCGCCGTCGCCGGCGGCATGCTCGAAACGGGAATCGGCCGTGCGGCCCTGCTCGCGGTCGCGGCGCTCCCCGGCTTCACGCTGACCGGTGACTGCGCCCCGTCGGAGCGCTTTTTCGGACCCGACGGCGATCTCACCGAGCCGTTCGTCGCTCGACCGGGGCCGGCTCGCCGTCCCGGCCGGACCGGGCCTCGGGGTCACCGTTCGGCCCGAGCAGCTCTCGCGCTACACGATCGCGCGGGAACGCATCTTGGCAAAGGACCTGTGAATGCAACGGTTGCGCATCGGCATGATCGGCGCCGGGTTCGCGGCGCGCCTGCATACGGGAGCGTGGCAACGCGTCTACGGGATCGACGCCGAGATCGTGACGGTGGCGTCGGCGCGCACTGCGACAACGGTCGCGGACGTGCTCGCCGACCCACGCGTCGATGTCGTCGATCTCTGCGTGCCCAACGATCTCCACGCGCGATTCGCGCTCGACGCGCTCGCCGCCGGGAAGCACGTCGTCGTCGAGAAGCCGCTCACCGGTTGCTTCGCGCCCCGCGCCGAGCTCGACGGGCGCACGATGTTCGACCGCGCGGTCGCGCAAGCCGACGCGATCGCCGAGGCGTCGCGTGCGGCGGGACGTCTGTGTTGCTACGCCGAGAACTGGGTGTACGCGCCGCCGATCGCGAAGGCGGCGGAGCTGCTCGCGGCCGCGGGTGGTTCGATTCTGCGCATCCAAGGTGAGGAGTCGCACAGCGGCACCCACTCTGAGCCGAACAAGCACTGGGTGACGGCGGGCGGCGGCGCGTTGCTCGGCAAGGGCTGTCACCCCCTCGGCGCCGCGTTGTACCTCAAGCGACAGCGAAGGCGCGGCACCCGCGTCGCGTGATCGCGGAGACGCGTGCACTGACGAAGACCGAGCCCTTCGAGCGCGCGGCGACCATGATCCGGTCGGGCTACGACGGACGTCGAGGACTTCGGTCTGCTCGTGTGCACCTTCGACGACGGCACGGTCGCGGAGATCGTCGGTGCCGACACCACACTCGGCGGTGTGCGCAACATCATGCGCGTGTACGCAACCAACACGGTCGTCGAAGCCAACCTCAACCCGAACAGCGCGGTGCGCGCGTACGCACCGGACGCCGACGTGCTCGCGAAGGAGTACCTGAGCGAGAAGCTCGAGACGCACGGCGGCTGGTCGCAGCCGTCGCCCGACGAGGACTGGATGCAGGGCTATCCGCAGGAGATGCAGGACTTCGCCGAATGCGATCGCGCTCGGCCGGGCCCCGCGCGCCGACGCGCGACTCGGGCGCGACGTGCTCGTCGTGATCTACGGCGCGTACGTCGCGGCCGAAGAAGGCCGGCGCGTCGACCTCAGCAGTTCGTTCGCGGGCTCGCGGAGCCACGGCCTGACCATCACGATCGAGTCCTCGGGGTGGTCGGGGTCGAGGCGCATCACGTAGGGGTCGTCGAACGGTTCGCCCCCCGACCAGTCTTCGACGATCGCCGGCGTCTCGTCCTTGGCCGGCTCGATGACGTCGCGCAGGCCGAGCAGACCGGCGGCGAACACCGTCCCGAGTGACGTGCGACGGAATCGCTCGATCGGGGCGGGAGCCGCGTGGGCCTCGAGCGCACCCGATTCGTCCGCTTCATCCACCTCGGTGGTGCAGTCCGCGTCGTCCTCGAGCATTGGGAGCCAGGCTACTGCGGGGGTCTGCGTGCTCCGCGTCCACGGCGATACCGTGGCCCCGATGGCGAACACTCGTTCGCTGCAGTGGCAGCCCTCGCTCCTCGACGCCGTGGCCGGCGCGCCCGCGTTCGACACGGACTTCGGCTCGGCGCGCCGGCTCGCGCTCGACGAGACCGCGTGGGTCGAACACGTGCCGGCGTGGGTCACGGGCGCCGGCACCCTCTTCGCCGACGTCCTCGAACGGGCGCCATGGACGCAGCGGCGGGTGCACATGTACGACCGCATGGTCGACGAGCCGAGAATGATCGCGTGGTACGGCACGCCGCTCGACGACGCGTCGTTGCCGCCGATCCTCGCGCCGATGGCGGTTGCGCTGTCGCAACGCTTCGATCGTGACTTCGACGGTGTCGGCGCCGCGCTCTATCGCGATGGGCGCGACAGCGTCGCCTGGCACGGCGACCGCATCCCGGTCGAGCTCGTCGAGCCAGTCGTTGCGCTGATCTCACTCGGGTCGCGCCGCACGTTGCGCATGCGTACGAAGAAGACGACCGCGCCGCCAGCGAGTGGCAACCTTGCACGGAGTCGACCCATCGAGGCGCCGCGCCAGCGAGCGACACGCGCGTTCACGCTGGTGCCGGGGGACCTGTTCGTGATGGGCGGCACGTCACAGCGCACGTGGGAGCACTCCGTGCCGAAGGTCGCGACCGCCGCACCACGGCTCAGCCTGCAGTTCCGGCACTCGCACTGACCGCGCCGACCGCGATCGTCCCGACATAGCCCGCGGGGGCGGCCAACGGCCGGATCGACCAGCCCGCGGGTTGGTCGGGCACGTCGGCGAGTCGCGTCGCGATCCCGGTGCCGAGCGCTTTCACATACGCCTCTTTGGCCGTCCACGCTTGCAAGAAACGCGTCAGCTGCTCGCGGGCAGGAGCGCGCGTCCAGTCCGCGAACTGCGCCGGGCCCAGTGCGCGCTGCGCGAGTCGTTCGAGATCCGGTCGAGGTCGCAGACGCTCGATGTCGATGCCCACGACGAACGGTTCGGCGGACGCCACCGCGATCACGCCGATCGAGCCCGCGCGACTGGCGCTGAACGAGATATGACGCGTGCGCACGAGTCGCGGCTTGCCGTGCGCCGGATGGCCGCAGTGCTCACACTCGCGGGTGATGTCGAGCGCGCCGGGAGGCACGCCAACCGTGCCGGACAGCACCTCGCGTGTGAGCGCGCGCAACACCCGCGCGGTGGGGACGCGCATCACGTTCGGCCGGGGGGAGCGACGCATCGAAGCGCGCGATCGTGGCGGCGGGCACCCCGAGGTCGACTGCCGTCACGCGCACGTCGACCGAAGGCGTCATCCACCCCAAGTTATCCACGGTCTTCTCCGCGCCGATGTTGCTCCCGACCGCAATGCATGCTGAATTCGTGGACCCCATGCTGATCGTCGGATCCGACGCGCATCACGCGCATCATCCGCGCCAACCGTTCCTCGATCGCGGCGTGCTCGTCGACCCGCCCGAGGTGCCTGCGCGCGTCGAGCGCATTTGCGCCGCGCTCGATGCGGCCGCTCTGGGCGCGCCCACGCCGCCGCGGGAGTTCCCGCGCGACGTGCTGCAACGGATCCATCCGCCCGCCTACCTCACGTTCCTCGAGCACGCCCACGAGCGCTGGCGCGCGGCAACCGGTCTCGACGAGTCGTCGGAAGCAGCGCCGTATGCCCGCGCGATCAGGGACCAACCGTTCGACGACCCGCCGCACGTCATCGCGCAGCTCGGGTTGGTATTCGCACGACAACGACGCGATCCTCGCGGGCACGTGGAGTGCGGCGATCGCGGCGGTCGACGTCACGCTGACTGCGTGGGAGGCCGTCTGCGACGGCCGCGACGAGGTCGCGTACGCGCTCGCCCGCCCGCCCGGCCATCACGCGGCGGCCGATTCGTTCGCGGGCTACTGCTACCTGAACAACGTGGCCGTCGCCACGCACGCGTGGACCCGAGCGCGGCGCGCGCGTCGCGATCGTCGACGTGGACTTCCACCACGGCAACGGCACGCAACAGATCTTCTACGACCGCGACGACGTACTGTTCGTCTCGCTGCACGCAGATCCTGCCGACGACTATCCGTTCTTCCTCGGGTTCGCACGCGAGCGTGGCTGGGGCGCGGGTGAGGGGTACAACCGCAACTTCCCGTTGCCCGCCGGCACGAGCTGGGACGAGTACGGTCCGCGCTCACGGGCGCGCTCGCGGCCGTCCGGAAGTTCGCTCCCGACGGACTCGTTGTTTCCCTCGGCGTCGACACCGCGCTCGAAGACGCCGACTCGTTCCGCCTCGTCGGCGACGACTACTCGCGCATTGGCAGCGCGATTGCCGCCCTCGAACTCCCGACGGTCGTCGTGCAGGAGGGCGGCTACAACCTCGACGTGATCGGCCGCAACGTCGTGAACGTGTTGCGCGAGCTGGGGTGATCGCGTCACTCGTCGAGGGCCTCGGCGCGCGATCGTGAAGATCTCGGGCGCGGCGATCAGCAGCTCGGGCATGCACTGCGGCTCCCACTCGTACTCGGCGATCTCGCTCCTACTGCGCCGGCCAGTCTGCGCGCGCAGCAGCTCGAACCGACTTGCTCTCACGGTCGCCCGCGGCTCGCCGTCGCCCAATATCTCCTCGCCGTGCTCGGTGACGACCCGCAGGATCGTCCCGCTGTTGGCATTCCGCGCCCCGACGATCCATTCCCACGAGAGCTCGATGGCGTCGCTGTCGCGCGCGCCGGGCCGGTCGAGGGCGCGGCGCAGGTCGTGCTCGTGGGTCATCGCGTCGAATACGGCTTGCCCGGCAATCTTCGCCGGAACCCCGGCCATCAACGTCTCGAACTGCGGTCCGAGCGTCTCCCACTCCGCGAGCATCGCCGCGACCGACGTGTCGCGCCGGGATTCCACCTGGGCGGCCGTCCACGGATCGGTCGCGACGCCGTCGAGGCGACCGTGCACGACGTCGTCGGTGACACCGACCATGTGCGCGAGCACGTCGTGCGCGGACCAACTCGGCGTCGCGGGTGACGGCGCCACGATCGCGGCGGATTCGGCCGACGACACCAGCTCGGTCACACGAGCGCGCAACGCTCGGTAGGCGACGGCGTGTTCTTCAGACATCGGGAGCCCCCTTGCGCCGGAGCGTATTCGCGCTCGACCACAGTGCCAACACGAGCGCCCATGCTGCGCCGACGATCAGCACGACCGTGCTGTGGTGCTCGGTGAACGGTCCGACCGCGAGCACACCGAGCGGCACCGTGCCCCCGAACCCCATGATCCACAGCGCCATGATCCGACCGCGCACCTCGTCGTGCAAGTGCTGTTGCAACACCGTCGACAAGCACGTGACCACGAGGAAGTAGACGTACCCGAACAGCGCGACGACCGGGAAGGCGAGCGTGTCATCGCGCAAGGCACCGAAGCATGCGAGCAGCAATGCGAACGCGATGAAACCGCCCCGCAGCAACGCGACCTTCGATCGGTGCGCGAGCACGGTCCCCACGGTGAACGCACCGAGCGCGGCACCGAGGCCGAACGTGGCGTACAGCAATCCGAACTCGAGGTCCTTTGGTGCGATCCCGAGGTTGTACTTGGCGATGACCGCCCATGATCCCGACGAACGGCAGCGAGAAGAACGAGAACGTGGTGAGCGTGACCAGCACGTACATGATCAGCGGATCGCGACGCGCGATGCGCACGCCCGAGAGCAGCCGTCCGGCGCCGCGCTCCTCCACGACTGCGCCCGTGCGGCCCGCGTAGCGCGCGATCAGTCAGCCCCGCGACCGCGAACAGGTACGTTCCGGCGTTGATCGCGAACACGGGCCCGGCGTCGAGGGTGTGGTAGATCAGCCCGCCGATCGCGGGTCCGATGACGCGCGACAGGTTCATCTGGACCGACATCAACGCGACCGCACCCGGCATGTCGTCGCGCGGCACGAGCGTGGGCAGGATCGAGCTCAGGCCCGGCGCGCCGAGCGCGTTGGCGATGCCGATCGCGAACACGACGACGACGATCACCGCCGGCGACGGATCGCCGCCCCACACGACTGCCGCGAGCACGAGCGACAGCAGTCCTTGGATGATCTGCAGCGTCACCAGCAAGCGGCGACGGTCGACGGTGTCGGCGAGCGCCCCGCCAGTCAGTGACAGGAACAGCAACGGGCCGAGCTGCGCGAAGAACACGAGGCTGACGAAGCCCGCGCTCCCGGTGAGGTCGAGCGCGTAGGCACCCAGGATGACGTTCTGCATCCAGGTGCCGACGTTCGATGCGAACGTGCCGGAGTAGACGATGCGAAAGTCGCGATGCCGCAGTGCGGCTTGCGCGGTGCCGCGGTCGTAGGCGACGTCGCCGTCGACGAGCGCGTCTTCGACCTCTTCGAGCTCGGTGTCCTCGCGCCGCAGCACGGCTACCGATCCATGTACGGGGTCGTCCCGATGACGTGCTCGGCCTCCAGCCGCGCGAGCGCCGCGTCGTCGATCCCGAGCTCGCCCAACACCTCGGCGGTGTGCTGGCCGAGCATCGGCGCCGGCCCCTCCCAGTAGCGCTGCGGACCCGCCGACATCCGTACCGGCCAGCTCGGATACAGGTGCGCGCCGGCGAGCGGGTGCGTGACGGCCTCGAAGAAGCTGCGAGCGCGCAGCTGCGGGTCGTCGATCGTCGTGTACCCGGGCACGACCGCGGCGGCCGGGATGCCGTGCGCGAGCGCTTCTCGCGCGGCGTCCTCCGCTGTGCGGCTCGCGCACCACGCCGCCCGTTCGTCGGGTGGCATCGGATCGATGCTCCGGTCGATCGCGACCCACCTGTCCTCGCCTGCGCACGCATACACGCCGCCCGCGCCGCGGCGCCCGCCGAGGGTCCCGTCGATCGCATAGCGGATGACCTGCTCCGCGGTCACTGCGGTCGCGACCTCGACGAGCGGCACCTCGACGAGCTGGCCCTCACCGGTGTGCGCGCGATGTTCGAGCGCCGCGACCACCGCGAGCGCGGCGTGCACGCCTACCATCGGATCGACGGGACCGCCGGGAATGATCGGCGGGCCGCCCTCGTACCCGGTGACCCACGCCATGCCGGTGAGCTGTTCCATCGTCTGCGCGAAGCCGCCGCGGTCGCGCCACGGCCCGGAGAGCCCGAACGCGGGCATGCGCAGGTAGATCGCCGACGGGTTGCACGCGTGCACGGCGTCCCAGTCGAGCCCGAACCGTTCCATCACGTGCGGCGTGAAGTTCTCGGCCACGACGTCGGCGCGCGCGACGAGCCGCTTCGCGATCGCGAGCCCCTCGGGGTGGCCGAGATCGAGCGTGATGCCGCGCTTGCCGAGGTTGCTCGCGTGGAACAGGCCGGAGAGCTCGTAGAACTTCGGGTCTTCGCTGCGGCCGCACCGCCGCGCTGAAGCGGATGCCGTCGGGACGCTGCACGGCTTCGACCTTGATGACGTCGGCGCCCATCGCGCGCAACCACGCCGTGGTGAAGGGACCGGCCCAGAACGCGGTGAAGTCGAGCACGGCGACACCGGCGAGCGGGCCGACCGCCGGGCGCATCGGGACGGCGGGCGCCGCGATCGTCGGGCGGGCCACGGGTTGCTCGCTTCCGCCGGCGCCCGCGAGCGCGCGGTCGCGCACACCGTGGAAGCGGAACGGCGCGCGCGGGCGGATCCATTGCTCGCCGGGTTGGTTCACGAACACCTCGCGTGCGACCAGGTGCTCGTTGCGCGGGAGCTCGGCGCCGTTGCCGACGATCGCCGCCGGCACGCGGGCGTCGACACATGCGGCGACGACCTCGTCGGCGGTGTGCGCTCGCGTGTACGCGTGCAGCGCCTCGTTGACCTCGTGGGCGCGCGTGAACCGGCCGATCATCGTGCTGAGCTCGTCGTCGTCGGCCATGTCGTCGCGACCGATCACGTGCGCAAGCGACCGCCACTGCTGCGTCGTGATCGTCGTGATGCCGACGTACCGGTCGTCACCGGTCGGCTCGTTGCCCGGGATCATCACCCACCGGAACGAGCTCGCTCGCCCGCCGGGAAAGGTGGCAAAGAGCGTGGGCATCACGACGTAGGTCATCTGCATCGCTTCGAGCATCGACGCGTCGACAGTCTCGGCGACGTGCGTGCGCGAAGCGCGCCGTCCACGCGGTGAGCCCGCCGAGAGCGGCAAAGGCGCCGACGATGTACTCGGCGAGCTTCCCGCCGACGGTCAGCGGCGGCATGTGCATGTACCCGTGACCGGCGAGGCTGCCGCTGCGAGCTTGCAACACTTCCTCGGTCAGATCGAGACCGTCGTCGGGACCGCCGTGGCCGAGCGGCGTGATCGAGATCGTGACCAACGGGTCGCTCCCCGCCGGCGCCGTACCGGGCTCGCCGACGATCACGACGTCGGCGTGCGCGAGCCACGGCGCGAGATCGCTCGCGTTCCGTTGTGACGAACGCAGATAGGTGAACAGCGGGTTGTGGCCGATCGGAGCGCCGAACACCACATCGGCGCCGAGGTCGGTCAGCAGCTTGGCGCAGTACGCACCGGCAATCCCGGTGGTGCAGTCGACGACATGGAGGCCGTCGTAGATCACGGCACCGGCCGGAACATGGGAACGACGGTCGACTTCCCGGGCACCGTCGTGAACGAGAGGTCGCGGAAGACGACCTCGACGGCCATGTCGGGTTGCAAGGCGGCCGGCTCCGCGTCGACGAGGTATGTCGGGATGCGAACGGCAGCATCCTCGGCGAGGGCGACCAGCGCGGTCACGAACGGCACCTTGTCGGCAAACGCGGGCAGGAACGCGCGTTGCACGACGACCCATGAGAACAACGTGCCGCGTCCCGACACGCGCGTCCACGTGAGCGGGCCGCCGTCGCGCGGGCACACATCCTCCGGATACCACACGTACTCGCCGCACGCGTCGCACCGCGGGATGCGCAGCACGCCGTTCGCCGCCGCCGCGAAGAACGGCGCGCTCAGCTCGTCGCTCGTAGCGGGCAACGGGAAGTCGTCACGCGTGATCGCCATGCGCCTACCGGTCTGCCGTCAGCACGAGCGTGCTCGCCATGTGCCCGGTGTACCCGCCGTAGACGGCGACCTCGCAGCCGGGCACCTGCGCGCCGGCAACACCGCGTAGTTGCTTCACGCACTCGACAACATGCGCGATACCGAGCACGTACGCGTGCGACAGCAACCCGCCGTGCGTGTTGAAGGGCAACTTGGCCGCGTCGTGGAACAGCGTGTCGCCTTCGACGAACGCGCCCGCGTCGCCCTTCGGGCAGAAGCCCATGTCTTCGATCTGCATCAGGCTCACGACCGTGAACGGGTCGTACACGGTGAGCACGTCGACGTCGGCGGGCGTGATGCCGGCCATCGCGAACGCGCCCGGCGCCGAGAACACCTGCGGCGTGCTCGTGAACGCTCGCTGCTGCGCCCAGTGCGTGCCCGTGCCGGAGTAGCCCTCGCCGACCCCGGACACGACCGCGGGTGGCTGTTCCAGGTCGCGGGCGCGCTCGAGGCTCGTCGTGACGAACGCGGCGCCGCCGTCGGAGATCAAGCACGAGTCGAACAGGCGCAGCGGCTCGGCGAGGAACGGCGCCGCGAGGTAGTCGTCGATGGTCATCGGCTTGCCGTGCATCACCGCATCCGGGTTGAGATTCGCGTGTCGACGGCATGCAACGGCGATCGCGCCGAACTGCTCGGCGGTCGTGCCGAACTCGATCATGTGCCGGCGCATGATCGAGGCGAAGTACACCGGTTGCGGGAAGTAGCCGAACGGTACCTCGAGGTTCTGCTTCGCCGATTGCGTCGCGTGCACCTCACCCGGGCCGCCGGTCATCGACGCCCGCTGTGTCGCCCACGCGACCGAGAACACATTCAGCACATGACGCGCGCGCCCGGCGCGGATCGCCTCGCCCGCCAGGTACGGCGCCGTCGCCGCCCACGCCATGCCGCCACCCCACGGCGACGTGAACATGTCGTGCGACGTGCCGAAGTGCGCGTGGAACGCGTCCGCGTCGAAGTCGCTCATCGATCCCGACCACGTCAGGCCGTCGATGTCCTCGGGCTGCAGGCCGGCGTCGGCGATCGCACGCTCGGCGGCTTCGGCTGCGATCTCACGTGCGGTGCGCCCCGACGCCTTCGTGTACGCGGTCTCGCCGACGCCCGCGATCGCGAGCTCGCCGCGCACTGACGCGAGATTGCGAGCGTGTCCCCAGTCGGACGTGGCCGTCACGCCCCGGAAACTATCGAACCGCGCGCCGCGCCTATTCGACGGTCGCGGGCGCGGGGAACCGCATCGAGCGCGGGTACCGATCGGCGGAGAGCGTTGGTGCGAGCTGCGGCACCGGGTTGGCGACGATGACGATGCACCACGGCGTCGCGTCCGCGCCGCGGATCATCGCCGCGTGCAACGTGAGCCGCTGCGACACCGCAGTTGCTTGGACGTCGACCGTGCGGAAATCGAGCTCGCCGGTGAGCATCTCGTCGAAGCCGCCACCGAACGATTCGGCGTCGCCGACCAGATCGAACAACGTCAGGGCCTGCACATTCGTCTGGTCCCGGCCGAACTGGACCGCGTACTCCTTCGTGCAGGAGAGGTGGTGAAGCCCGAGATCGAGCACCGCGACGAGTGCCCGCGGGTCCTCGGCGACAACGAGGTCGAGGACGTCGTCGAACGTCGCGCGCGGCACCGCGCCGGTGCGAGCGTCGTCAGGCGCGAAGCCCGCGACGGCATCGAACAACCGCCGGCGCGACTCCTTCGCGTTGTATGCGTGCGCAGCGCCGCGCGTGCGAGTGAGACACGACTGCCGATCGACGCGACGAAAGCGACGTCCTCGCGCTCGTAGGGACGGCCGGGACCATCGCGCGCGACGAGCAGCGCGCCGTCGACGCGCTCGTCGGTGCCGATCGGAACGGCGATCAGGCTGTAACAGCTGGCGCCGAGGAGATACTCGTGGAGCTCGGGTTGGACGCAGCGACGGATGTCACGTTGCGGGACTTGCGGCACGAACATCGGAGCCGCGCTCCCGACGACGAGCCGTGAGAGCTCCAGAGCGAACGGCGTCTCGCTTGCGACGCTCGCGACAAGCACCTCCGACACGGCGTCGCAGTGTGCGACCTGCGTGATGCCGAGTTGGCCGTCGTGATCGCGTAGTGCGACGATCACCGCGTCGCCGAGCACGTCGGCGGCAAAGCGCGTCGCACGGTCGACCACCGGCGTCGCATTCGTCGTCACCGCGTCGACCATACGGTCGAGCATCCCGAGCGCGTGCTCGCGCGTCGGCGGCGCATGCGCTTGCGGCACGGCGAGTTGCGGGAGCTCGGGCAGACGTTCGAGCGCGCTTCGTTGCGCCTCGAAACGCGCGAGCGCGGCGTCGCTGATCTCGTAACCGGACCCGACCTTTACCGCGACGAGCTGCCCGCTACGCACCCATCGATAGGCGGTTTGATAGTGCACGCCCAGCCGGCGCGCCGCCGTCTTCAAGTTCACGATTGAACCTCACGATGACGGGACCGCAACGGGTCTGGAGAGCCCCGACTGCGCTCCGTTGCCTTGCACCAATCGATCCCGAGCTCCGCCGCTCCCCGGTGCACACTGCAGCACAGATTTGCTCGGTACGCCCGTGGTCTTTGTGGTCGCGCCAATTCCCACCAGCGCGCGCACGCCCGAACCGCGCGATCGGCACCCGCCTGCCGATCGATCTGACCCTCGCGGAGACCCGCGGCTACGTTCGCTGCCCGGCCGCATCCGGCTCGATTCCCCACTGCCGCAGGAGGCGATCCGCATGTCCATGCCGAGCGACATCGGCGTGATCGACCTGATGATCGCGCCGCCGTTCCGCGACGGGCGCCGTACCTACCAATTCCTCCGCGCCGGCCTGCGCGACCGTGAGTCGCTCGAGGACTTCGAGTTTCCGGCCCAGTACATGTTCAAGGACGTACCGCACCCCGATCCCGGCGACGACCCCGTCCGGATCTTGCTCGAGCAGATGGATCGCTTCGGCATCGAGCGCGGGATGCTCGGCGTGTCGTTCGACACGGAGCGCGGCGCTGACTCCTTGCACGCCGTCCGCGACCATCCCGACCGGTTCTTCGCAAGCTACGAGGTCGATCCGAACCGCGGCATGGACGCGGTTCGTGACCTCGTGCGAGCCGTCGAGGAGCTCGACGTGAAGGCCGCGACCGCGTTCCCCGCCGGTCTCAATCCGCAGGTGCCGATCAACGACGCCAAGTTCTATCCGCTGTACGCGAAGTGTGTAGAGCTCGACATCCCGATCTGCGTGTGCGCGGGTGTGCCGGGACCACGCGTGCCGTTCGCACCGCAATACGTCGGCTTGATCGACGAGGTGTGCTGGTACTTCCCCGAGCTCAAGTTCGTCACACGCCACGGTTGCGAGCCGTGGGCCGACCTCGCGGCCAAGTTGTTGCTCAAGTGGCCGAACCTCTACTACTCGACATCCGCGTTCGCGCCGCGCTTCTACCCGGAGGCGATCGTGAATTACGCGAACACGCGCGGCGCCGACAAGGTGATGTACGCGGGCTACTACCCGATGGGGCTCTCGCTCGACCGCATCTTCAAGGAGCTCCCCGACGTACCGTTCCGCGACCACGTGTGGCCCAAGTTCTTGCGCGAGAACGCGCAACGTGTGTTCAAGCTGCCGGAGAAACCGGCCCCGTGAGCGCCGGCGCCTTCGAGCGGGCCCGAGGAGAGGTCGGCGTCATCGACACGATGATCGGCTTTCCCGCGCCGCGCGAAGAACAGGCAAGGCACTACGACTTCATTCGGCGCCAGACCCATGACTCCGACAGCCAGGAGTGGGAGTTTCCCGCGCAATACATGTTCAAGGGCGTACCGCACTACGAACGGGTCGACGATCCCGTCGAGATGCTCGTGCAGAAGATGGATCAGCACGGGATCCGCAAGGCGCTCACCGGCCTGCCGACCGGCGGCAACCCGAAGATCGCGCTCGAGCGGTATCCCGATCGATTCGTGCCGTCGGGTCAGGTCGACCCCAACACCGGTATGGACGCGGTACGCGCCCTCGAAACGTCGGTGCGCGAGCACGGCGCCAAGGCGACGCACTGCTGGGGGACGGGCCTGATCCCACAGGTGCCGCTCAACGACAAGAAGATGTACCCCCTCTACGCGAAGTGCGTCGAGCTCGACATCCCGATCTTCGTGTACGCGGGCGTGCCCGGGCCGCGCATCCGCTTCGCGCCGCAGTACACGGGATTGCTCGATGAAGTGTGCTGGTTCTTCCCGGAGCTGAAGATCATCACGCGCCACGGGAGCGAACCGTGGACCGAGCTCATGGTGAAGCTGCTGTTGAAGTGGCCGAACCTCTACTACTCGACGTCGGCGTTCGCACCCAAGCACTACAACCGCGACATCATCGAATTCGCGAACACCCGCGGTGCCGACAAGATCATCTACGCGGGCTACTACCCGATGGGCCTCGACATCGACCGCATCTTTGCGGAGCTGCCAAACGTCCCGTTCCGCGACCACGTCTGGCCCAAGTTCCTCTCCGAGAACGCCACCCGCGTGCTCAGCCTCGACGTGTGACCTCGACGTGTGACGTGTGACCTCGACGTGTGACCTCGACGCGTGATGGCAGCAAAACCCGCGCCATGCGCGGTTTTCCCTACAAACAGTTGGCAGTGAAAACCGCGCTATGCGCGGTTTTCACTGCCAACCGGTGGAGGTTCCTGTGAGCGGGCCGCTGGACGGGATCAGGGTTGTCGAACTGCCGAACATCGGGCCGGTGCAGTTCGCGGGCATGTTGCTCTCGGACCTCGGCGCCGAGGTATTGCGCGTCGACCGCGCCGGCGACGTCGCGACGGGCCGCACCGTCGCGGGCGGTACCGCGGCGCCGTACTCGGTCATCGATCGCGGACGGCGCAGCGTCGGCGTCGACCTCAAGCATCCCGACGGCGCGGGGGTCGTGCTGCGATTGTGCGAACGTGCCGACGTGTTGGTCGAGGGCTTCCGTCCCGGCGTCGCCGAACGCCTCGGCGTCGGCCCCGACACGTGTCGCGCCCGCAACGAGCGGCTGATCTACGCGCGGATGACCGGCTGGGGCCAGGAAGGCCCGCTCGCGCACGACGTCGGGCACGACATCAACTACCTGTCGATCGCGGGCGTGCTGTGGCACCTCGGGCCCGAGGGCCATGCGCCGGTGTCGCCGATCAACCTGCTCGCCGACTTCGGCGGCGGAGGTTCGCTCGTCGTGCTCGGCATCCTCGCCGCGCTCGTAGAACGCAGCACGTCGGGGACCGGTCAGGTCGTCGACGCCGCGATGGTCGACGGCAGCGCGCAGCTGATGAGCATCTTCTTCGGTATCGACTCGATCGGCGGGTGGGGGCCGCGCGGCACGAACCTGCTCGACGGTGGCGCGCATTTCTACAACGTCTACGAGACCGCGGACGGCCGGTACGTGACGCTCGCGGCGTACGAGCCGAAGTTCTACGCGAACCTCTGCGCGCTGATCGCGCCGCTCGGCGTCACGCTCGATCCGGCCACGCAGATGGACATGGCGCAATGGCCCGAACTGAGAGAACAGCTGGCGCTCATGTTTCGCACGAAGACGCGCGACGAGTGGGTCGCATTCTTCACGGGTACCGAAGTGTGCTTCGCACCCGTGCTGCCGATGTCAGAAGCGCGCACACACCAGCACAACGTCGAGCGCGAGATGTTCGTCGACGTCGACGGCGCGCCGCATCCTGCTCCGGCGCCACGCTTCTCGCGCACGCCATCGGCGGTGCAGGGCGCGCCGGTGAAGCCCGGCGCACACACCGATGTCGCGCTCGGCGACTGGGGCTTCGCGCCCGACGAGATCGACGCGCTGCGAGCCGGCGGCGCCGTCACGTGACACGTCGCTAGCGCGACAACTTTCCGAGCGTCGCCTCGCACTGCTTGTCGTTGCGACGTGCGACGACCCGTGCGGTGACGTCGACGTGGTATCCACCGACGTACGCAGTGAAGATGTACTCGTCGCCCGGGCGGTCGACGTACTTGCCCAGCGGGAAGCTGCGGAACGCTCCGTTGCTGAGGTGCACGGTCACCGTGCAGAACTGAGGTGAGTTGCTCGTCGTGACGCGCGCGGTGACGCGCTTCGGGACCGTCGTCGTCGGAGGTGGCGGCGGCGGGAGCGTGGTCGGCGGTGCGACCGTGGTCGTCGTCGTGGTGGTCGTCGTGGTCGGCGGCACGGTAGTCGTCGTGCTAGTCGTCGTCGTGGTGGGGGGAATCGTTGTCGGCGGCGGCGTCGACCGGGTCGTCGTCGACTTGGCGACCGCGCTCACGGGCTTGTCGGCCCGGGACGCGCCCAGGCTCGCGAAGCCGCCCACGAACAGCACCAAGCAGAGGAACGCGAAGCCCACCAGGCCGCCGGAGACGGCGAGCGCGCGCGTGTTACGGCGGCGGGCACGCGCCCGCATCGCATCGTTCGCGCGCTCCATGCGCGCCCCATCGGCCGAACCGCGGCCCAACTGAACCTCCTGTCGGGGGTCGACTCCACGCTCCGCTCCCCTACGGTCGCTGCGCTGTCGTCTCCCTCCACACTGGTCGACTCCACGCTCCGCTCCCCTACGGTCGCTGCGCTGTCGTCTCCCTCCACACTGGTCGACTCCACGCTCCGCTCCCCTACGGTCGCTGCGCTGTCGTCTCCCGTCTACGCGGGGGTCACGGTATCGACCGCGCGCCAGCAGTACCACGCCGCGATCGATCGGTACGGCCGGAAGCGCTCACCCTCGGGGACGAGGTCCCTGACGGAGAGCGGCTCCGCCAGATCGTAGAGGCGCGCGTAGCCGGCGCGGACACCGAAGTCGAGCACTGGCCAGACGTCGAGTCGCCCGAGCTGGAACATGAGGAACATGTGCGCGGTCCATTCGCCGATGCCCCGCACGAGCACGAGCTCGCGCACGACCTCCTCGTCGCCCAGGCGCCCCATCCGGTCGAGCTTCACCGCACCGGCTTCGACCTTCTCGGCGAGATCACGGATCGACGTCGCCTTCGCATTCGACAGGCCCGCGGTGCGCAACGTCTCGATCGGCATCGCAAGCACCGCATGAGGGGTCGGTGCACGGTCGAACAAGGCTTCGAAGCGGCTGTGGATCGCGGTCGCGGCGCGACCCGCGAGCTGTTGGTAGCAGATCATGCGCGCAAGCTCCGCGAATCGTGTGCGACGACGCGGACGCGGAAGCCGTGGCACGCCGTGGGCACGCATCATGCGCGCCATGACGCGATCGCGCTTCGCGAGCTCGACGCGCGCCCTGCTCGACGGCTTCGGCGGCTCCACCGGCTTGCGCCGCAGGCTGACCCCGGGGCATCGGCGTCAGTCTGCCGGGTACACCAACACGCCGTCGGCATCAACCGTGAGATGCACCGTCGCGCCGGCGGCCGGCGCGCGGTGTTGGGGTACGGCCACCGCCAGCGCATCGCCGTGCTCGGGCTGCACGAGCACGGTCACGACGGCGCCGGTGAACGTCGTGCCGACGACCGTGCCCGAGATCACACCACTGCCTTCGCCGACCAGGGCCACCGCGTCGGGGCGGAGCACGACGAGGCACGGGCCGTCGGCAACGCGCGCCGACACCGGCCACACGCCCCACGGCGTCTCGAGCGCTCGCGCCCGGGCCCGGCACGGCGTCGCCGGACCGAACCCGAGGAAGCTCGCGGTCCACGCGTCGATCGGACGCCGCCAGACATCCCCGGGCGCGCCGTGCTGGACGATTCGTCCCTCGCGCATCACCGCGATACGACTGGCGACCGCGAATGCCTCGTCGTGATCGTGCGTGACGTACACCGCGGGCAGATCGGCATCCGCGAGCAGCGTGCGTATCTCATCGAGCAGCCGCGCCCGCCACTGCCGGTCGAGGGCTCCGAGCGGCTCGTCGAGCATCATCAGGCGCGGCGCAACCGCCAACGCCCGCGCGAGCGCAACGCGTTGCTGTTCGCCACCAGAAAGTGTCGCGACCGCGCTCGCGCCTCTTGCCGCCAGGCCGACGAGCGTCAACACCTCGTCGACGCGACGCGGCACGCTCCGCACGCGGGACGCCGGCCATCCGCAGCCCGAACTCGACGTTGCCGCGCACGTCGCGATGCGGAAACAGCGCGTACTCCTGGAACATCAGCCCGAATCGGCGATCGTGCGGCGGTACGAGCCCGAGGTCCGCACCGTCCCAGCAGACACGTCCGGCGCGCAAGGGCTCCAGACCGGCGATCGCCCGCAGGAGCGTCGTCTTGCCGCACCCGCTCGGGCCGAGCACCACCACGACGTCGCCGCAGCCGACCTCGAGGTCGACACCGGCCGAGCGCGACGTGTTCGCCGAATTGCACGACCGCGCCTTCGACGCGCAGCGCGCTCAGAACTCACCGCCGTCGATCACACGCACGCGCTCGATCGCGAACACGACGAAGCCGGTCAACGCCATGAGAATCGTCGCCATCGCGAGCGACTGCCCCACGTTGAGCTCGCCGGGCCGGGTGAGGAACCGCTGGATCGCGACCGGCACCGTCGGCGTATCGGGACGCGCGATGAACAGCGTGGCACCGAACTCGCCGAGCGAGACCGCGGCGCAGAACGCCGCTGCGACCGCGAACGCTCGCGCGACGATCGGTGCGTCGACTTCCAGGCGGACCCGCCGTGGTGACGCACCGAGCATCGCCGCCGCATCCCGTAGTCGCGGATCGATGCTGCGCAGCGCCGGCACCACGATGCGAATCACGAACGGGATCGCGACGATCGCGTGCGCGATCGGGATGATGAACCACGACGTCGACAGATCGAGCGGCGGCGCGTCGAACGCGAGCAGGAACCCGAAGCCTACGGTGACCGCGGACGTGCCGAGCGGCAACATCAGCAAGACATCGGCAGTGCGTGTCGCGCGCCCCGGCCGGGACGCGATCGCGGTCGCCGCGAGGCCGCCGATGACGAGCGCGAGCGCGGTGGCAACGATCGCGAACAGCAGCGAGTTCCGCACCGCCGTCCAGGGAGACACGAACAGCGTGCTCGTCGACGCGCTCGAGCTCAGTGCGCGATACGACGACAGGCTCCAGCGCCCCCCGACGTGGAACGAACGCGACACCAACACTGCCAGCGGCACGCCGAGCCCGAGTGCCGTCATACCGACGACGGTCGCGACGAACCACCGTTGCCGGCCGCGGGGTCGACGCGCCGTGTGCGCGGCCGCCACGAGCCGCTGCGTCACGCCCCGCCGCTCCTGCGCTCGCGCCATCACCGACAGCACGGCGAGCACGGCGATGATCTGCACGAACGCGAGCGCGGCGGCTACAGGCAGGTCGAACAGCTCGATCGCTTGCCGGTAGACCTCGACCTCCACGGTGGCGTGCGCAGGATCGGCGAGCAGCAACGCCACGCCGAAGGATGTGAACGTGAACAGGAAGACGATCGTCGCCGCCGCGAGCAGGGCCGGCGCGAGCAACGGCAACGTCACCGAGCGGAACACGCGTAGTCGCGAGGCGCCGAGCATCCGCGCCGCGTCCTCCCGGCGCGGATCGAGGTTCGCCCAGAAACCGCCGACAGTGCGCACGACGACCGCGACGTTGAAGAACACGTGCGCGGCGAGCATCGGCCCGACACCGCGCTGCCAGTGCAAGAACGCGAGCGGACCACCGGGGCGCAACAGTGCGAGGAACGCGGTCGCGACCACGACCGTCGGCAGTACGAACGGCACGGTCACGAACGCGCGGAACAGCCGCCTGCCGGGGAACTCGTAGCGCGCGACGACGTACGCGGCGGGCATGCCCACGAGGAGCGTGAGCACGGTCGACACAACGGCCTGCCACAGCGTGAACCACATGACATGTCGCAAGCTCGCGTTCGCCGAGCACGTCGCCCACTGCGCCGGCGCGCCCGGCGCGAGCGAAGATCGTGCCGAGCGGCCACACGAAGAAGATGCCGAGGAACGCGAGCGGCACGCCGAGACGCACCGCCGGCCCGACGCGTGTACGCAGCGAGCCCGCCCTCACCGGATCGCCCTCACCGGATTGCGATGTCGGTCCACTCCTCGATCCACTGGTCGCGATGCTCGCCGATCACCGCGGACGGCATCGTGTACGGGTGCGCGGGTTTCACGGCCCACTGCTTGTAGACAGGAGGCAGCTGTGCGCCCGGGAGCACCGGATCGACGTACATCTGGAGCGGCATGTCCTCCTGGAAGCGGCGCGACACCAAGAAGTCGACGAGCTTGCGCGCCCCATCGACGTCCTTCGTGCCGTGCAGGACACCGGCGAATTCGTACTGCCGGAAGCACGTCGGCGCTCGCGACCCCGACACGGGACCGATCGCGATGCGGGCTGGAGTACACGACGTCGGCGGGCGGGCTCGACGCGTACGACACGACAATCGGCCGGTCGCCGGTACCGCCGCCGGCGGTGAAGTCACCCTCGTAGGCCTGGGTCCAGTCGTTCACGACGCGTACGCCGTTCTTGCGCAAGCTGCGCCAGTATTCCCGCCAGCCGGTGTCGCCGTAGTGCGCGATCGTCGCGAGCAGGAACGCGAGCCCGGGCGACGACGTCGCCGCGTTCTCGACGACCGTGAGGTTCTTGTAGCGCGCGTCGGCGAGATCGGCGAGCGACGCGGGCGCGGCCGGATGGCCGCCGTGCCCGAACCACGAGAGGTCGTAGTCGACGCACACGTCGCCCTGGTCGATCGGCGTGACGCGATGTTGGTCGTCGACGGGAACATCGGCGGCCAGGGCGAGGCCCGGTGGCGTGTACGGCTCGAACAGTCCGGCGTCGAACGCGCGCGTCAGGAACGTGTTGTCGATGCCGAAGAGCACGTCGCCCGACGGATGGTCCTTGCGGAGGATCGCTTGGTTCACCAGCACGCCGGCGTCGCCCGACTTCACGACGTCGACGTGCAAGCCGCTTTCGCGCGTGAACTCGGCGAGCACTTCCGGAGAGACCGCGAAGGCGTCGTGCGTGAGCAGCCGCACCGTGTTCGACTTCTCCGGCGTTGCTCCCCGCCGCCGCAGCACGCGATCATCATCACTGCGACCGCGATCGTGAGGATTCGCCTCACGACGCACGCCCCGGCCGCACGATGAGCAGCACACCGAGGGCGAGCTCGACCGATGCGGTTGGCGCGTCGAGCACGTTGCTCACGCCACGCGTCGTCCCGAGCAGGAGGTCCTCGCCGGAAAGCGGATAGCGCAGACCCTTGGTCGTGATGCGCCGCGCGTCGCCGCCGGCGGGCAGCAGCGTGACGAGCTCCCCCGGCGTCCCGTCGATCGGCAGCGGTGCGTCGCCGCCGCGCACCACGGAGATCGTCGCGTCGCCGACCACGCGCCTCGATCGCGAGTTCAGCGAAGCGCGCGGCGGACAGCAGCGAGACGTTGCCGAGGAAGTGATCCAGTCGGCCGCCGGCGCCGCCCACGATCACGACGCGCTCGACGCCGTGACGTTGGGCCGCCACCAGCGCGAGCTCGAGATCGGTCGCGTCCTTTTCGGCGGGATGACGCTCGACGGTCGCGCCCCGGGCCTCCGCGCGCGAGCGCATCGGGAGCGACGGAGTCCATGTCGCCGACGACGAGGTCGACGTGCAGCCCGAGCGCTTCGGCGGCGGCAAGCCCGGAGTCGGCGGCGATGACGTACGAGTCGCCGGGAAGCGTCGCACGCACACCCGGTGCGACGGGATCACCGCCGGCGAGCACGATCGCAACGCGATTCACGCGTTCCCTCCCTCCGCCGGCATTACCCGGAGCAGGTTCGAGGGGTCGGCGGCGGGGCGCTCACGCGCGAAGCCACCCTCTCAGCCCGGTACCCCCGAGCTCCCCTTGGGTGTTGCCCGGCACCCTACTGCCGAGGTGGAGGCGATGCCCGTGAGTTCAGCCGCCCCGCATCAAGCCCACGGGCAGTCCCGTGATCGTCGCCGGGAAGCCGATGCTCTTGGCGTCACCGAACGGGATCACCGAGCCGTTGCCGGTTTCGATCCAGTAGCCGTGCCCGGCCGGCGTCACCAACATGCGCGCCGCGCCGCCGTAGTTCGCGCAGCCCGCGATGTCTCCGTGGAAGCGCGGCGTCACCGAACGAGTACACGCGTCCGTCGTGCGTCATCATCCAGTAGCCCTTGCCCGACGCCGTGCGTTGCATCGCGACGATCGGCGAAGGCGGCGGGCGGCCGCCGAGCGAGCCGTAGAAGTGCGCGTCGCCGAACGTGAAGATCCCGCCGTCGCTCGCGAACAACCAGTAGCCGTTGCCCGACTTCGTGCGCTCCATGCCGAGCACCGGCTGGTTGAGGTGCTTGCCGCCCATCGAGCCGCGGAAACGCGCGTGGCCGAACGTGAAGATGCCGCCGTCGTCCGCGACGAGCCAGTAGCCGTTGTTGTCGTTCGTGCGCTCCATGCCGTTCACGGGCTTGTTCAATGCGCGGCCGCCGGTCGACCCGAAGAACCGCGCCGCGCCCGAACGTGAAGATGCCGCCGTCGCGTCCGAGCAACCAGTAGCCCTTCCCGTTCGACAGCGCTTCGGACCCGATCATCGGCGCGGCGAGGAACTTGCCCCGCATGTCGCCGTAGAACTGCGCCGAGCCCGAGCGCGCTGACCGCGCCGTCGGTCGTCACGGTCCAGTACCCGGTGCCGGACTGCGTGCCGCCGCGCCCGGGGGCGTACGGCACGCACGCGCCGGCCTTGCCGCTCTCCGCCAGCGCTTCGGAGTACATGCGGATGATCGTCAACCCGTAGTTCGACGCCGACGCCCATATCAGCTTGCCGCACGGGCAGTTGTTGCCGCCGAAGTACTCCCAGAGCGGTGCGTCGCCCACGCGATCCGAGGGCGCGGAGATCTACGCGGCCGCTCGCGTTCTTCGCGCGGGGGTCGGCGTAGCTGCGCAGCAGCTGGATCTGCACGCGCACGCCGTGCTGCGGCGAACCCATGCAACGGCTCGGCGAACTGTCGCCGTGCTTGCAGTTCGGCAGCGACGTGCGGCCGTTGAACGCGTAGATGCCCGCGTAGTTGTACGCGCTGGGCGGGATCTGCGAGTGCGCGAACGACAGCCAGCCCGTTTCGAGCATCGACTGCACGAACGCCATGTCGCCGCGCACGCCTTCCTTGTTGCCCTCGTCGATGAAGATCTGCGCGAGCAACGTGACGTTGTCGTGCAGAGAGGGGATGCGCGCGCTGTTCGATCCCTTGTGGCGGCCGTACCAACTCGCGAGCTCGGTGGCCGACATCAGGCTCGGACCCATCACCGGCGTATGCGTGGTCGCCGCCGCGCGCGCGGGCGCTGCGTCGGCAACGAGCGCGGCGCATGCGAGCATCACGGTCGCGAGCGCGGCGAGAAGCCGCCGTGGCGCATGTGTCATCGCGACCTTCATCGGAAGAAATGCTCGCCTTTCAAGTGCCGGGCGATCCGTTTC
>CAWIJC010000009.1:0-303531 GCA_963836365.1 uncultured Actinomycetes bacterium
GCGCTCGACCCCCGACGCCATGAGCGCACGCGCGGCGGTGTCGACCATCTCGGTGAGCTCCGTGAAGGCCACACGGCGGCCGCTGCAGACGACGGCCTCGGCCGAACCGCGGCGGCGCGCGGTTTCGCGCACCATCGCCGGAATCGTCGGCCACGTCAGCGCGCTTTGCACCGGCACCCTCCCTCGACGTGAGCACGAACGTACCAGAAGCGGAAAGTACGTTTCCAAGAAACGCATATGATGTTATCGACTACAGATGAGCAGGCCCGGTTCGCTTACTATTTCAAGCGCTCGGGTAACATGGTCCGCATGGATGACATGCTCGACACAGTGCCCGCCCATCGTCGTATCGTCGTCGGGACCGACGGCTCACCGACGGCGACCGCGGCCTTGCGTCGCGCCAGCGCGTTGGCTCGGAGCGAGGCCGCGCACCTCCACGTCGTCACGGCGTACGAACCACGACTTCCGACCGCAGCCGAGCTCGCGACCCTCGAAGAGCGGATGCAATGGAAGGCGAGTCCGGGCGAGCGGGCCGAAGTGATCGCCCGGGAAGGCGCGCAGATCGCGCGGGGGATCGGCGTCGAAGCCACTGCGCACTCGGAGCCCGGCGACCCGGCACGCGTGCTGCTGGACGTCGCCGAACTTGTTGATGCCGACCTCATCGTGGTCGGGAACAAGGGTATGGCCGGCCGCATGGGCCATCTCGCACCGTCGGTGCCGAATCGCGTTTCACACCACGCGCGTTGCGACGTCCTCGTGGTCGCGACGGCCACTGCCGCGTAGCCGTCGCTGATTGGGTGCTCCGGAGGTCAGCGGCTCGCGGTGGAGAACCGCAGCACGACGTGGGCGGGTGCCGGCAGCATCACATGGATTGCGCCGTCGTCTCCGGCGACAGTGTCGACCGGAATCGGTTTCACGGCCTCGCGATCGTCCCACTCGTTGCGTGTTACGGGATGCGCGTGCAGAAGCCGCGCACTCGTTGAAGTGACCTCGCGGTCGGCGACGCGCACGACTACGTGTGTCTCCCGCGCCGGATCGCGGTGGACGATCGAGACGCAGCCTGTACCGGTGGCGTCGTCGAACGTCGCCGCGACATCGACGACCGGCGCGTCGCCGCGACGGGTCGACAGTTCGGTGGCGCGGACTGCGACGCGAAGCGAATCGCCAGTTGCGGCCTCGCGCAGCATCACGAACGGCCAGTAGATGCTCTGGATCAGCAAGCCGTCGGGGCGGGTCAGTACCGGGGCGATGACATTCACGATCTGGGCCAGGCAGGCGATCTTCACGATGTCCGCGTGCCGCAGGAACGCGTGGAGGTACTGCGCGCACACGAGGGCGTCTTCGAGGTTGTAGCACCTCTTCGAGCAGCTGGGGTGCCTCTTGCCATGCGCCGTCGCCGCCCGTCTCGCGGTACCAGACGTTCCACTCGTCGAACGAGACGTGCACGCGGTGGCTGCTGCGCTTCACGGCGCGCACATGGTCGAGCAGGCCGCGGTACTGCGTCAGGATCTCGTCGAGCACCACACCTTCCGCCAGGAACGACGCGGTGTCCCGCGATCGTTGCGGCTGTATCGGTGCGCGGAGAGAAAGTCGATCTGCTCCCAGCAGTACTCGAGAACGGCGCGATCCCAGAGCGGATACGTGGGAAGGAGGCGGTGGCTGCTTCCGCACGCGATCGTCTCGATCGTCGGGTCGAGTCCCTTCATCAGTGACGCCGCCGCCGCTGCACGCTCGGCATAGGTCTGCGCGGGCACGTGCCCTGCCTGCCACGGGCCGTCCATCTCGTTGCCCAGGCACCACAGCTTCACGCCGTACGGCCGGGCGTGTCCGTTCGCGACCCGTTGGTCGACCAAGGTGGTGCCGCCGGCCAGGTTGCAGTATTCGACGAGATCGGCGGCTTCCGCCGGGCCCGCGGTGCCGAGGTTCACCGCCATCATCGGCTCGGTGCCGAGCGCGCCGCACCAATCCATGAACTCGTCGGTGCCGAACTGATTCGTCTCGATGGAACGCCACGCGAAGTCCGGCCGCCGCGGGCGCTCGGACTTCGGGCCGATCGCGTCGCGCCATCGGTGATTCGACACGAAGTTGCCACCCGGATAGCGAACGACCGGCATGCGTAACGGCCGCAACGCCTCGAGCACGTCGAGCCGGAAGCCACAGTCGTCGCTCAGGCGGCTTCCGGGGTCGTACACCCCGCCGTAGACGGCGCGGCCCATGTGCTCGAGGAAACCACCGAAGATCCGCTCGTCGATCGGCGCGACTCGATGCTCGGTGTGTACGTGAACCTCGGCTCGATGCCTCATCTGCTCGGGCACGGTGCTCCTTCGGCGTGTCGTCGTTCTTTCACGCAGGTGCGTGCAGCAACCGACGCAACGTGCGCGCATCGGAGAGGACTGCACGGTCGCCGTCGCGGACGTATTCGCACCGCGCGAACCGTCGGGCGGGCACGATGCTCCTTGGCGATCGGCGAGCGCAAGGGCCGCGCGCCACGGCTCCGTGCCGTCACCTTTCGCTTTCGCCCCGCTCGCTTCGGAGCACGGCCGGTGCCGAGAGTCCGGTCTGCTTCCCACCCCGGGTGCGGTGCCGTGTCGCCTTCTTGAGCGCGGCGAGCTCGATTCGTTCGGGGCGGTTCTTGTAGAGCTCGTCGAGCGGGTAGCAGCCCGAGACGAGTCCGTTGCGCGGCGCGGTGGTGCAGTCGCTGAATGTCCGGCACAGAAGCGATGTATGCAGTGTGCGGCCCGCGAGGACGTCGGCGGGCAGTTGCGGATAGCTGAGCATGCCGCGACCGATGCCGACCGACGTCGCGCCGCCGGTGCGCACCGTGTGCTGCGCGGCATTCGGGAGCCACTGCTGCAGATACGAGTAGCCCGAGCCGACGATCGCGACATCGGGATGCGCGGCGCGCGAGCTCGGCGGCCGCCGCAATCATCCGCGCCGCGTCGACCAGCGGATCGTTCGGCGCGCGGTAGCCGTCGGACGGCGGGAAGAACGCCGGTCGCTGCACGTGCGGGTTGTAGTACGGGCTGCCGGCGCTCACGCACACCAACCCGATGCCGAGCTCGCGGCACAGATCGAGGAATCGGTGCGTCTCGGTAAGGTCGATGCCGGTGCCCGAAGCGTCTGCGCCGAACGCGTAGCGAGCCGCCCTGCTCGCGCCGGCGGCCGGCACACCCGCTCCGTCGGGGCCTGCCTCGAACGGCACGAAGTCGTACGCCGACAGCCGCACGCCGATCGCGAGCCGGGGGGCGAGGGTGCGGATGCGTTCGGCGACGCGGCGCAAGAACGTCGTGCGCTGCTCGAACGCGCCGCCGTACCTGCCCCGACCGGTCGACCGCACCGAGCAGCTCGTGGAGCAGGTAGCCGTGGCAGTGCTTCACGTCGACGAAGTCGAAGCCGGCGCTCTGCGCGAGCTCGGCGGCGCCGGCGAACGTCTCGACGAGCGCGTCGAGATCGTCGTCTGACAGCACTGCCGTGGCGCCGGCCGGCGCGCGGCCATCGAGCACCGGGTGGTGGTACGCGACGCGCGGCTCGCACGGGACCCGTCGGGCGCGACCATCGGCCAGAGTGCGTGAGCTGCAACCCGACGACCAATCCGTCGTCGGTGCCGTGGGCGCCGACGTGGGCGGCGACGAGCTCAGTGCGCAGCGCCGGCGAGGTCGTCGACGGTCGAGTCGTCGATTACGAGCTGATGCGGGTTGGCGCGCCCGTCGTGCGCGACGGCGACCGCTTCGCCGCCCCAGACGAGCTTCGCGCCGCTCTCGCCGAAGCGTCGCCACCGGCGGCGTACGAGATCGCTCGGCGACGCCGTCGAGCCCGCCGTCCCAGCCCTCCATCGGAAGCACCGCGAAGCGGTTCCCGACGCGTGCGCGTGCCGGCCGACCCGTCGGTGAACGTGAACGGCTGCCGCGAGCGCGCCGGCGGCGTCGACGGCGTCGTCGACGCCGAGCTGGTCCGCCGATGCCGAGCGCCGCGAGCCGGTCGCGAAAGTCGGCGATCGTGCGCAGCCGCTTCACTTGCACGATCGTGGCGGCGCGCTGAGGTCACAGCAGTGCTTCGAGTCGCGTCGGCGATGTCGGCGAGCACCGCCCGGTCACTGTCGGGTCGGGCGGGCGCACCGCGGCGGAATCGCGTCGCCGCGGATGACGCCCGCGCAAGGCGAGGAGCATCGCGGCGTCGTGGCGATACGCAGGTACCGGCGGCCGGAACGCGAAGTAGCCGAGGTACTGCAGCAGGTCGTTGAGCTCGTAGAACGAGCGGTCGCGGGCTGCCCACCGGCGGTCGCGCTCCGCGAACGCGTCGGGTGCAAAGGCCGAGAGTCCCAACAAGTAGTCCGAGCCGTAACACGCCATGTCGATCGCGAGATCGTTTCCGGTGAACACGTGGAACTCCGGTCGGACGCGGTCGCGCAGTGCCAGGCGATCCCACTCGGCGGCACGCGACAGCGAAGAGTGCTTGGCACCGATGCATGACGAGATGCCGAGCATCGCCGTCGTACGCCTCGAGTGAGTAGATGCGACCGTACGGAACGAACATCGGGCCGAGCTCGCAGCCGATGAACCGGTCGAACCGTTGACCGATCGCGTCGTGCGCAGCGACCCACTCGCGTTCGTCGAGTGCATTGAGTCCGTTCGACGGGAACACAACCGGCGTGGCGCCGGCCGCGACAACCAGGTCCGACGCGGCGAGGTGCGCGTCGAGCGCGAACGCGCGCGCCGGGTTCGTCGGCGACGAAGGCACCGGCGACGAAGCCGGCGGCACCCGCGTGATCGGCCGCGACGCGCAGCACGCGAGCCGCGCGTCTCGTCGTCGATCAGGTGGACGTAGCCGGTGTCCATGTTCACGGCCGGGATGAGTCCCGCGTCGACTGTCTGTACGACCAACGACTCGAATGCCTCCCAGTCGACACTGCCGTCGGCCGTGAACGGCAACAGCACCGCGGAGATACCGAGGATCTGGCGCCCGGGCCGCATCGGCGGTGGCGCAGCGATCTCGCGCGAAGCGCTCACGGTACCCGTCGTGACGAGCTGGCCAGGTCGATGATCACCTTTCCGATCGCCCGCCCGTTGGCGACGAGACGCAACGCACTCGCGATGTCGTCGAGGGGAAACGTGGCGCCGATGTGCGGCAGGACGCGGCCCGCCGCGAGCAATTCCATGAGCTCGCCCTCGTTGCGGCGAAGCTCGTCCGCGCAGTGGGTCACGAAGTTGAGCATCTCGAAACCGAGCACGTGCACGCCTTTGAGGAGCACGAGGTTGAGCGGAATCCGCGGGATCGTGCCCGAGGCATAGCCGACAGTCACGAAGCGGCCGCCCCAGTGCAACGCGCGCAACGCGGGCTCCGAGAGGTCGCCACCGACGGGGTCGACGACGACGTCCGCGCCGTCCGGCACGCAGTCGCGCAGGGCCTGGCGGAGGTCACCCGCGCGATGGTCGATGAGCCTCGAAGCACCGTACGACGCGGCGACGTCGAGCTTCTCCCGCGACGACGCGACGGCGGTCACCGACGCGCCGAGCAGCACCC
Source organism: uncultured Actinomycetes bacterium (assembly GCA_963836365.1). GTDB lineage: Bacteria > Actinomycetota > Acidimicrobiia > IMCC26256 > PALSA-610 > DASQHW01. The sequence continues at coordinate 5,521 of CAWIJC010000009.1, forward strand.
CGAACTGCACGGCGGCGAGGCCGACACCGCCGCCCGCGCCGAGCACGATCAGTTCGTCGCCGCGTTCAAGGCGGGCGACCGAACGGAGGACGTGATACGCGGTGCGGTACGCGACGCCGAAAGCTGCGGCGGAGTGCTCATCGACGTGCGCGGGAATGCGCGTCACGGCGCGGGCGCCGGCGACCGCCTCCTCGGCGAACGCGCCGACGATCCCAGTGCCGGTGACGCGGTCACCGACAGCGACGTCGTCGACCTCGGCTGCAGCTTCCTCGACCACGCCCGCGAACTCGCTTCCCGGCACGAACGGTGTCGGTATCTTGACCTGGTAGTCGTTCGCGATGATCAACACATCCGGGAAGTTCACCGCCGCCGCACTCACACGCACGCGCACCTGGCCGGACGAGAGCGGCGGGGTCGGAACGTCTTCGACGTGGACGATTTCCGGTGGACCGTAGGACCGGCAGATCGCGGCGCGCACGTCAGGCGGGGCCGCGGTAGTTCGTCGTCTCGGCGAGGTCCGCGGAGCCGCGCATGAGGTCGAGCACGATCGGGCCGAACGCGAGGAGCTTCTCGTCGTCGCCCGCGCGCTGGAAGCCCTGTTCGAGCACGACTGCGAGCTTCCACTTGGCGAGGACGATGTAGTAGTCGATGTCGTCGACCTGCCGACCGGACACGGCGGCGTAATGGGCGAGCACCTGCGCGGCGAAGGCATGCCGGTCATGTCGACGTAGCCCGACGTCGCGACTTGCGGCGCATTCGTGTCGTCGGGCCAGCTCTGCATCACCCAGCCGAGGTCGAGCTTGGGATCGCCGACGGTGGCCATCTCCCAGTCGACGATCGCCGCCAGTCGCGCCGGCATGCCGTGGCAGTACATCACGTTCGCGAACTGGTAGTCGCCGTGCATCAAGCCGGGGACGTAGTCGAGCGGCCGGTGGGCGCGCAGCCACGCCGCCGCAACATCGAAGCCGGGCAGCTCACGGCCCTTGATTCGCTCGAGGAACGCGGTCCACCGGTCGACCTGGCGCTCGTGGAAGCCGTCGGGGCGCCCCAGATCATGCAGGCCCTTGGCCTGCCAGTCGACCTTCGACAGGAGCGCGATGCCTTCGACAAGTTGATACGCGAGGCCCGCGCGGGCATCGAGGTCGGTGTCGAACGGCGCCGGCCACCGGCGTTGTTCGATGCCCATCGGTGACCAACCGTCGACGAAGGCCATCAAGTAGAAGGTGCGGCCGAGCACGGCCGGATTGGTGCACACCGCGACCGCCTCGGTGTGCGGCACGTCGGTGCCGTTCAGCGCCTCGATGATCCGCCACTCGCGCCAGATGCCCTCATCGCGCGGGGCCGGCGCCGACGGCGGCGGGATCCGGAGCGCGCAGTGGAGCTCGCCCCGGCGGATCTCGTAGATCTCGTTCTGGGAGCCGCCGGCGACGAACGCATGCTCGATCGGCTCGCCCTTACCGAGGCCCGCGCCGTCCATCCAATCCCCGAGCCGTGCGATGTTGATCACAGGTTCCCTACTTCGTGTTCGAGGTACTCCGCGAACTTGGCGCGTGCGGCCGTGCGTCTCTTCGGAAGGTGTTGCGTGGGCCAGAGGTCGTCGCTCGCGGCGGTAGTCGCGCAACACCTGGCGGGCGATCGTCACCTTGTGGACTTCGGTCGGCCCGTCGGCGAGTCCCATGACGGCCGCACCCAGCATCATCTGCGAGAACGGCATCTCATTGCTGACCCCGAGCGCGCCGTGGACCTGCATCGCGCGCTGCGCGATGTCGTGCAGCACGTCCGGCATCAACACCTTGACCGTGGCGATGTCCGTGCGGACCTTGCGATAATCGTTGTGCTTGTCGATCGACCATGCCGTGTAGAGGACGAACAGCCGGAACTGCATCAGCTGCGCGTACGAGTCGGCGATGTAGCCCTGCACGAACTGCTTGTCGGCAAGCAAGCTGCCCTGCGTCTCGCGACTGAGGGCCCGCTCGCACATCATGTCGAGCGCGCGCTTCGCCATGCCGATCGTGCGCATCGCGTGATGGATGCGTCCACCGCCCAGTCGTGTCTGCGCAATCGCGAACGCTTGGCCCTCTCCTCCGAGCAACGCGTCGCTCGGCACGCGCACGTCGTCATAATGAATGAGCGCGTGGGAACCCTCGCCGGGCGGCTCGCTCCCGAGACCGATGTTGCGCACGATGTCGACGCCCGGCGTGTCGGTCGGCACGAGGAACATCGACATGCCCTGGTAAGGGCTGATCTCGGGATTCGTGACGACCATGACGATCAGGAAGGCTGCCGTCTTGGCGTTCGACGAGAAGAACTTCCAACCGTTGATCACCCACTCGTCGCCGTCCTTCATGGCGCGTGTCTGGAACATCGTCGGGTCGGCGCCCGCGTGCGGCTCGGTCATCGAGTAGCACGAGAAGATCTCGCCTTCGAGAAGCGGTTGCAGGTAACGCTGCTTCTGCTCGGGCGTGCCGTAGTGAGCGATGATCTCGGCGTTGCCCGTATCGGGTGCTTGGCAGCCGAAGATGATCGGCGCCCACTGCGATCGACCGAGGATCTCGTTCAGCAACGACAGCTCGAGCTGCCCGTGACCTTTGCCGCCGAGCTCCGGACCCAGGTGCGTCGCCCATAGGCCCCGGCGGCGCACCTCGTCCTTCAGCGGGTCGATGAGCTCGCGCAGCTTCTTGTCGGGGGGTGTGAACTGCAAGCCGGCGAACACGAGGTCGAGTGGCTCGATCTCCTCGCGCACGAACCCCTCGGCCCAGTCCAGCTGGGCCTGGTACTCGGGGTCGGTCTCGAAATCCCATGCCATGGCGTCTCCGTTCGACCGGGCTAGAATAGAATTCTGATGAGTCAGAATACAATTCTGAACCACGACCGGGACATCGCCTCGCATATCGCACAGCAGAAGCTCGCGGATCGCGAAGCGCAGTACACGACCGAGGTCCGGCGGCTGCTCGACGCGGGCCGCGACGTCATGCGGCGCTGCGGCACGACGTCGCGGCCCCGTGTCGCCGACATCGTCGTCGCCGCCGGCCTGTCGAACGACGCGTTCTACCGGCACTTCCCGTCGAAAGAGGCGCTCGTTGCGGCGATCATCGAAGACGGCTCGACGCGCCTCGCGAGCTACCTCGCCCATCAGATGGCGAAGGCGCCGAGCACGGAGGCGAAGGTCCGGCGTTGGGTCGAAGGCGTCATGTCGCAGGCAGCCGACGATGAGATCGCGGCGACGACCCTCGCGGTTCTATGGAACGGCGCGACCGTCGGCGGAAACCTCGGCGCCGGACGCCCGTCAGCGACTGCGCCACTCGCCGCGCTCCTTCGACAGCCCTTCGGCGAGCTGGGCAGCACCGAACCGGAGGCGGATGCCGCGCTCGCCGCGGACGCGACCGTCGGGCTCCTCTCGGACTGCCTCTGGCGGCGCGTGCGACCGACCCGCGCACAGATCGATCACGTCGTGACGTTCTGCCTGCGCGCGATCGAAGCGGGCTGACTACGTCACCCTGATTCGGCGCGCAGCTGCGCGCGCAGATCGACCTTGCGGATCTTGCCCGATGCCGTGCGGGGGAAGTCGTCGACAACGCGCAGCTCTTCCGGCCACTTCTGACGCGCGAGTCCGAGGTCCGAGAGAGCCGTGATCTCACGGAGGTCGAGAGCAGCCGAGCCAGGCGCGAGGCGGGCGATCGCGCACGCGTGCTCGCCGAGTCGCTCGTCGGGTACCGCGACCACCGCGACCTCGGCCACCTGGGGGAGTACCGCGATTGCCTCCAGGTTCGGCGCGCCCGGCGTGATCCACGGCGGCATGTGCTCGAGCTCCGCGAGCAGCATCCGGTGGCTGTGCATCACGCCCTTGGAACGCTCGTTGTCCCCGACGTGTACGCGAGCACGCAGAGGTCGTCGGCGTCCGCGGTCGCAATCGTCGTTGCTGCATCCGCGCCGTCGACGACGTCCCGCGCGGCGCGCCGCACATTCGTAGGCGGCGAGCCCGCCGGCGATCCCACGACGCCGTGCAACCCGAGCGCGGGAAGTTCATCGGTCGTGGTCCCGTCGACGATGTCGAGATAATCCACGTTTCCGTAGTGGTCGGCCGAGATGTATGCGCGTGCGCCGCACTCGGCGAGGATGAAGCGCAATTCCTTGCGCCCGTAGATGTGCACGATCGGCACCAGCACACGTATCCGCCAATCGTGAGCCCGTAGAACGCGATGATCGCCTCCCGCCAGTTCGGCAGCTGGAACGCGGCGACGTCGCCGGGCTCGAGACCGGACTCGGCGAGCGCGCCGACGACCCGCAGCGCCTCGGCTCGCAGGTCTGTGTAGCTGCCGTGCCATGGGCGCGTCTGCGACCAGATGTGCGCAGGGGCGTGCGGAGTCGCCCGCCGCGACCGGTCGACCAGCGCACCCAGTGTGTCGTCGCTCCACCATCCCTCGGCGAGGTAGCGCGCTCGCAACGCATGGGGGACCCGGCGTCTCGCGCTCGTGCTCGTACGCCATCGAGACGTTGATCCTCACGAGAGCGAGAACGACACTAGCGCGAGGTGGATACGGGATTATCATGACTCCGCGTGCAACACGACCACGAGTACCATCCGCTCACCGTGGTCGACGTGGTCGACGAGACCGCCGACACCCGGTCGTTCGTCCTCGACGTGCCCTCGGCGCTGGCCGGCACCTTCGCGTACGTCGCCGGGCAGTACTGCACGTTTCGGGCGACGATCGCCGGCGAGAGTGTCGTGCGCTGCTACTCGATGTCGAGCGCGCCCGATGTCGGTGACCCGTTGACGACGACCGTGAAGCGCGTTCCCGGTGGCCGCATGTCGAACTGGATGATCGACGCGCTCGCGGCCGGCGACAGCATCGACGTCATGCGGCCCGCAGGCCTGTTCGTGCTGCGCCGCACCGACGTTCCGATCGTCGCGTTCGCGGGAGGCAGCGGCATCACGCCGGTGCTCTCGATCGTCAAGAGCGCGGTCGCGACCACGCAACGGTCGATTCTCTTGGTGTACGCGAACCGCGCGGCGGATGCCGTCATCTTCGCCGACGAGCTGGAGCGTCTGCGCGTCGCGTCCGGCGGCCGGCTCTCACTCCATCATCATCTCGACGCCCAACGAGGCATCCTCGATGCGGAACAATGCGCGGCGCTCGTGGGCGACCGCGCCGACGCCGACTTCTACGTGTGCGGCCCGGGCCCGTACATGGACACCGTCGAGGCCGGTCTGGCGATGCGAGGCGTCGCGCCCCATCGAGTCTTCATCGAACGGTTCGTCGTTCCCACCGACGCGTCCGCAGGCGAGCAGGTATCGAAACCCGAGTCGCTGGTCATACGCCTCGACAAGTGCGAGCACACGGTTGCGTATCGAGGCGGCGACACCATTCTCGAGACCGCGCGACGCGGCGGACTGAGCCCGCCGTTCTCGTGCGAGTCGGGCAGCTGCGCGACGTGCATGGCGCACCTAGAGGACGGATCGGTCAGGATGCGCGTCAACAACGCGCTGACTGCGGAGGAAGTCGACGACGGCTGGGTGCTCACGTGTCAGTCACTGCCGACGAGCGAGAAGCTCGTCGTGAACTACGACGCGTAACGACGCCACGTCTCGTTCATTGAACGGATCGTGACCGGGCAGGGCACTCTTTCGCCAATAGAACGATTCCGACGATCTCAGGGTTCCGGGCAGAGAGACGCGAGGAAGGCCTCAGTTCGGCGCCATGAGTCGAGTCGCGATGCTCGGTCGGGGCCGAGCGGCAACACGCGCACACTGAGATCCGTGGCACCGGCGTCGCGGAAGCTGCGCATCCGTGCGACGATTGCCGACTCGTCACCGGCCGCGAGAATGTCACCTACGTCGGTCGCGTCGCCGCGCTCGAGCAGCCGCTCGTAGTTGGGCGAGTATTCGGCGTGCCCGAGCGTGCGGTTCGCCCAGACGCGCGCGTCATCGACCTCATCGTTGCGACACAGCACGACGGGGATGCCCGCAACGATTCGTGGGGCGGGGCGTCCGGCGCCGGCCGCCGCCTTCGATATGCGCGGCACAACGTGATCGCCGATCGCACGCTCGTCGGCCATCCAGAGAATGGTGCCCGACGCGTGCTCGCCCGCGATGCGCAGCATGACGGGCGCGAGCGCGGCGAGCAGGATCGGTGTCGGCGTGATGTCGGTGACGTCGAGCGGGTTGTGCACCCGGTACCCGTCGTTCTCGACGTCAACTTGGCCCGGCCCGGCCAACGCCGCGTTCAATACCTCGAGGTAATCGCGAACCTGGTGTGCAGGGCGGTCGTATGACAACCCGAGCATGTCCTCGACGATCCAGTGGTGCGACGGTCCGAGGCCGAGCGTGAACCGTCCCGCGCACACCGCCTGGTTCGACAACGCTTGCTGCGCCATCGCGACCGGGTGACGCGTCTGGATCGGCATTACCGAGGTGCCGAGCTCGACCCTCTGGGTCGCGCTACCCATGAGCGCGATCGCGGTGAGCGCGTCGAAGTCGCTCGGGATCTGTGGGACCCAGATCGATGCGAAGCCCTCGCGCTCGGCCCGCGCGGCGGCGTCGATCAGGGTCGCGACCTTGCCCGGCGCGTGCCCGCGCTCCGGGCCGATCATCAGGCCGATCCGCACGGCGCCACGCTAACGAGGGCTGGCCGCTGCGGCAACGGTATTCTCGAATTCGGAGAGCGACCTTGCGCCTCTCGGTGCCCGGGGCGCATACTCAGCGAGCTGCACAAGGCCGGAGGAGCGTAGATGAGTCGCGTCGCGGTGGTTACGGGGGGCGCAGCGGGCATGGGGCTGGCGGTGAGCAGCCGACTCGCCGCGCAGGGACATCGGGTCGCCGTCCTCGATCTCGATGGTGACGCGGCAGTGCAGGCTGCGAAGGAGCTGCAGTCGAACGGAGCCCGGGCGATCGCGGCGACCGTCGACGTCAGCGATCGCGCCGCGGTCGACGACGTGATGAGCACCGTACGCTCAGAGCTCGGTCCCATCGAGATCCTCGTCACGAGCGCGGGCATCGATCGCTTCGAACCGTTCGCGAGCATCACCGCTGACTCATGGGAGCGCATCGTCGCAGTGAATCTGTCGGGCACGTTCCACTGCATCCAGGCCGCGCTGTCCGACATGCTGGCCGCGAAGTGGGGGCGCATCGTGACGATCTCGTCGTCGAGCGCGCAGTCGGGTGCGCGGCGCATGGCGCACTACGTTGCTTCGAAAGCAGGTGTGATCGGCCTCACCAAGGCCCTCGGGCTCGAGCTCGCGGGCGAAGGCATCACCGTCAACACGGTTCCGCCCGGATTCATCGACACGCCCATGACGCGGCGAGCCGAATCGCGCGGAGACCTGACGAGCATCGCCGCCGTCGCGAAGCAGACACCGGTGGGCCGGGCGGGGACGCCGGACGACGTTGCCGCCGCGGTCGTGTTCCTGTGCTCGGACGACGCCGGTTACATCACCGGCCAGCAGATCAACGTCAACGGCGGCTGGTACGTGTGAGCGAAAAGCGAGGGCCGCGCCTCCCGCCGATCGCGAAGGAACGCTGGGACGACGAGGCGATCGCCGCCCTCCGTCGCGGCTTTCCCGCCGGTGTCGTCGACGGGTTTCTTGCGAAAGAACCGGACGCAGCTCCGGTACCGAACGTGCTCGCGACGCTGTTGCACCACCCGCGCCTTGCCGGCCCGTTCCTCGCGTTCAATGGTGTGCTGCTGTGGAACCCCACGCTCGACCGCGCGCTGGCGAGAGCTCATGGTCCTCCGGGTGGCATGGCGGACGCGCTCACAGTACGAGTGGGTGCAACACATCCGACTCGGAGAGCGGTGCGGGATCACACCTGACGACGTTGCCGCGATCGCGCGGGGGGCCGCCGCCGACCGGTGGACACCGCTCGAGCGTGATCTCCTGGCCGCGACCGATCAGCTGATCGATGGGTATCGCATCGCCGACGACACGTGGCAGCGCCTCGCCGAGCAGCTCGACGAAGCGCAACTCGTCGAGCTGGTGTTCGTCGTGGGTACCTACACGGGCCTGGCGATGGCGTTCAACAGCTTCGGCCTCGAGCTCGAAGCCGGGATCGACAGGAGCACGGCGCCACCCTTGTCCGGCGCAACGGATGCCGCGCACGCCGACCGATGAGCGGAAATCACCTTCTCCTTTTTTGAGATCGGTGCTATCGTGCGACCGACGACGACGCTCAAGGAGCAGTCAGAAGATGCCGCACTACGCCAAGCCCGCCGAGGGCAGCTGGACGCAGCACTACCCCGAGCTCGGCACCGAGCCCGTCTCGTATGACGACTCAACCTCGCCTGAGTTCTACGAGCTCGAGCGGGAGGCGATCTTCCGGCGCACATGGCTGAACGTCGGGCGGGTCGAGCAGCTCCCCAAGAAGGGAAGCTTCTTCACCAAGGAGCTCGATGCCGCCAGCACGTCGATCATCGTGGTGCGCGGCCTCGACGACGAGGTCCGCGCGTTCCACAACATCTGCCGGCACCGGGGAAACAAGCTCGTGTGGAGCGACTATCCGCAGGAGGAGACCAGCGGCACCTGCCGCCAGTTCCAATGCAAGTACCACGCGTGGCGCTACAACCTCGAGGGTGACTGCACGTTCGTCCAGCAGGAGCAGGAGTTCTTCGACCTCGACAAGTCCGACTACTCGCTGGCGACGGTGCAGAGCGACGTGTGGGAGGGGTTCATCTTCGTGAACCTCGACGCGTCGAACACGACGGCGCTGCGCGACTACCTCGGTGAGCTCGGGAAGGGCCTCGAGGGCTACCCGTTCCACGAACTGACCCAGCTACACAAGTACCGCGCCGAGATAAAGAGCAACTGGAAGCTGTTCATCGACGCCTTCGCCGAGTTCTACCACGCACCGATCCTGCACGCCGGGCAGTACCAACCCGACGAGGCGGTGAAGGTCGCCAGCTTCGGCTACGAGGCGCTCACCTACGGCATCGACGGTCCCCACGGCATGGTCTCCTCGTGGGGCGGCATCGCGCCGCCGAAGGACCTGAGCATGGTGAAGCCGATGGAACGTGTGCTGCGCACGGGTCTGTTCGGTCCGTGGGACGCGCCCGACATCGGCCTCGACGAGCTGCCGCCCGGGTTGAACCCGGCGCGACACAAGTCGTGGGGGATGGACTCGTTCGTATTCTTCCCCAACTTCATGGTGTTGATCTGGAAGCCGAACTGGGTGCTGACATATCACTACTGGCCGACGTCGTACAACAGTCACATCTTTGAAGGCACGTGCTACTTCGCGCCGCCGAAGACTGCGCGGGAGCGCCTCGCGCAGGAGTACGCCGTCGTGTCGTTCAAGGAGTACGGCCTCCAGGACGGCAACACACTCGAAGCGACGCAATCCATGCTCGAGTCGTACACGCCGGTGAAGAGGTTCCCGCTGAACGACCAGGAGATCCTGCTGCGCCTCCTCCACCACACCGCGCGGCGCTACGTGACCGAGTACCAGCAGACGGTGAAGACGCCGGCTCGGGTCTGACCTTCGAGGAGCGTGACGACATGTCCAGCACGCCGACGCTGCCCGGCGAGTTCGCCGACCTCGAGCTGTTCAGCAGCTGGGCGTTGCAGGGTGAGCGCGCGCGCTACGCGAAGCGCATTGCCAGCACAATGGCCGAGCTCCAGGCGTTCTACGACGCCGCGTTCCCGCGCACGGAGGCCGCGCTCGAATACCTCGATCAGTACACGCTCGACGAGATGCCCGACGACGCCAAGCACCTGCTCTGGCTCTACTGCGCGCTCGTGACTGTTTCGTTCCCGGTCGAGGCGTGGCGCCAGCCGCGCGTTCCCGACAGCGGCGCGGCGAGCATCGACGCGGTCGTCGAGCCCGCGATCTGAGGATCAAACGGCTGTATGCGTCACCTTGACCGTTCGCCGACGACGCCTGTCGGTCGCTTTGTACGCCCGCACGGCGGCATCGAGAAGCAGGTCGAGGATGCCTTCGAGACGGCCCTCGATGTCGAGGCTCTCGTGTTCCGGATCGGCGACGAGGTGCTCGGCGTCGTCGAGCATCGGTTCGACGAGCTGCGCAAGAATGGTCCGGAGTCGACGATCCACACTCGCGCGTAGCCGCGTTCTTCCGCGAGCTGCGCGAGGTCGCTGAAGTCGGGTCCCCGGGGGAAGACCGCACGCGAGAGTCAGTCATGCCCGGGCTCGCCGCGTCAGCGCTTGTAGAAGGCCATCAGTTCGGCCTTCTCGAGCGTGTTGAAGTTCAGTTGGAAGCCGATGACGGCCGCCGAGGTGCTCTGGTCGACGGGCAGCGCGTCGGCGCTCACCGCGTACACGCTGAACAGGTAGCGATGCGGGTGGTCGCCTTCCGGCGGGCAGGGTCCGCCGTAGGCATGCGTGCCGTAGTCGTTGCGGGCTTGGAGCGCGCCGACCGGGAGGCCGTCGCCGTTGCCGGCACCAGTCGGAAGGTTGGTCACGTCCGGCGAGATGTTCACGACGAGCCAATGCCAGAATCCGCAGCCCGTCGGGGCGTCGGGATCGAAACACGTCACCGCGAAGCTGCGCGTCCCGGCGGGCGCGCCCCTCCACGACAGCGCAGGAGAGATGTTGCGACCCGCGCAGCCGAAGCCGAAGTCGGCCGAGAGCGCGTGCTCATCGGCGAGGTAGTCGCCGCTCGAGAAATTGTCGCTGCGCAAGATGAGTCCCATCACGCTCCTTTGGTTTGGCGTTCACTCGATCTGTTCGTCGATGTGTCGCTCGTCGCTGTCTCGGTCGGTCCGTGGATGTACGCCCGTTCTATCTCGTCGATGCGGGCGAGCACCTCGGTGGCCGAATCCGACAACGCACATCGCCCTCGTGACATGAGATGCCCGCGGTCGGCGACCGCGCGCGCCTGCCGGGCATGTTGTTCGACGAGCAATATCCCGGTGCCGTGTTCCGCGGCCTCGCGTAGTGCGCGCAGCATCCGCTGCACGATCTTCGGCACGAGCCCCAACGACAACTCGTCGACGAGCAACGGTGGAAGTCGGGCTGCGACCGCGCGCGCCAAGCCGAGGATCTGCTGCTCGCCGCCCGACAGCATCCCCGCGTTCAGCGCGAGCAACGTGCGCAGCTCCGGAAACAGCGCGAGCGCAGCCTCGACGGTGCCGCGCCCGGGGCGCAGGTTCGTCTCCGTGCCGAGGCCCATGAACACCGAGGAACCTCGGGGGTCAGTGAGATCCCGCGCCGGGCGCGGCCGTGGAGCGGGCCCTCGAGCCGTCACGGCCACGGGCTTCGATCGCACCTCGGTGTCCCTTCTCGGCGTTCGGCAGCGATGTCGGCTTCCTGATTTCGGTCGCTCGGAACTAGCATTACGAATAGTGAGAGCGGGATTCTCGCGAGTCAGGAGCGGCCATGCAAGAACCGAGCACCTCCTCGCGGCCAGGGCGATGCGGCGGGCAATGCTCGGCGATGCCTACGTCGACCGGTCGACGGCTCGCGCCGATCCCGTCGCCGCCGACTTCCAGGGCGCGAAAGCGCGCATGCTCGCGGTGATCTTGGCCGGAGCCGACGATGCGTGCGCGGGTGGAACCGGTGCTCGCCGGGTTGAGCGACCGCCGCCACCGCGTCGGCGACAATCCCGGGCTTGCCCAGGCGATGAAGCTCGCGAACAACTTCTTGTCGGCAACCGCGCTCCTCTCGACTAGCGAGGCGATCGCGTTCGGCGAATCGGAGGGACTCGACATGCGCACAGTGCTCGACGTGCTGAACGCGTCGAGCGGCCACAACGCGGCGACCGACGACAAGTTCCCGAACCACGTGTTGACCGGTCGCGACGCGTCGGGCTTCACCAACTCGCTGATGGCAAAGGACATGGAGCTCTACCTGCACGCGGTCGCCGAACGTGACGGGCCTTCGCCGATCGGCACTGTCACCGCGTCCATATGGGAGAGGTTCGCACGCGACGCGCCCGGGGCCGACTTCACTCGCATCCTTCCGTTCATCGAGGGCTTGTAGGCGTGGACGGCGACGGTCCGCTCACCGGCATTCGCGTCCTCGAGCTCGGGAGCTTTGTGGCCGGCCCGTTCGCGGGGCAGTTGCTCGCCGACCTCGGCGCGGAGGTCATCAAGATCGAAAGCCCCGAGCCGGGTGATCCGATGCGGCGCTGGGGTGTGCTGGTGGACGGTCGCAGCATCTGGTGGTCGGCGCTTGCGCGCAACAAGCGGCTGGTCGCCATTGACCTTCGCCGCGCCGAAGGCCGTGCGCTCGCGCGCCGCCTCGCGTCGACGTGCGATGTGGTGCTCGAGAACTTCACCCCGGGTCGGCTCGACGAGTGGGGTCTCGGCTACGACGAGCTCTCACGGAAGCAGCCGCGCTTGGTGATGACGCGCGTCTCCGGATTCGGCCAGACCGGGCCGCGGTCGGGGGAGCCCGGGTTCGGCAGCATCGGCGAGGCGATGGGCGGCCTGCGCGAGTTGACCGGTTCCCCCGATCGTCCGCCGGCGCGCGCCTCGGTGTCGCTCGGTGACCAGATCTCGGGATTGTTCGCCGCGTTCGGGACGCTCGCGGCGTTGCGCCAAGTCGAGCGCGACGGGCGGGGACAGGTCGTCGACGTCGCGTTGTACGAGGCGGTCTTCGCGATGATGGAGTCGCTCGTCGCCGATTACGAGCTCGCGGGAGACATCCGCAGCCGCTCGGGCGGCACGTTGCCCGGCGTCGCACCCTCGAACGCGTATCCCACCGCCGACGGCCGCATGGTGATGATCGCGGCGAACGCCGATGCGATCTTCATCCGGCTCGCGGCGGCGATGGGCCGTCCCGAGCTCGCGACCGATCCCCGCTACGCGACGCATGTCGCGCGCGGGAGCCGTATGGAGGAGCTCGACGAGCTCGTCGCCGCGTGGACGTGCACGCTCGACTTCGACGCGATCGACAAGGCGCTCGAGTCAGCTGCGGTGCCACACGGGTTGATCTACCGGGCGCCCGACATGCTCGAGGATCCGCAATACCTGGCGCGCGACACGATCCAGCGCGTACACGACGCGGTGCTGGGCCGCGACGTGCCGATGGCCCGTGTCGTGCCTCGTTTGACGCGCACGCCCGGTCGCATCCGCTGGGCGGGCGGCGACGTGGGCGCGCATACCCACGAAGTGTTGTCGGAGCTCGGACTCAGCGCGAGCGAGCGCCAGGCACTCGTCGAGAGCGGCGTGGTTCCACCTCCGCGCTGAACTGCTCCAACTGTTCGGACACTGGTGCCGCCCACGGGGGCCCGAGCGTCCAAACTGTTGGAGCACCTACGCGAGCCGCGTCGTTGCGGTAGATCTCGCCGCCTTTCATCACGAACGCAACGTGCTCGGTGACCGTGATGTCGACCGTCGGATCGCCGGGAACGCCGATGACGTCGGCGAACAGGCCCGGCTCGAGTCGACCGCGGTCGTCGGCGTCGATCAGCTCGGCCGCGACCGTCGTCGCGGCGCGGATCGCCTGCAGCGGCGTCATCCCGCGATCGACGAGCGCGACCAGCTCCTTGGCGTTCTTGCCGTGCGGGATCGCCGGCGCGTCGGTACCGCACGCGACGCGCACGCCGCGCTCGATCGCCTGGCTGATCGTCGCACGGGCGCGCGGGAACACCTCCGCCGCCTTGGCTTGCAGCTCGGGTGCGGCGTGCGAGACGTCCATGCCGTCCGCGAGGTACGTCGTCGCGACGAGGAACGTGCCGCGTTCGACCATCAAATCGAGCGTCGACACTGTCGCCAACGAGCAGTGCTCGATGCAGTCGATGCCGGCTCCGATCGCGGCGCGAATGCCGTCGTCGCCGTGCGCGTGTGCCGCAACCTTGAGCCCGCCACGGTGGGCTTCATCGGCGACCGCCGCGAGTTCTTCGTTGCTGTACTGCTGCGCGCCCGCGGGGCCGGTGTGCGACATCACCCCGCCCGACGCGCAGACTTTGATCAGCTCCGCGCCGTGCTTGATCTGGTAGCGGACCGCTTTGCGAACCTCGCTGATGCCGTTGGCGATGCCCTCTTCGACGGTCAACGGCATGATGTGCGGCGCGAACGCCTGGAACATCGTTGGATCGAGGTGTCCGCCGGTGGGACAGATGGCGTGACCGGCGGGCACGACGCGCGGCCCGTCGATCCACCCGAAGTTGATCGCCTTCTTCAGCGCGACGTCGAGCAGCAGGCCGCCGGTCTGGATGAACAGACCGAGGTTCCGGACCGTCGTGAACCCGGCGCGCAAGGTCCGGCGCGCATTGGCGACCGCGCGCAACGTACGCAGTGCCGGATCGTCTTGCACCGCGTTGAGCGGGCTCGCGTGGTCGGGCCCGCCGAGCAGCAGGTTGACCTCCATGTCCATGAGCCCCGGCAGCAACGTGAGGTCACCTACGTCGAGCACTACCGCGTCGGCGGGCACAGAGGTCGGCGCGACATCGACGATGAGTCCGCCCTCGATGAGCAACTCGCCGGGTTTCACGATCTCGCCGCGGTCGATGTCGAGCATCCGGGCGCTGCGCAGGTGGATGGGTGGTTGCGGGGTCCGACGACGGGGCATTCCGGGCTCCTTCGCGAGGTAAACGAGACGTTTACGAGGGTGCGGACGTGGCGCCCGACAGCATCCGAAGGCTTTCGACCAGCTCCTCGAGCGGCGTGCCCGTGGGGTAGACCGCGGCCGCGCCTGCCGCTTCGAGTCGCTCGACGTCGCGGCGTGGGATCGTGCCGCCGACGACGACCATAACGTCGTGTTCCTCACGCCCGCTCCCTGCCGCGTCCTGCCTTCGGCGAGCGGCGTCCGGTGCGCTCCCGACCCTCGCGCCGGCGGCGCGCAGAGCGTCGACGGTCTTGCGGGTGAGCCCGACGTGCGCGCCGCTCAGGATGCTGAGCCCGACGATCTGCACGTCCTCTTCGACCGCGACCGCGGCGATCAGCTCCGGTCGTTGCCGGATGCCGAGATAGATGACCTCGAAGCCCGCGTCGCGCAACGCGCGGGCAACGAGCTTGGCGCCGCGGTCGTGACCGTCGAGCCCCGGCTTGGCGACCAACACTCGCACCGCCACTACTTCCCACCCATCAGAACACCGCCGGCTGTTGGAACTCGCCCCACTCGTTCTTCAACACCTCGACCATCTCGCCCAGCGTGCAATATGCCTTCGCGCAATCGACGAGGAGCGGCATGAGGTTGACGTCGTCCCGCGCGGCGGCCTTGCCGAGCATCGCCAGCGTCGACCGCACGTCGGCATCCGATCGAGAGCGCTTCACCTCGGCGAGTCGCGCGAGCTGACGCGCGCGGCCGTATTCGTTCAGCTCGTAGCCCTCGACCTCGGGTGGTTCGTCCTCGGTCTGGAACCGGTTCACGCCGACGACTGCTCGGTCTCCCGAGCTGATCGCCTGCTGCACGCGGAACGCTTCTTCGGAGATGATGCGTTGCAGGTAACCGTCTTCGATCGCGCGCACCATGCCGCCGCGTTGTTGGAGGTCGTCCATGATCGCAACGACGCGCGCTTCGACCTCGTCGGTCAACGCTTCGACGTAATATGAGCCTCCCAGTGGATCGGCGACACGCGCGACACCGGTTTCGTACGCGAGCACCTGCTGCGTCCGCAGCGCGAGCGTCGCCGACTCTTCGGTTGGGATCGCGAACGGCTCGTCCCACGCCGCGGTGAACATCGACTGCACACCGCCGAGCACCGACGCGAGGGCCTCGTAGGCGATGCGTACGATGTTGTTCTGCGCTTGCGGTGCGTACAACGATGCACCGCCGGAGACGCACCCGACGCGAAACATGCACGAGCGGTCGTCGTTGGCGCCGTACCGCTCACGCACGATCCGCGCCCACCGTCGCCGACCGGCGCGGTACTTCGCGATCTCCTCGAAGAAGTCGCCGTGCGTGTAGAAGAAGAACGACACCTGCGGCGCGAACTCGTCGATCGTCATGCGGCCGCGCGCGATGACCTCGTCGCAGTACGTGATGCCGTCCATCAGCGTGAACGCCATCTCCTGCGCGGCGTTCGCGCCGGCGTCGCGGAAATGCGCTCCCGCAACAGAGATCGCGTTGAAGCGGGGGACTTCGGCCGCGCAGAACTCGATGGTGTCGGCGATGAGCCGCAGTGACGGACGCGGCGGCCAGATCCACGTGCCGCGCGAGACGTACTCCTTGAGGATGTCGTTTTGGATGGTGCCGCGCAGCTTCTTGGCGGCGACGCCCTGCTTCTCGCCGACCGCGACGTAGAAAGCGAGGAGGATCGCGGCGGTGCCGTTGATCGTGAAGCTCGTGCTGATCGCGTCCAGCGGGATGCGGTCGAACAGGATCTCGGCGTCGGCGAGCGTGTCGAGCGCGACGCCGACCCGGCCGACCTCCTCCTCGACGTCGGGGTCGTCGGAGTCGTAGCCGCATTGCGTGGGAAGGTCGAGGGCGACCGAGAGGCCGGTGCCGCCCTGGTCCAGGAGATAGTGATAGCGCTCGTTGGATGCTTCGGCCGTGCCGAACCCCGAGTACTGGCGGATGGTCCAGAGGCGACCGCGGTAGCCGTCGGGGAAGTTCCCGCGGGTGAACGGGAACACGCCGGGCGGCGGCAGCAGCTCCGGCACAGGCAGGTCGGCGGGCCCGTAGCTGGCCGCCAGCGGGATCCCCGCCTCGCTGCGCACCGGGCCGTCCATCTCTATCGGGTCGACTCCGCGCGCTGCTGCCTTACGGTCGCTCCGCTGTCGTCTCCCATGTCGCCAGGGTAGCGGTAATTACCTTTGCAAGAAAGCGCAAACAGTGACGGCAACGAATGAGAACGGTATTATCGCACAGTGACGGATCGTGACGCCGGCGTGTCGACGGGAGGGGTGCGCGTCGACATCGACGCAGGAGTGGCGGTCGTGACGATCGACCGGCCGCGCGTTCGCAACGCCATCGGGTTCGCGACGATCGACGAGCTCAACGATGCGCTCGACCGCGCGATGGAATCGCGCGCCGCCGTGCTCGTGCTGCGCGGCGGGGGAGACCGGGCATTCGTGTCGGGCGGCGACCTGAAGGAGCTCAACGCGATTCGCACGCACGAGGATGCGGTCGACATGGCGAGCCGTGTCCGGCGCGTCCTCGATCGCGTCGCCGCACTCCCGATTCCTGTGATCGCGGCGTTGAACGGGCACGCGCTCGGAGGGGGTGCGGAGGTTGCGATCGCAGCCGACATTCGCATCGCGGCCGATGACGTCAAGATCGGTTTCAATCAGGTGACGCTCGGCATCATGCCCGCGTGGGGAGGCGCGGAGCGGCTCGCGCAGACAATCGGTCGGAGTCGCGCGTTGCTGGCAATCACGACCGGTGACCTTTACGACGCGCCGACCGCGCGGCAACTGGGCCTCATCGACGTCGTCGTGCCGCGCGCCACCTTCGACGCCGGGTGGCAGTCGCTCGCGCGGCGGATGGCCTCGACGGCGCCGGGCACGACGACGGCAGTGAAGGCGGTGATCGACGCCGCCGTGCCCTCGGTCCACGCCGACCTCGAGGCCGGCGCCACCGACGCGTTCGCGCAACTGTGGACCGCAGAGGCGCACTGGGCGGCAGTTGAAGCCCTGGAGAACACGCGGAGAACGGACAGACCGTGGCAAAGCCCGCCGGGCCGCGCTGGTAGGCTCTGAGGATGAAGGCGGATTCTCCGATGGCGGAAGCCAAAATTCCGGATGAGGGCGGCGAGCCTGCGTGGCGTGAACGCGCAGTCTCTCGAAGTCTGAACGCTGCTCGCTCGCGCGCAGAGAAGCGCGTGCAACGATTCCTGGATGCCGCGTTCTCGTTGATCGACGAGAAGGGTTCGACCGATTTCACCATCCAAGAGGTGATCGACCGGTCGAAACAATCGCTCCGCGGCTTCTACCAGTACTTCGACGGCAAGGACGAGCTGCTGCTCGCGCTGTTCGAGGAGACGATGGCCGAGTCGGCCGACGACATCGGTGAGGTCGTGAAGACGGAATCCGAGCCGCTGGCGTGTCTGCGTGCGTTCGTGATCCGGCTCCACGAGTGGTGCGAGCCGAGCGAGAAGCCACGCAAACGCGGATCGCACAGCCGCCGGGCAATCTCCGAGTTCTCCGTGCAGCTCGCGGGCAATCACCCGGACCGCGTAAAGGCGGCGATCGCGCCGGTGTCGCAGTTGTTGGTCGAGCTCCTCGACGCCGCGCGTGCGGCCGGCGTGATCAACGTCAACGACACGCACCGCACGGGTGGCCTCATCATGCAGACGGTGATGTACAGCTGGTTCGGGAATCGTCTCGCGAACAACCCCAAGGCGCGCATCACCGCCGAGGAGACCTGGGAGTTCTGCCTCCACGGCCTGAAGAACTGATCCCGAGTCAGACCCGGTCGAGATCGAGCATGCGGATCGCGTTGCCGCGGAGCACCTTGTAGCGTTGCTCGTCGGTCAACGCCGCGGTCATCCGTTCGACTTCTTCGCGCACGAACGGCCACGTGGTGTCGGTGTGCGGATAGTCGGTCTCGAAGCAGATGTTGTCCTCGCCCACAAGTCGGCCGGTTCGACGACGTGATCGTCGACGCTGATGATCTTCGGCAGCTCGGTCACGGTGTTTGCCCTTCGGTTTCGGCGAGCGGGTCGTGTTGGTGGCCGGAGTCGAAGCCGCCGTGCTTGCGCATGAACGTTGTCGCGCGGCGATGGATGCGCCAGCCGTCGGCGGTGCGGCGATACTCGTCGCGGTACCAGCCGAGGCGAATGGCGTGTGTGTGCTGATCGATGAAGACGAAGTGCTGCGTGCCCGTCGCCTGGTCGCCGTCGATCTCGACGACAGGCATGTTGCCGATGAACTGTCCGCGTGGCGCCGCTTCGAGCAAGGCCGGGAAGCGATCCAGCGTGTAGGCGATGCCGAAGGCGTTGTATTCGGCATCCGGCGTGAACACGTCGAGCCAGCGGCCCTCGATGAACTGGCTCGTGTACGCCATGTAGCGCGCGCAGCAGCGCGTGAAGGTCGACGAGGTCAGCGACGCGTTGGGTCTCGCCCTGGTTACTCATGCCGCGTCGAACTCCAGGTGCAGCCGAACCAACCCGCGCAGGATGTAGGTCGGTGCGTATTGGTACCGGCGTGCGCCGGCGCGGACCGTGCGCCGCTCTCCGAGATCCGGATGTTCGCCGTGCGGTCGAGGAGTCGCTCGAGGGCGACGCGTGCTTCGGCGCGCGCGAGGGGCGCGCCGGGACACGTGTGGATGCCGTGCCCGAACGCGATCTGCTGGCGGGCATTGGCGCGATCGATCGATGAACTCGGCCGGTTGTTCGAATCGGCGGGGGTCGCGGTTCGCGGCGCCGTTCAAGCACCATGACTGTCGTGCCGGCCGGGATGTCGACACCGCCGACCGTCGTCGGCACACGGGAGAGCCGGAAGTCGCCCTTGATCGGGCTCTCGATGCGCAACGTCTCCTCGATGAAGTTCGGGATGCGGGAGCGGTCTTCGCGCAGCGCGGCTTGAAGATCGGGGCGCTCACCGATGAGCTGCAGCGCCGTGCCGAGCAGTCGCACGGTCGTCTCCTGGCCGGCGGCGAACAGATTGGCAGCGATCCTGACGACATCGATGATCTCCGGTGTCGAGCCGTCGGGGAACGTGGCGGTCGCAAGCCCGGTCATGACATCGTCGCTCGGCGCGCGTCGCCGATCCTCGACGTACGCGGTGAACTGGCCGTAGAGGAACTCGAGCGGGCTGTGCTTCAGCGTGTCGTCTCCGGTGCTGCCGACGGCACCGGTCTCTCGCCGACCGCCTGCGAGTCGTTGGCGGAAGAGCTCGTGGTCCTCTTCGGGCACGCCGAGCAGGTCGGCGATGACCAGCATGGCGAACGGCTGCGCGAAGTCGCCGATGAGCTCGCACTCGCCGGTCTCGATGAACTCGTCGAGCTGACGATCGGCGAGGCGCCACATGAACTCCTCGTTCTCCTTGAGGCGCTTCGGCGTGATCAATCGCATCAGCAGCGCGCGATGCGTGGTGTGCTTCGGAGGGTCGAACGTCGGCAGCTGGTCGCTGAACGGCAGTTGGTCGCGATACTGCTCGATGAGTTCGCTGACGTCGTCGCCTTCCAGCGGCACAGGGAATCCCGGGAAGGGCCCCGTGACCGAATTGCACGACGAAAATGCTGCAGTGTCGTGGAAGACCTCCATCGCCTCGTCGTAGCCGGTCACCATGACGACGCCGTGGTGCGGTTCGCGTTGCAGAGGGCACTGCGCGCGCAAGGATTCGAGATACGGATACGGGTCGGCGACTACCGAGTCGTCGCGGAAGAAGTCGATCGCGTCGAAGTTGGTCACAGCACGCCTCCCGAGACCTTGTGCTCCATGATCTCGTCGTACTCCGAGCCGAGCTCGACCGGCCACTCCGCGGCCGGATCCTTGAACGCCATCGCCAGGCTGGCGCACGCCCAGAACGACGCGCCGTCGAAGCCGCCGCGGTTGGCTTCGGGACCGCGCGCACCTTGCCCGGAGCCGCGCACATAGATGACGTTGGGATTGTGCGCACGTATGTCGTCGACGTCGATGCCGAGGCGCGTCCGCACGTCGGGCAGATAGTTGGTGACGAAGACATCGGCCGTCGCCACGAGCCGGGAGAGCAGGTCGCGTCCGCCGTCGGTCGAGAGGTCGAGCGCGACGGATCGCTTGCCGCGGTTCGGCACCTCGAACATGAAGTTGACGCCGCTCGCCGCCCGGAATCAGGCCCGACGAGACGAGACCGCGCTGCGGGTCGCCGCTCGCGGGCTGCTCGATCTTGATCACGTCGACACCCCACTCGGCGAGCACCGCGCCCGAGATCGGCACGAACGTCCACGCCGCGACCTCGACGACGCGGATTCCGGCCAACACGTCCTGCATGAGTTCCCCCGGTTGCGTCGGCGCGGCGAATATCACGTTCACATTTTACGAGAGTGAGATTTCCGCCGCAACCACCAGATCGTCTGGACAGTTCGCCGCGCCCTACCGCATGAGAATGCCCGAACGGTGCGCGATCAGAGCTCGATCAGCGTCGGGACCGTGCGAGTCGCGAGCAGCTCGCGTCCGAGGTGCAACACGATGTCGTCGGCCGAGCCGAAGAGCCCGTCGAGCACGATCGTGCGCTTGAGGTACCGGTGGAACGGGTGATCGGTGGTGAACCCGATGCCCGCGAGCACCTGCTGGCAGTGAGCGGCGACGGTTCGGGCGGTGCGGCCGGCGATCGCCTTCGCCGAGCGCGGCGGTCATCGGGTCCGGGCTCGTCGCTGCGCCGCGCCGAGCGTCGCTTCCAGCGCCTCGATCGCGACGAGCGCGTCGGCGAGGCGATGGCGCACAGCCTGGAACCGCGCGATCGGACGCCCGAACTGCACGCGCTCGACCGCATGCGTCGCACGCGAGGTCGAGCATCGCACGGCTCGCGCCCGCGATCTGATGCGACGACCGCGCGGCGGCCGACCGCGACCGCGGCATCCCACGCCGCGCGTCGAGGGCCGTGCCGGGCGCGACCGTTGCGTCGACGCGCACAGCGTGCAAGCCGGCGTCGGGATCGATGCCGCGCACCGGCGTGATCTCGGCGACCGCCGTCGGCACCGTGGCACGCGCAATCTGCCGTCGGCTGCGTGCACACACCAGCAGCTCGGTGCGCGGTGGCGACGCGCGCCGTCGCGAGGCCGAGCGCGCGCACGTGGTCTCCGTCGCGACTGGCCGGGCGGATCCCACGCACCGAACGGCGGAAGCACACGGCGAGGTCCGGCGTGGCGTCGTTCCGAGCGCGTGCCGCGAGCACGTCGTCGAGCGCCGTCGCGTTCGCGTTCGTGGCACCGAGCGCGGTGAACACGATGTCGAGTGCGTCGTCGCGGCTCGGCCGCGAGCATGTCGAGCCACCCGAGATCGACGAGGCGTCGTCGACCGACGCCTGCGAACCGCCGCGGACGCGCGTCGCGCACGGTCTGTCGCGAGCAACGCGCCGTTCGGCGGCGTCCATCAGTCGTCGCTACCGAGGTCGAGCAGGCGGCGGGCGATGATGTTGCGCTGCACCTCGGCGGTGCCGCCGTAGATCGTCGCCGCGCGCGAGTAGAGGTACTCGCTGCGCCACATCGTCGCCGGTCGACGTGTCGTCGATCTGCGACGACGCCGGGCAGGAGCGCGGCGGACGGCGTCGTAGTCGCCTGCTCGGCCGTCGCGACGAGCACCTTGTCGATCGAGGTCTCCGCGCCGAGCGTCTCGCCCGCCGGCGAGGCGGTGCTGCGTGGCACGCGACCGGGCGCGGAGCGCGTGGAGCTGCACGAACGCGTCGCCGAGGACCTCGCGCGGTGCGGTCGTCGTCGGGCGACGGCGTCGACGAGCAGCTGGAGCCGCCGGTACAGGTACGCGATCCGCTGCCAGAAGCACGACGAACGCTCGTACGGGAGGATGCTCATCGCGACCGCCCACCCGCCGTGCAGCTCGCCGAGCATGCGGTCGGCGGGCACGGCGACGTCGTCGAAGAACACCTCGGCGAACTCGCGCTCGCCGTTGATCATCTCGAGCGGCGCGACCGTGATGCCCGGCGAGTCCATGTCGACGAAGAACGCGGTGATGCCGCGATGGCGCGAGTCGGGCGGGCCGGTACGCGTCAGCAGCACGCAGCGGTCGGAGTACTGCGCCAGGCTCGTCCACACCTTCTGCCCGTTGATGATCCAGCGTCGACGCGGTGCTCGGCGTCGCCGTCGGGGACGGCGCGGCAGCTGCAGGGCCGCGAGGTCGCTGCCGGTGCCGGGCTCCGAGAAGCCCTGGCACCACATCTCCGCGCCCGAGAGCAAGCGCGGGCACGACGTCGGCCGCGAGCGTCGGGCGGCGCGAAGTCGATGACCGTCGGCGCGAGCACCTCGATCAGCGAGAACAGCCCGGGATCGGCGAGGTCGCGCGCAGCCAGCGACGCGCCGAGCTCCGTGCGCAGCATCGGCGAACCGCCGAGCCCGCCGACGTGCTCGGGCCAGCCGTAGCGCATCCAGCCCGCGTCGAACAAGCAGCGACTTCACCCGCTGCATCTGCGCGATGTGCTCGTCGAGCGTGCCCGGCGGCCGCGTATCGCGGCGCGAGCTCGTCGTGGTGCGCGTCGAGCCAGGCGCGTGAAGCTCGGCCGCGGAACTCGGCGATCGCGGCGAGCCGGCGGCGTCATCGGAAGCAGCGCTTGAGAACGTCGCATGCGGTTGGTGAGAGAGGCATTCTCGTATACCGTAACCGTGCCCGCGGGCTCGCACCAGCACGGCGCCGCGAGACGCCGAGACGACTCCAGACGAGGTGGTAGCGGTGGCGATCTGGCACGAAGAACGGTTGCTCATCGACGGCGACCTGGTCCCGGCGACGATCGCGGAGGCGACCGACATCCCGCCCGGAGTTGTGAACGTGCTCGCCGCGTCCGACAACGAGGTGGGCGCGCTCGGTCTTTCCGGCGGAGTGTTGAGCGCCGATCGTGATCGCGCGCTCGCAGTTGCGCGACGGATTCGTACCGGAACGATGAGCGTCAACGGCGGCGTCTATTACGCGCCCGACGCGCCGTTCGGCGGCTACAAGCAGTCGGGCATCGGCCGGGAGATGGGCGTCGCCGACCTCGCCGAGTTCGTCGAGCTCAAGACATTCGCGGAGCCGGCCGGTTGAGCCGACCTCGGTACCGCGTCGTGCAATGGGCGACTGGCAACATCGGCATCCGCGCGCTCGCGCGAAGTCATTCGGGACCCCTCGCTCGATCTCGTCGGTCTCCTGGTGTACGACCCCGAGAAGTTGGGTGTCGACGCCGGCGCTCTTGTGCGGCGAAGGTCAGGTCGGGACGGAAGCCACGACCGACCGCACCGCGATCCTCGCGCTCGGCGCGGATTGTGTGCTGTACATGCCGCGTGCCGCGGACGTCGACGACGTCGTCGCGCTGCTCGAACGGGGCACGAACATCGTCACCACGTGCGGCGAGTTCTCCGACCGGGGTCGTCCGCTCGGCGAAGAGCGGCGCGCCCGAGTATCGAGCGCATGCACGCGCGGCAACTCGTCGTTGTACACCACCGGCAGCAGCCCGGGCTTCATCACCGACGCGCTTCCGTACGCGTTGCTCTCGTTGCAACGCCATGTCGACACGATCGAGATAGACGAGTACGCAAACCTCTCGCGGCGCGACTCACCGCATCTGCTGTTCGAGATCATGGGCTTCGGCCGGCCGCTCGAGACGTACGACAGCCGGCGCGCCGGGTACCTCCGCGACGCATTCGAGCCGTCGCTCGGTGCGCTCGCGGCTGCCGCGGGCCGTCCGGTCGACGAGTGGTCGTGCACGGGCGAGGTCGCGGCCGCGGTGCGCACGACACGGCTCGCGGCGGGGGAGCTGCCTGCGGGTTCGATCGCGGCGCAACGAACGACGATCATCGGGCGGAGCGAAGGCGCCGACATCGTACGGTTCTCGCCGACCTGGTACTGCACGGCCGAAGTCGACCGCGCGTGGGAGCTGCGTCCGACCGGATGGCGCGTGCGTATCCGCGGCGACGCGCCGCTCGACGTGGAGCTCGCGTTTCCGATTCCGGTCGAGGATCTGGGCGAGCTCACGCCGGCGTACACCGCGAACCGGCCGGTGAACGCCATCCCGTACGTGTGCGCGGCCGCGCCTGGCATCCTCTCGACCGTTGATCTGCCGCCGATCACGCCGGCGGGTCCCCTACGCGAGCCCGACTGACGAGGAGACACGACATGGGCCAGTTCGATGCATTCCGGTACGACGGCAAGCGAGTGCTGGTGGTCGGTGCCGCGAGCGGCATGGGCGCCGCGGCCGCGGAGCTGGTGCAGGACGCCGGCGCCGAGGTCGTCGCGATGGACTTCGCCGAGATCAAGCTGCCGGGCGCCAAGGCGATCCACGTGAACCTCGCCGACAAGGCCTCGATCGACACGGCGGTCGACGAGTGCGGCGGGCCGGTGCACGCGCTGTTCTCGTGCGCGGGCGTTGCCGACGGCACGCCGGGCATCGAGAAGATCAACTTCATCGGGCACCGGTACCTGATCGACCTGCTGCTCGCCGGCGGCATCCTCGGCGCGGGGCGCCGCGATCGGCTTCATCTCCTCGGCGGCCGGTCTCGGCTGGGAGCCGAACCTCGCGCTGCTGAAGGAGTACCTCGACATCACGCGACTTCGACGCCGCCGACGCAATGGGCGCACGAGCACAACAAGGCCGACTACATGTGGAGCAAGCAGGCGATCTGCGCGTACGTCGGCGCGCGAGGCGATGCGGTTCCTCAAGCAGGGGATCCGCATCAACGCGATCTGTCCCGGCCCGACCGACACGCCACTCGCGCAGGCAAACAAGGACATGTGGCTCGGCTTCGGTGCCGACTACCGCGCCGAGGTCGGCGTCGAGGCGGCGACGCCGCTCGAGCAGGCGTACCCGCTCGTGTTCTTGTGCAGCGACGCCGCGGCGGCGATCACCGGCACGACGATGATCACCGACGCCGGCTACTTCGGCGCCGGCCGTCACCGAGTGCGTTCCCGTCGGCGACGCCGATCGCCAAGTTCCTCCTCGGCCGCTGGCGTGACAATGATGCGGCGAGCCGGCGCAGGATCTACTACGACCCGTACGACTTCGAGATCGACGCCGACCCGTACCCGCTCTGGAAGCGGATGCGCGACGAGGCGCCGCTCTACTACAACGAGAAGTACGACTTCTATCGCGCTGAGCCGCTTCGACGACGTGGAGCACGGGTCTGGTCGACTGGGAGACGTACCGCTCCGGGCGCGGCTCGATCCTCGAGCTGATCCGCGCCGACGTTCGAGCTGCCGCCGGGGCTGATCCTGTTCGAGGACCCGCCGATCCACGACGTCCACCGCGGTCTGCTGTCGCGCGTGTTCACGCCGAAGAAGATGAACGCGATCGAGCCGAAGGTCCGCGAGTTCTGCGCCGCGTTCGCTCGATCCGCTCGTCGGCACGCGGCGGCTTCGACTTCGTCGCGCGATCTCGGCGCGCAGATGCCGATGCGCACGATCGGCATGCTGCTCGGCATCCCGGAGCAGGACCAGGAGGCGATCCGGGACAAGCTCGACGCAGGGCTTCGTCTCGAGGAGGGCAAGCCCGACGCGGTCGCGGCGACGGCGCTGGCCGCGTACAGCGAGATGTTCGCCGACTACGTCGACTGGCGCGCCGAGCATCCGTCCGACGATCTCATGACCGAGCTGCTCACCGCCGAGTTCGAGGACGAGACCGGTACGACCCGGCGACTCACCCGCGACCGAGGTCCTCACCTACGTCAACCTGCTCGCGGGCGCGGGCAACGAGACGACCACGCGGCTCATCGGCTGGACGGGCAAGGTGCTCGCCGAGCACCCCGACCAGCGGCGCGCGATCGCCGCCGACCGGTCGCTCGTGCCGAAGGCGATCGAGGAGCTGCTGCGCTTCGAGGCGCCGTCGCCGGTCCAGGCGCGCTACGTCGCCCGCGACGTCGAGCACTACGGCGAGACGGTGCGCGAGGGCAGCGTCATGGTGCTGCTCAACGGATCGGCGAACCGCGACGAGCGGCAGTTCCCCGACGGCGATCGCTTCGACATCCACCGCGAGTCGCGGCGCGCACCTGAGCTTCGGGTACGGCCTGCACTTCTGCCTCGGCGCCGCGCTCGCCGCGGCTCGAAGGCCGCGTCGCGCTCGACGAGGTGCTGCAGCGCTGGCCCGACTGGGAGGTCGACTACGACAACGCCGTCCAGGCGCACACGTCGACCGCGCGCGGCTGGGAGAACCTTCCCGTGTTCACATCGTGACCGCGATGCACGACCTCGGGACCTCCAACCTTCGGCTAGAGCGAGACGGCCCGATCGTGTGGTGCGTCATCGACCGCCCGGCGGCGAGAAACGCGTTGACGCCCGCCATGTATTACGGCATCAAACGCGCGGTACGTCTCGTGAACGCCGAGCCCGAGCCGACCGCGCTCATCATCACGGGCGTCGGTGACGTGTTCGCACCGGGCGGTGACCTCGGCGGACGTTCGGAGCCGGGCGACGCGTTACCCGACGATGTCGGCGAGGATGTGCTGCCGTTCCTGACGATCCGCGACAGCCGGGCGCCCGTCATCGCCGCGGTCAACGGGATCTGCCAGGCCGGCGGTCTGCTGATCGCGATGATGGCCGACATCGCAGTGGTGAGCGACCACGCGACATTTCGTGTACCCGAGCTGCTGCGCGGCGTGCCCGATGGCATGTACGCCGCCGCGTTGCCCGCGCACGTGGGGGTCGCCGTCGCCCGTGACCTGTTGTTCTCGGCGCGGCGCCTTCGACGCGGCCGAGGCCCTGCGCCTCGGTGTCATCTCACGCGTCGTCCCCCACGACGAGCTTCGCCACGCTGCCATCGAGGCCGCGCACCAGATCTTGCGGACTGCACCGGACACGCGCGCGCACGTCAAGCGCATGCTCAGTGAGCGCTACGGGTTCATCGACACGCAGACAATGTTCGGCGCGCTGGCGAATCCGTCCGAGATGACGGAAGGTATGCGCGCCTATATGGAGAAGCGCCCCCCGAGCTGGGTGCCGTCCGGCGTCACGTTCGAAGTGCGTCGATGAGGGAGACGACAGCGCAGCGACCGGAGGGGAGCGGAGCGTGGAGTCGACCCGGACGACAAGAGACGACGCTATGTCGTTGCATCTGCCGGTCGAGGCGCAACGGTGACCGACGGCAACGACATGCTGGCGCCGCTGCGCAGCAGCGCGTCGACGACCTCGATGAGATGGTCGACGTCGATGAGCGCACCGGCGATGTAGTTGCGAGCAACCCAGATTGGCATGAGCTCTGCTGCGAGCTCCTGATCCCAGCCGTCCGCGAAACCGGTCTGCGAATCGCCGGTCCCGCCCGCGCAGTCGCCCACGGTCAAGCGCGTGAAGCCGATACCAGGGTGCTCGACACGCCACGCGTCGACCAGCTTCTCGAGCGCAGCCTTGCTGACGATGTACGCGCCGAGGCCCGGCCACGGTGGCGTCAACGAGGCGCTCACCGACGAGAGGTACACCGCCTTGCCCGCCGACACACTGAGGTGCGGAATTGCGGCCGCAGTGATGAGCGCCGCGCCCATGACGTTGGTGTCGAACACACTTCGCCACGTCGCAGCATCGGTGTCGACCAGGCGGACGAGCGGACCGATGGCCGGTGTGTACACGAGCGCGTCGATTCCCCCGAGACCGGCGGCCGCATCCGCGATCGCGGACCGGCAGGACTCCTCGTCGGTGACGTCACATGCAATGGCCAGTGTTCCGGAGCCGGCCTCCTTGGCCGCGGACTCCAACCGGTCGCGGCGCCGGGCGAGGAGCGCAACGTGTACGCCGCGTTGGGCGAGACCCACTCCGATGCAACGTCCCAATCCACTCGACACGCCGACAACGACCGTTCGCAAGGTGGTTCCTCGATCTCCAGTTTCAGTGACGCGTACGCTAGAACAACCGACGGTCACAGGCCGAGGAAGCCGCGCTCGATGAGGTGCGCAGCGGCCGCGATCGTGCTCGCCGATCGTGTGCGCCGGCCGAAGGCGTCGACGAGCGCGACCAACACGATGGCCTCCGCGTCGACGTCGCCGAAGCCCCGAGGTTCGAGGAACCGCACCAGCTCCCGTCGCGCCCGATCGAGGGCAGCAGTCATGTCGGCCCGGACGTTGGCGTCCCGCACCGTGGCATCGAACCACACGCGGATCATGGCGGCCTCGTGCGCGTGCTTCGCGTTGATCGCCGCAGCCATTGCCGCAGCGACTGGTCGTCCGCGGATCGATCGCGCGCGAGGCGAGGAAGTCGCGCGACTCCGGTCGAGAGCGGCTGCATCGCTTGCGCGGCGAGGAAGTGCGCGAAGTGGGCCTTGTTCGAGAAGTGCCGGTAGAAGACGCCGTGCGACAAGCCGGCGGCGGCGACCACGTCGTCGATCCGCGTGCCGGGGCGCTTTGCACAACTAGCCCTCCGTGCCAAAACGGTTCGCAGGTTGCACAAGCGCGTCACGGTTTGTTCGGGGAAGGGGCCGCCGAAGAGTCGCTAGACGGACGGAACGTCAGCCCAGCCGCGTCCCGATCGCGATGTTGGAGCAGGCTCGAATCGCAATATGGGGCGAAGCAACCGACGCCGCGGCAGCGCACCTTCGACTGCTCTAGAGAGGTCGTGATGTGAGGATGCCCTCGCGTGTTCTCGCCACGGCACGCCAGCGTCAGGCAATATCCCTCGACGCTGCGAGCAGATCGAAGCAGTCATGTATCGCTCGCTGGCGGGGCCGCGCTTAACGGCGATACGGCCCATCGCCGACGAGGACATGCTCCTCACCGGGACTCGAAACCGCTTCATCGGGGCGCTGACGCGAGCCGCGGCGTCGTCGCCACGACATGGCGACAACGGTGACGACCGCGACCACAGACGCGGTGAGCACCCCAACCGTGATCATCGAGATGCCTTCCGAACCTGAACCCGAACCCGAAGGCGCAGCCACCGCGTCTGTAGCCCTGGCGACGTGAAGTCGAAGCGGAACCGGATAGTCCTGCGCTATCGCGCCGCCGAGAGCTGGGTCCTCATGCGAATAGAAGGCCGACCGGGAAATCACCACATACTCACCGGGGTCGGCGACGGTGAACGCGCCTCGGTAGACACCTTTGGTGACACGGTGAAGCTGTACAGGAACGCCGGGATCGTTTCGGTCGAGGGGCCAACCGTTGCCGTCCGTACGGGCGGTTGGAAACACCACAATCTCATCGCCCGCCCAGCCGTACTGATCACCGAGATCGAACCCGCGACCGAACCGCACGACCACATCGACCGACTGACCCGCCTGCGGCTGAGATGTCGACACGCGCACGCTGGTGACGGGCAGGCCCTTCGCAGCCGCGGATCCGACCGCGCCGAAAACGCCGATCGCTGTGAACCCCACATACAAGATGAGTCTTCGGCCGAGCGAACTCATAGCGTCGGAGGTTCCTCCTCGACCGCAAGCAGCACGCTCATCATGCGCCATCCGAAACACATCTGCGAGCGCCGATCGACGCTCCTATTACGAGCCTTGTAACTGTGATCGGAGATGAAATCGTGCCCGATCCTGACCCACCTCGGTGATCGACGCTTGAAGGCTTGTCCGCTCTGGCGCGGTCCGGCGACGGCGATTCAGCATTTACGCGCTCGGCTGCTCCTCCTTCGATGCGCCAGCCGAAACGATCACGGAAGTCGTTGCAGGCCACCCATTCCGTAGTCGTACGCAACGAGGAAGTCGGTCGCCACCCAAAAAAGAGTGCCCCTGGCGTGTTCTCGCCACGGCACCCCGAGCGCGGGTCAATGTCCCTCGACGCCGCGAGCCGAACGACAGTTCTGGCGCGCCCCGATGGCCGATGGGCTACGTCATATGGATGCCGAGGTCGGCGTCGACGGTCTCGTCTGCGGTGACGGTCACGATCTTCGTTATCGCGTCCGCGAAGGTGGGTGACCGTGCGGCGACCGCATAGGTCCCGACGGGCACGACGACGGTGAAATAACCGCCGGAGTCTTGCCGGGGGCGGAAGGTCTTGTGTGACTCGGCGTTGGTGACGCTGACGGTCCCCGCGATCGGGCGCGCTGGTTGGTAGCCAAGGGGAGGCGGTCCACCGTCGGCGTAGTACCGACCGGTGATCGTGCCGTACCGCGTCGGGGCGGACGACGTCTGTCCTGTCAAGGGCGGACCAGCTTGGTTGGAGCGCGTGCTGTCGTATGACGCGCTGCAGGCCGCCAGGCACAGACATATGAGCGCAGTCGCGACGAGTACACGCATCCCCGTTTGACGCCCGATCACACTCGACGGTTCCCGGTCCGATCTACCCGATCAGAATGCGCCGTCTGGCGTGTTCTCGCCACCGCACGCCAACGTGATCTCCCTCGAAACTGTCCGCGCCAAGCCCCTTCGGACAGGCCCTGCGAACGCCCTGCACAAGAACTCGACGTACTGCACAACAAATCGGCGGGCAGATGGCCTTGTTGTGAAAAGCCGTGCCGTGGTAGCCCCGGTGCACGAACACCTCTCGGCCGGATGCGACGAGCGCGTCGCACGTCGCGCTTGCGCTCTCGGGTGTCGCGCGACCCGGCTCGTGTGCGGCCCACATCGCCCGGTTGAAGGGGAGCGGGGCGCGGCCGGCCATGCCCGCGCGTGCACGTTGATGCGATCGCGCCGCCCGAACAGCGCGCGGTGGGCGACATCGGTGATTGCGTCGTCGACGCGCTCTCTCGGATATGACGCGGGGGCCGCGTCGCGGCGCTCGGCCCACGGTTGCTCCGCGTCGCAGGCGAGCTCGCCAACGGCACGGTGTTGTGGATGGCGCCGCCGCGGGCGATCGAGTCGCATGTCTCGGCCAAGGTGCACGCCACGGCATCGGCGGCTGGTCGTCGCGCACCGCGCATCGTCGCGGGACTTCCGGTCGCCGTGCACGACGACGAGGCACAAGCTCGGGCCGGGGCGTTCCGCGCGCCCTCCGTCTCGACGATCGGGTGGCGGCAGCGTAGGCCGTTGCGGTCGGCCCATGACGAGAGTGTGAGGGACGTATGGTTTGGAGAGCATATGCTTGACATGTCACGCAATCGCCCGAGGTCGGCATGCCGGAGAAACAGATACGTCGTGACGCGAAGCGGTTGTGGAGTGAGAACGTGCAAGGGCTCGGGAGCTACATCCACGCGCAGCGGGAGCTCGCGAACCTTTCGCTGCGCGAGCTCGCAGCGCGCACCAACGTCTCGAATCCGTATCTGAGCCAGATCGAACGCGGCTTGCACGAGCCGTCGGTCCGCGTGTTGCGTTCGATCGCGTCAGCGCTCAACCTGTCGGCGGAGTCGCTGCTCGCGCAGGCCGGGCTCATCGACGGGAGCGACACGAAGGGCTCGAACACCGAGCAGGCGATCCGCAACGACCCGGCGCTCGGCGCCGAGCAGAAGAAGGCGCTCCTCGCGGTGTACCGCAGCTACGCCGCCGAGAACCGCCGAGGCGCTTGACATAGTTAGCAGTCGTGTGTTTTACTGAGCATCCTCACGTCCCGAGAAACGAGGATTGCTTCCATGCCTGCCACCACCAAGAAGACCGCTCCGACGAGCTCACCGTCATCGACGTCGGCGGGATCGTCACTCGGCCGAGTCGTCGACTCCACGCGCCGCGACCTCAGGGCATCGCTCAAGGACTGGACCGCGGTATTCGCGC
This sequence comes from uncultured Actinomycetes bacterium, assembly GCA_963836365.1. Taxonomy (GTDB): domain Bacteria; phylum Actinomycetota; class Acidimicrobiia; order IMCC26256; family PALSA-610; genus DASQHW01. Next base: position 37,539 of record CAWIJC010000009.1, read on the forward strand.
GCCGTGCCGCATTCGGTCAAGGCACCGAACAAGTTCGTCGAGCAGTACTTCGGTGCACGCGAGCAGTCGATCACGCGTCAGCGGCGGCGGGCGCTGGAGCTCATCGACGCGGCGCCGAAGGTGCGCCTCCCGCGTCCTCCGCGCGCGCGCAAAGAGCATGTCGGCGAGACCGTCTGAGTGGGAAGCGGCGTCGTGGTCGCTTCCTGCGTGGCCGGCTCCCGGCGACGTCGCGGGGTGGTTCGAACAGACTGCATGGTGGACCAGCGCGGCATTTTCGCGTGCGCCGCATCGAGCGCTCATCGAGTTGCTGGAAGCGGTCGCCGGTCGATTCATCGGCCGCGAGCTCTCGGTGCAGGTGCGCGCGCACGCCTTACGGCCGCGTATCGGCACCGAACGCCGCACGCGCAACGGACGCGCACTTGGCGACTCCGAACGGATCGATGCGACGCACACGCTGAGGCGTGCCTATCACCCTGGCACGATCCCGGTGGTGCACCCCGCGTGCGGGTGGGGGAGCCGGCCGACCTGTGCGTGTTGCACGTCCCGCTCGCCGAAGCGCTGCGCGCGCCGTCATCGGAAGCGGTGCGGTGCACGATCGTCAACGGCACCGTGTGCTGCGAGTGACGTCGAACCGATCCCGGTCGTCGCGAGTGCCGATGGTGGAGTCGCTACGTCAGGAACTCGGCCACGCGCCGGTGGAATCGCCAGGTGCCGTCGTCGGAGCGGAGGGTGTCTGCGTAGCGGCCGACGACTTGGATCGCCCACCCGGAGTCGCCCTGCAAGATGAAGATCACGTCGCTGATCGCGCGGGCCTCGTGCTCGTTCCACTCGGTGACGAGGGTGTTGACCACGAGGTGGCGCTGCGGCCGCTTCGGCGTCCAGCGCGCGTAGGCCGCGCGGAGCGCGTCGTGACCAACGTGGGTGCCCAACCCGGGGATGTCGCAGACGCCGTCGGCACAGAAGGTGGCGACGACATCCTCGGTGCGGCCGTCGTCCAACGCGTGCGTGTACGCCGCGATGGTCGCGCGCACGCCTTCGACCACATCTGCGTATCGCGTCGTCGTGCTCATCTCAGAAGCCGATGTCGACGACCGGACGCTCGAGCGGGTTCACGTTGACCTCTTGCAGCGCGGGGAGCAGCTTCTCGTAGGGAAGCGCGGCGAGGAAACCGTCGATGGTCCGGTGCAAGTTCGAGATGTGCCCCTCCATTTGCTCCGACAGGCGCATGTATTCGAAACCCTTCGCGTGCAGGCCCTTTTGCTGTCGCGGCAGGTTCGAGAAGTCCTGCGCGGGAATCGGCGGCCAGCGCGGATCGTCGGTCTCCCACGGCTCGGGCGGCATGTGTGTCGCCGGCTCGCGGGCTTCCGGGTACCGCGTGAGCGACCAGATCTCCATCAACGTCTCTTCCGGTCCGAGCGGCCGGAAGCGGTATGACGACGCGCTGCTGTACATGGGCAACACGAAGTAGTGCGGGAAGCAGTAGCCCATTGGCTCGTTCCGCCCTTGCGTCTCGAGCTCGTTGAGGTCGGGAATGTCAACACCCGCGGCGCGGTGCCAGCGCACGACCGCATCGTTGAGCGTGCGATTCCATGTTGCAACAGCCTCCGTCGGATCGCCGGGCAGTTCCATGTCGCGCAGACTCTCGGCGATGCGCACGTCGTTCGCGTGCACCATCCCGGCCATGCCGTCGCTCATCGTGCGGAGGTAGTGGATGTCGGCATCGACGTACGCACGCGCGTCGAAGTTCTCTTTGCGCGGCGCGTATCTCCCGGGGATGCGGAGCTGCGGATGCGTCTCGACCACGTGGTACTGCTCGACGAACGCCTCTTGCGCGAGCTTCCAGTTCACCGGGAGACGGCACGCGTACCACCACTCGGTTCGCAACGATTCCACCTGCCACGCGTCGAGGATGGTCGCGGCCGGCTCGATGCACTCCCGCAGCGACGGCGCGTCGTCATCGAGGTTGATCCACGCGCACCCGCCCCACACCTCGCAACGCACCGGCACGAGACCGATGTCGTCCGGCCGCAGGTTGTGCTCGGAGAACGTCTTCGCCCGCGGGACGAACGTGTTCGTGCCGTCGGCGCCGTAACACCACCCGTGGAACGGGCACGTGAACCCGCTCTCGCAGGTTCCTCGGCCCGCGACGACCCTGACGCCCCGGTGGCGGCACGCGTTCTGGAACGCACGCACCCCAGTGCCGGCGGTGCGCAGCACGATGACCGACTGATCGAGGAACTCGTACTCGACGAAATCGTGCGGCTGCGGGATCTCCTCGAGGCGGCACGCCATCTGCCAGACGCGAGGCCACAGCAACTCGACCTCCAGCGCGTAGAAGTCGGGGTCGAAGTAGCGCTCCTTGCGAACGCGGTCCGGGACCTCGATCGCGTAGGGCACCGGGAGCGCCGACCACTTCTCTTTCGCGATCGCCACCGCACCGCCTTCCCCTCGCCAGTGCCTCGCCCGGCACGGTATCCCAACCGGTCGGTACAATTCCGGTGCTCATGGAACCCTCCGCACCCGCGTCCGACGGAGCCGCGCGTTCACAGGCTGCCGACGTCGACGTGTTGGTCGTGGGCGCGGGAATCACGGGCATCTACCAGCTGTACCGCGCGCGGGAAGCGGGTTTCTCCGTGCAGCTGCTCGAGGCCGGCGGCGGCGTGGGCGGTACGTGGTACTGGAACCGCTACCCCGGGGCGCGGTTCGACTCGGAGAGCTACACCTACGCCTATCTGTTCTCGAAAGAGCTGTTCGACGAGTGGGAGTGGCAGGAGCACTTCGCCGAACAACCCGAGATCGAGCGGTACCTCAACCACGTCGTCGACACGTTCGACCTTCGCCGTCACATGAGATTCGACGTGCGGGTCACGTCGGCCGTGTACGACGAGGCGTCGGGAACGTGGACGGTTGTGGTCGGCGACGGCACCGCGTTCCGCACGCGCTTCTTCGTCGCCGCGACCGGCATTCTCTCGGTGCCGTACTTCCCGGACGTGCCCGGGCGCGATGACTTTCGAGGCGAGCAGTACCACACGGGGTTGTGGCCGACGACGCGCGTCGATTTCGCGGACAAGCGCGTCGCCGTCATCGGCACCGGATCGAGCGGTGTGCAGCTGGTTCCTTCCATCGCGGGTGATGTTGCGTCGCTCACCGTGTACCAGCGCACCGCCAACTGGTGCACGCCGCTCAACAACGCCCCGATCACCTCCGACGAGCGGGCGCAACTCCGGGCCGACTTCGATGCGATGCGCGAGATACTCAACACCTCGCCCCACGGGTTCCTCCACCGCGCGCACGATCGCGCGACGTTCGACGACGCAGAAGAGGAGCGCTGGGCGTTCTTCGAGAAGATGTGGAACAGCCCCGGCTTTTCGAAGCTCACCAGCAACTACACCGATCTGCTGTTCGATCAGGCCGCGAACGCGCAGTGGTGCGAGTTCATCGCCGAGAAGATCCGCAGCATCATCGAGGATCCCGACACGGCAGACAAGTTGATCCCGACGGACCACCGATTCGGTGAGAAGCGTCCCCCGTTCGTCACCGCGTACTACGAGGCGTACAACAACGCAAACGTGTCGCTCGTCGATCTCAAGCAGACGCCGATCGTGCGCATGACTGCGCCGCGCAATCGAGACGGCCCAAGGCGCGCGGGAGTTCGACATCGTCGTGTGGGCGACGGGCTTCGACTTCGGTACCGGCGCGCTCGCACGCATGGGGATGCGCGGCCGCCACAACGTCGCGCTCACCGACTACTGGGCCGATGGTCCGCGGACGTTCCTCGGCATCCAGACCGCCGGCTTCCCGAACCTGTTCTTCCCCGGCGGTCCGCACGCGGCGGCGGGCAACAACCCCCGGTACAACGGTGACCAAGTCGACTTCGTCACCGACCTGCTGGTGTACGCACGCGACCACGGCTACGACACGATCGAAGTCGACCCTGCCGTCGAAGAGCAGTGGACCGGCATGGTCGATCGCAACGCGGCGAGGGCGCCGTCGTTCGGCGAGTGCAGCTACTACTTCGGCACCAACATTCCGGGAAAGCCGCGCAAGTACCTGCTGAACGCAGGCGGCCGACCGCAATTGTTCGCGGTGATAGCCGACGTCGTCGCGAACGACTACAAGGCGTTCAAGCTGACGCATTCGTACAATGCTGCGGACACCACCGCGTGAGCGCATCGCACGCACGCCGCCGCTCGGGCAGTCTTTGCGCGTGGATGACGTGCGCGACCGTCTGCTCGGCGTGTGGCACGTGTTCGCGTACCACGATCGGCCGTCTTCGCGTCGGTGACGAATTGCTCGTCCTCGGCGACGGCGAGAAGTGGCGACGCGTGTGTCGGCACGTGTCCGATACCGGGAGTGTGCTTGGCGAGTGAGCCACACGAGCGTGGTAGCAAAGGCGCGTGGCGAGTCACGCACGGTACGACAAGATCAGCGACTGGTATCAGACCTGGGTGGGTGACGGCGACGGTCTGATCGCCGAGGGTGTCGGCGGTCTGCTTCCGACGAATTTGCACGGGGCACGGGTGCTCGACGTCGCTTGCGGGCATGGTCGCGCGTCGCGCGCCATCGCCCGTCGCGGCGCGCTGGTGGTTGGAGTTGATATCTCCGCAGAACTCATCGCGTCGGCCCGCGAGCGTGAGGGAGCAGCCTCACTCGGCATCGACTACCACGCGGCCAATGTCGCCGAACCCCGCCAATGGTGGGACGGCGCGTTGTTCGACGGCGCCGTGTGCGAAATGGCGATGATGGACATCGACGATCTTCACGGCAGTGTCCACGGCGTCGCGACAACGGTTCGCGTCGGAGGGTGGTTCGCACTCTCGATGGTCCACCCGTGCTTCCCAGGCAGCGAAGACGGACTCTCGAGCTGGCCGCCCGAGAAAACCTACTTCGACGAGGGGCGGTGGACCTCGCCCGGCCACAACCGAGCCGGAGTGCGTATCCGGGTGGGTTCATCGCACCGAACAATGTCCTCGTACCTCAACACGCTCACGGAGGCGGGCTTCACTCTCGAGCGCGCCGTCGAGCCACGAGCTCCCGTGCCCACCATCCTCCTGCTCAGGTGCCGACGCGATTCCGCCTCGCGAACGCGGGGCGCGTGACGACGATCGCAGATGTGGGCGTTGCTGTCTCACCTGATCGTCAGGCGCGCGTTCAGACGGTCGCGACGGGAGTGAGCGGGCAGCCCACCGCGCCCGGCAGGCGCAGCGGGGGAGCGGTGAGCAGGAATCGGTTGCGGTGGTGTTCGCGCAGCCAGTTCGCGAGGTCGTGCAGATACCACAACTCTCCGAGCGGGACACCGAGCTTGAACAGGCACAAGTGGTGGATGGGCAGCAACGAGTGCCGGTCGTCGTTCCGATTTCCTCCGACCATCCCTTCGACGGCATAGTTGTCGGCCACGAGTGCGGCGATCTGCGACTCGGTGATCCAATCGAGCATCGACGGATCGTGCGCGTCGAGGTACGTACACATCCGGTGGATCTCCACAGGATCCGGATGGCGGTTCCACTCGAGCACCTTGGTCGCGAACCCCGTGTGCACGAGGAGCATGTCGCCGGGTTCGACGACGACGTTGTCGGCCACCATGATTTCTTCGAGCGTTTCGCGGTCGACGCCGCGCCACTCATGGCCGAGGTGGTGCGCGAGGTCGACGAGCACGCCGCGTCCCTGCACACCCGTTGCGGCCATGTGCTCCAAGCCGAGGTGGTGTGCGAAGCAGCGGTGCTCGCTCCCGTCACCGCGCGCGTCGGGCTGTGGTCCGACGAGGTCGGTGCCCCGCGGTATCCGTTGTAGAAGACCGGTTCTTCGACGCCGTCGCCGTCGGCGTCGAACTCGGCACCGGCATGGGCGAGCGAGTCCCACTGCGTCGAGTACTGCAGCGCGAGCGTGACCACGTCGTCGGCCCACACGTCGACCTGACGGGGATTGCCCCACTTCGGGATCTCGCGCTGGTGGACGTTGTAGAAGGTCGCGGGGTTTCCGTCGAGGTCTTCGGTGGGCGCGAGCACGGGCGGATATCGCCGTTGATTCAGCGCGGTGCCACCGGGATAGTCGAGCGGCAGGCTCAAGCAGAAGGTGATGCCCGCCTCGACCTCGCGCACGCCTTGGAGGACCTTGTCGGGGGTCAGCAGATTGATGCGGCCCAGCTCGTCGTCGTCGCCCCAGTCTCCCCAGGTCGAGCCCGGCGGCCTCTTTACCCACCGATTCGTCACGGCGACTCTTCTCCTTCCTCCGGGAGTCGCAAGCCTTGGGCTCAGTAGCTTGTACCGACCGGTTGGTTTAGCCTCGCGATGCAGGGTGGCGCCAGCGCAGGAAGGTCACAACGAATGAGCGACCACGGGTTCGTCGTCTCTGCCGATGGGCACCTCCTCGAGCCGACGGATCTGTTCAAGACCCGTCTTCCGAAACACCTGCGGATCGCGCGGTCTGGGAGGAAAAATTCGAGATCGAGCCACTCGTCGAGGGCGGTGCCCGTATCTTCCGGCGGCTGCACACGCCCGGGTACGAGGGCTGGACGATCTCCCGGTATCGCCAGACGGGTGGCCGGATGCCCGAGGGCGACCCCGAGACGATCCTCGAGGACATGGATCTCGACGGTGTCGACGTGCAGGTGATGCATCCGAACCTGTCGCTGTTCGGGCTCTACTCCGACGACCACGAGCTCTCGATGGCGCACGCTCGCGCATACAACGACTACGTCATCGAGCGGTTCACGCCGTACTTCTCGCGACTCGCGCCGACCGCGCCCGTTCCCATCACCGACATCGACGACGCCGTCGCCGAGATCGAACGCGTTGCTGCCGGCGGTTTCCGTGCGATCCTCCTACCGGCGATCCCGCCGCAGCCCTATTACTCGCGCGACTTCGATCCGGTGTGGGCGGCGGCGCAGGCCAATCGCGTGCACGTCTTCATCCACACGCAGACGGGTGGCGTGAAAGTCGACGACCCCGCGTCCACGACGCTCAAGGTCGTCGTGGAATCGGCGGCGCAGGTCAACCAGCCGGTGACCGAGAAGTCCGCGTCGAAGCGGATGATCACGCAGTCGGTCTACAGCACGTTCGTCCCGCAACAGGTCATCTGCGAGCTGATCGGCGGCGGCGTTCCCGAACGGTTTCCCGCGCTGCACTTCGCGTTGATCGAGTTCAACGCGCACTGGCTCGGGTCGTTGGTCGGCGCCATGGACAAGTGCTGGGTCACGGGGATCGGCCAGGACGCCGACTGGTGGCTCGGGTATTGGGACGACACGCGTCCCGAGACCGACCAGCCGCACATGGCGCAGCTGTTCCGCTTGAACGAGAAGTGGCCCTACCCACTGACGCCGAGCGAGTACGTCGCACGCCAGTTCCACGTCTCGTTCCAGGACGATCCCGTGGCGATCGCCTGCCGGCACATCACCGGGGTGTCGACGATCGTGTGGGGGAACGATTACCCGCACGCCGAAGGGACGTTCCGCGGGAGCCGCGAACTGATCGCCAAACTGTTCGTCAGTGTTCCCGCCGACGAGGGTGCCGCCATGCTCGGCGGCACCCTCGCGCGGCTCTTGGGGTTCGAGTCTTCGGTGGCCAGGAATTAAGGCGAGCTCGCGATCCCTTGCACGAAGATGTCGGCGAACGGCTTCGCCACGTCGCGCGCCGACACGCGGCCGCCCGGCTTGAGCCACAGGTACGTGTAGTTGTGCATGCCGAGCCACGCGAGAGCCGTGAGCCTCGGGTCGACGTCACGGAACTCCCCGGAATCGATGCCGGCCTGGAGGACCGCCTCGACGCGTCGTTCGTATGCTCGCCGCCGTTCGCGGAACTGTTCGGCGCGCTCGGCCGTGAGCGCCGGGAACTCGTGGAGGAAGACCCAGACGTGATCGGGATAGCGATGGATGACGTCGAGCAGTTCGTCGCCGAGCATGGCGAGCTGCGCCGACGGCGACCCGTCGGCGTGTGCGACGCGCTCGGCGCCGAGCATCACCTCGTCCATCACGCGATCGTGGATCGCGGCGAGCAGCTCCTCCTTCGAGTCGATGTAGTGGTAGAAGGCGCCCTTGCCGAGGCCGTTGACCGCGCACAGCTCCGCGATGCCCGTCGCGTGGTAGCCGCGCCGGGCGAAGACCCGCGCCGACGTATCAACGATGTCGTCGTGGCGCGCCGTCCATTTCGCGCTGCGTCCGCGCTCGTCGTTCGCTGCCGTCAATGAACGTTTCCGCGTCGAGGCAAGATGCCAAAAAGCATACTGACTGGTCAGTACAGATCGGTGCGGGTCGGCGAAGGATGGGTGACCGGTGAACGAGCTCACGTTCGAGGGGCGGGTCGCGGTGGTCACAGGTGCGGGACGGGGGATCGGCCGAGCGCATGCACTCCTGCTCGCCGCGCGCGGTGCCCGCGTCTTCGTCAACGACCTGGGCGGCTCGATGGACGGCGTCGGCGCGAACGCCGAACCGGCGTCGGCGGTTGCCGCCGAGATCGTCGCGGCGGGGGGCATCGCAGTTGGCGATCATCACGACGTGGCGACGGCAGCGGGCGGCCGGGCGCTCGTCGACGCGGCGGTCGCGCAGTTCGGACGCATCGACATACTGATTAACAACGCCGGCATCGTGAGATGGGCGGGCTTTCCGGACGCCGACGCGGACAACCTTGCGTGCCACCTCGCGGTGCACGTTGCCGGTTCGTTCAACACGACGCGCGCGGCCTGGCCCCACATGGTCGAGCACCGCTACGGCCGTATCGTCATGACGACCTCGACGGGCATGTTCGGGTTGCCGACGAACCTCTCCTATGCCACTGCCAAGGCCGCCGTCGTCGGACTCACGCGCAGTCTCACGACGGCCGGTGCCGCGCACGGCATCAACGTCAACGCCATTGCACCCGCGGCCGTCACGCGCATGGCAGGCGAAACCGGCGCCGGCACTCCCCAGTTATCGCCGGAGCTCGTCGCACCGATGGCGGCCTTCCTCGCCCACGAGGACTGCCGCGTCAGCGGCGAGATCTACACGGCCGGCGCGGGTCGCTTCGCGCGCATCTTCCTGGCGTCGACCGAGGGTTACACCCATCCCGGTCCGCAGCCGACGATCGAGGACGTCGCCCGGAACTGGGCGACGATCAACGACGAGGCCGGCTACTTCATACCTCGCGATCTCACGGCGTGGTCGGCCGCGTTCATGGCGCACCTGCGCCCATCCGGTTGAGCGAGGGATTCACGGGTCGGAGCCTATTGGACCGACCGGTACCACGCGCGTGACGCGCCTCAGACGCGGTCGAGTTCGAGCATGCGGATCGCGTTGCCGCGCAGGATCTTGTACTTCTGCTCCTCGTCGACGCCTTCGAGCATTTTCTCGCAGTACACCTTCGAGTTGGGCCAGGTCGTGTCGGTGTGCGGATAGTCGGTCTCGAAGCAGATGTTGTTCTCACCGACCTCGTCGAGCGACTTCACGCCGTGACGGTCCCACGTGAAGCAACCGAACACGCGGTCGTAGTAGTAGCTCGACGGTGGTTCCGGGCACAGGCGCTTCGAGTGCTGCCACGCGTCGTGCTCCTCCCACACGGTGTCGGCCCGCTCGAGCGCGTACGGCAACCATCCGATCTGCCCCTCGGAGTACGCGATCTTCAGCGTCGGGAACTGGGCCATCTTCCCGCCGAAGAGATAGTCGCCGAGTGATGCCATCGAGTTGTTGAAGCCGACCATGCTCCCGACGCCGGGTGGCGCGTCCTTCGACGAGAATGGATCGGTCGACGACGAGCCGACGTGCATGCACACCGTTGTACCGGTGTCGCTGCACGCCGCGAACATCGGATCCCAGTAGCCGGTGTGGATGCTCGGCAGGTCGAGCCGGGTCGGGAGCTCGGAGAAGCACACCGCTCGTACGCCGCGCGCGGCGTTGCGTTCGATCTCCTTGGCCGTGAGCTCGACGTCCCAGAGCGGGATGATGCAGAGCGGGATGTTGATGCCGATCGACGGGTCACACCACTCGTCGACCATCCAGTCGTTGTAGGCGCGAACGCACGCGAGCGCGAGCTCCTTGTCGTCCGCCTCCTTGAACGTCTGGCCGCAGAAGCGTGGGAATGTCGGGAACGGCAGCGACCCGTCGACCCAGTTGATCTCGAAGTCCTTCTTGCGCTCCTTCGCGTCCCAGCAGCCTGGTCGCATGTCGTCATAGGTCGTCGCCGTCATCGTCATCACCGTCTTGTCGAACTGCGACGGGTCGTCTGCCGGTGTCGCCGACTTCGGGATCGCGACGAATTTCTTCTGCACGTAGATGACCGTGTCCTCGTAGATCCAGGCGTCGCCCCATTCGCCGTCGGGATCCTCGGTCATCTCGTACTTGGCGCCCTTCTTCAGCCGGAACGCGCCCCAGCGCTTGCGCTCCACGCGCGGTCCCTTCTCGCGGTACTTCTCGGGCAGCCACTTCTGCCAGACATGCGGTGGCTCCACCACGTGGTCGTCGACGCTGATGATCTTCGGCAATTCCATCGGTGCCCCGGTACGGCTCGGCGGATGACGTGCGTGTCAGGTTGCAGAATACCGCCGCGCCCCGCGGACATTCTCGGCCGGGCCGCCAAACGGCAAAATCGGCGACGTCGTCGACACGGTCCTGCTCGACGGCGCCACGCTCCATGTCTGCGGAACGCGAACCGAGATGACGCGGCACCGCGACTCAGTCTTTCGTTCGGTAGTCGCCGAATGGTGCGTCGCGCTCTTGCAGGGCGCTGGTCAGGCCCTTCTCGCGCGTCGCGCTGAGGAACTGGCGCATCGCGCGGGTGTGCGTGCCGAGCGCGCACAGCTCGGTGCCCGCTCGAATGCCCGCGCGCATACCCATCACGTCCATCTGACGGTGGACGACGCGCTTGTTGAGCTGGAGCAGCTCGGGGGGCACGAGCGCAATGCGTTGCGCTACCTCGCGCACGCGCTCGTCGAGCTGGTCCGCGGGATACGCGGCGTTCGCCCACCCGAGCTCGACGGCTTCGACGCCCGAGATCGAATCGCCGGTGAGCATCATCTCCATGGCCTTGCGCATCCCGAGAAACCACGCGTGGAAGTGCATGTCGGGCACGCCGAACCGGACCGCGGGATAGCCCATCTGCGCGTCCTCGGCCATGTAGACGAGGTCGCACCCGGTCGCGAGCTCGCTGGCGCCGGCGAGGCAGAAGCCGTGCACCTGCGCGATCACCGGCTTGGCGAGATCCCAGATGCTCATCCAGCCCTCGGTGACATGGCGCGGCCACGCGCCCTCGCCCGCCGGGGTGTAGTACGGCATCTCCTGCCCGAGGTTGCCGCCGCCGAGGTCGTAGCCGGCCGAGAACGACGGCCCGGCGCCGCGAATGATCGTCACCGAGACCTCGGGATCCTGGTCGTGCTCGCGCAGGGTCTCCAAGATCGCGCCGCGCAACGGATGCACGAGGCTGTTTCTCTTGTCGGGACGGTTCATCGTGATTCGTCGCACCCGTGACGCCGGCTCGTCGACGAGGATCACGTCATCAGCGATGGTCATTCAGGCTCCTTGGCTTGTTGTGGGCACGGACGAAACACGACGTCTCAGGCTCGCCCTCGCCCGTGCGCATCTTGCGTAGCGCGCGAGCCCACAAAGAGCAAAGTTGGTCGGCGGCGGCCACGTTCGGCGGCCGCTAATTCGAGCAGGACCGCTTCACCGCGACCAGCGGTCGCCGCCCCGACCCGCAGCGCGCCGGCGAGCTTGCCGTCATCGCCGCGAACTGCGCGGCCGCGGCGCCCGCCCTCGCCGCTCGGCGCGTCGCAGGCCGCGACGCTCCTGCGCTCCGAATGACACCCGGGCGGTCGCAGTCCGCTCGTTCGTGGCAGAGCAACGTCAGTACGGAAGACGACGCTTATTTCACCAAGCGCACCGGGTCGCCGAGGAGCGTCGCGCTCCACGAGGTCACGTCGTGGACCGCGCCGTTGAACTTCTCTTCGATCGTGACCCAGCAACCCTTCGGATCGCTGTCGTTGCACGTGTAGTTCGACGGGATCTGCACGGTCACCGTGCTCCATTGCGCGTTCCAGTTCGCGGGGTCGTTGTTCACGCCCGTGATCAGGCATCCGGGTATCGGATGCTTGTCGCCCCATGGCGAGCTCGGCGTATTCGTCGCGTAGCCGACCGCCGAGCCGCCGCTGCCGGTCCACGTACAGTCGTCGAAGGTCGACCCGATGTTCGCGTCGGGGGGCGGCCGCACTTGAAGCTGGCCGACGGTACCGGAGTTCGCGTCACCGATGTCGAAGAAGTTCATCACGAGCGTGTGGCTCGCGGCTGCGGTCGGCACGCGCACGAGATGGAACTTCGTGAGCTGGTTGCTGCCGACGTTCGTGAAGATGCCCATCTTCGCGTTGCCCGCGATGTTCACCGGCGAGGCCGAATTCCCCGAGTCGACACCACGCATCGAGAAGTGGTTGCTGCCGCCGCCGCCGTCGGTCGTCACCTGGATGAAGAACTGGTCGCCGGCCGCGCCCGATACCTGGCACAGAGTGAACCACTGGCGGAAGTACTGGGCGAAGTAGCCCGGCGCGCCCGGGAACTGCGTCCCCGCGGCGAGCGGCACCGAGATGTCGCCGTTGTAGCCGGGGAAGTTCATGTCGGGGCACACCTGATGTGCGCTCGACGGGTCGCCCGGCACCGTGGCCTTGAGCACGCGGTAGGTCGTCAACGGCGGGCTGTTGTTCGAGGTGGGTGTCGGGAAGATCTGGTCGCCCGTGCAGTACTCGTAGCCGGGATCCGTGGGATCGTTTGCGTTCGTCACCAGCTTGAAGCGCTTCGAGATGTCTCCCGTGTTCGTGGCGCCCTGCGGGTAGTGCGGGATCGAAGGGAGACCCGCGGCCGTCGCGAGGCCCGTCGCGTTCGAGGTGCAGAGGTTCGACACGTTGACGAACGCGGGGTCGAACACTTGCAGCCTGGTCGTCGCGGCGCTGGTGAAGTCGACCGAGTAGAAATACCCGTTCGCCGAATCGTTGTTCACGCCGCCGATCGCCGTGCAGCCGTCGACGCCGCGGCCAGAGTTGCTCTCACACCAGTTCGCTGCGTACGCGTCACCCTGTTGCTTCGCGGTCCCGCCTCCTTCGATGTTGCCCCAGAAGTTCGGATACGTCGCCGGCGGATTGGCGGCATCGATCGGCCACGCCGTCTTGTCGGGATCGTTGCCATATTGATTCGACGGACTGCCCATGGCCAACGGCCTGAGGAATTCGGCGGTTCCGATCGCGCTGACGTCTGTTCGTTGCATTCCGAGAATGCCGCCGAACATGTTGTCGACACGCTGCACGACCTTCACCCGGTACTGATACGGCTTGTCACCGGGTCCCGCGCACACCTTCGTCGTCTCGCCGCTGTCGAGCGGACAGGTGTCGCCGGGTCCCAGCGGCGACATGCCTGCGACGGAATATCCGTTGTTGCCGGCGATGCCGAGCGCGGCCGCGTTCGACGTCGACGCGTCGCTCGGGTACGTCACTGCCCCTGCGAGGGCGGCTGCGTCCGCGGCGCGTTGCTCTCTCGTCTGTGTGAGGTGCCACGCGGTGACGTCGACTGCGAAGGCGGCCATGCCGATGAGCACGACGAGCATGAGCGCGAACCACACCACGACCATTCCGGCTTCCTCAGAACGCCGGTTGTGAAAGTTCTTCAACATGTCGAGTACCACGCGAATTTGTCGAGTGACGATTACTTCACGAGCCGTACGGGGTCGCCGAGGAGATACGCCTCCCACGACGTCGTGTCCTGCACGCCACCGGTGAACGTGTACTGGATTCGGACCCAGCAGTCTTTGGGTTCGCTGTCGTTGCAGGAGTAGCTGCTCGGAATCGGCACCGTTACCTGGCTCCACTGCGCGTTCCAGTTCTTGTGAACGTCGTTCACGCCGGTGATCGTGCAACCGCCGCCGGCGAGCGGAGCGAGGTCGCCCCAATGACCGCGCTGGCCTGCGAAGGAGTCGCCCTTCGCGCCGGTGCCGGGCTCCTGTCCGGTCCACTGGCAGCCCGAGAACGCGCCGCCGGTCTCCGCGGGCGGCTTGATCTCGAGCGTGCCGGTCGAGCCGGCAGCCGCGTCGCCGATGTCGTAGAGGTTGAGCACCAATGTGTGTCCGGCCGCGGCGGTCGGCACGCGCACGAGGTCGAACGTCGTGGGCGTATTCGCGCCGACGTTGGCGTACATGCCCATGTAGGCGTTGCCCACGATGTTCACCGGTGCCGGCGAGCTGCCTCCCGACACACCACGCAGCGCGTAGCGGTTGTGGCCTTTGCTCGCGCTGTCGGTCTGCACCTGGATGAAGTACTCGTCACCGGCGGATCCCGACACGGCGCCCGGGCAGATGTCGACCCACTGGCGGAAGTACGTCGCGAGCGGCGCCGATGCGCCGGCTTCGGTCTTGCCGTTTTGGAGCATGTTCTTCAGCCCGGCATTCGTTCCGGGGAACGACGTGGGGCCGCATACCTGGGTCGCGCTCGAGAAGTCGCCCGGCACGGTCGCCTTGAAGACTCGGTAGGTCGTCTTCGGCGCCGGACCGGAATCGAACAGCACGTCACCGGTGCAGTACTGAAGTCCCTTGTCGTTGTCCGCGACCGGTGTGCCCGCGACTTCTCGGTAGCGCTTCTGAATGTCCGCGGTGTTGCCGGAGCCTTGCGGATACGACGGCACATTGGTCAGCGTGCCGATGCCGGCCATGTTCGGGCTTTCGCAGTGGTCGCCGACGTTGACGAAGGCGGGATCGAACACCTGCAGGTTCGCCGAACCGTTGGCGGTGAAGTCGACCGTGTAGATGTAGCCCTCGGGCCGGTAGTCGGCGTTCACGCTTCCGTTGCAGTCGTCGACCCCGCCGTCGGTCTCCGCCACACACACGCCCGCGGCGTAGCCGTCACCGTTCGACTTGGTCGACGAGCCGCCCGCGATGTTCGCCCAGAAGTTCGGGTAGGTCGCCTTTGATGCCGGCGGGAACTCCGACGACGAGATCGACTCGGGATCGTTGCCGTACTGGTTCGACGGGCTGCCCATCGAGAGCGGCTTGAGGTATTCGGCAGTGCTGATCGCGCTGACATCTGTTCGAGTCATCCCGAGAATGCCGCCGAACATGTTGTCGACGCGACGCACGACCTTGACTCGGTACTGATACGGCTTGTCGCCCGGGCCGGCGCATACCTTCATCGTCTCGCCGGCGCCGAGCGGACAGGTGTCGCCGGGCCCCAGCGGCGACATGCCACCAACCGCGTAGCCGTTGTTCGCGGCGATGTCGAGCGCCGCGGCGTTTGCAGTCGCGACCGCGCCCGGGTAGTGCACGGCTCCCGCGAGTGCAGCCGCGTCGGCTGCCCGCTGCTCCCGTGTTTGCGTCAGGTGCCACGACGGTGACGTCGACTGCGAAGGCGGCCATGCCGATGAGTACGACGAGCATGAGCGCGAACCAGACGACGACCATGCCGTCTTCGTCCTCGCGACGTCGTGGAACGCGTCGACCCTCCCCAACACGACCGTGGTGAGTCATTACGTGCAGTAGTTGCTCGGAACCGGCTCGAGCTGGAAGACCGCCGACGACGACAACGCGGGCGCGTCGTTGTTGCCGAAGAACAGCTTGAACATGCCCGGAACCAGCAGCTTGTGGTTGATCGACACGTGCACGACGACCTTGTCGAACGGGTCGGTCACGCCACCGTGCGTGCAACCGAAGTGACGATCGGCCAGGTCCCAGTTGTCCTTGGCGCCGGCGGGAATGACACCCGGCGGCCCACCGCCGACACTGATGTCCCACGTCGGCGAACCCGGCGCGCCGGGATGCACGACGGTCGCCGTGTAGGAGTGATCGCCGCAGGAACCGGAGCTCGGGTTGTACTGACCCACGCAGATCGTGACGGCACCCGAGACGTCGCCCGGGCTCACGTTCAACGCGCGTGCCGCCGCCTGCGCGGCCTTGATCTCCATCTGGTCGTCGACGCTCGAGATGCCGGCGGTGCGACCTCCCGCACGCGTCGAGTGCGCGACGTTCGAGTTCGCGTTGAACACGAGAGCGAACTCGATGATCCCGAAGGTGATCAACATCAACAACGGCAGGAGCAGCGCGAACTCGACCATCGTCGCTCCGCGCTCGTCTCGCCGTCTCTGCCGACGCGCCGGTCGGCTCGCCCCAGTGCGCACTCCGCCCCTCCTACCGAACGCACCCGCCCCCGGGCGCACGGCCGTAAGGGGTATTTTCCCCTATCTGCCTGAAATTGTGCAAACGGGGAGATTTTTCCGCCCCATCTGTCACAATCCGCCAGACGCGCCGGAGGCAGTCGTTGGAGAACGCAACGATTCGCGGTAAAAGCCCAGAACGGTCGGGACGGCGCCGCGCTCCTTGATTGCGGCGTTCCACACGTACATTGCCGTCGGCGGCAGCCCGGTTCGCGGTGACCAAGGGGGAAGTCGTGCGAAAGCTTCGAGTCGCGGTCGTCGCGCTGGCGCTGGCGACGGCGCTGGCGGGGAATGTCGACGCACCGGCGCACGCAGTCATCGGCCCGCGCATCGTGGGCGGGTCTCCGGTCGAAGCCACGACGATGCGCGAGCTTGCCGCGTTGATGTTCCGTGAGCCCGGCGTGCCGTCCCGCAAGCGGTTCTTCTGCACCGGCACACTGCTCGACGCGAAGCACGTGCTGACCGCCGGGCACTGCGCCAGCGCGTTCTCCTACGTCGACGGCAGGACCGTCACGGCGATCGAGGCGCAAGTCGGAAGCCGCGATCTCGGGAACCCCCACGCCCAGACGGTGACGGTCAAGTTGGCGACCGTGCACAAGAGGTTCTGGAACGGAGCCATCTCACCCGACATCGCGATCTTCACGCTGTCGAAACCCGTGCTCTGGTATTCCGTGCACCTCGCGAGCCGTTCGAACTCTCGATCGCTGGCGCGACCCCAACTCGTTCGTCACGATCGCAGGATGGGGCCTCGAACGGCCGGTCGGTGTCAACCAAGAACCGACAGGAACGATCCCGACGCGCGCGCGCTACGCCAAGATCCCGGTTGTCGACGACACGACCTGCAAGACGATGTACGACGAGGTCCAGCCCGACTTCGTCGTGCCCAAGACGGATATCTGCGCCGGCGCGATCGGCAAGGACGCGTGCTACGGCGACAGCGGCGGGCCGATGTTCGCGACGACGCGCCAGGGAGTGCGCGTGCAACTTGGTGTCACCAGCCGCGGCGCCGGATGCGGCACCGAGTATCCGGGTGTGTGGACCGATGTGGGTGCGACGCGCAGCTGGATCGACCACAACCTCGCTCATCGGTGCACGCATCACGCGATGCCGGGGCTCGTCGACGCGCTCTACGACTGCTGACACCGTCGCGCCGCATGCGCATCCGCCGAGCGATCGCGGGAGACGGGGGTGTCGTACGGTCCGTGCGGCTACGTGCCCTTGCCGACGCACCCGAGGCATTCGGGTCGACGTACGCGCATGAGGTCGAGCGCACGATCGACGACTGGCGCGAATGGATCTCGACGGGTGCGACGTTCCTTGCCGAAGACGACGCCGGCGCCGCAACAGGCCTCGTCGTAGGCCGGCAGGATCTTCACGGTCGTCCCGTCGCGTGGGCACTGGCGATGTGGGTCGATCCCGCCGTGCGCGGCACCGGCGCCGCCGATGCCCTGATGCGCGCATTTCTCACGTGGGCGTCGTCAGGATCCTTCGACGAGGCGCGGTTGCACGTTGCCGACGGCAACGGCGCCGCGCGCCGATTGTACGAACGTCACGGCTTCCGCGCGACGGGCGGTCGCAAGGCCGGGCCGCGCGGCATGGTCGAAGTCGAGATGTCGCGGCCGATAGCCCGCGAGTAGTCCGCACACGCCCGGCTCGGCGCCGGAGCTTCGCATCGTCGCTTCGCGCCGACGCGAACGGGAGCGCCCGGCTCGGCGCCGGAGCTTCGCATCGTCGCTTCGCGCCGACGCGAACGGGAGCATCCGGCGCGCCATGCTCGTCACCTTCCCGAGTGAGCGTCCTCTTCCACTCAGGTGCTCGGTGCCGAGCAGCACGCGGGATGTTCCCGCCGCGAGATGTCGTGTGTTCGTCTACCCGTTCGTTTGCGCCCGCCGGAGTCGGCCCTCGTTGACGAGGTGGGCGATCCGCTGCGGCGCGTGCTCCTTGAGCGTGGCAGCTCGCTCGGCGGTGATCTTGCCGGCGCCGAGCGCGGCGTCGATCTTGGTGCTGGCCGCCGTGACCAAGGCGGTGATGACCGCCTGCGGGTCGACGTGGTGGGCCGTCGCGACGTCGGCGATCGTCTTGCCGTCCTTCAGTTGCTTGACGAGATCGGCGGGGGAGATGCCGATCGTGTCGGCCGCGAGCTTCACGGCGGCGCGGCCGTTCTTGCGGATCATGTGGCGACGCGCCTCGAGAGCCTTCCCGAGGTGCTTGGCGTCGACCAGCTTTCCGGCACGGTCGCCGAGCTTCGCCTCGATCGTCGCCGCTTTGTCGGCGGGCAGCTTGCCGGCCGCGACCGCGGCGTCGATCTTGTCCTTCGCCGCCTGCACGAGCGCGTCGACGACCGCCTGCCGATCGACGTTGTGCGCGGCGGCGACGTCGGCGATCGACTTGCCGTCCCTCAGTTCCTTCACGAGGTCAGCGCGGTCGATGCCGATCGTCTGGGCGACGACGTCGAGCGCCTTGCGGACGCGCTGGCCGCGATGCGCTCGCCGAGCGGCACGATTGGCGTCCTTGGACGCCGCGCTCGTGCCGTCGGCGGCGACGGTCGCGGTCTTGGGCGCGTTGGTGCTGCTCGTGGCGCCGGCGATCGAGACGCCGGCGGTGCCGAGTACCGCAGCGGTAGTGGCGGTGGCGATGAGGGTGCTGAGTTTCATGCCCGCAGCATCGTCCCGCTTTGTCAGGGCTATGTGAAGCGGCGATCAGGCGCGAACCAGCCGTTCGCGCTCGCCGATTCCGGCCCCCGCTAGTGTGGCGGGCTCTGCCGGGGCGGTTAGCTCAGTTGGCTAGAGCGCATCCTTGACGCGGATGAGGTCAGGCGTTCGAGTCGCCTACCGCCCACCAAGACTCTCCGTGAACTCGCAGCTGGGACACAGAAGGCGACGATGGTGACACGTCGATGTCGCCCGGGACCGCAACATTGCGAACCCTCACCGATCGAGCGTACGAACCCCACCCCTCGTACGCACGTCCGGAGACACCGTGATCGACGATCACCACCGTCGCCTCCTCTACCGCCCGTGCCCTCCCTGGATGAGGACCAAGGCGCCGCGCAGGCGCGGCGATCAGTCTTCTTGTAGGACGACGCCGCCGAATGTCACACCGGTCGGACGCGCTGTTGCTCGTCGCCTGCTCGCCCTGCCGAATGAGGCTTTTTCGCGGCGCACGACGGGCGCTACGGCGCGGGCGCCGTGGTCGCCGTCTCGGGGATCGTGGTCGTCGTCGTCGATGTCGTCGTCGTCGATGTCGTCGACGTCGTGGTCGTCGACGTCGTGGTCGTCGAGGATGTCGTCGACGTCGTGGTCGTCGGAACGGTGGATGTCGACGACTGCCGCGGCACAAGGGCGCGGTGGGCCTCGTCGAGCACGCCGCTCGCGTCCGCATCGACCGCGGCCTTCTCGGCGGGCTCGAGCTGGCGTAGCTGCGACTCCAGCGCGTCCGCGGAACGCTGGATCTGCTGCGGGATTGCCGGCCGCGATCGCGACACGCACCTGCTCGATCGCGGCACACGTGTTGGCGATCGCGACCGCCTCGGCGAACCGTTGATCGTGACGGCCGTCGGCTCGGACGACCAGCGTCGTGCCCATGAGCGCGATCAACGCGGCCGCCGCGGCAACAGCGGCGCGGCGGAGTGGTCGCTGCAGCCGCCGGCGCCTGACCTGTCGTTGCAGCGCCGCGACGCGCTCCGGAGACGGCTCGTGCGGCGCGGGCTCGAGCGCCCGGCGCAGCGCCTCAACGAGCTCGCGGTCATCCTGCACGGTGGACCTCGTCGTCGAGCAGAGCGCGCATCTTCGCCAGCGCCCGGTTCTGCACCATGCGTATCGCGCCGCTCCGTCTCCCGACGATGCTGCCAACCGCATCCACGCGTAAACCGCTCACGACCCGCAGTTCGACGATTTCCTGTTCCGCCGGGCTCAGTGTCGCGAACGCCTGGCGTACTCGCACCGCGTCGGCGTCTCGCAGCAGGTGATCGACGGGATCGGCCCCGTCCGCGGCCACGTCGGGCGCCGCGTCCGGCGTGAATCGGCGGCCGGCGTTCTGCGCGTCGAGCACGACGTTGCGAAGGATCCCGTGCAGCCAGGCCATGAGACCGCCGCCTTCGCCGCGATATCGCCCGATACCGGCGACGGCCCTGCTCATCGTCTCGCTCACGGCGTCCTCTGCCGTCTCGGTGTTGGGGAGACGGCGCCGCGCGTACGAGTACAAGCGCGGATACGAGCTCCGGTAGATCTCCGTCCATGTTCCCGGGTCGCGAGCGCGCGCCGCGACAACGAGATCGTCCAGATCTTCCGCGGCCACATCACCTTCCTAGTAGGGAACCGTGGCGAAACGTCACTTGCTCCTGCACCCTCGCCGCGGCCTCGCCATTTTGGGACGCCCGCACGCGCCTGCAAATGATTCAGCACCTACGCATCGTGCCGAGCGGTACGCGCGCATTCTCGTCTCGCTTGGATCCCGCACATCTCGCGGAAGCGACTGGAAGCGTCGGCACTTTCGGTCGTTTGGCCACATCGTGGCCGATCACGGCGCGATTCGGTCAGGAAACGGGGGGTGCACGGCGCTCGCCGCGAGCCCGCGCGTCAGTGTGAGGTGTAGTCGATCGCGGGCGCGCCCTTGACCGCCACCGCGAAGCAGAAGCAGTGGATCGCGCCGCCGCCCGTGGGGGCGAGGCTGTGCACGATGTCCGGGGGGATGTAGACGAGGTCGCCGGGACCGACGTCGCGGTGCTCGTCGCCGATGGTCATGACGCCGCGGCCCGACATCACGAAGTAGAACTCGTGCGTCGGGTGCGAGTGCGGGAACACCGCGCCGCCCGCCGCGACCTCGAACTCGTTGACCAGCTCGAGGTACCCGCCGTCGGTGAGCTGCTTCATCTCGCGCGGGTGCACGAGGTACCAGACCGGCACCGTGCCGTTGTGCTCGACCTCGGGCTCGACTTCGACGATCGACCTGACGTCCATCTCACGATGCTGGCGTTGCGGTCAGCGTCGCGTCAACCGCCCGCTCGGCGCCGCGTCGAGTGCCGACGAAGGAATCGATCGCGATCGCCGTGAGCACGATCATTGCGACGTCCGCCGGCACACGGAACCGGGGGGCGCCGTAGAACGCGGCCGCGGTGATCGTGACAACCGCGGCCATCGCGACGAACGGCACGATCGAGATGCGTCGGCGGCGGAGCCGCACGAGGCCGACCACGGACAACACGAGCATCGGATAGAAGAGCACGAAGCCGAACCACAGCGGGTACTTGCCGCGCCCGCCGATCTCGTCGAACCCGCGCGTCTGGCGCGGGTTGAACACACCCCAGATCCGGCCGACGCGCGCCGACATGACGATCGGCGCGCGGCCCGCATGATGGCTCACGTACTTCCAGCCCTCGGCTCGCAAGCGCAGTTCGCGCGACGACTCCTCGACCACCTCGCTCGGACCGGTGTCGTTCGGGCACGGCGGCAGGAACGTCCACCATCCGATGTAGGTGCCGTACCACACGCGATCGCAGTTCGTGTTGAACAGCGTGTTGCCGAGGTTCGTGCTCATCAGAACCGGATGGTCGAACCGCGTGAGATTGAAGCCGATCCACGGCGAGACGACCAGCAACGCCGTGGCGGTCGCCGCACCCGCACGCTTGACCCATACGCCGAACGAACCTGCGCCGCGGCGAGCGACGGCCACGCGAGCAGCGGTACGAGCAAGACCAGCTCGGCGTGTGTCAACGCGGCCAATCCGATCGCGACGCCCAGCCATACGCCCTGCCGGGTCGTCGGCTCGCGTGCGGTTGCTTCGGCGCGCAACAGCACGATCGCGATCAGCACCGCCAGAAGCGACTCCGACAGCAGGCTCGCGTCGTTGATCCACAGGAACGGCGAGATCGCGGTGAACGCCGCCGCGATCACGCCGGTGCGGACCCCCGCATACCGGCGACCGGCAACTGCAACGACCGGGATTGCCGTCGTGCCGATCGCGCACGAGAACAACTTGCTGCCGAGCTCGCTGCCGAAGCCGAGAAACGATCCGATCATGAGCACGATCGGATACAGCGGCGGGTGCGTGGCAGTGGGATGAATCCCGAGGCCGTAGCCGTAGAGAAAGGGATCGTTCCAGCCGCGTCCGTGTCGCAACATCTGCGCGAGACCGTAGAAATACTGTGGGTCGCCGCCGAGTGCGCGATCACGCGCTGCGATCAGGACGTAGCCGACTCGCACGGCGAGCCCGATCGCGGTCCACGCCACGACCCAACCCGTGAACCGCCGCGACACGGGCGGAGCGTAGTCAAGGATTCGTTCAGGCATGCGGGCTACGGTCTCGCCGTGCAGCCCGCGGCGACCGCGACCACGAGCGCGCGCGGGTCGTCCGCAGCCGAAGCCGAAGCCGAACGGCGCTCGCAAGACGTGGGCCGCGATCCGCCGGCGCTCGTGCTGCTCGTGATCTTCACCGTGATCGCTGATCGCGCTGACATTTCCCAACCTGCGGTACTTCGGCTCACGCATCCCGGGCGATTCGGCTGACGCGCTGTTGAACCTGTGGATCCTGCGCGCCGTGCAGGCGGGCCTGCCGCACGGCTGGCACGCGCTTTGGAATCCGGGCAACTTCCACCCCGCACCCGACTCGCTGGCGTACAGCGAGACGTTGTTGCCGATCGCGCTCGTGCACTGGCCGCTGCGTCACCTGGTTGGTGACACCGCTGCCATCAACCTGATCGGCTCGAGTGCGTGGGTGCTGTCGTCGTGGAGCGCATACCGGCTCGCGCGACGCTTCGTCGCGTATTGGGGTGCCGCGTTCGTCGGCGCGCTCGCGTACACCTACGCCGCGATCCGTCTCACGCATCACGGTCACTTCCAGTTGGTCGTTGGCGGCGCGCTGGTACCGCTCGTCGTCCTCGTGCTCTTGCGCATGCTCGATTCGCCGACGCCGAGACGCGCCCTCGTGTTCGGGCTCTGTTTCGCGGTGCTCGTGCTGACGTCGTCCTACTACGGCAGCATGATGGCGCTGATCGTCGTCATCGTCGGCGGCGGCACGCTGCTCGGGCGACGCGGCGATGCTCGCACGACGGCTCTGCCGCGCGTTCGCGATCGCGGCTGCTGTGGTGCTCGTGCTGGTCGGACCTATCGCCTTCGAATACGTGCGCCTCCAACGCGACCCCGGCGTTTCGGCGCGGGTTCGAACCAGCGTCGGCTGTGCACCGCGACGACCTCGCCGCCGCGGGATACCACAACTACCTCTTGCGGCACGTTCCGATCATCGAGCCGCGCTCTCGAGCGACGAGCCGCGGTGTCGAGAACCGTCTGTATCCGGGCACGGTCGCGCTCGTGTTCGGGATCGCCGGTGTCGTCGTCCTCGCGCGTCGCGTCCGCACACGAGGTTGGGCCACGCCGACGCGCACCCTCTTGTTGATCGGGCTCGCCGGCGTTGCGTGCTTCGTGCTCGCCATTGGTGACTGGATGCACATCGGCGGCCAGCGCGTCGCCCTGCCGTTCGCGCTTCTTCCGACATTTCGTGCCCGGCTTTGCCGGGATCCGTGCGGTGTCGAGGCTCGCACTCGGCAGCCAACTCGCGCTCCGCTCGCCGCAGCCGTCGGCGTCAGCGCGTTCCTCAGCCGTGCTCGCCCGCGCGCACGTCTCGCGCTCGCGATCGTGCTCGCCACGTTCGTGTGCCTCGAGTCGGCCATGCCACTGTCGTTCGCGCACGTGCCGACGAGCGCCGACGACGGCGGCGTCGACAGCGCGCTTGTCGGACGACCGGCCGGTGTCGTCCTCGAGCTCCCGATCGCGTCAGCGGCGAGCGGCGTTGTGTGGCCGTATGCCGAAGCACCACGGCAGTACGCAGCGCTGCGCGACGGTGACGAGCGCGTCAACGGCTACTCCGGTTTCCAACCGAAGAACTTCGACGGCACGGCCGCGCTGCTGAACGACTTCCCGAGCCCGTCCGCACTCGCCGACGCGCACCGTCTGGGCGTGCGCTACGTCGTCCTCCGCACGCAGTTGGTCGGGCCGCTGACGCCGTCCGTGCTCACCGGCGAGATCGCGGCCGGCGGCGCGGGTCGCTACACCGCCGTGTCCGCCCGCAAGATCGTCGCCGGGATGCCACCCGGCGCCCGCGCGGAGTCACCGCGTTGCCGGGCGGCTATCTCATCGAGCTCGCCAATTAGTGGGATTACAGCCGATTTTGCTGCGTTTATGGCAAATGCGCGCTACGCTCGCCTCGTGGAGGTGGGGACGTTGGCGACCTTGCCGTCGTGGGTGGACCTTCATGCAGTGCAGGTGGCGACGGGTGGCACCGCGGTGGTCGCGGTCATCGTCGCCGTCGTGGTCCTGTGCTCGGTGCGTTCGGTTGCGACGCGAGTGCTCGTCGTCGCGTTGATGACCGCGTCGGTCATCGGGCTCATGCACTATCGGGACACCCTCACGAACTGCGACAAGAACGGCTGCCCGTGCAAGTTCCTCGGTGAGAACCTCAAGGGTGGTGGTTGCGCGCAGGAGTAGCGCGCCGCTGCATCCGGGACACCGAGGGCGGTACGGTGGTCCGTTCGCGGCGTCGTACGCTTGGCGACGATGTTCAGCGACGGCTCGATTCATCAACTGCCCGACATCGATCCGCAAGAGACCTCCGAGTGGCTCGAGTCGCTCGACACCGTCATCGACGTCAAGGGCAAGGCCCGGGCGCACTACCTGCTCGCGCGACTCATGGAACGCGCACGCGACAAGGGCGCACCGGTGCCGGCGATGGTCACCACCGACTACATCAATTCGATCCCGCCCGAACAAGAGCCGTGGTTCCCCGGCGACGAGTACCTGGAGCGCCGCATCCGCGCGTTCGTGCGGTGGAACGCGGTGGCGATGGTCGACCGCGCCAACCATCGCTTCGACGGCCTCGGTGGCCACCTCTCGACGTACGCCTCGGCGGCGTCGCTCTATGAGGTCGGCTTCAATCATTTCTTCCGCGGCAAGGGTGACGGCGGCTACGGCGACCAGGTGTTCATCCAAGGCCACGCGGCGCCCGGCATCTACGCGCGGGCGTTCCTCGAAGGCCGTCTGACCGAAGAGCAGCTCGACCACTTCCGCCGGGAGACTTCGGGCACAGGTCTTCCGTCGTATCCGCACCCGCGCCGGCTGCCGACCTTCTGGGAATTCCCAACGGTGTCGATGGGGCTCGGGCCGCTCAACGCGGTCCATCAAGCGCGTTTCAATCGGTACCTCTACAACCGCGAGCTCGTCGACACGTCGAAGGCTCGCGTGTGGTGCTTCGTCGGCGACGGCGAGCTCGACGAACCCGAGTCGACCGCCGCACTCGGCCTGGCAGCTCGCGAGCGCCTCGACAACTTGATATACGTCGTGAACTGCAACCTGCAGCGCCTCGACGGCCCGGTGCGCGGCAACGGCAAGGTCATCCAGGAGTTCGAGTCGGTGTTCCGCGGCATGGGCTGGAACGTCATCAAGGTCGTGTGGGGCCGTGAGTGGGACGAGCTGCTCGCACGCGACATCGACGGCGTGCTCGTCAACAAGATGAACTCGACCGTCGACGGTGAATTCCAGAAGTACGCGGTCGAGTCCGGCGCCTACATCCGCGAGCACTTCTTCGGTCCCGACCCGCGACTGCGCAAGATGGTCGAGCACCTCTCCGACGAGCAGCTGCAGCGGCTCCCGCGCGGTGGCCACGACTACCGCAAGGTGTACGCGGCCTACAAGACAGCGATCGAGCACGAGGGCGCGCCCACCGTCATTCTCGCCAAGACCATCAAGGGCTGGACGCTCGGCAGCGACTTCGAAGCGCGCAACGCGACTCACCAGATCAAGAAGATGACGCCCGACCAGCTCAAGCGCTTGCGCGACCGCCTCTACATGGAGATCCCCGACGCCGCACTCGAAGAGGGCATGGCGCCGTACTTCCATCCGGGATACCGCTCGCCCGAGTACGAATACATGATGGAGCGCCGGCGCGCGCTCGACGGTTACCTCCCCGAGCGCGTCGAGCGCAACAAGACGGTGCTCACCGCCGAGGCGAAGGTCATCGAGCAGCTCGTCGCGGGAACCGGCGAGAGGGTGCAGGCCTCGACCACGACGGCATTCACGCGGCTGCTGCGGGGCCTTCTGAAGGACCCGCAGGTCGGCGCGCGCATCGTGCCGATCATCCCCGACGAAGCGCGCACGTTCGGCGCGGATGCGCTGTTCGCCGAGTTCAAGATCTACTCACCGTTCGGCCAGATGTACGAACCCGTCGACGCGGGCCTCATGCTCTCGTACCGCGAGGCGCGCACCGGGCAGATCCTCGAAGAAGGCATCACCGAATCCGGTTCGATGGCGGCGCTGACCGCGGCGGGGACGTCGTACGCGACATGGGGTTACCCGACGATCCCGTTCTTCATCTTCTATTCGATGTTCGGGTTCCAGCGCATCGGCGACCTCATCTGGTCGTTCGGCGACCAGCGCGGGCGCGGCTTCCTGCTCGGTGCGACCGCGGGCCGTACGACGCTGACGGGGGAGGGACTGCAGCACTGTGACGGGCAGTCGCAGATGTACGCGCTCGCGTATCCCAGCTGCCGCGCGTACGACCCGGCGTTCGCATACGAAGTCGGCGTGCTCGTGCGCGACGGCATCGAGCGCATGTACGGCCCGAAACCCGAGGATTGCTTCTACTACCTCACGCTCTACAACGAGAACTACGTGCAGCCGCCGTTGCCCGAAGGCGTCGAGGACGGCATCGTGCGCGGCATGTACCTGTTGCGCGGCGCGCCCGGCGAGCACGCGCACCACGCGCAGATCCTCGCGAGCGGGCCGATGGTGCTGCAGGCGCTCGACGCGCAGACGATGCTCGCCGAACAGCACGACGTCGGCGCCGACGTGTGGAGCGTTCCCGGTTGGAAGCAGTTGCGCGACGACGCGCTCGCGTGCGAACGCTGGAACCGCCTGCACCCCGCGGAGCCGCCGCGCACCCCGTACGTCACCCAGCAGCTCGCCGGCACGATGGGCCCGATCGTCGCGGTCACCGACTGGGTCCGCGCCGTGCCCGACTGCATCGCTCGCTTCGTGCCGCAGCCGTACGTCGTGCTCGGCACCGATGGCTACGGATTCTCCGATATCCGCCCGGCGCTGCGCCGCCACTTCGAGGTCGACAGCGCGCACATCGCGGTCGCGGCGCTCGATGCGCTCAGCCAGGTCGGCGACGTCAAAGCCGACGGCGTCGCGGAGGCGATCGAGCGGTACGAGATCGATCCCAACGCCCCCGATCCTCGACTCACCTGACGAACGTGCGTGAGTTGCGGGGTCCCTGGGCCGTGGAACTCACACATGCTGGTCGCCCGCGGGCCGGCGGCGGGTTAGCGGTCGTTCAAGTGGTGATCGGGGTCCCAGTCTTCTTCTTCGTCGTCCCACTCGTCGTCGTCGAGGTCGTCGTCCTCGTCGAGGGGTTCGCCGTCTTCGCCGAGGTCCGCGAGCGTGCCCGAGCCTTCTCGGAACAGCCCGTCGTCGTACCCCTGCTTGAGCTTCCGCGCTTCACGGAATCGGCGCGCTCGTCCTTTTCTGGGCACGTCGTCACCTGCCTGGAAGTCGTGCCGCCATTATGCCGTGTCCGGCTGCGCGGGTCGTGGCCGCGCCCGAAAGGGCTGGTGACCAAAGCGGTCGAGGTGGACGATGTTCCCGACCGGGGGTGCCGGGTGGGGGACCGCGCTGCCCCGGGGCCAGCCGAGGGCGACGACCGCAACCGGCGCGACGCGACGGGGCAAGCCGAGCGTGCGGCGGGCCTCCCACGTCGACCACAACGGGAGCGTCGTCGCCGACGCGCCCAGCCCGCGCGCGCCGGCCGCGAGGAGCACGTTCTGCACCGCGGGAAGCGCCGACGCGTAGAACGCCGACGCGATCGCGGCAGGGAACATCGGCCGCCGCCCGTACACGCACGCGACGACGAGCACCGGCACATCTTCGAAGTGATCCGATTCCCACTGGCGGGCTTCGAGGACCGCATCCTCGTGACTCCGCGTTCGCAGCACGCGCTTGTAGATCGACCAGCCCTGCCGGTAGGTGCGCGAGCTGATGGCGGACATCAGGATCGCGCACGACGACGAACTCGCAACGGTGGCGGCGGTCGGCGGTCGCGTGCGCCGCGAGCTCGAGCAGCGACAGCACCGTCGCGTCGTCGATCGGATCGCTGCGTAGGCGACGCCCCGCTGCTTGTGCGCGCATCAAGGAGGCGATGTGTTCGAACTTCTGGTCGCGCTCGCTGCGGCCCGGGATACCCCCGCCCCCCGAACCCACCCGCCGCCCCGTTTGGTGCGCGCCTTCGGCGCGCGCGTTCTCATGGACGCTCGCCTGCTCCGGCGAGCTCGCTCCGGCTCCGCCTTCGCTCGCCGCGTCGTCGGTCACGTCCTCGTCGCGTTCGCCTCTTTGGTGCTGCCGCTGGCGAGCTTCCGCCAGAGGGCAGGGTAGCTGCGGTACTCGAGCGCGTCGGTGACGTATCCCGCGCGCCGCAGCTCGGTGTGCAGCTTCGGGAGGTTCGCCATCGGCACACCCGCGTCGACGTGGTGGGCGAGGTGCCAACCGATGTGATGCGGCACGAGCAAGAAGCGCGCGAGGGCGTGCTGGCGCACCGTGTGCGTGGTGTTCCGGCGGTCCTTCGACCGCTGCATCCCGCCGTGCTCGGCGATCGAACGGAGGCGGTTGATCATGCGCCACACGGTGAGGTAGGGCGCCAGCCACAACACGAAATAGACGAACGGGTGGCCGAGCGCGATACCGATCGCGATAAGCACGAGTTGCGTGCCGACGATCGCGCGCGCCTGATGCCGGATCGAGGGCTCAGTCGATCGCGTTGCGCGCAACAAGCCTTTGAAGAGCTTCCAGCCGGTGCGCCCGGTCGCGTCGCGCACCAACTTCCGCCGCAGCGAGTCCTTGCTGATCGGGTACCCGCGGTACAGCGGGATGTCGGGCTCGTCGGGGCCGAACTCGTCGCGGTGGTGCGCCATGTGGCCGCGCCGATACGCGTCGGTCGGTGTGAACGACGGGTACCCGAGCAGCCAGCGACCGACGAAGTCATTCACCCTTCGATTCCGGAACAACAAGCGGTGCGCGGCCTCGTGCATCAGGGCCGCGAACTGCGCGTGGGCGCGTCCCATCAGCACGAACGCAACCAGCCACCCGTACCACCGGTCGAGCCACACCGCGCCGGCGACGAGGGCGATCGCCTGCGCGTAGAGACCGACGACGGCCGCCGCGTTGCGCGCGTTCGGGATTCGACGGAGCCGCTCGCGGTACTCCGGCGTGGCCCGGGCTGCGGGGGTGATGCGCTCGGTCGCGTGGAAGTACGCCAGAACGGACGGTTCGGGGACCATCGTCGCGGTCACCCTGCAATATTACACTCTCTCAACGGATGTCGACACTTCGTAATACCGACCTGCTCGAACGGCCGCTCGGCGCACGCTCGTTGATCGCGAGCCTGCTCTTGCGCTCGGCGTCGGGCATGCGCGCAGGTCGCCTGGTGCAGTGGTGCGACCTGTTCGGCGTAAGCGAGGGAACCGCGCGTGTTGCGCTGAGCCGAATGGTGGAGCGGGGCGAGCTGCGCGCGACGAACGGTACGTACGAGCTGACCGGCCGGGTCGGCGGTCGCCGGCGAACGCAGGACTGGAGCCTGGATCCTCGCCTCCTCGACTGGGAAGGCACCTGGCGCATGGCAGCGGTACACGACCGGGGCCGCGCCGCCGCCGACCGCGGCGCCTTGCGCGACGCGACGCGCCGACTGCGGCTGGGCGAACTGCGGAAGGGCTTGTGGGTGCGGCCTCACAACCTCCCGCGCGCCGCCGCGCCGCCCGAAGCATGGACCATTGCCGACGAGCAGTGCATGTGGTGGACCGGCCGTCCCGACGACGACCCGCGCGCGCTCGTCGCGCAGCTCTTCGACCCCGCCCGTTGGACGCAGCGCGCCACGATGTTGCGCGGCCGGCTCGCGCGCGTGACCTCCGGTCTCGAGTCAGCCGGTGACCGCAATCTCGCGGCGGCCTTCGAAGTTGGCGCCGCCGCGCTCGCGCACATTCGTGTCGATCCTTTGCTACCGCCGGAGCTCGGGCCGAGTGCGCGCGCCGGCGAGGAGTTGCGCGCCGCGTACAGGCCGTACGAGCGCGCCTTCTCGCGTGTGCTGCATGCGTGGTTTCGTTCGCGGGCCTAGTCTCCGCCCGTGACGGTTCTCGCTGTCGGCGATCTCCTCGCCGACGCTGCACGTGTGCTCCCCGAGATCGTCGAGCTGCGCCGCCGTATCCATCGTGCGCCGGAGCTCGGGCTGCAGCTCCCTGCGACGCAGGCGCGCGTGCTCGAGGAGATCGATGGTCTCGGACTCGAAGTGCGTGTCGGCGAGTCGGTGACGTCGGTCGTCGCTGATCTCGCCGGCGCGAGCGCGGGCCCGATAGTGCTGTTGCGCGCGGACATGGATGCGCTCCCGATGGCCGAGGACACAGGCCTGCACTTCTCGAGTGAAGTCGAAGGTGCGATGCACGCGTGCGGCCACGACGCGCACACGGCGATGCTCGTCGGAGCGGCCCGCATTCTCGCCGGTAGGCGTGCATCGTTGTGCGGCAGGGTGCGATTCATGTTCCAGCCCGGTGAGGAAGGCTTCCACGGTGCGCGCTTCATGATCGACGAAGGCGCGCTCACCGACGTGGACGCGGCGTTCGCGCTGCATGTGTCGCCGAACTTGCCGTCGGGCACGATCTGGACGAAGGGTGGCGCGCTGATGGCGTCCGCCGACGTGCTCGGGATCACCGTCACGGGCAAGGGCGGGCACGCGTCGACGCCGCACCTCGCGAACGATCCGATGACTGTCGCGGCGGAGATCGTGCAAGCCCTGCAAGTGCTCGTGACGCGCCGCATCAACGCGTTAGATCCTGTGGTCGTGACGATCACCAAGATCAACGCGGGCACGACGAACAACGTCATCCCCGAGACCGTCGACATGATCGGCACGTTGCGCGCGGTGTCCGAGAGTGGGCGCAAACAGGCGATCGACAGTATGAGCCGCCTGATCGAGGGAATTGCGGGTGCGTACGACATGCGCGCGTCGCTGCGCGTCGAGCCGGGCTATCCCGTGACCGTCAACGACAACGAGAGTGCGGCGTTCGCGTTGCGCGTGGCCGGCGACTTGCTCGGCGTCGACGGCGCGTCGCGGATGCCGGCGCCCGTGATGGGCGCCGAGGACTTCTCGTATGTCTTGCAACAGCGACCGGGTGCGATGTCGTTTCTGGGTGTGTGTCCCACGGGCGAGCATCCCGCGCGTGCGCACGCGTGCCACTCGAACCGCATGACAATCGACGAGCACGCGCTGCGCGCCGGTACTGCGATGTATGCTGCGCTCGCGCTCGAGTACCTCGCGCCCAGCTGAACCGCCCGAGGGGTGGCCGGTGACGCGCTAACCTCGATCCTTTCCGCAAGGGCGGTTAGCTCAGCTGGTCAGAGCGCGTCGTTCACACCGACGAGGTCGGAGGTTCGAGTCCTCTACCGCCCACCCGCCGCCACGACGGTCGCCTCGAGCACGTCGTCCGTGACGATGCAAGAATCTCGGATATGACCTGGCGAGTGGCGGCCGTGATTGCATTGTGCTTGCTTTCGGCCTTCCTCGACGCCCTGAGCAATGTTCTCCAGCAGCACGAAGCCGAGCAGGTGCCCGACGAGCAGGCGCTCCGTCCGAGCCTGCTGTTTTCGCTCGCTCGCCGCGGTCGTTGGCTCGCCGGCCTGGGCGTCGACGCGGGCGGATATGCCACGTACGCGGCGGCACTCGCGATCGGTGCGGTGTCGTTCGTGCAACCGATCATCTCGGTCAGCATCCCGATCTCACTGCTGCTCGGCGCTCGCCTGTATCACCGGCAGTTGCTCCGTTTCGATATGGTCGCCGCGTTCTTGCTCTGCGCGGGCGTGGCGATGTTCCTGTACGAGACGGATCCCGCCTCGGGGCTCTCGGTCGCTCCGTTCGGACGCTGGATGATCGCCGGGCCGGTGTGCCTCGCAGTGTTCGCACTCTGCGTCGGATCGGCGCGTGTCGTCGGTGCCGCGTCGCGCGCGGCCCTGTTGGGAGTAGCGGCCGGGACCTCGTTTGCCGTCGGCGCAGTGCTGACGAAGTCGTTCGTCGACTATCTCGGTCAAGGCGTCTTCGCGTGGGTGCCCCACTGGGAGCCGTACGCGATGGCCGCGTGCTCGATCACCGGTTTCCTCGTCGTGCAGTCGGCATTCCAGACCGGCTCCCTCGGCGCCTCGGTCGGCGGAATGGGTGCGGCGCAACCGGTGGTTGCCGTCGTGCTCGGAGTCGTCCTGCTGGACGAGCGCGTCGACATCGCGTCGCCGTTCCACGGCGTCGTCGTGCTCTTGTCGCTCGTCGCGGCGATCACCGGAATCTTGGCGTTGGCGAGGGCAGAAGAACGCAGTCTCGGTGGCGGCATCGACCTTCGCCCGCTCCCGACCGGGCCCTAGCCCGGCTTGGCGTGTCCTTCGAACCCGCGGCGCGTCGCAGTGCCAAAGCGGGGGGTAGACGCGCGTCAATGTGGCCGGTGGGAGCAGTGAGGTGAACAATCCTCACGATCGCGGCATCTGCCTTTTTGGAACATCAACCGCTAAACTCCTCGCACCACGTATACCCATGGACGGGACGCAATGGCACGGAAGGGCTGGCGAACAACGGCAAGCGCGCGCATGGCGCGGCATACGGATGCGACGACCCGCATCCGGCTGCTGGCACTGGAGACCGAGCGCGGACGGCTCGACATCGGTGGCCTTGGCGCCTGCGTGTGCGCGCCCGTCGGTGTCGGGTGCAGTGTCGCCGACACGATTGCGCGTGCGGTGATCGGTCCGCGAGCCGCCGGCGTCGACGGCGTCGTCGAGATCGCAGGCCAGCACGTCGCGTTGCATTGCCTTCCCGCACCCTTGCTGCGACCGAGCGCGCCCCCCACGATCGATCGCGCCGTGCTCGAGGACCTTTGGCACGACACCTGCGCGCCGCGACGCGCGAAGGTCGCGGCCGAGCACGCCGCGCGCCGGCTCGAACGGCATCGCACGATCGTCGCGATCGAACGCGTGCACCAGCGTGTGGGAGCAGGTGAAGGGCGCAACACGGGTGCCTCGAACGTGCCCACCACGTGGCAACCCACTCCGGCTCCCGGGCCCCAAAGCGATGAGAATGCGGGCGACGACACCCGCGCGCTCGAGCGGCTGCTCGATGAGTTGGACAGTCTCGTACCCGTACCGTCTCCTGACGCGCTGCGCGTCGCCAGCGAGCTCGAGCACCTGCTCGCGAACCCGCCGACGCTCGCGAATCACACCGCCGTCGAGACCGACATCGACACGCTCGAGGCTCGCGTCGCCGACGCCTATGCCGTCGTGGCCGAGATGTCGGGCGGCTTGCTTCCCACGCTGCGCCAGCGAGTCGCGCAGTGTCATCACGACGTGACCGAAGCCGAACGGGCGCTGTTCGAGTCGAACCGCAGGGGCCGGCGCGATGCGCTTGCCGCGTACGAAACTGCGCTCGCCGAAGAGCGCGTCGCGCTCACCGAGGCGGGTGTCGAGTCGTATGTGTCGTTCCTCGTGGCGGTGGTGGCCTGTGCGACGCACGACGACCTGCACGCGCGCCTGCGCGCCGAGATCGAGCTCGCGCAAGCGGAAGCCGACCTCGCCACGGCCCGGTCGCAGCTCTCGGCGATGACGAAGGCGCAGCACGCGGCGCGAGCTGACGCGTTGCGGCGCCGCGCCGAAGAGATTCTCGGTCATGCGCCGGGTGACGATGTCGTGGCCGAGCTGTCCGCGGTCCGTATCGATCACCCGAGTGCCGCCGATCTGCGCGATCAGCTACGCGAGCTGGGCATCGGCGCCGGCGACGACGTGGTCGCAGGAGCCCGCGCCGCGGTTGCGGCTCGCCGGTCCGAGGGTCTCCAGTCGTCGTGCGCAGACACACCGGTGGTGCGCGAACACGTGGACGACGCCGGCGTGCTCGACATTGCACTGCACACGCTGATCGAGGCAAGGGGCGCGCACGATGCGGAGCTGGCGCGACTCGACGCGGAGCTCGAGGCCATCGATGCGCAGCGCACACTCGGGGTCGCAGCGATGGACGCGGCAACGATGCGGCTGCTGATCGCGACGCTGGTCGCGCGCTACCGCGCGGGCGAGCTGCTCGCGGGACGCCTTCCGATGGTGCTCGACTGCGTGTTCGACGACATCGCGACCGCCACGTCCGCGTCGATCGCCGAGTACGTCGCGGGTCTCGACGACATCCAGATGATCGTCGTGACGACCAAGCCTGCGGTCGCGGACACGTTTCGCGCGGCCGGCGTGCTCGCATGCCGCGTGGGCCGCCGGCGATACCGGTTCGGAACCGGAACCAGCACCGGAAGTCGAGCTCGCGCTCGAAGCCGTGTCGGTGGTGAGCGATGACGACGCGGACGAGCTCATCGACGTGACGTCGCAGTCGTCGTTTGCGGAGGGCGCATTGATCGTTCCGATGTGTGCCGAGCACGCGGCGAAGGTCGCGGCATCCTCGTGCGCACAATGCGGTCGCGGTTGCTGTATCGAGTGCCTGGTGCACGTGCCGGACCCGGCCATGCTCTTGTGCACGGCGTGCAGCCGTGCGGCGCCTCACCGCGCTGGTGCTGCGACAAGCTGACGGCGCGAATCGCTCCGCCTACTAGCGTCACCTGCGTGCGCAAGGAGTGCATCGTCGAGCCGGGAGCCGCCGCGAACTTGTTGGAGCGGTCGACCGACGAGAGATTTGGCAGATCGAAGCGCGCCGGCGAGCTCGAGATGGGCGAGCTCACCGAGCGGCTCGCGGTGTTGCACAATCGGTTGCATGCGGAGCACGCACGCTCGGTGCTGCTCGTGTTGCAGGGCCTCGACGCCTCGGGCAAGGACGGCACGATCCGGCGCGTGTTCACCGGATTGAATCCGCAAGGCTGCCAGGTGGAATCGTTCAAAGCGCCGACCTCGCTGGAGCTCGACCACGATTACCTGTGGCGCATTCATCGAGCCATGCCGGCACACGGTGAGATCGGCATCTTCAATCGGTCGCATTACGAGGACGTCACGACCGTCCAGATCCTCGGCATCATCGCCGACCACGAGCGCACACGCCGCTACGGCCAGATCAATGCCTTCGAGCAGGCGCTGTACGAGGAGGGCACGACGATCCTCAAGGTGTTCCTGCACGTCGGTCGGGACGAGCAACGCCAGCGCCTGCAGCAACGGCTCGCGGACCCCGAGAAGCGTTGGAAGTTCAGACCCGAAGACCTCGACACTCGTGCGAAGTGGGACGACTACATGCGGCTGTACGATGCCGCGATCACTGCGACCTCCACGAAGGTCGCGCCGTGGTACATCGTGCCCGCCGATCACAAGTGGGCGTCGGGGCTTGCCGTCGCGAAGCTCTTGCTACACGCGCTCGAGGAAATGGATC
This sequence comes from uncultured Actinomycetes bacterium, assembly GCA_963836365.1. Classification (GTDB taxonomy): domain Bacteria; phylum Actinomycetota; class Acidimicrobiia; order IMCC26256; family PALSA-610; genus DASQHW01. Next base: position 73,075 of record CAWIJC010000009.1, read on the forward strand.
CGCAGTTCCCGAAACCGTCCGCCGAGCTCGACGGCGTCGTCGTCGAATAGCCGAAAGGGATCAGATGCCCGAGCCCGAGATCGTGCGCGCGATCGTCGAGCAGTACGTCGCGCTCTCGAATGCGAACGACCGCGCGGCAGTGCTCGCGCTGTTTGCGCCGGACGCCGTGTGGTACGACCCCGTTGGCCGACCTGCGCACGCGGGTATCGACGCGATCGGCGCGTTCTACGACCAGGCGCGCACGATGGCCGATCGCATCGAGATGAAGATTGCCGACATCATCGTATGCGGCAATGAAGCGGCGATGGTGTTCGAGATCCACGCGACGTTCGGCGACGGCGGCATGATCATGGACGCGGTCGAGACGTTCGATGTGAACGACGACGGCAAGATCGTCGGCATGAAGGCGTACTGGGACATGACGCGCGCGCGTCAGCGATGAGGTTTTGACCCTTTTGCGAGTATCGCGGACTCGAGCCGGTTCGCAACCGACTTTGTAACGCCCGTCGACTTCGGCCACAATGTGTTGGCGATGCATGTCGAGTCCCGTGATTCCATCTCGCTGAAGCCGGTCGAGCTCGATGAGTTCGGTCAACTCCTCGCCGCGAACGGTTTGCCGCTCGCCGACGAAGAGCTCGACCGCCAGGTCGAAGCGTTCCCGCTCGCGGTCGTCGCGGCGCTCGACGGTGCGTTGCAAGGCGCGATGCTCGGTTCGCTCGAGCGCATCGGCGGTACGCCGTCGATCCTGTGGGGACTCGGCGTCGCCCGCAAGGGCAAGAACGCAGCCACGGTGCTGAGGACGATGACCGGCGAGCTGACGCGCCGGGCGGCGATCTCGTTCCCCGACGAGGACGTGCTCGTCGCGACGCGTCTCGCGCACCCGAGCTGCTACGTGCTGCTCCAGAGCTATGCGAACGTGGTGCCCCGACCCGGCTACACGCCCAACGGCGAGGACCGCGCCTGGGGCCGCCGTCTTGCGAAGCGCTACTCGGTCGAGCCGCACTTCGACGACCGCGCGTTCAAGATCGCGGTGAAGGGCCGCAAGCCGCCCTGCTTGCCGGTGCTCGACACGAGCCCGGTCAAGGCAACCGGCGGGGCCAAGATCGCGGGGTTGGTCGGCGAGCTCAACGCCACGCGCGGCCAGGCGATGATCGCGTTCGGCTGGGCCGTCGCCGAAGAGCTCGCGGCCGGTTCCTACGTCGCCGCCGGCTGAGCGTCGCTACCGGTCGACGCCACGCGGCGCTCCATCCCGGTCGCGCTGCCGTCGTGTCGCGAGCACCTCGTCCAACTGCTCGCGCAGCGCGTCGGCCGAGGTCACCGGCTGCTTGCACGTGTAGTGCTCGCAGACGTACGCGGTCGGTGCGCCCGCGCGCATCTCGCGTCCCTCGAGCAGCGGGCTCCCGCCCGACGTCGCCGCGGTCAACGTCACGCTGGCCGGCAGCAGTCGTCGGTGGAGCTCCTTTCGCAGGGCGTGCGTGCCGGGATCGTCGTGCGCGCCGACGATCGCGATCTCGAGCGGGGGCGTCAGCAAACGTTCCGCGGCGATCAGCAGGCGCGCGAACGCGGTGGGATGTGATGACATCGGGCGGGAGAGCATCTCGACCACGGCTCGCGCGGGCTGCTCGTAGCGCGTCTCGCCCGTCAGCGCCGCGAGCCGCAGCAATCCGTTCGCGGCCGACGCGTTGGCAGATGGCGTCGCGTCGTCGAACACGTCCTTGGGCCTGACGACCAGTTGCTCGGCGTCGTGACCGGTCGTATAGAAGCCGTGACCGTCGGGATCGTGGAACAGGCGCAGGAGCTCTTCCGCGACGTGCCGCGCGTCGTCGAGCCAGCGCGGACCGTCGACCTCCGCCATCGTCGCGAGCGCTTCGAGGAGCGCCGCGTAGTCCTCGGCGTAGGCGAGGTACGGCGCGCGCCACGAGCGCACGAAGCGGCCGTCGTCGCGGCGCAGTTCACGCAGCAGGAACTTCGCGTTGGTGCGTGCTGCGTCCATCCAGTCGTCGCGTTCGAGCACCGCTGCCGACTCCGCAAGCGCGTCGAGCATCAACGCGTTCCACGCGAGCAACACTTTGTCGTCGAGGCCGGGGCGCACACGCCGCGCGCGCCGCACGAAGAGTGCATCGAGCCCGCGCTCGACGCTGGCCGGACGAGGCGCGGTCGAGTCGACGGCGTGAAGGATGTTACCGCCGAAGCCGGTGTGCGGGTCCACGAAGTTGCCCTGCGCGGTGACGCCGTAGAACCGTATGACCGCATCGGCATCCGGGCCGCACGCGTCGCGTACCTCGTCGAGCGACCAGCAGTAGAACTTGCCTTCGACACCTTCGGAGTCGGCGTCCTCGGCCGCGAAGAAGCCGCCCTCGGGATCGCGCAGGTCGCGCAGCACGTAGGTGACGATGTCGTCGACGACGTCGCGGTAGCGCGTTTGGCCTGTGACGAGATACCCGTGGAGATACGCGCGTGTCAGCAGCGCGTTGTCATAGAGCATCTTCTCGAAGTGGGGGACCAGCCAGAAGTCGTCGGTGGAGTACCGCGCGAACCCGCCCCCGACGTGATCGTGAATCCCGCCCGCGGCCATGCAGTCGAGCGTGGTCGCGATCATCTCGCGCGTCGCGTCCGCGGCGTTGCGCACGTACGCGTGGCAGAGGAAGTCGATCGTCATCGCCTGCGGGAACTTCGGCGCCCGCCCGAAGCCGCCGTAACGCGGTTCGAACTGCGCCTTGATCGCGCCGTACGCCGCGGTCATGAGATCGGGCGTGAGCGGGCCGCGCGAGTCGGGGCGGAGCACGCCGTCGGCGATCGCCGCCGTGAGTTGCTCGCTTTGCTGGAGCACTTCGTCGCGCCGCTCCTGCCACGCCTCAGCGACGGCTTCGCACACGCGACGGAACGACGGCATGCCCTGCCGTTCCTCGTCGGGGAAGTAAGTTCCCGCGTAGAATGGGCGTCCGTCGGGCGCGAGCCACACGCTCATCGGCCAACCACCCCGACCCGTCAGCGCCTGCACCGACTGCATGTAGATCGCGTCGACGTCCGGTCGTTCTTCGCGATCGACCTTCACGTTCACGAAGAGGCGGTTCATCACCGCCGCGGTCGCCTCGTCCTCGAACGACTCGTGCGCCATGACGTGACACCAGTGACACGACGAGTATCCCACCGACAAGAAGATCGGCACGTCGCGCTCGCACGCCGACGCGAACGCGTTTTCACCCCACGGCACCCAGTCGACGGGATTGTTCGCGTGCTGCCGGAGATACGGGCTCGTCTCCGTCGCGAGCTTGTTCATTTTCCTCTGGTCGACTCCACGCTCCGCTCCCTTTCGGTCGCTACGCTGTCGTCTCGTTTCTTCGGGTCGACTCCACGCTCCGCTCCCTTTCGGTCGCTACGCTGTCGTCTCCCGTACGACCGTACCTGCCCACACAGGACGAGCGACGAGCGCGGCGAGGCCGGCGGCGACCAGCGGCAGGCCGAGGGCAAGAAATGCGACCAGGGCCCACGGCACGACGAACGGGATCGGCGTCGCGGGCGAGCGCTCGGTGTAGGCGCGAACGGCGGTGCGCACCAACAGGGCGGTGATGCTCACGACCGTCCACGAGACGACCAGGAACAGCGCACCGCTCCGCAATGCGGCTGCGCCGCGCACTTGCCCGGGGGTGGCACCGAGACGCTCGAGGCGGCGCACTTCGCGGCGGCGGTCGATCGTGTCGATGGCGAGAGTCGTGAACAGCGCGGCCAACGCCGCGACCGTCGCGGCGAGCGCACTCGACCATCGCGCGGCGGCGTCGGTGATCGCCCACGGCTGCTCACGCAACGAGTGGTCGCCGCCGAACGACGGCGGCGCCTCGTACGGAGCAATCTGGCCTGTCGGTCCAATCAGGGTCGCGCCCGTGTCCGTGGCGATCTTGGCGAGCCGGACCCACTCCACGTCAGACAACGCGCGCGGCGCGACTACGAAGAAGCTTCGCACGCGCGGGGTGCCGAGCACGGCGGCGTCTTGAAGCGCGATTTCGGAGAACGCGGCGCCTGCGAACGAGTATCGCGGCAGGGGTTGGCCTTCGACGAGGAGAAGGGCCAGGAGCGAAGAGTACGGCGGGACTCGGGTGGAAATGTTCATGTCGAATCTGCCGCCCGACCCTGCGATGATCGGTTCGTCCACCGAGAACGTCGGGCCGTCGCCGTAGATCTCGCGAAAGCGCGGATCGGCGACGACGTGGGGATTCTCACACGCAAACAGACAGCCCTTCTCGTCGACGTGATACACGGGAATGATGTGTGAGCCGGCGACCGCGGTGTCGGCCGCGCGACGGACAGCGGGGGTCAACTCCTTCGTGCTCTCCGACTGCGACTCTCGGAGCCCGTACGCCAGAAACGACGACAGCGGCGTGTCGAACGAGATCAGGGCGACGTTTGCGGGCAACACGGGCAGGCGTGCGAGCTCGGCGTCGACCAGCTGCTCGGTTTCCGGCCGCGCGGCTACGGACGCCCCGAGGATCGAGGTCGACGCGACGAGGGCGATGGCAACCACGATTACCAGCCGGACCGTGAGCGGCGCCCGCCTGCGCTCGGAGATCGCGCTCAACGGCGTGACGTGCCCGAGCCAGGCGAGCGTGTCGACAACGCGCTCCGGCGCGAGCCCGGAGACGACCAGGCCCGCGATCGTGAGCAGCACGACGACCAAGAAGCCGGCGACCGCGAGCTCGATCGAGGTGTCGATCGTCGATGCGGCTGCGATTGCGAACGCGCCCCCGACCGCCCCTGCGGCGATCGCGAACCGAAGGACGCCGCTCGTGCCGGCACGCACGCGCCGCACCCGAACGCGCCGCGTGTGCCGGCGTGTCGGCAGCAACGCGGCCACGACGAGCAATCCGGCCTGGATCGCGAGATAGCCGAGACGCCAGTCGGCTTCGGAACCCGCCACGAGCGGTGCAACCGCGAAGGCTGTGCCGCCGAGCATCGCTACCGATCCAAGCAACAGCGCCTCGACCGTCCCTGCGAGCCACATGACCGTGCGCCCGGCTCCAACACGTCGCCACGCGTGCATCTGCTCGAGACGTTCCGGTCGCGGCGACCGGCGGGCAACGGCGAGCACCGCGAACGAGAACGGCGCACATGCCGCGGCGACCTCGGGTGACCACATCCCTGCCACCGTTGCCACCGCGATCGGCAACACGACGACAAGCGTGCGCACGGAGGACGCGCGGAAGAGCCGCACGCCTTCTCGCATCGCGACTGAAACAGCGTTCATGTCACGCTCGGTCGATCTCATCGGTCGGCTGCACGCGCGCACCGTCTCGTAGGAACACCACGTCGTCGGCAAAGCTTGCGAGGCGCGAGTCGTGCGTGGTCATCAAAACCGCGCGTCCGCCGTGCGCGAGTTCCGCGAGTAACTCCACGATCGCGTGCGCGGTGACGGTGTCGACGGCCGCGGTCGGCTCGTCCGCCACGATCAGCCGGTGTTGCCCGACCGTCGCCCGCGCGATCGCGACCCGCTGGCGCTGGCCTCCGCTGAGCTGAGCGGGAAACCGGTGGGCGAGCTCTTTGACTCCGCACCGCAGGAGTGCGGCGCGAGCCGAGGCGCGCGCGTCGCGGTTCGATACACCGTCGAGCCGGCAGGGGAGCGCGACGTTCGCCTCCGCGGTCAACAGCGGGTCGAGCTCGTCGTGCTGGAACACGATGCCGATGTGTCGGCGTCGCAACTTGGCGCGCTGCGCGGATGACAGCCGCGCGAACGTCCGCGCCGTCAACCAACACCTCGCCCGTCGTCGGGCGCTCCACCGCGGCGGCGATCAATGCCAGCGTCGTCTTTCCCGAACCGCTCGGGCCCATGAGCGCGAGGAACGTACCGTCGGCGACGACGAGGTCGACGCCATCGAGGGCAGTGAGCACGCCCGGTCCGTCGCGATACACCTTGGTGACAGCGTTGAGACGCAACATCAGCGCGCTCCTCTCAGTTCGGCCTCACAGAGGTCGAGCCATCGCAATTCGGCCTCGACGAACGCCATCTCGGCTTCGAGTACGAGCCGATCGAGCGACGGAAGTTCGTTCGCGCGGCCCTGTCGCCGCCGTGTTTGCGCGCGACGCAGGAGTGCGGCGCGCTGCAAGTCGAGTACTTCGATCGCGTCGACACCCGGCGTCGACGTGGCCAGCAGCACCTTGGCGGCGACGCTCGAGTGCGCGGCGCCCGGGACGCCGTCCGCGTCGTACAGCAGCTCGCGCGCCGCATCGCGTCCCGCGTCCGTGACGCGGTACGTCACGCGGCGTTCGGCGTCGCCGCTGTCCTCCCGTTCGACCAGCCCGTCGCGCTGGAGCCGTTCGAGGGTTTGGTAGATCTGGCCGACGTTGACGGGGCGGTTGCGCGTCAGCCGCTCGTAGTCGAGCTTCAGCTGGTAGCCGTGCGCCGGCGCCCGAGCCAACAGCGCAAGCACCGTGTCACGAACTCGCATCGGCCGCGTGTCGGGCGCTCGTGCATGTCATCCATGCATACTAAACATGTAGCAGGCGGTCCGACAAGGTGTCTACACGCCCAGCTCCGCAAGGGCCGGGTGCACGGGCGCGAAGGCGTCGGCCGCGAATCGCGCGCGAGCGGTGGGATTGCCGGTCGCGTCGGCGAAGTCGGCGGCGGCCCACAGCTCCTGCTCGATCGGATCGAGCGCGGCGCGGACTGCCGCGAGCTCGACGGAGCCGGCGTCGACGAGGTCGCGCACCCGCGCGAACCGTGCCCACTGCCCGGGATCGGCGAGCTCGGGCGCGACCGCGCCCGGGAACACGGGGACGAACACCCCGACGCAGGGATTGCCGAGGCACGCCCATCCGCGCGGGGCGCCGCCGTCGGCCGGGAGGTCCACGATCATCGACGCCGTGGTCTGCGCGTTGAACTCGGGGCGGTGCAGGCAGACGGAGAAGCCGCTGCCGTTTCCGTCACTGTGGTCGCGCAAGGTGTGCGCGACGTGGGCCGCGTCGACATCCGGGCCTTGCGCCACGCACGCACCGGTGACCGCGAGGCGATGGTCGGCGCGAGCGACCGGCGCGTTCGGATGACGGAACTGGTCGAAGTCGGTGCCGAGTGCGAGATCGCGCGAGGCGCGGGTCCAGTTGGTCGAGAGGCTGACGCGATTGGAGATCGACGCACCGTCGTGCACCGGGCGTGCGGCCCACGTGCGATTGCTGGTCTCGACGATCCATCCGCCGTGTGCATCCGCGATCAGAAACGACGAGAAGTAGGGATCGTCGAGGTCGGGCTCGCCCGATCCGCCCTGCCCGTAGCGCTCGACGAGTTGCGTGCAGATGTCGAGTCCATCGTCGGCATCGCGGCGCGCGTTCGAGGACGAGGCGCACGATGTCCATCCCGAGGAGCGCCGGTGGCAACAGGCGCGGGTTCTGCACCGTGAAGATCTTGTGGTTGCCGACGGCGACGCCGTGCTCGTTGACGCCGTGCTCGCATCCCCACAGCCACGTCGGGCGCGACCCGACGAACCCGGCCGCGCCGGAGTCGGGGAGCGTGAGGTACTGGGTGTGCACCTCGTTGCCGCGCGGGCGCGGTGGATGCCACTCCACGACCTGCACTTCGTCGCGATGGCGGTCGGAGTTCTTCGCGAACCACGTTCCCGTGCGATGCCGCACACACAGTGTGTCGCACATGCACCTATGCGCGTGCGAGGTCTCGCGCGAGTACCGCGGGCGTGAGCCGCGTGCCGGTGGCGCGCTCGATGAGATGATCCCAGCGCAACGAGGCACCCGGCGCGAACACGCGCTCGGCAAGGAACCGTCCCGCCTCGCGCTGGTCGACGAGGCTGCCGATCGTCGCGGTGAGCTGCGACGCGATCAGCTCGCCGAACAAGTAGTTGTGGTAGTAGACGGGCGCGACCGTGACGTGGATCTTCGCGGCCCAGTCGGGCGCGTGCCGGCGGTCGGGGCGACGCTGCAGCTGGAACCGTTCGACGAGATCCCACCAGTGTGTGTCGTGCGCGCCGTCGGGGTTCGCGTACAGCCCACGCTCGAAGTGCGTCATCACGAGCACCCAGCGGGCGAAGATCAAGAGCGCGGCGTGGCGTGCCGCACGTAGGCGCGGTGCCAGCGCGTCGAGCGTCGTGTCTGGGAGCGCGGCCACCGACTTCAGCCACTGCGGTTCGTTCACCATGCGGCCACAGCGCATTGCAACGCCTTCCGTGAGGCACAAGTGCATCGTGCGCAGCAGCCACGGGAGGTCGCGACCCACGCCGGCGAAGTAGACCGCGTGCCCGAACTCGTGGAGCATAGTCTCGGCCCAGCGCGCACCCGGGACGTTGTTGCTCAGCACGCGCACGTCGCCGTCGCGGTCGATGTCGATGCAGAACGCGTGCTGGTTCTTGCGCTCGCGGGGCGCGAGATCGCTGCGCTCGATCACGTCGCGCACGTCGAGCCCGACGCCGTCGAACGTGCGGATCGTGAGGTCTTCGAGGCGGCCGGCGTCGCGCACGTATGGATCGAGATCGACGCCGACGGCTTGCGGGACCTCTTGGAAGAAGGGGTCGTCGTAGTGCCAGGGCCGCAGCTCGTCGATCGCGACGTTCGAAGCGGGCGGCGAGCCGCTCGTCGAGCACGCGCTTCATCGCCGCGAACGGCTCGCGCGTGATCGCGTCGATCTCTTCGAGCGTCGCGAATAGCCGCTTCTCGTCGAAGTCGGTGGTTGCCAGCGCCATCTGGAAGTGGTCGCGATAGCCGAGGCGGCGCGCGGCCTCGTTGCGAAGGCGGGCGAGGGCGCGCACATCGTCTGCGACTTCCGCGCCGACGGTCTTCGATGCTTCCCACGCCGCGCGCCGATCGGCGCCGTCGTTGCTCGCGCGGAGGATGTCGAGGATCGTGTTGTCGTCGACGGGTTGGCCGTCGATCGTGCCGCGGTGCCGGGCGAATCGGGATTCGATCGACGACTGCGCGTCGATGATGCTCCGCCGAAGATCGGGTGCGACCTGGTGGGGTGTGAACATCTGCACGAGCGTCACGAGCGCACGTGTCATGATCGGATCACGCGCGTCGTCGCGCGCGAACGCGTCGCGAGTTGCCTGGTACGTGTCGGGAGCGGCGAGCGCGTCCGAGAGCGCGAGATCAGCCGTCGTGCGAAGTTCCCGTGTTTCGTCGGTCGCGTCGACGTTCGCGTTCCACCACGCTGTGATTGGCCGTGGTTTCGAGCGGGCGGAGGCGAGCGTCACATTCCGCGACGAGCGAGTCGGGCGTCACGCGGCGGACGATATCGTCGGTCGTCGCGCCGGCGGGATGAGGAAATTTACTCAGCGGAACCAGATGCGCTGGTAGTCGCGGCTCTGCGGATGCAAGAGCAACGCAACGAGCGCGGCGTCGAACATGAAGCCGACGAACACGCCGAAGTTGTTGAGCGAGCCGAGTCCGCCGAACACGAGGTAGAGCAAGACCTGCAGCACGGCGGCCGCGACCGCGACCGTGTAGCCCCACTTCTTCTCGTTGGCGATACCGAACCCGCCCGCGGCGAGGCCGGCGACGATGAACAGTCCGATCGGGGTGAGCACGAACAAGGAGAGCAGGCCGAACACCGCATCCACGTAACAGAGGATGACTGCGATGTAGAGCGTCTGGGGCTGGTGCGGATTGACCCATCGAGTGTCGTTCACGATGACAGTCTCGCGGATCCCGCAACCTCCTTTGGACCCGCGGCCCCACGGGCGCGGAGCTGGCCGCAGGCGGCGTCGATCGCGACCCCACGGTTACGGCGCACCGAGGCGTGAATGCCGCGATCGCGCAGGCGGGCTGCGAACTCCTCCGTGCGTTCGCGGCGACTCGCGTGCCCGTCGAAGGCGGCCGTCGGGTTGAGAGGGATGACGTTGACGTGCGCACCGCCGCGCATGCCGGTCAGCCGGGCAGCCAGCAGGTCGGCCTCGTCGGCGCCGTCGTTCACGCCTTCGATGCACGCGTACTCGAAGGTGACCCGCCGGCCCTTCCGCTCGGCGTATCGCGCGCGGCGTCGAGCACGTCGGAGATGGGGTAGCGCCGGTTCAGCGGCACGAGCGTCTCGCGCAGGCGATCGTCGGGCGCGTGCAGGGAGACCGCGAGCGTGACCGGCAGGTCGAACTCCGTGAGTCGTTCCATTCCCGGCACGACGCCCACCGTCGACACGGTGAGCTGCCGCGCCGAGATCCCGACGTCGGCGTGCAGCCGGCGACACGCGTCGAGCACCGGCTCGACGTTGGCGAGCGGCTCGCCCATGCCCATGAACACCACGTTCGAGACACGTTGTGGGGACGCGTGCTGGGACCGGAGTACCTGCTCGACGATCTCGCCGGTGTCGAGGTGCCGCTCGAAGCCCGCTTGGCCTGTCGCGCAGAACGTGCATCCCATCGCGCAGCCGGCCTGGGACGACACGCACACGGTCGCGCGCTGCGGGTAGCGCATCATCACGGTCTCGACCTGGGCGCCGTCACCGGCACGCCACAGCCACTTCGTCGTCATCCCGCGGTCGCCGTGGCGGATCGCGACGACGCCGAAGGCGAGCGGGAGTTCGGTCGCGAGTTGCCGCCGCAGGCGCTGCGGGACGTTGCTCAGCTCCTCGAGTGGCCTGCGCTGCGCGTACAAGCCCTCGTGCACCTGGCGGGCTCGATAGTGCGGCTCGCCGCGGGCGGCGAGGAGCTGCGCGAGATCTTCGCGGGTGGTGGCGTATCGCGTGGTCATCCGCCGCCCTCCGGCGCGACTCGGGCCTCGTAGGCCCGGTCGGTGCGGCGCACCGTGAAGCCGAGCGACGAGTACAGATGCCGCGCGCCGGTGTTGTCGGCCGCGACGAACAGCGAGCCGGTGTCGGCGCCCCGGTCGTGCGCAGCCGCGAGCCCGATCAGTGCGAGCGCCCGCCCGAGGCCGGCGCCCTGGGTGCGTGGGTCGACGCCGATCACGAAGATCTCACCGAGTCGCGGGTCGCGACCGTGCGCCTCGTGCAGCTTGATCCAGTTGAAGCCGCAGAGACCCTTGCCGTCGAACGCGAGGAAGAACAGCGTCGGGTCGAACCACGGGTCGGCCATCCTTCGCTGCAACGTCGCCTCCACCCAGGCACCCTGCTCGGCGTGGTTCGCGAAGGCGCGATTGTTCACGTCGAGCCAGGCGCGCTCGTCTCGTCCGGGCTCGAACGTGCGCACCGCGATGTTCGTCGGCCACCGCGGCTGCTCCGCGATCGGCAGCGCTACTCGCATCTCGTGCAGCTCCCGCGCGGGCCGGAGTCCGATCGGGGCGAGCTCGGTGTCGTCGCGATCCTGGGCGCCGAGCACCCACAGCGCGGCACGACCGCCCCCGCGTGACGCCACGTGCGCCAGCGCGGCCTCGAGCACGGCCTGCCGCGCGCCGGTTGCGTCGCGACTCGATCCGTCGACGGCAAGGCCGAGCGCCCAGTGTCGCGGCGAGAAGTTGTCGTTGCGCGAGACGTGCGCGTAAGCCACGTCGTGATCGACGGTGCCGGCGAGGAAGCCGGCCGAATCGGGAGCGGGGCGCGCGAGGTCGCGCCACACGGGCTCGCCGAGCGCCGGCTGCCCGGTCGCCCGTTCGGCGGTGGCGTCGATGCGTTCGACGCGTTCGCGGATCGCGTCGAACTGCGCGGGAACCACCGCGGTGACCGGCGGGCGCGTCACGACCGTGAGAGTACCGTGACACTCATGGCCCGCCCGCGTGGCGCAAAGAGCCGCGCTCTTGCCGTCGTCGCGCTCCTCGAGGAGTCCTATCCGGAGGCGAAGTGCGCGCTCGTGCACGCGAATGCATACGAGCTGTTGGTCGCGACGATCCTGTCTGCACAAACAACCGACGAACGCGTGAACGTGGTGACGCCGGCGTTGTTCGCGAGGTACCCGACCGCAACCGATCTCGCGCATGCTGATCCGGCGGAGCTCGAGTCGATCATCCAGTCGACGGGGTTCTTCCGGTCGAAGGCGAAGAATCTCATCGGGATGGCGCAGGCCGTCGAGACGCGGTTCGGCGGCAAGATCCCAGTCGAGCTCGACGACTTCGTGACCCTGCCGGGTGTCGGGCGCAAGACCGGCAACGTCGTGCGTTCGGTCTGGTATCGCGAACCGGGGCTACCGGTCGACACACACGTGACGCGACTCTCGCATCGGTTGAAGCTGACGACCGAGACCGACGCCGAGAAGATCGAACGCGATCTCGACGCGCTCGTGCCTCCCGAGGAGTGGGGCGACCTGTCGCTGCGGCTGATCGAGCACGGCCGCAAGGTGTGCGCCGCGCGCAAGCCTCGCTGCGGCGACTGCGCCCTCGCCGGCGTCTGCCCGTCGGCCGGCAAGGTCGGCTGAATCACCCCAACTGTTGGCGCGTTTACTCACGGAGTTGTTCGAGGAGGTCGGCGGCGCGGTCGAGCGAGCGGCGTGCCGTGGCGAGGGCGCGCTCGGTTGCGTACAGCTCGCCGGCGACCGCGGAATCGGGTGACTCGCCGTACTGCTCGGCCATGTCGGTGACGCGGCGCGCCAGTTCCTCGACCTGCGTGACGATGCTCGAGAGCGTGGCGAGGTCGCTCGACGTGCTCACGGCGGGGAGTGTGCCACACGACCTGCGCGGATGTTCCGGCTGCTCGCCACGGTCCGGCCGGTACGATCGGTTGCTCCGATGCTGACTCGTGTCGATCTCCGCGGTGTTTCCGGCGATCTGCGCCGCGAGCTGGCGCGGCCGCGCGCGGTCGAGGATGTCGGGGAGGCCGTCGCCGAGATCATTGCCGACGTCCGGGAACGCGGCGACGTTGCGTTGCGCCACCTGACCGCGCGCTTCGACGGTTGCGAGATCGACGACATCCGGGTTTCGCCGGCGGAGATCGCAGTCGGCGCGGCCGAGGCATCGCCGGCGTTGCTCGCAGCGCTCGAGGTGGCGCGCGACCAGATCGTCGCGTGGCACGAGGCGCAACGCGAGAAGGAGGCGCGCCACGAGCGACTCGGGATCGAGCTGCACGAACGTGTGATCCCCGTCGATCGCGCCGGGTGCTACGTGCCGGGCGGGCGCGCCCGCTATCCGTCGTCGGTGTTGATGACCGCGCTCACGGCGCGCGTCGCCGGTGTGGACGAGGTGGTGCTCTGCGTGCCGCCGGGGCGCGATGGTCATGTCGCGGCTGCCGTGCTCGCGGCCGCGCAGATCGCCGGCGTCGACGAGGTCTATCGGGTGGGCGGCGTGCAAGCGGTCGCCGCCATGGCGTACGGCACCGCCGCGATCGCGCCGGTCGACGTCATCGTCGGGCCCGGCAATGCATATGTCGCGGAAGCCAAGCGGCAAGTGTTCGGCGTCGTCGGGATCGATGGGCTCGCGGGTCCCTCGGAGGTCGTGGTCGTCGCCGACGACACTGTCGATCCCGCGTGGGCTGCCGCCGACCTCCTCGCGCAGGCGGAGCACGGCCCGGGCGGGATCGCGACGCTGATCGTCTGGGACGAAGACGTCGCCGAACGCGTCGAGCTCGCGCTCGACACCTTGTTGATGACGACGCCTCGCCGCGATGAAGCCGAGACGACGTTGACTGCTGGTGGTCGGATCGTGCTCGTCGACGACGCGCCGCGTGCCATCGACGTCGTGAACGTCATCGCGCCCGAGCACCTCCAGCTGATGTGCGCGGACGCCGTGGTGCTCGTGCCACTCGTGCGCAATGCTGCCGCGGTCTTTGTCGGCGCGTACTCGCCCGCAGTCGTGGGTGACTACGTCGCCGGCACCAACCACGTGCTTCCCACTGGCGGTACTGCACGGTTCGCGAGCGCGCTCCGGGTCGCCGACTTCCAAAAGCACGTGCACGTCGTGCACGCAGACGCCGCTGCGTTGGAGCGGGTCGCGGACGCCGCGATCGCGATCGCAGAGGAAGAAGGCCTGGTCGCGCACGCCGACGCGATCCGGTTGCGACAGGAACGCTTGTGAGCGCGTCGCGTCCGAGTCCGCGCGACGACCTCCGCACGCTCGAGGGGTATCACTCGCCGCAGGTCGACGTCGACGTGCGGCTCAACACCAACGAGAGTCCGTATGCGCCGCCGGACGAGTTCGTCGCGCGCTGGCTCGAAGCGCTGCGTGATGTTGATTGGAATCGCTACCCCGATCGCGCGGCGACGGAGCTACGTGAGGCGCTCGGGCGCTTTCTCGGCCAGCCACCGGCCCGGCTGATGTGCGGTAACGGCAGCAACGAGGTCCTGCAGACGGTACTGCTGACCTATGGCGGTGCGGGTCGGCGCGCGCTGATGTTCGAGCCCACGTACGCACTGCACGCGCAGATCGCCCGCGGTACGGGCACCGAGGTCGTTGCGGCCGAGCGCAACCCGGACTACACGATCGATCCCGCCGACGGGGCGGGGCTGATCGCGCGCGACGAAGCCGGCGGTCGTGTTCGTGTGCAGCCCGAACAACCCGACGGGCACCGTCGAATCGCGAGAGACGGTGGAGCGCCTCGCGGGCGCCGCCGGCGAACACGGCGCGATCGTGATCGTCGACGAGGCGTACGGCGAGTTCGCGCCGTGGAGCGCGCTCGAGCTCGTCGACGAGTCGCGCGCGCTCGTCGTCGTCCGCACCTACTCCAAGGTGTGGTCGCTGGCGGCGACGCGCCTGGGGTTCGCGGTCGCGCCGGCCTGGATGGTGCAGGAGCTCGAGAAGGTGTTGTTGCCCTACAACCTCTCGGTACCGACACAGCTCGCGGGCACGCTCGCACTCGACTTCCGTGCCGAGATGGAACAGCGGGTCGCGTCGCTCGTCGAAGAGCGGGGGCGCGTGTTCGCGGCGCTCGCGGCAGCCGACGGCATAGACGTGTGTCCGTCGGGCGCGAATTTTCTGCTGTTCGGTGTCCAGGGCGACGCGCACGACCTCTGGAAACGGCTCCTGGCACGCGACGTGCTCGTGCGAGACTTCTCGGCGTGGCCCCGCGTCGAGGGCTGCCTGCGAGTGACGATCGGCACCCCCGACGAGAACGACACGTTCCTCGCCGCGTTGCAGGAGGAACACATACAAGCGCAGACCGGAGGCCCGGGCAGATGACGGCGTCTCGCACGGGCGATGGAGGGCCGGAGGGTGGAGCCGCATGAATATCCAGCGCGAGAGCAGTCTGAAGCGAGAGACCAAGGAGACGACGGTTGCGGTCGCGCTCGTCGTCGACGGTGCGGGTGTGGCGAAGTCCGACACCGGCATCCCGTTCTTCGACCACATGCTCGAGCAGTTCGGCAAACACGCCGGCTTCGATCTCGTGATCAACGCGCACGGCGACCTCGCCGTCGACCTGCACCACACGGTGGAAGACGTGGGAATCGTGCTCGGCAACGCCGTGCGTGAAGCGCTCGGCGACAAAGCCGGCGTGCGACGCTTCGCCAACGCGCTCGTGCCGCTCGACGAGGCACTCGTGCAGGTCGCGCTCGACCTCTCGGGGCGCCCGTTCCTCGTGTACGAGGTCAACCCCGTATCGGAATGGATCGGCACGTTCGATCCGCAGCTCGCCGAAGAGTTCTGGAAGGGCTTCGTCGACGGTGCGCGCGTCACGTTGCATGTGCGCAGCGTCTCGGGCAAGAACGGCCATCACGTCATCGAAGCGTCGTTCAAAGGTGTCGCGCGTGCCTTGCGCGACGCCGTGCGCATCGAAGGCCACGGAGTGCCCTCGACGAAGGGCACGCTCTCGTCGTGACGCGCATCGCCGTCGTCGACTACGGCATCGGCAACCTCCGCTCCGCAGAGAAGGCATTGCAGCACCTCGGCGCCGACGCGCGGCTGACCGGTGACACCGCCGAGATCGGCAAGGCGCGAGCCGTCGTGCTGCCGGGTGTCGGCGCGTTCGGCGCGTGCATGCGGGCACTCCGCGACAGAGGGCTCGAGGGAGCGTGCAAGGACGGCCGCCACCGACGGCCGGCCTTTCCTCGGTGTGTGCATCGGCATGCAGATGTTGTTCGACGGCAGTGACGAGACGCCCGACGTACCGGGCTTGGGCGTCGTGGCGGGCAGGGTGACGCGGCTGCCGAGCACGGTGCGGCTCCCGCAGATCGGCTGGAACACGCTCACCATCAATCCCGGCTCGCGGAGTTGCGCACACTTGCCCGATCCGGCATGGCTGTACTTCGTGCACTCGTTTGCGCCCGAACCCGAGGATCCCGGCGCCGTCGCCGCGACATCGGAGTACGGGCGGCACTTTGCGGCGGCGATCGAGCAGGGCCCGGTGTGGGCCACGCAGTTCCATCCCGAGAAGTCGGGCGACGTCGGGCTCCGTCTGCTCGCGAACTTCGTCGACGCAGCCGCCGCCTACGGCGCGATGGACCTCTACCCGGCGATCGACCTGCGCGACGGCAAAGTCGTGCAGCTCCAGCAAGGGGACTACGGCCGCGAGAAGGTCTACGACGACGATCCGGTCGCCGTCGCGCGATCGTTCGACGCGGCGGGCGTTGCCTGGATACACGTCGTCGACCTCGACGCCGCCCGTCACGGGGGGAACCCGAATCTCGATGCGGTCGCCGCGATCTGCCGCGCGGTGCGGGCGCGCGTGCAGACCGGCGGCGGCGTTCGGTCGCTCGAGGAGGCGCTCGCACGCTTCCGAGCCGGCGTCACGCGCGTCGTCGTCGGCAGCGCGGCCGTCGAGCGTCCCGAGCTCGTCGACGAGCTGGCGACCACACATCCCGGTCGGGTCGCAGTCGGGCTCGACGCGCGCGGACGCGACGTCGCCATTCACGGCTGGGAGGACGCGACCGGCGCCGACCTGATCGCGCTCGCGAAACGGTTCGACCGGCCGGGAGTCGGCGCGCTCGTGGTCACTGACATCAGCCGCGACGGCATGCTCGGCGGTCCGGGCCTCGATCAGCTCGAGCCTGTGTTGGGCGCGGTCGAGCTGGCGGTGATCGCGAGTGGCGGCGTGTCGAGCAGCGCACGACCTCCAACGGCTCGCGAGCCTCGCCGCCGACAGCCGGCGCCTGACCGGGGTGATCACCGGCACCGCGATCTACGAGGGCCGCTTCACGATCGAAGAAGGAATTGCGGCGTGCTCGCAACCCGCGTGATCCCGTGCCTCGACGTCGACGCGGGCCGTGTCGTCAAAGGCGTGAACTTCGTCGGCATCCGCGACGCGGGCGACCCCGTCGAGCTCGCAGCGCGGTATGACGCGGACGGCGCCGACGAGCTCGTGTTCCTCGACATCACCGCGTCGAGCGACGCGCGCGACACGATGGTGCACGTTGTCGAACAGGTTGCCGACCAGGTGTTCATCCCGTTCACCGTCGGCGGGGGAGTGCGGAGCGTCGACGACGCGCGTCGCATGTTGCGCGCCGGCGCCGACAAGGTGTCGTTCAACACGGCCGCGGTGAACGATCCCGCGCTCGTGCGGGCCGGCGCCGACGAATATGGCGCGCAGTGCATCGTGGTCGCGATCGATGCGCGCCGGCGCGCCGAGCCCGAGAAGGGATGGGAAGTCGTGACGCACGGCGGGCGCACACCGACCGGTGTCGACGCGCTCGTATGGGCCGAACGCGCGTGCGCGTTGGGCGCGGGCGAGATCCTGCTCACGTCGATGGATCGCGACGGCACGCAGGCCGGCTACGACGTCGAGCTGTTGCGGCGGATGGGTGATGCGGTCGAGGTGCCGATCATCGCGAGCGGCGGCGTGGGCACGCTCGAGCACATGTACGAGGGCGTTGCCGCGGGTGGCGCGAGCGCGGTGCTCGCGGCCTCGATATTCCACTTCGGCCGGCACTCGGTGCGGGAAGCCAAGGCCTACCTGGCTGACCGGGGTCTCGTCATCAGGCCGTAAGCACCTTGTCGTCGGTTCGTGACGGGGAATGGCACGGCCTCGCGCGGAGCGGGGGTACCCTCCCTCCCACCAAGTGTCGGGCTCGGGCCCGGCACGTGTGTAGGAGGTGCCATGGCCGAGACGCACCACTTGGCAGGCGGAAGAGGAACGGTCGACGCAGTCGACGACCACTTCTTCCGCCGGTACCGGGAGCTCCTGGACGCAGAAGACAATGCGTTCGACGAGCTCGAGCACGCGTACGAGGATGGGGACCGCGCCACCTTCGAGATCGATCTCGTTGCGTGGCGCTCGGCAATTTTGCGCCGGGAGACCTTCCTCGAGACGCACGGCCTCTCGGCCACCGTCTTGTCCGTCTGACGTCCGCCGCTTTGCCGCCGAGCCGCCGCACGTGCGGTTGCACGACGCAGCTCGGTCAACCGGCGAGATCGCTCACGAACTCGGTCGTCAGCACGACGACCCGATCGGCGCGGCCGACGAAGAAGTGGCTCGCGCCGGCAACGACCTCGACGCGCGTTTGCTGCCAGTCGGCGACCTCGGCGGCGACCTCGGCGGGCGCGCGGAACTCGTCGTGCGCGGCGAGGATCAACAGCTTGGGCCGGGTGTCGAGCCCCACCGAGTGGTAGTCGGCGAGCGTGCGAAAGCGCAGTGGCGGCGCGATCGCCACCCACCCCGCGATGCGCGCATCGTCGGCGACGGTCAGTGCCATGTCCGCGCCGAACGACCACCCGACGACCGCGACTGGTGCCGGGCCGGTGGCTACGGCCAGGTCGAGCGCGGCGCGGACGTCGTTCGGCTCGTCGCGCCCTTCGCTGTAGGTGCCGCCGCTGCCTTCGACTCCGCGAAAGTTGAAGCGCAGCGTCGCGATTCGCTCGCGGGGAAGCCGGTCGAACAATGCGGACGTGAGGATGCTGCGCATCGTGCCGCCGTACCGCGGGTGCGGGTGGCACAACACCACCGTCGCGGTGGGCGTGGCCGGCACGTGCCATTCTCCCTCGAGCGCGACGCCGTCGGAGGTTGTGAAGGATACCGCATCGACGCTCACGTCAACGCTTGCCGACGGCGTCGCACACGAACGCGAGCACGATCGCCTCGTCGCGCCAGCCCTGATAGCGGCCCGACGGCCCCGCGTGACCGGCACCCATCTCCGTGCGCAGCACGATCGGCGCGCCCGATGTCGTGTGCGCGCGCAGCTTCGCGACCCACTTCGCCGGCTCCCAATACTGCACGCGCTGATCGTTGAGGCCGGTCGTGACGAGCATCCGCGGGTATGCGACATCGCGGACGTTGTCGTAGGGCGAGTACGCCCTCATCCGCCTGTACGCGTCGGGTTCGCGAGGGTCGCCCCACTCCTCCCACTCGGTGACCGTGAGCGGCAGCGACCGATCCAGCATCGTCGTGACGACGTCGACGAACGGCACTTCGGCGACGATCGCCGCGAACAATTCGGGCCGCGCGTTCGCAACGACGCCCATCAACAGGCCACCCGCGCTACCTCCACGCGCGACCACACGGGCCGGCGAGGTGTAGTTCCGCGCAATCAGGTGCTCGGCGCACGCGATGAAGTCGGTGAACGTGTTCTCTTTGTGCTCGAGCCGGCCTTGTTCGTACCACGTGCGGCCCATCTCGCCGCCGCCCCGCACGTGCGCCATCGCGAACACGAACCCGCGGTCGAGGAGCGACAGGCGTGACGCGCGGAACGTTGGTTCGGTGGAGTGCTCGTACGAGCCGTAGCCGTACAGCAGCAACGGCGCCGACCCGTCGAGTGGGGTGTCGCGCCGGTACACGAGCGACAGAGGCACGCGCGCGCCGTCGGATGCGGTCGCCCACTCGCGTGCCGACACGTAGTCGGAGGTGTCGTATTCACCGAGCACGGGCTGCGTCTTCACGATCGCACCTTTGCGGCTCTCGGTGTCGAAGTCGACGTCCGTTGGCGGCGCAACGAGCGAGGTGTAGCCGTAGCGAATCGACTCGACCGCGAACTCCTCGTTCGGGCCGAGCCACGCGGTGTAGACCGGATCGGGGAACTCGACCTGGAACATGGCCGCCGGGTCGTCGGTCGGCAGGATCGACAGTCGGTCGAGCCCGTCCGCGCGTTCGGACAGCACGACGAACTCCGCGAACGCGGACGCGGCATCGAGCTTGACCTCGTCGCGGTGTGGCACGAGCTGCGTCCAGTTGCGCAGGCCGGGATCCGAGAGCGGCGCGGTGACCAGCTCGAAATTCGGTGCGCTCGTGCCGCGATTCGTCACGATGACGAAACGGTCGCCGTGTGTCGGGTCCCAATGATGGTCGACCTCGTACTCGTGGCCGTGCTCGCGGCGGCGCGACGACACGCGGCGGCGATTCGGGCGCGTCGCTCGGCACGAACCAGGCCTCCGACGTCGTCTTCGACGAGGCGTCGATCAACACATACGCGCCACTACGTGACCGCCCGATGTTGACGTAGAACCGCTCGTCGTCCTCGAAGAACAGGCGGACGTCGGCAGCGGTGGGCGTGCCGATGGTGTGACGCCAGACTTCGTGCGGTCGCATCGTGTCGTCGGGTCGCACGTAGAAACACGTGCGCGAGTCGTCGGCGAACGCGAGGCCGTACGTGACTTCCTCGATGACATCGGGGAAGTCGGTGTTGTCGGTCAGATTGCGGAAATGCAACGTGTACCGCTCGCCGCCGGTCAGGTCGGTGGAGTACGCGAGCACATTGTGATCGGGAGACACTTCGAAGCCACCGAGCGAGAAGAATTCGTGGCCCGCGGCGAGCGCGTTCTCGTCGAGGAGCAAGGTGGCATCGTCGGGTGATGTGCCGCGCGGCCGCCGGTAGTGCATTGCATATTCCAGGCCTTCGAAGGTGCGGCTCGTGTACTCCCACGGCCCGTTCGGGACGGGCGCGGACTCGTCGGTTTCCTGCACACGGCTGCGGATCTCGTTGAATATCTGCTCGCGCAGTGCGCTCACCCGTTCGAGCACTGCGTCGGCGTAGGTGTTCTCGGCCGCGAGGTGTGCAAGTACCTCGGGGTTGGCGCGTTCGCGGAGCCAGTACCAGTCGTCGACCCGATCGTCGCCATGCATCGAAAGCGTGTGCGGACGACGCGGGGCCTGCGGTGGTGTCGGCACGGACATGGGCGCCGAGCCTAAACAAGGAGGCCGGCGCGAGGCGCCGGGTACGATTTCCGCCGATGACAATGCCCGTCACGACTCCGATTCCGTATACGCAGGCCGAGCTCGACGCGGTCGCGTACGACGGCGACGGTCTCGTCCCGGCGATCGTGCAAGAAGCCGCGACCTCGCAGGTGCTGATGGTCGGTTGGATGAATCGCGAGTCGCTCGAGCGGACGCTGACGACGGGCCGCACGTGGTTCTGGAGCCGCAGCCGCCAGGCATACTGGTGCAAGGGCGAGACGTCCGGCGATCGCCAGTACGTTCGCGAGGCGCGCTACGACTGCGACATGGACGTCTTGTTGTTCGTCGTCGAACAAGTCGGCCGCGGCGCGTGCCACACCGGCGAGCGCAGCTGCTTCTTCCGTGCGTTCGGCGGCGGCGCGAGACCGGGCCCGGTCTGAGCGCGTGACCACGCCCGTCCGGCCCGGGCCGGGAGCGTTTCGCGAGCTCGCGCACGGGCACACCGTCGTCCCGGTCTGGCGCGAGGTGCTCGCCGACTTCGAGACGCCATTGTCCGCGTTCGTGAAGTTGGTCGGCGAGCGCGAAGGGTTTCTCCTCGAGTCCGTAGAGCACGCCGAGCGGTGGGGCCGTTTCTCGTTCCTCGGGCGCGATCCCGCGCGCACGTTCGTCACGCGTGGACGTCATGTCGAGTGGCTCGACGACGACGCGCCGCCCGACGGGGTGCCCACCGACGAAGGCACGCTTGCGACGCTCGAAGCTCTGCTCGCGAAATACCGTTCGCCGTACACGCCGGAGCTGCCGCCGTTCCACGGTGGGATCGTCGGCTGGGTCGGCTACGACACCGTACGGGAGATCGAGCGACTTCCCGGTGTGCCCGACGACGACTTGGGGTTCCCAGACGCGGTGTGCTCGCTCGCGGGCCAGGTCGCGGCGTTCGATCACTTCCGCCAGCGCCTCTACCTCATCGAGAACGTGTATCCCCCGCCCGGTGCCGACGCGCGTACGCTCGATGCGCTGTACGACGCGGCCGACGCTCGTCTCGCCAAAGCCGTCGACGACCTCGGCCGCGCGCTGCCGTACATGCCGGCGATACCGCCCGGCGAAGATCTGCACGAGCTGCCGGAGCTTCGCCGCAACACCGAGCTCGCAAGTTGGTCGCGTGCGGTCGAGGCCGCGAAGGAGCACATCCTCGAAGGCGACATCTTCCAGGTTGTGCTGTCGCAACGCTTCGATCTTGTCGAGCCCGTCGACCCGCTCGCGGTATATCGCGTGCTGCGGCTCGTGAACCCGTCGCCGTACATGTACCTCGTGCAACATCCCGAAGCGACCGTCGTCGGGTCGTCGCCGGAAGCGTTGGTGCAAGTGCGCGATCGCCGGGTGATCAGCCGGCCGATCGCAGGAACGCGCCGGCGCGGTCGCAACGAGGAACACGACCGCCGCATGGAAGCGGAGCTCGTCGAACATCCGAAGGAGCGCGCCGAGCACGTGATGCTCGTCGACCTCGCCCGCAACGATGTGGGGCGCGTCGTGCGGTACGGCACCGAGCACGTCGAAGAGCTGATGACGCTCGAGCGCTACTCGCACGTGATGCACATGACGAGCCAGGTCGCCGGCGATCTCGGCGACGGCAAGGGTCCAATCGACGTGTTGCGCGCGACGTTCCCCGCGGGCACCGTCAGCGGCGCGCCGAAGGTGCGCGCGATGGAGATCATCGACGAGCTCGAACCGACCAAGCGGGGGCCGTACGCCGGCGTCGTCGGCTACGTCGACTTCTCCGGGAACCTCGACACAGCGATCGCGATTCGCACGATGTTCTGGCGGAACGGGCACGCGACACTGCAAGCCGGCGCGGGGATTGTCGCCGATTCCGTGCCCGAGGACGAGGATCTGGAATGCCGGAACAAGGCGCAGGCGTTGCTCACCGCCGCCGAGGCGGCGCGCCGCCTGCTCAAACGATGACTCGATGACCGATTTCACGATTCCCGACGCCTTCTGTGCACCGGTTGACCGCGACCTCGTCGTCGTGCGCGGCCCCGATGCAACGTCGTTCCTGCAAAGTCTGGTTTCGCAGGACCTCGATCCGGTCGCGGTGGGTGCGAGCGCTTCCTCGTTGTTGCTGCAGCCGCAGGGCAAGGTGCTCGTCAGCTTCACGATCGGGCACCACGACGGCGACGAATGGTGGTGCGTCTGCGAAGGCGGGTTCGGCCCGGTCCTGACCGACGGCCTCAACCGCTTCAAGATCCGCGTCAAGGTCGACGTCGAGCCGCGCGCAACTGCCGCGCTTGCAGTAAGAGGCGCGGCGATGCCCGAGCACCATCCCGATCTCACGGTGATCCCCGTCGCGTGGAACGGCCTCCCGGCGTACGACGTGCTCGGCACGCCGTACGCCGTTGACGCGTCTCGCGATGCGCTCGGGCTGCCGGTGCTCGACGCCGACGGCTACGAGCGCGCGCGCATCGAGGCCGGCGTCCCTCGCATGGGCGCGGACGTCGACGACCGGACGATCCCCCAGGAAGCCGGCTTGGAGCGCGATGCCGTGTCGTTCACCAAAGGCTGCTTCCTGGGCCAAGAGCTCGTCTGCCGCATCGACACCCGCGGCCACGTGAATCGGTTGCTGCGAAGGGTGCGGGCCGAGCAGCCGCTGGCAGCCGGCGCGGAGGTCACTGCGGGCGGCAAGACCGTCGGCGTCGTCACCAGCGCGGCCGGCGCCGTGGCACTAGCGATGCTGCGGCGGGAGGTCGAGCCGGGTTCCGAGGTGTCGGTCGACGGTGTCGCGGCATCGGTCGAGGCAGTGACGCCCTCGTAGCCGGCAACAGTTGTGGCGGAGGCGGACGCCGGTGCCGGTGGTGCGGGCGGACGTACCCGCTAGTTCACCGTGTTCCTCGTGGAAGCCGTGAAGAAGTCCCAGATCGTCGCGCTCGCGTCGAGCTGTGTGGTCGTGAGACCGAGG
Source organism: uncultured Actinomycetes bacterium (assembly GCA_963836365.1). Classification (GTDB taxonomy): domain Bacteria; phylum Actinomycetota; class Acidimicrobiia; order IMCC26256; family PALSA-610; genus DASQHW01. The sequence continues at coordinate 96,855 of CAWIJC010000009.1, forward strand.
CGCCGTACGGCGATCGCGCCCGGCCACGTGTGGCCGCCGCCGTCGACGATGTAGAACGCGACGGCGCCGCCGGGCTTGCATCGCGACCATGTGCGCCGCTCCACTTGCGATGACAGCCGCGTCGTGGTCGATGCGGCACACCCGTCGTGTTGCGCCCAGCCGTCCATCGCCTTCGGTGCGCCCGCGATCGTGGCACCGCCGCAGCAGTTCACGCGGCCGCCGTTGAACGGCACGATCGGATCGGCGGTGCCCGCGATCGCCATGATCGGCACCGGTCGTGAGCCCGCGCATCCGGGCAGGTACAGCACGACGGCGACGGCTGCGAACGCGGCGAAGCGATCGGGCATCCGGCACGCGAGCGTCGACGTCATCGCACCGCCGTCGGACATCCCCGTCGAGAACACGCGGCCGGCATCGATGCACATTGTCGCTTCCACGTGGTCGAGCAGCGCGCCGACCATGTCAACGTCGTTCTGGGCGCCGGCCTCGCCGCCGAGGTTGAAATGACGAGCCGGTGCGCCCTGACCGTCGGGCGCGACGATCACGAAGTCGTGCCGGTCGGCAAGCGGGCGGAAGTTGCCGTACGCCATTTGCTGGCCGGCGTTCGAGCCGTAGCCGTGGAAGTTGAACACGACCGGCACCGTCGTACGACCGTCATACGACGACGGCACATACAGCTGATACGTCCGCGATTGTCCGGCGAAGGTGAACGATTGTGCGAACTGCCCGGCGGCGTGAGGGCGGCGGCAAGCTCGGCTCGCCGTCGTGCTCGTCGCCGGTGCGGTGGTCGTCACCGTTGTCGCGGGTGTGGTGGACGGAGCGCCGGCCGTCGTATGCGACGAGGAGCTGCACGCGCCGGCTGTGCACGCGATCGCGACGACGACCGCCGCGGAGCGGCACCGGCGCAAGCTCAGCAGCACGGCATCGGCGGCAGCTCCGAATGCAAGCCCGAGAACGGGTTGACCTCGGTGTGCACGCCGGGTGGGAGCCGGGGGGCAAACGCCTCGAGATTCCTCAGCAACGTGGACGCGCGTGCGTGATCGGGCGCCCAGAACTGCAGCTGCGGATCGAAGGCGGTGACCGAACGAATGTCGAGTCGCCACGCGCCGACGAGTGTCCACGACTTCGGGATCTCGTTCCACAGGCTGAATGGATACACCACGACGACCTGCACGGCGCGTCGCGGATGAGCTGCTCGAAGTATGCGGCGTCGAGGTTCCCCCGCTCACGGCGCGCCAGCACCGCGTAGTCGCCGAGTCCGAAGACGTCGGTCAGCGGGCCGTGGTGGTAGAAGCTGATGTAGCCGAGCTCGCCGGTCGCGACCGTTTGCCCGCGGTAGAAGCGGTCGAGGAAGAGGCCGGCCTGGTAGCGCTGCGCGTATGTATTGTCACTCGCGAGTGGAATGTCGGTCAGCAGGTGCAACTTCGTGGGCGCGGCCACGACGGCCAGCGCCAACACGCCGACCGCGACGAGATGGGCGCTTCGGGCGCTCAGCACGGTACCCAACATCGACAACACGAACAGCACGCCGACGGCGATGAGATAGCTCTGGTAGCGCTCGAACCAGCCGTAGTGGCCGAGACCGCTGTGTAACGGCACCGCGACGACCAGGACAGTCGCGTAGACGAGCTGGCGCGTCGGCGGACGGCGATACGACACGAGCACGTAGACAACCGCGGCCGCGAAGAACAACATCACGAGCGGATCCGTCGCGATGCTCGTCAACGTCGCGAACAGGCCGTACGAGGCGTTGTTCGATCCGCGCGCCAGCAGCGTCTTGTGAATGATCGCGTTGGGAAACACCTCCTGGCCCATCGCCACGTTGACGCATCCGAACGCGGCGATCGGGCCGAGCGACGCGAGTGAGATCGCAGACGCGCGACGGGCCGCCGCCATCCACGCCGCGCGCTGGGTGCGCACGGTTGCGTCGAGCAACGGGAGAGCTTGCGCGAGCGCGAGCCCCGCCGCGACGAATGCGGTCTCGTAGCGCGTCATCGTTGCCACCGCGAGCATGGGATATGCCCAGCGGTTCAGCGGACGGCCCTCGGCCGCGCGACCGAACAGCACGACGACCTGCACGACAAGCGCGCAGTGCAATACGTGCTCCATGCCGGTCATCGTCAATCCGGGTACGAACAGCACGCCGACCGTCAGCGTCGCGACCGCGAGCATCTGCAGCCATTGCCACGATCGCGTGCCGAGCACCGTCTGCTCGCGGCCGAGCACCACGATGAGCCAGATTGCCGCGAGCGCGCTCATCGCGATCGGCGTGTACTCGAACAACGACCGCGGCAGCACAACCGCGAATGCCGCGAGCAGCGCCGTCCATGCCGGCGACGACGACGCCGACTCGTAGTGATGTGGCACGACACCCCATGTCGCGTGGTGCGCGAGATTCGACGCGAGCGAGAGATGGATGGCGGCGTCGTCGATGACGTACGCGAGGTGGCCGTGCGTCCGCACGAGTGAGACCGCGACGACCACGGCCAGCGCAACGAGCATCGCCGCGACGCCCCAGATTGCGAAGCGACGCTGTATGGCGGCGATCTCCTCGGCGCCGGACTCGGGCGGCGGCGCGCCTTCCTCCGGTTCCGTGTCGACGGCATCCACCATTCGGTCGATGGGCTCGATCGTCAGGCCCACGCCGTCACGGTAAGTCGCCACGGCGCATGTTGTCTCTATGGAATGCGAGCCGCCAGGTTGGCCGGGAGCGTCACGACGAATCGTGTCCCGCGTTCGCCGCTCGGCTCGGCCCATGCCTGCCCGTGCATCGCCGCCGCGAGCTCGCGCACGATCGCGAGCCCGAGCCCCGTTCCGACTGCGCGTCCCGGCGTCGCGCGAACCGTATACAGACGCTCGAACACGAGCGCGAGCTCGGCGACCGGAATGCCGGGGCCATCGTCGGCCACGACGATCTGAATGCGGTCGGAAGCGGCGTTCCCGACGAGCACCTCGACTCTCGTGTTCGCGTACTTCAACGCGTTCTCGACGAGGTTGGCGACGATCTGCGCCAGGCGCTCGGGATCGAGGTCGGCGGGGAGCGCGCCGTCGCTCTGCACGACGAGTGCGAGGCCCAGCTCCTGCGCTTTCGGCACGAACGCTTCGGCCGCGTCGCGCACGACCTCGCTTGCGTCGCACGGCCGGGCGTTCAGCGAGAATTGGCGGCTGTCGAGCCGCGAGAGATCGAGCAGGTCGCGCACCAGACGTTCGAGACGGCGGGCCTCGGAGCCGATGACCGATGCGGCGCGCTTGCGCTCGGCCGGATCCGCGTCGTCGAGCGTGCCGTCGGCGAGCGCCTCGGCGTAGCCGCGTATCGAGGTCAACGGCGTCCGCAGGTCGTGCGACACAGTGAGGAGAAAAGCGCGCTCGCTGCCGCGCGCGCTCTCGAGCTGCGCCGCCATGTTGTCGAGCGTGCGCGCGAGCTGCGCGAGCTCGTCGTCGGTCGACGCCGGCAGACTGGTGCGCGTCGACAGATCGCCGGTCGCAAGTCGTTGCGCGGTCTTCTCGATCTCGTTGATCGGTCGCGTCAGGCGGCGGGCGAGCCACGCCGCGACGAAGAACGCGAGCCCGAGCACGACGATCCCGGCCAACAACAGCAGCGGGAACAGCTTGCGGAGGACCGAGGTGTCGACTTGGTCGGTGGCGACGACGACCGGGCGCCCGCCGAACCGGCCGGTGACCTTGGCGGGTGCCGCAAGGAATACCGTGTCGCCGCGCCGGCCGCTCACTTGCTCACCGGCAAGCAGATTCGACGGCCGGAGGTCCGACGCGCGAAGCGGTTGCGGCAAATCCGCGGACGCGGCCGCCAAGCTCGGTTGCCCGATCGAGCCGTCGGGACGGATCTGCACGACTCGCAGGTCGGTCACCCGCAACACGTCGCGTCGGGCCTTGGGTGTGAGAGCAGCAAGCGACGAATCCTGCGAGGCCTGGAACAGGGCGTCCGCGCGTTGCTGCAGGTTCGACAATGCGTTGTCCTGCAACGAGCGACGCACCAAGCCGTAGGTCGCGATGTACGACAGCACCAGTGCACCGAACGCGACGAGGACCATCGCGATGACGAAACGCCCACGCAGGGAGAGCCGATGACGCCTCACCTCGGGTCGAGCCGGTACCCGAGACCGCGCACGGTGTCGATCCGGACCGCGGCGTCGACCTTCTTGCGCACTTGCGCGATGTGCACGTCGACGGTGCGGACGTCGCCGAACCAGTCGTAGCCCCACACGCCGTCGAGAATCTGCTGCCGGCTGAGCGCGCGGCCCGGACGGTCGGCGAGGAATCGCAGCAGGTCGAATTCCTTCGTCGTGAAGGGCACTGCTCGGTCGCCGACGCGCACCTCGCGGCGGCCGGCGTCGATCGTGACGTCGCCGACCTGCACGATCTCGGCGGCTTCGGCACCGCCCTCGGATCGCCGCAACACCGCCTTCACGCGGGCGACGAGCTCGACCGGAGAGAAAGGCTTGGTGACGTAGTCATCCGCACCGAGTTCGAGGCCGAGCACCCGGTCGACCTCGGTCTCGCGTGCGGTGAGGAAGATCACCGGGATCGCCGATGTCGCCCGCAGGCGCCGGCACACCTCGAGGCCGTCGATGTCGGGCAGGCCTACGTCGAGCACGACGAGCCGCGGCCGGTGGTCGGCGACCGCGCGCAGACCGTCGTCGCCGGTGCCGGCCTTCACCACGCGGTAGCCCTCCCGACGGAGGTAGAGGTCGACGAGGTCCGCAATGTTGGCCTCGTCGTCGACGACGAGGATCGTCCCGCGTTCCATGCTCTCTCATCGTCGCATCCGACGACTGGTGGAGCGTGAACCGTGTGTCAGGGAACCGTGAAGGAGGCTCGGCGGCGACCTCGAACGGGTTCTACACGTCCAGGGGCGTGGACCGGGCCGGGGCGGATCTCTCCGTCCGCAGCTTCGGTCTGGTGGGACGCCGGGAGCACGCTCTCGACCGGCACCGCGGTGATCAGTCCAGGCGGTTCGACCGGGCGATGCCGGCGAACCAGGCCGCGCTCGGCTTCGGTGTGCGAGCAAAGGTCTCGCGGTCGACGCTGTGGAGCCCGAACTTGGGGCCGTAGCCGAGCGCCCACTCGAAGTTGTCGAGCAACGACCAATAGAAGTAGCCCCGCAGGTCGATGCCGTCGGCCAGGCAACGGCCGACTCCTTCGAGCGCTTCTCGAACGTACGCGATGCGGCGCTCGTCGTTGTCGTGGCCGAGGCCGTTCTCGGTGACGTACAACGGGGTCTGGGCGATGTTCGCCGCGTGCCGGATCGCGACCTCGAGCGCCCGGGGCCAGAACTCGTAGCCCATCGCCGACACGACCTCGACACCCTCGGCGGGGCCCAGCGGCAGGCCGCGCTCGTCGAGGCGCGTGCGCGAGTACGCCTGCACGCCGAGGAAATCGTCGCCCTTGGCGATCTCGAGATACTGGCCCTCGTGCATGTGGCGTGTGCGCTCGAGCGCGTCTTCCGCACCTTCGGGTGCCCACCAGTCGCCCATCGCGAGCGCGAGCCCGACCGGAAAGTCGCCGGGCCCCGCCTTCAACACCTCGTACGCCCGGCGGTGCGCGCGTTGGAGGTGCTCGTTCACGCGCGCGTACGCGTCGAGGTCGCGACGTCCGGGCGGAAATGCGCCGACGACGTACCCCATCAACGACACGATGTTCGGCTCGTTGATCGTGTTCGCCATCGTGATGAGGTCGCCGAGCCCGCCGACCGCGTGCTCACAGAACCGCGCGAAGCGATCGACGATCTCGTCGGCTTCCCACCCGCCGAGGCCCGCCATCCAGCGCGGTGTGGCGAAGTGATGGAACGTGACGACGGGTTGCACACCTTGCTCGTGACACGCGGTGAGCATGCGCCGGTAGTACTCGAGCGCGGCGCGGGAGAACTCGCCGTCCTCTGGTTCGATGCGTGACCACTCGATGGAGAAGCGGTACGCGCCGAGGCCGAGGGCGCGCACGAGCGCGATGTCGTCGGCGTAGAGGTGGTAGCTGTCGCAGCAGTCGCCCGACGGCTCGATGCACGGCGTGCCGGGCTGGTGCTCGAACGCCCACCAGTCGTTGTTCCAGTTGCCGCCTTCGATCTGGTGCGCGGCCGCGGCCGCGCCCCACACGAACCCGTCGGGAAAGATCACAGCCATGGCGCGGGAGCGTATGAGGACCGCTCGGCGGCAGTCGAGGCCGCTCGTAGACTGCCGCGCGCGTGACGATCCTGGACGAGATCCTTCACACGAAAATCGACGAGGTCACGATGCTGCGGCAGCCGCAGACACGAGATCTGTTGCGGAAGCACGCGATCGATGCCGGGCCCGCACGCGACTTTGCAGGCGCACTGCGCCGCGCCGACGGACGTCTCACGGTGATCGGCGAGCTCAAGCGGCGCTCACCGTCGAAGGGCGATCTCGCGGCCGACCTCGACCCGGAGCGCACTGCCAAGGCGTACGAGGCGGGTGGCGCGGGGGCCGTGTCCGTGCTCACCGACGGTCCTTTCTTCGGCGGCACCGTCGCGGATCTGCAGGCGGCACGCGGCGCGACGTCCGTACCGGTGCTGCGCAAGGACTTCACGATCGACGAGATCCAGGTGTACGAGGCGCGCGCGATCGGTGCGGACGCGATCCTGCTGATCTGCGCCGCGCTTGCCGACGACGCGCTCCTCGCGGACCTCCACGCGCTCGCGTACGAGCTCGGGATGACTGCGCTCGTCGAGACGCACGACAGAACGGAGATCGAGCGGGCACTCCGGCTCGGTGCGCGGGTCGTGGGGGTCAACAACCGCGATCTCGCGACGTTCACCGAGCACCTCGACGGCGCGCGGGCGCTTGCCGCCCTCCTGCCGTCTGATGTGATCGCGATCGCCGAGAGCTCGATCCGCTCCGCCGCCGACGCGCGCCGCATGGCCGACGCGGGATACGACGCGGTGCTCGTCGGCGAAGCCTTGATACGTGCCGGCGACCCGACCGCGCTGGTACGCGACCTCGCCGCTGCGCCCGTCACCCGGAGGCAGTGATGACGCGAACGCGTTCCGGAGGAGCCCGCGTGTTCGTGAAGATCTGCGAGATCATGAACAGGGAGACGACAGCGCAGCGACCGGAGGGGAGCGGAGCGTGGAGTCGACCGGTAGACGCGGAGACGACAGCGCCGCGACCGGAGGGGAGCGGAGCGTGGAGTCGACCGGTAGACGCGGAGACGACAGCGCCGCGACCGGAGGGGAGCGGAGCGTGGAGTCGACCGGTAGACGCGGAGACGACGGCGCCGCGACGGGAGGGGAGCGGAGCGTGGAGTCGACCGGTAGACGCGGAGACGGCAGCGCCGCGACGGGAGGGGAGCGGAGCGTGGAGTCGACCGGTAGACGCGGAGACGGCAGCGCCGCGACGGGAGGGGAGCGGAGCGTGGAGTCGACCGGTAGACGCGGAGACGACGGCGCCGCGACGGGAGGGGAGCGGAGCGTGGAGTCGACCGGTAGACGCGGAGACGGCAGCGCCGCGACGGGAGGGGAGCGGAGCGTGGAGTCGACCCGGCGAGCAGGATTGAGGCACGCGTGTTCGTGAAGATCTGCGGGATCACGAATGAGGACGACGCGCTGCTGTCGACGGCGCTCGACGCCGACGCTCTCGGGTTCGTGTTCGCGCCCAGCCCACGTCGGGTCGACGCCGACACCGCGCGCGACATCGCGAAGCGCCTCCCGCGCGAGATACACACGATCGGTGTGTTCCGTCACGAGCGGCCGGAGCGCATTCTCGAGGTCGTCACACGCACGGGCCTGCACGGCGTGCAGCTGCACGGTGCCGAGAAGGAGTCGGACGTCGAATGGCTGCGCGATCGCGTGCAGTTCGTCGTCAAGGCGTATCGCGCGGGCGATCCCACGCTCGCGAAGTCGCGGAACAGTCGCGCCGACATCATCCTCGTCGACTCGCCCGATCCCGGTTCCGGGAAGGTGTTCGACTGGCGGCTCGCCGAGGGCGCGCCCAGCGGTATCCGCTTGATGATCGCCGGCGGTCTCACGCCCGAGAACGTCGCGGACGCGATCCGGCTCGTGCGGCCGTGGGGTGTGGACGTATCGACCGGCGTCGAGGAGAGACCGGGCCGCAAGGACTCACGCAAGCTACGCGAATTCGTGGTCGCGGCGCGCGCAGCCGGTGACGTCGTCGCCGACCGTGACATCGACCTGACGGGCGTGGACCAGATCGCGGGCGTCACGCGACCGTGGGACTGGCAACTCGACGAGTAGACCGCCGAGCCTGGGGCACGGACCGCGAGAGGGATTTTCCTCGCACATTGCAGGCCGACCCGTATCATCTGCCGCAATGACTGCCGTGGCCCGCGGCGTCCCCGTTCAGCTCGAACCCCCTGGCCCTGAACCATCTGGTCTCGGACGGTTCGGCGAGTTCGGCGGTCGCTTCGCCCCCGAGACGCTCGTACCCGCACTCGAACAGCTGGAGCGCGAGTTCCGCGCGGCATGGAGCGACGACACGTTCCGCGCCGAGTACGCGCACCTCCTCTCGAGCTACGCGGGCCGGCCGACGCCGGTGACGCTGTGCCGGCGCCTGTCGGACCGGCTCGGCGTGACCGTGTTGTTGAAGCGCGAAGACCTCACGCACACCGGCTCGCACAAGGTCAACAACGTGCTCGGCCAGGCGCTGCTCACGCGGCGCATGGGCAAGCAACGCGTGATCGCGGAGACCGGCGCCGGTCAGCACGGCGTCGCCACCGCGACGGGGGCCGCGCTGTTCGGTCTCGAGTGCACCGTGTACATGGGCGCGGTCGACGTCGAGCGCCAGGCGCTGAACGTGTGGCGGATGAAGTTGCTCGGCGCCAAGGTCATCACCGTCGAGTCGGGCAGCGCGACGTTGAAAGACGCGGTGAACGAGGCGATGCGTGCGTGGGTCGCGAGCGTCGAGGACACGCACTACTGCCTCGGTTCGGCGATGGGGCCGCATCCGTTCCCGTGGATGGTGCGCGAATTCCAACGCGTCGTCGGCGACGAAGCGCGCCGGCAATGTCGTGCGGTGCTCGACGCGCGCGATCCCGACGTCGTCCTCGCATGCGTCGGCGGCGGCTCGAACGCGATCGGCACGTTCGCGGGCTTCGTCGACACCAAGGCACGCCTGATCGGTGTCGAAGCGGGCGGGCTCGGCTTGGAGTCGGGACGTCACGGCGCGGCCGTCGCACGTGGTGTGCCGGGAGTCGTGCACGGCATGCGCTCGCTGTTCCTGCAGGACGAGCACGGTCAAGTGCTCGAAGCGACGTCGATCAGCGCCGGGCTCGACTATCCCGGTGTCGGTCCCGAGCACGCAATGCTCGCCGCGGACGGACGCGCCGAGTACTACGCGGCCACCGACGAAGTTGCACTCGAAGGCTTCCAGTTGCTCTCGGCGACCGAGGGCATCGTGCCCGCCCTCGAGCCTGCCCACGCGATCGGCTGGCTCGCACGGGAGGCCGGCAACATCGTGCCCAAGGGCGCAACCGTTCTCGTGACGTTGTCGGGTCGCGGCGACAAGGACGCGGCCCATGTTGCGGAACGGTTGGGTGACCTCTAACCGCATGCGACTCGAATCTCATTTCCGCGCCGGGCGCGAGGAGGGGCGCAAGCTACTCGTGCCGTACGTGACCGGCGGGCTGGGCCGCGAATGGTGCGACGTCGTGCGGGCGGTCGTGAGCGCAGGGGCCGATGCGGTCGAGGTCGGGATTCCGTTCTCGGACCCGATCATGGACGGCCGCACGATCCAAGAAGCGAGCCAACGCGCGCTCGACCTGGGCGCGACGCCCGCGGGGGTGATCGACGCGATGGCCGGCCTCGACGTCGCGGCGCCGACGGTCGTGATGACCTACTACAACCTCGTGGCGCGGATGGGTCACGAGCGGTGCGCCCAGAGTTTGCGGGCATCCGGCGTCGACGGCGCGATCGTGCCCGACCTCCCGTACGACGAGCTCGACGGCTGGGGTGACGCGGCCGACGCGGCCGGTGTCGAGACCGTCCTGCTCGCCGCGCCGACGACGCCCGACGACCGCCTGCACGAGATCTGCGAGCGCTCGCACGGGTTCGTGTACGGCGTCTCCCTGATGGGCGTCACCGGCGAGCGCGACGAGCTCGCCGCCCAGGCCGAGCGGATGGGTCGCCGTTGCAAGGACGCGACCGACAAGCCCGTGCTGCTCGGCGTCGGGATCTCGACGCCGGCGCAGGCGGCGCGGGCCGCGGCCAGCGCCGATGGCGTGATCGTGGGCAGCGCTCTCGTACGGCGACTGCTCGAAGGCGGCGGTCCTGAAGAAGCCGCGTCGTTCGTCACAACGCTTCGCCACACGCTCGACCAGAGCTGCTGATCAGCGCAGCTGAGCGGCACGGGCCTGCGCAGCACGGGCCGGACCCGCGGTCGCATCAAACGAGACCGCGGAAGGACGCGCGCAGAACCGGCGCGTCGAGATCGTCATCCAGTCGAAGCGCGTGAACAAAGGCTCGAAAGACGCGGGCGTCAACGACGAGCCGAGCTCGACGGTCGCAGCGACGCACGCGCGGGCGGGTAGCGTGCCGGGCTATGCCCGAGAAGATCGCCATGCAGTCCGACGGGACCTTGTCGGTGCCCGACGAGCCGATCATTCCCTTTGTCGAGGGTGACGGGACCGGCGTCGACATCTGGCCCGCCGCGCAGTTGGTGATGGACGCGGCTGCTGCGAGGCACGGAAAGCGAATCGCGTGGGAGGAAGTGCTCGCGGGGGAGAAGGCCTTCAACGCGACGGGCTCATGGTTGCCCGACGAGACAGTCGCCGCGTTCCGCGAGTATCTGATCGGGATCAAAGGTCCGTTGACGACGCCGGTCGGCGGCGGCATTCGATCGTTGAACGTCGCGCTGCGACAACTCATGGACCTGTACGTGTGCCTGCGGCCCGTGCGATGGTTCCCCGGGGTGCCGTCGCCGGTGAAGCATCCCGAGCTCGTCGAGATGGTGATCTTCCGTGAGAACACCGAAGACATCTACGCAGGTCTCGAAGTGGAAGAGGGCACGCCCGAGGCGACGAAGCTCATCGGGCTCCTGCGCGACAACTTCGGTTGGAACATCCGCGCGGACTCGGGTATCGGCATCAAGCCGGTGTCGATCACGGGGTCGAAACGGTTGATTCGCGCGGCGCTGCAGTACGCCGTCGACCACGATCGCAAGAGCGTGACGCTCGTCCACAAGGGCAACATCCAGAAGTTCACCGAGGGTGCGTTCCGCAATTGGGGCTACGAGTTGGTGCGCGAAGAGTTCTCTTCTGTTGCAGTGAGTTGGGACGATTGCGATGGCAAGCCCGGCGACAAGATCCTCGTGAAGGACAACATCGCCGACATCACGTTGCAGCAGGTGCTGACCCGACCCGACGACTTCGACGTGATCGCGACCACGAACCTCAACGGCGACTACCTGTCGGACGCGCTGGCCGCGCAGGTCGGTGGGATCGGGATCGCGCCCGGCGGCAACATCAACTACGTGACCGGGCATGGCGTGTTCGAGGCAACGCACGGCACCGCGCCGAAGTACGCGGGCCAGGACAAGGTCAACCCGTCGTCGCTGTTGCTCTCCGGCGTGATGATGTTCGAGCACTTGGGCTGGACGAAGGCCGCGGCCGACATCGTGCGCGCGTTGGAAGCGACGATCTCTGAGAAGGTCGTGACCTACGACTTCGCCCGCCTCATGGAAGGCGCGACCGAGGTCAAGACCAGCCAGTTCGCCCGAGCCATCGTCGACCGCTTGTAGCGCCTGCCCGCTCCCGCGTTGCCCTGCGGCGTGCGACCGGGGGAGGCGTGTGTGGGGCGTCGTACACCTACCCTCACACACGCCCACGCGGTCGGGGTAGTTGTCACACCCTCGCGACAACCTTCCCGCCATGCGGCCCATCGACGTCACACTGCTCGAGATCGCTGCCCGGCAGCACTCCATTGTTCGGCGCGATCAGTTTCTGGAGATCGGCACCCGAGATCAGCTCAAGCGACGCTTGCGAACCGGCGCGCTGATACGTGATTACGAAGCCGTATACAGCGTCGCGGGCAGTGAGCGCACATGGGAACAGCGCGAGCTCGCCGCGTGCTTCGCGGGCGCGAAGACGACAGTGGCGTCGTGTCGCGCCGCCGCACGACTTCAGAGTCTTCCCGGTGGTGCCGACCTCATTGAGGTCACCACGCGCCGGCACAACAGATGGAACTACCCCGGGATCATCGTGCACGAGAGTCATCACCTCTCCGACCTCGACACGATGACCATCGACGCAATCCCCGTGACACGCACGGCTCGAACAATCTGCGATCTGGCTGGTCTCGTCGAGCTCGGAGAGCTGGAACGTCGCACACTCGACCATGCGCTGCTCGAGGCGGTACGTCGCAATATCGTCGACGTCCGAAGCGTTTGGCGCACGTACGAACGTCTGGGCGGCAACGTCCGGCTGGGCGGCGTGACGATCTACAACGCGTTGCAGGGCTTCGTGCCACCGACGCGCAAACCGGAATCCGCCGGTGAGAGCCTCTTGCTCACGCTGATCCGGGAGCACGGATTCCCGGAGCCGGTCCCGCAATTCTGGTTGCAGTTGCCGAGCGGCGAGTGGATCCGTCTCGACTACGCGTGGGCCAGCCTCAAGATCGGTTTCGAGTTCGATCCGTACAAGTTTCACGGTGATCGGGAGCGCTACGAGAAGAACGCTTCGCGCACCCGACTCATGCAAGCGATGGGTTGGGATCGTGTGACCGTCACCGACGACGACCTGAACGCGGGAATTCCGGAGAGTGCGGCGGCGCTGCGGCAGTTGTTCGTACGTCGCTCTGCCTAGGCCTAGGCCTAGGCCACTAGGCCTGCGCAGGCGTGTGTAGGGGCGGGTCTACGACACCTCACACACGCCCGGCAACCGTGCGCACCAGGGCGGGCAGCGATTCGCGGAAGTCGGGGAGGAGCTCGGTCGGCGCGAGGCGGTCGCTCGCCAGCACGGAGTTCGACGGGCGAGGCGCGGGGCGGGGCGGCACCAGCTCGGCGGTCGTGATCGGTTCGACCCGCGCGGGATCGCCGCCGGCGGCCTGCACGACCTCTCGCGCGAACTCGTACCAGCTCACGGCGCCCTGATTCGTCACGTGCCACAGGCCGGCGCGCCGGCCGGTCCCGAGCGTGACCAGCGCACGTGCGAGGTCGGACGCGATCGTCGGGCAGCCGACCTGGTCGTTGACGAACCGCATGGCCCGTCGCCTGCCATCAGTCGCAGCACGGTCTTCGCCATGTTGCGACCCACCGTGCCGCACACCCACGACGTGCGCACGACCGCATGCCGCGAGAGGTCGACGGCCTGCTCGCCCGCGAGCTTCGACTGCCCGTACACGCTCAGCGGGTTCGGCGTGTCGCTCTCGACGTACGGCGACGGGCAGTGGGCGCCGTGCCGTCGAATACGTAATCGGTCGACAGCGCAACGACGAACGCACCGCACGCGTCGGCAGCTTCGACCACCACGCGCACGCCGTCGGCATTCACACGGTGCGCTCGGACCGGGTCGGTCTCGCAACCGTCGACGTCGGTGTACGCCGCGCAGTGGATGACGACGTCCGGCACTGCGCGCGTGATCGCGGCGCGCATCACATCGGAAGACGTCACGTCGGCCGAGCCCAGACCACCGCCACCGACGACGCGCGACAACCTCGGAGCCAACCTGGCCGTTGGAACCCGTGACGACGAACCGCATCACGCCCAGGCGACGTCTTCCCGCACGGGCGCACGCGTCGAGCAGCGGTTCCCACCATGCCCGGTTCGCGCGCGTACCACTCCACGGTCTCGAGCAGCCCGGTGTCGAACGACACCGATGGCTCCCAGCCGAGCTCGGTCCGGATCTTCGTCCAGTCGAGCGCGTAGCGGCGATCGTGTCCGGGCCGGTCGGGCACGATCGTCTTCAACGACGACGGCTTGCCGAGCGCGTCCAGCACGCCGTCGGCGATCTCCTCGATCGAACGCTCGACGCCCGTGCCGACGTGGTACGTCTCGCCGACCCGACCGCGCTCGAGCACCGCCGCGATCGCACGGCAGTGGTCGCTCACGTGGATCCACTCGCGCCGGTTCTGCGATCGACGCGTACAACGGCAACGATCGCTCGTCGAGCGCACGCGTCACGAACAGCGGAATGACCTTCTCGGGGAACTGGTACGGCCCGTAGTTGTTCGCGCAGTTCGTGATCGTGATCGGCAGTCCGAACGTCTCGGAGTAGGCGCGCACCGCATGGTCGCCGCCTGCCTTCGACGCGTTGTAAGGCGTGCGCGGCCGGTACGGCGACGACTCCGTGAAGAGCTCCGGTCGAATCCAGCGCGAGATCGCCGTACACCTCGCACGTCGAGATGTGATGGAAGCGCGCGACGCCGACCCGGCGTGCGGCCTCGCACAACGTCTGCGTGCCCACGACGTTCGTGCGGAAGAACGCGCCCGGGTTCGTGATCGCGTACGAGTTGTGCGACTCGGCTGCGAAGTTCACGATGACGTCGATGCGCGACCGTCGCGCAACACGTCTTCCATGGCTGCGAGGTCGCCGATGTCGGCGTGCACGAACTCGTGCGGCACACCGGTGAGGTTCTCGCGGTTGCCCGCGTACGTGAGTGCGTCGACGACGACCACCGCGTCGTCGGGGTGAGACGTCAGCCCACTCCCGCACGAAGTTCGAGCCGATGAAGCCGGCACCGCCGGTGACGAGGAGCTTCATGTGCGCAACGGCCACACCGGCCGCAGCCGCTCGCTGATCTCGGCCCGCTTCGGGTTCGACGACGTCGCGCGCCGACAGCACGGGATCGGTGACGCCCCAGTCGGCCGCGATCTCGGGATCGTCCCACGCGACGCCGAGCTCGTCGGCCGCGTTGTAGTAGCCGTCGACGAGATAGGTGATCGTCATGTCGGTGAGCGCGCCGAAGCCGTGCGCGAGGCCGGGTGGGATGAACACGCCTGGATGCGTGTCGCCGCCGAGATCGAACACCTCGGTCGCGCCTTCGGTCGGGCTGCCCACGCGCAGGTCGTGCAGCACGGCACGCGCGGCGCCAACCGGCACGTACCAGTAGTCGGCTTGGTGCAGGTGGTAGTGCAGCCCGACGATCGATCCCGCGCTGCGGTCGGCGCGGTTGGCCTGGATCATCTCGCGAGCGCCGGGGATCCACTCGCGCCGGTACGTCTCGACGAACAGCCCGCGCGCGTCGCGGTGCGTTTCCGGCACGACGTGGTACACGCCGGCGATGAGCTCGCTCTCACGCACGTTCGCCATCGTTACTCCAGATCGGCTCGCGAGTGGTCGCCGAGCTCGAGGCGGGTGCCCGGCCGGCCGCTCGCCGCTCCGCATGACCTCGACTTCGCGGCCGAGCAGCGAGTCGTGCAAGCGGTGCACGCCGAGGATGCGGCTGCTCTCGAGCATGACGACCGAGTGCTCGATCTCCGCGTCGCGCAGCTCGCAGTCGGCGCCGATCGACGTGTACGGCCCGACGTACGTGTCGACGAGCACCGTGTCCGGCGCCGATGATCGCCGGGCCGCGCACGATCGATCGCTCGAGGCGCGCGCCCGCTTCGATGATCACGCGGCCTTCGACCCGCGACCCTTCGTCGACGACGCCGTCGATGCGCGCGTCGATCGTGTCGAGCACGAGGCGGTTGCAGTGCAGCAGCGGGTCCTTCTTGCCGGTGTCGATCCACCAGCCTTCGAGGATCTCGTGGACGACAGCGTGGCCGTTGTCGATCAGCCACTGGATCGCGTCGGTGATCTCGAGCTCACCGCGCGCCGACGGAGTGATGGCGCGCACGGCCTCGTGGATGGTCGCGTCGAACAGATACACGCCCGCGAGCGCGAGGTCGGAGGGCGGGTCGGCGGGCTTCTCGACGAGCCGCACGACACGGCCGGTCCGGTCGAGCTCGGCGACACCGAACTGTCGAGGGTTGTCGACGTGCGCGAGCAGGATCTGCGCGACCGGCGTCGCGCGTCGCTGATTCGTGCAACGCGAGCTGGCCCGATCGCTTGGCCTCGAAGCGGTCGACGATCGTCTTCAGGTCCTGCTGCAGCATGTTGTCGCCGAGGTATACCGCGAAGTCGTCGTCGCCGAGGAAGTCGCGCGCGATCAGCACGCAGTGGGCGAGCCCGAGCGGCTCGTCCTGCAGGATGTATTCGACCTCGACGCCGAGCCGCGAGCCGTCACCGAGCGCCGCTTGGATCTCGAGGCCGGTCTCGCCGTTGCTGACGACGACGCCGATCTCCTTGATGCCCGCGTTCGCCATCTGCTCGACGACGTAGAACAGGATCGGCTTGTTCGCGATCGGCACGAGCTGCTTCGCGCTCGTGTGCGTGATCGGACGCAAGCGCGTGCCGGCGCCGCCGGCGAGGATCAATCCCTTCATTCACGCGCATCGTAGCGGTCGCGTGCGAGGGGCTCACTCGAGCCGTATCGTGCGTCTCGTGGCCGATTCCTATGTGCGTGCCGACGACTGCGATCTCTGCGAAGCGGCGCGGATCACCGAATGGTTCCACGAAGATGACATCTGCTGGATCGCCGAATGCGAGATCTGCGCGGTGCCGATGGTCGTGTGGCGCGGGCACGGCGTGCGCCCACCTCCTGATCAGCTGGCGCACATGCACGAGCAACTCGCGTCGGTTGTTGCAACGAACTTCGAGTTCGAGCACTACGTCGACGACAACATGCGCAACATCCCCGACCACTATCACGCGCACGCGCGACCGAAGGGCGGCTTCTTCGGTCACGGCTTGCGGCGACGCGAGCAACCGCAGCAATGACGTGCATCGCGCGACGACAGCTTTCCGATGAGGCGGTGGGGTTTGCCGCACGGCGGCGAGCTCGATCGCGTGGTGATCGTCTCGCCGCACCTCGATGACGCAGTTCTCGGCACGGCGCGCTTCATGGCCGCGCATCCCGGATGTCATGTCGATCACAGTGTTCGCGGGCAACCCGCCGAGCTATCCCGATCCGATGCGGCTCTGGGACGTGCAAAGTGGCTTCCACCCGGGCGACGACGTCATGGAGGTGCGTCGCAACGAGGATCGTGCTGCGCTCTCGCTGCTCGACGCCACGCCGGCGCACCTCGAGTTCGTGGAGCACACTTACAACCCCGGTGACACGCCCGTCGCGCCCGACGTCATCGGCCCCGAGCTCGCGCGCGCGATCGAGCGCCTCGAACCCACGCTTGTCGTCGCGCCCTTCGGCCTCGCGAATCCCGATCACGACGTCACGCATCGCGGCATGCCTGATCGCGCGAGACACGCTCGCCGCGACGAGCGACGTGTCGTGGTGGTGCTACGAGGACACCGGCTACAAGCACATTCCGGGGTTGCTCGCGTGGCGCGTCGCCGGGTTGTTCAACCGTCTGCTCTGGCCGACGCCCGTGTGCCCGCGCGTCGACACCAACGACCGGCGCAAGACCGGGGCGGTGAACTGCTATGCGACGCAGCTGCTCGCGCTCGAGGACGACTGGCAGATCGGCGCCAAGCTCGCGGCGCCCGCGCCCGAGCAGTACTGGCGACTCGCCCCACCGCCTGCCGGCTGGGAAGGCCTGACCGGGCGTGTGTAGGGGTGCGTGTACGACACCCCACACACGCCCGGGGACTTCGCACGCTCTGAGGTGCGGCTACGACGGCACGAGCACCGCGGTCGGCTGGTTCATGCGGCCGAGCACGGTCGCGTCGCCGAAGGCGCCGACCCGGCCGTCGCGTGCCACCATCCAGTAGCCGTGGCCGCTGCTCGTGCGCGCGAACGAGCAGACGGGTGACGAGGTCGACATCTTCGCGCCGTGATACTTCGCGTCGCCGTAGGTGAAGACGCCGCCGTCGCTCGCGCAGAGCCAGTAGCCCTTGCCCGTCGGCGTCGCCGCCATCGCGACGATCGGGCGGCGCAACAGCTTGCCGCCGGCGGAGCCGTGGAACATGGCGTCGCCGAAACAGAAGATGCCGCCGTCGCTCGCGACGAGCCAGTAACCCCGGCCCGTGCGCGTCGGTGTCATGCCGACGATCGGCTTGTTCAGGTGGATGCCACCCGTCGACCCGTGGAACCGGGCGTCGCCGAAGCAGAACATGCCGCCGTCGCTCGCGCACAGCCAGTAGCCCTTGGCGGTCGGCGTCGCCGCCATCGCGACGATCGGCTTGTTCAGGTGCTTGCCGCCCATCGAGCCGCGGTAGTGCGCGTCGCCGAACGAGAACACGCCACCGTCGCTCGCCGCGAGCCACAGGCCCTTGCGCGAAGGCGAGGCCGCACCCGCGACCAATGGATGTGCGACGTGTGACAGCGAGCCGAACTTCGTCGCGCTTCCGTAGCCGTGCACAGCGCCGGTCGGCCCGGCCAGCCAGTAGCCCGCGTGCGTGATCGGCGAGCTGCTCGTCGGCGCGCTCGGACCCGACGTGAACAGCGACAGCTGCGGGTAGGTGTGCCCCAGCACTTCGCGATCGTCGGCGCGCAGCCATTTGTCGAGCATGGTGGCGTACACGGCGCGGAAGTCGACGTGCACCTTGAGGTCGCCGTCACGGTCGAGGTCGGTAAGGCTCGGCTGCGTTCCGTGCAGCCCGCCGCGCACGTGATCGCCGACGACGAGCACGGGCGCGGCCGCACCGTGATCGGTGCCGCCGTCGCCGTTCTCGTCGGGCCGGCGCCCGAACTCCGAGAACGTCATCAGCACGACTTGGCCGCGCCAGCGCGACGAGAGCGCCTTGAAGAACGCGTCGACCGCGTTGTCGAGACGCGTGAGCAGGTTGGCGTGGAACGACGCCTGACCCGAATGCGTGTCGAAGCCGCCGATCGCGGTGTCGATCACGCGGATGCCGAGGTTGGCATTGATGAGGTGTGCGGCGAGCACGAGCTGCTGCTGGATGTCGGTCGGCTGCGACGAGAAGCTGTACGCGGGCCGAATCCGCTGCGTGAGCTGCATGAGCTCCATCGCGGTGTTGTCGTAGTAGTCGCCGAGCGGACCGAGGTTGGACGTGCCGGACCCGAGGCTCTCGATCGCGTCGTACAAGCGCACGTTCGACGGGTCGCTGCGGTCGATGCCGAACGCGTCGCCGATGCTCAACGGCAACGAGGAGGGTTTCGCGACGGCGCCACGCAGGTGCGCGTTCACGTTGCCGTGGAGCGACACGCCGTAGAGCGACTCGTGGGTGGTGTTCGGTAGCCCGTCGAGGAAGCGACCGATCCATCCGGTGGTGGGCGCGCCACCGCCGCCCCAGCCGTGCATCCAGATGTCGCCCGACGTGAAGTGGCTGAGGTCGGGCGGGTTGTACCCGACGCCGCGCACCACTGCGACATGGCCGTTGTCGAAGCGCGCCTTGGTCTTGACCAGCGAGGGGTGCATCGCGAGGCCGCCGCCGATCGGCAGCCCGTTGGTGATCTCGAGCGTCGGCCGCAACGTGTTGTACGTGCCGTTACCCACCGGCGGGATCATGTTCAGGCCGTCATTGCCGCCGTTGAGCTGGACGGTGACGAGGATTCCCTGGTTGTTCGCAACCGGCGGCGCGGCGAAGGCCGCGAGCTTCGAGAGGTACGGCGTGACCGCGATGGCTCCCGCGCCGGCGGCGCTGAACTGCAGGAAGCGGCGGCGGGAGAAAGTGCCCTGCATGAGGCCCGGCGCGGCGTCGTTCACGGTTTTTCTCTCCTAGGCCAGGGTCATCTCGGGGCTGAGCATCATCAGCACGAGAAGGTTGATGAACGACCAGTTCGTCCACGCGTGCGTGTCGGCACGCTGGAGCGTCAACCACGCTTCGAGCTTCGCCCGTGTGTGCGCCGACGGATTGTCGATGCGCATCGTGTCGAAGGCGTATTGCACCGCGTTCGACACGGTCATGCCGACGATCGCGCTGAGTGTGTTCTGGATGCCGTTCCGCCAGATGAGGTAGCTCGCGAAGTTCGCGCGCGACCACACGCGTGACGTCGTCAGCCAGTACTCGTTCGGGCGCCAACCCGAGACGTCGGGCGGCTCGAACAGCTGCTGGCCCATGTCTTCCATCCACCACTGCGGATTCGAGTTGTCGGCGTCGATGCCCAGCGTGCGGATGCACGCAACGACCCACTCCACTGGCGTGCGAACCAGGCCCTGCTTCGCCTCGGTCGCAAGGAAGGCCGAATGGTTGAAGATCGCTCGCACGAGCTCCTCGATCGAGAAGTCGGCTGCGAGGAACGCGCCCGCGAGTGTGTCGACGATCGATGAGTCCGGGTTCGGATACGCGAAGAAGGTCCAGAGCTTCCTGGCGATGAAGCGAGCAGCAATGTTCTTGCGGGCCAGGTCGTCGCGCAGCAAGAAGTTGATGATGTCGGGGCCGTCCCAGTTCTGGGTGACGCCCATGAACGTCTTCGGATCGTTGTCGTGCCGGTTCGCATAGAAGTGGTACGTCGTCGGATCGCCGTCGAGGGTGTTGTGCCCCGTCCACGCCCGTGCGGACGCGACGATGTCGTCCTGCGTGTATTGGTTCACCCCCAGCGTGAACAGCTCCATGAGCTCGCGTGCAAAGTTCTCGTTCGGGTGACCCTTGGTGTTCGGGTCGTTGTCGAGCCAGATGAGCATCGCGGGCTGGAGCGACATCTGCTGCACGAGGTCGCGGAAACGATCCCGCGGCCATCGACCGGAAGAGCGCGTTCTGCCGGTACATCAGCAGCATGTTCGTGACCTTGTAGTTCGCGGTCGCGAAGTGTCCGTGCCAGAACAGCGTCAACTTCTCCTGCAGCGGCGTCGTGCTCGTCGCCATGCGGTCGAGCCACCAGTGCTGGAGCTTGTATTCCTTCTCCCAGTCGCCGAGGGCGTCATCGGTGAGGAACGCCGGCTCGGTGTCGGCCGGGCGCGCCGGAGAAATCGAGGAGTTGGTCGACGGTCGTCGCCCACGGTTGCGCGGCCAGCGTGGAGATCTGCGCGGGGGTGCCACCGAACCCGGCACGTCGAAGCAGGTGTGCGATGTCGGCCGGCTGCGGCACGCGTTCCCCCGTCTGGTCGCACCTCGCAGCACGCCCGCCGCGGTGATCGACCGATGGGGCGCAAGATCTTGAGTGCGCGGACGTACTGGTTGCCGAACCGAAGTGCCAAGAGTCGTACGAGGCCGTGAGCGAAGCGAACTGGCGGGAGCGGCGAGCGTCGGCGAGGCGGGTATCCCACCTCGCAGCGAGCGCGACCCAGGAATTACGGCAGGCCGGCGCCGGGGACGTCGACGGTGATCGCTTCGATACGGCCCTGGCCGCGGCGCGCGTCTCTTCCGGCACGTGGCTGGGTGCCGTGCAGAGATACAGCGTGCGCCGGTCGGGGCCGCCGAGCATGCACGCGTACACGCCCGGATGCGTGCCGTTCACCTCGTCGAGCACCTCGCCGCCTTCGGCGATGCGCCGGCACGCGCCGGTGTACGGGCACGCGGCCCAGATCGCGCCTTCGGCATCGAGGCACATGCCGTCGACTGTTGCGCCGTGGAGCTTCGCCCACACGCGCCGGTTCGACAGTGCGCCGTCGGCGCGCGATGGCGAACGCGCTGATGCGCCCGCCCATGCTCTCGCCGACGAGCAACGTGCGGCCATCGGGCGTGATCGCAGTGCCGTTCGGGAACGAGATCGCGTCCGCGACGGCGTGCGCGCGACCATCGGGTTCGACCGCGATCAGCACGGTTTCGCACGGTTGCTCACCGGCGTAGATGTCGAAACCGAAGTTGCCGACGTACGCGCGTCCGACGCGGTCGACGACCATGTCGTTGCATTGCGACGTCGCGATCGACGACAGGTCGGCGTGCAAGACGAGCGTGCCGTCGGCCTCGAGGCGCAGCACACGCCGATCGCGCATCGACACGACGAGCATGCGCCCGTCGGGCAGCCATCCGAGGCCCGATGGCTGCTCGGGCACCTCGCACGATCGTCTCGGCCTTGCCGTCGGTGTCCATCGCGACGACCGCTGCCGTGCTGGTCGGAGAACCACAGGCGATCGTCGTGCCAGCGCGGGCCCTCCGGGAAACGCGAGGCCGTCGAGGACGATCGTCGTCGTGCTGCGCGCTCATGGGTCGGGACCGTAGCCCTCGAGCCGGCTCGGGCTGACGTCGTCGAGATCGCGCGCGGCCGACTCGGGCAAGCGCGGCACGACGAACACGCGGCCACGAGCAGACGCCGATCCCGGTGAGCGCGATCGAGCGTCCGAGCCCGCCGAGCGGATCGGAGAGCGATGCCCGCGATGACGAAGCCCGAGGACCGAGCCGAGCACCCCGACGACGCTGAGCATCGCGTTCGACGTGCTGCGCACCTCGGTGGGGAACAGCTCGGCGTCGAGCGTGCCGAGCGCGATGCCGCCCGCGCCGGCCGCGAGCACCGAGATCGCCGACATCACCCAGATGACGCTGCCGCCGGTGAGGAAGAACACCATCTGGGTCGCCGGTCGCGATCGCGAGCCCGATCGCCGCGACGGGCCGCCGGCCGCGCGTCTCGGCGAGGCGCCCGCCGACGCAGCAGGCCGATCAGGCCCGGCACCGCGGTCGTGACCGTGCGGAAGACGGCGATGCCGGTGCTCGAGAAGCCGCGGATCGTCGGCGAGGTACTTGTTCATCAACTGCGACGACGGCGCGTTGAACACGCTCGTGAGGAACGCGGCCGCGCCGAGCAGCACGAAGCGCCGGCGGTGCCGCGTCGAGGATGTCGCGCACGCTGCCCGCGCACGACGTCGGTGCGACCGCGAGCGCGGTATAGCGCGTCGTTTCCGCGAGATGCCGCGCGATGCGCCGGCGCGAGGACGATCGACACGCGCGCCGAGCACGAACGGCAGTCGCCAGCCCCAGCCCGCGAGGTCGGCCAACGGCAGTGCGACGACCGCGAACGAGAATCCGAAGCCGCCCGCGAGCGCGAGCATCGACGGCCGAGTACGCACGTGCGCCTTCGGGTGCCTCCTCGATCACCGCGATGCCCGCGACGGTGATCGCCGTGATGAACATGCCGCGCTGGAGCACCTGCGCGCCGGTGAGAACGCCGAGCGTCGGCGGCGACCGCCGAGATCGCGCACGCGACCGCGGAGCCCACGACACTGATGAGGATCGACCGGCGGCGGCCCCGGCGGTCGGCGAGCGAGGTGGCGAGCAGCGCGAGCAGCGCACCGACGCGCGTGAGGGCGAGCATGTCGCCGATCCGCGCGTCGGACGCGTGGAACGTCGTCGCTGATCGGGTCGTTGAACTGGCCGAACAACGCGGTCGCGAACGCCGACCACGGCCGTCGCCGCCGACGCGGTCGCGAGCAAGGTTGCCTGTTCGTGCGAGAACGCGACCGGCGGGAGGCCGACGACCGGCTTCGGCGGCGGGGGAGGGGTTTCGCCGTCGAGCGCGGCTTCCAACGTTGCGAGGACGTGGGCCACCGCTCGCTTGTGCGCGACGTGGACCAGCGGCCGGAAGAAGAAGCCGAAGAACGGGATGTCGATGCCGCCGTGCGGGGTCGATCGTCGCCTCGCAACCGTCGCCGCCCGACGCGGGGACGAGCTCGATCGTGAGCCCGACGCCCGTGCGCTGCTCGGTGCCCTCACCGACGAGCACCGTGCCCTCGGGTCCGTCCGCAGCCGCGAGCTGGCGACACGGCCAGCAGGCGCACGGCATCCGGCGGCGCGGCAAGGCGATGCCGCGTGGGCTTGGGCACGCGCGGCATGCTACGGGCCATGGCAGCACTCGAAGTCGGCGACAAGGCCCCCGCATTCGCGCTGAAGGACCAGCACGGCAAGCTCGTCCGACTCTCGAGCTTCAAAGGGCAAGCGCGTCGTCGTGTACTTCTACCCGAAGGCCGACACGCCAGGTTGCACGCAGCAGTCGTGCAACCTGCGCGACGCGTTCCCGCAGCTGAAGAAGCTCAAGGCCGTCGGTCGTCGGCATCAGCCCCGATACCGTCCGAGAAGCAGAAGAAGTTCGACGACAAGTACGGCTCGAAGTTCCCGTTGCTCGCCGACACCGATCACGAGGTCGCGGAGGCTTGGGGCGTGTGGGGCGAGAAGTCGCTCTACGGAAAGAAGTTCATGGGCATCGTCCGCTCCGCGTTCGTCGTCGACGAGAAGGGCAAGCTCGCGGGCGTCTTCTACAAGGTGAGCCCGAAAACGACGGTTCCGCTCGTACAAGGCGTGCTCACGGTGGCGAAGTAGGGCTGCACAAGTCGATGATGTGAGCTGCAGGTCGGCCGCGCACGATCAGGCGCCGCCCGTGCGGCATCCTTGCCTGATGCGCTCGAGACTGGTTGTCATCTGCGCGGTCGCATTGTGTGCGGCGGCGTGCAGCAGCAGCGGGTCGAAGTCGCCGGCCACGAGCGGCGCGAGATCAGCGGCCAAGCCCCCCTCGGGGACGCGGCGGAGACGGCGGGCCACGGGGATTCACAAGATCAAGCACGTCATCGTCATCATGCAGGAGAACCGGTCGTTCGACTCGTACTTCGGCACGTTTCCCGGCGCGGACGGCTTGCCCAAGACAATGTGTGTTCCTGATCCGGAGCGGCAGAACGCGTGCTCGCGGCCGTTTGCAGACCACGCTGATGTCAACGGGGCCGGTCCTCACGGCGCGACCGACGCGCGCAAGGACATTGACGGCGGAAAGATGGACGGCTTCGTCGCGCAGGCTGAAGCGGGTCGCCGAGTGTGTCGGGACAAGACGAACCCCGCGTGCTCGAACTCGTCGACGCCCGAGGTGATGGGCTATCACACCGCGTCGGACATCCCGAACTATTGGACGTATGCAAAGCGCTTTGTCCTGCAGGACCACATGTTCGAGCCGACCGCGTCGTGGAGCCTGCCCGAGCACCTGTTCCAGGTCTCGGAATGGGCGGCACTCTGCACGAAGCACAACCGGCCAAGCTCGTGCATCAACGAACGCGAGTGGCCGGGACTCCCGCCCGGCCCGGACCCGCGGCGGCATGGTCACCACCGCAACACGAAGAACCCGATCTACGCGTGGACCGACCTCACGTATCTCCTGCACAGGAGACACGTGTCGTGGCGCTACTACGTCGTCGCGGGTGCCGAGCCCGACTGCCGCGACGATTCCGCGATGACGTGCGCGCCGATCCACCAGGACGCGAAGACCCCTGGCATCTGGAATCCGCTGCGATACTTCGACACGGTCAAGAACGATCACCAGCTCGGCGACATCCAACCCACGAAAGAGTTCTACGCAGCCGCGAAGTCGGGCACGCTTCCGGCGGTGTCGTGGCTGGCGCCGTCGGAGATACTGAGCGAGCACCCGCCTGCGCCGGTCAGCTTCGGCCAGTCGTACGTCACCAGTCTCGTCAACGCGGTGATGCGAAGCCCGGAGTGGAACTCGACGGCGATCTTCTTGTCGTGGGACGACTGGGGCGGCTTGTACGACCATGTCGTGCCGCCGACCGTCGACGAGAACGGCTACGGCTTGCGCGTGCCCGGGATCGTCATCAGCCCCTACGCCAAACCCGGATACATCGACCACCAGACGTTGAGCTTCGACGCGTACGCCAAGTTCGTCGAGGACGACTTCCTCAACGGGCGACGTCTCGACCCGAAGACCGACGGACGTCCCGATCCTCGACCCGACGTGCGCGAGAACGTCGGCATCCTCGGCGACATCGCATCCGACTTCGACTTCTCGGCGGCGCCGCACGCACCGGTGATCCTGCCCGTGCACCCGCGCACGACGCTCACGCGTGCTGCCCGCACCAACGGCGGCTGACCGGCCGGCCGCGACCAGGGGTTGTTCGCGGTCGGCGGCCGGCTGCGCAAGTGGCCCGTAAAGAAGTCGGCGCGAGTCGCAAGGAAGGCGTCAAGGCCCTGACACCTGGACGCAGAGGGGTCGATCATCGCCCCATGGTCGACCTGCTCCTCCTCCTTGTGCTCGCTGCGTTCTTCGGCCTGAGCCTGGCGTTCGTGAGGGCCTGCGAGCGCATCATCGGACCGGACGTCGCCGAGACACCCGCGGAGCCGTCCGCCGACGGCGAACGGGCCGCCGCGTGAGCGGGACCGACGCCGTCATCGGGCTCGTGCTCAGCGTGCTCGCGGCCGCATATCTGATCTACGCGCTGGTGTTCCCGGAGAAGTTGTGAGCGCGGCGGCCTGGGTGCAGCTGCTCTTCCTGATCGCGCTGCTCGCGATCAGCACGCCCCTGCTCGGAACCTACCTGGCCAAGGTCTACGGATCGAAGAGCGCGCCCGGAGATCGCGTCTTCCTCCCCGTCGAGCGCGCGATCTACCGAGTCGCCGGAGTGGACGAGGAGAGTGAGCAGCGATGGCAGACGTACGCGTTGTCGCTGCTGGCGTTCAGCTTCGCGTCGCTCGTCGTGTTGTACGGGACCATCAGGCTGCAAGGTCATCTCCCGTTCAACCCCGACGGGCAGAAAGCCGTGAAGCCCACGCTCTCGTTCAACACGGCGATCAGCTTCACGACGAACACGAACTGGCAGAACTACGCAGGCGAGTCGACGATGTCTCACCTGAGCCAGATGGCCGGGCTCGCGGTCCAGAACTTCGTGTCCGCAGCCGCGGGCGCGGCCGTCGCAGTCGCACTCATCCGGGGCCTCGTACGCCACCGCGCGAACACCGTCGGCAACTTCTGGGTCGACCTCACGCGTAGCTGCACGCGCGTGTTGTTGCCGTTTGCGTTCGTGAGCGCGCTCGTGCTCGTCAGCCAGGGCGTCGTGCAGAACTTCCACACGGCGAAGGCCGTGACAACCGTCGCGGGCCAACAACAAACGTTGCCCGGCGGCCCGATCGCGAGCCAGGAGGCGATCAAGGAGATCGGAGAGAACGGCGGCGGTCCGTACAACGCGAACTCCTCGCATCCGTTCGAGAACCCGAACCCGATCACGAACATCTTCGAGATCTGGATGTTGCTCGCGATCCCGTTCGCGTTCACGTGGACGTTCGGGAAGATGGTCGGCGACGTCAAGCAAGGCGTCGCAGTGCTCGGCGCGATGTTCCTGTTGTGGATCGTTCCCGTGCTGATCGTCATGCCGTTCGAAGCCGGCGGCAACAGGCAACTGGATCGAATCAACATCGATCAGACCGTGACCGCCGCGCAACCGGGCGGAAACATGGAAGGCAAGGAGTCTCGGTTCGGCCCTGAATCCTCGGGCTTGTTCGCATCGTCGACGACGGGTACGTCGACGGGTTCGGTGAACTCGCTGCACGACAGCTATACACCGATCGGCGGAGCGGTACCACTCGTCAACATCATGCTCGGGGAGGTGTCGCCGGGCGGCACGGGCTCGGGCCTCTACGGCATGTTGGTCTTCGCGCTGCTGTCGGTGTTCATCGCGGGTTTGATGGTCGGCCGCACGCCCGAGTATCTCGGCAAGAAGATCCAGGCGCCCGAGATGAAGCTCGTCGTCCTCTACATCTTGTTCGTGCCGCTGGTGGTCTTGGGCTTCGCGGCCGCGTCGATGGTGATGAAGACCGCGCTGAGCTCCTTGGCCAACAGCGGTCCGCACGGTCTCACCGAGATCACGTACGCGTTCACGTCACAGGCGAACAACAACGGCTCGGCATTCGGTGGCCTCACCGGCAACACCAACTGGTACAACATCACGGGCGGCATCGCGATGCTCGTCGGGCGGTTCTTCTTGATGATCCCGGTGCTGGCCATCGCGGGCTCGCTCGCCCGCAAGCAGACGGTGCCGCCGTCGGCCGGCACGTTCCCGACGAACACCGTGCTCTTCGGAGGCTTGCTCGCCGGCGTCGTGCTGATCGTCGTCGGCCTCACCTACTTCCCGGTTGTCGCCCTCGGTCCTGTTGTCGAGCACCTCGGCGGAAAGTTCTAGGAAGCGACCCGTGACGATGATCCCCGACGTGCCGCATACCACGGTCGCCATGCTTCCGGCGCGTCCGCCAACGGTCCGCCGGCGCTCGGCGGCGACCGCGTCGCTCTTCGACGCCACGATCATGAAGCGCGCGGTTGTCGATGCGTGCACGAAGCTCAACCCTCGTCTCATGACGCGCAACCCGGTGATGCTCATCGTCGAGGTTGGCAGCGTGCTGACGACCATCCTGTTCTTCCAGAAGGTCCCGTCGGCACCGGCCTCCGACAGCGTCTTCACGGGGCTGGTGAGCGCGTGGCTCTGGTTCACCGTGCTGTTCGCCAACTTCGCCGAAGCGGTCGCCGAGGGTCGGGGCAAAGCGCAGGCCGACACGCTGCGCAAGACCCGATCGGAGACGGTCGCGTGCGTCCGTTCGGGCGACGGCTCGACGATCGAGCGTTCGTCGAGCGAGCTCACGGTCGGCGACGAGTGCGTCGTGCCGGCCGGCGAGATCATCCCCGGCGACGGTGAGGTGATCGAAGGGATCGCGTCGGTCGACGAGTCGGCGATCACTGGCGAGTCCGCGCCGGTGATACGAGAGTCGGGTGGCGATCGCTCGGCGGTCACCGGCGGTACGCGTGTGTTGTCCGACGAGATCGTCGTACGCATCACGTCGAAGCCCGGCGAGACATTTCTCGACCGCATGATCGCGCTCGTCGAAGGCGCGTCTCGGCAGAAGACACCGAACGAGATCGCGCTGAACATCTTGCTCGCCGGTCTCACGATCATCTTCTTGCTGGCGACGGTCACGCTCCAGCCGTTCGCGATCTATTCGAAGGCCGGGCAAGACCTCACGGTGTTGATCGCGCTGCTCGTGTGCCTGATCCCGACGACGATCGGCGCACTCCTGTCGGCGATCGGCATCGCGGGAATGGACCGGCTCGTGCAGCGCAACGTGCTCGCGATGAGCGGGCGTGCCGTCGAAGCGGCGGGCGACTGTTCGACCCTGTTGCTCGACAAGACCGGCACCATCACCTACGGCAACCGGCAGGCGGCGCAGTTCATCCCGGTCCCCGGCGTCGACGAGCACGCGCTCTGCGACGCCGCGATGCTTTCGAGCCTGGCGGACGAGACGCCCGAGGGCCGTTCGATCGTCACGCTCGCGCGCGATCACCACCGCCTCGTACCGCGCGAGATTCCGCACGCCGAGCTCGTGCCGTTCACCGCGCAGACCCGCATGAGCGGCGTCGACTTCGATGGTGACGCCATTCGCAAGGGCGCGGCCGACTCGGTACGCCGCTGGGTGCTCGAGCAGGGCGGGCTCGTTCCCGATGAGCTCGAGACGATCGTTGACGGCATTGCGACACAGGGTGGAACGCCCCTCGTCGTCGCCCATGGCACCCACGTCCTCGGCGTGATCTACCTCAAGGACGTCGTCAAGCCCGGCATGGCGGCACGCTTCGACGAGCTCCGCGCGATGGGCATCCGCACGGTGATGATCACCGGCGACAACCCGCGCACCGCGGCCGCCATCGCGCACGAAGCGGGTGTCGACGACTTCCTCGCCGAGGCGACACCCGAAGACAAGATGGCGTTGATCAAGCGCGAGCAGGTCGGCGGGTCGATGGTGGCGATGACCGGCGACGGTACGAACGACGCGCCCGCGCTCGCGCAGGCCGATGTCGGCGTTGCGATGAACACGGGCACGCAAGCTGCCAAAGAGGCCGGCAACATGGTCGACCTCGACTCGAACCCGACGAAGCTCATCGAGGTCGTCGAGATCGGCAAGCAACTGCTCATCACCCGTGGCTCGCTGACGACGTTCTCGATTGCGAACGACGTGGCGAAGTACTTCGCGATCATCCCCGCAATGTTCGTCGGCGTGTACCCCGCGCTAGAGACCGTGAACGTCATGAAGCTCCATAACCCGCACTCCGCGATCCTGTCGGCAGTCATCTTCAACGCGTTGATCATCGTCGCGTTGATCCCGCTGGCACTCCGCGGGGTGAAGTTCCGCGCGATCGGCGCGGCCGCAATGCTGCGACGCAATCTCGTGATCTACGGCCTCGGCGGGCTCGTCGCCCCGTTCCTCGGTATCAAGCTGATCGATCTGATCGTCGCCGGATTGGGCGTGAAGTGATGATCCGCCGCCAGCTCGTGACCGGATTGCTGATGACGATCGTCCTGACTGCGCTGCTCGGCTTCGCGTACCCGATCGCCGTTGCCGGCGTCTCCCAGGTGTTCATGGGCGACCGTGCCAACGGTTCGCTCGTGGAAGCCGCAGGCCGCGTCGTGGGCTCGTCACTGATCGGTCAGAACTTCGCTGGCGCCGACGGGAACCCTCTGCCGCAGTATTTCCAACCGCGCCCGTCGGCCGCCGGTGCGGGCTACGACGCGATGGCAAGCGGCGGGTCGAATCTCGGCCCGTCGAACCCCGAGCTGCTCCACGCCGTCGCCGCGCACGCTGAGAGGTACCGCGCACTGAACGGCCTTCCGTCTACCGTCGAGGTGCCGGTCGACGCGGTCACCGCGTCGGCCTCGGGGCTCGACCCGCAGATCTCCTTGGAGAACGCTCGGCTCCAGGCGGCCCGCGTGGCTCGCGAACGCGGCCTGGCACCGGCGACCATCGGACGGCTGATCCACGCGCACACCCAGGGCCGCCCGTGGGGTTTCCTGGGTGAGCAGACTGTGAACGTGCTCCAGCTCAATCTCGCTCTCGATCGAACGAGCTGACACATGGCGCGCGGCAGCCTCCGCGTGTATCTCGGCGCCGCGCCCGGCGTTGGCAAGACTTTCGCGATGTTGAACGAGGCAAGGCGTCGCTGCGAACGTGGTGCCGACGTCGTCGTGGGATTCGTGGAGCCGCACGGCCGGGCTCGCACTGCGGAACAGGTCGGCGGTCTCGAGGTGATTCCGCGCCGGATGATCGAATACCGCGGCTCGCGCTTCGAGGAGATGGACGTCGACGCGATCCTGCGCCGCCACCCGAAGCAGGTGCTCGTCGACGAGCTCGCGCACACGAACGTGCCCGGCTCGAAGCACGAGAAGCGATGGCAAGACGTCGAGGAGCTCCTCGAAGATGGCATCGATGTCATCTCCACCCTGAACATCCAACATCTCGAGTCTGTGAACGACGTCGTCGAGCGCATCACCGGCGTCCAGCAGCGCGAGACGTTGCCCGACGAGGTCGTCCGGCGCGCCGGTCAGGTCGAGCTCGTCGACATGACGCCCGAAGCACTGCGCCGCCGGATGGCGCACGGAAACATCTACAAGGCCGAAAAGATCGACGCGTCGCTCGCGAACTACTTCCGGCCCGGAAACCTCGCGGCGCTTCGCGAGCTCGCGTTGTTGTGGGTTGCCGACAAGGTCGACGAGTCCCTGCATCGGTACATGCAGGATCACGGCATCACCGCGGCCTGGGAGACGCGAGAGCGGGTCGTGGTCGCGCTGACCGGCGCCCCCGGTGGTGAGCATCTCGTGCGGCGCGCGTCGCGCATGGCCGCGCGCACCAGAGGTGATCTCATCGGTGTGCACGTCCGCGCCGGTGAGGGCCTCGCGGGCCCGCCGCGCGGCGACCTCGGACGCCACCGCACGCTGCTCGAAGACGTCGGTGGCTCGTATCAGGAGATCGTCGCAGCCGACCCTGCGCAGGCGCTCGTGACGTTTGCACGGAGCGAGCACGCTACGCAGCTGGTTCTCGGTTCGAGTCGCCAATCGCGCTGGGCGCACATGTTCCGCGGCTCGGTGATCAATCGCGTCGTACGAGCCTCCGGCGACATCGACGTGCACGTGATCTCGACTCGTCAGGTCAACGAAGGCGGCTCGTCCACGCGCAGGCTGCCGCTGCGCATCGCGCTCGGTGTGTCGGCGCGGCGCCAGGCCATCGGCTCCGGTGTCGCCGTTGTGCTGCTGACCGTCCTGACGCTGGTCCTCGCGCAGATGCGCGACACCGTGCCAGCTCGCGACCGACCTGCTCTTGTACTTGCTGGTCGTTGTCATCGTTGCAGCCGTCGGGGGCGCGTGGGTGGCAGCCGGCACTGCCGTCCTGGCTTTCTTGCTCGCCAACTACTACTTCACGACGCCGATCCACAATTTCACGATCGCGCACGGCGAGAACATCGTTGCGCTGGTGGTCTTTCTCGTTGTCGCCGGCGTGGTGAGCGTGCTCGTGACGCTCGCGGGGCGGCGCGCGATCGAAGCCGCGCGTGCTCGCGCCGAAGCGGGCGCGCTCGTGGAGCTCGCCGGGTCGTTGCTGTCGCAAGAGGACCCGCTGGGGCCGATCATGGAGCAGTTGCTCGCGACGTTCGGCCTGCGCTCGGTCGCCGTGCTCCGCCCCGGCGAGGGCGGGCACGGATGGACGGTGGTTGCGAGCGCGGGGGCGCCCGACGTGACATGTCCCGGGGACGCGACCGCAACCGCGGAGCTACCGAACTCCGACGTCTTCGCGTACGCCGGGCCGGATCTCACTGCCGACGACCGGCGCGTGCTCAACGGGTTCATCTCCCAGCTCGCCGTCGCGCTGACGAGCCGCGAACTGCGTCACGAGGCGTCCACCGCAGCGACGCTCGCCGAGGCCGACGCGCTGCGGACCGCGCTGCTGCGTGCCGTCTCGCACGACTTACGGACGCCACTGGCGTCGATCAAGGCGGCCGCGTCGACGCTACTCGCCGACGATCTCCGTCTCGACGGCGACACGGTGTTGCAGTTGCACAAGACGATCGACGAGCAGGTCGACCGGCTCGACGATCTCGTCGGGAATCTCCTCGCGATGAGTCGTCTGCAGGCGGGCGCGCTACAGCTCACGACGACCGACGTCGGTCTCGACGAAGTCGTCGGCCGCGCGCTCGTGAGTCTCGGCGAGCGGGGCGCAGGTGTCGTCCTGGACGTCTCGGACGCGCTGCCGCGTCTCCACGTCGATCCCGCCCTGCTGGAGCGGGCGATCGCGAACGTCGTCGACAACGCGATCTCGTGGTCGCCTCCCGAGCAGCCCGTTCGCATCGAAGGTGGCTGCGTCGGCGATCGAGTGGTGTTGCGCGTCATCGACCGCGGGCCCGGCATACGCGCGGCCGACCGCGAGCGGGTCTTCCTGCCGTTCCAGCGACTCGGCGACGCGGCCCCCGGGGGTGTCGGGCTCGGGCTCGCGGTTGCGCGCGGCTTCGCCGAGGCGATCGGTGGCGAGCTGCGCGTCGACGACACGCCCGGCGGCGGCGCAACGATGGAGTTCTCGATCGACGTCACAAAGGATGTGCGATGAGCAAGCTACTCGTCATCGAGGACGAAGTAGCGCTACGACGCGCCCTCCGCATCTTTCTCGAGGCTCATGAGTACACGGTCGTGCTCGCGTCGTCCGGCGCCGAAGGCTTGACGCTCGCCGGGCAGCGAACACCCGGACGCGATCATCCTCGACTTGGGGCTGCCGGACATGGACGGCGTCGAGGTTGCGACGGCCCTCCGCGGCTGGAGCAACGTGCCGATCGTCGTGCTGTCCGCACGCGACGCAGAGTCGGTCAAGGTCGCCGCCCTCGATGCCGGTGCCGACGACTACGTGACCAAGCCGTTCGGGATGAACGAGTTCTTGGCGCGACTGCGTGCCGCATTGCGGCGCGCAACAACCGCCGAGGAAGCGCCCGTGATCGTAACCGACGACTTCGCGATCGATCTCGGTGCAAAGCGAGTACGGCGCGGTGAGTGCGAGGTGCATCTCACGCCGACGGAGTGGCAGATCGTCGAGGTGCTCGCCCGGCACGCCGGCAAGCTCATCGGTCAGCAACAGCTGTTACAGCAGGTATGGGGCCCGCAATACGAACGCGAGACGCACTACCTGCGCATCTACATGAGCCAGGTTCGCAAGAAGCTCGAGCCCGATCCGTCCCGACCGCGGTACTTCATCACGGAGCCGGGCATGGGCTATCGCTTCGTCGGCGAGGAGTGAGCCATGCCGTATTACGAACTTCCGCCGGCGCGAGCGACGCAATCCGGTGCGGGAAGCGCGTCCGCGGGCGCAGCGATCGGTGCGCTGTCGGCCATGCTGCTCGCATTCTTCATGGTGCCGTTGCGCGACCACGTCCCCAACGCAGCCGTCGCGCTCGCGCTCGTGTTACCTGTCATGTTCGGATCGGTGATCGGCGGGCGCGTCGCAGGCATCGTGTCGGCAAGTATTGCCGCGCTCTCGTTCAACTTCGTGTTCACCAAGCCGTACTTGTCGCTTCGAATCGCGAGCCGCGATGACGTCACCACCTTCGTCGTGCTGGCCATCATCGGCGTCGTGGCCGCCGAGCTCGGCTCGTACGCGCGGCGGTCCCGTATCGACGCGACACGAGCCGGCTCTGAGCTCGATCGCATGTACCGCGTGGCCGAGCTCTCGTCGCAGGGCGCCGATGTCGTCGATGTGATCGCGTCGGCGCGCGCCGAGCTCGTGGGCTTGTTCGACCTCGACGACTGTGTGTACGAGGCGCAGCCGTCAGCCGCGACATTGCCGAGGCTCGGGCACCGTGGATCCCTTCTCGGCGCGCCCCTCGTGGCGATCGGCCACTTCGTGTTGCCGACCGGCGGCGTCGAAGTTCGCGTCAGTGGCCGAGGGCGACCGTTCGGCCGTCTCGTGCTGTACGCGAGCAGCGCGACGCAAGCACCGCTCGACAAGCGCCTCGCGGCAGTCACGATCGCGCACGAGCTCGGCGCAACCCTCGCTTCCCGAGCCGCCGTGTAACCCGCGCAGGCGTGTGTGGGGTGTCGTACGCCTCCCCCCGCACACGCCGGGCGCGGATCATGCGCCGATGATGTGGTAGCCGCCGTCGACGTGCACGACCTCGCCGGTCGTCGCCGGGAAGAGGTCGGAGAGCATCGCGACGCACGCGCTCGCGACCGGTCCGGCGTCTTTGACGTTCCAGCCCAGCGGCGCGCGTTCGCCCCACCTTTCCTCGAAGCGTTCGAAGCCGGGGATACTGCGCGCGGCGATCGTGCGAATCGGCCCGGCGGCTACGAGGTTCACGCGCACGCCTCTCGGGCCGAGGTCGCGCGCGAGGTACCGCGCGGTCGACTCGAACGCGGCCTTGGCCACGCCCATCCAGTCGTACACAGGCCATGCGACGCGGCTGTTGTCGAAGTCGAGCCCAACGATCGTGCCGCGGTCCATCAACGGGAGGCACGCGATCGCGAGCGACTTCAACGAATACGCGGAGATCTGCAGCGCGACCGCGACGTCTTCCCACGGCGCGCTGAGGAAACCGCCACCGATGCACGACTCGGGCGCGAATCCGATGGCGTGCAGCACTCCGTCGAGCGTCCCGCCGACCTGTTCGGCGAGACCCTCGAGGTGCGCCGCGTTGGTGACGTCGAGCTCGACGATCCGCGGCTCACTCGGCAACCGGCGTGCGGCACGCGTTGTCAGGTTCATGGCCCGACCGAACGAAGTGAGGACGACGTCGGCGCCTTCCTGCTGTGCATGCCGGGCAACGCTGAACGCGATCGACGCGTCGTTCAGGACTCCGGTGATGAGGATGCGTTTGTCAGCCAGCAGCATGGGAGCACTTCCGCAAGCGCGTCACAGTGGAGTGTTCGAATGGCGACGCGCGGGTTGTGTGTCGCGCTTGTGCACCAACACCGAGAGGGCGTGGCAGAGCACACGTCGTGTGCTCGCCGGCTCGATCACCGCGTCGACGAGTCCGCGTTCCGCGGCGCGGTACGGAGTCTCGAACGCGGTGCGATAGTCGTCGACCAGCTGCGGGTCGGACTTCCCCTTGTTCAAGATCGCGACCGCGCCCGCCGCGCCCATGACCGCGATCTCGGCAGCCGGCCACGCAACGCAGAAGTCGTTTCCCAGCCGGCGCGAGTCCATGACGATGTACGCGCCGCCGTACGCCTTGCGGAGCACCACGCATACACGCGGCACGGTCGCGGCCGCATACGCGTGGACCAGTTCGGCACCGTGACGAATCATGCCGCGCCACTCGAGATCGCGCCCGGGCTCGAAGCCCGGTGTGTCGACGAACGTGAGCACCGGCAGGTTCGCGCTGTCGCACCATGCCACGAAGCGCGCGGCCTTGCGCGACGCCTCGATGTCGATCGTGCCTGCGCGATGTGAAGGCTGGTTCGCGACGATGCCGACGGGTCGGCCCGCGAGCGTGCCGAGCGCGGTCACGATGTTCGGTGCGTAGCGAGCCCGGACCTCGAGGAAGGACTCGGCGTCGAGCACGTCGCGGACAACCACGCGCACGTCGTACGCTGCCGACGCGCGGCGGGAACGGTCGCGGACGCGAGCGTGCACGGCCGGTCGAGATCGTCGTCGACGTCGTGACGTGGGGGATCGGCGAGATGGTGATCAGGCATGTACGCGAGGAGGGCCGCGACCGCGTCTCGCGCCTCGATCTCGTCACCGACGACGATCGACGCCACGCCGGTTCGCGCGGCATGTACTGGCGTTCCGCCAAGTTGCTCACGGGAGACGCCGACGCCGGTGAACTCCACGACGGAGTCGGGACCCGTCACGAACGCGAACGCTTCTTCGGTCATCACGACGTGGTCGAACATGCCGAGCGCGAGCGCCGGGCCCGATACGCACGCGCCGGTGACGACGGCGACCGTCGGCACCTGGCCTGACAGCGCCGCGAGTGCGCGCGCGAGGCGGCCCCACGCGTGCAGCGCGGAGACTCCTTCGCGAAGCTCCGCACCCGATGTGTCGAACTCGCCGACGAGAGGAATGCCCAGCTGCTCGGCGAGCTGCACCGCGCGCTCGACCGTCGCGGCGCCTGCGACGCCGATCGCACCGTGGTGCTTGCCACCCGCGATACGGAACCATGCGATCCGGCGTCCGTCGACGTCACGAATCTCGGCCGACGCTGCGATGTCGGCCCGCGCATTCAGTGCGATGTGCGTCACGAACCGGGCGCGAAGACGAGTGTCGCGTTGTGGCCGCCGAACCCGAAGGAGTTGGAAAGCACCGGCGCGGGGGAAAGCGGCCGCGTCGCACCGGCCACCACGTCGAGCGCGATGTCGTCGCTCGCTCGTTCGAAGTTCGCAGTGGGTGGGACCGCACCGTGCAACAGCGCGAGCACGCTCGCGACGGCCTCTGTTGCTCCCGCCGCTCCGACGAGGTGACCGGTCACACCCTTGGTGGACGTCACCGGCGGCGGCGTGTCTCCGAAGACCTTGCGTATCGCTTCCGCTTCGGCCGCGTCGTTCAAAGGTGTCGACGTGCCGTGCGCGTTGATGTGTCCGATCGCGCCGGGAGTGAGCCCGGCATCTTCCAGTGCGAGATGCATGCACGCGGCCGCGCCGCCGCCGCCAGGTGACGGTGCGGTGATGTGGTACGCGTCGGCGTTGCGTCCGTAGCCAACGACCTCGGCGTAGATGCGCGCGCCGCGCGCTTCGGCCCGATCCCACCGCTCGACCACTAGCGCCGCCGCACCTTCGCCGATCACGAAACCGTCGCGTTCGGCGTCGAACGGTCGGGACGCGTGTACTGGGTCGTCGTTGCGTGTGCTGAGGGCGGTCATGCGCGCGAACGCGGAGACGGCGGTTGGTGTGATGCACGCCTCGCTGCCACCGGTCATGACGACGTCAGCGCTGCCGTCGCGGATGATGCGGGCCGCTTCGCCGATCGCGTTCGCGCTGGCCGCGCACGCGGTCGCGATGCACATATTCGGTCCCGTCCAGCCGAACTGCATCGCAATCGTGCCCGCCGTTGCGTTTGCCATCATCATCGGCACGAGGAACGGGCTGACACGACCAGCGCCCTTCTCGATGAACACGTTGACCTGCTCTTCGAGGGTGATCAGGCCGCCGACGCCGGTGCCGATGATCACGGCGCAGCGCGCCGGGTCGCCACCGAGCTCGCCCGCGTCGGCGAGCGCGTCGGCGGCGGCGGCGAAGCCGAGTTGGGTCACGCGATCGACGCGACGCGACTCTTTCGCGCCCAGGTAGGCGGTGGAGTCGAAGTCTCGAACCTCGCACGCGAACCTCACGGCCAACGCCGTCGGGTCGAAGTGCGTCATGGTTGCCGCCATCGAGCGACCGTCCGCGATCGTCGACCAGAACGCGTCGAGGTCCGTGCCGGCCGGCGTCTTCACGCCGAGACCGGTGATGGCGACGCGCGGGCGTCCCCGGTGGTCGCTCGTGGCCATGGGCTACGTCCCGACCTTCGACAGCACGAGGTCGACCGCTTGCGACACGGTGGTGACGCCCTCCAGGTCTTCTTCGGGGACCTGGATGTCGAACCGCTCCTCGAGTCCCATCACGAGCTCCACGAGGTCGAGGCTGTCGGCGTCGAGATCTTCTTTGAATCGCGCGGTTTCGGTGACCTGATCGGGTTCGACGCTCAAGACTTCGGCTGCGACTTCCTTCAGCGTCGCGAGCGCCTCGGTGCGTTCCATTCGGAAAGTTCCTCCTCGTTGGATCAGTGGCCCATGCCCAGCCCGCCATCGACGGGAACCACCGCGCCTGTCACGTACGCGGCGGCGTCGGAGCACAAGAACGCGATGACGGATGCGCACTCCTCGGCGGTGCCGAAGCGCCCGAGCGGGACTGCCCGCTCCGCGTCGCCGCGCCATTCCTCGGGCAGGTCATCGGTCATCGCAGTCACGATAGGTCCGGGAGCGACGACATTGCAGGTGATCGATCGGCGCGCGAGCTCGCGAGCCACGCTGCGCGTGAGCCCGACGAGTCCTGCTTTGGCTGCCGCGTAGTTGGCCTGGCCGGCCTGGCCGATGAAGCCGCTCGCCGACGACACGTTGACGATCCGACCGTGACGCGCCTTCATCATCCCCGGCGTTGCCCGGCGGATCGTGTGGAACGCGCCCGTGAGATTCGTATCGAGAACCGCGCGCCAGTGCTCGTCGCTCATGCGCACGAGCAGACCGTCGTGGGTGATGCCCGCATTGTTCACGAGCACAGTGACGGCGCCGAACGCGCTCTCCACCTCGCCGAAGCCGGTGTCGACGGCCGCCGGATCGTTGATGTCGGCGCGTAACGCGAGGACCTTGCCGCCCGCGTGCTCGGCCGCGTCGTGTGTCGCGCGTGCGCCGTCTTCGTCGGTGGAATAGCAAAAGCCCACGGGATGACCGGCGCCGACCAGCGCGAGCACCACGGCGCGGCCGATGCCGCGCGAGCCGCCGGTTACGAAAGCCACCCGGTCGGTCATGCGGTGATCATCGCACGCCCCAGCGGAGCAGTGCGCTGGCCCACGTCATTCCCGCGCCGAAACCTGAACACAGCACGAGATCGCCGTCACGCACGCGGCCGTCGTCGACAGCCTCGAACAGCGCGAGCGGAATCGACGCCGACGAGGTGTTCCCGTACCGATCGATGTTGACGAGCGACCGTTCGGAGGGGAAGCCGAGGCGTTGCGCAGCCGCGTCGATGATGCGGCGCGTTGGCTTGGTGCGGCACGAACCACGACACGTCTGCGGCGTCGACGCCGGCTTGGGCGAGCGTGTCGGTCGCGGTGTCGACGACGGCACGCACTGCACGGCGGAACACTTGCTGGCCGGCCATCTTCAGGTAGTGGCCGCGTTCGGCGACCGTGTCCTGCGATGCGGGACGACGGGAGCCACCGGCCGGGATCTCGAGCAGTCCGGCCGCAGAGCCGTCACACCCGAGATCCCACGCCAGGAGCCCCGCTTCGCCCGTGGTGGTCTTGGTGAGCACCGCCGCGCCGGCGCCGTCGCCGAACAACACCGCCGTCGCGCGATCGATCGGATCCGTGATTCGACTCAGCGTTTCCGCGCCGACTATGAGCAGGTAGTCGTACGTCGTCTGCAGGAGCGACGCCCCGACGACGAGCTCGTAGACGAAGCCGGCACACGCAGCCGACAGATCGAACGAACCGCAACGCAACCCGAGTGCCTCACCGATGAACGCACCTGTATGCGGCAGCGGCTGCTCGGGTGTCGCGGTCGCGACGATCATCAGGTCGATGTCGGCCGGCGTGAGTCCCGCGCGCTTGATTGCGTTCGCGGCTGCGGCGGTGCCGAGTGTCGCCGTCGTCTCGCCGTCGGCTGCGACGCGTCGCTCGCGAATACCGGTGCGTTCCACGATCCACGCGTCGTTGGTGTCGACGCGCCCCTCGAGGTCGGCGTTCGTGACGCGTCCGTCGGGAACCGCTGTGCCCCACCCGACGATCGTGACCGGCAAGCTCATGCTCGCCCGCTCTCGGCCCTGCGGGCCGGGCCGCTCAGGCCCCGCACGCTCCATCCCACGCCAACCAAGGGTTGGCGCAGGGACCCCGGGCTGCTCGCCGGGATACCCGGATCGCGACGCTCAGTCATGCGACACGCAGCCACGCGATCGGCTGGCCTTCGCGCAGCCGCTCGCCGGAATGGGCGAGCATGCCCATCAGCGTGCCGCCGAACGGGCTGCGGACGGGTTGCTCGGTGCCGGGTCCGTGCACGACGCCGACGATGTCACCTTCGAGCAGCGTGCCGCCGGGCTCGGTCGCGGCGGGGCGGAAGACGCCGGCCGAAGGAGCAACGATCATGCGTTCGGGAACGGCGAGGCGTTCGCCGGCAAGTGGAGCGACGGGAGCGGTCACGACAAGGCCTCCATGAGAGCAGCACAGTCTTCGGGAATTCCGCACCCCACGACGCGGACGTGGGGCACGGTGCGTTTCGCAACGCCCGCGATCATCGAGCCGTGCCCGACCTCGATGAACACCTCGGCGCCGCGCGCGGCGAGCGTCTCCATTGACGCTCGCCAGCGCACCGGCACTGTGACGTGATCGGCGCATCGCAGCCGCCACGCCGTCGGCATCGTCGTACGCGTTACCGTCGAGATTGGAAACCACTGGCGCCGTCGGCGCGTGGAACGCCATGTCGGCGAGTACGTGTGTGAGCTCGTCGCGAGCGGTCGACATGAGCGGTGTGTGGAACGCGCCGCCGACATTCAGCGGCTTCGCGCGTCGCACGCCGAGCTCTTTGCCACGAGCGATCGCGAGGTCGACGCCGTGCGGCGTGCCCGCGATCACGACCTGGCCGGGCGCGTTGTCGTTGGCGACCCAGCACTGGTCAGGTGCGGCTGCGCACGCGGCTTCCGCGTCGTCGAGTGAGGCGCCGAGCAACGCCGCCATGCGTCCGGGATGCGTGTCGGCCGCCGCCTGGGTGAGCTCGGCGCGCGTTGCAGCAAAGCGCACGCCGTCTTCCAGATCGATTGCGCCGGACGCGATCAGCGCGGTGACCTGACCGAGGGAGTGGCCTGCGAACGCGACGGCATCGTCGACATCGTCGACGTAGGGACGCGCGGCTTCCCATGCGATCAGCGACGTACAGAGCACTGCAAGTTGCGCGTCGCGCGTGCGCGCGAGTTGCTCGGCCGGCGCGTCGATCACGAGCGAGGCAAGCGACTCGCCGAGCGCCGCCTCCGCTTGCTCGATGACCTTCCACGCGGGATCGCCTTGCCACGGCGCGGCCATGCCGGCTTGTTGCGTTCCCTGGCCTGGGAACACGACGGCGACGCGCAACACGGACCTCCGAGAAGGGTGAGAGGGTCAGAAAGGTCGAAGGGGTTCGACACGAGCGACGGGAGGAGGGTTACACCGGCCTGTGTCCGACCCGTACATGTTGCATGAACACGCGGTTACCTACGGAACGGTAGGTGGCGATACCCGTAAGTAATGTCGGGCCGTGCTGCCCGGAGCCGACTCGGACGCGCTCGTCGCGCTCGCTGCCGCACCGTCCGCCGTTCCGCTTCGTCGATGCGGTCGAGTCGGTCGAAGCCGGCGTGTCGGTACGAGCGCGCTACGCAGTCACCGGGGAGGAGGCATTCCTCGCCGGGCACTTCCCGGGCAATCCCGTCTTCCCCGGAGTCCTGCAGCTCGAGGCGCTGGCGCAGACCGGGGCGATCGCGGTGCTCGCCGACGAGCGTTACACGGGCAAGCTGCCGTTGTTCGGAGGCGTGGAAGGGGTGCGCTTCCGCCGCCTCGTGCAGCCCGGCGACCTGATGACGCTCGCGGTCGAGATGGAGCGATTGAGCGCGCGAGGTGGCTGGGGTCGCGGGATCGCGACCGTCGGCGATGCCGAATGCTGCCGCGGACGCTTCCTGTTCGCGCTGGCCTAGAAACGGCCGAGAGCGATTCAGCGGCGCCGGCGGCGGCGTTGCTGTTGAGGTTCGCCGAGCTTTTGCAGCGCGGCGAGCTCGTTCGG
Organism: uncultured Actinomycetes bacterium; assembly: GCA_963836365.1. Taxonomy (GTDB): domain Bacteria; phylum Actinomycetota; class Acidimicrobiia; order IMCC26256; family PALSA-610; genus DASQHW01. The sequence continues at coordinate 138,660 of CAWIJC010000009.1, forward strand.
CGAATATTGCCGCGGGTGATCCGTGCGCGGCGGAGGCGGAATCGTGGGCTGGTCGGGATCCTGGCCGAGCAACAGCTTCGCCTCGACGTCGGGCGGCAGCGGGCGCTCGGCGCGGACGCGCCGCGACGGACCGACGAGGATGACCAGCAAGAGCGCTGCGCACGCACCGACGACGATGCCGACGACGAACTCCACCACACGTCGATCGTACCGAATGGCAATATGCACGAACGCGCTTTCACGATCGGCCCGAGTGGTGGAATGGCAGACACGACGGACTCAAAATCCGTTGCTCGCAAGGGCGTGAGGGTTCAAATCCCTCCTCGGGCACCACGTTGACCAGCGGTTATGACGCAACGTTGCCGGGCCGCGACGATGTCGTGATCACGCCGTGATCACACGAGCCTTACGCGAGCGTGCTGCGCGTAACTGAGCCAGGCCGGAACGTTGGTCGCCCGTGTAGCAGTGCCCATATTGCTGGAGCGTGAACGCGACAGACGCGTGGCCGAGCCGTTCTGTCACAACGTCAGGCCGTACGTCCGCGGCGAGGAGCTGCGTCGCATGACTGTGCCGCAGGTCGTGAAATCGGATCACGGGGACACGCGCTGCCAGCGAGTGACGACGCACGAGATCCGACCCCCGGACGGTGAACGCCGGGGGTCTTTGCGCGGACTCGCACAACCGTTCCCAAGCGAAGCAATCTGTACGTGTGTCACCGGGAACTCCTGCCTGGGCGAGGGCGTCATATCAGCCATGAAACGGTGGCGGCTTGCGGCCGTTGTTCTCGCGCTCGTTCTCCCAGCCGGATGCAGCGGCAGGGCGAACTCGCCGATCGCGGATTGCGTAGGCGGATACCACAACCCTCCGGGGAATCGGAGTCGTTGCGTTCCCGACACGACCACCTCCGTCGCTCGTCCGCCGACGCGCCCGTAGCTGCCGCTCGGGGTTCCTTCGGGACGATGTTCCCATCGCGTCGCTACGAAGCGAACCGGTTCACTTCTTTGATCACGCACGTCAGCTTGTCAACAGCGGTTGAAGCAAAGTCCACCGCTTGCGTGACGGCCGTCTGTCCAGGTTCCACGTTATTCGCGACGGCCGTGCCACTTCCGACTTGCGTCTTCTTCGAGTCTTGGAATGTCACGTCAACGATGTAGTTCGAGCGCCCGGACGAGTGGTTCACGATCTTCAGCTCGGCGGTTGCACTCTTGATCGAGCTGTCGTACTTGCACCCGGATGATGACACGTCCGCCTGCGGCGGATTCTTGTCGTTGCCCGATACTGTCTTCACGCCGTCGGTGTTGGACTTTGCGGTGTTGTTCTTGTCGGACGACGAGCTACTGGCCGCAACAGCGATAACCACGATCAGCACGAGCGCGCCGACCAGCCACCACCGCTTCTTCTTGTAGAACGGTCGCTTCGCCTTGGCGTAAGCCTTCTCGGCTTTGGCCTGAGCCCGAGCCTCCGCTGCTGTGGCGGGCGGAGGCTGCGCGAAGGTCTGCGTCTGATCTGTCATCGCCTCTTCTCGGCACCCTTCGACGCCTTCTTAGGAAAAGGGTGGATTCATGTCGAGAGAACGTCGCAGCTTCCCCCGTACTGTTCAGCGCGCGATGACGACGTGTCCCGGTTCATTGATCGTGCACGCAGATGGCACGCTCGCCGGCTGCACGCTCGACGACGAGGACGACCCGTGTCGCGGTCGAGAGGTTCGACACGAAGGCGACCCCCTCCGGTGCTGGGTGTGGACCCTCGCGGGGTGCAACTACTGCGGCGTGCATCCGTGACGGACGGCACGACTCCAAGACACGCGGAAGGCGAGGGCCCCACCGTGATCACATCGTGATCACGGGAGCGCGAACTCAGGGTGATATTGAGCGTCACTCGATGTCAGGACGACCCGCGAAACCCCTGATGAGATGGAGTGCGTAGCATTGCTCGCGATGCGACGACACGGGACAGCGCAGACTCAAAATCCGTTGCTCGCAAGGGCGTGAGGGTTCAAATCCCTCCTCGGGCACCACCACATCCGCTTGCTGAGCAGGACGGAGCATCAGGTGAACGACGCCGGTCGTCGATCTCGTGTGCACACACCGTGCAGTCGGCAAGCTCGCCGAGATCGTGGCATCGTCGGCGCGGTTCGTTCATTGCCGTGAAGCTGCCCTCTGCGGGCACTCTGCGGTCATTGAACGGAACGAAGCTGTGCGCCCGGCCGGTATCCGAGCCGCCTATTCGCGGAGCCCGAGCCGTTTCGCGATGACCTCGTTCATGATCTCGTCGGTGCCGCCGCCGATGCGTTGCAGTCGCGCGTCGCGGAACGCGCGTGGGATACCAGTTTCCTCGAGGTAGCCCGCGCCGCCCCAGATCTGCACGCACGTGTCGACGACGCGGTTCTGCACTTGTGCGCAGTACTTCTTGCACATCGAGATCTCGACGACGGGGTAGTTGCCGGCGATCACGTCCCACGCGGTGTCGTACAGCAACGCGCGCGCGGCGGCGAGTTCGGTGGCCGCGTCGGCGAGCTTGTGCGCGATCACCTGGTGCTGCGCGATGGGTCGCCCGAACGTCTTGCGCTCGCGCGCGTACGCGATCGTGTCGTCGAGAGTTTGCGTCGCGTGGCCGACGGACGCCGCCGCGCCGCACAGTCGCTCGTACTGCAACTGCCACATGAGCTGTTGGAAGCCGTGTCCCGGTTCTAAGCCGATGAGATCCTGCGCGGGGACCGCGACGTCGTCGAGAGCGATCTCTGCCGTGTCGGACGCGTGCATGCCGAGCTTCTCGAGGCGGCGTGAGACTCGCACCCCGGCCAACGTGGTGTCGACGAGAAACAACGACACACCGTGATGACCCGCGACGGCGTCGGTCTTGGCGGCGAGCGTCAAGAACTGCGCGCGCGTGCCGTTGGTGATGTACATCTTGCGGCCGGCGACGCGCCACACGTCGCCGTCGCGCACGGCGTGCGTGCGGATCGAGGCGACATCAGAACCGGTGTCGGGTTCGGTGATCGCGATCGCTCCGATCTTCGTGCCCGCGATCGCGGGCCGCAGCCACCGTTCGCGTTGATCGTCGGTGCCGAACTCGGCAAGCGCGGGCGTGGCCATGTCGGTTTGCACGCCGATCGCCATCGGGATCGCGCCGGCGCCGCAGCGCGCCAGCTCTTCGATGAACACGATGCCCGCGGCGAGGTCGCCGTCGCCGCCACCCCACCGCGCGGGGTAGTGCAGCCCGAGGAAGCCGAGCTCGCCGCAGCGACGGAACAGCGCGTCGGGGAAGCTGCCCGCGCGCTCCCATGCGTCGACATGAGGTCGCACCTCTGTGTCGACGAACCGTCGCACGCTGGCGCGTAGCTCGTCGTGTTCGGGGGTCAGAACGGGGTGCCGCATGCCGGTGACAACGGTGCCACAGGACGGGATGCGTCGTAGACTCCCTGGTCCCATGGCAGACGACCGCGAAGTGACCAGCATGGAGTCGACCCGATAGATGACCCTGTAGATATGGCCAGGTCCTTGCTCGAGCGCCGTCTCATCGACGTGAGCGATCGCCTGAAGCGTTTGCGGGCCGAGCTTGCCGTCGCCGAGGAGCAATGTGCGTTCCTCGTCGCGGAAGCGGAGGATGCCCGTTTGCGGTCGCTCGTGTCGGAGACGCCGCTCGCCGAGGCCGAGGCTCATGAGATGCGGCGGCACGCCGACGCGCAGACGCGTCGAGCGCGACGCGCTGCGCCGGTCGATCGCGGAGCTCGAACACGAACAAGATGCGCTGCTCGACCGTATGGCAAACGAGCTCCCGATCCCTCGGCTGCCGTCCTGACCCGTCCCCTGCTGAGAGGCCCGGAACTGGTGAGCAAACCCGTGCGCGTCGTGATCGCGGAGGACGAGGCGATCATCCGACTCGATCTGAAGGAGATCCTGGAGGAAGAGGGTTATGACGTCGTCGGTGAGACCGGACGCGGCGACCAAGCGATCGAGCTCGTACGCGAGCTGGATCCCGAGCTCGCGATCCTCGACATCAAGATGCCGGGCATGGATGGGCTCACCGCGGCTCGCGCGATCGCGGGCGAGCGGCTGGCGGCGGTACTGATCCTCACCGCGTTCTCACAACACGATCTGGTCGAACAAGCTCGCGACGCGGGTGCACTCGCGTATCTCGTCAAACCGTTTCAAAAGAGCGACCTCATGCCGGCGATCGAGATGGCGCTCGGACGCTTCGAGCAGATCGTCGCCCTCGAAGGCGAGAACGCCGATCTCGCCGAGCGGCTCGAGGCGCGCAAGATGATCGACCGCGCCAAGGGCCGCCTGATGGACGAGCACGGCATGACCGAAGCGAGCTCCTGGCGGTTCCTTCAGAAGAAGGCGATGGACACACGGCGCAAGATCCAAGACGTCGCCACGGATGTCGTCGCCGGCACGGTAACGCCGTAACGAACCTGCGTGAGTTCCGGCGTCCATCGCGCGCAGACTCTCGCATGTTGGCGTCAGGTACGCGTCGTGCACGCCCGTCATACCATGGGCCGCGATGGCGAAGCTCCTGCTGCTCGACGGTCACTCGCTCGCGTACCGGGCGTTCTATGCGCTGCCAACCGACCTCGCGACGAAGAACGGCACTGTGACCAATGCCGTCTACGGCTTCACGTCGATGCTCACGAAAGTGATCGCCGACGAGCAGCCCGACTACATCGCGGTCGCGTTCGACGCGCCGGGCGGGAGCACCTATCGCTACGACCTCGACCCGGAGTACAAGGCGAATCGCAAGGAGACGCCCGACCTGTTTCGCAGCCAGCTGCCGCTCATTCATGAAGTGCTCGACGTGCTCGAGATCCGCCAGCTCGAGATCGCCGGAGTCGAGGCCGACGACGTGATCGCGACGCTCACGATGCAAGCTGCCGAGGAAGGCGTCGACGTCGTTGTCGTGACCGGCGACCGCGACTCTTATCAGCTGGTTCGCGACCCGCACGTGAAAGTGCTGTACAACAAGCGCGGCGTCTCGGAGTACGCGCTCTACGACGAAGCCGGTATCGCGGCGCGCTGCCTCGGGGTCACACCCGATCAGTACCTCGACTACGCGTCGTTGCGCGGCGACACGAGCGACAACCTCCCCGGCATTCCGGGGATCGGCGAGAAGACCGCGGCGAAGCTCATCACCACCTACGGAAGCCTCGACGGGATCTACGAGCACCTCGACGAGCTCCCGCACAAACAGCGCACGAACCTGGCCGAAGGCAAAGACCGTGTGTTCAAGAACCGCGAGATGTCACGGCTGTTCTGCGAGGTCGATCTCGGCGGCTTGCAGCCGACCGAGCTGCGCCAAGGCGCGTTCGATCGTGAGCGCATGCGCGTGCTGTTCGACCAGCTCGAGTTCCGCACATTGCTGCCGCGTGTGCTCGACGCGGTCGGCGGCGTCGCGGAGCTCCCGGAAGCCGACATCCTCGACGTCGACGTGACGATCGCGCGCGACGTCAGGAGTGCCGCCGACGCGTTGCGCGCGGCCGCTCACGGCGACCGCGTCGCGCTCGAGCCGCGCTGGGAAGGTCGTGCGTTGCGCGGGCTCGCGATCTCGACCGGTGAGGATGCCGTCTACATCGACGGCGATCTCCTCGCCGACGCGACCGTGCGCGACGCGCTCACGGCGCTGACCGGCCCCGCGAGCCCGCCGCTCGCCGTGCATCGCGCGAAGGAGCTGACGCGGGCGTTGCAACACGAGCTGCATTCGCTCGAACACGACACCGTGGTGATGGCGTACCTCCTCGATCCCGGCGAGGGGAAGTACCAGCTCGAAGACCTCGCGTTGCGGTACCTCTCGCTCGAGCTCACGTCGCCCGATCAGGTCGAGGGCACGCTCGACTTCGACGGCGCGGCCGGCGCGGGCGAGACCGGGCGGCGCGTTGCAGTACTCGGGCGGCTTGCCGACACGCTGGCCGGCGCATTGAAGGCGCGCGGGCTCGTACCGCTGTACGAGACGATCGAGCGGCCGCTGATCCCCGTGCTCGCGCGTATGGAGGACGCGGGCGTGCGTATGGACGTTGCATTCCTCGCCGCGCTCGGCAAGGAGCTCGGCGACGAGTGCCGCCGTTTGGAAGCCGAGATCCACGCCCAGGCGGGGGAGGCGTTCAACGTCAACTCGACGCCGCAGCTGCGCCGGATCTTGTTCGAGAAGCTCGGGCTGACGCCGGTGAAGAAGACGAAGACCGGCGCGTCGACCGACGCCGACTCGTTGCAGAAGATGGCGCTCGTCAACGAGCACGCGATCCTCGACGCGCTGCTCCGGTACCGCGAGGTCGAGAAGCTGCGCGGTACCTACGCCGACGCGTTGCCGCCACTCGTGCAACCCGACGGCCGCATCCACGCGACGTTCAACCAGGTCGCGACGACGACGGGGCGCATCTCGTCGGAAGCGCCGAATCTGCAGAACGTGCCCGTGCGCACTGCGAGCGGGCGCGAGCTGCGGCGCGCGTTCATCGCCGACGACGGCTGCGGGCTACTCACCGCCGACTACTCGCAGATCGAGCTGCGAGTGATGGCGCACCTCGCGGAGGACCCGGGGTTGATCGAGGCGTTCGAGCGGGGCGCCGACATCCACACCACCACCGCGTCGCGCGTGTTCAATGTTGACGAGAAGAACGTCGACGACTTCCAACGCCGGTTCGCCAAGGTCGTCAACTACGGGCTCGCGTACGGCATGGAGGCTTACGGTCTCGGGCAACGGCTCGACATTCCCACCGATCAAGCACGCGAGATTCTCGACGCGTACTTCGAGGCGTTCCCCAACATCGCCGAGTACATGCGCAACACGGTGCGCGAGGCGCGTGCGACGGGCTACACGACCACGCTGCTCGGCCGCCGCCGCCAGCTCCCCGAGCTGTCGTCCGACAACTTCCGCATCCGCCAGATGGGTGAGCGCATGGCGCAGAACGCGCCTGTGCAAGGGAGCGCGGCCGACATCTTCAAGCTCGCGATGGTGAACCTCGAATGCGCGCTCATCGAGGGCGGATTCACGAGCCGAATGATCTTGACCGTGCACGACGAGCTGGTGCTCGAAGTGCCGCTGACCGAACGTAGGGACGTCGAGCCGGTCGTGCGCGAGGTGATGGAGAGCGTCGCCACGCTACGGGTCCCGCTCGTCGTCGACATCGGCTTCGGCGACACCTGGGCGAGCGCGAAATGAGCGCGGCGCCCGTTCGCTCATTCGGTGTGCCGGCCTCACTTCGCCGACCATGTCCAACATGCGGCGCATCTCGCGGCGCGTGACCTCGCACCCGGCGAGCATTTCGACGCCGATACGGGTGTCAACCACGAGACCGCTCTCGTGCGAGACCCGGCCGGCGCCGAGCAGACCTTCGACCTCTGGACGTCGTGTGACACGCCGCGCGAGCTGCGCCTGCGCGCGCAGCGGGCCGGACTCGCCGTCGACGGCGTGTTCGGTGTGCGCCCCGGCGGCTACCGGCGCGACCCGCCGTCGATCGACGTGCCCGAGCGTCTGTTGCTCGCGCACCGCTGCGAGTAGCTGGGTTTCGCGTTTCGGGCCAGGCCTGTACCCTTGACAGGCCGCTCCACCGGAGCGGCGACGTGCGCGCGCGAAAAAGAGCGCGAGAGGCGCATGTCGTCCCGAGCAAAGCAGGCATACGAGTGTTGGATCAGGACCCGAACGCGACCGCGCAGGCGACTGCTGCGGGCGCCGAGACCGCCGCCACCGAACCGGTCACCGAGACCGAGGACGGGGCTGCGGACACCCAGGAAGCCGAGACGGTGATCACCGTCGACGACCTGGATGGAATGTCGCTCGAAGACGCGATCGACCAGACGATCGTCGCGTTCGACGACGGCGACCTCGTGCACGGCAAGGTCGTGAAGATCGACTCCGATGAGGTGCTGCTCGACATCGGCTACAAGTCCGAGGGCGTGATCCCGAGCAAAGAGCTCTCGATCCGCAACGACGTCGATCCGCACGAGGTCGTGGAGCTCGGCGAAGAGCTCGAAGCCTTGGTACTCCAGAAGGAGGACAAGGACGGCCGCCTGATCCTTTCGAAGAAGCGCGCGCAGTACGAGCGCGGCGTGGGGCACGATCGAACAGAAGAAGGAGAACGACGAGGTCGTCTCCGGCCCGGTCATCGAGGTCGTCAAGGGCGGCCTCATCATCGACATCGGCCTGCGGGGCTTCCTCCCGGCGTCGCTCGTCGACCTTCGCCGCGTCCGCGACCTGCATCCGTATGTGGGGCGCGTCCTCGACTGCAAGATCATCGAGCTCGACAAGAACCGCAACAACGTGGTGCTCTCGCGCCGCGCGTACCTCGAGGAGACCCAGCGCGAGCAGCGCGACGAGTTCCTCACCAACCTCAAGCCGGGCGAGATCCGCAAGGGTGTCGTGTCGTCGGTGGTCAACTTCGGCGCGTTCGTCGACCTCGGCGGCATGGACGGCCTGGTCCACGTCTCCGAGCTCTCGTGGAAGCACGTCGACCATCCGTCTTCGGTCGTGCAGGTCGGCGACGAGGTCACGGTGCAGGTGCTCGACGTCGACCTCTCGCGCGAGCGCATCTCGTTGTCGCTGAAGGCGACCCAGCAGGATCCGTGGCAGGAGTTCGCGACAGGACATCAGGTCGGAGAGCTCGTCTACGGCCGCGTCACCAAGCTGGTGCCGTTCGGCGCGTTCGTACAGGTCGGCGAAGGCATCGAAGGCCTCGTCCACATCTCCGAGATGGCCGCGCACCACGTCGAGGCGCCCGAACAGGTCGTCACCCCCGGCGAGGAGCTGTGGGTGAAGATCATCGACATCGACCTCGAGCGCCGCCGCATCTCGCTTTCGATCAAGCAGGCCGCCGAGGGTGGCGAGGTCGCGGCCGAGTACCGCGAGTTCTACGGCGAGCACGCGTACGACGAGCAGGGCAACTACATCGGCCCCGACTACTCCGAGACCGCCGAAGGCGGCCCCGCCGCCGCGCCGGGCGCCGAGTCGGCCCCGGGCGCGGCCGGCCCGACGCCTGGCCCGACCCCGGGCCCGGCCGCCGCGGAGGCGCCCGCGGCGGAGGTCCCGACGCCGGCAGAACCTGGAACCGACCAGACGAACGAGACGCCCGACGACTGAGCGCGTATAGGTCGATCGACCAATTTCCGGTCGGCGATGCTGTGGCAGGAGTGGCTCGCGTGGCCGGTGCGGTCTACTGATGCTCGTGAGTGTGACGTATCGCGCTTTGCGGACGGTTCATCCGTAAATCGAACGAGCCGACCCAGTTCTGCCTCTTGTTACGAATAGGGCGGATAGGGCAAACTTTGGCCTCCTGGAACAACTCCCACGGATTGGGAGGCAGACCAGGGACAGGTCTGTCGCAGATGGATTCTGCGGGTCGGTCGACCGGGACGCGCCGGGAGCCCGATACGGATGCGGGCAAGGGGGCAGCGCGTGCGCAACTGGCGGGTGTTGACCGCGATCGCAGCAGTGGTTTTGGCTGCGCTCGCAGGTGTTCTGGTGTGGAAGTACACCAATAGCGCAACCGACGACGCGAAGAAGCCGTACACGTTTACGAGCGTGCTCGTCGCGAAGTCACGAGTTCCGGCGAACACGTCGTTCGAGAGTGCGTTCGACGCGGGGATGATCGCCCGTGAGCAGCGGGTCCGCAACGACGTGCCGCCGACGGGCATCACCGGCGGGACGAACGACGTCACGCTGAAGAAGCAGTACGACAACCTCGTCGCGAGCCACGACATCGCCGAAGGCCAGACACTCGTCAGCGAGGACTTCGTGTCGGCGGGTTCGGTGTCGAGCAGCCTCGGCGGTCAGCTGGAAACCGACCAGGGCAAGGCGAAGGACGACCAGCTGATGGCGATGTCGATCCAGCTCGACGACCCGAGCTCGGTAGCGGGCTTCCTCGTCCCCGGCGACAACGTCAACGTGATGGTCACGATGAAGGACGACGCGACCCACTGGATCGCCGACGGCTCTCACGTGAAGTACACGTCGTTCCTCATCCCCGGCCTCAAGGTGCTGGCAGTCGGACAGACGACGGCGAAGCCGGCGACGCAGACGGCATCTGCGGACGGCACGACGCCGACGACCGAGGCCTCCTCCAGCTCGCAGAACCACTCGCTGGTCACCTTCGAGGTGACGGCGCGGCAGGCGGAGCAACTCGTGCACGCACAGGACGGCGGCAAGCTGTACCTGAGCCTCAACCCGTCGACGTTCAAGGCGGGCGACTTCAAGGACCCCGGCGAGGTCGTCGAAGCGGTGAACCTCTTCGACAAGTCCCTCCCGACGCTGGACCGTGAGCTCGCAAAGCTCAAGGACCACCAGTAGCAGTCCCCGAGTCCCTCACACGAGCAGCGAGATGACCGCCATGGGCGAACCGATCCCGAGCAAGCGTCCGGCTTCCCAGCGCTACCGAGTACTGGCGCTGGAGCCGGACGACCGGCTCAGAACGCGAATGACACTGGAGCTCGCGGGCATCGCCGCGACGCCGGTTGCGTCGGTCGACGAGATCGCGACGACGTTCGGCGACGGCGGGCCGACCGTGCTGCTGCTCGGTGCGAGCATGGCGGACGCCGCCGGGCTCGACACGATGCAGCGCCTGACACGGGCCTTCCCCGAGCTCGGCGTCGTGCTCCTCACCGAGGAAGTCACGTTGTCGCTACTGCACGAGGCATTGCGTGCCGGCGTGCGGGACGTCGTCACGATCGACGCCGGCGAGTCGCAGATTCGCCAGGCGATCGAGCGTGTCGGCGACGCGATGACTGCCATGGTCAAGCGGGCAGCCGACGCGGCCGACACGCAGGAGCTCGGTAAGGTCATCGTCGCGTTCTCGACCAAGGGCGGCGTCGGCAAGAGCGTCGTCGCGACCAACACGTCGATCGTCCTCGCGACGCGCGAAGCCGGGACGGGTTGCGCTCGTCGACTGCGACCTGCAGTTCGGCGACGTCGCCGTCCTGCTCGGCATTCCGCCGGTGCACACGACGACGGACGCGGCCGACGCCATGGACACGGCCGACGCGCAGCTCATGGAAGGGCTGCTCGCGACGCACGAGGCGTCGGGCCTGCGCGTGCTCTGCGCGCCGGTCGAGCCATCGGCGGGTGACCGCATCACAGCCGAGGAGATGACCGGCATCGTCCGCATGCTGCGACGCATGTTCGACTGGATCGTCATCGACATGCCGCCCCACTTCGACGACGTCGTGCTCGCGCTGATCGAGGAGGCCGACCACGTTCTGCTCGTGGCGAGCATGGACATCCCGAGCATCAAGAACCTGAAGGTCGGCATCCAGACGCTCGACCTGCTCGCCCTCGCCGGGGGCAAGCTCAAGCTCGTCCTCAACCGAGCAAATGCACGCGTGCACCTCGACGTCAGCGACGTCGAACGAGCACTCGGCGTGTCCGCGGAGTTCCGGATCCCGTCCGACATCGCTGTGCCGCAGGCCGTGAACCGCGGCGTGCCGGTCGTGCTCGACAAGCCGCGTTCGCCCGGCGCGTTGGCATTGCGCGGTGTCGCCGAGAGTTTCCTCGATGGCAGTGACGCCGCGGTCGCCGTCGAGCCCGACGCCGAAGCGAATCAGGAACCGAAACCCGAGGGCCGGCGTCGTCGCCCGTCGCTGAGCCGACGACGTTCGTCGTAGCAGGAGGTCGCGAACATGTCGCAGCAGTTCTCACGGTGGCAAGACCTGCAGAAGGGACCGGGCATCACACGCGGTTCCCAGCTGGAGGAGCTTCGCCAGCGCGTTCACCAGTTCGTGATCGAGCAGGTCGGTCCGATGCTCGCCGACGAGAAGGTCAGTGAGCACGAGCTGCGACGCGTCGTGCACGAGCACGTCAACAAGGCGCTCTCCGACGAGAGCATCGCGTTGTCGGCGGCCGAGCGAGCGCAGCTCGTGCAGGACGTCACCGACGACACGATCGGTTACGGCCCGATCGACCGCTTCTTGCACGACCCGGGCATCACCGAAGTGATGTGCAACGGGCCGAAGTCGATCTACATCGAGCGGCGCGGCAAGATCGAACAGACCGACGTCGAGTTCGTCGACGAGGGACACCTCCGTCGCACGATCGACAAGATCGTCGGTCAGGTCGGACGCCGCATCGACGAGGGCTCGCCGATGGTCGACGCTCGTTTGCTCGACGGTTCCCGTGTCAACGCGGTCGTGCACCCGGTGGCCATCGGCGGGCCGTTCCTCACGATCCGCAAGTTCTCCAAGGATCCGTACACGGTGAGCGACCTCATCTCGTTCGGAACGCTCACCCCGCAAGTCGCGGACTTCGTCGACGCGTGCGTTCGCGGTCGCCTGAACGTCGTCGTGTCGGGTGGTACCGGCACCGGTAAGACGACGTTGCTGAACGTGCTGTCGTCGTTCGTGCCGAACGACGAGCGCATCGTCACGATCGAAGACGCGAAGGAGTTGAAGCTCTGGCAGGAGCACGTGTGCTCGCTCGAGTCTCGCCCGCCGAACATCGAAGGCACCGGCGAGGTCCGGATCCGCGAGCTCGTGCGCAACTCGCTGCGTATGCGTCCCGACCGCATCATCGTCGGTGAGGCTCGTGGCGCCGAGGCGCTCGACATGCTCCAAGCGATGAACACGGGCCACGACGGTTCGCTGACAACGATCCACTCGAACAGCCCGCGCGACACGCTGTCCCGTATCGAGACGATGGTGTTGATGGGCGGCATCGAGCTGCCGATCCGCGCGATCCGCGAGCAGATGGCGAGCGCGCTCAACATGATCGTGCACCTCAGCCGCTTGCGCGACGGCACACGTCGTGTGACGCAGGTGTGCGAGGTCCTCGGCATGGAGGGCGACACCGTCGTCATGCAGGACCTGTACATGTTCGACTTCGGTATGGGCATGGACGACGACGGCCGCTACCTCGGTCGCCTGAAGAGCACTGGTATCCGGCCGAAGTTCGCCGACCGCCTCGGGGACTACGGCATCGCGCTCGAGCCCGAGCTGTTCACGCTCGAGCCGTTCGCCCGGCGAGTGGTGGGAATCCGATGATCATCCTCATCGTCATCCTGGCAAGTCTCGCGACCGTGGGATTCGTCGGTTCGTTCGGTGTGATCCTCGGCCGGCGCGAAGCTGCGCTCGAGCGTCGCCTTGCCGGTTACGACCGTGTGGAGCAGATCGATCCCGTGAAGGGCTCGTCGTCGGCGCCCGAGACCGCGATGGTGCAGCAGGCGGTCGCGTTCACGAACCAGCTCGCCGAGCGCACCGGCATATTGCAGCGGGTCGAGCAGGCGCTCGAGCGCGCCGACGTGCCGGTGCGCGCAGGCGAGGTGCTCTTCTACTCGGCGGCGGCGGTCGTGATGCTGTTCCTCGGCGTCACGGCCATCGGTGGGTTGATCTACGGTCTCGTTGCCGCGGCGATCGCCGCGCTGGCGCCGATCGTGTACGTCTCGCAGAAGGAGCGTCGCCGCCAGCGCGCGTTCGAGAACCAGCTGCCGGACACGCTGACGTTGCTGGCGAGCTCGCTGCGCGCCGGCTTCTCGTTCATGCAGGGTCTGGAGGCAGTCGCGCAGGAAATCGGCGCGCCGATGCGCCGTGAGCTGCAGCGGGTGTTCACCGAGGTGCGTCTCGGCCGTACGCCGGAAGAGGCGCTCGACGACGCCGCAGTGCGCATGGGCAGCAAGGACCTGCACTGGACTGTCATGGCGATCAAGATCCAGCGCGAGGTCGGCGGCAACCTGGCGTCGCTGCTCGACACCGTCGCCGACACGATGCAAAAGCGTGAGCGGATCCGCCGCGAGATCCGGGCGCTCACGGCCGAGGGACGTTTGAGCGGCATCATCCTCGGCGCTGCTGCCTCCGGTTGCCGGCGTGATGCTCTTTCTCGTCGCACCCGACTACATGAAGACGCTCTTCGACGACGCACTCGGTATCGCCGCAGTGATCGCGGCTGGCGGTCTCGCCATCGTCGGCTGGTTCTGGCTCCGCAAGATCGTGGACATCGAGGTCTGACAATGCTTCCCGTCATACTTGCCTTCGCCGTCGGCGCCATCGTGCTGGGCGCGTGGTCCGCTGTCGAGTGCGCTCGAGGCGCGCACCGGTGCCCGCCGCTCGCTGCGCGCGATCGAGAGCTACGAGGTCGTGGACGTTCGCGAGCAGGAGATGCTCGAGTCGTTCACCGACCGTCTGGTCGCGCCTATCGGCCGGCGTGCGCTCGAGATTGCCCGCAAGGTGACACCGGTCGGCTACGTCGAGAACCTGAAGAAGAACATCGTGCTGGCGGGGAACCCCCCGGGGTACGAGGTCGACCGCTTCCTCGTATGGAAGGTGTTCGGCTTCGCCTCGGGCGCGATCTGGGCGTTTCTCGGCTTCTCTTTCTTGAGCGACAACGCGCTGATCATGCTGCTCGGCATCGGCTTCGTGTGGGCGCTGTCGTTCTTCGGACCAGACGTGCTGCTCGGCCAGCACATCACCAAGCGCCGTACGGAGATCCAGCGCAAGCTGCCCGACACGCTCGACCTGCTCGTGATCTCGGTCGAGGCGGGTCTCGGTTTCGAGCAGGCGCTCGACCGCACGGCCAACACCGTGCCCGGGCCGCTCTCGGAGGAGATCCGGCGCATGCTCCAGGAGACCCGGATGGGGGCAAGCCGCGCCGACGCGCTCCGCGCGCTCGATGAGCGGACGAACGTCGAGGAGCTGCGCTCGTTCATCGTGGCCATGCTGCAGGCCGACACATTTGGTGTGTCGATTGCTCGAATTCTGCGGACACAGGCCGACGAGATGCGTGTGCGTCGTCGCTATGTCGCGCAGGAGAAGTCGCAGAAGGCGCCCGTGCGGATGTTGTTCCCGCTGGTGCTCTGCATCTTCCCGGCCACGCTGGTCGTCGTCGTCATGCCCGGATTCATGCAGGTGTTCAACAAGTTGTAAGTCATGACGATCACACGCGAGCACGCCGGGCCGGCGGAGCGCTCGGACCGGCCGACGGCCCGGGGGGCGCGCCTCAGCACGGTGTTCACGCTCGTGTTCGCGGCGGGCGGGCTCGCGGTCGGCATCCGTCCGCTGCACGACAACTCGTTCATGTGGCACCTGCGTACCGGGCGCCTGATCCTCGATCACGGCATTCCGCGCCACGACCCCTATTCGTTCACCGCCAACGGCGCCAAGTGGGTCGCGCAGTCGTGGCTCGCCGAGCTCCTCTACGGCGTGATCGACCGCGCAGGTGGCGCCTTCGGACTCCGGGTGCTCGGCGGGGTGCTCGGGTTCTTCGTCGGCTACTTGCTGTTCCGCATCGCGTGGCGCGGCGCCAACGATCGCCTGCGCGCTGGGGGCCTCGCGTTGCTGTCGCTGGCCGTGATGCTGAACGTGTGGTCGGAGCGGCCCTTGATGATCGGCCTCGTCGCGATGCTCGTGCTGGTCGTCGTCGTCGAGGAGCCCGACACCTGGGTCGGGAAGCATTCGTCGATCGTGCTACCGGTGCTGATATGGCTCTGGGCCAACTCGCACGGAACGTTCTCCATCGGCTTCGGCTACCTCGTGTTGCATCTCCTCGGGCGTGCGCTCGAGGGCCATCCGCCGAATCGCGGCCGCGAGCGGGTGCTCGCGCGAGGGACGGTGATCGCGGCGGCAGTGACGGTCCTCAACCCGTACGGGATCGACTTGCTGCTGTTCCCGGCGCGCCTCATGCTGCGCGGCGAAGTGCTGCGCGACGTGTCGGAATGGCAGTCGCCGAACTTCCGTGAGGGTGGCGGCATGCTGTTCGGCGCGTTCCTCATATGCACGCTGATCATCTGCGCGCGCAAGCGTCCCGGTGTCCGCGATCTCTTGGTCACGGTGGTGTTTCTCGTCCTCGGTCTGTGGGCCGTGCGCAACGTCGGTCTCACGGTCATCGCCGTGCTGCCGATCATCAGCCGGCTCGTGCGTGTCGACACGGCCCGGCCGGACGTCCGCAGCCCGGTGCACCGCCTGCTGGCGATCGCATTGTGCTGCACGCTCGTGCTCGTCGTCGTGCACGCGATGGGCGAAAAGAACTGGGAGCTGAAGAACTATCCGGTCGCGGCGTACACGGCGCTCGAAGACAAAGGTCTCGCGGGACATCGGTTGTACACGACCGACGCGTGGGGTGGCTACCTGATCGCGCGCGCGTGGCCGGAACAGAAGGTGTTCTTCGACGACCGTTACGACATGTACCCGATCGAGGTCAATCGCGACTACACGACGGTCGCCGACGTCCGGCCCGGCTGGCACGATGCGCTCGACCGCTACAACGTCGAGGTCGTGATGTCGCCGCGCGCGTCAGCGCTTGTCCAAGCGCTCGCCGAGCGTGATGACTGGCAGGTCGTGTACGGCGACAAGGTCGCGGTCGTCTACGCGCGGCGCGCGATCCTTCCGGCGCGCTGACGCATTCGCCGGCACGCGAAAGGGCCGCCGGTCTCCCGGCGGCCCTTCTCGGATAGCGCTTGTGCTCAGCCCAGCTGCGAAGAAGCGGTGCTGAACTTCTGGCTCACCTTGCCGCCGAGCGCCGTCACGGCGACCACGACGACGAGCGCGATGAACACGAGCAAGAACACGTACTCAACGAGGTTGGCGCCACGCTCGTCCTTGATGCCGAGCTTCGCGATCAGCCACGTCTTGAAGACGGACAGTTCAGTCATTTGGGTGGACCCCCTGCGGTCACGGTTACTTCGATCGATCGTCCTTGCCGCCGAAGTACGCATAGGATGTCACTCACCCATAAAGTACTGAAATAGGTCATCCGGTTCATTTACGCAGAAGCCGCCTGGGAGCCGGGTCGTGGTCCGGTCATGGGCCCGCGCCGGACCCCGGTGTGCGCGTCAGCGCAGGCGAACGATGCCGATCCGCACCGCCGCGAGCACCGCCTGAGTCCGGTCGCGGGCGTCGAGCTTGTCGTAGATCGACGCCAAGTGGTTCTTCACGGTCTTGCCGCTGATGAACAGCCGGCTGGCGACCTCGATCGTGCTCAGCCCGTCGGCGATCAGCTGCAGGACCTCTTCCTCGCGGGGTGTCAGCGGCGAGGTGCGGGTGTCGGGCTCACGCAACTCGGTGAGGATCGTCTTCGCCAGCTCGCGGCTGAGCGCGACGTCGCCGCCGGCCGTCTGCTGCACCGTCCGCACGACATCCTGCATGGAGGCGTCCTTGGTCAGGAAGCCCGAAGCGCCGGCGGCGATCGCCTCGCGGCGCTGCGAGTCCTCGCCGTGCATGGTGAGGATCAGCACCGGGAGGTCCGCGTTGACCGAGTGGATCCGGCGGGTCGCCTCGACGCCGTCGAGCACGGGCATCGACACGTCCATCAGCACGATGTCGGGCGCGATCTCGGTTGCCAGGCGCACGGCCTCGCTGCCGTCGCCGGCCTCGGCGATCACCTCCATGCCCGCATCCTCGAGCGCGCGCCGCACGGCCTGGCGCAGCAGCTGGTGGTCGTCGACCAGCAGGACGCGTGGCCGGCTGCCGGTGCTGCTCGGGGTCGTCTTGCCGTCGGTCACTGCCATCGTTGCCCCGCTCTCGTCATCGCCCAATGCGCATGCCTACGCCGACTTGCTGGTGTGCCGGCGACGCCGCGTGGTCGAGCTCTGGAGCTCGACCACCACACTCGTTCCTCGGCCGCGCCGGCTCACGATCTGAAGCCGGCGCGCCGATCGCTTCGGCGCGTTCTCGCATCCCGACGATGCCGTAGTGATCGCCCGCGACACGGCTCGGGTCGAAGCCCGTGCCGTTGTCGACGACCTCGAGGCGGGCGCCGCGTTCTCCGTCGACCTCCCAGCGCACGACGACGTGCGTGGCGTCGGAATGCCGATCGACATTGGTCAACGATTCTTGCACGATCCGCCACAGCTCCTGTTCGACTCGGTAGGGAAGCCGCCGGTTCGTGTCCGGCGCCCACGTGGTCGAGATCCCGGTGCGCTCCTCGAAGCGGGCCAGGAACTCGGTCGCGACCTCCGTGAGCTCCTTGTCCTCGCTGACGTTGGCCCGCAACTGGTAGATCGTCTCCCGGAGCTCTTGCATGATGTCCCGGACGATGTCGTGGAGATTGTCGATTTCGTCCAGTTTTTCTCCGGGCAGATCGTGGAGCCGCTCGAGCTCGAAGGTGACGTACGCGAGCGACTGGGCGATGCGGTCGTGCAGCTCGCGGGCAATCCGGCCCCGCTCCGCCTCGGCGCCGAGCGTGTGCAAGCGGGCGAAGAGCCGGGCGTTGTCGAGCGAGAGGGCGAGGACGCTCGACAGTGAGTCGATGAGCGCGCGTTCCTCGGCGCCGTAGCAGTCCGCGGGCTCGTGCTCGATGGCGATCGCACCGACGAGCGCGCCGCGGGCGCGCAGCGCGGCGTACATACCGCTGCGGCACAAGGGAGCGAAGCCGGCGTCGTCGGGACGGATCAGGCGATCGGCGACGACGACGGGGTGGCTCGCCGTCATCGCGCGCCGAACCGACTGCGGGAGGTCGCGTTCCTCGAACCGGCTCGGGACCCGAACCCCCTCGCTGAACTCGGCCCGCCAGCCGCTGCTCGCGTCCTCGGGTACCAGCACGACGAGCGCGGTGTAGGGAAACAGCGCTCGGACGCGCTGGCGGATCGAGCCGACGACTTCGCCGAGATCGAACGACGCGGGCAACGTCTGCGCGAGCGCGTGCAACGACACCAGCAGGTCGTTGGCCGTTGCCATCTGCGTGGCCTGGTCGATCGCGAGCGCGCGCTGCATCTCGATCTCGACGACGAGGTTGCGCGTGAACGCTCCGAGCGCGCCACACAGCAAGAAGATCACCGCGATCTGGCTCGCCGCGCGCTGGTCGGCGACGTCGGCCGTCTGGATCGCGATCGCGGCGGCCGCGGCGATTACACCGGCGACGGCCGTACCGACGGTTGCGCGCCGGCCCCAGACATAACCCGCGAGGAGCAACGGCGTGATCGGCGTCAGCACGAATGGGCTCTTGAACGCGCCGGTCGTCATGATGGCGCCGACCGAGACGACCAGCTCGAGCATCGTGAGGAACCGGATGCTCGACAACGAATTCGAGCGCAGCTGCAACACGTTCTCGAACATGGTGAACGTGATGAGCACCGCGGCCGCGATCGGGAACCGCGGGCCGGCCGACTTCATGACGCCGAACAAGAGGCCCGCCGCGGCCGTGATCGTCCGGCTGGCCACGGTCAGCGCGACCAGCCGGGTCTCGAGGCGGGTGCCGGCGTCGCCGGTGGAGGCGAGGGCGTGCGCGAGCCGGCCGATGCCGTCGGGCGGGCTGCTCCGAGTCGTGGTCGCGCTCGTCGGGACTCCTCAGCGGCTGCGCAGGGCGGGAACAGGGCGCACTTCGTACACTCCATCGGCGTGCTGATGATCGGCTTGACCGGTGGTATCGGCGCCGGGAAGTCGACGGTCGCGGGCCTGCTCGCCCGGCGCGGCGCGGTGGTGATCGACGCCGACGTGATCGCGCGTGAGGTGGTCGAGCCCGGCTCGCCGACGCTCGTCCGGCTCGTCGAGCGGTTCGGACCCGAGATCGTCGCCGCCGACGGCTCGCTCGACCGGGGCGCCCTCGCCGCGAGGGCGTTCGTTTCCGACGAGACGCGCAAGGAGTTGGAGGGGATCACCCACCCCGCGATCGGAGCCGAGTTCCTGCGGCGTGTCACCGAAGCGCCGCCCGACGCGATCGTGATTCACGACATCCCGCTGCTGGTCGAGGCGAAGCGGGGCGAGGACTACGCGGGCGTGATCGTCGTCGACGCGCCGCTCCCGGTCAGGCTCGCTCGCCTCGTCGCACGGGGCGTCGACCGCGCCGACGCCGAGCGCCGCATCGCGTTGCAGGCGTCCGACGAAGAGCGCCGCGCAGTCGCGACATGGTGGATCGACAATGGCACCGACCTCGACGCGCTCGAACGCCAGATCGACGCCCTCTGGGTCGAGCTCCAGGACCGTTTGGAGGCTGCGGAACCGTAGGGCGCACCGTTCTGTCCAAACCCAACGGTGCGGGACCCGCGAGCGTTTGGACCGTTCGCGACGTCAGAGCGTGCCGTTGCGCCCAAACGGTTGTGGCGCAACGCGTCGGTACCCTGGGTGCGTGCCCGACTTCGACCTTGTCACTGATCTCGCGCCCGCGGGCGACCAGCCCGATGCGATCGCGGGGTTGGTCGACGGCATCGCACGCGGCGACACATTCCAGACTCTGCTCGGCATCACCGGTTCGGGAAAGAGCTTCACGATCGCGAACGTGATCGCGCAGGCGAAACGGCCGACGCTCGTCATGGCGCCCAACAAGTCGCTCGCCGCGCAGCTCGCCGCCGAGTTCCGCGAGCTGTTCCCGCGCAACCGCGTCGAGTACTTCGTCAGCTACTACGACTACTACCAGCCCGAGGCGTACATCCCCTCGAGCGACACCTACATCGAGAAGGACTCGTCGATCAACGACGAGATCGACCGCCTGCGGCACTCCGCCACGAGCGCGCTGCTGACCCGCCGCGACGTGATCATCGTCGCGTCGGTGTCGGCGATCTACGGTCTCGGCTCGCCCGAGATGTACAGCAAGCAGTTGCTCATGCTCGACAAGGGCGATACGCGCGACCAGCGGGCGATCCTGCGCCGGCTCGTCGAGCTGCAGTACGAACGCAACGACGTGGCGTTCGCCCGCAACAAGTTTCGCGTGCGCGGCGACACGATCGAGGTGCTGCCCGCGTACGAGGAGCGCGCAGTGCGCATCCAGCTGTTCGGCGACGAGGTCGAGCGCATCTGCAGCGTCGACCCGCTCACCGGTGAGATCGTCGAGGAGCTCGACAGCCTGGCGCTCTTCCCTGCGTCGCACTACGTCACGGACGAGGTGCGGCTCGTCGAAGCAATCGCGGGCATCGAGGCCGAGCTGAAGGAGCGGCTCGCCGAGCTCGAGAGCGTGGGCAAGCTGCTCGAAGCGCAGCGACTGCGCATGCGTACGAACTACGACCTCGAGATGTTGCGCGAGGTCGGCAGTTGCGCGGGCGTCGAGAACTACTCGATGCACCTCGACGGCCGCACGCGCCACCAGCCGCCGTACACGTTGCTCGATTATTTCCCCGAGGACTGGCTGTGTGTAGTGGACGAGTCGCACGTCGCGATCCCACAACTCCACGGCCAGTTCGAAGGCGACCGATCGCGCAAGGAGACGCTGGTCGAGCACGGCTTCCGGCTGCCGTCGGCGATGGACAACCGGCCGTTGCGATTCGAGGAGTTCATCGGGCGGGTCAACCAGGTGTTGTTCATGTCGGCGACACCGAGCAACTACGAGCGCGAGACGTCGACCCAGGTGGTCGAGCAGGTCGTGCGGCCGACGGGGCTGATCGACCCCGAGATCGTCGTGAAACCGACGAAGGGCCAGATCGACGACCTCGTCGCCGAGATCAACGCACGCGTCGACGTCGACGCGCGCGTGCTCGTGACGACGCTGACCAAGAAGATGGCCGAGGACCTCACGGACTATCTGTTGGAGCTCGGCATCCGCGTGCGGTATCTGCACTCCGAGGTCGACACGCTCGAGCGCATCGAGATCCTGCGCTCGTTGCGGCTCGGTGAGTTCGACGTGCTGGTTGGCATCAACCTGCTGCGAGAGGGTCTCGACTTGCCCGAGGTGTCGTTGGTTGCGATCCTCGACGCCGACAAGGAAGGCTTCCTGCGCAGCTCGACGTCACTGATCCAGACGATCGGTCGCGCCGCGCGCAACGTCGACGGCCAAGTGATCATGTACGCCGACCAGATGACCGACTCGATGCGCTTCGCGATCAGCGAGACGATGCGCCGGCGTCAGAAGCAGCTCGCGTACAACGCCGAGCACGGCATCGACCCGCAGACCGTGCGCAAGAAAGTCACCGACATCCTCGAGATGATCCGCGCCCGGGGCGATGACGACGCGGCGCCGTCCACGCGGCGCGGGCAGAGGCCGGGGCCGTCGTCGTGGTCGGTCGACGGTGATGGATCGCCTCGACCTCCCGCGCGACGAGCTGGCCCGGTTGATCCAGAACCTCACCGACGAGATGCAGGACGCCGCCCGCGATCTGCGTTTCGAGGAGGCCGCGCGGCTCCGGGACGAGATCCACGATCTCAAGCGCGAGCTGCGCGAGGTCGGCTGATCGCGCCGTCGCGTACTTCGCGGCCGGCCCATCGCGGTCTGCGGATCCCGGTCGGTACACGAACGGGTGTTCGTGGTTCCTTGCAAGAGCCGCTAGCCTGCGCAGCCGAATGAGCAGTGACACGATCGTCGTCCGCGGGGCACGCGAACACAACCTGAGGAACGTCGATCTCGAGCTGCCGCGCGACCAGCTGATCGTGTTCACCGGTCTCTCGGGCTCGGGGAAGTCGTCGCTCGCATTCGACACGATCTACGCGGAGGGGCAGCGGCGCTACGTCGAATCCCTGTCGGCATATGCGCGTCAGTTCCTCGGACAGATGGACAAGCCCGACGTCGACTTCATCGAGGGCCTGTCGCCGGCGATCTCGATCGACCAGAAGTCGGCGTCGCGCAACCCGCGCTCTACCGTCGGCACGATCACCGAGATCTACGACTATCTCCGGCTGCTGTACGCGCGCATCGGCGTGCCGCACTGCCCGAACTGCGGACGGCTCATCACGCGGCAAACCCCGCAGCAGATCGTCGACCGCGTGCTGCAGCTCCCGCAAGGCACGCGGTTCCAGGTGCTCGCGCCCGTGGTGCGGGGCCGCAAGGGCGAGTACCAGCGCCTCGTCGACGAGCTGGCGGGGCAGGGCTTCACCCGGGCGCGTGTCGACGGCGAGCTCGTCGACCTGCCGACCAAGCTGCAGCTCGAGCGCTACGAGCAGCACACGATCGAGGTCGTCGTCGACCGCTTGGTGCGTCGCGCGGGCATCGAGCGGCGTCTCACCGACTCGCTCGAGACCGCGCTCAAGCTCGCCGAAGGTGTCGCGGAAGTGGAGATCGTCCCGCGCGATGCGGCAGCGGAGGGAGCACAGCGAACTGCGCGGAGCAGCGAGCGGAGCGAGCGCGACCCGGAAATTGACTCAGAGATTCTCACGTTCTCCGAGCACCTGGCGTGCGCGCACTGCGGCCTCTCGTTCGAAGAGCTCGCGCCGCGCAACTTCTCGTTCAACTCGCCGTACGGCGCGTGCGAGGACTGCGACGGGCTGGGCACACGCTTCCAAGTCGATCCCGAGCTCGTGATCGCCGACGAAGACCTGTCGATCGACGATGGCGCGATCCAACCGTGGGCGGGGTACCGCGGCGAGTACTTCAAGCGCGTCGTCACTGCGCTCGGCGACGAGTTCGGGTTCTCGACCTCGACTCCGTGGCGGAAGCTCAAGGCTGCCGCGAGGAAGGTCGTGCTGTACGGCGCGGGTCCCAAGCAGGTCACGGTTCGCTACAAGAACCGTTACGGACGTCAGCGCTCGTATTCGACACGCTACGAGGGTGTGGTTCCGTGGGTCGAGCGCCGCCACGGCGAATCAGAATCCGATCGTGTGCGCGAGGTCATCGAGGGCTACATGCGTCTCGTGCCGTGCCCGTCGTGCGGCGGCGCGCGTCTGCGTCCGGCGTCGCTCGCGGTGACGATCGGCGACAAGAACATCTTCGAAGTCGGCGAGCTCTCGATCGGCGGCGCGGCCGATTTCTTCCGCACGGTCGAGCTCAGCGAACGCGATCTGATGATCGCCGAGCGTGTGTTCAAGGAAGTGCTCGAGCGCTTGCAGTTCATGCTCGATGTCGGGCTCGACTACCTCACGCTCAACCGCACCTCGGGCACCCTCGCCGGGGGTGAGGCGCAGCGCATCCGGCTCGCCTCACAGATCGGCAGCGGTCTCGTCGGAGTGTTGTACGTGCTCGACGAGCCGTCGATCGGTCTGCACCAGCGCGACAACAAGCGGCTGATCGAGACGTTGATGAGGCTCCGCAACCTCGGCAACACCGTGATCGTCGTCGAGCACGACGAGGAGACGATCCGTGTCGCCGACCACGTGGTCGACATCGGGCCGGGCGCCGGCGAGCACGGCGGCGAGATCCTGGTGTCGGGTCCCGTGAAGGACCTCCTGAAGTCGAAGACGTCGATCACCGGGCAGTACCTGGCCGGCAAGCGCTCGATCGAAGTGCCCAAGCTCCGGCGCGAACCCGGCGACGCGTGGCTCGCGGTGCGCGACGCGCGAGAACACAACCTCAAGAACATCGACGTCGAGCTCCCGCTCGGGTGTTTCGTCACAGTGACCGGAGTCAGCGGCAGCGGCAAGAGCACGCTCGTCGGCGACATCCTGCACCCCGCGTTGATGCAGAAGGTGTACCGCTCACGCGAGGTTCCGGGCCGGCACAAGAAGATCGAAGGAACCGAGTACCTCGACAAGGTGATCAACATCGACCAGTCGCCGATCGGCCGTACGCCGCGCTCGAATCCCGCGACGTATACCGGTGTCTTCGACAAGATCCGCAACCTGTTCGCATCGACGCAGGAGGCGAAGATCCGCGGCTACCAGCCGGGTCGTTTCTCGTTCAACGTGAAGGGCGGCCGCTGCGAGGCGTGCCAGGGCGACGGCACGATCAAGATCGAGATGCACTTCCTCCCCGACGTCTATGTGCCGTGCGAGGTGTGCAAAGGCGCGCGTTACAACCGCGACACGCTCGACATCACGTGGAAGAACAAGAGCATCGCCGAGGTGCTCGACATGCCGGCCGAGGAAGCGCTCGCGTTCTTCGAGAACCAGCCGTCTGTCGCGCGTCAGCTGCAGACGCTCGTCGACGTGGGGTTGGGCTATGTGCGGCTCGGCCAGCCCGCGCCGACGTTGTCGGGTGGTGAAGCGCAGCGAGTGAAGCTGTCGACCGAGCTCGGCAAGCGCGCGACCGGGCACACGATCTACATCCTCGACGAGCCGACGACCGGTCTCCACTTCGAGGACGTCGGCCGCCTGCTTCACGTCCTGCAGCGACTCGTCGACGCCGGCAACACCGTGCTGGTGATCGAGCACAACCTCGATGTGATCAAATCGGCCGACTGGGTCATCGATCTCGGGCCCGAGGGAGGGTCGGGCGGCGGCACGATCGTCGCCGAGGGCTCGCCCGAGCACGTCGCGAAGGTGCCCGAGAGCTACACCGGCCGCTTCCTCGCGCCAGTGCTCGGCATCACCACATGAGGCCGTGAGCGAAGCGAAGCGGAGCGAACTGGCGGGAGCGACGAGCTCCCGCGAGGCGGGTATCCCACCGAGCAGCGAGTGCGATCCAGAATTATGGGAGCGGCGCCAGTGCTCGGCATCACCACATGAGGCCGTGAGCGAAGCGAAGCGGAGCGAACTGGCGGGAGCGACGAGCTCCCGCGAGGCGGGTATCCCACCGAGCAGCGAGTGCGATCCAGAATTATGGGAGCGGCGCCAGTGCTCGGCATCACCACATGAGGCCGTGAGCGAAGCGAAGCGGAGCGAACTGGCGGGAGCGACGAGCGCCCGCGAGGCGGGTATCCCGCCGAGCAGCGAGTGCGATCCAGAATTATGGGAGCGGCACGCGCGTTGGTGGCAGGACGGCTTCACCGACGGCGCCGACGCCGAGTACGAGGATCAGATACTGCCGCTCGCGCGCGAGTGCCTCGCCGGCGCGCAGCGTGTCCTCGACGTGGGTGCCGGTGAGGGCCAGCTTGCGCGACTCGCGGTAGCCGGCGGGGCCGCGCTGGCAGTCGGCGTCGACCCGACGGTCGCCCAACTGAACGTCGCACACGCTCGCGGCGGGGGAGTGCGATACGCACGCGCGAACGCCGAGCGGCTCCCGTTCCTGCCGGCGAGCTTCGACGCGGTCGTCGTGTGTCTCGTGTTCGAGCACATCGCCGACCACGAGCCCGCGATCGCGGAGATCGCACGCGTGCTCCAACCCGGCGGCCGGTTCGTGCTCTTCTTGAACCATCCGCTTCTGCAAGCGCCCAACAGCGGCTGGGTGATCGACCACGTGCTCGAAGAGCAGTACTGGCGCGTTGGTTCTTACCTCGTCGAGGACGTCTCGATGGAGGAGCTCGCGCCCGGCGTCGTGCTGCCGTTCGTGCACCGGCCGCTCTCGCAGTACGTCAACGCGATGGCACAGCACGGCTTGCTCGTCGAGCGCATGGAGGAGCCGATGCCACCCGAGCGCTTCCTCGCCCGCGCGCCCGAGTACCGCGACGCGGCGACGATTCCCCGGCTCCTGTTCTTGGCGGCGCGCCGCGTGCAATGAGCCGCGCGGCCCATATCGCCGGCACAGCCACACCCGTACGCTGTTCTGGGTGATTCTGGCAGGACGCCGGATCAGCGGGGCAGGAAGCGCGAGCGGGCGTGGAACACGGCTCACTGGGCACACGACTCGGCTACCGACCCGCGCTCGACGGCCTGCGTGCGCTCGCCATCGCGGCAGTCGTGCCGTATCACTGGACGGGCGGCGCCCGCGGCATTGCCGGCGGCTTCCTCGGGGTCAACCTTTTCTTCGTGCTCAGTGGCTTTCTCATCACGAGGCTGCTGCGAGAAGAGCACGACGACACGGGCGGCATCGGCCGGCGCGCGTTCTACCGCCGCCGTTTCGCCCGGCTGATGCCCGGCTACTTCGCGCTACTCGCCGTCGTGGTCTCGACGTCGCGTCTGTCGTCGATCTTCGGGAGCCCGCACGCCGTGCGAGTCGGCGCGGTCTCCTCGCTCTTCTACGTCACCAACTGGGTCGCCGCCGCGCGTGGCTTCGGCGCGCTCGGGCCGCTCGCGCATCTGTGGTCGCTGGCGATCGAGGAACAGTTCTACCTGTTGTGGCCGCTCGTGTTGATCGTGTTGTTGCGGCGAATGCCGGCGCGTTCGGTTGGACGCCTCGCGGCAGTCGCGGCCGGCGCGACGTTCCTGCAAGTCGCGCTGCGATCTTTTTCCTCGAATGAGCTCTCGTTGCACGTCGGTACCGCCGGACAAGGCATGGGTTTTCTCCTCGCCGGATCGGCTGCCGCATTGCTGTTCCCGCTAGGACCCGAATTCGTGGCAACGTCGTTCGGTCGCTTCGTGCAGCGTTGGGGCGCGTGGTCGATCGCGCCGATCATCCCGTTCCTCATGTTCTACAACCACGAACGCGATCTCTTTTACTACCGCGGAGTGTTCGCGTTGCTCGCGGTGTGCATGGTGGTGCTGGTGCTCGTCGCGCTGCTCGATGGCCCGCTGCGCGACGTACTCGCGAACAGGATGCTCGTGTGGCTCGGCCGGCGCTCGTACAGCGTGTACCTCTGGCACTATCCGGCGATCTTCGTGGTCAACTGGTGCAACTCGCGGTATGCGCTGCACTGGAGGCTGCCGATGTCGTGTGCCGTGGCGCTGGTGCTGACGATCGCGTGCGCCGAGGCGTCGTTCCGTTACGTCGAACACCCGCTCCGGCGCCGGTTCGGTCGACCACGTGCATCGCGTGAACAGCGTGGCCCGCGCGGGGCGATTGCCGCCGCTAGCTGATGTCGAGCATGCGTTGCAACGCGGTGCGCGCACCTTCCGCGGTGGTGGGGTCGACCACGATCTGATTGACGACCTCGCCGGCGACGAGATTCTCGAGGACCCACGCGAGATGCGGTGCGTCGATGCGGAACATCGTCGAGCACGGGCAGATCAGTGGGTCGAGCGTGAAGATCGTCTTGTCAGGATGTTCCTTCGCGAGCCGCTGCACCATGTGCACCTCGGTCGCGATCGCAAGCGTCGACCCCGACGGCGCGTTGCGGGTGTACTCCTGGATCCGTTCGGTCGAACCGACGTGATCGGCAAGCACGACGACCTCGTGCGCGCACTCGGGATGCGCGATCACCTGGACGTCGGGGTGCTCGGCACGGGATGCGGCGACGTGCTCCGGCCGGAAGCGCTGGTGTACGGAACAGTGCCCCTTCCAGAGCAGCAGCGTCGTTTCCTTCACGTCGCGCTCCTCGAGCCCGCCGAGATCAGCGCACGGGTTCCACACACGCATGTCGGCCTCGGCGTAGCCCATCGTGAAGCCGGTGTTGCGGCCGAGGTGCTGGTCGGGGAAGAACAGCACCTTGTCGCCCTTCGCCAGTGCCCATTCGAGCACGGCGCGCGCGTTCGACGATGTGCACACGGCGCCGCCGTGCCGCCCGACGAACGCCTTCAACGCCGCTGCCGAGTTCATGTACGTGATCGGTACGACGCGTTCGATCGCGGTGACCGCGGCGATCTCGTCCCACGCCTCTTCGACCTGATCGATGTCGGCCATGTCGGCCATCGAGCAACCCGCGTTCAGGTCGGGAAGGATGATGCGCTGGTGGTCGGCGGTGAGCACGTCGGCCGACTCGGCCATGAAGTGCACGCCGCAGAACACGATGTCGGTGGCGCGGTGATTGTCAGCCGCGAAGCGCGCCAGCTTGAACGAATCGCCGACCGCGTCGGCCCACCGGATCACTTCGTCGCGTTGATAGTGGTGGCCGAGGATCACCAACCGGTCGCCGAGCGTGTGCTTCGCGGCAGCAATGCGAGTGACCAGCTCCTCCTCGGTGGCGCGGGTGTACTCGTCGGGCAGCGGTGCCTGTAGTCGCAGCATCAGGGCCTTCCCTTTTCGGGTTCAGCTCCTCGTCGGCCGGCGGGTGGCAGCCCGGTCGCCAGCACCGCGGGGTTGTCGGCCTCGGAGCTCATATGTACGCCGGATACCGGGCCGGCGCTGGCGCCCACCATAACACTCAGGTCGAGTAGAAGGCAGACACGCTGCCGAACATTTGGTAATATATGGACATGACGGTCCTTTCCCCGCGATCGCGCGCGGCGATCCTCGTCGTGGCGCACGCCGCAGTCCTGCTGCTCGTGTGGCGGGAGCTCGGACACGGGGGCCTCGGCACAGGGTTCGGATCGGACGCAGCGGGATTCCGGTCGCTCGTCGTGCACCGCGGCCGTGCGTACCGCGACTTCACGACCGCGTACCCGCCGCTCGCCTTGGGCTTCTTCAAGCTGCTCGGCCCCGCGAATCTCAACGCGTTCGTCCGGCACCTGATCGTGTGCAACGTCGCCGCCCACGTGCTGATCACGTACATGTGCTTTCTCGGCTGGGGCCGACGTGCCGCGATGTCGTACCTCGCGTTGTCGCTGCCGCTGATGCCGTTCCTCTACTACCACTACGACCTCCTCGGTGCGGCGTGCGCCGTCGCGGGCACGCTCGCGCTCGTGCGACGCCGGGAGGGAGTCGCCGCCGGCGCGTGGGTTGCCGGCGCGTTCTTGAAGATCTGGCCCGTGGTGCTCTTGCCGCGGCTGCTCGCCGATCGCAAACCGCACGCGTTCGTCGGCGCTGTTGCCGCCGGTGTCGTCGGGCTCGTCGGTTGGGTCGCGTGGGGCGGGACCGACCGGACCCGGCCAGGTGCTGACGTACGGCGGCGCGAAGGGCTGGGAGTTCGAGAGCGCGCCGGCGTCGCTGCTGCGACTGCTCACACGCGGGTCGCTGCGTCCTGAACAGGGCGCCTTGCGCGTCGGCGCGCCGCCGCGCGTGCTCGGTCTGTTGCTCACGCTCGCGCTGGTGAGTGCGGTGGCCGTCGCGTGGGTCCGTGTCGCGCGTCACGGTGCGCCCGCCGGCTTGGCCGAGGTGGTCGTCGTGGGCGCCAGCCTCGTGTTCAGCACGCTGCTCTCGGCGCAGTTCATCGTGTGGCTGCTCCCGTTCGTCGCGATCGCGGTCGCGAGTGGTGTGCAGCGGCTCGAGCGATGGGCTGCGCTCGCGTCGACCGCGACGTTCGCCTACTGGTGGCTCTACGACCCCCGCCATTCAGGGGCGCTCAACGTCGAGCTCGCCATCGCGACCCGCAACGTCGCAGTGATCGGGCTGGTCGTCGTCGCGGCACGGGAGCTGTTCGCATCCCGCGGCGCGCCACGCCGTCCTGTGGCGAAACCCGGCGACCGGCCCGGGCGCACGCCCACGACGGTCGGATAGTCGGATGCGCTTGCGACGCCGGCGTCTCGCGCTCTTACTCACCTTGCATGCTGTCCTCGCGTTCGTCGTGTGGCGGCAGATCCTGCGCGCGGGTGGCGACTACGAAGCGACCTCGGGGTTCGGCCGCTACTTCGCGATCGGCACCGGGCACGCGCCCTATCGCGCCTTCGAGGTCGAGTACCCCGTCGGCGCGGTCATGCTCTTCCGGACGCTCGCCGGTTCGACATTTGGTGACTTCGTCACTCGCATGATTCTCGTGAACGTCGCCGCGCAGGTATCGATCGTGTGGTGGTGCTTCAAGGGATGGGGTCGGCGAGCAGCGGTGTCGTATCTCGCATTGAGCGCGCCGCTGATGCCGATCCTCTACGCCCGCTTCGATCTCGTCGGGATGGCACTCGGGATGCTCGGTGCCTACTCGTGCGCGCGCCGGCGCACGACCGCTGCAGGTATCGCGTGGGTTGCCGGCGGGTTCGTCAAGCTCTGGCCGGCGGCTCTCGTCGCCAGCCTTGCCGCGCGTCGGGAGTGGCGGGCAGTCGCGGCGAGCGCGGTTGCCGGCGTCGCGGGCCTGGTGGGATGGATCGTGTGGGGCGGCATCGAGGCGCCGCGACAAGTGCTGACGTACCGAGGTGCGAAGGGCTGGGAGTTCGAAAGCGTTCCCGGGATCGCTGCTCCGTCTCCTCACGCACGGCTCGCTCCGCGAGGAATCAGGCGCATGGAGGCTCGGCGCGCCGCCGGTTGCGCTCGGTCTTGCGCTCGTGCTCGCGGGCATGGTCGCGATCGGCGCAATCTGGTGGCACGTCGGCCATCACGACGTGCGCGCCGGCGTGGCCGAGGTCGCGACGATCACCGTGCTGCTGGCCACGCGGCACGCTGCTCTCGCCGCAGTTCACCGCTTGGATGCTGCCGTGGGTCGCGATCGCGGCGGTCGCCGGCGCGTCGCGCCTCGAGCGGTGGGCGGCCGCGGTCGTCGTCCTCACATTCGTCGAGTGGACTGCCTTCGACGTCAACCATGCGGGTCGCCTGGTCACCGAGCTCGCGGTGGTCGGCCGCGACGCCGCGCTCGTCGGCCTGCTGCTCGCCGCCGCCGCCGAGCTCCGGGCGGTGCGTCATCCACCGGCAGCGGATGCGGTGCCGCGACGCACCGTGAACGTGGGCTGAGCCGCGACAATGGGGCGTGGTCACCCGCCCCGAGACCGGCAGCATTCCGGATGCGCCCGGCTCGTACCAGTTCCTCGACGCCGAGGGCCGGGTGCTGTACGTCGGCAAGGCGAAGAGCCTGCGCAGCCGCTTGTCGAACTACTTCGTCGACCCCGACCTCTTGCTCGAGCGCACGCGCCAGCTGGTGCACGCCGCGGACTCGGTCGAGTGGATCGTCGCCAAGAACGAGGTCGAGGCCTTCTTCTTGGAGTTCAACCTCATCCAGCGGCACAAGCCGATGTTCAACATCCGGCTCAAGGACGACAAGAGCTACCCGTTCCTGGCAGTCACGCTCGACGAGGAATGGCCGCGTGCGATGGTGCTGCGCGGGCAAGAAGCGCAAGGGCGTGCGGTACTTCGGGCCGTACGCGCACGCGTACGCGATCCGCGAGACGCTCGACCTGTTGCTGCGAACCTTCCCGATCCGCACGTGCACGCGTCCGAAGTTCGACCGTCATCATCGATCGGGCCGCCCGTGCCTGTACGCGCACATCGAGAAGTGCGCGGCGCCGTGCGTCGGGGACATCGACCACGAGGAGTACAACAAGCTCGTCCAGGAGCTCATCGACTTCCTCGACGGCGAGCACGACAAGATCATCAAGCGCATCGAGCAGCGGATGCAGGACGCCGCGAGCAATCTCGAGTTCGAGCTCGCGGCGCGGTCTGCGCGACCAGCTGACGAGCGTGCGCAAGGCGATCGAGCGCCAGCAGATGGTCGGGTCGCGCGAGGAGGACTTCGATCTCATCGGCATCGACGACGACGCGCTCGAGGCCAGCGTGCAAGTGTTCTACGTGCGGCGGGGGAGAGTTGTCGGTCGCAAGGGCGTGATCGTCGACAAAGTCGAAGACGTCGAAACGCCCGCGCTCGATTGCTCGCATCGTCGAGCAGCTCTACGCGGACGCCGAACGTGCCGATGTGCCCCGCGAGATCCTCGTGCCGGTCGAACCGGAGGACTGCGAGCTCTACGAGCAGTTCCTCGCGCTCGAACCGTGGCTCGAAGGTACGAGTGCGCGTGCCGCAGCGTGGAGGCAAGCGTGGGCTGTTGCAGACTGCGACGCTGAACGCACGCGAGAGCTTCGCCCGGCACAAGTTGCGCCGGGCGTCCGACCACAACGCGCGTGCGCGCGCGCTGGTCGCGCTGCAGGATGCGCTCGGTCTGCCCGAAGCGCCGCTACGCATCGAGTGCTTCGACATCTCGAACCTGCAAGGCACCGAGATCGTCGGCTCGATGGTCGTGATGGAGGACGGTCTGCCCAAGCGGTCCGACTACCGCCGCTTCAAGGTGCGCGGGCTCGACGGCCAGGACGACTTCGCGTCGATGGAGGATGTGCTCACGCGGCGATTCCGGAACTACCTGCGAGAGCGCGACGAGGGAGCGCAGACCGGGAAGCGGTTCTCCTATCCGCCGAACCTGTTGCTGATCGACGGCGGCAAAGGCCAGCTCAATGTCGCGGTGCGGGTGCTCGAAGAGCTCGGGCTCGAGGACATTTGCGTTGCCAGCCTCGCCAAGCGCTTCGAGGAGGTCTATCTCCCGGGCCACGACGATCCGGTGCGGATCCCGCGCGACTCGGAAGCGTTGTACCTGCTGCAACAGGTGCGCGACGAGGCGCACCGGTTCGCGATCACGTATCACCGGCAGCTGCGCGGCAAGAAGATGACGACGTCGATCCTCGACGGCGTGACCGGCCTCGGCCCGACCCGCAAGACGAGACTGCTGAAGGAGTTCGGCTCGGTCAAACGATTGCGCGAGCTCGACGAAGCGCAGCTGGTCGCCCTGCCATGGCTTCCTGAAGCCGTGGCCCGCGCCGTGTACGCCCGGCTGCACGGTACGGAACGCGCGAGAGTTCCCCAATCATGAGGCCGGTCGCGGCACCGCTCGACGTCACGATCATCACCGGGATGTCGGGCGCGGGCCGGTCCGAAGCGGCCAATGTGCTCGAAGACCTCGGGTTCTTCGTCATCGACAACCTGCCGCCGATGTTGATCGGCAAGGTCGCGGAGCTCGCGCGTGGCCACGAGCGCCCGACGCGATACGCGCTGGTCGTCGACGTGCGCTCGGGCGACTTCCTCGCCGACTTGAGCGCGGCGCGAGCGGAGTTGCAACGATACGGCGCGAGGCACGCGCGTGCTGTTCCTCGACGCCGCCGACGACGTGCTCGTTCGTCGCTACGAGGCGAGCCGGCGCCGGCATCCCTTGTCCGACAGTGAGCGCGTCGTCGAAGGAATCGCGCGCGAGCGCGGCCTCGTCGAGACACTCAAGGGCGACGCCGATGTGATCGTCGACACTTCGAATCTCAACGTGCACAAGCTGCGCGACCGCCTGCACGAGCTCTTCGCGGAGCATGACACCGCCGGAGCCTTGCACGTCAACGTCGTCTCGTTCGGCTACAAGCACGGCCTGCCCCTCGACGTCGATCTCGTGTTCGACTGCCGGTTTCTCCCGAATCCACATTGGGTGGACGAGCTGCGCCCATTCACCGGGCGCGATGCGCCGGTCATCGACTACGTCATGCAACAGTCGTCGACACGCGAGTTTCTCGAGCAGCTCGATCGTCTGCTCGAGCTCACGCTGCCGGGTTATGAAGATGAGGGCAAGGCGTACTTGTCGATTGGTGTCGGCTGCACGGGCGGACGCCACCGCAGCGTCGTGATCGCCGACCAGATCGCCACGATGTTGCGGCGGCACGGGTATCGCGCCGCGGTACAGCACCGGGACGTCGAGCGCGACTAGCGAGATCACGCATGGGACCGAAGGTTGTCGCATTGGGCGGTGGGCACGGATTGTCGGTCGCGCTGCGTGCCGTGCGCGAGTACGGGGACGACATCACCGCGATCGTCAGCGTCGCCGACGACGGTGGGAGCTCGGGCCGGCTCCGACGCGACCTCGACGTACCCGCACCTGGTGACCTCCGCCGATGTCTCGTCGCGCTCGCACGCGACGGCGACGGCCCGTGGTCGCGCGCGTTCGAGCATCGTTTCAGCGGGGGCGAGCTCGCGGGGCACGCGCTCGGCAACCTGGTGTTGGTCGGACTCGCCGAGTCGATGGGCGACCTCACGCTCGCGCTCGACGAGGCGGGCAGCCTCCTCGCGACCGTCGGACGCGTCCTGCCGGCGACGCTCGGTCCGGTGTCGATGACCGCGCGCGTCGGCGACGAACGTGTGACCGGCCAGGTTGCGATCGCCCAAGCCGGCGAGCGCGAGCGCATACGCGACGTTCGCCTCGAGCCCGCGGACGCGGCGCCGTCTCCCGACGCATTGCACGCGCTCGCGAGCGCGGATCAGATCGTCATCGCCCCCGGATCGCTCTACACGAGCATCGTCGCGGTCATGTGCGTCCCCGCGCTGCGCGAGGCGATCGCCGCCGCGAAGGGGATGGTCGTTCAGGTGGCGAACCTCGATACCGAGAACGAGACACGCGGTCACGACGGCACCGATCATCTCGCCGCGGTACGCGAGCACGGAGGTCGTGTCGATGCGTTCGTGTTCGACCCCGAGCGCGGGCTGGCCGTCGATCCCGACGCGGTGGTGGCACTCGGCGCCCGCCCGGTGCCAGCGCCGATCAGCCGGACCGACGGTGTGCGCCACGATCCGCCGCAACTGGCGAAAGCGCTTTCCGCTCTGCTGTAGTCGACCCTCCGCGGGAGCCGCGGGTCGCGATTCGAGGAGATCGACAATGGCCGTGCGTGTCGGAATCAACGGTTTCGGGCGAATCGGCCGGTCGTTCTGCCGGGCGATACTCGCTCGCGGCGAGCAGGCGCAGGTCGAGCTGGTTGCCGTAAACGACCCGTTCGGTGACGCGCACACCATGGCCTTCCTGCTCAAGCACGATTCGGTCGGCGGCACGATCCCGAACGAGATCAAGGAAGGCAACGGCGGCTTCTCGGTCGACGGGAACGAGGTCAAGAAGCTCCAGGTACGTGAGCCGGCCGAGATCCCGTGGGGAGACAACGGTGTAGATGTCGTCATCGAGTCGACCGGCTTGTTCACCGCGCGCGACAAGGCCGCCGCCCACCTGCGAGGCGGCGCCAAGCGCGTGGTCATCTCCGCGCCGGCAGCCGACGCGGACGTCACGGTCTGCATCGGCGTCAACGACGACGCGTACGACCCCGAGCGGCACACGGTGATCTCGAACGCGTCGTGCACGACGAATTGTCTCGCGCCGCTGGCCAAGGTGCTCGACGATGCGTTCGGCATCGAGCACGGCTTCATCACCACCGCGCATGCGTACACGAGCGACCAGCAGCTGCAGGACCAGGCGGCGCCGACGCGCTCGGGCAAGCCCGACCTGCGCCGCATGCGCGCGGCCGCGCTCTCGATCATCCCGTCGTCGACGGGTGCCGCCAAGGCGATCGGCCTCGTGCTACCCGATCTCGAGGGCAGGCTCGACGGCATCTCGTTGCGCGTGCCGACCCCGACTGGTTCGATCACCGACTTCGTCGCGGTGCTCCGCAACGACGCCGACAAGGACGCGATCAACGACGCGTTTCGCGCCGCTGCGAACAACCCGCGCTTCCGCGGCGTGCTCGAGTACAGCGACGAGCCGCTCGTGTCGGCCGACATCGTGGCGAATCCCGCGTCGTGCATCTTCTCCGCCGTCGACACGATGGCGAATGGCAAGCTCGTGAAGGTGCTCGGCTGGTACGACAACGAGTGGGGATACTCGAACCGGCTCGTCGACATCGTCGAGTTCGTCGGTACCAGGTAGCGGCGCACGCTCGTGGTCGATCCGGTCCCGCAGCTGGAGGACCTCCTCCCGCTGGAACGCGGCACGCGCGTGCTCCTGCGCGCCGACCTCAACGTGCCGATGCGCGACGGTGAGATCGACGATGATCTGCGGATCACCGCGTCGCTTCCCACGATCACGTGGCTGCGCGAGCGGGACGCGCGCGTCGTGTGCTGCTCGCATCTCGGCCGGCCCGAGGGAAAGCGCGATCTGCAGTACACGCTCGCGCCGGTCGCGCGGCGGCTCGGCGAGTTGCTCGACGCGCCTGTCGAGCTCTCGCCCGACGTCGTCGGGTTCGCGGCCGAGGAGATGGCAGCGTCGCTGCGCCCGGGCGCGGTGATGTTGCTCGAGAATCTGCGCTTCGATCGGGGAGAAGAAGCGAACAGTCCCGCATTCGCGACAAACCTGAGCAGCCTCGGCGACGTGTACGTCGACGACGCGTTCGGCGTCGCGCACCGCGCGCACGCGTCGATCGTCGGCCCGCCGTTGGTGATGCCGTCGGCCGCGGGCCGGTTGCTCGCCCGCGAAGTCGAGGTGCTTGCCGGCCTGCTGGACGCGCCCGAGCATCCGTTCGTCGTGATTCTCGGCGGTGTCAAGGTCAGCGACAAGCTCGGCGTCATCGACGCGTTGCTCGATCGCTGCGACACGCTCCTGATCGGAGGCGCGATGGCGTTCACGTTCCTCGTCGCGCAGGGTGCCTCGGTGGGGGATTCCTTGGTCGAGGAGGAGCAGGTCGATCATTGTCGCGACCTCGTGCAGACCGGTCGCGTGGCGATACCGACCGATGTCGTCGTCGCGCGCGACATGACTGCCGGCGCGCAGACCCAGCACGTGTCGGCGCGCGCGATTCCCGACGGTTGGAAGGGTCTCGATGTCGGTCCCGAGACCGCGAGCCGCTACGCAGATGTCATCGAAGGAGCGGCGACCGTGTTGTGGAACGGGCCGATGGGCGTCTTCGAGCTCGAGCCGTTCATGGCCGGCACACGCACGGTCGCTGACGCAGTTGCCGACTGCCGCGGGTTTACGGTCGTCGGTGGCGGCGACAGCGCCGCGGCCGTCGAGCACTTCGATCTCGCGGATCGCATCGATCACGTGTCGACGGGCGGCGGCGCCTCGTTGGAGCTCATCGAGCTGGGCGACCTGCCCGGCCTGCAGGCACTCCGCACGCACAAGGAACGACGATGACCGATCGCAAGCCGATGATGGCGGGCAACTGGAAGATGCACCACACGCACCTCGAGGCGATCCAGGTGGTGCAGAAGCTCGGTTTCCGGCTCGACAGCACCGACTACGACAAGGTCGAAGTCGTCGTGTGCCCGGCGTTCACCGCGTTGCGGTCGGTGCAGACGACGATCGAGGGCGATCGCCTTCCGATCGGTCTCGGCGCGCAGGATTGTCACTGGGAAACGCACGGCCCGTACACCGGCGAGGTCAGTCCGCCGATGCTCGCAAAGCTGAACGTGCGGTACGTCATTGTCGGGCATTCGGAGCGGCGCGAGCTGTTCGGTGAGACCGACGAGATCGTCGCGAGGAAGTTGCGCGCCGTCGTCGGCGCGGGCATGTCGCCGATCTTGTGCGTCGGCGAGACGCTCGAAGAGCGCGACCAGGGTGTCACCGACGACAAGGTCCGCCGCCAGATCGAAAAGGGTCTCGACGGCCTGTCGAGGGACGACGCGGCACGTTGCGTCGTCGCCTACGAGCCGATCTGGGCGATCGGCACCGGGCGCAACGCGACGCCCGACGATGCCAACGCGACGATCCACGTGATCCGCGATCACCTTCGCCTCGGGTTCGACGACGCCCTGGCCGACGGCATGCGGATCCTCTACGGCGGCAGCGTGAAGCCCGGCAACATCGCCGAACTGATGGCGATGCCCGATATCGACGGCGGGCTCGTGGGCGGCGCATCGCTCGATCCCGACGAGTTCGCCCGGCTGGTGCGTTGGGGGCCGGCTGAGCGTCGCCTAACATGAATCCGATGTTCCTCGACTGGATCCTGATCGCGCTGCACATCACGGTCTGTGTGGCGCTGATCGTGTTCATCTTGTTGCACGCGGGCCGCGGTGGCGGTCTCTCCGACATGTTCGGCGGCGTCGCAGGCAGCAGCCTGGCCGGATCCACGGTCGTCGAGAAGAACCTCGACCGGCTGACCGTCGTGATGGCGTTGGTCTTCACGTTCACGACGGTGTTGCTGGCCATTCGTCTCACCTGACCCTTCGCCGCAAGCGGCGGCCACGAACCGAGGTCATCGTGGGGCGATCCGTCACGGATTGTGGTGGTCAGGGCCGATATATCGCGGTCTGGTCAACTCTCGGGCTCGAGATGACGAGACAAAGTGTGGGTGCCGACGTATGTTCGTCCGGCCTCGCCCACCCGTCACGGGGGTGTGGCAACCAACACGAACTGGGAGGTCTCGTGAGCAGGCGTCAGCCCCTTTTGCGAGCAGTAGCTGTATTCGCCGCTTTAGGACTCTTGTTCGCAGCGTGCGGGGGTAGCAACAAGGCGTCGAAGACTCCGGCAACGACCGGCTCGAACGAAGGCAAGAAGGGCGGCACCGCGATCTTCGCTGCCGAGCAGTGGCCCGACTGCATCAACCCGATCACCCAGTGCGCGAACTCGTCCTGGCTGCAGTGGCTCGTGCCGATCCAGGTGCTCCCGCGCCTCACCGAGCTCGACGAGAAGAACAACTTCGTCGCGTCACCCCTGCTCACCGAGATGCCGTCGCTCGAAAACGGAGGTCTGAAGGAGGGCCCGCCGTTCACGGTGACGTACCACCTGAACCCCGACGCGAACTGGGACGACGGCACGCCGATTACTTCCGACGACGTCGAGTTCTCGTGGCAGGCGCAGCTCAAGACGACCGGAAGCTTGACCACCGCCGGCTACGAGGACATCCAGCGCATCGAAAAGCCCGACCCGAAGACGGCAGTGCTGATCTGGAAGCGGAAGTACACCGACTGGCAAGACGTCTTGGGTGGTTTCTCGGGCATCATCTTGGAGAAGTCGAAGTTCAAGAGTCCCAACGTCTCCAAGGACATGCAACAGACGATCGGGTTCTCGGGCGGTCCGTGGATCTTGCAATCGTTCAGCAAGAATCAGTTGATCTTGAAGCGCAACGACAAGTTCTGGGACGCCGATCGCATTCCGCTGCTCGACCAGGTCACATTCGTGCCGCGCACCAAGACCGATCAGGAAGTGCAGTCGGTCGTCACCGGGCAGGCGTTGGCCATCTATCCGCAGCCGGCATCCGAAAATGTGCCCGACCTGACGGCCGGCGATCCGCTGAGCGCGTCGTTCGGAGTGACCACTCAGTACGAGGGCCTCTGGTTCAACGAGAAGCCGGGCAAGCCCTTCGAAGACAAGAACGTGCGCCTGGCATTCATTCACGCGTTCGATCGCCAGAAGTTCCTCGACGACATCGTGGCGCCCTTCGCTCCCAACACACAGCCCTTGAACTGCGCGGCATGGGTGCCGGGAGTCGGCGATTGGTGCGACCAAGAAAACGCGGCCGCCAAGGACGTCTTCACCTTCGACGAGACGAAGGTCAACGACCTCATGACCGCGGCCGGCTTTGCCAAAGATGGGCAAGGCATCTGGGCGAAGGGCGGTAAGGAGCTCTCGCTCAAGTGGATGGTCAACACCGACAATCAGCGCCGTCAGGACACCCAGTCGGAGTTCATCCCCGAGTTGAAGAAGCAAGGCTTCCTCGTCACGACCGACAACGGCGACGCCGACACGGTGTTCCAGCAACGTCTGCCCGCGGGTGACTACGACTTCTCGATGTTCATCCAGGTGACCAGTCCCGACCCGTCGGTGACCGGCATCTTGGACACCGACTCGATTCCCGGTCCGTCGAACGACGGCAAGGGCCAGAACCAGTGGTGGTATTCCAACCCCGCCGCGGACAAGCTGATGGAGCAGTCCGACCAGGAGTTCGACACGACCAAGCGTGTCGACGAGATCCGGCGGTTGAACGAGATCATCATCAACGACGGCGTGACCCTGCCGTTGTACGCGTTCCCGTCGTTGACCGCGTGGCGCAACGACAAGCTCGAAGGCCCGATCGATCTGTACATCAACAGCCCGGAGAGCAACTTCTGGAACATGTACGACTGGTCGCTGAAGTAGCCGCGTAGTACAGATATACAAGCGACGACCGAGTGTTGGCCGGGGCCGGATGCGGCCCCGGCCAACTTCGACCATCGGAACATCAGATGGCCCGATTCATCGTGAGGCGAGTGCTGTGGGCGATCCCGGTGCTCATGGTCGCGAGCATCATCGTGTTCGCGACCGTTCGCGCGAGTGTCGACCCGGTCGCCGCGGCCAGCGCGGAACCCGAAGACCACACCGGAAGCGCTGGCCAGGTACAAGCACGATCTCGGACTCGACAAGTCGGGTCCGGAGCAATACCTGCTGTGGCTCGGTCATTTCGTTCGGGGCGACCTCGGCGAGTCCTCGCACTCCAACATCGCGGTATGGCCCCAACTTCGTACCGCGCTCGCCAACAGCATCGTGCTGGGGCTCTCCGCGAGCTTCATCGCGATCACGATCGGCGTCCTCATCGGGATCATCTCGGCTATCAAGCAGTACTCGATCTTCGACCACCTCTCGACTGCCGGCGCGTTCATCGGCCTGTCGCTGCCACCGTTCCTCTTCGGCTTGATGTTGATCATCCTCGTTGGCACGTTCTGGCAACAGCACTTCGATCCCGGCGGCCCACCACTCCTGCCGACGGCCGGGATCTATTCTCCGGGGCGACAGGGCTTCGATCTCGTAGACCGCTTCAAGCACTTGATCCTGCCGGCGATCGTGGTCGCGGTGCAGCTGATCGCGGTGTACAGCCGCTACATGCGTACGAGCATGCTGGAGACTTTGAACTCGGACTATTTGCGCACCGCGCGCGCGAAGGGCGTCTCCGAACGGCGCGTGCTCACGAGGCATGCCTTCCGCAACACGCTCATCCCGCTTACGACGTTTGCGGCCATCGACATCGGCTCGATCGCGGCCGGGTTGATCATCACCGAGCAGGTGTTCGAGTACCCGGGAATGGGGCGGTTCTTCCTCGATGCGTTCGCCAACGCCGACTACCCGATGATCTTGCCGTGGATGATGATCGTCGTCGGCTTCGTGATCGTGTTCAACCTGCTCGCCGACTTGTCGTACGCGTGGCTCGACCCGAGGATTCGTCTTGACTGATCTCGAGCGGTTGACGACCGCGACCGACGAGCCCGCGCTCGAGCCACCGGCGAGCGAGCTGACGACCAGTGCGCAGGGACTGGCCACCAAGCCACTTACCCCCGGCCGGCTCGCATGGCGCCGGTTCCGCCGTCACAAGCTCGCACTCCTGAGCGCCGCGGTGCTGCTCGTCATCATGGTGATGGTCACGTTCCCCGGGCTGTTCACGCACTACACGCCGAACCAGCAGTTGCGGGCGCGGGGTGACACCGGCCCGCTGCTCGCGCACCTTCATCCGCAGTCCGGACATTGGTTCGGTACCGACCGACTCGGCCGCGACCAGTGGACGCGGGTGTTGTACGGCGGACGCATCTCGATCGCGGTCGGCATCGGCGTCGCGATCGTCTCGACACTGGTCGGCGCGGTGTTGGGCGCGCTCGCGGGCTACTACGGGGGCTGGCTCGAGAACGTCGTGATGCGCGTCACCGATCTGTTCCTCGCGATGCCACTGCTCGTCATCCTCATCATCGCCGGCCAGTTGCCGGCACGACAGGCATGGGCGCGGACGCTCATGGGTGATGCCGCAAGCATCCGCGCCGTGATCACGATCATCGCGCTCTTCTTCTGGATGCCCGTTCGCGCGGATAGTGCGCGGTCTCGTGCTCTCGCTCAAGGAAAAGGAGTTCGTCGAGGCTGCGCGCGCGGCGGGCGCATCCGAACACGCGGATCATCGCCCGCCACCTTCTTCCGAACTGTGCGGGCCAGATCATCGTCAATGCGACGCTGGCCGTCGCGGCCGCGATCCTGACCGAAGCGGCGTTGTCGTTCCTCGGGTATGGAATCGAT
This sequence comes from uncultured Actinomycetes bacterium, assembly GCA_963836365.1. Classification (GTDB taxonomy): domain Bacteria; phylum Actinomycetota; class Acidimicrobiia; order IMCC26256; family PALSA-610; genus DASQHW01. Next base: position 180,359 of record CAWIJC010000009.1, read on the forward strand.
CCGGTCGTGTCGCCGACCTGGGGCAACCTTCTTGACAACACGGGTTCCATTCAGCGGTACCCGTTCCTGATCTGGTGCCCGGGGCTCGCGCTCGTCTTGACCGTGCTCGCAGTCAACTTCCTCGGCGACGGCCTGCGCGACGCGCTCGATCCCAAGCAGCTCTCGGTCTGAACGGTGACCGAGATCTCTGACATCTCAGACGCAGCCGAGATTCTTCCGGGACAGATTCGCGACGAACCGCCGCCGTCTCCGGGCGAACCGGTCGTCGAGATCCGCGACCTCAACGTCACGTTCAAGACCGAGGACGGTCCCGTGTACGCAGTGCGCGGTGTCGACATGGACGTGCGCGCGGGCGAAGTGCTCGGGATCGTCGGAGAGTCGGGCTCCGGCAAGTCGGTGACGATGCTGGCGGTGCTCGGACTTCTGCCCCGTACCGCGACCGTCACTGGTTCGGTGCGGTACCGCGGCGACGAACTCATCGGCCGTCGGCGCAAGGAGATGGAAGCAATACGCGGCGAGAAGATCGCGATGATCTTCCAGGATCCGCTCACTGCGCTGAATCCGGTGCACCGAGTCGGGCATCAGATCTCCGAAGCGGTGCGTGCGCACCATCGCGACATCTCCAAGACAGAGGCACTGCTCGCGCGCGGTGGACCTGCTCGATGCCGTCGGCATCCCGCAGCCCGAGGCGCGCGTGAAGCAGTTCCCGCACGAGTTCTCGGGTGGCATGCGACAACGGGCGATGATCGCGATGATGATCGCGAACGACCCTGACGTGCTTGATCGCCGACGAGCCGACGACGGCGCTCGACGTCACGATCCAGGCGCAGATCCTGGAAGTGATGGAGCGCGTGCAGAATCTGACTGGTACCGCGATCGTGTTCATCACACACGATCTCGGTGTGATCGCGCGGATCGCAGATCGCGTGCAGGTGATGTACGCAGGTCGCACCGCAGAGCAGGGTGGCGTCGACACGTTGTTCCATCACACGCGCCATCCGTACACGCGTCGGGCTGATGTCGTCGCTTCCGGCGCTGAATGCGCGATCGGCCACGCCTCGAGCCGATCAAAGGATCGCCACCATCGATGCTCTTTCCGCCCGGCGGTTGCGCCTTCCATCCGCGGTGCCCGCTCGCGCAACCCCTGTGTGGCGAGGAGCAACCAGCGCTGCTCGCGATCGGTGAGCCGGGACAACAGTCGGCATGCCACTTCGCCGAGCTCCTCGCGCCGAAGGATCGGGGCGTCGACGTGACCGAGCCGGCGTCAAACAGCCGCGGTTCTCGAAGTGCGGGATCTCGTGAAGAACTTTCCTCTGCGCGGCGGGCACGGCCGTATCGTCGTGCAGGCCGTCAGCGGCGTGTCGTTCGCCGTCGCGCGTGGACGAACGTCGGACTGGTGGGGGAGTCGGGTTCGGGGAAATCGACCGTCGGCCGCTGCGTGCTGAGACTCCTCGAACCGACGTCGGGAACGGTCACCTTCGAAGGCGCCGACTTGCTTTCGATGCCGGCGCGGAGACTCCGCCAGCACCGGCGACGCATGCAGATCGTGTTCCAGGATCCCTACGCATCACTCGACCCGCGCATGACCGTCGCGACGATCGTCGCCGAGCCACTGAGGATCCACCGCGTCAAGTGCGACCGCGACGAGAAGGTCCGCGACCTGCTCGCGTTGGTTGGACTCAATCCCGAGCACGGCAACCGGTATCCGCACGAGTTCTCGGGCGGCCAGCGGCAGCGCGTCGGCATCGCGCGCGCGATCGCGCTCGAACCGACGATGCTCGTGCTCGACGAGCCCGTGTCGGCGCTCGACGTGTCGATCCAGGCCGGCATCGTGAACCTGCTCGAGGATCTGCAGGATCGGCTCGGCCTCGCGTACTTGTTCATCGCACATGATCTCTCGGTCGTGCGCCACATCTCGGACGAGATCGCAGTGATGTATCTCGGCAAGATCGTCGAGCACGGTGCGGCCGAAGCCGTCTACATGCAGCCCCAGCACCCTTACACTCAGGCGCTGCTGTCAGCTGTACCGGTTCCGGAGCCCGCCCTCGAGCGCGGCCGCTCGCGCATCATGTTGCAGGGCGACGTACCGAGCCCCGTTGATCCGCCGTCGGGCTGCCGGTTCCGCACGCGTTGTTGGAAGGCGCAAGAGAAATGCGCGCGAGGAAGAGCCCGCACTCGTCGATCGCGGCGCCGGCCACCCCGTCGCATGCCACTTCCCCGAAGAAGCGCCGGTCGGCGTAAGCGTCATCGCTGAGGCCTAGTCGCGTAGGCTGCCTCCTCCACGTCGGAGTGGCGGAATAGGCAGACGCGCTAGGTTGAGGGCCTAGTGCCCGCAAGGGCGTGGGGGTTCAAGTCCCCCCTCCGACACCACCTCCGACCTGCGGCGACGTGCACGCGCCCGTCCTGGTGATACGTGAGATCGACACCGAGCTCGTCGTAGATCGCTCGCTTGTCCTCGGGATCAGCCTTGGCGAGCGTGCCGACGATGTCCTTGAGCTGACGCACCAGGGCTTTGATCTCGTTCTTCGTGTGCTTGCGGGGAGTCGGCCTGCGACCCAGGTCGCGTTCGATGCCCCTGCGTTCGCGCTCGACCTCGGCGATCCAGGTCGCGGCGCTGGTGATCTCGCTGTTCACCTCGAGCAGCGCACGGTAGCGGTCGAGCTTGGCGTCGCATTCCTTCAGGCGACGTCGTCGGTCGAGCTCGCGGCCCTCGTCGTCCGGCGGGTCGAGGTCCCTCACGGCTGCGAGCGCTTCGCAGGTGGCGTCGAGGTGCTCGTCGGCGAAGAGGCTGCCTATCCACTCGTCAAGGCTCGGAACGATCGCGTGTTCCTGGACGTAGACGGTCTTGGGGTGCTGATCTTCGGCGATCGCGTACTCCGCTGGGAACTTGCATCGGTAGTACGCACGCCCGTTGTTCCACGACGCCTGCATCTTGCGACCGCATTGCGAGCAGCGCATCAATCCCGACAGCACATAGGGATGGCGCGTTCGTTGCTTCCGCGTGCGGCTGAACGCTGCGCGCCGGCGAAGATGTCTTGGGCCGCATCGAAGGTCTCGGGTTCGATAATCGCGGTGTGCATCCGCTGTTCGGACCAGACCCATTCGCTTGGGTCATTCCAGCGCATCTTCGACTCGTGACCCAGGGCGACGTCTTCGACATCGAGCAGGACCTCTTCGTGGCGCTGCTTGTTCCAGACTTCACGGCCCGTATACCTCGGGTTTTTCAGGATCGACCGCACGGCGATCTTCGACCATGCGCCGCCACTGCTCTGGCGGTGCTGGTTCCGGGCCGGGTCGTGCGCGGACGGCGACGGGATGCCGTCGCGGGTGAGGCCTTCGGCGATCGTGTAGGCGCCTTTGCCGGCCAGGAAATCGGTGAAGATTCGTTGCACGACATTTGCGGCCGTGGGGTCGGGTTCGAGTCGATGGAGCCGCTGGCCGATGGCGGCTTTCGATGGGTTCGGATGCGGTCCGGCGTCTGCGAGCGCATAGCCGTACGGTGGCCGTCCGCCGAGGAAGCGGCCCTCGACGGCGGCCTGGGCTGCCATCGCCGAGCGGGACGCGGGTCTTGATCCGGTTCCGCTCACCCTTGCTCATACCGCCGTAGAGGCTCATCACGAGATCGTGGGCATCGGAACCAGGATCGACCGCGCCGCCGACCTCCGGTACCCACAGCTCGACGTCGTAGTGCACGAAGACGGGGAACGTGAGTCCGAACTGGTTGCCGTAGAACGCGCGCTGCGGCTCGCCGATCACGACGGCATCGAAGCCGCGATTGGGCTCGCTGAATGCCTTGAGGAGCCGCGAGGCTTCGGGTCGACGCTTCCACGGCAACGAGCGTGACTGACCGATGTCGAAGTACTCGGAGACGATGTTGCCGCCGACCTGTTCAATGACTTGCCGTGATCGTGCCAGCTGCCAGTTGCGTGACGACGCGGGATCCTGTTGATCCTCGGTGCTGACTCGTCCGTAGAACGCGAAACGCTTCATGCCGATCAGGAGGCTAGAACGTCAGGCCCGCCGTCGTCGGAGACCGTCGCGTCCGAGCATGATCGGCTGGCCTTGAGCAGCACGCGGACGAGCGCTCGCGCCGCACTCAGCGCCGGCGGCGAACTGGGAACCTCGACCGTGCACTCGCGTCGGTTGACGGCGGACGGTGCCGGCCGGTCGGCCGCGTCGCCGCTGGACTCGCAATCTCGGGTAGGGGAGGGCATCACGTCGATCGTGCGATTCGTACATCCCGGAACCACTCCCGGAACCACTCCCGGAAACTCCCGCCGCCACAAATCCCGGCGACACCTCAACGAGACGAACGACACCATCGATCCGTACACACCGACCCTCAGAGCCGAGAACCTCCACGAATACGAATAGCGCGGCGAATCCGTAAACGCGAACTCAAGAATGCAAGAAATTTTCGCACACCGATGCATCGGCGATGCCGGACACGGCGTCGGCCGTCAGCGTCGTGTGAGCCGTGACCCGACACGCCGGACACGGCGGACCAGGACACGGTCACGTTGACAACCCCGCGTCATCAACCGGGCCGCTCGTAGGTCGGTAACGGCGTCGTGCGGAACGAGCCCGACGGACGCAGTGGCCTGGCCTTGGCGTCGTACAGCCCCTCAACGCGCGTCTGTGCCGAAGGTTTGCACGGTACGTCTGCACGGTCCGTCTGCACGGTAGATCTGCACGCCGCGGACCCCGCTTCCCCCGCGTCTGCACGCATCTCTGCACGCGCCCACACTGTGCAGAGTTCTGCGCAGTACCTCTGCGCAGAATGTCTGTGCAGCCGTCCGTTACGACACGCTCGCGGCTGCGTGCAACGACCTCGCGGACGACAGGGGCTGTCGGAGCCGGCGAGCGCGACGTCGTCCGCGCCGCATTCGACGACCAACGACCAACGCGAGCTCGTGCGCTGCCCCGCTGGACCTCGAGGCGACGATCCACGCACCTTGATCCAACAGCGGCCGGCGCAGACGCCCTCAGGCCCGCGAGCACGGGACTCGCTCGCAGCGCCCGGGCCCGCGGAGCGGCCGTTGCGCTGTGCGCCCGCCACAAAGCGGCACAGCCGGTCGTCGGATGGCGGAGCGGGGGTTACCGTCGCGGATAACGCGGAGCAACGAACGACGAGACCCGACAACCCGAGACCGCCAGTGCTCCCGACTCCACAATGTCGACATCACCCCGCAGTCTCACGATCATCACCTTGTCTCCGAGATCGCCGACCGCGCCTCGAACGGCGTCACAGCCTCCTGATCACCGCCCTCTTCCGAGCGGAAGTACCCCAGCGAAATTCCAGTACGAATTTGCATTTGAACATGCTCGCTACTCACCGTCGGGTGCAACGGCATCTGCTGACCTCTCATGACAGGTAGCCGCTCGGGGTGAGAGCATGAGGCGATTCGAGAGCTGGCTCGCCGAGGGGTCCTTCGATGTCTCCGATTTCGATGCCGGTCCCACGCGAAATGAGGACGGATGGCGGTCGAACTCGAAACCTGGACGAACTGGGCCGGGAACCAGACCTGCCAGGCCACGATCCACGACGTCCAGAGCCTTGACGAGCTGAGCTCGCTCATCAAGTCGATCGGCGGCAAGGGATCGATTCGAGCCGCAGGAGGAGGCGCGCCGCCTCAGCCGTCCAATGTGGCGTCGTTCTCCTACAGTCCTATTGCGAGAAATGACGGGCAGCACATCGTGCGCCTCCATGCGCTGAACCACGTCGGACCGGGGTCCGCGCCGGGCACCCTTGTCGCCCAGCCCGGCGCGACGACGCTGGATGCGTCACGGGGCGCGCAGGCCGCGGGTCTCAGCTTTCGCACGATGACACTGATCCCCTGGGTGACTATCGGCGGCGCGACCGCGGTTGGGGCCAACGGGCAGGGCTGGAACGAAGGCACGCTGTCGGATCAGATCCTGAGCCTGGACCTGATGACGGCGACGGGCAATGTGATGACCGTCACGCGCGGCACCGATCTCTGGAAGGCCGCGAGTGTCGGGCTCGGCATGCTCGGAATCGTGACCTCGGTGACCTTCGAGTGCCTACCGCGGTTCAAGTTGCACTCGCTCGACCGGAAGATCCCGATGGACGATTTGCTCAACGACATGCAGGAGATCGTTGAACAGAACGACTACGCCGAGATCTCGTGGTTCCCGTACAACGCGCTCGGGTGGGCGAAGACCTGGAACCGAGTCCCGTGGAGCACCCCGAACAAGGGGAAGATCGAGAACCAGTTCTGGCAGGACCTCGCCACCGACGCAGGCGCATTCGGGATGGACCTCACCGTCAAGTATCCGCGTCTCACTCCGGCGTTCCTGCAGCTCGTGATGGACGAGGTAACGACCGACGGCAATGAGATCGTGCTTCCGGCCGACGAGATCTACCACTGGCAGCTCGATTATCCGAAGATCTGGGACCTCTGTTACGCGATTCCCGTCGATGACGACTTCGCGAACATCAAGGCGGCGATTCGCCTCGCGTCCAAGACGCTGTGCGACGACGCCGAGCCCGTCGCGAACGGCAGCTGCGTGAGCGCGGATCCCTACAACTATTCGGAGGACGGAACCTTCCCGCAGAACTTGATGTTGAACGCTCGATTCCTCGGCTCCAGCGACGCCTATCTGTCCTCAGCCGTGCGTTCGGGCCACACGTGCTACCTCGAGGTTACGACGAGCACTCGGAACCCGAGCTACCTGCCGTACTTCGAGACGCTGGCCAAAGGGTGGCTGCAGCTCGGCGGCCGGCCCCACTGGGGCAAGATGTTCGGCGTCGGCACCGATCAGCTCAACTGGTCCGCGTTGTACGGCAAGGATCTCGACGCGTTCCGCGCAATCGAACGCGACATGGATCCCCAGCGTGTGTTCCTCAACGAATTCACTCGGACGCTCATGGGTCGAACGGCGTGAGCGAAGGCAGCGACGGCGCGACGAGTCCGAACGAAGGGTGCCTCAGCTGCGGCGAGCCCCTGACTCCGGCGATGCGTTTCTGCCCTGGGTGCGGCTCGCCCGTGCTCCGCGGATCGACCAGTGAAGGTGAACGCCGGCACCTGACCGTCATGTTCGCCGACCTCGCCGACTCGACGAAGTTGGCCGAGATATTCGATCCCGAAGACCTACGTGACGTGCTGCGGTCGTTTCACCGGCTTTGCGGCGAGGTCGTCGCGTGCCACGACGGACACGTCGCCCGATACATGGGCGATGGTGTGCTCATCTACTTCGGGTATCCGACCGCGGATGACGACGCCGCCGTGCAAGCGGTAAGTGCCGGACTGGAGTTGGTCTCCGGCATGAGCCGCCTCAACGACGAGTTCTCCCAACTCGCCGCCACTCCGGTGTCGGCGCGTGTCGGGATCCACGCCGGAACCGTGTTCATCGGCGAGATGGGTCACGGTGAGCGCGTCGAGCATTTCGACGTTGTCGGCGACACCCCCAACATCGCCGCCCGATTGCAGGCTCTGGCGCTCCCGGGACAGGTCGTGATGAGCCGCACTGTCCAGTCCATCGTCGGCGATGCCTTCGACCTGCAGACACTGGGCATTCGTACGCTGAAGGGTGTCGCCGAACCCATGCCGGTTTACCGCGTGCTGGCCGCGACGTCGAGCCGCGCCGGGGTCATGTCGCCGCTGGTCGGACGGGACGCCGAGCTCGACGTGATCATGAGCTGCTGGCGCGCCGCGGAATCCGGGTCAACCGAGGTGATCCACCTGTTCGGTGAGCCGGGCGTCGGCAAGTCACGCATCGTGCGCGGGTTCGACGCCCGCCTTGACTCCGAGCGTGTGAATCGGGCCGGGGTCCGGTGCACCGAGCGTCACCAGCACAGCGCGTTCGCCGCGGTGGTCAGGCACATACGCGACAGCACCGGCATAGCACCCGACGATCCTCCGGCGGTCGCGATCGACAAGCTCGCAGCGGGCGCGCGGCTCCGCGGCGTCGATCCCGACGCAGGGGTTCCGTTCCTCGCATCGCTGCTCTCGGTGCCGCTCGTCGCTCCGTTTCACGAGCCGTCGATCGGTGCCGAGGGGCGCCGGCGTCGGGTGATCGAGGTTGCGGCGGATTGGATCGTTCCACCGCGAGGAGCGAAGGCGATCGCGGTCATCGTGGAGGACATGCACTGGGCCGACGCGTCCACGCTCGAAGTTCTCGCGCTCGTCAAGCGCAACCTGGGGCATGTGGGTGGTTTGCTGCTGGCAACGAGTCGCGGCGAACAGGTACCCACCGAGATCGACGGACCCGGCACGGTCAGCGTGTTCGTCGACCGCCTCCCTGGTTCACAGGCCGCGCAGGTGGTGCGCAACATCGTCGGGACGCGGAACCTGACGCCCGACGAGGTGGAAGGCATCCTCAAGGCGGCCGAAGGCATCCCGCTCTACATCGAGCAGTTCGCGCGAGACGTGGTGGAGGCCCGTCTCGCCGCAGGACTGGCCGCGATCCCGATCACCCTGCAGGACTCCTTGATGGCTCGACTCGATCGCCTGGGTGACGGTCGATCCGTTGCGCAGGTCGCCGCGGTCATCGGTCGAGAGTTCACGCACCGCATGCTCGAAGCGGTGTCTCCTGAGACTGTTGACCTCGAGGCCGCGTTGGCGCATCTCACCGACGCCGGGATCGTCGGCCGAGCCGCGACGCCGGCTGGTCCCGTCTACCGATTCACCCATTCGCTCCTGCAGCGGTCGGCCTACGAATCGATACTGCGGAGACGCCGTGCCGAGCTGCATGGCCGCGTCGCCGAAGTGTTCGTCGCCGACTTCCCCGAGGCGGACCGGGACGAACCCGAGCTGATCGCCTACCACTTCGAGGCGGCCGGCAACAGTGAGTCCGCCATCGCCTACCTCGAACGTGCGGCCGCGCGCACGTCAGCGCGATTCGAGCTCGCAGAGTCGATCCAGTTCTCTCGACGGGCGCTCGATCTGATCGCAACGCTCCCCGCGACGCCCGAACGCAGCCGACGAGAGCTGCCCTTGATCTTCCTTGCGATGACGGCCTCTCAGGCGGCCGAGGGGTACGGGAGCGAGAAGGTCCGAGTCCTGCAGTCCCGCTATCTCGCGCTCGGCGACGAGCTGGACGACCCGGTCGCCGGCACCCTCGCCCGCCTGTACTTGGCCTCGGCGCACATGTCGCGCGGCGAGTCCGCCCGGTCCATTAGCGCGTCCGACGGTGCTGTCGAACGCGCCGACGCACTGGGTATCCCGCTGCTCCAGCTCGCGACCGTGAGCGTGCAGTGCGGATGCCGGCAGATGGCCGGCGAATATCGAAGTGCCCTCGAAGCCTCCGATCGCGGACTCGCACTGTTCGCCGAGCACCCGAGTCCCTGGCTCGGCAGCAACATCCACCCGGCTCACCTCTGCTACTTCGCGGGAGGACTCAGCCTGTGGACCATCGGCAAGTTCGGCGCCGCGATCGAACGCGCCACTGCCGGCCTCGGCCTGCAGCTGCAGGGTGACACGATCGACCCGATGGGTCGCGGGACTGCACAGCTCGGCCGCGGCTGGCTGTACTTCCTCAACTGCGATCCGTCCCGCGCGATCGAGGCCTGCCAGGCCGCGCTCCGCATCGCAGAAGTTCAGGGCATGCGATGGCTCGAGCTGTCAGCCAATGCGATTATGGCCGCGGCGGCGTTCGAGTCGGCCCCCAACGACGCGACCGGCGAAGCGCTCGGAGAGGCGATCGGCACCTATGAGACGCCGACCGGCCCGCCGATCAAGCACACCAGCAATGCGGCCCTGGCGCGTGCGCTGCATCACCGCGGCGACACACATGCCGCGTTGGCACTGATCGCCACAGAGCAGGAACACGCAAGGCGCAGCGGCGGCTCGTTCTGCGAAGAGGAGCTGTATCGCTCGGAGGCGATGATCGAACTCGATCGCGGGGACACGAACGCGGCCCTCGACGCCTTCGAACGCGGCATCGGCCTCGCCGAATCGCGATCCGCTCCCGGTTGGTCGATACGGTTGGCCCTACCCCTCACAGCACACGCCGACACCCGTCCACGAGCACTCGACGTCCTCGTCGCCGCGATGCACCAAGCGAGCGGAGACGGCACGACCCGAATCGAACGGATGGCGCGAACGGCAATCGGGTGAAGAACCCGTCACCCGATTGGTCGGGAACGCCGCAAGCAGTCACTCGTGGGTTCACCGACCAGATCCTGGCCGCGGCGGGCGCGCTCGAGCTGGCCGACCTGCGGACGTTGGACGCGATCAACCGCGCCGGCGCTGCCTCCTTTGGCACCACGCTCCAACACGTCATCACCTGACGCCGCATGAAGGACGCGGCCAAGACCGCGAGGACGACGGTCGTCGCTCCGTCATGATGCCAAACGCCGACTCTAGGGCAGGCGCGCGAGGCACACGCCAGTCCGGATCACGCCGCGTTGACCTCGAGCCACGCCTCCCACGGGTCGCGTGTACTTGGGGCGTGTGTCGTCCCTCCGACACGCAGGGAAACAGTCGAAAGCCCAGGTCACAGGCCTGGGCTTCGCTCGTTCTCGAGCCCGAAATGGCCCGGTGGTCACAGGTTGGTCTCAGCGCATGGCAAACGGTCATCACGAACACCGGGCCGTGATCCGACGCGCGGTGCCGAGGTCTTCTGCCGATGTCGCGGTGCTGGCGCCCGCCGTTCAGCTCGCTCGGGTCTCGGATTCCATCCGGGCGGAGCGGCGGTGCTCGTAGAGCACGTCCGGCGCGAGATCCGCGCCGTTGGGCCACGCGATCGTTCCGGCGTCGGGGTCAACCTTGATCGACGCGAACACAGCTGGATCGCTGCGGATCTCTGCGAAGACGGGACCGTGCAGATATGGCTCGAGATCGATGGACTTCTCGACGCCGTCGGCAAAGCGCAGACGTACGACATGATCGTGAAGAACTTCGACGTGCGTGATGTCCATGGAGCTCACTCCTACTGCAGTGGGTCGATGCTACCGGGCTGCTCGCCATTGGTGGCCCGGTCCCAGCAGGCGGCGAGTTCGACAGCGTGCTCTGCGACCCACTCGGCGACGAGACGTGCGGCTCGGCGGGGGAGCGATCCTTCGATGATCTCGCCAGTGACGATGTCGACCTTGGCCTCATGTCCCGCGTACCGAGCGTGGACGTGTGGCGGCGGGTGGTCCTCGTAGTACAGGTAGATCGCGATGCCGTAGAAGAAGCTGAGGCGTGGCACGTCGCCTCGATGCTCGCGGACGGAAGATCAGGTTGGCGACCCCGCTCCGCGGCGTCGGACTGCATCGCCGGCGTGACGTGTTGGTAGATGTCCCACGTGATCGTCGCGCTCGGAGTGGCCGAGCCGCTCGGAGACGATCTTGACGTCGATGCCGGCTTGGAGCGCGAGCGTCGCCCACGTGTGGCGGATGTCATGGAGGCGGATGCACGGCACGCCGTGGCGGGCGACGCGGCGATCGAACTCGCGCGAGAAACGATCAGGGTGGTACGGCCTGCCGTCGGGATGGCAGAACACGAGACCCCGGTCGTCGTAGGCGGGCCCGACGAGCAGCGCGTTGGGAACGCGAACACAACAGCCAACTCGACCGCGTAGCCACGCTCGACCGTCGGATCAACCTCAGCGAGCAACTCGATCGCGCCGCCAGCCGACGGCCCGAGCGTGGACTGGAGCGAGGTCTCGGGATCGAGCTATGAGCGAGGATCTGGCGTCGCTTGCCTGACTCACTCTTGGTCGGGCTGACCTCGGTCCCAATCTTTTCGTGACGGGCTCCCTTGCCTGGATCCTCTGGCTGCGAGCGGCACGCAACACAGGCGCGCAGCCGTCCATTGCCAGAGCCGCGCGCCTCGGGCTGCTCGTGGTTCCGATCTCGATGGTGGTTGCGGTCGGCTCCCTCACACTCGTCGGGAATCACTGAACGCGTGCGCGCCCACACTCGCGCATTCCACGCTACCCTTACCAAACGACAGAGGTAAGGAGACACGGGATGGAAGCTGCTTCGAAGCTCACCACGAAGGGCCAGATCACGATCCCGAAGGCCGTGCGAGATGCGCTCGGGCTCGCCGAAGGTGACAGCGTCGTGTTCCGGGTCGAGGGACGGCGCGCCGTCCTGGCACGAACGCCCGATCTCTTGGAGCTGGCCGGCGCAGTCTCTGTTCCCGCGGCGAAGCGCGGTGTCGCCTGGGACGAGATCCGGCGCCGCACTCGGGCCGCCCGGTCGTCGTCGCGCAAGTGAGCGCGTTCGTCGACACGAACATCCTCGTGCGGCACCTCACCGGGGATCCGCCGCGTCAAGCTGCGCGCGCGACGCGCTTCCTCGCCGAGGCGGAGGACCTGTTCCTCGTGGACCTGATCGTCGCCGAGGTCGTGTACGTGCTCGAGTCGTTCTACGAGGTTCGCCGGCCACAAGTCGCCGAGCTCGTACGGGCGATCCTGGCGTTCGACGCGATCCGCGTCGTCGACGAAGAAGTTCTGCTCCGCGCAGTCGAGGTCTACGAGGTCGAGCGACTCGACTTCGCCGAGGCGTACCTCGTCGCCAACGCCGAGCGATCAGGAATCGACGCCGTCGCTTCGTTCGATCGCTCCATCGACCGTGTCACGACCGTTCGACGCATCGAACCCGCCGGCGCGTAGGGCCACGGCGCGCCGTCATTCCAGCCGTGAAGGACACAGTCGTCGTCAGACGGATCGCGTCGCGCCGGCCGACAAGTCCCCCCTCCAACACGCATTTCAGCTACACCGCTTGGTTGAGGCCGGACTCGAAGAGTGCCCGGCTCGCCGAGCAGGTTTTCGAATCGTCGTTGTCTTGCACCGTTTCGGCCATCCACTTGCCGATCTCGAGAGCGGTGATCGGCTGGTCGCGGAGGATGGTTCGGTTAGGCCTCGATCTCGGCGTCCATATTGGTGATTCGGTCGCACATGTGTTGGCGTCGCTCGGCTTCGTCGGGGTCGACCTCGCTGGCCTCGGACAGTGCGCGGCGCGTGTCGTCGAGGTGGTCGTCGTCGAAGAACTCGGTGAGTTACTCATCGACGTTGGGGAGGATTGCTTCGGTCCCGGCGCGGTCGTGGTCGTGGACGAAGCCGCGATGGTCGGCACCGTGCAACTCACCCGACTCTGCGAGCACGCAGCGCTAGATCGCGCGAAGGCTGGCCTCGTTGGCGACCATCACCAGCTCCCGGCCATCGAGGCCGGCGGCGCGTCCGCCGGACTTGGCGCGCAGCTCGGGACCCCGCACGTCACCGACAACCAACGCCAGACTGACCCGGTCGCACGCGAAGCACAGTCGAGCTCCGTTCGGGGTGACGTCGGCCGCCGCGCTCGATGGCGACGACGCGATCATGCTCGCGTCGATTTGTGCCGAGGTCGGCGGTTGTCGAAGCCGACCAGTTCGACGTGGCCCTCGGCGATGTGTTCGGGGCATCGCCGCCCTTCGGTTATCAGCAATGCCGAACGAATCTCGGCGCGTATGAAATGTCGTTCTTCAGCACGCTGCTAGGTTTGGGAATATGCCAAGTCGATGCTACCGACGCTCCCTGAATGTGTTCGTTGTCGTTCTGGTCTGCGGAATCGCTCCGGCCTGTGGTGGTCGTCCGGGTCATCGACCACTGGAGCGGCGCGAACCTCCGCGTCGACGACCTCTCGCGTTCCTCCCTCGCCATCCGAAGGCGCATCCTCGCCGCCTTCCGCTGGCTCGGCCTTGACCGCTGCCGACCGGCAAGCCCTCACCGCTCTCGCGCTGCCTCAGCGGAGTCCTGCGAACATCAACCTGTTCAGCTCGGTGTTCCTGAACCCCCCGTCACGGGCTTTTCTATCCCCAATATCGGGGTCTATCCCAATGGCTCACCGATGAATCCCAGTAGCGCTCCCGAGCCAACAGAAAGCCCAACTCAGACCCCAGCTCCAGAAGTTCCTTCAGGAACAGCTCGGCGGCGATCAGGCGAAGATAACTCATGCAATGGCACTGTTTGACGACGCAACCGTCAAGAGCAAGATCAGCGAACCCTCCCTGCGCGCAGCCTTCGTCGGCCTAACGGGGACCTCGCTGGAACCGGCGATCAATGAATTCATGACGGATCCTCGCTTCACCACGATCAGCTTCGGTCAGATAGCCGCCCTGACACCTATCTCGCAGACTCAACCTTCTGGATCTGCGGCGAGAATCGTTGTCAGCCAGCGGTACCAAGCCGAACCGTTCCAGCTGCTCGTAACACCGCTTGGTCACGAGCTTCAGCACACAGACCAACGAGCAAGCCCTGCAGACGAGGCGATCACCAATGGGGAGGCTGCTATCGAGTACACGGAGTTGTTAGCTGAACATCCAGAGATGGCCTACCTCAATACTGAGCTCGCGCGCCGTCTCAACGACTACAGCATGATGCTCCTTGAATTCTCGGCACCCCGGCTCGGCGCAGGTTTCCTTTATAGCGTCAGACGGCTCCGGTCTCTTTCCCGCGAGCACGACCCACATGGAGAGAGACATCTGGACCTATTTCCACGGTATGGGAAGTTCTGTTGCACCCGATGAGGCACAGACCGTGCTGAGCAGCATCGGCATAGCCGCGTTCGACGGCAAGTATGACCAGTCCACGGCTGCGCTGTTCGAACAAACAAACGACCCCAAGCTGCCGCCGGTCTCACGCCTACGGGTGAGCGTCCTACTCGGCTTGGTCTCACCGGCCGCTGTAGCAAGCGCACTCGGAATTACATCGGACAAGGCGATCTCGACCTTCACCCTGAAACCGATCCTCGACATCGTCGCAACGGGACCACACGCCCCGTGACCACCCATCGAGGTCTCGCAACGTGCGTTTCTCACAGAACCCAGACAGAACAGATAGAAGTGAGCCTTCACTCGCCAGTCCCCGGGCCGATGGGGAGCGGCTCTTACATCGTCCGCGGCTCGGCAACCCGATCTCCTACACCTCGGCCTTCCGTGGTGCCGGCCGGCGCATGTCTCGCGGAGCACGGCGGAACCTCGACCTCGAAGGGCTCGATGCTGCGATGGCCGGCAAGGCCTGGCACGACGCGGAAACGCTCATCGACGAAGGCCCACGCGCCTACAAGCCGATCGACGACGCGATGGCCGCGCCGACCGGGCTCGTCGCGGTCGAGCATCGCTCCGCCAGGTCCTCAACGACAAAGTGACCTGAGCAAGACGGATCGCAGATGCCACGTATGTGGCGTGGACGCTGAACCGCCGCAGCTCGGCTGAGCGTTTCCTATGGATCAGCGTGCACGCGCTGAGACGTCGCACCATCGTCGGAGCGGTACGCCGACGGAGCGCGACGGCAAGGATCTAGGGCAAGCGCTGTGCGATCTCAAGTCCGCTTCGACCGGCCGGGAACTCCAGTCGGCGCGCGCCAAGGTTCGGTCCGAGATCGACTCGCTCGCGTCGAAGTACGCAACGTTCACGGCCGAGGACCGAGCCGACATCGAGGAGAACGTCAGTGACCGCCGCGGGCACGACGCCCAGGGCAACGAGCAGCTCGTGCAACAAGACCTCACCGTGATCCGACGGAGCTTGAGCTACGTCGCACACGACCTCGACGACACGTCCCAGACCGCGTGAGATGGCGTGTAGGCCGTCGACGACTGCATCGCGGGCTGACGCGCAATTCGAGAAGCGGTGAGGGCGTTGCCTTCGCGAGGGTCAGGGGAGTCGAGACGGTCCAGGGTCATGACTGTTGCAAGCCTCGACGAAGTCACTTCCCTTGGGCGTCGTCGCCGGGGTACCCGTCCGCGGCCAGCCATGCTTGCCACGGTTCCCGTGTACTCGGAGTACGTGTCATCCCTCCGAGACGTCTCGCGGATCCCGCATCCGCGGCCTGCGTGAAGTATTCAAGCGACGAATGAGACGACCCGTGTGAGCGGGGGAGTTGCCTCAAGGCGCAAGTCCCCCCTTCGACACCACGGTTGAACCAACGCGCAGAGTTGGTCCGGTGGATGTTGGCGACGTTCGCTCAGCAGTTGATGGCGGCGGACGCGTCCGCGATGTGCAACGCCGGTTTTGGGGAACGGCACGCCCGCGCGGGTGAACAGCCGGAACGGCTATCGCGCCCGCGAGTGGGACACGCGGGTCGGGACGATCGAGTTGCAGGTTCCGAAGCTGCGTCACGACAGCTACTACCCGGGCTGGGTTGCTGGAGCCGCGCCGACGGACCGAGCAGGCGGGTCCGTACACGTTGGCGCAACCACATCATTCGCGCCGCCGGCGTGGTCCGGATGTGCGTTCGCGATTCCACCACTGGGCGGCCCGACTGCTAAGTAGCTCAGTACAGCGCTATGTCGCAGTAATAGGCGAACTTGGCTTCTGCATAATGGCGCACTTCTGGCCTACTATGCAGTGGTGGCTACCGGAGACACTCTCGCCCGCCTCTCGCACTTCGCAGAGGACCAGTGGGGCCTCGTGACGCGCAGGCAAGCCGAGGACGCCGGCCCCTCGAAGGCAACGATGACGCGCCTCGTCGGGAGGGGCGACCTCGAACGGATCGCCCACGGCGTCTACCGGCTGAGGGGCGCACCGACACCCGATCACGTCGAGCTCCGCGCCGCCTGGCTCCAGCTCGCTCCGGCGACGCCCGCCTGGGAGCGGACCGCCGACGACGGCGTCGTTTCTCACCGTTCGGCAGCCGAGATGTACGGCCTCGGGCACCTACCGGCAGAGGTTCACGAGTTCACGGTGCCGAGCCGCCGCCAGACCCGCCGGCCCGACGTGCGGCTCCATGTCCGACCGCTCCGCGACAGCGAGTGGATCAGCCTTCGCGGGCTCCTCGTGACCCGCCCTTCGAGGATTGCGTCCGACCTCCTCCTGGACGGCGAGGACCCGGCCGCGGTCGCGCAGCTCGTCGTCGACGCGATCCGCCCTGTCTACGACTACCCCGGGACGTTGGCCGACGCGCTCGCGCCGTTCGCCGCGCGCTTCGGGCTACGGCGCGGGGACGGGCTCGGACTCCTTCGGTGGCTCCTCGACCTCGTGGGCGACCCCGGGACCGAGGTCTGGATGAACGAAGCGCGTGGTCACGTCGGCGGCGGGTCCAAAAAGGCGAAGGAGCGCAGGCACGCCGCCGCGACCCCCCGGACGGGGTCGCCACGATGACCGAGCATCGCTACACCAGCCCGGCCGCTTTCCGCCGTGCGCTTACAGACCGGCTCCACGACCTGGAGACGAAGAGTCGCTGGCGGCTGCCGCAGCTCCAACGCCAGTTTGGCTACGACCGCCTCCTCCAACGCCTGTACCGAGCCGACCGCGGCTGGATCATCAAGGGGGCAGCAGCACTGCTGGCGCGCGGCCTCGGCGTGCGCGGGACGATCGACATCGACGTGTACCGGGACATGCCCCGCGACGCGGCCGAGGCCGAACTGCGCGACGCAGCCGCCGCGGACCTGGGCGATTGGTTCCGCTTCGAGATCGGGCCGGGGCAGGCCGTCGGCGATGGGGCGCCCGGCGTCCGTCTTCCCGTACGGGCGTACGTGGGCACGACCGAGTGGGCGTCCTTCCACGTCGACCTCGTCGGGTCCGAGCTACGCATGACCGGCGAGCCTGAGAACGTTCGCCCGCTCGCCCCGCTCGTCATGCCCGACGTCGAGCAGGGCGAGTACCGCGCCTACCCGCTGGCCGACCACATCGCGGACAAGATCGCCGCGACCTTCCAGCGGTACGGACCGAGCCACGCGCCGTCGACGCGCTACAAGGACCTCGTCGATCTCGTCGCTCTCGTCAGCCATGCGTCCGTCGAGGCCGACGCGCAACTCGCGGCACTGGCGTCCGAGGCTGAGCGGCGGGGTATCACGCTGCCCGGTCGCTTCGACGTGCCGGATCGCAGGCTGTGGGAGACGGGCTACGCCGCCGAAGCTCGACGCTCTCTCCTCGACACCGGTAAGACTCTCGACGTCGCGCTCGCGATCGTCACGCCGTTTGCGAACCCACTTCTCGACGGCAGTGCGCGGGGGTCATGGGTTCCCGACGAACGCGCCTGGCGACGGTGAACATCAGGACGCGAGCGGCACGACGCGCGTGAGTGGGGGAGTTGCCCCAAGCCGCAAGTCCACCCTCCGACACGTTTTCTGCGCTACGCGGGATCGCCACCGTGAGCTCGGCGCTTCGAGTCGTCGGATCGTAAATGGCTGAGACGCCGGCCCGGCAGCTCTCAAATGACCATCGCGTTTGTCCTCGCGGGGGATCCGGGCCCAGCGTTTCCGTATTGCCGAATGCGGTGGTTTAGGTTAGGCTACCCTAAGTTACCCGCCTACCCAGCGATAGAGGAGCCGCGTGAGCCTCGAAAAGACCTTGCTCCTCGGGTTCATCGCCGGGGTAACCATCCTTCTCGGCTTGCCGATCGGCCGGCTGCGACGTCCGGCGCCGACGCTCCGGATGATGCTCAACGCGATCGCGGTCGGCATCTTGGTGTTCTTGGTCTGGGACGTGCTGTCGGCCGCGTGGGAACCCATCGACGGCGCGCTCGGCGACTTCCACGCCGGGAACGGCGGCCTCGGCCCCGCGTTCGGTTACGGCGCGCTCTTCGCCGCCGGTCTCACGATCGGTCTCCTCGGGCTCGTCGCCTATGAGCGGTGGATGGACCGCATCACCCGTACCCCCGACGCCACCCTCGTCAACGGGACGACGACGAATCCATCGGCGGGCTCTCCCGCACCATCCGCGAGTGCGCTCCCCCCGGGGAGCGTCGCGGTGCTCGAGCGCGTACCGACACGCACCGGTCTCGCGAGCTGGTCGCCCGCGCGGCGGCTCGCGCTGTTGATCGCGGTCGGGATCGGCTTGCACAACTTCGCCGAGGGTCTCGCCATCGGGCAAGCCGCCGCGACAAGCGAGATCGCGCTCGCCACCCTGTTGGTCATCGGCTTCGCGCTCCACAACGCCACCGAGGGCTTCGGCATCGTCGCACCCCTCAGCACTGACACCAACCCTGATGGCACCCGCGCCATCCCCAGCTGGGGGATCCTCCTCGCGCTCGGCGCCATCGGCGGCGGCCCCACCTTCATCGGCACCGCGGTCGGTCACGCCTTCACCTCTGAGGTCATGTCCGTCATCTTCTTGACCCTCGCCGCCGGCTCCATCCTCTACGTCGTCATCCAACTCGTCGGCGTCGCCGCCAAGAGCAGCCGCATGGACCTGCTCGCCTACGGACTGCTCATCGGGCTCCTTGCCGGCTTCGCCACCGACGCGATCGTTACCGCCGCGGGCGTATGACAGGTGGACCAAGGTCCCTGTTAGGCACGACTGCGGTGGTCGTATCGTCGTCTGACCTCAAGCATTCTGTGAACGGGGACGTCGTGCCTCGAACGTCCAATGCGGTTTGCGATCACAGGGAACGGCGAATGAGGAGAAGACCGGCATGTCTGACCGCGGTAGCGAGAGCGAGAACCCGGCGATCGTCGGCCCTACGCCGAAGGCGGCTCGGCCGATGTCGAACCAGGACTGGTGGCCGAATCAGCTCAACTTGCAGGTGCTGCACCAGCACTCACCCCAGTCGGATCCGATGGACGCGGACTTCGACTACGCCAAGGAGTTCGCGACCCTCGACCTCGACGCGGCTGAAACAGGACATCGTCGAGGTGATGACCACGTCGCAGGACTGGTGGCCGGCCGACTACGGCCACTACGGACCGCTGTTCATCCGGATGGCGTGGCACAGCGCGGGCACGTACCGCACCGCGGACGGCCGGGGCGGTGGCGGCAGCGGCGCGCAGCGTTTCGCGCCGCTCAACAGCTGGCCCGACAACGCGAACCTCGACAAGGCGCGCCGGTTGCTCTGGCCGGTGAAGCAGAAGTACGGCCGCAGGCTCTCGTGGGGCGACCTGATCATCTTCGCCGGCAACTGCGCACTGGAGTCGATGGGCTTCAAGACGTTCGGCTTCGGTGGCGGGCGCGGTCGACATCTGGGATCCCGACGAGATCTTCTGGGGGCCCGAAGACACTTGGCTCGGCGACGAGCGTTACAGCGGCGACCGCGAGCTCGCGAACCCGTTCGGCGCCGTGCAGATGGGCTTGATCTACGTGAACCCGGAAGGCCCGAACGGTAACCCGGACCCGTTGGCCGCCGCGAAGGACATCCGCGAGACGTTCGCGCGCATGGCCATGAACGACGAAGAGACCGTCGCGCTCATCGTCGGCGGCCACACGTTCGGCAAGTGCCACGGCGCCCACAGCGCCGAGTACGTCGGGCCCGAACCCGAAGGCTGCCCGATCGAAGCGCAAGGCCTCGGCTGGTAGAACACCGTCGGGACCGGCAAGGGCGCCGACACCGTCACGAGCGGACTCGAAGGCGCCTGGACCAACAACCCGAAGCAGTGGGACAACGGGTTCTTGGACAACCTCTACAAGTACGAGTGGGAGCTGACCACGAGTCCCGCCGGCGCAAAGCAGTGGACACCTAAGGACCGGTCAGGCGCAGGGCACCGTGCCCGACGCCCACGATCCGTCGAAGCGGCACGCGCCGATGATGCTGACCACCGACCTCGCGCTGCGGATGGACCCGATCTACGCGCCGA
The DNA here is from genome assembly GCA_963836365.1 of uncultured Actinomycetes bacterium. Taxonomy (GTDB): domain Bacteria; phylum Actinomycetota; class Acidimicrobiia; order IMCC26256; family PALSA-610; genus DASQHW01. The sequence goes on from CAWIJC010000009.1 coordinate 200,796, forward strand.
TCTCGAAGCGCTTCCACGAGCATCCTGACCAACTCGCCGAAGCGTTCGCCAAGGCGTGGTACAAGCTGACGCATCGCGACATGGGCCCGATCACCCGATACGTCGGCACGCTCGGTCCCTCGGAGCCGCAACTGTGGCAGGACCCGGTTCCCGCGGTCGATCACGACCTGGTCGGCGATGTCGACATCGCGGCGCTGAAGCGCACGCTGCTCGCGTCGGGGCTGTCGGTCTCGCAGCTGGTGTCCACCGCGTGGGCATCGGCGTCGACGTTCCGCGGCACCGACAAGCGCGGCGGAGCGAACGGGGCGCGCATCCGCCTCGCGCCGCAGAAGGACTGGGAGGTCAACGAGCCCGACGAGCTCGCGAAGGTGCCTTGCAGCGGCTCGAGCAGATCCAGCAGGACTTCAACCGCTCGCAGTCGGGCGACCGCGGGTCTCGCTCGCCGACCTGATCGTCCTGGGCGGATGCGCGGCGATCGAACAAGCGGCGAAGAACGCCGGGCACGACGTGACCGTTCCGTTCAAGCCGGGACGTACCGACGCTGCACAGGAACAGACCGATGTCGAGTCGTTCGCCGTACTCGAACCGACATCGGACGGGTTCCGCAACTACCTCCGCGCCGGAGAGAAGCTGTCACCGGAATCCCTGCTGCTCGAGCGCGCCAACCTGCTGACGCTTACCGCGCCGGAGATGACGGTGCTCATCGGCGGCATGCGCGCCCTCGAGCGCCAACTTCGGGCAGTCGCAGCTCGGCGTCTTCACCGATCGGCCCGGGACGCTGAACAACGACTTCTTCGTCAACCTGCTCGACATGGGCACCGAGTGGAAGACGTCCATGTCGTCCGAGAACGTGTACGAGGGCCGCGATCACGCGACGGGCGACGTCAAATGGACCGCCACCGCGGTCGATCTCGTCTTCGGTTCGAACTCCCAACTCCGAGCCATCGCCGAGGTCTACGCAACCGACGACTCCAAGGAGAAGTTCGTGCGCGACTTCGTCGCAGCGTGGGACAAGGTGATGAACCTCGACCGCTTCGACCTCCGTGTGCCGCGTTGATCACGGGAGCTCGATGCGCGGCTGTGGTAGCCGAATGCGACCTGCTCGCGGAGTCGTACACGTCGGCTCTCGAGCTTCGGAAAGGTGGTCTGGATGTTGCGAGGGTTCGCTGCGGCGGTGGTCGTGCTTTTCGCCCTTGCCCCGCTGAGCGCATGTAGCAGCGGATCCTGAACCGCCCTGGGATCCGCGGAGGCTTTCAACCTTGGAATGAGGACGAGAGCCATGAATGGACAGGTGAAGTCGAAGGGCCGTCAGCGGCGGGACGCGGAGGAGCTGAAGCGCGTGCGGTGCGCATGGTGTTCCAGCTGCGCGAGGAGACCGGCGAGAAGCAGGGATCGGTGAAGCGGGTCGCGGAGCAGCTCGACGTCGGTGTCGAGTCGTTGCGCTCGTGGGTGAAGCAGGCCGAGGTCGATGGCGGTGTGCCGCGGGCACGACGAGCACGGACGCGGCTGAGTTGAAGGCGTTGCGCCAGGAGGTGAAGGAGCTGCGCCGCGTGAAACGCGATGCAGTGTCAACCGGTGGCTGCAACGAGTTCTGCGAGCTTCGCGGAGGTTGGTGAGCGCGCTGTCGGAATTGTCGGCCCATGACCACCCGGGCGGGGAGGCGCAGGTGCGACTGGCGGGCGAAGCGAGTGAGCGACGTTGTTGACCGAGTTCGGTGAGGTCCCGGTGAACATCGCGCGGGATCGCAACTCGCGCTTCGAGCCGCAGGTCGTGGAGAAGGGCCAGACCCTTCGGGATGGCTTCGACGACAAGATCATCTTGGTGTACGCCGGCGAGATGACGTGGAGTTCGTGTGGGGGAAGACGCCGGCGGGCATGCCCATCGAGCTCACCTCACGCCGGATGCCCGGCACACGTTCATATGGCACGCGTCTTGGAGGCCCTCGCCGGGGCGCGGAGTTCGACCACGGCGCGGTTTGCCGTACGGTGTTTGCGTGACCGGCGATACGCGATTTCGCATCGGACGACTCGATCACGTCCACATCCGAGTGCCCGATCGAGCGGAGGCTGCTACCTGGTACTCCGTGCACCTCGGCTTCGAACCTGTCGAGAGGTTCGATTTCTGGGCCTCGGGCTTCGAGGGCGGACCCCTCCAGATCTCTGCGGACGGCGGGCAAACGATGCTGGCATTGTTCGAAGCGAGCGATGACCACCCGATGACGCCGCAACAAACCGGAGTCGCGTTCAGTGTCGACGCCGGCGTCTTCGCCGAGTTCGCACGATCGTTGCCAAATGGAATCGACAGTCCGGCCGGCCGGCCCCTGATGCCCACCGACCTGATCGATTTCGACATGTGTTGGGCGTACGACCTCGTCGATCCGTGGGGAAACCAGTACGAGGTGAACTGCTACGAGTACGACCAGGTGAGGGCCGACTTGATCGAGGCTGAAGCGATCACACCTACGCGTTACTGGCCACGGGATGTGTACCTCGACTACCGCCGCCACCATTCTTCCACCGAGACCCGTGACTCCCACCGGCAACCCCAACCGCGCTAGGCGCCACGGTGCCGCGCGGGGCCGGGTCAGCCTGTGTCCGCGGAGACAAGTGCGGCGTGCAGTTCAGCCCTGATCTTCGCGATCGAGTAGCGGACGGAACCATCACTGTCTCCTACCGGCTCTGGTCGAGGCCGAAGGTCAAGGTCGGAGGCGCCTACAAGAGCGGTTCCGTGATGATCGAGATCGACGAGATCGAGTTGCTGCCGTTCTCGTCGATCACGGACGAGGATCTCGTCCGGACGGGAGAGCCCGACCTCGAGACGCTTCGTCGACGTGCTGCACATGCCGGACCGATCGACGACAACACCCTTGTCTTTCGCGTGGAGTTCCACGTCGTGACAGCGCAAGACCACACGAGTGGATGACCTCGGACGCTGCTTCGATGGTCAGCCGAAGCGACGGCGGCGTCCAGTTCCTTGCCTGTCGGTGCCAGCCCGGCCGCGACCGTCGTCAGGTTCGCTGCGAAGGCGTCGAGCACAACGCGTCTCGGGCTGAATGGAAGCCGTAGGCATCCGCCCAGCGGCGCCCTAGCGGGGGATCGTCCGGCCGGCCAGCGCCATCAACCGCTCGGTGTCGCTCGCATCGCCCGGTAGCTCGGTGGCGGGCTGTATCAACCCCATCGCACGGGCGCCATCGGTGCACGTGAGATCCACGACTGCCGAGATCGCGGCCGTCTCTTCGGGCGCGAATTCGATCGCGCGCCCGACGCTCGCGGACAGATCCCACGTGTGGGCCAGCGCGTCGATGGTCGGGAAGTTGATCACGATCGATCCGGGCAGCTCGCCCAATGGGGTGACGTGCGTCTCTGACAGCACTCCTTCGGTCCGCCACAGCGCCAAGACGCGTCGGACGACGTCGGCTGCGAACAACGCGAGATCGCCTTCGTAGGCGACCGCACCCATCGTGACCTCGGGCGACACGAGGTCGTTCCCCGTGACGATGCCGGCCCACAAGAGCTGATTGTTCAGGGCATGGCTGGCCAGCTGGCGAACCGTCCACGGCGCGGAATTCGTGACGGTCTCCATCTGCGAATCATCGAGCGCAGCGACCACGCGGCTCAGTTCTTGGAGCGAGTACTCCAGCATCGGCAACTGGCTCATCACCACCCCTTCGGCGCGGATGACAATACTTCGACGAGCGTATGGGGTCCGGTTGCGAGAAACTCAGCGTGAGTCCGATCTCGTTCTCGGCCTTCCTCGCGAAGGTCTCGGCGCACGCCGCGATGCGCGATGCTCGCCGATCTCGAAGCCGTCAACGTGGCGTGGTCCCGACACACGCCGATCCGTCGACCGGCGAGACCGGGCGGCAGCACCGAATACCCGATGCCGACCCGCATGAACCGGTCGCGGCTCACGAGAGCTTCGAGGTGCGTGTCGGCATGGGCCAACACTTTGGGCAAGCTAGGCGCAGGTAACCGCGCTCGCTCACCACGCTTCCCCGACGCTTCCCCGACGCGGCGCCGATGCGGGCGTCAGGACCACGGCCCGAGGCGCATCCAATCTGCATGCAAGTAGACTGATTGCATGAAGTTGCTGCAGGTTCGCAATGTTCCCGACGACGTCCACCGCACGCTGAAGTCTCGAGCGGCGATGGCAGGCATGTCGCTGTCCGAGTACGCGCTCGCCGAACTGCGGAGGGCGGCCGAGCGGCCGACCCGAGAGGAGATACTTGCGCGCATCGCGACGCGCCCACGGAGTCGCCTTCGGCGCTCCGCGGCGGCCGCCGTGCGAGCCGAGCGCGAGTCCCGGTGATCGTCCTCGACGCGTCTGCAGTACTCGAGCTGCTCCTGAATACCGACGGCGGGACGCTGGTGAGAGATCGAATCGCCGACCCAGCAGAGTCGCTGCATGCTCCGCATCTGCTCTCGGTCGAGGTCGCGCAGGTGTTGCGCCGCTACGTCGCAACCCGGTCGATCGACGCCGAGATCGGGGAGGCAGCGCTGGGAGACCTCGATGACCTCGACATCCTCCGGTACGCACACGAGCCCTTCCTCGGCCGCATTTGGGAACTCCGGGACAACGTGACCGCGTACGACGCGGTGTACTTGGCGCTGGCGGAGGTCCTCGATGCTCCGCTGCTCACCTTCGATGCACGGTTGGGGGGCGCACCCGGCCATGGAGCCTCTGTCGAGCTTCTCGCGCGATGACGTGACTCGCGCGCTCAGCAACTCGAGGCAGCTCGTGTTGTCGCACGAAGACGCGCTGAGCGCCGCTCTCGACCGGATCTCGACTGTCACCGGTCAGCGGTGCGAATGGGTGGTGCCCGCCGGCGCCGTCGACTGAGTCTTCAGGCCCTGAGCGGCGACGGCCGTATCGGCGCTCTGACAGTGAGGTTGCCGAAGGGCGACGCCGGTGCCGACCCGATGGTCGGAACCGGCGTCGCCCGAGCACTACGTGTCGGGTGCAACCCGATGGATCGGTGTCAGGTACGTCCGACCTCGCACTCCTTCGGGTCGATGTGACCGAGGTTCTTCACCACCGTGAACGTGCCGCCCTCGGACCTGGCGATGTACATGTTCATGCGCACGTGGTGCTGGCCCGGCACCATCTCCGCAGGGCCGCCCGGACCTTGCGTGATCCGAGCGTGATCCAACGCCGTGATGACGTCCTCCTGGTTCAGCGAGCCGGCTTCGTTGACGGCAGCCTCCCAGAGCTTGAGTGCCCGGTACGTTCCCGTGCACGCACTCCCGGCCGTGAACAGCGCGCTCCCCGGGTAGCTCGCCTCGTACCGGTTGAGCAGTTCGATGCTGAACGGATCGTCGACCGAGCGGTAGTAGTCGAGACACCCGTACAGGCCTTCGACGTGCTCGGCCGGCACGAGATTCAGGAAGTTCTCGTCGAAGTACGTGCAGACGATCTGCCCGCCCCGAGCCGTGAAGCCCGCGCCGTACAGCTGCTCGAGGAACGGCGTGAGCCCGGGCGGGACGATCGTGTTGAACACGACCTCCGCCCCCGACGACATGATGTCGTCGACGACGCGCTCGTAGTCGGTGTGGTCGAGCGGGAAGTACTCCTCGCCGACGATCTGGCCGCCTTTCGCGGTGACGACCTCACGCACCTTCTTGTTCATCGTATGCGGCCAGATGTAGTCGGCCGAGGGCAGGTAGAACTTCCGTGCTCCCGTCTGCTGCATCAGCCAGGGGAAGAACGGTTCGACCTGCTGCGCCGGCACCGGCCCGGTGCAGAAGATCAACGGGTGACACTCCTGCCCCTCGTACTGCTCCGGGTAGATGTAGAGCGTTTCCGCCTCGTCGACGACAGGTCCCTTGATCGCCTGTCGCGTCGAGCTGTAGATGCCGCCGACGACGACGTCGACGCGCGTGCGGCCGACGAGCTTCGCCGCCGCGGCGGCCGCCACAGTGTCGTCGGTGGCGCTGTCTTCGACGAACAGCTCGACCGGGCGACCGAGCAGGCCGCCGCGCTCGTTGATGTCGTCGATCACCATCTTGGCGACGTTGACGTTGGCAACGCCCATGAACGACAGGGCGCCGGTCTGATCGGTGATGAGGCCGACGCGGGCGGGACGGTTGATCGCGGTGGTCATCGTCGCCTCCTCACGCCTCGTAAGAGCCGAGCATCAGCGCGGCCTGCGGTTTGGTCAGGTGTCCAGCTTCCTTGAGGACCGGCGGAACGGTGGGGTCGGAGACGAAGCTCGCCCACCCTGCCTCGTCCCAGTCGAAGAGCGCCCAAACTCGGTTCTCCTCGGTGGGATCGCGGAACACCGTCGAACCCTTGGAGCCGTGGAGTGCGCGCTTCTCGGCGCCCTTCGTGCCGAACACGTCCAGGAATCGGTCGACGTTCTCGACCGTCGTCGTCGCCAGGATCATGATTGTTCCCCTTTCAGCGTGGATCGCTTCGTAGGGTCATTCTCCGGATCTGTCGCGGGCCCGGCATCGGTAGACCTACTCATTTCCGCGATGCCCTTATGTCGGCGCCCAAGGCCGACGTTCCGCCGCAATGGGGGGTCAGTTCGCGACGACGCCCTCGACGACCTTGTGCGTGACGGCCCAGCGCGTCGCGGCGACACGACTGGAAACACCGATTTTCGTATAGATGTTCTGAATGTGGTGCTCCGCTGTTCGCGAGGAGATGAACAGCTGCGTCGCGATCTCGCCGGCGGTTCGGCCGTCGGCAACGAGACGGAGCACTTCGAGTTCCCGCCGGCTCAGTCCTCCGGGCCGCGGCGGGCGCCTCCGCGGGCTCGGATCGCGGCGGGCGGCGTCAATCTGCTGGCGTGCGTAGACGGCTGCACCGCCGAGGTCGAGCGTGGCACCGGCCGATATCAGCTCAACCGCGCGCCTCTTGCCGAGCGCGCGGTTGATTCGGTCGCCGAGGTCGCCGAGCTCGGAAACATGGCGGAAGCTCGACGGCTCGCGCGACAGCGCGCCGAGGAGCATCGCCGCGGGTGCGAGACGATCGAGGCGCTCGAACAACGCCGGCACGCTTGCCAGCGTGATGATCAGTTGCGGCACGTTGCCGGCCCGATGAACGCGGTGATGGCTTCGGCGAACAACAAGAGCGCGGCTTCGGGCTCGCCGTCGGAGGTGTGCAGTCGCGCCGCGTTCGCGTGCGAGGAAGCCTTCGAAGAAGTGCACGCGATTCTCGCGCACGAACGTGACACCTTCGTCCCAGGCCGCGAACGCGCGGCGCACATCGGCCTTGGAGAACGCCATCCCGGCGATCCAAAGCGCGTAGGAGATCCAGTAGGGGTTTCCGAGCGATCTCGCGGCCGCCACCGATGGCTCGGAGAGCGCGAGCGCCTCCTCGATCCGGCCGCACGATTGGAGGCCGTCGACGTACGAGGCCAGGCCGTAGCCCCGATCACTTCCGTACCGGTGCGCGATCGTGCCGGTCAGCTCGACATAGCGATCGAGGTCGCCGCAGTACACGTGTCCCAGTGCCTCGACGAACGACGCGTACCCGGGTTCGCACGCGTCGTAGCGGGGGTCGACTTCCAGCTCGGTCGCGCGGTGCGCGTCGCGCGCGCCGCCTCCGCCCTTCCTACAAAGCACGCGTACCCGGCTGCCGTATAGAGGCGGGGGAGACGACGGACGCCGGCCGCGGCTGCAGGCTGAAGCAGCTCCTCGGCCCAGGCGAGCGTCTCGAACAACTGCACCGAGAAACCCATCAGGGCGGCATGCGCCGCGATGTCGGCCGCCGCCTCGAGCTCGCCTCGTCCCGCGCTCCACTGGTAGCCGGCACGCAGGTTTCCCAACTCGATCTCCACCCAGTCGACGGCGTCGCGCCACCCGGGCCCGTTCCAGTGCTCCCATCGCGCGGCGGCCTCGCGGGCGAAGTACTCGGCGTGCCGGTCACGAGACAGCTCGCGCGCCCCGGTCTCCGCCAGCCGGTCCTCGGCAAACTGGCGGATGGTCTCGAACAGGTGGTAGCGGGTGCGGGTGGTGGCGTGGTCGGCGACGACGAGCGACTTGCGGACCAACGAGTCGAGATGCCGGAGCACGTCGACCTCGTCGGTGCAGTCGACGACGGCGCTGATGCTCGTGAGGTCGAACCCGCCCGCGAAGACCGAGGTCAGACGCAGCAGTTCTCGCTCGTCGTCGCTCAGGAGGTCGTACGACCACTCCACCGCGTGTTGGAGCGTGAGCTGTCGTTCGGGCCCGGGTCGTGCTCCTTTCAACAGCCGGAATCGATCGGCGAGTCGATCACGAACCTCGACTGCGCTCAGCGCTGCCATTCGCGCCGCCGCGAGCTCGATACCGAGCGGGAGCCCGTCCAGGGTCTCGCAGATCTCCGTCACGGCGGTCGCGGTCTCCGGCTCGCGCAGCCCGAAGTCGGGCCGGACGGCTCGCGCGCGGTCGACGAACAGCGTGACTGCGTCGGAGGTCACGCCCCCGGTCGACGCGAGCGGCGGCACGGTGCGCACCGTCTCGCCGTCGCGTGCGAGGGCTTCGCGCGATGTCGCGAGGATCTTCGCGGCCCCGGACCGACCGAGGATCGCGTCGACGGTCGGACGCACCGCGGCGAGGACGTGCTCGCAGTTGTCGAGAAGCAGGAGCAGCCGCCGGCCTCCGAGCGCGTCGGCAACCGTGTCGATGAGCGCGGCGTCGCCCTGCGGCGTGATTCCGAGCACGCTGGCGATGGCCGAGGGGACGGAGTCCGCGTCGCCGACCGACGCGAGCTCGATCAGCCATACGCCGTCGGGGAATTCGCCGGCCACCTCGGCCCCCGCTTCGAGCGCGAGGCGCGTCTTGCCGACCCCGCCGACGCCGGTCAGGGTGGCGAGCCGGTTCGACCGCACGAGCTCGGCGACCTCGGCAACGATGTTCTCGCGGCCCACCAGCGAGCTCAGCTGCTGCGGCAAGTTGCCGGTGAAGTAGTCGACGCTGCGGAGCACGGGGAACTCCGAAGGGAGTCCGTCGCGAACGACCTGGTACACCGAGATACGTCCGCGCAGACCGCGCAGTCGGTGCTCACCCAGCGGCCGTAGTGCCACGCGGTCGCGCAGCAATGCCTCGGTCGCGTCCGATACGAGCACCTGGCCCCCGTGCGCGAGGGCCATCAGCCGGGCCGCGCGGTTGACCTCGCTGCCGAAATAGTTCCGGTCGTGTTCGATCGCCTCACCGGTGTGCAGTCCCATGCGCACCACGAAGCTCACCGCGGCGTCATCGCGCAGCTGCTCTTGCGATTCGATCGCCGCGGCCGCGGCGTCGGCGGCCGTCGAGAACGCGGCGCAGAAGCCGTCGCCACCGGTACCGAACACGTAACCGCCATAGCCTTCGATGGTTGTGCGCACGATTGCGTCGTGAGCGCGCAGCGCATCGGCCATGTCGGCCGGGGCTTCGTCCCACAGACGCGTGGAGTCCTCGATGTCGGTGAACAGGAACGTCACCGTTCCCCGAGGCAGCCCGGGCGGCATCCCCGAACGGTAACCCAGCGCCCAGTCGCACGATCGACGCCGAGAGCCGGGACCCGGACGACCTCGACGTCTCCCAGCTGTTCGACCCGATCGACGCGCTCCGAGCTGGATCGTATGGCCGGAACGACGCGGCACTCGTCGACGTCGCGCCACAATGATGAGCGCGGCGTACTGCCCAACCAAGGACGATCTCGCCACGCGCGAGGGATTCACTTCTGGGCGACACGATTATTCGACGGGCCGCGGCAGAGCGCTCGCCGGTCGCGCCTCGGTAGCCGGGGCTGAGACATGACCCACCTTTTCCGGCGACAACCCGAATCCCCAGCCGGGACGGACGCGACTTCTGGCTCGGTCGGCTTGCTGGGGGCCGTGGCGATCGGAATCGGCGGAATGGTTGGCGGCGGGATCTTCGCGGTGTTGGGTGTGGTCCCAGAGCGGGCGCACGGGGCCGCTCCGGTAGCGCTGCTGGTGGGCGGCGCACGCGTCGCTCAGTGTCGTCTATCCGTCGCGGGGCGGCAGCGTCGTGTTCGTCGATCGGGTCTTCGGCAGGCGCGTCGCGACAGGTGCGCTCAACAACCTCTTGTGGTTCGGATACCTCGTGACACTCGCGCTCTATGCGGTGGCGTTCGCCGATTACGCGAGCGCGCTCGTCATCGGCGATCACGGCTCCAGTGCGTGGGTACATCATCTGCTCGTCGGCGCCGCGATCGTTGTTCCCACGATCCTCAATCTCGCCCGCGCCGGCCTCGACGCCAGAACGGAAACGGCGATCGTCGGGCTGAAGATGGCGATACTCGTGCTGGTCGTCACGGCTGGAGCCGCGAGCGCGCAAGGCGACCGGCTCTCGGCGAGCACGTGGCGGTCGCCGTGATCACCGTCGGCTCACTCAGCGCGGACACGATTGTCGAGTCGGCGGACTTCGCCCTCACGGAACCCGCTCGCCCGAGCCTCGGAGAGTTCGGGTTCGCGCTTGTCGGCGTTGCTGCGATCCTCGCGACGCTCTCGGCGATCAGTGCGACGCTGTACGGAACGGCGCGTCTCAGTTACTCGATCGCGTTCGAGGGCGAACTGCCGCCGCCTTGGAGCAGCGCGTGTGGACTCAGCCCGTCGGCCCGCTTCTCACCGCGGGAGGCGCGCTGCTTCTGGCGAAAGCCCTCGACCTCAGCGAGATCTCCTCGATCGCGAGTGCCGTGTTCCTCGTCGGTTTTCGGCACAGTGAACGCAGGCGCCTTCCGAATCGCACCGGGTCACGTCGGGAAGCGTGTGGCCGCGGGCAGCGGGGTCGTCGCGTGCGCGGCCGCTCTGGTCGTGCTCGCGGCCGACACCGCGGCGCGCCAGCCGGTCGCGGTCGTCGTGCTCGTCACGCTGATCGTGCTCGCGTTCTTTGGTGGTGCCTTGGTTGCCCGCGGGCCGAATACGGGTCGACCCGGGCGGCCGCGTCGAGACGAAGCTCTGCTTCACCGCGCGAACGAATCGCCGTTGACGCCCGCGGCACGTCGTGCCCAGCGCGAGCTCACGTGACGGCGCTACTCGAGTGACCTTCACGACGGCTCCTCCAACTGCTCCATGAACTCGAGTCGCATTCTTCCCGGGGCGTCGACGAACACGATGCGGCGCGTGCCGAACGTCGGTCCGCTCACGACGTCCGGTCCCCACACGACGCGGTGACCTTCGACTTCCTCGTCGAGGTTGTCGCTGAACATCGCGACGTGCAGGAATCCTTCGTCGGGTACTTCGACGGCGTCCTCGTAGATCGCACGCGTGAACAGGGTGATCTGCAGCGGTCCCAGACTCACGTCGGCCCGGCGTCCGGCCCGCCAGGCTTCGGGGTCGGTTACCCGCGCGCCCGCCGTGCGATAGAAGTCGACCGCCGCCTCGAGGTCCCGTACCTTGACCGCGAGATTGGCAACGCCCGTGATCGCCACTGAACGATGCTATTGCGGCGTCGTTCTCGGTGCGACGGACGAGGTGGCTCTGGTACACGAGTGGACAGCGCATCGGCTCACCGACGACGAGAGCCCGCGCTTCGACGAGGACAGCTTCTTGTTGTTGCACGCGGCCCTGGATGACCAAACAACGACGCTTCTCGTCGCAGCCGCGGAACGCCACGACGACGCCTTTCGCAGCCGCCAAGATGTGGTGGCGCACCAGGTGCTGAACCTGCACGACCTCATCGGTCGCGATCCCATCTTTCTCGACTTGGTGGATCGCCCGGAGACGCTTCCGAAGGTCTTCGGCGTGTTGGGATGGAACATCCAGTGTTTCCATACGCAGCTCGTCGTGACGCCGCCGCGCGCACGATGAAGCACGCACCCCTCGTGAAGGCGCGGCGCACTGGGCGTCGGGGGCTCGAAGACGGCCGGGCGTCGCAGCTTTCGTGCTCGGTGCGTTCGGCTCCCACACGCTCGACCACGCGATTCGAGTCGGCGCGACGCGCGAGTCCATGGAGTTCGAGACGTTCGGCTTCGGTTTCGGACGGCCGGATATCTGGGAGCCGGAAGAGGTCTTCTGGGGCCTGGAGAACACCTGGCTCCGAGACGAGCGCTACTCGGGCGCGCGAGAGCTCGCCGGTCCGTTCGGGGCGGTGCAGATGGGCCTGATCTACGTGAACCCGGAGGGGCCGAACGGCGACCCGAGTACGGTGGCCGCCGCCGAGGACATTCGAGAGACGTTCGCTCGCTGGCGATGAACGACGAGGAAACGGTGGCGCTCATCGTCGGCGGCCACACGTTCGGAGAGTGTCATGGCGCCGTCAGTCCCGAGTCCGTCGCGCCGGAACCCGAGGGTTGTCCTCTCGAAGCCCAAGGCTTGGGCTCGAGGAACACGTTCGGCGGCGAGAACGGCGCCGGCACACTCGCCAGCGGGCTCGAGGGCGCGTGGAGCTACGAGCCGACGAAGTGGGACAACGGGACCCTGTCCCCGTCGTCGATCACGAGCTCATCGGCGACAGCGACATCACTGCCGACAAGGGTCGAGATCGCGCGACGGGCGAGCTCATGGGGACCGCCACTGCCGTCGACCTCGTATTCGGATCGAACTCCCAGCTCCGAGCCATCTCGGAGGTCTACGCAAGTGACGACGCCCAAGAGAACTTCGTACGAGACTTCGTGGCCGCATGAGACAAGGTCATGAACCTCGACCGCTGCGACCTCACATGAGCGGACGCCCCGCACCGCCGGCGGAGGCAGCTATCGCAGGGCGGTTCGCGGGGCTGTGCCGAGCTCCGGGGTTGGGCAGCCCGGGCAACGCCTCCCGGAGGACTGGCATCACTCGGCAGGCGTCGCGCGGGCTGGTCGGTGGGGCCCCCAAGGGGTGGCTGCTGCCCCGCTCCGAGGCTTCGGTCTACGCCGCTTCCCTCACGTTGTCATCACCCCCAGGCGCTATGTGCGGCAGGCGGAGGTGTGATCGACGCGGCAACGCCTCCCCGTTGGAGGGAGGCGTTGCCGGGATTCGCCTGCGTGCAACGCGCAGGGAGGCTGCGCTGCGTCCGCCATACCGCGTTCGATGTGCTCGTAACCGGCCCAGGTTCCGACAGGTTGGAATGTGTATGGCGGGAGAGGACCGGCGCCGAAGCCGCGGGAACGTCGTGTTGGGTCCGGCCGATATCGCGCTGCGAGCACGCGGCGGAGCAACAAAGGAGCACGATCGTGGATGACGATCGCGTGAGCGACGCCGAGCTCGGCGAGCTCATCGAGCTTGTTACCGAGGCCACCTCGGCGTTCATCAGTGGCGACGTGCGGCGCTATTTCGCACTGATCAATCACGCCGATGACTACACGCTCATGCCGCCGACCGGGGGAAGCCAGACGCGCCTACCCGAGAGCTCCGACGCGCGCATCGCCGAGATGGAAGGCTTCTTCAAAGGTGGCGACGCCACTCTCGAGGTCTTGCACACGTACGCGTCCGGCAACCTCGCCACGCTGGTTGTCGTCGAACGCCAGCACGGCGCCGTCGGCACCTACCCGGCGCAGGACTGGTCGCTGCGCGTGACTCTTGTGTTTCGCCGCGACGGCTCCGAGTGGCAGCTGGCGCATCGCCACGCCGATCCGCTCGTCCACCCGATCACGTTCGATCGGCTCGCCGAGCTGGCCCGAGGCTGAAGCACGGACGCCGGCGCTCACCGAGCCCGCGGTCGACGGCCGGCAGGCCTGGTCGGCCACCATGGAGCAGCCGATGCAGGCATGCTCGAGCCAGCCGGACACGCCGGGCTCGAACAAGCCGCGGTAGACGGGTCGACAGCGCCGATCTGCGGCGCGCCGACCTTGCCGCAGTTCGCATCGTCCGACCTCGCTTCGAGGCAAACGAGTCCGCAAGCGTTGTCGTTGTGCCGGGAATGCGGCAGACGCGTGTGCACAACCTGATTACGTTGCGCGCCATGACGCAGCGCACGAAGCTCGAGACCGACTACCTGGTCGCCGGCGCGGGCGCGGTCGGGATGGCCTTCGTCGACTCGTTGATCGAGCACGGCGATGCCGATGTCGTGATGGTGGACCGACGTCATCGGCCCGGTGGGCATTGGCTCGACTCGTACCCGTTCGTGCAGCTCCATCAACCGTCGCGGTTCTACGGTGTCAACTCGACGGCGCTCGGACAGGACCGGATCGAGTCCGAGGGTACCGACGTCGGCTTTCATGAGCGAGCGAGCGGCGCGGAGATCTCGGGCTACTTCGACGATGTGATGCGTCATCGATTGATCGCGTCCGGGCGGGTCCGCTTCTTTCCGATGTGCGACTACCTGGGGGAGCGGCGCTTCCGTTCGCGAGTCACCCATGAAGTCACGGAGGTGACGGTTCGCAGGCGTGTTGTCGACGCGACCTACATGGCGTCGCGGGTGCCTGCGACCGATCCCGTGCCATTCGAGGTGGCCGACGGCGTTCGATGCATCCCGGTCGGAGAGCTGACCAAGCTCCGGGCGCCGGCCGACGGATATGTGATCGTCGGCGGCGGAAAGACGGCGTTGGACGCGATCTGCTGGTTGCTCGATCAACGTACCGATCCCGATGCGATCACCTGGATCCGTCCGCGCGACGCATGGTTCCTCAACCGAGCATTCTTCCAGCCGGGCGAGGCGCGGACCTTTGCGGGCGTTGTCTTGCAGCTCGAGGCAATCGTCGCGTCGGAGGCAGTTCCCGAGGTCTACGAACGCCTTGAGCGCCAAGACGTCATGCTGCGCACCGACCGAACCGTCGTGCCGACGATGATGAAGGGCGCGACGCTGAGCGTCAGCGAGCTCGAGCAACTTCGTCGGATTCCCAACGTCGTCCGGCTCGGGCACGTGGAGCGCATCGAGCCGGATCACGTCGTCCTCGAGCACGGCGCGTTCGCGACGACTCCTGGTCACGTCCATGTGCACTGCGCGGCGCCGGGGCTGAGCGACAATCCGCCGCGCGCGATCTTCGCCGACGACACGATCACGCTGCAGCTCGTGACGCGTGTGGGTGTGACGTTGTCGGGCGCGTTACTGGGCCTTGTCGAGACGACGGAAAGGACGACGGACGAGAAGAACCGGCTGTGCCTTCCGACGGCTTGGCCGCACACGCCGTTCGACTACCTGCCGCGCCGTCTTGGCCGGCATCGCAACGGAGATGCGATGGCAGGACGCACCCGATCTGCAGGAGTGGCTCGATCGCTCGCGCCTCAACCTCATGAGTGGATCGGGCGAGACCGACCGTGCCGGAGTTCGAGAGCTACAGGGTCGCTTCGTCGCTGCACTGTTTCCCGCACTCGACAAGCTGCCGGTGTTTGCCGCGCAGGCCACGCCGCCGGAACGGGCACGAATGTTCCGGCCGGCCGCGCCGATCGGCACCTGAGCGTTCTTCTGGCGCAGCACGCCGGGGGTGACGCGACGCGCTAGAAGAAGTTGTAGATGCGACCGCGTTCAGTTCGCCGATCTGGCGCGTTTCCTCGTCGGGTACGTCGTACACCGCGTCGGCGAGCACCTTGCGGCTCTCGGGATAGTTCGAGTCGTTGTGCGGGAAGTCGCACTCCCACATCAACTTGTCGAGCCCGATGAGGTGGCGGTTGATGATCGCGTAGCGGTCGGCGACCATGCAGACCCAGAAGTGCTCCGCGAATACCTCGGACGGCAAGCGGCTGCAGTGCACACCCTCGTAGCGACTGCGCTGCCACGTGTAGTCGAGTCGCTCGAGCACGTATGGCACCCAGCCGGCACCACCCTCGGAGAGCGCGACCTTGCAGTTCGGGTGTGCTTCGAGCGCGCCCGAGAAGATGAGGTCGCCGAGCGCGCTCATCGAGTTGACGCCGCACAACGCGATGCCGACCGAGGGCGTCGCGTCGGGCGAAGGCGAGAGCAACCCCGAGGACGTGCCGATGTGCATCGACAGCGGCAGGCCCGTATCAGCGGCAGCCGCGAACACGGGATCCCAGTGGCCGGTCGGGAACGATGGCAGGCCGATCGGGTACGGGTTCTCCACGAAGATGATGCCCTTCGCGCCTTTGCTCGCGCACCGCTCGATCTCGCGGGTCGCGAGTTGCGTGTCCCACAAGGGAATCAGCGTCTGCGGAATGAAGCGATCCGGATACGTCGGCCACCACTCGTCGAGCATCCAGTCGTTCCACGCTTGCAGACAGGCGAGCGCAAGATCCTTGTCGTTCGCCTCCAGGAAGCGATTGCCGCCGAAACGCGGGAACGTGGGAAACAGCAGCGCGGCCCATACGCCGTCCTCGTCCATCGCCTTCACGCGTTCGTGGACGTCGAAGGCGGCGGGGATCATGTCGTCGTAGCGGCGCGCGAACAGATCGTCGCCGTGGCCGGCTTCGCCACCGCGGAAGCGTCGCGTGTGGACGTTGCCCTGGAACTGCAGCGGGTAGAAGCGGCCCTCCCATTCCCAACCCTGCACGCCGGGCTCGGGCTCGACGATCCGCGGCGCTCGTTGCGGTAGCGCGGCGCGATGTGGTCGGCGAACACATGCGACGGCTCGATGACGTGATCGTCGACCGACACGAGCTTGATGTCAGCGGGGAGCATGACCCGAACGCTACCGACCTTGCCCCGAAGCCGTCGGCGCCGTGCCGTTCCTAGCGGTGCAGCCACTCCTGGCCGAAGGCGTGTTCGGCGTCGAGGGTCTTCTTCGCCTGGTCGAAGACGAACCGTTCGAGGCGGCCGCCGATGAGCGGCACCGAAACTTTGATCCTGCCCGCGATGTGATGCACCGCGAACCCGCCGGTCGCCTCGAGCCGTGTCGTACCTCCGGTGGAAACGGGAACGCCCTTCGTCTCGATGCGCCACGTACCAGAGCGATGCTCTCCCGACGCGGGCCGCCAGTCCTCGATTTGCGTGAGCGCATTGACCGGCTTGAAGACCTTCTTCGCGAATCCCGGAATGTCGGCCTCGACGGTGCGCCTCGTCACGATACGGAACCCGCCATCGGGTGTCGGCGCGCACTCGACGACGTCGTACTCCAGCGCGCCGGTTCCTTCGAGCTTCGCGCGGAGATATTCGGCATCGGTGAGCATCTCCCAGACTGCGTCAGGCGCGGCGCCGTAGCGGTACGGCTCGTCAAAGTCCATGCGGCACGCTAACGCGCGGTGTCCGCTGTTGGTGCGCTCGAGTACGCGAGCGCCCGGATTGCGCGCTCGCGGCGAGGTCAGTCGCAGCTGCAGGCGACGGTCTGCTCGAGCACTTGCCAGCGAAACTCCACGAGTGGCGATGCCTCGCCGCAGCCCGTACAGCTGATCTGCCACGCGGCGCCGATGCGCGCGATCTCAAGCGGCGCGCGTCCCGTCGACAACTTTTTGGGCTCGGCTCTGGGCTTGGCGACGCGCGGAAGATTGCTCGGCTCGAGCTCGAGATAGGCGGGCATGTCTGCGGGCCGCGGAAGCCGGCCCGCGAGCCGACGTATCGCGACGTCTCGGTGCACGTCTGATTGATCGTGTCACGCGAAACACAAGTACGCGTAGGCCGATTCGACTCCGAGCTCGTCGGCAAGGGCGTCGGCCGTCGGCTCGTCGTAGGCGACGCCGGCCACCGCGCCGATGGTCGCCGCGGCGCGTTCGTAGCGTTCGAGATGCTCGGGTTCGGGTACCACCGCGGGGCCGGGCGCGGCGAGAAACGCGTCAACGAGGTCGTGGTCGGCGATGTCGAAGACTCGTGTCGATTCGGAGATTCGTTCGATCTCGTCGAGGAACCCGTCGCGCTCGAAGCGGTTTGCGGGATCTTCCAACGTGTCGGACGCGAACATGATCAGGAAACGGGCTGCGATTCCCGGGCGCTTGCGGCGTAGGATGCGCCCCATTCGCTGGATCATCTGACGGCGTGTGCGGCTCGCGCTCATCACGATGCCCAGATTCGCGTCGGGCACGTCGATTCCTTCGTCGAGCACGCGGGGCGCTGCCACCGCGTCGAGGCGGCTCACACGAAGATCGTCGAGGATCTCGCGGCGTTGACGGCGCGCCGTCGACCCGGTGATCAGGTCGATCGACACCAGCGGATCGAGGCGGTTGATCGCGTGGTTCGCGGCGCGCACGGTCTCAGTGAACACGAGCGCGCCGTCGGCGTCTCGGATCGCGGGAGCGAGGGTGCCGAGCAGCTCGTACTTCCCGCTCGTCTGCGCAACGATCTCGCGGCGTTTCGAAAAAGCGTCGAGGTACTCGCGAGCAGCACGCCCGTCGTCGCCCGCGTCCCGCTCGGCCAGATGCGCGACCGCAGCGAGAAAGTCGGCGAACGAGTCGAGCGGCATCCCCGGTACGCCGCGGAGGCGATTGCGCGCGTGCACGAGCCGTTGTTCGGTTGCGGTGTACTCGGCCCGCTCTTCCGCGGAGAGCGCCACTCCGACGAACGCGACGCGAGGGCGCGCGCACACGCCGTCGGCGATTGCGTCCTCGAAGCCGTAACGATGGCAGATACCGCCGAAGTAGGGGAGCAGCAGCTCGGCGACCGCGTCGTCGGCGCGCTCGAGCGTGGCGGTGAGGCCGAGTCGTTCCTCGTATTGGCTAAGCAGCGCGCGCCGCAGTACGCCACCGCCGAGGCCGTGACACTCGTCGGCGATCAGCAGGCCCCCGCGCTCGTCGGGTGGGGCCGGTTTGTACGCGGCCGCCGAGTGGCGCGTGGCAACGAGGACATCGCAGGTGGCCGGCACGTCCTTCCCGCTGTCGCCGAGGCGCCCGATGCGCGCGTCGGGCAGCGCGATCGTCAGACGCCGGTGCCACTGTTCCATGAGGACGCGTGAGGGCACGAGCACGAGCACGAAGCGCCCGCGACGCAGGGCGTCGGCGGCCGCCGCGATCGCGATGTCGGTCTTGCCCGAGCCGGTGACGGCTTCGATCACCCCGCGGCGCCCGCAGCGCAACCAGCTCGCGAGCGCGTCGAGCTGCCAGCGGTACAGCTCGCGGTGGTCCGGCCGGGGATGGGCGCGCATCCTCAGCGAGGCGATCGTGTGGGCATGGAGAGTCAACGCTATCGGCCGTCCGCGCCGCTTCGGTCCAACGGGCCGCGACCTGGGCCGGCGCGCCGCTGGTCGTCGACGTGCGAACCCTGTCGGCGATGCGCATCAGTTGTCGTTCGACGGCCCGTGCCTCGGTCGATCGCCGCACGCGCTCACGCGCGACAGGACGCGGGCAGCCGTCGCGGCTCTCGTTGCCGAGTCAGGATCGGGACGGGCGACCTGTCTGCGACACAGAGGTAGGCGACAGATACCGCCGCGTTGTCCGCTTGTCGGCGTGACCGGTGTGACGCTGGATGTCGGCGATCGCGTCGCCACGCTGGTGGGCGGTGATCACGTAGTGACGACGCAGGGTATTCCCGGACAATCCTTCGCTCAGGCCGGCGGCCGCGGCCGCTTGCTTGATGATGTAGTCGATGCCGAAGCGCGTGAGGCGATCGGACTCACGCGCGCGTCGCTCGCTGAGAAGCAGTGGTCCGCGCCGGCGGCGGCCGAGGTAGGCGCGAACCGCGGCTGCCGTGTCGATGTGTAGCTCGATCACCGCGGGCGGCTCTCGCAGCGTGAGCGTCATCCTCGGCGGTCGGCCGGCGATGTCGTCGGCGTCGGCGCGTACCAACTCACCGACTTTCAATCCGTCGAGCATCAACAGGCGGATGAGTGCCGCCGACCGCGGATTGATTCGATCGGCAACGGCCAGCAATTCAACGGCCTGGACGTCTGCGATGAATTCCGCGGTGCTGCGCGACGGTGTGGCGGGGCGCTCGACACGCGGTGCGGTGAGCGATGCGCCGGAGGCCCGGGTGAACGCGCAGAACGATGCGATCGCCGACAAGCGCCTCGCTACGGTGGCGCGCCCGGCCCCGCCCGCTTCACATGCAGCCCGATAGCGCGTGGCAGCGCGTGGTCGTCGAGTGCCATTGGATCGACGCGCAGCGCCCGGCACCACTCGAGGAAGTGCCGGAGATCCGCCTCGTACGCGACGCGCGTGTTCGCGGAGGTGTACGACGCCAGCCAGCGGGGAACGACCTCGCGCCAGGTGTCCACACGTCCGGCACGCTCGCGGACGGTCATCGCGAGATGATGCGCGCGAACCACTTGACTGTCAACATAATGTATCGATATTATGTTGAGTAAAGCGCAATCAAGTGGAGCGCCGCGGCGGCGCTCTCGTCTCCCGGAGGTCATTCGATGCTGATGCGATTCGATCCACTTCGCGATTTCGACCGTGTCTTCGAACAGGCTTGGAGTCAGGCCCATCAGGCGAGCATCCCGATGGACGCCTATCGCCATGGCGACAACTTCGTGGTCCATCTGGACCTACCCGGCGTCGACGCCAACAGCATTGATCTGACCGTCGAGCGCAACGCGCTCACCGTCTCTGCCGAACGCCACTGGCAGCCCGTCGAGGGCGATCAAGTCGTGTCGAGCGAGCGGCGTCAGGGCACGTTCACGCGCCAGCTGTTCCTCGGCGACGGCCTCGACGCCGATCGCATCCACGCAACGTACGAGAACGGCGTGTTGACGCTCACGATCCCTGTCGCAGCGAGCGCCAGGCCGCGCAAGATCGAAGTCGCCGGCGAAACGCACAAGGAGGCGATCGCCGCCGGCACCAGCTAGCCGCGACCGTAAGACTGATGGTGCTCTGCGTCCGGAAGACGCAGAGCACCAGTTCGCGTCGCATCTGAGAGGGAGAGGCATGCCACCCGATCATGATCGCTACGCATCGGACGTCGACCTGTACGCACGCCTCGGCGTCACCGCCCACGCATCGCCGCCCGAGATCGATGCTGCATACCGGCGGCGCGCGCGGCTGCTGCACCCTGACACCGCGCGGGAACCCGGGGGCCAACCAGCCGAGTTGCAGCTCGTCATCGAGGCGTACCGGGTGCTCTCGCATCCCGACCGAAGGCGTTGGTACGACGCACAGCGAGGCGGCCCCGAGCCCGAGCCGGTGAACGAGATCCGCAGGTGCCCCGTGTGCCAAGGCGCCGGGGGCATCGCGCAGCCCTGTGCCCACTGCTCGGGCACCGGGCAGCTTCTCGCGGACGGGCCGTTCCTTCGCGCCGCGATGCGATGCGTGATGTGCCGAGGCGCGCGGCACCGAATGATTCGTTGCGGCGCGTGCAACGGTTCGGGCCGAACGACATAGCGCGTACGGCGGGCGCGTATGGCACCAAGAACCTTCGTTCGCGCAACCGTCCCGGAGGACGCTCGCGACGTCCGGCAGCGTCGCTCCTACGCCGCGAGCGTGCGGCCGAAGAAGTCCCAGATGAGCCTCCAGCCTTGCTTGGCCGCGTCGACGCGATAGTTCGGCCGGTCGACCGAGAAGAACGCGTGCCCGGCGTCGTCGAACGTATGGAATTCATATGTCTTGCCGTGCACGCGCAAGGCCGCTTCGATCTCCGCGGTCTGTTCGGGCGAGGGGTTCGCGTCTTGCGCTCCGAACAGCCCGAGTAGCGGACACCTGAGGTCGGGCGTCCGATCGATAGGCGCGATCGGACGCGCGGGTGTGAGATCGTCGGGTGCGGCAACGACGCGCCCGCCGTAGCAGTCGACCGCCGCATCGATGTCGAGGCTGCACGCGACAAGGTAGGCCTGCCGTCCTCCGGAGCAGTATCCGATGACACCGACCCTGCCGTTCGCAGACGGCAGCGCGCGCAGGAAGTCGACCGTGCCGCGTACATCGCCGACGCATTGCTCGTCAGGGACACCGCCCGCGTCGATCGCGGCCGCGGCTGCGTCGCCGGCCGTCGCGCCCGGCGCGTAGCGGTAGTGAAGGTTCGGGCACAGCGCCGCGTAGCCGTACGCCGCGAACGTGCGCACGATCTCCTTCGTCGAGCGGTCGTAGCCCGGCATGTGGTGGATCACCACGACCCCGGGGGACGATCCCCTCGACGTCGGCCGCGCGTGATACGCCTCGATCTGGTCACCCCCGTGGCCGGTGATCGTGACGCTCTCGGCCATCATCGGAATGTCCACGCCGTATCCTCCGCACGGGTCGGCCGGTCAGATCTGCTCGGACGCGACGATCTCGCTCGTGCGATCGCGCAAGCGGCGGGCGAGCATCACGGCGAGCGAGTGATAGAGGTGGCTGGCGAGCGTCGGGTCCTCTTCCAGCAAGTCGGCGACGCTCACGAGTGGCAGCACGAACACCTCGGAGGCCTTGTCGGCGACGACGCTCAAGTGTGTTGGTGATCCGTCGAGCAGCGACATCTCACCGAACGCCTCCCCGGCCGTGATGTAGCCGACGGTCGCGTCGCCGCGAGGCGTCTGCTTCTCGACGCGCGCGGAGCCACCGATGAGGATGTAGATGTCTTCGTTGTCGTCGCCTTCGGCGAGGATCCGCTCGTTCGGTTCGTACGAGCGCGACTCGGCGCGCGCGAGGAGTCGGATCCGCTCCTCGTCGGTGAGAAAGCGCACGGCCTCCATCGCTCCACCTCGCTCCTCGCCTGCGCTCGCAAGCCTTCCGCGCGCGGCGGCCTCCCGTCGAATGAGGATGCACCGGCAAGGTCGTCGGTGATGCCCGAAGCTGTACGCGCGCGTGGCGAGCACGCAAATGCGGCCGTCCGACAGTTGCAGGGCGGGTTACGGCTCGCGTCGCTCGATACGTACGGTCACGCTGTTCGCCCCGAGACGGTTGCGGAGCAGCAATCGTGAAGCGTTCGCGTGCGACACGACGTGCGCGCCGGTGACACGCACGCGATACCCCTTCGGGAAGGCGCGCACGGGGACTTCGAGGACAGTGTCGGCGAGGAGGGACGCCCGGCGTCCGTCGGGACCACGCGTCGCATACGTGAACTGCACGACGCCCGCGGCGGTGTCGTAGTTCCACGCTTTTGGCGTGCCGTTCGTCGCCGCGGCGTACGGGCGGGTGAGCGCGCGCAGCACGCCGGTGTGGATGTTGGCGCCGCCCGGTGCCATCGTCAGGTCGGGGACCATGTTCTCGTCGTACGACCAGAACATCCACGGCACGAGGCCGTGTTCGATCGTGCCGCTGATGCGTTCGATCGTCGCGGGATCGGGGCTCGCGCCGAACTCGGTCGCGAGGGGCGGGACGTTGCGGTCGTAAGCCGCTTTGAGCGCCCGCAGCACCACCGCGGGTTCGTCGGCCGGTGTGTTCGCATAGACGTGGAATGACAGCGCGTCGCCGTGCGTGCCGGCGGGTACCACGGTGTCGGTCTGCCCGAAGTTGAACAGCACGAACGGTTCACTGAAGATCAGATGGTCGTGGTCGACGCTGCGGATCGCGGCGGTCATGCGGTGTGCGAACGGCAGGAGCCGTGCACGTTCGATGTCGGGACAGCCGGTGACACAGCTGTTCCAGTCGGTGCCGGGCCAGGGCTCGTTCATGAGGTCGTAGCCCAGTACGTACCGCTCGCCCGCGACTTGCTCGGCGATTGCCTTGACCGCCTCGCCGTAGTGGTCCTGCAGCGGGACGCCGTCCGGCCCGGGCGCGTTGTCCCAGAAGTTGTCGAACGCGCGTTGGAGTGCCGGGTTCTGCACGTAGTAGAGCGGGAACTGCGCGACCGGGTTCGGGAGGCCGTCGGTCAGCGTCGCCCACTCCGGAAAACCGTTGCCATGGACGGCCGGCCCGTAGCCGTCCTGATGGAAGTCGAGCAGCACGTACAGCCCATGGCGTGCGAGCACGCGCGTCGTGCGTGCGATGCCGTCGACGTAGGCGGCGTCGATCCGACCGGGCTGCGGCATCACCGCGCCGAACACCACGCCGAGCCGCACGACGTTGAAGCCCTCGGCCGCCAGGAACGCGGCATCGTCATCGTCGAAACCCGCGGCCGCGGGCGTCACCGGTGGGAACTTCTTCACGAAGTTCACGCCACGCATCCCGACGACGCGTTCTTCCTTGTCGACGAGCCACCGCCCGTCTGCACCGATCAGCGCGCGAGTCGCGTGCGGTCGCTCTTCGCGCGCGCGAGCGCGGCACGCGGCGTGTGAAACGCCACGCACGCCGACAACATGCTCACGCCGATGCTCGCGATCACGACGAGTAGCGCGCCGCGCCGCACCCTTGTCGCTCGGGCAGCTCGCATCAGCCCAACGACCTCCTCGCGTAGGTTCCGACCGCGGCGAGTCGTGTCACCCCACGGAGTCTGGACTGTGCAGCCGGGCGAGGCAACGCCGTCCGCCCCGGCGGACGAGGGAAATGCGCGCGCGCAACGCCGGGGATGCAACGTGACCAGCAGGCCGTGCGCATCGAAGCCGCACGGACGCGTCGCTAGGCTGCGTTGTATGCAGCGCTATCGCATCGCCATCACGTACTGCGTGCCCTGAAACTATTCACAGCGCGCCGTGAGCGCGGCCCAGGACATCTTGTTCCACTATCAGCACGTCATCGAGGAACTGCGTCTCGTGACCGGCGACCAGGGCGTCTTCGACGTCACCGTCGACGGTGACCCGCTCTACTCCAAGCGCGTCGAAGGCCGGCACGCCGAACCCGGCGAGGTACTCGAGCGCTTCCGTAGCCACCTGCCGGCCGGCGTGCGAGAGTACGGCTCCTGACGGCGGAAGGACGCAAACCGTGACCAGCGTCGAGATGTACGTCGATCCCAGCTGCCCGTGGGCATGGATCACCTGTCAATGGGTTCGCGAAGTCGCGCCGCAACGTGAGCTCGACATCACCTGGCGGTCGTACTGCATGGAGATTCGCGACGACTACGACGTCGCGCCCACGGTGTCGCCCGACCGTCGCGACGTCGTCATCGCGGCCCATGCCGTGTCGCATCGGATGTTGCGCATCTTCGAAGCGGCACGCAGCCGGAACGGGGAGCCCGCCGTCGACCGGCTGTTCACCGAATGGGGCCCGCGGTTCTTCGTGCGCGCACGACCCGCCGACGACGAACTGCTCGCACAGTGCGTGTCGGCGTGCGGCTTCGATGCCGACCTGCTCGACGCGGCCGACGACGGCAAGTGGGACGCGCCGATCGTCGAGTCGATGGACGTCGCCTACGCCTTCGGCGGACCGAAGACGCAAACTCCAACGATCGTCGTGCGCGAGGATCCGCCGTACGGGTTCAAGGGACCGGTGATGGCGCCGGCGCCGGCCGGCGACGGCGCGCTCCGGCTGTGGGACGCCATTCAAGTGGTCGCGCGGGAACCGGGCTTCTTCGAGATCACCCGCCCACGCTCGAACCCGCCACGCGTGACGCACCCATGACGTGACCCGGCCGCGACCGCTCGACGGTGTACGCGTGTTGGATCTCTCGCGGGTGCTGTCGGGCCCGTCGTGCGGCAAGGCGCTGGTCGATCTCGGCGCCACGGTAATCAAGGTCGAACCGCCCGAGGGCGACCTCACCCGCACTGCGCAGCCGCGCGTCGGAGGACTCCCGGTGTACTTCGCGCAGCAGAACTGCGGGAAGCGATGCATCTCCGTCGACCTGCAACGCGATGCCGGGCGCGCGCTCGTCGCCCGGCTCGCCGCAGCAGTCGATGTGGTGCTCGAGAACTTCCGGCCCGGTGTGCTCGAACGACTCGGCCTCGGCTTTGCCGCCGTGCGCGCCCGTAACCCGCGCGTCGTGTACTGCTCGATCACCGGCTACGGCCAGCACGGTCCGATGGCGGATCGCCGCGCGTACGCACCCGTGATGCACGCCGAGCTCGGATTGATGGAGTTCAGCCGCGCGGCGTCTGCACGCCGAGCCCCGAGCCGAAGCCGTGTCGCACGCCGATCTCTACGCGGGCCTGCAGGCGACCGTCGGCATCCTTGCCGCCCTCGTGCAGCGCGAACGCACCGGTACCGGTCAGCAGATCGACGTCTCGATGGCCGAGGTGATGCTGCAGGCCACCGAGTGGACCGCGGTGGAGCTCGCGGGCGGCAACGCAGACCTGTTGCACATCTTCGGCAGCTTCAACGCGCCCGTGCTGCGCCTCGCCGACGGCACGGTGGTGCACGTGCCTGGAGATCCCGTATCGAGCTTCCCCGCGTGGTGCGTTGCCATGCAGCGACCGGAGCTGATCGACGACGAACGCTTCTTCACGCGCGAAGCACGCCATGCCAATCGCGCCGCGATGCTCACGCTATTGCAGGAGTTCGCGGCGACCTTCACGCGTTTCGAAGACTTCGAGACGGCCTTGGCGAAGGCACGCTTGGCGGTCGGTGCGATGAAGCCGCTCACGGATGTCGGCATCGACGCCTGGGCCCGCGATCGCGACGCGCTGGTCGACGTCGGCGACCGTGGTGGGCCGCTGCGCCTGCCCCGTTCGCCGTTCCGCTTCTCGGAAGCCGACGCCGGCACGACGGGCCGGCCGGCATCGCAGGGCCGGCACAATCGCGAGGTGCTGCGCGAGGTGCTCGGCATGAGCGACACCGACGTCGACCAACTGGAGCGCGACGGGGTGCTCGTACAGCGGCCCGTGTAGCGAGCGCGGTTCGACGGTTCAGCGCGCGTGGGCTGCGTCGGGCGCAGCTCCGGGCACACCGACGAGGTAGTTCGTGGCACCGCCGATGAGCGCACCGAGGCCCGCGCCGCCGACGACGTCGAGCGGGTTGTGCGCGCCGACGTACACGCGCCCGAACGCGACGATCACCGCGAGCACCCACGGCACCGCCTTCCACCACCCCCGCAGGTATGGCAAGACGACCATCGCCAAGCCGACGACCAGCACGAGGTGACCCGAGACGAAGCTCTGCCCGGACGCCGGTGTGTCGCCGCGCCTGATGACGTCGTCGATCACCGCCGCCGGCCGTTGACGATCCACGAGGACCTTCACCGCCCGCTCGCCCCCGAGCTTGCCGATCGTCACGATGACCGCCGCCAGCGCGAGCCGGTAGCGAGTGGTTATCACGGCGACGACGGCGACGATCGGGCCGGCGAGCAGGTTGCCGAGCTGCATGAACGGCCACAACAGTGGCTGGAACGCGTCGGACAGATCGTTGATCGCGCGGAACGTCGCGCGTTCGGTGCCGCCGACGCGGCCATTGCGCGCGACGAGCCCGGACAGTACGAGGATGATCGTTCCCGCGGCGGCGACGACGAGGTCAACCGATCGGCGTGCGAACTTCACCGGTCGAGAGATTCGTGTCCGGTGGTGCAGGGCGTCCGACAAGGAACGTCAACGTATGTGTCATCGGCGAGAAGCGCAAAGGGTGTCGCGTGTCGCTTCACCGGGCGACGAGTGTGCTGGGTTCCTACGTGCCCCGAGGCTTCATCCCGGCCGCCGTGTAGATCGCGTCGATCACGCGCATGTTCGCGATCGCGTCCTCCGGCGGCGTGAGCGTGGGCGCGCCGCGCCAGCGCGGCCGCGCAGAACGCCTCGAGTTGGTATTCGTAGGTGGGCTTGCGGGGAAAATGCTCGGTCCGCGCTTCGCCGCCGACCTTCATGCGCATGCGATGCCACAGCTGCGGCGACGTCGGGTTGATGACGCGCAGCTCGCCGCGCTCGCCGTTGACGCGCGCATACGTCTGGATCGCCCACGACGACCACATCGAGCACGTGATCCGTCCGGTGTGACCGCTCGGGTAGGCGAGCTCGGCGCGCATCGCCCGGTCGACGTCGGGGGTGCGCAGCCTGGCTTCCGCCGACACGACGGTGGGCTCCTCGCATCCGAGCAGCCGCGCCATGTGCACCGTGTAGCAACCGACGTCCATCGTCGCACCGCCGCCGAGGTCGTACTGATAGCGGATATCCGAGAACTTCGGCAGCGGGAAGCACAACGCGGTGTCGATACGCACGGTCGCGCCGAGCTCGCCGCTCTCGACGATCTCGCGCATACGCATTGCGAGCGGGTGATACCGGTAATGGAACGCTTCCATTGCGACGAGGCCTGTACGTGCCGCGACCGCGGCAACGTCTTTGGCTTCCTTCGTGTTCGCGGTGAACGGCTTCTCGCACAGCACGTGCTTGCCCGCTTCGAGCGCGGCGACGGTCCATTGGGCGTGCAAGCCGTTCGGGAGCGGGTTGTAGATCGCGTCGATCGCCGGATCGGCGATCAGCGCCGCGTACGAGTCGTGCACCGTCGGGATGCCGTGCTTGGACGCGAATGCGTCGGCGCGGCTGCGATCGCGGGCGGCGACGGCCACGATCGTCGCGTCGCCAACCTTGCGTGCAGGCTTGATGACTGCTGAAGGCGCGATGCGCGCCGCGCCGAGGATGCCGATCCGAACCGTGGTCATGCCGCCGGACTGTAAGGTCGCCCGGCGGACGCCGGCAACGGCCTACGCCTCGGCGGGCGGAGCGCGGCAGCAGCATTTCCTGGGTGAGTGTCGCGCCGAGATGACCTTGGGCGTCGCGGATCGCACCCATGTACACGCCCCGGCTGCCACCGGCTTTGATCGGCCACACGCGCAGGTGCACCCATACATCGACGCGTATCGGCGTCTGGAACCAGACCGCATGGTCGATGCTCGGGCCGCCGATCGGCAAGCCCGGCTCGCGTACTTGCCCGAAGCCCGAGCCGAGGTCGGAAACGTATGTGAGGGCGGCCGCCTGCGAAAGCCGGTCGTCGGGCAGCGTGTGAGCGGCGCGAATCCACAGACTGTCGGGGAACGAGGGCCGCCCCTCGTCGTTCCACAACGGCGACGGCGCGCGCACCTCGAGCAGGAACGGCTCGCTCGTGACCGCCCCGTCGTCGGAGGACATTTCCTTGGTGACCGCGTCGTACGACACGCCCGGCTCGTCGCGGTGGAACGACGCGAGCATCGAGAAGATCACCTCACCTTCCTGCACGGCTGACACGTGACGCGCGGAGAACGAACGCCCGTCACGGTCGCGGTCGACGTATAGCAACACTGGTCGGTCGGGCCGGCCCGGACGAAGGAAGTAGCCATGCAGTGAATGTGGATGACGGTCGTCGCCGACGGTCAGCCCCGCGGCCATCAACGCCTGCGCAGCAACTTGACCGCCGAACAGCGACGCGCGGAGCCCGGCGTTGCTCGCGTGGATACCGCGAAACAGATCGCGGTCGAGGCGTTCGATGTCGAGGACCTGCCCCAAGTTCTCCGCGACCGCGTACGACTGATCGGGCGACGGCTCCGGTGCAGGCACTACCGGAGCAGCGGGTCGCGTGGGAGTCCGAGAATCCGCTCGCAGATCTGATTGCGCGTGATCTCCGGCGTGCCACCGGCGATCGACATTGGGCGGTGCGCGAGCGACAACATTGCCGCGGCCATGCCCGGGCCCTCGACGAATGCCGTCATTGGTCTCCTCGTCCGGTATGGGGGTGAGACGTGCACCTTATGGTGCGTGTGTGTGGGCGCTGCGGCCGCGTGTCACAGGAGGCACGTGATCGACACTTCGTATACTCACGAGCCTCTCGGAAGGGGTTCTGCGGTGGACGAGCGCACGTTCCGTGGCGCCGACGGTGTCGAGGTGTTCTACCGGCGCTGGTTGCCCGGCGGCGATCCCACGCTCGTCGTGTTGGTCGCGCACGGGATGTCCGAGCACTCGGGTCGGTACGCCCGGCTTGCGGAGGTACTCGCCGGTGAGCGATGCGCGGTGTACGCACCCGATCACCGCGGCCACGGGCGAACGGCCGCGTCGACGGGTATCGGCAAAACCGGTCCGCGCGGCATCAGCGGCCTGCTCGACGACATCTCGCAACTTCTGAAGCGTGCTCGCGACGAGCACCCCGGGAGACCCGCCGTTGTGTTCGGTCACTCGATGGGGGCGTTGGTCGCGCTCGCGTATGCCGAACAGCACGGCCACGAGCTCGCCGGTCTCGCGCTGTCGGGATGTCCGGGCGCCGATGACAACGTCCGCGCGCTCGTCGCGATGATCCGCGAAGCGTGTGACGCGGGGATGACCGACGAGCCGGCCACGGGGGCACTCGCCGCGTACAACGAGCCGTTTGCTCCTGCGCGCACGTCGTACGACTGGCTCTCGCGCGATGCCGCGGAGGTCGACGCGTACATCGCGGATGAGTTCTGTGGCGACAACCACCCCATGACCTACGGCTTCGTCGCGGAGCTGCTGGCGCTGGCGGCCGACGAGATGGAACCGGCGGCGATCGCGCAGCTCCCGAAGTCGCTGCCTGTGCTGCTGATCACCGGTGAGGCCGACCCGGCGTCGAATGGCGCGGCGTTCGTTCGCAAGCTCGAAAAGCGAATGCGCGACGCAGGGCTGAGTGTGGACGCGATCTACTATCCCGATGCGCGGCACGAGGTGCTCAACGAGACGAACCGCGACGACGTGCACGCCGACATTATCGAGTGGCTCGACTCGGTCGCGCGTGTTCGTAACGCTTATGAGCTCGCGATAGTGCAGGTGCACGACGCCGTCGCCGAACCGACAAACGTCGCGCAGCTCCAGCATCCAGCGGACGTCGTCGGGGAGTGCGCGTGTGCCGCCGCCGATGACGATCGGTTTGAGAAGGATGTGGCACTCGTCCACGAGGCCGGCGGCGATCGCGTGCGCGGCCAGCGTGGGACCGCCGACGGAGATCGGACGCGTCGTCGCTGCCTTCAGGTGCCGAACCGCGTCGGCGTCGAAGCTGCGATCGATGCGCGTTCGCGCGCTCGCGACCGAACCGAGCGTCGTCGAGTACACGACCTTGTCGGCGGCTTGCCACATAGCGGCGTAGTCCTGCATGACCGGCCGCTGATCGGAGGACGTCTCCGGGTGCTCCCACGCGAGCATCGTCTCGTACATGCGCCTGCCGTAGAGGTACGTGCCGATCGGACGTTCGAGGTCGTTGACGAACGCGTGCACCTCTTCGTCGGGCGCGGCCCAGTCGAAGTTACCGTTCCGGTCGTTCACGTAGCCGTCGAGCGAGCTGATCGCCGAGTAGATCAACGGTGCCATCAAATGGAGGGTACCGACGAGCTCGAGCCCCAGTCGCAGGTAGCGGACCCTACGGGCTACCGCGAGAATGTGCGGTCATGGCGGCGAAGCACTCCGGGGCAGAGTTTGCACATGGCCAGACCGGGTCGAAACTGTCCCGACACGTCTACGAGAAGGAGATGACACACCTGCAGCGCGAACTCGTCAAGCTGCAGGAATGGGTGCGGCAGGAGCGCCTCAAGATGTGCGTGGTGTTCGAAGGGCGCGATGCCGCCGGCAAGGGCGGCACGATCAAGCGGATCGTCGAACGCACGAACCCGCGAATCGTTCCGCGTCGCGGCCCTCGCCACCCCGACCGAGAAGGAGCAGACCCAGTGGTACTTCCAGCGCTACGTCGCGCACCTTCCCGCCGGCGGCGAGATCGTGCTGTTCGACCGGTCGTGGTACAACCGTGCCGGCGTCGAGCGCGTGATGGGCTTCTGCACCGACGAGGAATACGTGGAGTTCCTGCGCGCATGCCCGGAGTTCGAGCTGATGTTGCTCCACTCGGGCGTTGTGCTCGTCAAGTACTGGTTCTCGCTGAGCGACGAAGAGCAGGAACATCGCTTCCAGTTGCGCATCAAGGATCCCGAGAAGCGTTGGAAGTTGAGCCCGATGGACTTGGAAGCGCGCGCCCGCTGGGTCGAGTACTCGCGCGCCAAGGACGAGATGTTCCGGTACACCGATACCAAGCTGTCGCCGTGGTGGGTCGTCAATGCCGACAACAAGCGACGCGCCCGTCTCAATTGCATCAGCCACTTGCTCACTCGCGTGCCGTACCAGGACATCACGTCGGCGCCGCTGACGTTGCCCGCACGCGGTCCCGACAACTACGTGCGCCCGCCCGTCGAGGACCAGACGTTCGTGCCCGAGGTGTATTGAGCGCCCTCACATCCTCACGGCGTGCGTAGTGCCTCGCGGAGGTGGAGCCGTCGACCGGTCTGCACGATGCCTCGGCGGTAGCTCGCGGCGCCGAGCCGCACGGCGATCATCACGCTGACGACTTCGATCACGAGCGACGCAACGATCTCCGGACCGGACGCAACGCCGAGCGCGACCCATGCGAACCCGTAAGCGACCGCCGGTCCGAGGCCGGCTGGAAAGTCACCACCCGCGATTGCCCTCACGACGATTGGGATCGCTCCCGCCGCGAGCCCGGCCAGACCCACGAGGCCGACGCCGATGACCTTCCCCAACAGCAGCGCGCCAGGCCGGACGACGTCGAGCAGCACTTCGCTGATGCGGGTTGCCCTTCTCGATCGCGACTCCGTTGGTCGCCTGGATCATCAACATGAGGAGCAACAAGTAGAAGACGAGCGAGAGGATGGCCGCGGCCGCGCGCCGGCCGGCGTTGTCGACCGCGAGCTCCTGCACGCGAACGGTGGGGCTCGACAACGCCGTGTTGATCGCCGCAGGGGAGATTCCGGCCGTCGCGAGGTGCGACTGCTGCACGCTCGTCGCGAGTGCTTGGCGAACGAAAGCGATCAATGTGTGTGCTCGCCAGCACGATGACGATCGGGTCACCACCCTCGATGACGGCGGCGTCGGCCTTGCGGTTGTCGACCAGCGTGCGCGGACGCTGCTCGTCGGGTACCGGAGTGAACCGTATCGTCGCCCCGAGCTCACCCGACGACGCGCGCAGGGCGTTCTCGAAAACTCGAAGGGCGTGCCGGCGCGACGACCGCCACCTTGTAGTGCGCCGCGCTCCTACTCAGGAACGCGGGCAGGATCATTGCCACGCACGAGCCGGCGAAGACGATTGCAAATGCGATCCAGAAGCTGCGGCGCCGGAACGACTCGCGCAGCCTCCCGGCCCGCAACCAGTGCAATCTCCTGCACACCTGTCATGCCGCGGCCTCCGTTCCCGTTACCGCGGGCGACGAACGCCGACGGCCGGTGCTCGAGACTCGTGCCGACAGGTCGTCCGGGATATTTGCGCACGCCGGCTCCCGGTGAGACGCACGATGGCCGCGATCGCCTTCGCACAGGCGATCGCGGCGTCGGGTGCGCCTTCGGCCGGTCACTGGTAGACGAGCACCTGCGGCCGCGGCGGCGCGGCCAGTGAGTCGTGCGGGAAGCGCGTGCCCGGCTCACGCAGGTCGATCGTGTCATCGACGACGATCGCGCCAGACGTTGTCGCGCGGCACACCGCGGACCAGAATCGGCGTGTCGTCGCCGCCGACGCGGCGAACGCGCGCGATTGCGTGGTCGAGCTCGCACACCTGCGCTGCGAATGCATACTCGGGCCGTACGTCGAAGAAGATCCCGACGTCGGGCTCGACGAGCAGCTGCTTCCACCGTTCGACCACCACCGCGAGCGACGCGCGGCCGGGCTGGATCTGCAAGAGCAGGGATGCGCCGACACCGCGGGCCGCGGCGAGATATGCGTCGACGGTCGAACGAGGAAGGTCGATCGTGTACGTGCCGATCTCCTCCGCGGTGACCGCGGCTGATGTCACGATCGGTGCGAGCGCCGGACGCACGGCGCAGACGTGCTCCGCATAGCGGGTGAAGGTCGACAGCCGCTGCGATGCCTGTGCCGCATCGCCGGCGCCGAGGATGCCGACCGTCGCGGGCCCGGGCCGGCCGCCGAGCGCGAGGATCGGCGCCGCGGGATCTCGGCGTGCGCGCGCCTTCACTGCGACCGGTGCGGGCGAGTGCCGTGACAGCAGCTCGCGCCAGGTGCCGAAGCTCGCGGCGAGCGCGCCCGCGACCACCAGGCCCCGCACGTCTCGGTATCGCGTGTACATCTCGTCATCCATGGCGCGCGCGGCAGCGCTGATCGTGCGCAGCCGCCGCACCGGCAACCCGACGGTCGCACGAAATCCCGAAACGGCCGAGCGCTGACCGCAGATGATGCGACCGAGCGCGCGACCGCGTTGATAGTGATGCCGGAGAAGCTGGTCCCGGCACGTCGACGGGCTCGCGTGGTTGAACGCGGCGTCGGCGCAGAAGTACGTGCGCCGCCCGCCGAGGTAGAGGCGGTTGTTGACGACCGTGTCCTCGCCGGCGCGCATGTCCTCGGGGAAGCCACCGATGGCGCGAAGGTCGCGCGTCGCGTACGACGCGTGTCCGGGGGAGCCGATGTATTCACCCGATGGCGCCGAGGGCGTCTGTGCGCTGTGGTCGAGGAAGTACGACGCCCACCCGGCGCGCGTCGGGTTGCCGTTGACGACTGCGCCCGTCACCAGCGCCCAGCCGTCTTCGTGCGCGCGCGAGTCGCGCGTCGAGCGAGCCGGGCTCCAACCACACGTGCGAACCGGGAAAGGTGACGTACTCGCCGCGTGCCATCCAGAGCCCGGCATTGCGCGCTTCGCCGGGCAATGCGCGTTCGGGGAGCTGCAGACAGCGGACGGCCGGGTACGCGCGGCGGACGTAGTCGACGGTGTCGTCGTCGCCGCTGCCGACCAGGATGACCTCGAAGGTGTCGTCGACGTCCTGATCGACGAGCGCGCGTATCGATCGGTCGATCACGGCGGCGTCGTTCTGCGCGATCACTACCGCCGACATCGCCGGGCACGCGACATCCTCGACGTCGGTGACGTGGTCGGCGTAGCGGCCGGTCGCGCCGAGCAACACGGGAAGGCCCGCCGGGCGGCGCCGCCAACGCTCGACGAGTGCCGGGGCCGAGAGCAGGTTGTCGTAGTCCTCCTGGTACTCGTTGTCGGGGTCGGCCTCTCGGTACTTGTCGAATCGCGCTCGGCGATGCGACGCCGTGAGGCTCCCGGAGTGTTGAATGCGGATGCTCGTCTGCAGCCACTTCGCGACGGGGATTCCGCACGGCACCGGCACGAAGTGCAGGCGCCGCGAATCGAGCGGTGTCGTTGCGTCGGCGGCATTGAAAAGACGGAAGACCCACATCGCGCGCGGGTCGTAGTGCCGGTCGTCCTCGACCATGCGGAAGACCTCGAAGCCGTACGCGAAACCAGGGAGGGCTTCGCGGCCGAGGAACCTCCGCAGCGCGGCACCGTCGGCGGCGTCGATGCGTTCGTCGGCGTCGAGGAACAACAGCCACTGCGCGCCGGCGGCGCACGCGGCATCGACGAGCCGCTGCCGGTTCCCGAGGTCGTCCCAGCCGTGATAGCTCGGGCGCACGGGATTGGTCAGCACGTCGGTGACGAGCGCATGGCGCTCGAGGAGCGCGCGTGTGCGATCAATCGATCCGTCGTCGAGCGCGATCACCGCGTCGGCGTAGCTGCTCGCGCTCTCCAACCACTCCGGGAGCAAGTGCTCGGCGTTGCGCGCCGGCACCAGCACGGTGAGGTGCGCGTCCCGAACGATCTGGCGCACTGCGCGAGGCTCGTATGGCGCGGCGTCGACGCGGAAGTCGACGGGCTACCGCGCCCGGCGGCCGAACCCGAACAGCCCCGTGCGCGAGACCTTCGGCGGCGGCGCAGCATGTCCCGGGGAGCCCGTGAGCTTGTTGCCCGAGGAGAAGCCGGGAAGCTGAATCGGACGGCGCGGTGTCGGCTGCAGCGGCCGGTGCGGGCCTTGCAGCGGCCGCTGCACACCATAGATGCGGCCGTAGACCCGGCCGTAGACATGTCCGTACGTATGGCCGCGCGGACGGCCGAAGGAACCGAACGCGTCGGCGGAGCTGCTCGCGAACGCGACGGCGGCCGCGACACCGACACCGGACGCGACCATCCGGCCGATGAACTTGCGCCGGCTGATCTGACCCGAGGCGTATTGCTCGGCCAGCTCTTCGTACTCGCGCTCTGACATGTGGCCCCCATCGCTCCGCGTTGCGGCGCAACCTAGACCAACAAGCAGCTGGGAAACCATGGCGCGTTGACCTTGCCGAAGCATTCGAACATGTTCGACTCGCCGTCGCGTCCGGACGAAAACCGCGACACGCGTGGAACTCTGATGAATGCGCCGTGCCGGTCGATCTCGCGTCGCGGACTTCGCGGCACCGGCTCCGGCGACGGCCGACGACGTCGGTGCCGCGTGCGCAACGCTCGCGCCGCGCTCGATCGGAACGAGCACCTGCAGGTCGACGCATTGGGATGGGACCGCGTCGAAACGATCGAGCATGCCCGCGTGGCCGCGGTACTCGCGGCGCCACTCATGCCGCCGCACGCGGCGTTGGGCGACGGACACGGCTCTCGAGCATTTGTGCATACCGCGGCGAGCCCAGCGGTAGAGAAGACCGCATGCCTTCCCACACGCGAACCTTCTACGCGTCAGCGCTCGTCGTCGTCCTTGCCGTGCTGAGCGCGCCGGGGTCGGCCGGCGCCGCCGCGCAGTACCCGGTGCCGTACTTCTTCGGCGCCAACGTGATCGCGGGCGCGAGCCAGCAGGGCTCGCCACCGCCGGGCGCCAACGACTTCTCGTGCCGGCCGTCGGCGGCACACCCCCGGCCCGTTGTGCTCGTGCACGGCCTGTTCGCCAACATGACCGACAACTGGCAGACGATGTCGCCGCTGCTCGCGAACAACGGCTACTGCGTGTTCGCGCTGACCTATGGCGCCGACCCGGGCGCGACGCCGCCCGCCGACCAGTTCGGCGGGCTGACAACGATGGAACAGAGCGCGACGCAACTGCGAGCGTACGTCGACCAGGTGCTCGCCGCGACCCATGCCCGCAAGGTCGACATCGTCGGTCACTCCGAAGGCGCGACGATGCCCGACTACTACATCGAGTACCTCGGCGGCGCTCAGAAGGTCGACCGGTACGTCGGTGTGTCCGGCGTGAAGCACGGCACGACGCTGCACGGCGTGGGCGCGCTCGCCGCCGAGTTCGCGTCGCTGTTCCCCGGGGCGGACGCATCGGTCGCGTCGTGCGACTCGTGCTCGGAGTTCCTCGTGGGATCCGCGTACATCGACAAGATCGAAGCGCGCGCGCCGGCGAAGGGCGTGACGTACACGAACATCGCGACGCGCTATGACGAGTTGGTGAGCCCGTACACCAGCAGCTTCCTCAGTGGCCCGAACGTGACCAACATCCTGCTGCAGGACCATTGTGCGCTCGACTTCAGCGATCACCTCTCGATCATCTCGAGCCCGATCACCGGCCAGCACATCTTGAACGCGCTCGATCCGGAGCACGCCCGCCCCGCGCCCTGCACGACGGTGCTGCCCGCCGCGTGAAGCCGTGGCTCACGCGTGACCGGCACGCGTGAGCTCCGCCACCGGGGATACGTGTCCTGTCGCGCCCGCCGGTAGCGTTCGGGCCCGCGTGACGGCGACTCCTCTCGACGAGATCACACCAGGGCTCGTCCTGCATTCGGCACGTGGTCGCGTCGCGCTTTTTGCGACGGTTGCCGCAAGTGGAATGGCGTCACTCGACGCGACGATCGTCAACGTCGCGCTGCCGCACATCGGCGACGACCTGGACGCGAGCGTCAGCGCGCTCCAATGGGTATTGACCGGCTACCTCCTCGCGCTCGCGTCGCTGATCCTGCTCGGCGGCGCGCTCGGCGATCGTTTTGGTCGCAGGCTGGTGTTCGAGATCGGCGCCCTCTGGTTCGCAGCGGCGTCACTGTTCTGCGGGCTCGCGCCGAGCATCGAGGTGCTCGTAGGCGCGCGCGTGTTGCAGGGAATCGGCGCCGCCCTGTTGACGCCGGGGAGTCTTGCGATCCTGCAGGCGAGCTTTCGCCCGCGCGACCGCGCCGCCGCGGTTGGTGCGTGGTCGGGCCTCGGCGGCGTTGCCGGCGCGATCGGGCCGTTCGTCGGCGGCTGGTTGGTCGACGGTCCGGGATGGCGGTGGGCATTCCTGATCAACGTCCCGATCGCCGCGATCGTCGTCGCGAGCTCCCGGGCCGCGGTTCCCGAGACCCGCGACCCTCACGCGGTGCGCGGCCTCGACCTGACCGGCGCCGCGCTCGCGGTGGCAAGCCTCGGCGCCGGCACGTGGACGCTGACCGAGGCGGGCCCCGAGGGCTGGACCGACTTGACGGTGCTGGTGGGCGCGGCGCTGGCGATCGCGGCCGCCGCGGTGTTCGTCGGGCGGATGCTGCAGACCGCCGACCCGCTCGTGTCGCCGTCGTTGTTCCGGAACCGTCAGTTCACGGTGACGAACCTCGCGACGGTCTTGTTGTACTCCGCGCTCGGAGTGTCGTTCTTCCTGGTTGCGTACCAGCTGCAGGTCGCGTCGGGCTGGACCGCGTTGCAGGCGGGCACGGCGCTGCTACCCGCCACCGTGTTGATGTTCGCGCTCTCGGCGCGGTCGGGTGCGATCGCGCAACGCGTCGGCCCGCGTCTTCAGCTCACGCTCGGCCCGATCCTCGTTGCCATCGGGTTGCTCCTGCTCACGCGCATCGGGTCGGACGCGTCGTGGTTCGCCGACGTGCTGCCGGGCGCGCTCGTGTTCGGTCTCGGTCTCGTGACGTTCGTCGCGCCGCTCACGGCAACTGTCATGGCGGCCGTCGACCCCGACCATGTCAGTGTGGCCTCGGGCGTCAACAACGCGATTGCGCGGACGGCCAATCTCGGCGCGTTGGCAGTCATCCCCGGCGTCTCGGGCCTGTCGGTAGCGCTCGGTGCGGCCGAGGTCACGCACGCGTATCGGGTTTCCGTGGTCATCGCCGCGTGCGTGGCGGCCGCGGCCGCGCCGATCAGCTTCTTCGGGCTCGGCACGCACGTGCGCACACGCCGCTCGGCACGCGCCTTGCACTGCGCGGTCGACGGGCCGCCGCTGCAACCCGATCCCGAGCTCTGCCCCGCGCCGGCGACCTAGGGGTCGGCCGTTACGAGCCGTTGGCCGCGAGGAGGTCGATGAAGAGCGCGGCGGTCCACGAGAAGTCGCCGGCACCGAAGCCCGCCCCGGTCAGCGGCGAGAAGTATTCGGAGAAGCCCGCGCGCTCGACGAGCGCGAGCGTGCGGCTGCGAAGCTCGTCCGCGAGCGCGGTGGCGCCATACGCCCGCAAACCTTGGACGACGACCCAGTTGATGTTGACCCAGGTCGGGCCCATCCAGTAGCGCGCCTCGGAGAATGCCGGCGCGTCGGCGGGCACACTCGGTATGGGAAACCGCGGCCAGAACGACGCGCGCGACTGCA
The DNA here is from genome assembly GCA_963836365.1 of uncultured Actinomycetes bacterium. Taxonomy (GTDB): domain Bacteria; phylum Actinomycetota; class Acidimicrobiia; order IMCC26256; family PALSA-610; genus DASQHW01. The sequence goes on from CAWIJC010000009.1 coordinate 239,403, forward strand.
TGAGCGCGAGCAATCGCTCTGCACGTGCGGACGATGGGATGCCGGCGTACAACGGGATGAATGTGGCGATCGTCGGTAACCTGATCAACGCGCCGGTGTCGGCGTCGCGGGAGTAGTACTGACCGGTGTCGTCGTCCCACAGCTGTTCGAACGCCGTCTCGGTTTGCGCCATGTGCGCACGCAGCTCGCGGCGGAAGCGGCTCGTCGACCTCGTGCGCGATCTGCGCGAGCGCGCGATTGGCTGCCGCGAGCAACGCGTTGAACGCGAGATCTTCGATCCGCACGGACCCGACGCGTGGCAACTTCGCCAAGTCGAAGTGATGCGCCTGCGCGCGTTTCGCGAGCACGAGCATGCGCAGCCCGTCGTCGTCGGAGGCGCGCTCGGCGGCCGGCACGTAGCGCGTGTCGCGCCGCACCAACCGGACGAGATGCGAGAGCCGTAGTCTCATCGCGACCCGCAACCAGATCGGCAGCGGCATTGCCCGCAGCGTCTGCGTCCACGGCGGTGTCGTATCCAGGCCGCATTCCCACGGATGGATCAAGGTAACCAATCCGCGCCGCTGGGGGTCGCGCTCGCGGTAGAGCCACGAGTGATACGCGATCAGCCTCGGCGCGAGCTCGTGTAGGAATTGCCGGCGATCGGCCGCAGAAAGATGCGAAGCCACGGCACGCGCCGCGATCGCCGGCAGCGGTGGCTGAGTGATGCACGACGTGTCGACATCGCGAGGCGCACGCGGATCTTCTTTCGAGCGCCAGATGCGCCGGCTGCCGACGTCATGCGCGTCGGCGAAGATCATGTGGGGGAGCATGCCGTTGGTCCACTGGCCGCGAAACACCGCCCGCAGCTCGTCGGCGGCGCGGCTCGCGTCGAAGTGCGAAAGCCCGATCGCGATGAAGCACGAGTCCCACAGCCACTGGTGTCGGTACAGGCGGCTCGACGGGCACGTCCACCCGTCGCGCCGGTTCCGCCCGAGCACCTTGCGCGCCCGCGCCGCGAGCCCGGGATCTCCGTCGGTCATGGCGCGTGCGCGTTCAGGACGTGCGTCGCGCTAGGCGCCGTGCACCGTGTCGCACAGGCGCTGTTGCCCGGCTGGGATCTGGCCGCCGCCGATGCCGTCGAGCGCCGCGAACGGTCCACACTTGTTCTTCACGATCCACACGTGCAGCATCGGCGACGCGCCCGCCTTCGAGGTGCCCGGCGGGCAAGCGCCGTTTGCCGTCGTCAATCCCGACAACACCTTCTGCTTCGGATCCGACGGACTGTCGGCGAGACAGAGGTCGTTGTGGATGTGCCACTGGGTCATCGGACCACCGACGTCGGGCACGTCGGTGAAGCGACTCCCGAACGGCATCATGTACATCGCGGCGACCAATGTCTTCTTGCCGTTGCGCATCTCGTAGACGAGCGACTCCGGACGCTTCGAGTCGAGGATGTGCCCGTCGTTGACGTAGCCCCAGTTCACGTAGTGCTCGTCGCCGGTCGCGGCGTCGTTGATCGTCCGGTAGCCCGCGCTGTACGCGACGTTGGGATCGGCGTACTTCGGGAGGTCGCGCAACGTGTCGCGGACCAGCTTCTCGGCACGTGCCTGCTCGGCGGGAGTCACACCCGGGAACCCGCCCAAGTCGATCGGCTGCGACGGGTCGTACGGTCGCGGCACGTATACCGTCGTCGGTGTCGGCTGCGGTCCCGTCGGTGTGCCGCCACGGGCCTGCGCGCCGGGCGCCGTCGGTGTCGCGTTCGGTGACGTCGCGACGGCACCACCGCCACTCGTGCCACCGGTCTTGCCCGCCGCGGTGGTGGCCGACGTCTTCCCCGACTTCGTCGTCCTGGCGTGCTTCGTGGACTCTGCGGACCGTTGGGCCGCGGCCGAGCTCGACGGGCTCAGGTCCGATGCGTTGGTAGTCGGTGTCGCGATCGCCGTGCTCGCCTTCGGTGAGCTCCCCCCCGAGCACGCCGCGGCGACGACCGCCGACACGATCACCCCACACACGCGGACCTTGCTCTTCACCGAGCGCGTCATGGGCCGAAGCGTACGCCCATTCTCCCGCAAACGCTCGTGCTGTCCGAGTCTCGTCGATGGAGTCGACGCGCCGTCGCATCCCCTAGGTTGGCGCGATGCGCGGTTCGGAAACTGTGCACATGGCAGCTCCCGCGGATCGTATCTGGGCATTGGTCAGCGACGTCACCATGATCGGGCGATACAGCCCCGAGACGTTCGAGGCCGAGTGGCTCGACGGCGCGACCGGTCCCGCGGTCGGCGCGCGCTTCCGCGGCCACGTGAAGCGCAACGGGCGCGGCCCGACGTACTGGACGACGTGCACGGTCACCACGTGCGAACCGGGGCGGGAGTTCGCGTTCGCGGTCGGTTCCGCCGACAAGCCGTTGAACACCTGGCGCTATCACCTCGAGCCCGCGGGCGACGGTACCGACGTCACCGAGTCGTTCGCGCTCGCGAACACGTTGCCGACCCGCATCTACTGGACGCTTCTGGGTCGGGCCCGCGGTCGGACGAACCACACGGGCATGCGTACGACACTCGAGCGCGTGAAGGCCGCGGTCGAATAGATTCTCGCTGATGACGTTCGCTGTCCACGGCACGCTCGCGGCGCTCCATCGGTGCACCGCGCCGTAGGGCCGTGACAGCACGCGCCGAGATGCAGGCCGAACACGCAGGCATGAACTGGCGACGAGCGCGCGACGGCGAGGTGCGCGCGTGGGAGCACGACGGCTGGGTGTTGCTCGACGGTCTGATCGGCACCGGCGAGATCGACGCCGCGGCGGCCGACCTCGCACACATCTTCCCGAGTCCGGAGGAGTACCACGCCGACCCCGACGGCGTGCGCGAGCGCTGGCTCGGGGTTCCGCCCGAGCCGCGCGCCGCGCAATACGTCTGGCCCGAGAAGGGTCCGGGCTTCCGGCCCGAACAGCACCGGTGGCGGCACGAGTTCCCGATGCCGGGATCGGGCGCGCTCAACCGCTTGGCCGTGCATCCCGCGCTTGTCGACTTCATGGAACGCGCGCTGGCGACGACCGACCTGCGCTGCTACCAGGCCCAGGTCGGCGCCAAGTACGCGGCCGAGACCAACTACGAGCAGCCGATGCACACCGATCGCAATCATTCGTGGCTGCCGACGCCACCTGGTCCGCCGTGGTGGCACGTCGAAGGGTTCCTGTACCTCAGCGACGTGCACGCGGGGAACGCTCCTACGCATCTCGTGCCGTTGTCACAGTCGCGAGGGAGGGCAACGACCACGCCGTTGCTCATGCCGCGGCAGGATCCCGACCTCTACCAAGCCGAGCACGCAGCACCGGGAGTACGTGGCTCGTTGCTGGCGTACCGATCAGATGTGTTCCATCGCGGCGTAGACCTGACCGCGCCCGGTGCGGCCCGCTTCTTGTTGAACGTCAGCTACAAGGTCGCGAGCATCGATTGGATCGGGTACCACACGCAGCAATCGCGCTCGACGTCGCCGGCGTGGGTTGCGTTCGTCGAAGGCTCGACGCCGCGTGAGCTCGAGCTGTTCGGGTTCCCGCCGCCGGGTCATGCAGTGTGGAACGCGGCGCTGCTCGACGAAACGGCGCTGCGCTATCCGAAGCTCGACCTTGCGCCGTGGCGGGCGGCACTCGACAACGCCTCAAAGTGACCGGCCGCGCGGACGCCGCACGCGTACGCGTCGGTCGCGCGCGCGCTGCTCTGCTCGGCCGGAGACGCAGTGCCGAGGCCGCGAGAAGTACGCGTCGGGGAGAAGGTCGTCGCCGTGTACGCGTACGGCGTGCCCCAGGGTCAACCCGTCCCCACGTTCCACGGCACACCTGCGTGCGGCGCGGGGTTCGCGTGGCCCGACGAACCGGCTCGTGCGCGCGTGCTGCGCGTGCTCGCGCCGGACCGGCCCGGTACCGGGCGCTCGACCGCGCATTCGGGATGGGGCGTACACGACTATCCCCGGATGATCGTCGCGCTTGCCGGCGCGCGAGGTCTCGAACGGTTCGGCGTGTGGCGCTACTCGGGCGGCGGTCCGTACGCGGTCGCGTGCGCGGCCATGCTCGGTGAGCGTGTGACGAAAACCGCTGTCGCGCGCCGACTGACGTCGTGATCGGCACGAACCTCGCGTTCCAGCGAGGCGCGGCAAGCGGCTTTCTACCGACTCGCCCGGCACTTGTGGGTGGCACGTTCGCAGCCACCTTGATCGTCGCGGTGGGTGTCGTCGTCGGCGGCGTCGACCGCTTGTACACTGACTCGGCCGCGCACGGCTGGCCGTGGGATGTGGTCGTAGGCAACACGAACTTCGCGATGTCGAAGACCGTGCGCGAACGGTTGGTACGCGACGACCGGCTCGTGGCTGCCGTACCCGCGAGCTACGGCGACGCACTGATCGGCGGGAGATCGGTCGAGGCCCTCGCGATCGACCCGTCCGACGCCTCGCCGCCGGTCGTTCTCTCGGGCCGCCCACCCGCAAGCGCGACCGAGATTGCGATCGGCGCCAAGCTCGCAGGGAGATCCGGGCCCGCATCGGCACCCGCGTCGCGTTCTCGGTAAAGGGCAGCGAGTTCGACACCGGCAGTGCCAAGAACGCGATCGAGCTGACGGTCGTCGGGATCGCGGTGCCGCCGATCTTCGGCGAGGCGGAGTTCGCAGACAACGGCGTCGTGACCAACGACGCAGTTCGTGCCGCCGGCGGAGATACCACTCCGCACTTCGTGCTCGCAATGGTCGATCCAACACGACTACACCGCCGAGATCGTGACCGACAGCATTCCTTCGCGCGTCGTGAATCTGTACCGCGTGCGTTCGCTTCCCTTGTTCGGCGGCACGGTCGCCGCCGCGTTCGCGATCGTGCTGCTCGGTTACACGCTCGCCGTCGGCGTGCGGCTGCGCACGCGGGAGATGGGCGTGCTTCGCGCGCTCGGGATGACGGCGCGGCGTATGCCACGCGTGCTCGCAGATCAAAGGATGATGTTGACGGTCGTGATGGTGACCATCGGTGTACCGCTCGGCCTGCTGTTGGGCGCGGCGGGTTGGCGCGAGATCGCGGACAGCCTCGGCGTCGGTGATCGCACGACGATCCCCGCCGTGCTCACCCTGCTCGTACCGTCCGCGATCGCGTGCGGGCTTCTCGCGGCGGTGTTGCCCAGCCGCCGCGTCCGCCGCCACGACGTTGCCGCGCTGTTGCGTGACGAATGACCGCGCGACGACGAGGTGCACGAGCAACTACACGGTGAACGACAGCCAAAGTAGGGTTCGCGACGTGAACGAAGCACACCTCGAGTTTTGTTGCAGTCCGGTGTGGCGGCAGATGGTCGAGGAGATCGTCATGCCGGCTGTTCTCGCCGACGTCGATCTCGGCGCCGACGTCCTCGAGGTCGGTCCCGGTCCCGGCTTCACGACTGATGTGTTGCGTACGCGAGTCGCGCGCGTTACGAGCGTCGAGATCGACGCCGCGCTTGCCGCCGCGCTGGCAGCACGGCTCGACGGCACCAACGTCGACGTGCTCTGCGCCGACGCGACCACGCTCGACCTCGGCGAGCACCGTTTCTCGGGTGCGGTCGCGCTCAACATGCTGCACCACGTGCCGACCGCCGATGCGCAAGACCGCCTGTTCGCGGAAGTCGCACGGGTGTTGCAGGCGGGCGGGGTGTTCGTCGCGGCCGACACGGGGACGGACGAAGACTTGAGCGGTTTTCATCGCGGCGACACGTACAACCCGATTGCGGCCGAGGCGCTCGATGCCCGCCTCACCGCGACCGGTTTCGTCACGGTTGCGGTCCGCCCGTACGACCTCGGCTGGATCTGCGAGGCCCACGCCGCCTGAGCTCCGGGGCCGTCCTGGAGCACGGGACGCCGAGACGGTGCACGTGGTCGGGGGAGCCCAGCGGGAGGGCTGCGCCTGGTCGAGGTGCGAGTCTCGACTGCGGGAACGCGCCACCCCCGGCCCGGCGCCCGCTCCGGACGCAACATTCACTGCTACATCGCCCGCCGATCGGTGCCGATTCGTTCTGGACGGAACGGTACGGCGAGAGGTTCGGGTGAGCGACACGGCGAACCAGCAACGGGCGAGCGGCGCCGCCGCGCGGCGCGGCACGGGCTTGCCGGAAGCCACGCGGTTCCGACTGGCGCAAAGCTTCCTCTTCGCCGGGACGTTGCCCGCCGACCAGCCCGAGGTGCGGATGCGGCCGCGGATCACGAGTAAGGCGGGACGGCGATGAACCGCGGCGACGTCACGCTCGCCAAGATCGAGCGCGTCGGTCGTCGTGTTCGCCGCGGGCCCGGCGGCGATCATCGCGTTGCCGCAGCTGCAGCGCGCGAAGCTCGTTGCCGACACGCCGATGTGGCTGCTGATCACGTTGCTGCTCGCATGCAGCGCCAGCAACCTGCTCTGTATCGCGGCCGCACGCCGTTGCTCACCGGGTCGCGCGTTGCAGCTGCAGACGGCGATCGCCGCGATCAGCACCGCGTGGGTGGTCTACGCCAGCGGCTGGGGGCCGCTCCTGGTCATCGGCTACACGATCGGGATTGCCGAGGCGCTGCGGGTCCACGGCTCGCGCGCGTGGCGACCGGCGCTGGCGTGGAGCGGCCTCGCGATCGGCGGCGGACAAGCCGCCGTCGCGCTCGGGATCGCGCCGACGGTCCTCCGACCCGCGGTCGCACACGCGGTTGCCATCACAACGTTCGTTTGCCTCGCGATCGTCGCGCGCGGACACTCGGTTCCGCCACCGCGTGCTGCGGAGCGCGCGACCGCGCGCGTCGAAGAGAGCCGCGCGTACTTCCACGACCTCGTGCAACACGCGGCCGACGTCATCGCCCTCGTCAGCCCCGCCTTGCGCATCGAGTACGTGAGCCCGGGAATCGAACCGCTCGTGGGACGATCTCCGGCGTCGTGCACGGGATTGCCCATCGCCGACATGCTGGGCGCCGATGCCGCCGCCGATATTGCCGTCGCGTACAACACGCTCACGCTGGCCGACTATCTCAGCTGCGAATGGCACCTCGCGAGTGATCTCGGCGGCCAGCGGCACGCGCACGCGCGCCTCACGCGGCGCGCCGATGGCTCGTTGGTCTTGAACCTCCGCGACGTGACCGAGCAGCGCGCGCTCGAGGCGCAGCTCGAACGCCGGGCGACCATCGACCCGCTGACTGGCCTCCCGAACCGCGCCGCGCTGAAGGAAACGCTCGACAACGTGAGCGCGACGTGTGCGGTCACCGCGTTGTTCATCGACCTCGACGGCTTCAAGGACGTGAACGACTCGCTCGGTCACGAGCGCGGCGATGCGGTCCTACGGTCAATCGCGTCACGCGTCGCGGCGACCGTGCCCTCGGGGGTGACCGTCGGGAGGTTCGGCGGCGACGAGTTCGTCGCACTCACCGCGATGTCGATGAAACGAACGCAACCGCGATCGCGAGCTCGATCATCGCCGAGATCGAGAGCCTCGGCGCGACCCTCACGCGCTTCCCGCTGAGCGCGAGCGTCGGGATCGCCGAGCGAGGTCCGCTCGAGACGCCCGACGAGCTGCTGCGCCGCGCCGACCGGGCGATGTATCGAGCCAAGGCGCTCGGCCCCGGTCGAGTCGAGTACGCGCACGAGCCGACCGGCGTCGCGCCCGCGCGGGAGCCCCGGCAAGCCTCGTCTGCTTGACACCAGACTCCGGGCGCGTACCGGGTGCACGGGCATTCTCAACTTCGCGCAGGGCGAGATCGGCGCGTTCGGCGTCGTCCTGTTCGCGCCCTTCCACGTGCACTACGGCGTGCCCTATTGGTTGGCGTTCGGTATCGCAGTCGTCTTCACCGCGCTCATTGGCGCGGTCGTCGAGCTCACGGTCGTGCGGCGCCTCTTCGACAGCCCGCGCGTCGTGCTGCTGATCGCGACCGTCGGCGTCGCGCAGCTCTTGTTGATCTTGCGCTTGATCATGCCCAAGATCAGCGCGGGCGGCGGCTTCCCGTTGCCCTTCTCCGGCCGTTGGAGGCCGACGGGATCACAGGTCGTGCTGCCACGCGAGATCCTCGTGCTGATCGTCGCACCCGCCGTGATCTTGCTGCTCGCGCTGTTCATGACGCGCACGACGTTCGGCCTCGCCGTTCGTGCGTCGGCGTAGAATGCCGATACCGCGCGGTCTACGGGATCAGTCCGCGGCGTACCTCGACGATCGTGTGGACGATCGCGGGCGCCTTCGCCGCCGTCACCGCGATACTGGTCGCGCCGCTGCAAGGCATCACACCGGAAACATCGTCGCGGCCGGCGCGGTGGCGATCGGCCCGTCACTACTGATGCGGGCGCTCGTCGTCGTCGCTGATCGCGCGCATGCGGTCGTTGCCCATGACGATCGTCGGTGGTATCGCAGTTGGTGTGTTCGAACGCATCGTGCTCGCGAACGTCGACCGGCGTCAGCAATCGATCGTCGACTTCTGCTGTTCGGCGCCACGCTCATCCTCGTCGTGTTCGTCGTACGGAACCCGCGCGACGAAGCGAGCTGGTCGTTGTCGACGCAGATCAAGCCGATACCCGAGCGGCTGCGGGCACTCTATTACGTGCGGCGCCGGCCGCTGTTCGGATACGCGGCGATGTTCGGCTTCCTCGCGATGATCCCGCTGTTCATCTCGACACGCTCGCAGGAATACCTCTGGACCGAGATCGTGCTCTACGCGCTGGTTGCGCTGTCGATCACACCACTCGCGGGATTGGCGGGCCAGCTCTCGCTGGGCCAGTTCGCGTTCGTCGGGTTGGGGTCGCTGACGATGGTCGTGCTGCGTGCCTCGATATCCCGGTGCCGTTCAATGGGTGGGACATGCACGTGCACATGGTGTGGCTCCCGGCCGTCATCTGCTCGACGGTCGTCGGTGTCGTCGCCGCATTGATCATCGGACTTCCTGCGCTGCGGGCGCGAGGTCTGTTCCTGGCCGTGGTCACTCCCGCTCGAGCCCCGCCGTTGCGGTGCGCGTCCGCAACGAGAAGGTCCGCCCGATCACAGCGGCGCAGCGTTATTCTCCGCGCCCGGAGGCGGCGTCGGGGCCGAGAGGAACGTCATGACCCGAGACGTCGCCCCGGTGCTCGCGGCGGAGGCACTCCTCCACCACGGGCTCTCCGACGACGCGATCGTCGGATACATCGCGCGCACGTGGCCGATGGACGTGCGCCACTGCAATGCGGCCGTGCACGCCGCCCACATCCTGCTGCGGCGCGAGCACGCCGCACAGCCGCCTCCCCTCAGCTGACCGTGATCGCGCGTGCGGCGTGCGAGCACTTCCGCGAACCATGCACGTGTGCGATCGGCCCACCACGCGGTCATCGCGCACGGGAACGCCATGAAGCCGTGCGGCATGTCGGGCAACACGAGGAGCTCGACGTCGTTGCCGGCCGCCGCCCAACGGCTTGCGAGCATCAACGTGTCGTCGAGCAGGTGATCGGCCGTACCCACCGTCATCAGCGCGGGCGGGAGATCGTGCAGATCGGCGAACGCCGGCGAGTTGCTCGGGTGCCGCCGCTCGTCGGCGCTCATTCCCGGCAGATAGCACTCGGTGAAGAACTCGATGCCGCCGACGTCGAGGATGTCGGCGATCTCCGACACGCGGATACCGCGCTGGCTCGGTGACCGGCCCCAGTCGTACACACCGAACACGAGGTTCGCGCCGTCGACGCGCTCGATCGCGTCGAGCTCGTCGCGAACGCGCAGCAGCACCGCGGCGGCCATGAAGCCGCCCGCCGACTCGCCGCCGATGACGATGCGTTCGCTGCCGAACTCGGCGGCGCCGTGCTCGAGCAGCCACCGCAAGACGGCCACACCGTCGTCGGGCCCGGCGGGGTGCGGGTGCTCGGGTGCGAGCCGGTAGCCGACCGACACGACCGCGAGGTCGTGGACGCGCGATGTCGCGGTTGGCGAGGTCGTTCATCTTCGGGTCGCCGAGAATCATCCCGCCGCCATGGAAGTGGACGTAGATCGCGCGCGCGGCCGCGCCGACGGGAGGAACACGCGGCACGGGACATCCGCGATCGTGCGCTCTTCGGCTTCGGGCGCGGTCGCGTACGTCACGGAGAACTGCTCGCGCATCGCTCGTGCGCGCGTGACGGGGTCGGCGGATGTGATCACGCGGTTGCCGCCGAGGATCTCGACGATCGCGTCGATGCCTGCGGCGACGACTCCTCGCGCTTCCTCGCGCATTGCCTCGACTTCGGCCGGCCAGAGCTGGGTCATCTCGCGATCCTTTCGCGTTGGGTCACGCCGCGAGGTCGCGCCGCAGGTTCCGACGGAACGACTCGATCGTGCGCGCGACTGCGCGATCGTGGGCGAACAGCAGGAGGGGCCGGGTGGCGCGCGCCGCCGCCCGCATCGCACGGTTCGTGATCTCGACGTGCCACCACACGGTGACGCGCGTGCCGGTGCGCAGTGGCTCGACGCCCAGACGCGCGGGCCCGGCGAGATCGCCGCGCACGCGTGCCTCCACATGCGTTCGCGTTCGCTCGGTGAGCGCCACGTCCAGCCGTATCGGCGGGGGCACCGGCGCCCGGATGACGCCGCGCAACACGGTCCCGGCGCCGAGCCCGGTGCCGTCGACTGCGAACTCGCGCAGCCACGGCCACCACACCGGGTACCGGTCGAACTGTGCCAGGTGCGACCACACGAGCTCGGGGGCGGCGTCGACGTCGAGGTGCGCGATGTGCTCGAACTCGTAGGGTGACCGGCGCACGCGTGCCGTTGTAGCCGCGATCACCACACGGAAGAAATTCGGTCAGCTGGCGATCGCGGCGACGCGTTGATGGAATTCGTCGAGTGTGATCTCGCCGCTGGTACGCGACACGACCTTGTTCTTGGCGTCGACGAACACAAAGTAGGGGTACGCCGACAATCCGTACGCCTGGGCGGCGCTGCTGTTCGCGTCGTCGGCCAGCACCGGCGCCGGCCAGTTGACGCCGGCGAGCCACTTCGAGGGTGGGTAGTTCGGCGCCGCGGAGTCGACGCTGGTCGACACCGTGATCATCTCGACGTTGGCCGGGAGCGGATTGGCGCGGAGGTCGGGTGCGAGGCGGGGCACCTCGGCGCGGCAATGCGGACACCAGTGCGTGACGAACATCAAGACCTTGGCCTTGCCGTCGTCCGCGATGTTCACCGGCGTACCGTCGAAGCTCTGACCGGCAACCGTGGGAATCGCGGCACCGACAGCATCATCGGTCCTGGCGGTGTCGTCGAAGCGCGGCAGCGCGGCACCCGTGACGGTGACATTGCGCGTTTGATCGCCGGCATTCGCGTCGTCGCGCCGGGTGAAGACGACCGCGAGCACTGCTGCGAGCACGACGACACCGCCGATCACGACCAACCGCAGATCGCGCTGCTTCCGCTGCTGCAGCTGACGCACGGTCTGCCGCCGCTTGCGGCGCTGTCGTTCCCGCTGCTTGCGCCGCTGTTCGGCCACACGACTACTGGGCATCCACGTACTCCATCTCCCTGCGTTCGATGCCGTCGTCCCGCTCCCACGCGACCGCCAGGCCGATCGCGACCGCGATCGCTGCGAACGCGGAGCCGGCCATGTACGGGATCGTCACCACACCGAAATGCCGTACCCACACGATCGTGCAGGGATTGGCGACTTCGCACACGCCGGTCTCGAGCGACGGGAAGCGTTCGAGGAGCACGTGATAGATCGAAATCGGCAATGCAAGCATCGCGAGCGCAACCGCGTACGGCCACACGCGTGGGTCGCGCCGGAGCGAGGCGATCAACAAGATGACCGCGAGCGGATACATGCCGATTCGTTGATACCAGCACAGCCGGCACGGCACGAAGTGCGCGACCTGCGACAGATACAGGCTGCCGAGCATCGCGACGATCGCGATCGCCGCCGCGAGCACGAGCGCGCCCGGCCCGAACACCTCGACGATCGTCTCCCACGGTCCCGAGGACCGGCGCCGGATCACCCATGCGGCGCCGGTGAGCGCGACGAACACGTTGCACACGATCGCAAGCAACGCGAGGAACAGGGTGATGGTGTTCGTGCTCATTGCGGTCGCGAGCGCACCTGTCGATGTTCGGGACGCAGCCTGGGGCACGGCTGCGGAGCGGCTGGCAATAGCCTAGGGAGTGCCCACTACGGCGCCTTCCAACCCGCGGGTGGCTCGTCGGTCGCCAGCAGGAACCGCGTCCCCCGTTGCTGGACCTCGAACGTCGCTGCGATCGGGCCCGGCGGCGCACTCCCCCGGAAGGTCGGCGGTACGCCGATGTAGGTCGTGTCTTGCTCGGTGCCGCGCAGCGTGGCGAGGATCGCCGCGTTCCGCTGGGTCGTGCGCCGCGCTACCGAGATCACCACCTCGTCGACGTCGTAGGTCGCCACGATGATCCGACCAGTCGTCGCCCCGTCGCGGATCTGAGCCTCGAGGTGTGCACGCCAGTCGCCGAGCGAGACACGAGTCGCGGCGTCGGCATCGAGGCGTTGCAGCGCGTTCGCTTGCGCTTCGATGTCGGCCACGGTGTCGGCCGCGATCGCGCCGCGGTCTGCGGTGCGATCTGGCTCGACAGCCGGTCGTGGCGGATGCGGACGCGTAGGCTCGTCGCGGTCGTGCTGACGTCGTCGAGGCGCGCGACGTTGCTGGAACGGGCGGGGATGCCTGCGACCACCAGTGAGACCACCAGCAGCGAGGCGGCGATCACGAGCGCGCTCCGCGAGAGCCCCGACCGCGCGGGCGCGGTCGCGGGGATCATGCGCTGCGGCAACGGCCGCGCCGCGCCGACGAGCGCGAGCGCGCCGAGGATCGACACCTTGGCTCCGAACTCGGTGCCCTGCGGCGCGACGAGCAGCGCGGCGACCACCGCGACCGCGATGCCGTAGGCGACGCGTCGCCCGCCGGCCGAGAGGAACCGTGCGCGGGTCGGTGATCATGAAGAACGAGAACACCAGGATCTCGGGTGACGTAACGAGCAGCACCCAGAACTCGCGCCCGCAGATCGGGCCCGCGTGCCACGGCGCCGTGATGCAGTGCCCGGCGAGCGCAACGACCGCGAGGCACGCCGCGAACGTCGCCCAGAACGCGACCGCGATCGCGAGCAACCTCAGGCGCGACAGGATTGCGAGCCCGCCCACGACGATCACCGCCAGCGCGAACGCGAGGCTCGGCGACATCGGGCCCCACCACAGATCGAGTGGCTCGACCCGTCCGGAGCCGAGCAACACGAAGCAGAGCACGAGGCCGAAGTTCGAAGGAGTGAAGAGGTGACGGCCGTCGACGCGAATCAGGTACTTCGACGCGAGCGACACGATCGCCGTCGCGGCGAAGATCCATGCCCCGTGCAGGCTCCACCAATCGCCGTGTTGTGTCCCGGGCACGCGCAGCACGAACGCGACACCGTTGCCCGTCAGAAACGCGCTCGCGGGCCACGCCAGCACGTGATGGCGCCGGAACACGATCGCGATCTCGAGCACCGCGCACGACAACAGTGACGCGAGGATTTGCGCGATCGACAGGTCGAAGCCGAAGCTCGTTTGGCCGAGGACCTGCAGCGTGATGATGACCGCCGCGAGGTGCAATCGCGGATCACGTCGCGACGGCAGGACAATCGGGAAATTGCGAGCCCCGAGCCGAAGCGATCGCGGTCGTGCGCGTTGCGCTCGTGGTTGGGCCTCGACGCCGGTCACGCCTCGCGCAGGCTATAGGCCGGTGCTGCGCGCGGTTCGCCAGGCGACCTCGACGGCCGCGACGATCGCGGGTCGCGCGACGCGGACCGAGGCAGCGTCGGCGTCGATCCCCGCCGCGCCGTCGCAGGGCACGCCCGCTCGCGAGCAGCGCCGCGAGATCGGCGAGCTCTCGGTAGAGCCATCCGGTCGGGTCGGCGCGCAGGTCGTCCGGCCACAGCCGGTCGCGCGGCTCGACCCCGTCGAAGCCCGAGTGAAAGTCCGCGGCCCGCAGGTTGCCCGGCGGTCCGTCGATCTGGTCGAAGAGATCCACCGCGGAACACGGGTTGATCGATCACGATCCGTTGTGCCGCCGACCGCGAACCGCGCCGCGGCTCCTCCGCGCGCAGGCGAACCTCGACGCGCGCGCCGCGTTCGGGTGGTTCTCCGGGTTCCCACCAAGGGCCGACCACGACCGCGACGTGTTCGAAGACGAAGGCCTGATGCACGCCCTACACCGTACGCGGCCGGTCAGGCGAGTCCCGCGAGTTACGCGTGTGCTCGGCTCACGGCCGGCGCTGCCAAGGACTCCCGCCGCCGGACGGCCGCGGACTTCATGCTGACGGAACCGGATGAACGCCGACCGGTGATGGAACTGCTTGCGCGAGTCTTCGCCGATCGCGCCGGGATGCGCGCCGTCCGTGTGCCCGAAGGCGTAGCCCGACGAACCGTGTGCGTCCCGCCGACCTTCGCTGAGCTGTCAGCCCAGCTCGCGGCCGACGATCGAGACGAATGACACCATCTCGCCCGGGTAGCCGCCGAGGTTGTGTGTCAGCGCGAGCGGCCGGTCGTTGCCGATGCTGCGCTCGGGCGGCGCCTCGCCGCGGAGCTGCAACCAACACTCGAACAACATGCGCAGCCCCGACGCGCCCACCGGGTGGCCGAAGCTCTTCAGCCCGCCGTCGGGGTTCACGGGGATGTCGCCGCCGAGGTCGAACGTGCCCGAGAGCACTTCCTTCCACGCGGTGCCACGCTCGGCGAATTGCAGGTCCTCGTAGATCAGCAGCTCCGCGGGAGTGAAGCAGTCGTGCACCTCGGCCATCGCGATCTGCTCGCGCGGGTTGGTGACGCCGGCCTGCGCGTACGCGTCACGACCGGTTGCAACGATCTCGGGGAAGGTCGTGTAGTCGTAGTCGGGGTCCGCGTTACCCGAGCAGTTCCCGGCGACCAACGAGAGCGCCTTCACGTACAGCGGCTTGTCGGTGTACGCGTGCGCATCTTCGGCGCGCACCACGATCGCCGCCGCGGATCCGTCGGCGACGCCCGAGCAGTCGTACACCCCGAGGCCGCCGGCCATCAGCGGCGCGCCGCAGATCGTCTCCATCGACACTTCGCGCTTGAACTGCGCACGCGGGTTGCGTGCGCCGTTGTAGTGGTTCTTCCACGCGATGCGCGCGAGCACCTCGCGGACCTGCTGCTCGCTCAGGCCGTATCTCTTCGCGTAGCCCGGCGCGCACATCGCGAACATCGCCGCCGCGGTCAGCGTTCGGCCGGTGCCGTCGGTGGGAGTCTTGGCCGCGCCGACGAGCCCCTGGTAGCCGCTGTCCTTCACCTTCTCGACACCGATCGCCATCGCGACTGTCGTACGCGCCCGACGCGACCGCGTACGCGGCGTTGCGCAACGCTTCCGAACCGGTCGCGCAGAAGTTCTCGACGTGCGTCACCGGCTTGTCGTGCAGTTGCAGCGGGCGCGCGAGCGCCATGCCACTCATCCCCGACATCGCGGTTCCGAGCCAGTACGCGTCGATGTCGTCCTTGGTGACACCGGCGGACGCGAACGTCTCGTTGGAGGCGTCGACGAGCAGGTCGTCGGTGCTCTTGTTCCAGTGCTCGCCGAACGGCGTGCAGCCCATACCGACGATAGCGACGCGGTCCTTGATGCCGTGTGAAGCCATACTCGTCGCTCCCTGTTGTGCGTTCCTATGCATCGGCCCGCACCGGGCGGGCCTTCCAGAAGTAGTTGTGGATCTCGTCGGAAGTGAACAACTTCCGGAAGGTCATCTCGATTCGGTCGCCGGCCGCGACGGTGTCGCCGTCGACGTCGGTCATCTCGACGGGATGGCGGCCACCGCCGTCGAAGTCGACGACGGCGAACGTGATCGGCGGGCTCGGCGAGTACGCGATGCGGTCGATCGTGAACAGCGCGATCGTGCCCTCGACTTCCGACATCGGCGCGGGCACCATGTCGTCGACGGTGTCGCCGACGCGGGACACGCGTGCGGGGGGCAAGTGCAGCTCGCCGCTCTCGCGGTCGCGCGAGCCGACGAACGCGTACTTCCATTCCTCGGTACGGCCCGACACCGACGCCGAGATGCGTTCGGGTTCGGGGCGGCGCGGCGGCTCGAGCTTCACCGTGTCGCGCCACGACAGGAACTTGCCGTAGGGGAGCGCGCTCCCGCTCGCTATCTGTGTTGCGATCGAGCGCGCCGGCCGGTACGACGCGATCGCGTCGGTCGTGCGGAACAGCAGCACGTCGGCGCCGTCGGCGAGCACGACGAGCGCGACGACCTGGCCGGGGTCTGTCGTTTCGAGCGCGCTCGTGAGCAGCAGCGCGTGGTGCGCGGTACCCGTGTTACCGATGGTCGCCGCGAGGTCGTCGACGGTTTTGGCGTTCGCCGCGCCGAGCTTGCCGCCGGCCGCCCGCACCGCCCGCGCGTGCATGCCGGTGACGAGCAGCTGGTTCACCTGGCCGGGCGAGATCTCGGCGGCCTTGCACGCGTCGTTCCACGCCTGCGCGACGAGCGGTCCGTACTTCACCTCGCCGAAGCGTTCCTCCCACACGCGTGAACGGCGGCTACCGGGCGCCGCCACCGCTCGAGGAACTCCTCGGTCGCGCTCGCGGCGCCGAGGAACTCGGCGATCACCGGGGCGTCGTTGTCGTTGCCGACGAGCACTGCCGCGGCGCCGTCGCCGCCCTGCGACTCGTCGCCACTTGTCGGCAGGCCGTCGCGTACGTCGGACGCGATCGTCAGCACGCAGCCATTGCCGTCGAGCGCGGCGCGGAGCACCCCGACGCCCGACCGCAGCGCGCCACCGAAGTCGAGCGCGGGAATGCTCGTATCGAGCCGTAGCGCGGCGTGGATCGTCGACGCGTTGTTCTTGTCGAGGTACGCGGGGTTCGCGGTCGCGAACCACAGCGTGTCGATCCTCGGGTTGCTTGTTGCGGAGCGGCGCGCGAGTCGGGCCGGCTTCGACGGCCATCGTGGTCGTGTCCTCGTCGTACGACGCGACGGCGCGCGTGCCCTTGCCCCCACCGGAGCCGAACGTCGCCGTGATCTCGCTGCGCTGGAGGCGACGATAGGGGACGTAGCCGGCCGCGCTGATGATCCCTCGCATGACCCCGAAGTGTACGCGGCGACGTTCGCCGAAGTTCGAGTCGCGCTCGCCGTAGGGTGTGCGCAGTGCGACTGGGTGAGGTGGCAAACCAGGAGGCGCGGTCGTTCGGGAAGCCGCTCGACGGCGTGCGCGTGCTCGCGGCCGAGCAGATGCAGGCACTGCCGTACGCGACGCAGATGCTCGCCCGGCTCGGCGCCGAGGTCGTGAAGGTCGAGCATCCCGAACACGGCGAGTCGGGACGGGCTTCGATGCCCGCGATGGTCGATCCTTCGGGCCGCAGGGTCGGCGCGACGTTCCTGCGCAACAACTTCGGCAAACAGAGCGTGGGGATCGACCTCGAGCAGCCCGAGGGGCGATCGCTGTTCCTGCGGTTGGTGCCGCACTTCGACGTCGTGGCCGAGAACTTCAAAGCCGCGACGATGGACCGGATGGGCCTGGGCTACACGGACGTGTCGGTCTTGCACCCACGCACGATCTACGTGTCGATCTCGGGGTTCGGCAACAGCGTCGAGACGCCGTATCGCGACTGGCCCGCGTACGCGTCGGTCGCGGAGGCGATGTCGGGGATCTACGCGTACCGCGTCGGCCCCTCGCAGCCGCCGGTGACGATTCCGGTCGGCGCACTCGGCGACATCTCTCCGCGCTGTACGGCGTGATCGGCATCCTCGCGGCGTTGCGCCACCGGGACGCAACCGGCGTGGGCCAGTACGTCGACATTGCGATGTACGACGCGATGATCGCGATGACCGACATCGTCACGAACTTCTGGTCGATGGGCATGCGCACCGGTCCCGAAGACGGGTTGTCGGTGATCTGCGAGGGCTTTCGCTGTTCCGACGGTTATGTCGTGGTGCAGGTCGTGCGTGAGCACCAGTTCGCGCGGTTGGCCGAGCTGATCGGTCGACCGGAATGGAGCACTGATCCGCGCTTCGAGACGCGTGCCGGGTGGCGACCGCACTTCGAATCGGTGATTCGGCCCGCGGTGGAGGAGTGGTCGTCACAACGGACGAAGCTCGCGGCGGCTCGGGAGTTGACGGCCGCGGGGGTCGCGGCCGGGCCGAGCAACCTCGCGGCCGACGTGATCGCGGATCCGCACGTCGCGGCGCGCCACATGCTCGTCGAGATGCCGCGCACCGATGGTGTCGACGAACCGGTGCTGGTGCCCGGCAACCCCGTGAAGCTGTCGAAGGTCGCCGAGGGCCCCGAGACGCGCGTCCCCTGGGTCGGCGAGCACACCGAGGCGGTACTGCGCGCCGAGCTCGGCCTGCGCGACACCGAGCTCGCCGCCCTCCGCGCCGCGCGCGCGTCATCTCCTGACCGCGTTCACCTCGCCGCGTCCCCGGGGCGTGAGTGAGGGTCGAAAAACGACCCCCTATCGACGCCCCGTCGCACGCTGGGTGTCACAGCCTGTCGGCAGACTCCGGATATGAAGAAGGTCGACGTCGCCGCACGCGAGTTCGCAGCACGACATCACCAGCTCGTCACGCGAGAAGAGTTGCTGCGCTTCGGATCCGCTCAGCAGGTCAAGCGCAGATTGCACTCCGGTGCGCTGATCCGTGTGTACGAGTCGATCTACCGACTGCCCGGCGTCGAACCGACCTGGCGCCAGCACGTGCTCGCCGCGTGCTGGGCGAGCGGAAGGGAATGCGCAGCGTCGTTTCGGGCCGCGGCGAGGCTCATGGATCTGCCGGGTGGACAAGAGCTCATCGAGATCACCTGTCCGCGTCATCGTCGCGCGCAATACGACGGCGTCGTCGCGCACGAGACCCGATTTCTCGAGGAGCGTGACATCTTGGTCATCGACGCGATCCCGGTCACGCGTGCGACGCGAACACTTTGTGATCTCGCGGGTCTTGTCGAGCGCAGGCTGCTGGAGAAGGCGGTGCTGCGCCATGCGTTGCTCGAGGCCGTGCGGCGCGACCTCGTCGACGTTGCGTCGGTGTGGCGTGAACACGAACGGCTGGGCGGGACGTGGCGCCTCGGAGGTGCCGTCATGCTCGACGCGCTGCAGCGTTTCGTGCCACCGCTGCGCAAGACCGAATCGAGTCCCGAAAGTCTTGTCCTGCAGATGGTGCGCGACCACGGTCTACCCGATCCGACGCCGCAGTACTGGTTGCAGCTCGGCAATGGCGCACGGATACGGCTCGACTACGCATGGCCGCGACGCAAGGCGGCGCTCGAGTGGGATCCGTACAAGTACCACGGAGATCGCGATCGGTACGAGGCCATGCAGCGACGCACGCGACTCATGCGCGCCATCGGTTGGGAACGCGTGTGCCTCACCGACGACGACTTCCACGCCGGCATGCCCGAAAGCCTCGCCGCCCTCGACGAGATCTTTCGAGGGGCGTGAGTGAGGGTCGGAAAACGACCCCCTATTGACGCCTCTATACAATCCGGCGCGTGGATTTCGAGTTCTCCAAGGAGCAGCAGGCGTTCGTCGAGGAGGTCGTCGAATTCCTCGACGAGCACGACGATCCCGACGTCTTCGACCTCACGCGCGAGAACATGGCGCAGATCGTCGACACGCCCAAACGCCGCGCGTTCATGGCGTCGCTCGGCGAGCGCGGCTGGCTCGGGCTCACCTGGCCCGAGGAGTACGGCGGCTCGGCCGGTGAAGGTGTCTACGAGTTCCTGCTGAACGAGCAGCTCGCAGGTCGCGGCGGCCCGCAGATCGGCAAGGGCGTCGGCATTATCGGCAAGACGCTGATCGCGCACGGCAGCGACTTCCTCAAGCAGAAGTTCCTGCCGATGATCCTGCGCAACGAGGTGGAGTTCGCGGTCGGCTACAGCGAGCCCAACGCGGGCTCCGACGCGGCGTCGATGAGGCTGAAGGCAGAACGCGCGCACGATCGCGACGGCAACCCGGGCTGGCTGCTCAACGGGCAGAAGACGTGGACGACGTCAGCGCACTTCGCCGAGTGGTACTGGCTCGGCACGCGCACCGACCCCAACAACAAGCACGGCGGCATCACGCTGATGCTCGTGCCGCTCGACCAGCCCGGCATCACGATCAACGCGATCTGGACGATGGGCGACGAGCGGACGAACGAGGTGTTCATCGAGGACGTGTTCGTGCCGGACGAGTACGTCGTCGGTGACGTCGGCCGCGGCTTCCAGTACATCTCGCAGGCGCTCGACCTCGAGCGCTTCACGATGTTCACCTTCTCGCCGATCGCGCAACGGCTCGATCTGTTGTGCGAATACGTGCGGACGGCCGAACGCGACGGCGAACCGCGGAAGAACGATCCCGTCGTGCGCGCCAGGATCGCCCGCCTCGTGACCGAGGCCGAAGTCGCGCGCGTGCTCGGCCTGCGCGTCGTCGCCGCGTCGATGAAGGTCGAGAAGACCAAGGGACCGCCGCCGACGCTGGAGTCATCGCAGTACAAGCTGTTCGCGACGGAGTTCTCGCGACGACTCGCGAGCGCCTCGATGGACATCGGCGGACCGGGCACGCAACTTCGCGTGAAGACGAAAGAAGCGCCGATGGAGGGCCGCGGCGGAATCGACGTACCGCTACACAGTGATCGACACGATCGGCGGTGGCACGTCGGAAGTGCAGAAGAACATCATCGCCCGCCGCGGGCTCGGCCTGCCCAAGAACTTCTAGATGGGAGACGACACCGCAGTGGCCGTGGGAGAGCGCGGCGTGGAGTCGACAGCGCAGCGAGCGTCGCGGGGCGGAGCGTGGAGTCGACCCACGCACATGCCATGCTGAACGGCATCACCGTGCTCGACCTCGCCAGCGTCGGTCCGGCGGCGCGCGCGTCGCGCCGGCTTGCCGATTACGGCGCCGATGTCGTGAAGATCGGCCCGGTGCCGAAGCACGGCGGCGTGCAAATCGAGCCGCCGTTTCATTCGTACGGCGGGCATCGCGGGATGCGCCGCATGTTGGTCGACCTGAAGTCGGATCACGGTCGCGATGCGTTTCTCGCGGTTGCGCGCTGCGCCGACGTCTTGATCGAGAGCTTCCGCCCCGGCGTCGCCGCGTCGCTCGGGATCGGCGACGACGCGGTGCGAGCGGTGAACCCGCGCATCGTCTACTGCTCGACAAGCGGGTACGGGCAGCAGGGGCCGCATTCGCAGTTTGCAGGCCACGACCTCAACTACCTCGCGGTCGGTGGGTTCCTCGCGACCACGCATCCCCGTGCTGACGGCGGTCCGCCGATGCCGGGCGCGACCGTCGCCGACAGCGCGGGCGGCGGCATGCACGCAGTGATCGCGATTCTCGCCGCGCTCGTGCAGCGTGCGTCAACGGGCGAAGGCGCATACCTCGACGTCGCTGCCGCAGACGGCGTGCTCGCACTCATGTCGTTGTCGATCGACGAGTTCCTCGCCACCGGCGCCGAGCAGGGACCGCGCCATGGGCTGCTCACCGGCAGGTACGCGTGCTACGACACCTACCGGTGTGCGGACGACGCTTGGGTCGCCGTCGCGGCCATCGAGCCGCGCTTCTACGCCAACCTCTGCCGCGCGCTCGACTGTGAGCGATGGATCGACCATCAGGTGGACGACGACTCGCAGGACGAGATCCGCGCCGACTTCGCGGCCGCGTTCGCGAACAAGACTCGCGACGAGTGGACTGATCTGCTCGCGCCGGCCGACACGTGCGTGTCGCCCGTGTTGACGATCCCGGAGGTCGTCACCTACCCGCAGTTCAACGCACGGCACGCCTTCGTCGACGCCGAGCATCCGACGCACGGGAAGTTCCGCCAAGTTGGCGCAGTGCTCGCCGGCCAAAGCGTGCCGGCGGGCGTGTTGCCCGACATGGCGACCACCGACACCGACGCGCTCCTCGCGGCTGCGGGCTACGCACCCGACGCGATCGAGGCCTTGCGCGAGGAAGGAGCGGTCGCGTGAGTGACACAGACCTGCCCGCTGCGATCGAGGCGCGGATCGGTCGCGTCGCGTACGAGCAGACCGGCGAGTTTCCCGTCGAGCGCGGCTACATCTGGACGACGTGCGCGTCCGTCGAGAACGGCAACCCGCTGTTCTGGGACGACAAGGCCGCGGCGGAGATCACCGATGGACCGATCGCCCCGCCGACAATGCTCAGCGTCTGGTTCCGCCCACATCACTGGACGCCCGGACGCACCGAGCAGCCGATGCCGTTGCAGGTGCACTTCGACTTGAAGGAGCTCTTCGGGCTGCCCGAAGCCGTGATGACGGACAACACGATCATCTTCCATGAACCGGTACGTCCCGGCGACGTGTTGCACACGCATCAGGTGTTGCGGTCGGTAAGTGGACCGAAGACGACGAAGCTCGGCACCGGCCGCTTCTGGATCATCGACGTCGAGTACTTCAATCAGCGCGACGAGCTGGTCGGCGTCGAGTCGTACACCGGCTTCGGCTACAAGAGAGACCCGTCATGACATCTGTGCTCGCCGGCCTGGAGGTCGGTAACGACCTGCCTGTGCTCGCGTACCCCGTCAGCGCGACCACCGTGGTGCTCGGCGCGCTCGCGAGCCGCGACTGGCGACCGATGCACCACGACCACGACTTCGCGGTGAATCGCAACGGCACGCAAGACATCTTCTTGAACACGCCCAACCAGGCGGCGTGGTTCGAGCGCTACCTCACCGACTGGTCGGGGCCGAAGGGCCGACTCGGGCGCATGACGTTCCGCATGCGCGGCTCGGTGTTCCCCGGCGACACGATGGTGCTGCGCGGCACGGTGACGGACCTCGCCGCCGACGACGCGGGTTGCCGGTGGGCGACCGTCGAAGTGCGACTCACGGTCGAGGACGACGTGAAGACCGAGTGCACGGCGCGCATCGCGCTGCCGGCGAACGACGACGACAACCCCTGGTCCCGCCGCGGCGACCAGTGGCGACCCTGAACCGGAGCGATCGTGGATCTCGACTTCAGCGAAGAACAGGAGATGCTGCGGGGCATGATCCGCGGCGTATGCGCGACGTACGCACCGCTCGACACCGTGCGCGCCATGGAAGACGACCCCGCGGGGTACCCGCCCGAGCTGTGGAAGCAGATGGCCGAACTCGACCTCATTGGCCTGATGCTGCCGTCGGAGTTCGGCGGCTCGGAGATGAGCGCGCTCGAAGGCGCGATTCTCTATACCGAGCTGGGCCGCGCGCTCGTGCCGACACCACATTTCGTGAGCGCGGTGATGAGCGCAGGAGTGCTGCTGAGGACCGGGACCACCGAACAGCAACGGGAGTGGCTGCCGCGCATCGTCAGCGGCGACGCGATCATCAGCACGGCGTGGCTCGAGCCCGGCAACGCGTTCGGCCCCAAAGGCGTACAGACACGAGCAAGGGCTGACGGCCAGGGCTTCGTGCTCGAAGGCACCAAGTGGCACGTGCCGTTCGCGCAGGCAGCGACTCGGTTCGTCGTGCTCGCGCGACCGGAGACGCGCCCGCCGACGTCGACCTGTTCCTCGTCGACGCGACGTCGTCGGGTCTCACGCTCACCCAGCAGCTCACGATCGCGTCCGACACGCAGTACCAGGTCGAACTGAACGGCACACGCGCCACGCGCATCGGTACCGCCGCCGGCGCCGGGTGGGCCACGTGGAACGCGGTGTTGCTCGAAGGCGCGATCCTGCTCGCCGCCCAGGCCGTCGGCGGCGCGCGCTACGCGCTCGAGATCACTGTGCAGTACGCCAAGGACCGGGAGCAGTTCGACAAGCCGCTGGGTGCGTTCCAGGCGATCGCGCACTACCTCGCCGACGCCGCGACCGCCGTCGACGGTGCGGAGACACTCGTGTACGAGGGCGCGTGGTCACTCGCCAACGACCGGCCGATCACCCGGCTCGCGCCGATGGCGAAACTGTTCGCCTGCTCGACGTTCCGAGACGTCACCGCGACCGCGCAGCAGATCTTCGGCGGCGTCGGCTTCACGCTCGATTACGACATCCAGCTGTTCTTCCGACGCGCGAAGCAGCAGCAGATCTCCTGGTGGGACGACCGCCACCTCGAGGCGATGATCGCCGCCACCGTCCTGGACTGACCGAGGCGTGAGTGAGGGTCGAAAAACGACCCCCTATTGACGCCCCTCGGGGAAGAGTTGTGGCTGCGTTGTGATTGATCTCGGCGCTCGGGGTCGAGAATCTCCGCCGGAGCAATGGACGCCGGAGGTGCCCTCATGACGATCGTCGATTCCCGCAACGTCGTTCCGCTACAGCCCGGGGCCGACGTCGAGGTGCGGTGTCGCTTCGACAGTCGCTGGGCGCGCGGCTTCGAGATCGCGTCGATCGAAGACGACACCTACCGTCTACGCCGGCGATCCGATGGGTCGGTGTTGCCGGCGACCTTCGCGCCGAACGACGTGCGACCCCTCGGCACCGCGTAGACGCGCCTGCCGCGTGGCCGTCGTGGCCGGCCCGGCGGGAGGGTGGGAGCATGCTCGCCGTGCCTGACCTCGCGCCGATGCTCAGCCGGTTCGTCGCGCGGGCGATGTCGTTGCCGCGGGTGATCGACGTGCACGTCGCGGTCGAGCGAGATGTGCCCGTGCCGATGGACGACGACGTCCCGTTGCTGGCCGACACCTACACGCCGGCGAGCGCGGGGCCGCATCCGACGATCCTCGTCCGCACCCCGTACGGCCGGCGCGGTCCGTTCGGCATCGTGATGGGCCGCATCTACGCGGAGCGCGGTTACCGCGTGGTGCTGCAGAGTTGCCGCGGCACGTACGGTTCCGCCGGCACGTTCACCCCGTTCTTTGACGACCGCGTCGACGGCCTTGCGACGATCCGTTGGATCGAACGGCAACCGTGGTTCGACGGGCGCCTCGCGATGAACGGACCCAGCTACATGGGCGGCGTGCAATGGGCGATCGCCGATAGCGCCGGAGCGTCGCTCAAGGCGTTGTGCACCCACGTCACGTACTCCGACATCACCAAGCTCTGGTTTCCCGGCGGCTCGTTCGGGCTCGACGAGGCGATCGACTGGACGACGATGGTGAGCGAGCAAGAAACCGAACGGCTCGGGTTCGTGAAGCTGATGACCGGCATGCGCGAGCGCCAGATCGACCGGGCGAGCAACCATCTTCCGGTTGCCGACCTCGATCGACTGCTGATCGCGAAGCGTGTCCCGGCGTGGCGTGCGATCGTCGAACACGCAACGCGTGCCGATCCGTACTGGGAACCCGTCGACCATTCGAAGCGCGTGGCCGCGGTCGCGATACCGGTGCTCCAAGTCGCCGGCTGGTACGACATCTTCTTGCGCGGCGCAGCTCGATGACCATCACACGCTGGTCGCGGCGGGCAACCAACCCCGTTTGGTCATCGGTCCATGGACACACCAAGCGTCGAATGGCTTTGCGACGCAGACGACCGAGTCACTGCGATGGCTCGATCGCCACGTGCGCGGTGTACGCACACCCGACGCTGCCACGGCCGATGCATTTCCGGTACGGCTCTACGTGATGGGCGCGAAGCAATGGCGCGAAGTCGCGTCGTGGCCGCCGCCCGGCTACGAACCGGCGCGCTGGTACCTGCACGGCGGCGCGCGACTCGATCCGGCCGCGCCGGTCGACACCGCACCAGACCTGTACACGTACGACCCGCACGCACCCACGCCGGTCGTCGGCGGCGCGCGGATGCGCCGCACCGGCGGGCGCCGCAATCAAGCGCGTACCGAGGCCCGCCCCGACGTCCTGCTGTTCACGACCTCGGTGCTCGGCGCCGACGTCGAGGTCGTCGGCGACGTCTCGGCGGAGATGCACGTCGCATCCGATCTCGAGCACTTCGACGTGTTCGTCCGGCTGTGCGACGTCGACGAGAAAGGCCGTTCGTTCAACGTGTGCGACGGGATCGAGCGCGTGTCGCCCGAAGCGCTTCCGCGTCCCGAGAGCGGCGTCTGGTCGGTGCGCGTGAATCTCGCGCCCACCGCGCAGCGTTTCCTCGCGGGACACCGCATTCGTGTGCAGGTGTCGAGCGGCGCGCACCCGCACGTCGTGCGCAATCTGGGCACGGGCGAACCGATCGCGACCGGCATTTCGATGCGCGTGGCGCACCAGCAGGTGCACCACGACCCGCGCTTCCCCTCGGCGATCGTGCTGCCGGTAAGGGCGTGAAGGTCCGAGCGACTGCGCGACTGCGCGACGCGACTGCGCGACTGCGCGACTGAGGGTTCAGCCTTCCCGCTGCTGTACCGCGAAGATCGGCTTGTACGGACCCGGCGGCGGCATCGAGCACGGGCGGGGATCGTGCCGTGCCCAGCGTGCGGGCTGGCCCCGGATCAACTCTTCACCGTGCGGCGACAGCTTCACGAGATCGGTGTACGGGTACGCGTCGCCCGGCGCGTAGGTCTGCAACAACAACGGCCGCCACTTGTCGGAAGTGTTGGGCGCCGACCCGTGGACAGTTCGGCAGTTGTGCACGGTGATGGTTCCCGCGGGACCGGTCGGGTAGACGGCACGCGACACGTCGGCGCGCGAGACGTCGTCGCCCGACAAGGCGCCGACCCACACGTCGCCGTCGTACAGGTCGAAGAGCGGGCCATCGTGACTCCCCGGCACGAACCCGACCTCGCCCATGCCCGGTTCGACGTCGTACAAGAACACTCCGACGGTCAACAGGTCGTAGTTCGTGTGCGGCCAGAACTGGATGTCCTGGTGCCACTTCACTTCCTCGCCGCCGCGCGCGGCCTTGAAGTTCAGCTTCGAGTGATGAAACTTCACGTCCGGACCGATGAGATCCACGACGACGTCGACGATCACCGATGTCGACGAGAACTCCCAGAAGGTCTCGTGCAGATCGGTCGGTGAGCTGAGCCGGCGCAGCCGCGGTTGCGCGGCCGAGTGGCCGGCGTCGAGGTCGAAGAGAACGTCCGACACCGTCAGCGCGCGGCTCTGCTCGACGAACTCATTCGTCACGGCCCGCAGACGTTCGAGCCACCCACCGTCGACGAGAGCAGGAATCGCGAGCCAGCCCTGTTCACGGTATTTCCCGCGTTGCTCGTCGCTCAGCACGCCCGGCAGCTCGATCGCTCTCACGCGGCCCAGGTTAGGCCCCGATCTTCAACGCCTTCTACAGCGCGCAGTGACGGGCCGCCGTGCGGCTGCTGCAGGCGTTTGTAGGGGTGGGTTTCCGACACCCCACACACGCACCCGCACGCCGACGGTCACGGGGTCAGGAAGCCGTCGCAGGGTCGGAGCGTCAGCGCCCGGGTCGCGTACGCCGCGCCGCTCAACATCCTGGCGACGTCGGCGCCGTCGAACTCGGCTGGCCCTTCGGCGACGATGCGCTCGAGGTCGGTGCGCCACTGCAGCAGCTGGCCGCGCTGCGGTTCCTGTCAGTGTGTTCGAGATCGACGAAGCCGGCGTTGATCACGTGCGGGAGCTGCACCGCGTCGGTGTAGTCGGCGATCGGGGCGTCGTCGACGAACGCGGGCGGGTGGGGCGTGTCGGCGAGCTCGCGCGCGACGTGGTACGCGACTTCCGCCTGTTGTGTGAGCTTTCCGAAATCGACGATGTCAGCTTGGTCCGGCGTCGTGTGACAGCAGGGCCCGGTCGAATCGCTGAAGAACACGGTCGGCACGCGCGGGCCGATGAAGTTGAGGTAGTCGCTAGGGCCCTGCCCGAAGATCGAGCTCAACCGCTGCGTATCGAACCCGTGCTGGACCGCTGTCACGCACGATCGTGTCCAACGCGCTTCCACCGGTCTGCGCACCCACCGCGAACGTGATGTTGCGCAGGCTCGACAGGAGGTTCGCGCCCTGGATGTCGAAGTTCACGTAGCCGACGGTCTGCGCGGGCGGCACGATCGGGTGCTCCATGTAGTACGCAGAGCCGAGCAGGCCGTCTTCCTCGCGATCCCACAACGCGATGATCACCGAGCGGCGCGGACGGACGAGTCGGCGCGTGATCTCACGACCGACCGACATCGCCGCCGACACACCGGCTGCGTTGTCGGTCGTGCCGTCGCAAATGTCGTCGCCGGTGACCTCCTCTTGGCAACGACCGGGCGCGAAGTGGTCGTAGTGGCCGCCGACGATCACGTACTGGTCGGGGAGCGTCGACCCGCGGATCAGCCCGAACACGTGCACGCCACCGGGGATGGGCTGGAGGAACGCGGCGTCGCCGGGCGCCGAGCGGTCGAGTCCGACCGAGAACGTCTTCGAGCTCGTGATCAGATAGTTCACGCGCGAGCCGGCCGCCGCCGTCGTCGTCGTTGTCGCGGTCCGCGGAAAACGTCGCTTGCGAGCGTGCGTACGTCCTGCTCCGAGCGCGCGCTCGCCGAAGTCGCGCCGCCACCATGACCCATGGGCAACGGGACACACGCGGCGAGCACCGACACGAGCAGCGCGCCGAACGTCGCCGGCGATCGCGCGCAAGTCGCGCTGGTCAGTGATTGTCGGCTTGCAACAGCTCTTGCAGCTGCCCCGGCTCGAGCGTCGCGGGCGTCGTCGACATCATGAAATCGGTGAGCGCGTCGACGAAACGCGCGGGATCCTCGCAGTGCGGGAAGTGCCCGGCGCCTTCGAAGATCTCGAGGCGGCTGCCGGGAATCGCGTCGTGCGCGGCGTAGCCCTGCTCGACCGGGATGATGCGATCGTGGTCACCCCAGACGATCATCGTCGGCACGCGGGACGCGAGGTACAAGCGGTTGGTCGCGCTGCACGCGCTGGCCGGCCTGATCGACGACCGAACGCAACGTCTGCAGGAACGCGGTCCGAGTCTCCGGTTCGGACAGCGAGCCGTAGCTCTCCCAGATCTGCACCATGTGCGGGCTCGGCTGGAATCCGACGTGGCGCATCCAGCCCGCGACCTTGAGCCCGGCGCCGTGCACCCAGCTCGCGCACGCGATCGGAAGGAGGTAATCGCTGCCCGGCAGCGTCAGCGCGCGCAGCAACAGGTTGACTTCCGGGCCGAGGCCGCCGCTCGACACGAGCACGAGCCGCTCGGTGCGCTCGGGGAACTGATACGCGAACTGCATGACGATGCCGCCGCCCAGCGACTGGCCGACCACCGTCGCCCGTTCGTGGCCGGCGCTCATCAGCAGGTCGCGCAGCACTGTCGCGAACGCGCCCAGCGAGTAGTCGCCGCGCGGCTTGGCGGACGCCCCGTGCCCGGGAAGGTCGGGTGCGACCACCGTGAAGTGCTTGCTGAGCTCGGGGATGATGTCGAGCCACATCGCGGAGCTGCCCGCCATGCCGTGCACGAGCAGGATCACCGGGCCCGTTCCGGTGGTCCGGAACGCGACCTCCTGGCCGTGCAGCGTGATCCGTTGCAGCTCGACGTCCGCGTTCACGGCCCGACACGCTATGTCGTTACCCACCGCGAAGGCAGTACCCGGACGCGGCGCTGTCGAAGCAGTACCGGAGCCGCTAGACGAGCTCGTAGTAGCGGTCGAGCTCCCACTGCGTGACGGTGTCGGACTGCGCGTCGCCGCCGCCGGTATGGAACATCAGCCACTCCCAGCGCCGCGTGTGGAGCCAGTAGTCGACGAACACGTCCCCGAGCACGCCGGCGAGCAGCTTGTCGGCCGCGAGCTCATCGGCAGACGTGCTGATCGACACCGGGAGCCGAGGGCGGTCGGGTGGCTCACCCCACGCGAGGCCAGAGTGCTCGGGTGGCGGGTCGATCGCGTGGTCGAGGCCCGCGATGCCGCCGGCGAGGATCGTCGCGAGCGCGAGATACACGTTGACGTCCGCGGCGGCGACTCGATGCTCGATACGCGCCAGCTTCTCGGTGCGCGAGATCACGCGCAGCCCGGTCGACTTGTTCTCCTCGGCCCACGTCGGCGTCGTCGGCGCGGCCGCGAAGCCCGCCATCCGGCGGTACGAGTTCACGGTCGGCGCCAGCAGCGACACCGCGGCGGGCATCGTCGCGACGAGCCCGCCGATCCAGTGCCGCATCGTTGTGGTGCGGTGATCGGGCGCGTCGCCGTCGAAGAACGCGGAGCGGCTGCCGGCCTGCAACGAGTGGTGTATGTGCATGCCGTTGCCGTAATGCGCAGTCGGCTTGGCCATGAACGTCGCGCTCGCGCCGCGGTCGATCGCGACTTCCTTGACAGCTTGCTTCGCGCGGAGCACACGATCCGCGGTCGTGAGCGGGTCGGCGGGCTCGAAGTTCAGCTCGACTTGGCCGGGCGCGGCTTCGTCGCTCCACGCCTCCCACGGGAGGCCGAGACCGTCGAGCCGCCGCACGACGTCGTCCATGAACGGGCCGAGGTAGTGCGCGTTGTGCGTCGTGTAGCCGACTGGCAAGGGCGTGCCGATCGGCGTGAGGTCGCGGTAGCGCTTGCGCCGGGCGACGTCGTACGACTCCGCGAACACCATGAACTCGAGCTCGCACGCGGCGCGAACCGTGAAGCCGCGCGTTCCAAGTTGCGCGACGACACTGCCGAGCACGACGCGCGGGCAGATCGGAAGGGGCGTGCCGTCGATCAATGCATGGTCGACGAGCACGTTCGCCATGCCCGGACGGTTCGGGCTCGCGACGAGCGTCGCGAGGTCGGGACGTTGATGAATGTCGCCGAGCACCTCCTGGCGGAAGTCGGCCCACCATCCGAGCTGCGGGGTGCCGCCCAGGTCCCACGCAAACACGAGGTCGCTGAGCGCGGGGCCGAGCGGCAGCGAACGTTCGAACTTCGTTCGATGCAGATGCTTGCCGAGCACGAGCCCGTCGAGCGAGACGCCTTCGGTGCGCACCGACGTGATGTCGTGTGCGTCGAGCCACGCGCTCACCTCATCGGGGGTCACGTGATACCTCGCATCGCCCACGCAATCGACTGACCGGTGAGCACCGATGCATGCGCGAGCGTGCCAACCGCGTACAGCTTGCCTTCGAGGAGATCCTGACCGAATACCGAGCTCCCCGAGAACACGGAGCTCAGTGCGTGCGCGGTGCCGTGGATCTCGTAGACGTCGGCGCTCGTCGTGTCGTCGCCCAAGTCGAGCGCGCTGCGATCGTCGAGGCAGACGACGTGGATCCCGGCCGGCATGCCCTGGCTGCGTGCGCGCGAAACTCCAAAAGTCGCGGGCGTCGTCCTGCCACGGTTTCGCCGGCGCATCGAGGAGTTTCGATACGGCCAACGCGAACAGCGGGCGACGGACCGCGCCCGCGACCTTCGGCTTCGGCGCCTCGGGCCCGCTCATGTTGTCGAGATCGACGGTGACGACGACATGGGCGTCCGGTGCGACGCCGTGCGCAAGTGCGACCTTGCCGTCGCCGAAGCGCATCGTGACGGCTTGCGGATCGTTCCGCGACTTCAGTGCGAACACGCCATGCAGCTTCTCGGCTTTGCGCGCCGCGTCCGGATCGGCAGTGGCGCGCCGCAACTGCGTGGCGATGATTTGCACCAACGGGGTCGCATCGTCTTCGAGCAGGACGTCGATCAGGCGAGCGTACACTCGTGCCGTGGTGGCCGAATGAGTGCGAACGCGCCACTGATCGGGATCACTGCGCACGAGGGTCTGCTCGACGACGGCGTAGGCGTCGCGACGCGCCACCACCTGGCGAGCGTCGCGTACGTCAAGGCGGTACGGAAGGCCGGCGGGATGCCGGTGTTGTTGCCGATGGGTGACGCTGCAGATGCCGAAGCTGCTGTCGCACGCGTCGATGGTGTGCTCGTGACCGGTGGCGCGGACGTCAATCCCGAGTGTTACGGCGCGGCGACCATTGCGCCCGAGACGAAGCCGGCGGAGCCCGCGCGCGATGCATACGAGATCGCAGTTGTCAACGCCGCCGTGCGCGCCGATGTCCCATTGCTCTGCATCTGCCGCGGGATACAAGTGATGAACGTCGCGCTCGGCGGGACACTCCACCAACACCACGACGACCACTCCGACATTGCGCGTTACAACGAGGACGCGCACGCAGTGCGCATCGAAGCGGGCTCCGTGCTCGCGAATGCCCTGGGCGCGACGCAGGTCGGCGTGAACTCGCTGCATCATCAAACGGTCGCGACCGTTGCGCGCTCGTTGCGCGCAGTCGCGTTCAGCGAGGACGGCCTCGTCGAAGGTGTCGAGGCCCGCGGGTGCACGTTCGCAGTCGGCGTGCAGTGGCATCCCGAGTTCTTGCGCCATCGCCCGGAGCACCTGGCGTTGTTCGAAGCGCTCGTGGCAGCGGGCACCTCCTGAGCAACCGGCGTCCCCGGAGCAAGAGTGCCGGACCGAATCGGCTCAGAGGCGCTCGCCCTTGTAGCTGCCGGCACGCAGGCGAGCACGCGTGTCGAGCACGACCTGGGCTCGCGCTGCGATCTGCTCATATGGCAGATGCGGATGATCGACGAGCAGCACGACGAGATCGGCGTTCTCGAGCTCTTCGACCGAGCACTCGACGCGCGGCACCGGTGCACCAAGGTCAGCATCGAGAGGAACGTACGGATCGTGGGCGTACACATCGGCACCGAGATCGTGGACACGCTGGGCAACCACCGTCGCGGGCGACTCGCGCCAGTCGGACGTGCCCGGCTTGTACGCGAGCCCGAGCAGCAGAATGCGCGACCCTTTGACTGCACGAGCGTGCTCGTTCAACAACGCGATGATGCGGGACACGACGTAGTCGGGCATGCCGCGGTTCACCTCGTTGGCGAGCTCGACGAAGCGGAATGGATGCCCGAGCCTTCGTTCGACGCGCCACGCGAGATACGACGGGTCGATTGGCAGGCAGTGGCCGCCGACGCCCGGGCCGGGATTGAAGCGCATGAAGCCGTACGGCTTGGTGCTGGCGGCATCGATCGCCGACCAGATGTCGACGCCGAGCTCGCGCGCGAACATCGCGAGCTCGTTGACGAGCGCGATGTTGACGTGCCGGAACGTGTTCTCGAGCAGCTTCACGAGCTCGGCCTCGCCCGTGGAGCCGACCGGCACGACCTTTTCGACGAGCACCGCGTAGAAGGCTTCCGCGGCCTGACGCGATGCATCGTCGGTGCC
This sequence comes from uncultured Actinomycetes bacterium, assembly GCA_963836365.1. Taxonomy (GTDB): domain Bacteria; phylum Actinomycetota; class Acidimicrobiia; order IMCC26256; family PALSA-610; genus DASQHW01. Next base: position 272,233 of record CAWIJC010000009.1, read on the forward strand.
CGCGACGACCTTCGGCGTGTTGACCAACGACCACTGGTCGTTGCCGGGGTCGATCCGCTCGGGGGAGTAGCCGAGGAAGAACTCCTCGCCGGCGCGCAACCCCGAGGTCTCCTCGAGGATCGGGCGCAGCAGCTCCTCGGTGGTGCCCGGATACGTCGTCGACTCCAACACGACGAGTGCCCCACGCTCTAGGCGCCCCGCCAGATCGCGCGCCGCGTTCTCGATGAACGAGAGGTCGGGCACTCCGTCGCGCAGCGGCGTGGGCACGCTGATGACCGCGACGTCGAACCCTCGGAGGTCGAGCGGATCGCACGAGGGCCGATAGTCGCCCGCGAGCGCCGCGGCGAGCTGCTCGTCGGCGACGTCCTCGACATGTGAACGGCCGGCGCGCAACGACTCGACTCGATCGACGCTGTTGTCGTAGCCGACGACCCTGAACCCGATCTCGGCGGCACGCATCGCGAGCGGGAGGCCGACGTAGCCCTGACCGACGATCGCGACCTTCGCGTCGCGATTCTCGATGCGCGCAAGGAACTTCGGGAGCACCGTCGTCATCAAGAGCCTCCGCCGGTTGCCCGCCCGAACAACGCCGTCATCTCGATCCCTGCGACTGTCCCCCGCGTGCCTTGAATCGTCTCGCGTGCGCAATCGCATTGCAACCTGGAGCGCACTGCCACGACGTGCAGGTCGCAGGGCGCGCCGGTCGCGCCGTGCACCGGGCCGGGGAACCCGATTAAATCCGAGCATTCGGCACAACGGGGGTTCGCACCATGGAGCTGAAGATGACGAAGGCCGAGCGCGAAGCCTTTCTCGCCGGCACGCCGCGCGGTCGGAGTGTTGAGCATCCAGGCCGACGGGCGGGGGCCGGTGTCGTCGCCGGTGTGGTTCTCGGTCGATGCCGACGGCGCATTGTTGTTCACGGTCGCGCCGGACTCGCGCAAAGCGGAGCTCCTCGGCGAGCACGGGCGGGCAACGATGTGCGTGCAATCCGAGGTTGCGCCCTACAGCTACGTCGTCGTCGAAGGCCGCGTCGACGCGCGCGGTCCGGCCGACGACCAACTGCGCCGCGCCATGGCGGAGCGATATCTCGGACCCGAGATGGGCGACCTGTACTTCCAGAGCGTCAAGGACGAACCGAACGCCACGTTCGCACTTCGACCGCAGCGCTGGGCGTCACTCGATTACAACAAGCTCTTCGCGTGAGCGTCGCGCGCGTCGCAAGACGGGCTCGCCGCGTTCGGCCGCGCAGCGAGTGCTCATCGTGCTCGTCGTCTCGGCAGTCGTCGGTGCCGCGACCGCGCCGTTCACGCCGTGGCAGCTCTCTCCGCTCCTCGCGTGGGACGCGGGTGCGCTGTGGTGGTTGATGTCGGTGTGGTTCGGCGTGTACGGCCTCGAACCCGCAGAGACGCGCCGGCTGTCGACGCGCGAAGACAACACCCGCATCGGCGCCGAGTTGCTGCTGATCTCCGCAAGCGTGGCAAGCCTCGCCGGCACCGGTCTGGTGCTGATCAAGGCGAGCCAGACCCAGGGCAGCGGCAAGGCGCTGCTGACCGGTTCGGCCTTGCTGACCGTCTTCGTCTCGTGGGCGGTCGTGCACACCGTGTTCACGCTCCGCTACACGCGCCTCTACTACGCGGAGCCGGTCGGCGGCGTCGACTTCTCACGCTGCGACGATGGGCCGGACTACACGGATTTCGCGTATCTCGCCTTCACGATCGGCATGACGTATCAGGTGTCCGACACCGGCATCGAGACGCGTGCGATCCGGCGCACGGTTCTCGGACACGGTCTGCTCTCCTATCTCTTCGGCGCAGTGATTCTCGCGGTCACGGTGAACACGATCGCGGGCGTGTTCTTCAAATGAGGTGGCGCGATGCCGGTTGAGCTGTTCACGATGAGCATCGGTGAAGCAGGACTTGCCGAAGTGCTCTCGGAGCGCGCCGAGGCGGCGGGGTGGGACGGCATCACGTTCGTCGACTCGCAGAACCTCGTCGGCGACCCGTTCATCGCGATGGCGCTCGGCGCCAAGGCAACCGAACGGCTGCAATTCATGACCGGCGTGACCAACGCCGCGACGCGTCATCCCGCCGCACTCGCGACGGTTGCCGCGACCGTCCAGGAGACCTCGAACGGCCGCGTGATCCTGGGGATCGGACGCGGCGATACCGCGCTGTTCCACCTCGGCCGCCCACCTCAACGCCTCGCGGAGTTCTTCGTGAACACCAGCCAGCTCCACGCGTATCTGCGGGGCGGCACGATCGACGTCAACGGCTTTCCGAGCCGTCTGCGGTGGCTCGATCGTGCGCGACAGAAGCCGGTGCCGATCGACGTCGCCGCGTCGGGCCCGAAGCTGATCGCGTTCGGCGCGCGCACCGCGGAACGCGTCACGTTCGCGATCGGCGCGGACCTGGAGCGTGTGAACTGGGCCGTCGAGCTCGCCCGAAGCGCGCAGCGCGACGCCGGCCGCGCTGACGGCGAGGTCTCGTTCGGCGCGTACGTCACGGTCGGCTGCCATCCCGACCGTGACGCGGCACGAGCGCTCGTGCGCGGGAGTGTCGCCGCCTTCGCACATTTCTCGGCGATGCCGGGTTCGACGGGTGCCGGGTTGTGTGCCGGCGATCGTGAGCTCGTCGCCGAAGTCGGTCGCGCCTACGACAGCAATCTCCATCTCGTGAGCAGCGCACCGCACGCGCACGTGTTGCCGGACGAGTTCATCGACCGGTTCGCGGTCATCGGCGGGGCGGACACGTGCGCGGCACGGCTGCGCGAGCTGATCGACGCGGGCCTCGACCGGCTGGTCGTGACCGGTCCGTCGTTCGGCGCGGATCGCGACGCCGTGGCGCGCCATACGCAGCTGGTCACCGAGGAACTGCTCCCGGCACTGCGCGGGTAGGGACGTCGTGGTTTGCGCGATGATGGCGCGCCGACGAGCGTTGGTGGGCCGAATCGAGCACACTGAATGCGACATGCGTCGTCGCTCCCGGACCGAGGCGGGGATCGCCCATCTTCTGGTGATCCTGTTGATCATCGTGATCGCGGTCATCGTGATCGCCGCGATCATCGACTCGAGCCACGAGGACCAACGCCACGCAGCTCCGGTCGACGTCGTCGGCATCGGGCGCGACCTCGTGGCCTCGACTGCCGCCGTCGACGCGACTCTCGCGAGCGGCGCTCGCTCGGCGGGGACGGGCATCGTGCTGACGCCGACGGGCCAGGTCGTGACCGACGCACACGTGATCGCCGGCGCGACGGCCGTTGGCGTGACGATTGCGGGCGGCCCTCACTCCCCGGCGACGGTCGTCGGCTACGACACGGTCGACGACATCGCACTCCTCCAGCTCCCCGCCGTCGCCGGCCTGCGCCCGGTCGACCTCGGCACCTCGGCGGCACTCGAACCCGGCCAGCCCGTTGTCGTGCTCGACGGTCCACGCGGCGTCCAGCGCGTCGATCGATGCCGTTGCCGCCGACGTCAGCGCGGGCGCCGCGACCGACCCGACCGGTATCGACGCCCGGCACGGCCTCGTCGGGCTGTCCGCAGGTTTGCAACCGCTCGACGCCGGCGGTCCCGTTGCGGACGCCCACGGCAACGTCGTCGCCATGCGCACTGCCGCGTCCGGCGGGCGGCGCTTTGCGGCGGAGACGAGCGAGCGCTCCTTTGCGATTCCGATCGATCGCGTCCGCGAGGTCGTCGGCGAGATCGTGGCAGGACATAGCAATGACACGGTGCACGTGGGTCCCCGCGCGGAACTCGGCGTCGCGATACGGTCCGACGAATCCGGCGTCGTCGTCGTCACCGGCGTCACAGCGGGGGGACCGGCAGCCCGCGCGGGCATTGTGATCGGCGACGTCATCGCTGCGGTCGACAACACGTCGGTCACCGCACCCGCCGATCTGAGCTCGGCGCTCGATCGGCACCTCCCCGGCGATCGTGTCAGTGTCGGGTGGTTCGATGTGACCCGCAGGTATCGGACCGCGACCCTGGAGTTGGCAACCGCGCGAGGCGCGTAGCCCCGGTTCCGATGTTCCCCTGTGAGAGTTGTGCGCGCATCGGGTACGTTCCGAACGTGGCGCGAGAAGGGGGCCGTCCCGGATGAGCACGATCCTTTGGATAATTCTGATCGTTCTCACGGCGGCAGCCGTCGGTGTGGGAGTCTCGTACCGGCGGCTGCGACGGCAACGGCGGCGCTCCCTGCAAGATCGCACGCTGTCCGAGTACGACCGCGCGGCACGCGTCGCACGGGAGCGCGTCACCGTGGAGCGCGCGTTGCAGCGTCGTCTCGAGCGGCGCAACGTGATTCAGCTCCACGACCGCGATGCACGCCATCGAGACACGATCCGCAACGAATGGCTCGCCGCGCAGCTTGCCTTTGTCGACGATCCCACGCGTGCAGTTGCACGTGCCTCGCGACTCGTGCACCTCGCCATTGCGGAACGCGAATACCCGCGTGACCCCGCCATCGACGAGCTCGACGCGGTCGTGAAACGGTCGGCAGGGACCGACACCGACCAGCTCCGCCTTGCCTTTGTGCGCTACCGCAGCGTGTTCGACCGTCTTGTGGACGACGCGCCCGTCGCCGGCGCCTCACCCCGCTAGAAGATCCCCGTCACCGCGACCCGACGCGGGCACAGTAAAGGGGTGCGATTCGATGACCGCGTCGACGCGGGCCGCCGTCTGGCGGCGAAGCTGCGGAACACCGAGCTGCTCGCGTCCCTACCGCCGGAGGATCTCGTCGCGCTCGGTCTGCCGCGCGGCGGCGTGCCCGTCGCGTTCGAGGTTGCGGTCGCGCTGCACGCTCGTCTCGATGTGATCCTCGTTCGCAAGCTCGGCGTGCCGGCGCAGCCCGAGCTTGCGATGGGAGCGATCGGTGAGGACGGCGTGCGCGTGGTGAACGACGACGTCATACGGGTCGCCCGCGTCACCGCTCACCAGTTCGCGGTCGTCGAGGCACGAGAACGCCAGGAGCTCGAGCGCCGCGCCGAACGTTTGCGCGCGGCTCACCCGCGCGTTGACCTGCGCGGAAGGGTCGCATTCGTGATCGACGACGGCATCGCGACCGGATCAACCCGCGCGTCGCCTGCGAGGTCGCGCGCGCTCACGGGGCCCGTCAGGTTGTGCTCGCCGCACCCGTCGCGCCACCGAGCAGCGTGGCGGCGATGCAGGAGATCGCCGATGCGGTGGTCGTTGTCGACGCGCCGTCGCAGTTCTTCGCCATCGGTGAGTTCTACAACGACTTCTCCGCGACCTCGGAAGACCAGGTACTCGAGCGCCTCGCACGGAGCCGCGAGCGATGACACCGAACATCACATCGTCACGACCACGACACCCAATCGCCGGAGGACTGCTTGACCTTCCGCGATGAGCGCGTCGGCGTCGTCGAAGTAGGGGCACAGCTCGGGCACGCGTACGAGCACGTCGGTCGAGAGCGCGAGCTCGTAGTCGGCGCGGCGCGTGCGCGCGGCATCGATGCTGTAGTGCAGCGCCGCCGCCGCCTCATCGAGCCGATCGAGTGACAACAACGCCTCCGCGCGCACACGCTCGAGCAGCGGGACCTCCGGCGAGACACCTTCCATACGCGCCTCGCGGAGCGTTGCGCCGGCCGTCTCGAGGGCACCCACGGAGTCGCCGGAGAGGCGAAGCGCCTCGGCATGCCACACGTCGATGCGGGTGACGTCGGCCGGCAGACCGGCGTTGTCGTACTCCTCGCGCGCGGCATCGAGGAACAACAACGCGTCGGCAAACCGACCCGCGCGTGCACAGTTGCGCCCGAGGAGCCCGACGATCAGCGCGATGTCGTAGTGATAGCCGGCCGCGGTCGACACCCGCAGCGCGTCTCGGAGGTGGCGCTCGGCTTCGTCGAAGCGACCCTGGTCGGAGAGCACTTCCGCGATGTTCGCATCCGCGCGTGCGACGTCGAGCGCGGAGCCGGCCCGGTCGTAGGCGGCACGCGATTCCTGGTACCACTCGAGGGCGTGTTGCCAGTCACCCTGCCAGTACGCGGCCGCACCCCGCCCGTTGAGCACCATGCCCTGACCGGTCAGGTCGCCGAGCTCGGCGTAGAGCCGGGCGGCCAGCTCGGCGTAGTTCGCGTGATCGAACTCGCCGAGATCCATGTACGCCCAGTCGAGCAGGTAGAGCGCGTGCGCGTGCGACTCGGTGGCATTCGACGCGGTCGCTTCTGCAATCGCGCGCTCGCACCACGTGATCGCCTCCCGGTTGCGCCCTTGGCCCTGACGGATCGCGGCGTACCACGCGGCGAGCTGCGCGCGTACACGACTCGCGGCTTCTCCTTCCACGCCTTCGACGAGTTGCAGCGCCTTGCGGATCGTGCGGACTGCGTCGGACGAGCGTCCGATGCGCTCCGGGATCCACGCCTCCTTCAGCAGCAACTGGGCTTCGCGCACGGGCTCGCCGCGCACGAGCCGGCGCGCGGAACGGAAGTCGGCGAGCGCAAGCACGTATTCGCCGTTGCGGTCGTGAACCTCGCCGAGCGCCTCGCGCACGGACGCGACCTCGTTCGGGTCGAGCTCGGGCATCTTGCGTGCCGCTGCGAGTGTGCGCTCGTACAGCACCGCGGCGTCGACATTGGCGTACTTCTCGTGCGCCCGCTCGGCCGCGACCCGCCCGTAGCGCCACGCGTCGGCGTACGCCTGTGCGTGGAAGAAGTGCAGCGAGAGCAGCTCGGCCTCGTTGTCGCGCTGGTCGCCCAGTCGTTGTTCGATCGCCCGGCCCGCGCGCTCGTGGAGCTGTCGCCGGCGCCGGAAGGGGAGCTTGCCGTACGCGGTGTCACGCAGCAGGCCATGTCGGAAGCGCGCGTAGTCGTCGCCCTCTAGCTGGACGAATTCCGAGAGCGCGGTCCAGGTCAAGTCAGTCAGGCCGACGTCGCCGTCGGCGAGCGCATGCAGCTCGGCACGTTCGAACCCACGACCGAGCACGGACGCGATGCCGAGGATGGTCCGCAACCCGGGTGGGAGCCGGTCGAGCTGCGCGGTGACCAACGCCTCGATCGAGTCGGGCAGCGTGTCGGCGTCGCCGGTAACAGCATCGGTCGCCGCGCGCCAGAGCTCGGTCAGGAACAACGGGTTGCCGTCGGCACGCGTCGCGAGCGCAGTCAGGCGATGCGGGTGCAGGGGCGCGTGCTCGGTCGCCGAGTGAAGCGCACGCTCGACATCGGCGCGGGCCAGCGGGCCGACGACGATCGCATCCTCCTCCGGCGGCACGTCGTCGCGGACGACGAGCACGAGCACGATCGATGCCTCGGCCACGAGCGTGCGCAACACATCGACGACCTCGCGTGATGCCTCGTCGATCCATTCGGAGTCGTCGATGACAAGGAAGGTCGCGCCCGAGGCCGCGGCGGCGAGCAACGTGGCGGTCGCGGCAGCGACGCGCGCCGCGCGGTATTGCGGCGCGAGCTGTGCCGTCTCGGGCGTCTCCGCGATTCTCGTGCCGAGCACGGATGCGATCAGCGGAACCCACGGCTCGATCTCGGGTACCAGGCGCGTGACGGCTTCGTGCAAGGCGCCGACAACCGCGTCGGCCGGCGCGTCGACCGGGAGCGCGAGTGCGTCGCGGAGCAGGCGCACGATCGCGGCGTACGGCGTCGCCACTTCGTACGCCTCGCAGATGATGCGCAGCCAGCGGACGTCAGTGAAGCGCGCGCGCGATTCCGCAAGGAGTCGCGACTTGCCGATACCGGCGGGCCCGATGACTTGCACCGATGCACCGCGACCCGAGCGCGCAACGGCCACGAGCTCTTCGAAACGCGTGATCTCCTCACCCCGACCGACGAACGGGAGCTCGTCGGTGTCGACGCCGGGAGCGGTGCGCCGTCGCGCGGTCGCCGAGCCGACGTCGAATGCGTCGATCGGTGCGCGCTTTCCCTTCACGCGCATCGGCGGCAGCGCCGCCGTCGCGAACACCGGCGCGCGGTCGAGCACACTGGCCGTCGCGTAGATGTGGCCCGGTACGGCCGCCGCCATCAACCGCGCTGCGAGGTTCACGGTGTCGCCCATCACCGTGTACGTACGGCGATATGGGGGCCCGACATCGCCCGCGAAGATCGCGCCGCGGTTGACGCCGATCCGCACAGGGATTGTCGTCTGGGCGTCGGCGATGCGACGCACGGTCGCGAGCATGCGCTCCTCGTCATGACCGCGCACTGAAGGCGCGCCCGCAGCCAGCAAGAACTTGCCGCCGTCGGCGTCGACGTCGGTGGCGAGCAGCGCGACGTCGTGGGCCGCGCAGGCGTCTTCGATCGTCGTCACGAGCTCTGCCAGCGCGACACCGGTGTCTCGGGGTCCGCGCTCCGCGAGCCGCTCGTCGAGGCCGTCGAAGTGGACGAACGCGACCGTGACCACGCGATGTTCGGGATCCCCGCCCCCGGCGAGCACGTGCTCGGCAACTGCGGCAGGAATGAAGCCGCGCAGATCGATGTCGAATGAGTCGTCGAATTCCTCGACGAACATCACCGGGCGTTCGGGCGATCGCCGCAAGAGATGGCCCGGCCCGAGTGGCGCGCCGACCGATCGTTCGGGGAGGCACGCAGCCGTGCTCTTGCTGATGACGATCTGGCCCACGCTCGCGTCGTGCTCCATAGCGACGACTTCACTTGCGGCATGACCGGTCACGAGCAGCTCACGACTCGGCGCGCCGACGAGGAAGAAGTCGAATGTGTCGGTGTGCACACCGACTGACATGCGCAGTATCACGTTGCCGGCCGACGTCTTCAACCGACCGGCATGGCGCAACTCCTCGCGCATCGCCGCCGCGGACCAGACTGCTCGGGCGGCATGCTCCTCGCCGGTGAACGCGAGCAGCAGCGCGTCGCCGCCGAATTTGAGCAAGCCGCCGCCCGCGCCGTACGCGACGCCCAGCAGCTCCTTGAAACACGTGCCGATCGCTTCAGTCACTTCCTCGGCGCCCATTCGCCCGAGCCTCGACAGTCGCTCCGACATCGCCGTGAAGCCGGACAGGTCGGCGAACACCATCGTGGCCTCGATGGGGCGCCACTCCTCGGCGTTCCGCGTCGCGGCCCAGTCGGCGACGAGGCGCGGAACGTACGGCAGCAGTACCTCCGCCTGCCCCCGCGCGACCGAGCCGGCCCGTGCACCGCCGGTCTCCATACGCTCCCCACGCTAGATCATCGAGGTAAACGGCTCACTGTTGAGTTGCCACATCGTGTCACCCTCGCGGTGCACCAGTACCCTCCGCGGCAGACAAGGAGGGGAGCGGCCATGACCATGACGGACTCCGACCACTACACGATCATCTCGGCCGACTGTCATGCCGGCGCAAGCCATGAGGTGTATCGGGAGTACCTCGAGAAGAAGTACCTCGACGACTTCGATGCGTGGCGCAACAGGTATCGCAACCCGTTCTCCGATCTACGCGGCGACCGTCGCAAGCGCAACTGGGATGACGAGATTCGCAACGGGCAGCTCGAACAAGATGGCATTGTCGGCGAGGTCGTGTTCCCGAACACCGTGCCGCCGTTCTTCCCGAGCTTCGTGTTGTTCGCGCGACCGCCGAAGCCGAGCGAGTACGAACACCGTCGCGCCGGTGTGCAAGCACACAATCGTTGGCTCGCGGACTGGTGCGCGCGCTTTCCGGATCGGCGCGCGGGCATCGGTCAGATCTTCTTGAACGATGTCGACGACGCGATCGCTGAAGTGCACTGGATCAAGGAACACGACTTGCGCGGCGGCGTGTTGATCAGCGCGATCCCACCTGACGTCGACTACGTCGCGCCCTTGTACGACCGTGTCTACGACCCCCTGTGGGAAGCGTGCGCGGCGCTCGAGGTGCCCGTCAACAGTCACGGCGGAACCGGGCTGCCCGACTACGGGAAGTACCCCGTCGCGAATCTGCTGTACATCACCGAGGTCGGTTTCTATTCACAGCGGCCGTTCGTGCAGCTGTTGCTCTCCGGTGTCTTCGAGCGCCATCCGCGTCTGAAGTTCGTGATGACCGAAATGGGTTGCGCGTGGTTGCCGCCGATGCTGCGGCGCTTCGACCAGCTGATCACACAGATCAACAAAACCGGTGCAACCGGGGAGCTGCGGTACAGCGGCGAACACAAGCTGCCAAAGCTCGCGTCGGAGTACTTCGCCCAAAGCTGCTTCGTCGGTGTGAGCCAACCCGGTCCCGACGATGCGCGCGCATGCGCCGAGCTCGGCATCGAGAAATTCATGTGGGGAAGCGACTATCCGCACGACGAGGGCACATTCCCGTTCACACGTGAACACTTGCGACAGTTGTTTCACGATGCGCCTCCGGATGAGGTGCAAACGTTGCTTGCGCGCAATGTCGCAACGCTCTACGCGTTCGATCTCGCAAGACTCGCGCCGCTCGCGGCAAAAGTCGGGCCGACTGTCGGGGAGATCGCGAAACCGTTGGAGAAACTTCCCGACGCGCCGAACGAAGCCCTGTTGAAAAACAGTCGGTGACGTTTCGCTGGATCACGTACGCACGTACACGCGTTTCGCGAGACACCAACTGATCGCGCAATTACAGTCATTGTCTCGGTACGAGAACCAGTAGCCGCAACTCGTTAGGGTACGCACCTACTCATCGGGGCGTAGCACTTGTTGTTGCAAGGGCCGTGCGGACATCATCCGTTTCGGAAGAGTGCAACGCCGCGCAACCGACAACCCGGGGTGGCAAATCGTGAGCCCGGCGTCGCGGGAAAACTGTCCGCGGCGTGCTTGCTCTCGATCACGAACACGAGTGAATGCTCGCCGACGCGATCAGGGGAGAAGCTCGACCTTGCGTGGAAAACGGTTCGGAAAGTTGCTCATCGTTGTCGCGATCCTCGTGCTCGCGATGTCCTTTTCAGGCTGCGCACAACTCGCCCGCGCCCGTTCGGGCACGACGACCTCGTCGAACAACACCGCAGAGAACGCGCTCGTCTCCGGAATCAACAAGTATCGCAAGGCGCACGGGCGCAAATCTCTTGCGACCCACAGCAATCTTGTGAGCAAGGCACGCAGCTGGGCCGGCCACATGGCCGAGGGTGGTTGCGGCACCAGTCATGGCGTCCCGAACATCTGCCACTCGACGTTGTCGAACGGGATCACCGTGCAGTGGGCGAAGCTTGCCGAGAACGTCGGCATGGTGAGCCCACGTACCGACGTGTCAGGCATGGAGCACGCATTCGAGGCTTCGCCCCCGCATGCCGCGAACATGCTCGACACGTCCGCCGACTACGTCGGTGTCGGCGTCGCGTACGACGGCAATTACATGTACGTCGCCGAAGTGTTCATGGGCACGTAACCTCCAGTCCCTCCGTATCCGTCCCTGTCATGCGACTTGCGTGGCGCGAGGTTCTGCCCGAACCTTTCGCCACGCAAGTCGCGTTCGAGGGGAGGATGCGAGATGACAGCGATCGGCGAGCGTCTGCAGCGCCGGGTAGGTGTCGTCACCGGCGGTGCGTCGGGCATCGGCGCCGAGTGCGCGCGCCGGTTCGTGGCCGAAGGCGCACGGGTCGTGCTCGGCGATCTCAACCGCGAGGCTCTCGACACGATCGCGACCGAGCTCGGCGACGCGTGCGCAACGGAGATCGTCGACGTCACGGATGCCGACGCGATCGGCCGCATGGTCGCGCGGGCCACTCAGGACTTCGGCCCCGTCGACCTTGCGCTCAACGCGGCCGGGATCGGTTGGTATTCGCCGGTGCACAGCCACCCGGTCGAGCAGTGGGACGCCGTCGTCAACGTATGCCTGCGCGGAGTGTTCCTCTCGACCCGCGCCGAATCGGCAGCGATGGTCGCGGCAGGAACGCGGGGGGTGATCATCAACATCGCGTCGATCAACGCGATCGTTCCCGCCGAAGGCATGTCGGCGTATTGCGCGGCGAAGGCGGGCGTCGCGATGTTCACGCAATGTGCAGCGATGGAGCTCGGCCCCCACGGTGTACGCGTCGTCGCGATCGGGCCCGGCTTCATCGAGACGCCGATGACGCAATACGCGCCGCGCCGTTCCCGGCGTGCAGGAGGCATACGTCGACTCGATCCCGCTTGGCCGCGCAGGCGTGCCGATCGACATTGCGAACGCGGCCGTGTTCCTCGCGAGCGACGAAGCGTCGTGGGTCAGTGGTACGACGTTCTATGTCGACGGCGCCGAAGCCGGCAAGGGCTACCCGGAGCTGGCGAAGTTCATTCCTGGGCTTTGAGCCGCTCGGCGAGCGCGGCTGCTTCGACGTCGAGCCGGCTCACGAGTCCGGGCACGATGCGTTTCTCGGCTTGACCGCCGACGATGGGAATCTTGACGTGCAAGTCGCCGCGGATGTGACGCGTCGTTTCCTCGTCGTCGGTTTCTTCGAGCGTCACGTCGCCGTTGCCGAAGAATCGTTTCGGGTCGGCCTCGACCGCGAAAGTCAGCGTGCCGCGCATCGTCATCTGGTCGAGCACGAGATCTTGCAGCCACGTGAGCTCGCGGTTGCCGAGCAGCTTGCGCGCGATCGGATCGAGCTGACCGGTGAACTCATAGCGGAGGCGCAATGTCGAACGCGTGCCCGTCGTCGACGTCCCGACGACCTCGGGGCGCCGCAAGTCGGGGAGATCGAGGTGTGCGTGGAAGGCGGGATCGAGCAACACGGCCGCGACGGCAGCTGGCGACGCCGGGAGTTGGTGGTCCACCGAGAAGCGCATCGAGCGAGATGCTCGCAGGTACCGTCGAGTCATGCCACGACACGACATCGACATTGCGATCCCGCCGAAGATCGTGCTCAACAGCGACGTGCGTTTCGTCGTCCGCAGCGACGGCGAGAAGCTCGGTGAGCTGCTGGTCAGTCGCGGCTCTGTCGCATGGGTTCCTGGCCACAGCCCGAACCCGATTCACATCGAGTGGGAGCGGTTCGATCACATCATGCGGGAGCAGCGGCCGGGACGGCGCCGGTAACCGGCACTTCCCGGGACGTTCAGTGTCGAGCACGAGTAGGCGTGTGTGCGGGTGCGTGGGCGACACCCCACACACGCCCCGCACGGCTGGGGGAGTACCGTCGCGCAACATGTCTGCGCGTGTCGTCATCCTCGATCCCTGTTTCGACGCTGCGACAGCCGACGCGATGGTCGACGTCTGCGAGCGCTTCGGTTCCTATCGCATGTACGCCGAGCACGAGCAGCACGACACCGATATCGGTCGCGGGCTCGCGCAGCGCCAGGATGCGCTCGGCAACTTCTTGCGTACCGGCGGCCTCGCGCGGGCAGCCGAGTCGCCGGTCGCGCTCGCGGTCCGCACGAGCTATTTCCGCGAGGAGTACGCGTACGGACTCGACGAGCGGATCGACGGCATCGGACCGTTCTTGCACCACCCGGGCTTCGTCGAAGCCGCGCAGGCGATCCACGGACGGCCGGTCATCGAGCCCGCGATCGCGTACGCGAACCTGATGGTGCCCGGACAGGAGCTCGCGGTGCACACCGACGTACCGGAGTTTCGCGGCGCGAACCGCAAGCTCCTCCCGCAATGGCTGCTCGTCGTGATGCACCACTCGGGCCTGTTCGCCGAGTACCGCATGCCGATCGCCACCGCGATCGCGTGGTTCCACGACTGTGACGGCGGGGAGCTCGCGTACTGGCCGGCCGGGGCCGAGTCCGAGGTGCAACGTCATCGCGTGCGGTTCAACACCGCGATGGTGCTCGATACCGACAGCGTGTTCCACGGTGTCGACCGCATCGCCGACATCCCGGACGACGCCCTCCCGCCGATTCGTCCCGGCACCACACTGCAGTTCGCCGGCGATCGCGCGTGGAAGCTACGAGCGGCGAGCGGCGAGCGGCTGGCGACCTACGACTGGCGGCAGCTTCGGTTCTCGGTGTCGTGGAAGGCGTACTGCTTCCGTGACGCGCACGAGCGCGACGCATGGCGCGACCACCGCGACGATCTCACGCTCGACGTCGTTCTCGACCGACTCGTCGACGACTTGTGTACGCGTGGCGCCGCCGATCGCGACGTTGCGCGGGACGTGGCACTTGGTCAGTTGCTGATCGACGAATACATCACCTTCCCGATGTCCACAACGTCGTCCACACGTTGATCCACTATCGATCCACAACGCGCGCGTCGTAACATCGCGTACATGAGCTTCCTCGTTCGCTTCGAAGATGACACGACAACACTCGTGCACAACGCCGACGCGTACGAACAAGAGGGTCCGCTCACGACGTTCTTCGATCGCAACGGTGGAGGGCGCCTCGCGTCGGCATTCACGATGCGCGTCGCGTCGTTTCGTACGAGCCGCATCATCGAGGTGCGCCGCATCGAAACGACGGAGGCGTTGGCAGGGGCGCGTTATCCGAGCCTCACCGACGCATCGGCGTAGCTGTCAGTCGCCGTTGAGGTCGTCCTCGTCGACGACGACATCCCAGCGTTCCGCGCACGCGCCGCAGAGATACGTCAACACGTCACCGGCGGCGATGACGTCCTCGTCACCGATCGGCTGGGCGAGGTAGGCGTCGCCACCGCACTCCATGCAATCGATGCGCTCGGCGACCGGCACGCGCGCAACGCTACTGTGCCGGCCCTGACCCCACCCGGGCGCCCGCGACGGCAGCCCGCTCTGCTCGCTACCGTTCCCGGTACATGCCGCTGACTCCCGCGCTCAAGGAACTTGCCGCGCTCGTCTCGAACTGGGGCCGTTGGGGGGCCGACGACCAGCGGGGCACGCTGAACCTCATCACGCCCGAGGCAGTGCTGCGCGGCACGCGTGCGGTACGCCACGGCCGTGTGTTCTCGCTCGCGATCCCGTTCGACGAGACCGGGCCGCAGTGGGACGGCAACAACATGCCGCACCGCACGAATGCGCAACTCCACACCCATACGGTGAACGTCGCGTTCACCGGTGATTCGGCCGACTTCACCACCAGCGACGACTCGTTCCGAATGGGCTCGCAAGCGGCGACCCACTGGGATGCCCTGTCGCACGTCGGCTACGAGGGCAAGCTCTACAACGACGTTCCGGCATCGGTTGTCAGTACCGACGGCGGCGCCGCGCGCCTGGGCATCGAGCACATGGGACCGATTGCCACGCGCGGCGTGCTGCTCGACATCGCACGCCTGCACGGCGTGGAGCACTTCGACGAGAACTACGCGATCACCGGCGACGATCTCGAGCGCGCGACGGGCGACGCAGGCGTGATGGTCGAGCCCGGCGACGTGGTGCTCGTTCGCACCGGGCACATGCACTTCCTGAGGCTCGGTGAAAGGGTGAAGTACTCAATGCCTGCGCCCGGTCTCTCGACGCAATCGATCACGTGGTTGCGCGACCACGACGTCGCCGCCGTCGCGACCGACACGATCACGTTCGAGGTGTACCCGTGCGAGGACCCGAAGGTGTTTATGCCTGTGCACATGATCCAGTTGCGCGACATGGGCCTCGCCCAGGGCCAGAACTGGCACCTCGACGATCTCGCCGCCGACTGTGCCCACGATGGTCAGTACGAGTGCCTGCTGGTCGCGACGCCGCTTCCGCTCACGCACGCCGTCGGCGCGCCTGTAGCGCCGACCGCCATCAAGTAGCCGTCACCCGAAGTACTCGCCGCCGTTGACGTCGAGCGTCTGGCCGGTGATCACGCGCGACCACGGGGAGATGAAGAACACGACGGAGTTCGCGATGTCATCCTGGGGCGGGATCTCCGCGAGCGGGATGTCTGCTTCGATCTCCGCGCGCACGTCGGCCCGGGTGATGTGGCGCGACTCCGACTCCCAGCCGATGAAGGTCTCGACGTTCGGACCGCCGATCCATCCGGGTGCCACACAGTTCACGCGCACGTGTGACGGACCGAGCTCGACCGCGATGGTTTTCGCCGCCGTCTGCAGCGCGGCCTTCGACGACGAGTAGCCCCCCTCGAGCGCGCGGATCTTGCGCATGCTCATCGAGATGATGAACACGATCGACGCGTCGCCGGAATCGGCCGCCGCCTTCTTGAGGTGGGGCACCGCCGCTTGCGTGACTGCCAGCGAGCCCCACACGTTGACGTCGAAGATCTTGCGCCACTGCACGAGGTCGACTTGGTCGAACGGCTGGAAAGTGTCCATGCGGAACGCGTTGTTGACGAGCCCGTCGAGTCGTCCGAACGCGTCGACGGTGCGCTCGACGAGCGTGCCTACCTGATCGGGATCGACGAGATTCGTCGGGACGGCCAGCGCCCGGCCTCCGGTTGCCTCGATCTCGCTCTGCACCTGCCGCAGGTAGTCGGCGTTGCGGGCCGCGAGCACTACCGCCGCGCCCTCGCGCGCCAGCGCCCGGGCGTTCGCCTGCCCGAGCCCGGGACCGACGCCGGACACGATGACCACTTTGTCGTCGAGCAGCATGCCGACCTCCTGGCGCCGGATTGGCACACGCGTTCCGCGAGACGCCTCTCGCCCCCGGGCTCGGGTCACCGCCGGGCGAACCCGAACTGGCCGGTGGGGGCCTGGACGCGACTACTGGACCAACTTCGCAGGGCCGAACTTGGCGCGTACGAGCGGCTCGAAGTGCGAGAGCGGCAGCGTGTCGTAGTCGGGATCGAACGCGATCTGATCCCACTCGTCGGCGAACTGTTCGGCGAGCCCGAACCACGGCTCGCCGCGGTACTGCTCGCGGGCATTCGGGTCGGCGCCGAAGTGCTCGTAGTAGTGGCGGCCCTGGAAGTCCTGGTGCGCGACGATCATGTGGTACACGTCGCGACGCACGTAGGGCTTGAGGATCGCGGCCGCGATCTCGGGGTGGTTCGGCACGCTGACCGCCTTGCCGACGTCGTGCAGCAGTGACGCGAACACGACTTCCTCGTCGGCGCCCGCGCGCTCGGCCAGCGTCGCCGTCTGCAACGAGTGCGTCAGCTGGTCGACAGCGAAGCCGTCGGTGATCTCGGCCAGCGATTCGAGCATCGCCAGCGCCCGCTCGGCGACCCGACCCTGGTGCTCGTAGGTCTCTTTGCCGATGACCGCCCACTGGTCGGCCGTCGACTCGTCCATTCGTGTGAACGTGGTTGCCATGCGGACAGGCTACGCCATGCCGGTCAGGGACCGCCGACGAGCAGCGCCGCAGAATCCCGGAAGAAGTCGCGCGCCGCGGCCCGCGCTTCGAGCGCCTGGAGCAACTCGTCGTACGTCATCGCGGCGCCGAACGGCTGCGCGGCGAGCGGCCCGGTGCGGCGGCCCTCGTCCCACGGCGAGGCGTAGAGATAGGGCTCGTTGATCGTGCGATCGCCCGGCGACGCGCCGTACGTCGCTCGCGTGCCCGCGTCCTTGTCGCCGAAGTCGCAGGCGAGGTCGAAGTGCTCGGGCCACAACTGCACGGCACTCGGCGATTGCCCCGAATAGGCGTCGCGTAGCTCGTGCAGCAGCACGCTGACGAAATCGATCCACTCCGCGAGCGCGCGCGCCGCGGCCGCGTCGATCGACAGCGACGTGTCGGGCAAGCTCGCCGTCGTCGGCCTGTACACCTCGGTCGGTGCACCGAGCGTCACCCCGATGAACTGTGCCGCGTCGCCGAGCGTCGTGATCGAGACACGACGCGTCGAGCCCGGGCGCTCGTGCACGAGCTCGACCCCCTCGATGCGCACGCGTTCGCCGTCGCCGAAGGTCGGCGTGCCGAAGCCGCCGGTCGTCGGCACGAGCCCGATGTGCCCGTCGGCGCGATAGCGCGCGGGTGCCAGCACATGTTCGGCGATCGCGTGCAAACCCTCACGCGTCGCGCCGAATGTCGGCGGCAGGGGCTCGAGCATCCGTGAAAGCTAGTACTGCAGGATCTCACGCAGCAGACTTGCGAGCTCGATCGGCTTGTCGCCCTGGATGCTGTGACCTGCGTCTTCGACCACGATCACGTGGGCAGCGGGGTTTCGCCGTTTCAGCTCGGCAACGTCGTCGTCGTCGACGACCGGTGAGAGGCTGCCGCGCAGCAACGTGAGCGGCGCCTTGATGCGCGCGGCGGCATCCCAGAGCTCGTCGAGTCCGGGCATGATCGCACCGCTCTGACCTTCTCCGGTTCCGCGACGCGGGAGGTCGTAGCGCCATCGCCAACGCTTGTCCGCAAGCTCGATCGCGTTGTGCAGCACACCGCGTCGCAGCGACGACTCGGTGCGCGTCGGGTTGAACGTGATCGTCCGTTCGAGGATCTCGTCGAAGCTCTCGAAGAATTCCGGCCCGTCGATGAACTGCGCGATCGCCGTCGACTTCTCGCGGTTCACGCCCGGTGTGACGTCGACGAGCACGAGGTTCCGCACAATCTCGGATGCCCGATCGGCGAGCGCGAGCGACGTCAATCCGCCGAGCGACATCCCGACGACCATGCGCGCGTCGGGCGCCAGCTCGCGCACTGCCTGTTCCACCGCGACGGCGTTGTCCGACGGCCAGTACACATGATCGTCGCGGTGCGACGAATGGCCATGACCCGGGAGATCGAGCGCGACCAAAGGGAGGCCGAGCGCGAGCGCGACCGTGTCCCAGGTGTGCGCGTTCTGCGCACCGCCGTGCAGGAACACGATTTCGGGGGCGCGTCTCGCCAGCGCAACGCCGAGATCGTCTGGCCGTTCGCGACGCGCACCTCGACGCGGTGCACGTCGGGTTGGCCCGTCCACCGGATCCCGAACTCGTCGGCGTTCTCGCGGAACAGCCCGAACTCGTCGTACGCGGTCGCGGCCATGTGGCAGTCGACCTCAGGGCTGGAGGTCGGTGCAACTGCGCAGCGAATCCCAGCGCGCGACCAACGTCTCGGTGGTCGCGGCGTCGGTCACGGGCCGTGGTACGCCGCCGCTGATGACGGCCGGTCGCCATTCGTAACGATCGACGTGGTGGCCGGTCAGTGTCACGAACAACACTCCGGTCTCCGCGGTCGGGCCACCACGCGTGTAGAAGGCAAAGTTGCCGAGGCCGTAGTCGACGAATGTCGCGCCGAGACGACCCGCACCGAGCAGCACATGCGCGTGGCTGCCGACGACGACGTCGGCGCCCGCGTTCGCCAATCGCCGCGCGAGCTCGCGCTGCGCCGGTGTCGCACACGACGAACCCTCTTGGCCCCAGTGCAAGAACACGACGACCGTGTCGCTCGTCGCGCGTGCGCGGGAAACCTCCGCCGCCAGCCGATCGGCGTCTTTGGCCGACGCGAGGCCGCCCCGCGCCGCGGTCGCAGTCCAGGTCGGGATCAACGCGTCGTCGAGCACTTGGGTCGCGCCGATGATCGCGACGTGCTCGCCGTGGATGGTCCTGCGGTACGGCGCATACGCGTGATCCGCGTCGGGGCCGATACCGACGACCGGAAAGTGCGAGGCGCGTATCGCGGCGAGCGAGTCGAGGAGGCCCGCCGGTCCGAAGTCCAGGCCGTGATTGTTCGCCATCGTGGCGACGTCGATACCGGCGGCTGCGAGTGCGGTGAGCGCCGAGGGCGGCGCGCGAAACGTGAACTGCTTCGGCTGGGGCGCGCCCCGTTCGGTGATCGCGGTCTCGAGGTTGACCGTCGTGAGGTCCGCCTCCGACAAGACGGACGCGACCGGCGAGAGCACGGTGGCCGGATCGGCGGTGAGGAGGTCGCGCAGCTGACCTTCGAAATGCACGTCACCTGCGAACGCGAGCGTGACCGACCGGCGCCTGACGCTCGTCGGTGTCGTGCCATTCACACGCGGTGCCGTCGTCGGCGTCGGTGCGACGCTCGCAGGCGTTGTCGCCGCCGCGACGCGCGGCCGCGCGTGCGTGTGGCCCGACGAGCAGCACGCGAAGACGCATGCGATCGATATGGCGAGCACCCGCGTGGTGCGAGTCGGCACGGCGCGCGAGCGTAACGGTCCACGCGATCGGAAGTGCCTGCACAATGCTCCGTACACTGCGTTCGATGTCCGCTCCCCGGTTGTCGCCGGTCGCGTTCCGTCGGCTCGTGCTCGCCGACGTGTTCGTGCTCGTGGCGATCGTCGTGAGCGGCGCGATCGTTCGGCTCACGAACTCCGGGCTCGGCTGTGTGAACTGGCCGAACTGCAGCAATACGAAATTCGTCGACGTGTCGAGCGGGCACAGCGCCATCGAACAGGTCAACCGGATCTTCTCGGGCCTCATCGTGATACCACTTGCCTTGACGTTGATCGCGGCGTACATGCGCACACCCCGCCGCCGAGACCTCGTACGCCTGTCACGGACCCTGCTGATCTTGTTCTTCGCGGAGGCGGTGCTCGGTGGCATCTCGGTGATCGTGAAGCTCGCGTGGGTGAGCGTGATGGGGCACTTCCTGCTTGCGATCACGCTGATCGGGTTCGCGCTCGTGCTGCACGAACGCGCCGGCGAACAACCGCCGACGGACGGGCGGCGGCACTCGAGCGTTGTCGTGGCGCGCAACGTCGAGCTCCTCGTGTGGGCGGTGTACGCGCTGACGATCTGGGTGCTCGTCTGGGGCACGCTCGTGACCGCGGCCGGACCGCACGGCGGCGACGCCGAGGCACGCCGACTCGGCTATCCGCTGCGCGACGTCGTGCGAGTTCACAGCGTCTCCGTCGACATGCTGGTCGGGCTCGTGCTCGTTGTCGTGATCGCCCTCGTGCGCACGGGAGCGCCCGTGCGTGTGGTGCGCGCGGCCGAGATCACGATCGTCGTGATGGCGGCCCAGGGCGTCCTCGGCTATGTGCAGTACTTCGACAGGATCCCCGCGCTGCTCGCGGGCTTCCATGTGTTCGGCGCAGTGCTGACGTTCATCTGCGTGCAGCAGCTGTTGCTCGCGACTCGTACGACGTACGCCGGCGCCGACGTCGAGAACCGGATCGCTCGCGAGAGCGGTGTCCTGATGTCGCGCGCGTGAGCGCGCCCCGCACGAGCCGCCGTGTCGATGCCCGCGATCGTTCTTGCCGGCCGCGTGCCGGAGCTCCGCGGGCGGCAGCGCGTTCGCGTGTGCCAGGCTGCGCGGGTGCGTGTGCACCTCGTCGACGGCACCTACGAGCTGTTCCGCCAGCATCTCGCCCCCCGGCCCGGCCACAAGGACGCCGGCGGCGTCGAGATCGGCGGCACCCGCTCGGTCGTGCAGTCGATGCTGGCGATGCTCGAGAGCGGCGCGACGCACATCGGCGTGGCCACCGACCAGGTCATCGAGTCGTTCCGCAACGACCTCTGGGGAACGTACAAGACCAGCGCCGGGATCGACCCCGAGCTCTTGCAGCAGTTCCCGCTGCTCGAGGACGCGCTCGCCTCGCTCGGGATCGCGGTGTGGCCGATGGTGGACTACGAGGCCGACGACGCGCTCGCGAGTGCGGCGTCGATCGCCGCCGCGGACCGCCGGGTCGAGCAGGTGATCATCTGCACGCCCGACAAGGACCTCGGGCAATGTGTCGGCGGCAAGGTCGTGCAGCTCGACCGGCGCCGCGACGTGTTGCTCGACGCCGACGGCGTGCGCGCGAAGTTCGGCGTCGCACCGGCGTCGATTCCCGACTGGCTCGCACTGGTCGGCGACAGCGCCGACGGCTTTCCCGGCTTGCCGGGCTTCGGCGCGAAGACCGCGGCGGCGCTGCTCGCCCGGTACGGACACCTCGAAGACATTCCCGACGACGCCACCGAGTGGGACGTCAATGGGCTGCGCGGCTCCGAACGGCTCGCCGTCACGCTACGGACCGGCCGCACGGTCGTGGCGTTGTTCAAAGATCTTGCGACGCTGCGGACCGACGCCGATGTCGGCAAGGTCGCCGACTGGCGATGGCGCGGGCCGGAACCCGACTTCGCAGACTGGTGCGACCGTTTCGGTTGGCCCAGACTCGCCGCCCGCGCCGAGAAGGCAGCCGCGAGGAGGACATCGTGAGCGGTGGGAACGATGCGGTCGTGGTCGACCCGGTACGCCCCGGAATCGCGAAGATCACACTCAATCGGCCCGAGCGGCTGAACGCGATGAATCTCGCGTTGGTCAGCGGGCTGTACGACGCACTCGACGAGCTGAGCAACGACCGCAGCTGCCGCGTGATCGTGCTCACGGGTGCGGGACGCGGCTTCTGCGCCGGGCTCGACCTCGGCGAGGGCGTGAACCCGCCCGCGACGGAGGGCATGGGACGGGCCCGGGCAGGCATGACCGTGCAGAAGATGATCGCCGGGCTCGTGCTCAAGATGCGCAGCGTGCCGCAGCCGGTGATCGCCGCGGTCAACGGCGCCGCGTCGGGCGGCGGCCTCGGGCTGGCGCTCGCGAGCGACGTGCGCGTCGCGTCGACGGCGGCGCGTTTCAATGTCGCGTTCATCCGCGTCGGGCTCTCGGGGTGCGACATCGGCGTATCGTGGATGCTGCCGCGCTTGATCGGCGCGTCGCGCGCGTTCGAGTTGCTGTTGACCGGGCGGCTGATCGACGCGACCGAGGCCGATCGGATCGGCCTCGTCACACGCGTGGTGCCCGAGGATGCCGTGCTCGACGCGGCGCTGGAGACCGCCGAGCTGATCGTGGGCAACAGCCCGTTCGGGGTGCGCATGACGAAGGAAGTGATGTGGAGCCAGCTCGAGATCTCGTCGTTGCACGCCGGCATCGACTTGGAGAACCGCACGCAGGTGCTGTCGAGCTTCACCAGTGATATGCCCGAGGCCATGTCGGCGTTCGTGCAGAAGCGGCCTCCGAAGTTCACCGATCAGTGACAGCAGACGAGCACACGAGGGGAGTGCGTTGATGTCACTGGAAGGGCGCGTCGCACTCGTCACGGGCGGCGGGCGGGGCATCGGCAAGGCGATCGCGCTCGGTCTCGCGGAGGACGGCGCCGACATCGCGGTCAACTACCGGCGTGATGCCGACGCGGCGCAGGAGGCGGTCGCCGAGATCGAAGAGCTCGGTTGTCGTGCCGTCGCCTACGCGGCGGCCGTCGACGACTATGACGCATGCGAGCAGATGGTTGCCGGCGCGCTGGCGGACTTCGGTCACGTCGACATCCTTGTCAACAATGCCGGAGTTGCGTCTCGCGGATTCACGGTGGCCGATACGGATCCGGCCGAGATCGAACGGTTGCTGCGAACGCACACGTTCGGCGCATGGGCGTGCAGCAAGCTCGTGCTCCCGTCGATGCGCGCGCAGCCGCGCGGCGACATCGTGATGATCTCGAGCGCAGCGACCGTCGGACTGGGTGCGAATTCCGCGCCGTACAACATGGCGAAGGCCGCGCTGGAAGCGCTCGCAGTCACGCTTGCGAAGGAAGAGCGGCGCAACGGCATCCACGTGAACACCGTGGCGCCCGGGCTGGTCGACACCGAGATGGGCCGCCGGCTCGTGAAGGGCGCGATGGGCGTCACCGACATCCGCACGATGGACGAGCACGCGCCGTTCGGTCACGTGTGCACGCCCCGAGAGGTCGCCGACGCCGTGCGATTCCTCGTGTCGGAGCGCGGCTCGTACATCACCGGCCAGCGCATCGGTGTCGACGGCGGCATGTTCTGACCGCCGAGTCGGCGCTCGCACACCTGCAGGCCACAGCCGCCGCGGCCCTTCAGTTCACAGGTCGCGTGGGGGTCATGACCTGGAACGTGAAGGGACATCGGGCGGGCGCGCGCGGCCGCGATCTGGGATGCACGCGCCGGTGGCTTCCGTGTGGACTCGATGCGCACGACATCGCGGCAGAGATCGTGCGACGGAACCCAAGGATCGTCGGGTTGCAAGAGGTGGGACCCGCGCAGGCAGGGCACATCGTCGCGCAGCTCCGTGCACTCACCGGCGCAGGCTGGGAGCTCGCGTGGGAACGGAAACACCGGAGACGGGGCTTTGGTGAGGATGAGGGTCACGCCGTGCTCGTGCGCGACGGCATGATCATCGGGAGCGTCGGCGTGCAGTACTCGAACGCGACGCCGACGTTTCGCCACGCCCACGAGCGACGCATCGTGCAGTACGCGCCGGTTCGCCTCGACGGTGATGTCCTCCATGTCTACGTGACGCACCTGGCTTCGGGCGGCGAGCACGGCCGATGGCGCGAGGAACAGGCCGAGGAGCTCATCGCGTGGACACGACGATCCGGACCGGCCTTGGTCGTCGGCGACTTCAACTCCGCGCCGAGCGCATCCGACCATGCCTACGATCACATGTCGTCACGCTGGGAAGACGTCTGGCTCGCGCGCACCCGGACGCCAACTCGCCCGCCTGCAACCCCGACGACAGCTGCGGCTTCACGAGCACGATCCACCTGCGTAGCAATCCGACCAGCCGCATCGACTTCATCTGGGCGCGAGGGCTCACGGCCACCGCCGACGTGCACGTGCGGCTCCCCGGCGACACGTTCGATCCGTATCGCACGTTGTCGGACCACATGCCGGTGTCGGCGGTGGTCGACTTCTCGCCGGTCACACCATGAGATGGTCACGCATCACCGCGCGCGCTTCCGCGACGGTGCGCGGCCCGTACGCGCGCGGCGCGGGAGCGCGGCGCGCAGCTCGGCCAGCGCCTTGTCATCGAGATTGCATGCCTTCCGCACCGGTGCCTCGATGCCGTAGAGCCGCGCCACGTTCGCGCCGAGCACCTTGCGGCGCCCGCCGTCCGTCAACGCCGGATACTGAAAGCGATCCTGGAACTCGTCGCTGATCGCAAACGTGCGGAACGCCTCGATCTGGGGTTGCGGCGAGCCGTACCAGATGGAGTCGGTGCCCCACAGCACACGATCGTCGCCCACGCGTTTCAGCAACTTGCCGAGGACGTGTGCAGCTTGGGTCGGGTCGCGCATCACGCTGAACCACGTAGTGCCGAGCTCGGCGTACACGTTCGAATGTGGTGCGATCCCGGCCGCGTCGAGCGATGCGAGCAAGCGGTTGATGCCGTGTCCGGCATCGTTGGAGTCGTACGGGCCTTCCGTCGGACCGTCGTAGCCGGAGTGGTACACGACGAACGTCACGTCCGGATGCGCGTGCGCGGTAGGGCCGACGTCGATCGGTGACGAGTATTCGCTGCCGCCGCCGAGTCCCTTGTGCACGCACACGATCGGCGGCCCGACCTCGCGCACCGTGTCGACAAACGCCTCTCCGCAGCGCACGCCGCCGGCGTCCCCGTCGTGATCATCGAGCCACCACCCCCGATCGCCGGGCACGTGCGTGTACACCTTCCACGCCGCGATCGGATGCGCGGCCGCGACGCCGCGCATGTGGTCGAGCTGGCGTTGCAGATCGCCGACGTTCGGATTCACCTGACCGTGCAGGAACACGCGCCGGCCGTCGCCGCACACATTCTTGGTCGCGACCCGCGCCCGTTCCATGACGTCGATCGACAGCGGATTCGGCTCGGTGAGGATCGGTACGGCCGAGATCACCGCCATCGTGGTGTCGGAGCGCACGAACAGTTCGCGGAACCAATGGCTGACGCCGAAGCACTCCTTGGGATCTGCCTCGCCGCAGCTCGCGTAGGGGAAGCCGCGGCCGAAGTCGAAGGCCGCGTCCTGCCGCGTAGTCGAGCAGGTGCGTCTGCACGTCGAACACGAACTCGTCGCCGCCGAGAATCTCGCGCGCTTCTTCGGTGTCGGTGGTGGCGGTGCGCGGCACCGTGAACGTGCCACCCGGCGATTGCTGCCGCGCCTTTGCCGCGTCGTGCGAGCACGCGGCGAGCACGAAGAGCGCGGCAGCAGTACCGCACGATGAGCGCAGGAAGTCGCGCCGGCTCATGTTGAGTCGCGGTGCAGTGTCGTCGGTGAGCGCGCGCAGTCGACGCGCGGCTTCGCGGGTGATCTCGGTCGGCGCGTGCGGCACGTACTCGCCGTTCGAGATCGGGCCGAGCTCGAACGGAGGCACCGGGCGATCGTCGCCGGCAGTCATCACGACTGTGCCAGCGTGAGGGCACGCAGGTACGCGGAGCTGGCTGCGATCGGGTGCGTCGGCACGCAGCACGTGCTGTTGCACATACCCGCCCGGAAGCTGCTCTCTGCGAACGTCGTCGTAGCGTAGGTCGCGAAGTCGGTAGATACCATCGGTCCCCATGCTCGCGCTCATCGCCATGCTGTTCATCGTGATCCCGCTGGTCGAGATCTATGTGATCGTGCACGTCGGGCACGCGATCGGGGCGTTGAACACGATCGCACTCCTCTTCGTGATCTCGATCGCCGGCGCGTGGCTCGCCAAGCACGAAGGCTTCTGGGTATTGAGCCGGCTGCGCCAGCAGCTCGCAGCGGGGCGCATGCCGACCAATGAGCTGATCGACGGCGCGCTCGTGCTCAGCGGAGCGATCCTGATGGTGTTCCCCGGCTTCGTGACCGATGCGCTCGGCCTACTGCTGCTCCTGCCCCCGATCCGCGCGGTCGTCCGCGCGATCGTGAAGCGCCGCGTGCAGCTCCGCGTGCTCGGCCCCGGATTCGGTGGCCCGACCCGCCGCGATCGGGGCCCCGACGACCCGCCCGACATCATCGACGTCTAACCGTGCGCAAGTCGCCGGGCGTGTGTGGGGTGTCAAAAACGCACCCTCACACACGCCTGGGGACGCGCTGTGTCATAAGCGACGTAACAGCTCGGGAGGGATCGGGCAGTCGACGCGGGCGGCGGCGTCGGCGGTGCGTTCGACACCGCGAGGGCCGGCGACGCGGTCGAAGCGCTGGAGCGACATCTCCTCGACGTTCGTCTGCGGCCCGTCGGCACCCGGGGCGGCGATCGCATACAACCGCGCCGGCAGCACGCGCCCGACCCCACCCACCAGCCATACTTCGCCGGCCGCCGTGCCTGTGCTCGCGCCGGCCGCGATCGTCGCCAGCGCGTCCGAGGTCCCGGCGGGGACGAGCGCGGCAGACGGCCCGATGGCGGATGCCGGCACCAGTAGCCGCACGACGCGTGCAAGTGCCGGATCCCCCGGGTCGACGACGCGCACGGCGTGATCGCCGCGTCGGTGTCGCACCGAGCGCGTCGCGTCGGTGCCCTCGACCCGGATCGCCAGAGCTTCGATGTCGAACCGTTCGACCATTGCTTCGTCGACGACGGCCGGCCAGCCGATCGACGCGACGACTTCGCCCTCGTCGAGCAAAGGCAGGGTCGCACCGAGTCGGTCGGCGGTACGGTCGGCGTCGAGGTCGCGCACGGCTTGGTGCGCGGCCGCGACCGGCTCGGCCGCGGCGAGGATGCGTGCACACACCCACCACAGCGGCCCGTGGGTCGGGTGGTGCGCGAGCACGCGGCGACATGCGACGACGAGCGATGCCGGTTCGTCGGCGAACCCCGCGAGCGCGTCGGCCGCTTCGGACGCGAGCCGGTCGTCGTCGACATTGCGACGCGTGACGGCACGTAGACGCTCCGCGGGTGTCACCTCACCCCACACAACGCGTGGATCCTACGGCGATTCACGATCGCCGTCGTCGCCGCTGCCTTCGCCACCGACGCCGTCGGTACGACCGGTGCTGTACGTCGTTGCCGATCGCACGGGCCGCGCGACGTCGGCGAGTGCGGCCAGCGCGGACGCGTGCCGGGCGAGCACGTCGACGCTCCCGCCGAGCTGCAGGCGTCCGCTCGCGAGCGCACGCTGACCGTTGTCGTCACCCCGCGCGATCGCCGCGGCAGTCCCGTAGTCGGTGTTGAAGCGAAGATCCGGTGGCGCGTCGGCTCCCGAGCTCGGCGCCGCGTGGCCGCCGTCGTCGCCGACCCACACGCGGTAGCGCACCTCACCGCGGCCGGGGACATCGCGCACGACCTGCTCGATCGCCAGCGGCGCGAGCGCCGCGCACCGCGTCGGCCGAGCCGAGCGCCTCGTCGAGCGCGGCCACCCACGCGTCGGAGAGGAACTCGGCCATCGGCGCAGGCTACGGCTCCCGTTCGGCGAGTTCCTCGTTCAGTGATCGCGGCATGCACCGGCCTAGTGTTTCTTACATGATGCAGACGGGGCGGCAGGACGCGACGTTCCCCGCGTCCCTCGTTCCCGTTCGCGACGCGGATCGAAGAACGAATTCGCGGCCTTCTCGACGGCGAGCTCGCGCGCTGGAAGGCCGTCGACCCCGCGCTCGCGGAGCCGATCGACATGCTGCGCGCGTTCGTCGAGGTCGGCGGCAAGCGTCTGCGCCCCGCGTTCTGTCACTGCGCCTTCGTCGGCGCGGGCGGCGACGCCGACGACTGCGTCGCGGCCGACGTCGCCGCGGCGCTCGAGCTCGTGCACACGTTTGCGCTCGTGCACGACGACATCATGGACGGCTCCGACACGCGCCGCGGCAACGACGCGGTGCACCGCCACTTCGCGCGCCGCCACGACGCTCGACGGCGTGGCGCGGCGAAGCGCGGCGATTCGGCGAGGGGATGGCGATTCTCGTCGGCGACTTCGCGATCGTCTACGCCGACGTGCTCATGCGCGTCGCTCCGCCCGCGGCGCTCGACGTCTACGACGAGCTGCGAGTCGAGCTGTGTGTCGGCCAGTCGCTCGACCTCATGGGTACCGCTGCCGCGAGCACCGACCGCGACCTCGCGCACCGCATCGCGACGTTCAAGTCCGGGAAGTACACGGTGGAGCGCCCCCTGCACCTCGGCGCCGCGCTCGCGGGCCGCCTCGACAGCCTCGCGCCGGCGCTCTCGTCGATCGGCTTGCCGCTGGGGCGCGCGTTCCAGCTCCGCGACGACGTGCTGGGCGCGTTCGGCGACACCGAGCTGATCGGCAAGCCCGTCGGCGACGACCTCCGCGAAGGAAAGCCGACGCCCTTGCTCGCGACCGCGTACGCACGTGCGGCCGGCCGACGACAAGGAGACGCTTGCCCGGCTCGGTTCGCCCGACCTCGACCTCGACGACGTGCGTGCGCTCCAGGACGTGTTCGTCCGCACCGGCGCGCTCGACGAGATCGAAGTCGAGATCGACGACCTCGTCGGCAAGGCCCGTGCCGCGATCTCGGCCGCGCCACTCGCCGGCGACGCGCGCGCGTGGCTCGACGAGCTCGCGGTGTACGTCGCCTGGCGGGACCGGTAGGCGATCGGCTCCGTGCGCGACCGCGCTCGTAGACTCTCCGCGCCATGACGACGCCCGCCGACGAACCTGCGATCGCGGTCGCCGGGCTCCACAAGCACTACGGGCCGACCCACGCCCTCCGACGGTCTGTCGTTCGAGGTCGCCCCCGGCGAAGTCTTCGGGCTGCTCGGTCCGAACGGCGCCGGCAAGACCACCACGGTCGAGGCTCTCGAGGGGTACCGCACGCCCGACGCCGGCACTGTGCGCGTGCTCGGGCTCGACCCGATCCGCGACGCGCGCCAGCTGCGCCCGCGCATAGGGGTCATGCTCCAGGAGGGCGGTCTGTATCCCGGGCTTGAAGCCGCGTGAGCTGCTGCACCTGTTCGCGTCGTACTACGTCGACACCGACGATCCCGACGCGCTGCTCGACACGGTGGGGTCTGCGCGACAAAGTCGGCACGCCGGTGCGCCGCTTGTCGGGTGGCGAAGCGCAGCGCCTGTCGCTCGCGTGCGCGCTCGTCGGCCGGCCCGAAGTGGTGTTCCTCGACGAGCCGACCGCGGGCATGGACCCGCACGCCGCGCGCAACGACGTGGCAGCTCGTGCGCGACTTGCGCGAGCGCGGCGTGACGGTGCTGCTGACGACGCACGCGATGGACGAAGCCGAACAACTTTGCGATCGCGTCGCGATCGTCGCGGGCGGCAAGCTCGCCGCGCTCGGGTCGCCGGCCGAGCTGACGCGCCATGCCGCGGCCGACGAGATCTGGTTCGCGGCCAGCGCCGGAATCGACACGATCGCCCTCGCACGCGCGCTCGGCATCGATGCCCGCGCGAGGTCATCGAGGACCGGCCGGGCGAGTACCTCGTGCGCGCGCCGGGCACTCCGGCGCGGGTCGCCGACCTCGCGTGCTTCCTGCGCGACCACGAAATCGCGCTCGCCGCGTTCCAATCGGGCCGGCGGTCGCTCGAGGAGGTATTCCTCCAGATCACCGCCGAGGAGCGGACGTGACGGCGGCGCGCGCTGCTCGCGCAAGCGCGCGCCGAGACGGTGCTGCAGCTGCGGCGCGCCGAGAACATGATCGTGACGCTCGCGATCCCGGTCGGGATCCTCGTGTTCTTCGCCAAGGTCGACACGCTCTCGACCGACTACGCGCACCCGATCGACTTCCTGGTCCCGGGCGTGCTGTCGTTGTCGGTCATGGCCGCCGCGATGGTGTCGCTGGGAATCGCCACCGGGTTCGAACGCCGCTACGGCGTGCTCAAGCGGTTGGGCGTCACGCCGCTGTCGCGCGGCGGGCTGCTGATCGCGAAGACCGCGACCGTGCTCGCCATCGAGGTCGTGCAGGTGTTGCTCGTCGTGCGTCGTCGGGCTCGCGATCGGCTGGAACGTCGAGAGCGGCATCGTCCCCACGATCGGGCTGCTGCTCCTCGGCACGATCGCGTTCGTGGGCATCGGCCTGCTGATGGCGGGCACGCTGCGCGCCGAGGCGAACCTCGCGGCCGCCAACGCGCTGTTCCTCGTGCTCCTGTTCCTCGGCGGCATGGCGTATCCGCTGTCGAAGCTGCCGGCCGGGATCGAGGTCGTCGCCAAGCTGTTGCCGGCGGCGGCGCTTGTCGGAAACGGTGCGCGCGGTGCTGTCGTCGCGTGCGTTTCCCGTCGGTGAGTTGGTCGTGCTCGTCGCGTGGGCGATCGCGGCGCCGCTGCTCGCGGCGCGCTACTTCCGCTGGGAGGAGTGACAACGAACGCCCGGGCCGCCGGGTCCTGGCGGTAGAACCCGCGCAGCACTGCGTAGAGCTCGGGCTTTCCGGTCGTCGAGCTCGACCGGGAGGTCGAAGAACAGCTCGGTCGCGACGGCGAAGAACTCGGCGGGGTTGGTCGCCGCGTAGCTGTCGAGCAGCGGGTCGTGGTACGGCGAGCTGCAGCCGGTCGAACTCGTGCCGAGCACACCTCGACGAACCGCTGCATTGCCTCGTTGGTTTCGATCGGCGGGGTGCCGTCGATGACGCCGTCGAGCATGTCGAGCTTGTGCGCGAACTCGTGGTACACGACGTTGTGCCCGCGCTCCGGATGGCGCGGCACTGCGACGCGCCTCGTCCCACACGATCAATACGGGCCCGTCGTAGTGGGCCGCACCGAGAATGTCGAGCGTTCCGTCGGTGACGGTGCCCGCAACCGGTCCGGCGCGCTCGCCGGTCATCGTCACCGTCGACGGATGCACGATGATCGTCTGCACGTTCGCGTAGTACTCGTAGCCGTCGTCGTCGAAGCCGAGCACGAGCAGCGACGCCTGGGCCGCGATCGTGACGCGGATCTCGTCGGTGAGCGCGAACCCGCGCGCGGCTTCCCACCGCTTGTCGACCACAACCACAGCATGATGTCGAGGGCCTGCTGCGCGCTCGTCGTCGTCGAGGTAGGTCCAGCACACACGTTGCGTTCGATGATCATCCGCCAGTCCTCGGGGAACGGCTGATCGAGCGCGGCGTACTTGCGCCGGAACCATCGCATCGCCCAATTGCGGCCGATCG
>CAWIJC010000010.1:0-12499 GCA_963836365.1 uncultured Actinomycetes bacterium
CGCACCGACCGAGCTCAAGCATCTGCTCGGCGGAAAGGGTGCCGACCTCGCCGAGATGACATCGGTGCTCGGTCTACCCGTGCCACCCGGTTTCACGATCACGACCGAGGCGTGCCGGGCTCCTCGGGCGGTGGCGGGTGGCCCGCACGGGCTCGACGACGAGATCGCCGCGCACCTCGACCTGCTCGAGGCGAAGATGGGACGGCGGCTCGGCGACCCGAGCGATCCGTTGCTCGTGAGCGTGCGTCCGGCGCGCGCGCTCTCGATGCCGGGCATGATGGACACGGTCCTGAACCTCGGCTTGAACGACGAGTCGCGTCGAGGGTCTCGCCAAGCAGACCGGCGACGAGCGCTTCGCGTACGACTCGTACCGTCGCTTCATCGCGATGTTCGGGCGCATCGTCCTCGGCGTCGACGCGCGGCGCTTCGACGAGCTGCTCGACGCCGCCCGCGACCTCGCGGGCGTCGCGTCCGACGGCGAGATCCCGGCCGAGCTGCTGCGCTACCTGACGAGCACCTACCAGCGCGATCATCGAACCGAGACCGGGCGGCCGTTCCCGCAGGACCCGATCGAGCAGGTCCGGCTCGCGGTCGAGCGCCGTGTTCACGTCGTGGACCGGCACGCGCGCGGTCGCGTACCGCAACCGCGAGCACATCCCGCACGATCTCGGCACCGCGGTCAACGTCCAAGCCATGGTGTTCGGCAACCGCGACGAGAACTCGGGCACCGGCGTCGGGTTCACGCGCGACCCCGCGACCGGCGCGAAGGGCGCGTACGGCGACTTCCTCGTCAACGCGCAAGGAGAGGACGTCGTCGCCGGCATCCGTACGACGCTTGCCGCTCGCCGCACTCGCCGACCGGTTCCCGCCGATCCACGTCGAACTGATGGACATCTTCGAGCGCCTCGAACGTCACTACCGCGACATGCTCGACACGGAGTTCACGATCGAGCAGGGGAAGCTGTGGATGCTCCAGACGCGCGTCGGCAAGCGCACCGGGCGCGCCGCGCTGCGCATGGCCGTCGACATGACGACCGACCCCGCGATCCCCCTCACCCACGAAGAAGCGGTCATGCGCGTCACCCCGCGCATCTCGACCATCTGCTGCATCCGCAGTTCAACCGGGACGAGCGGGTGGTGATCGCGAGGGGCCTCGCCGCATCGCCCGGGCGCGGGGGTCGGACGCGTCGTACTTCGACGCCGACGCAGTCGTCGCCGCGACGCAGCGCGGCGAGCAGCGCGATCCTCGTTCGCACCGAGACCTCGCCCGACGACGTCCACGGCATGCAAGCGGCGGAAGCGGTGCTGACGAGTCGGGGCGGGCTGGTGAGCCACGCCGCGGTCGTCGCCCGGGGATGGGGCATCCCTGCGGTGGTCGGCGCGGCCGACATCGACATCGACGAGCGGCACTTCGTCGCCGACGGGGTCGTCGTGCGCGAGGGCGAGTGGATCTCCGTCGACGGCACGACCGGTGAGGTGATGCTCGGCGAGCTGGCGCTGACGGCGGCCGAACCGCCCGCCGAGCTCGCCGATCGTGCTCGGCTGGGCCGACGAGATCCGACGCGGCCGGGCTCGGTGTGCGGGCGAACGCCGACAACGGGCCCGACGCCGCTCGGGCACGCGAGTACGGCGCCGAGGGCATCGGCCTGTGCCGCACCGAGCACATGTTCCTCGGTGAACGGCTGCCCGCGGTGCAGCGGATGATCCTCGCCGACACGGCCGACAAGGAAGCCGAAGCGCTCGCGGAGCTGCTCGAGCTGCAGCGCGGCGACTTCGTGGAGATCCTCGCGGCGATGGACGGCCTGCCGGTCACGGTGCGGCTGCTCGATCCGCCGTTGCACGAGTTCCTCCCGAACATGGACGAGCTGATCGCGCGCGAGGCTCGCGGCGAGCTCGACGAGATGTCGCGCAGCTGTTCACCGCCGCCCGGTCGTGGCGCGAGCAGAACCCGATGCTCGGGACCCGTGGCGTGCGGCTCGGGATCATGAAGGCCGGCCTCTACAAGATGCAGGTCCGCGCGTTGCTCGAGGCCGCGAACCTGCGCGCCGACGCCGGCGGCACACCGGTCGTCGAGATCATGATCCCGCTCGTCGTCACGAAGGCGGAGCTCGCGCTCGTGCGCCGCTGGGTCGAAGAAGAGGTGGAACGCGTGCTCGCCGTGTCGACCCGCCCGATCGACGTGAAGATCGGGACGATGATCGAGACGCCCCGCGCCGCGGTGCGGGGCGACGACATCGCCGAGGTCGCCGACTTCTTCTCGTTCGGCACCAACGACCTCACGCAGATGGCGTTCGGGTTCAGCCGCGACGACGTCGAAGGTCGCCTGATGGCTCGCTACCTCGAGGAAGGGCTGCTCCCGCGCAACCCGTTCGAGACGATCGACCACCGCGGCGTCGGCGACCTCGTGCGCACGTGCGTCGAGCGAGCGCGGACGGTGAAGCCGGATCTGCCGATGGGCGTCTGCGGAGAGCACGGCGGCGACCCGACCTCCATCTTGCTGTTCGCCGAGATCGGGCTCGACTACGTCTCGTGCTCGCCGTTTCGCGTCCCGATCGCGCGCCTGGCCGCCGCGCAAGCGGTGCTCGCTCTCGCAGGGGGCGCGGTCCGCGACTAGCGTCGACTGCCGTGGTCAGCGCCACACCGGCGGGGACGGCGGCGGATCGGCAACGACCGCGAGCACGAAGCGATCGAGGTCGGTCCACCATCCGTGCAGCCGCGCCGGCGGGCGGCGCCTCCCAACGCAGCCTGAGGGGCCGCCACGCCGACCCGGCCGGCGGGATCTCGTCGAGCGGTTCGACCACGACCTGTTGTGTCGCCACGCGCAAGCCGTCGTGACGCGCCTTCATCGCCGCTTCCTTCGTCGCCCACACCAGCGTCGTCACGTGGTCGCGCCGTGACGCCGGCATCGCGTCGACGCGTGCCCGTTCCGCGGCGGTGAACCAGTCGCCGGCGAACACCGCCGGACGCGCTTCGACGAGCTCGAGATCGCAGCCGAGCGCCGACGCCCGCCTCGCCCACGGCGCATACCGCGACACCGTCGCGATGCGTGATCGAGATCGATACGGGCAGCGGTGCGCCACCGCTGATCGCGTGCGGCGCACCGTCGTCATCCGCGACGATCGCGACCGGGTGCGGCCGCACGTCGCACACGAGTGCGACCGCGTGCTTGGCGGTGAACCGGCCGAGCCGCCAATCACGGCGCCGCTTCTCGACGCGCAACCCCGCGAGCACCGCGCGCTCGCGGTCGGTCAACCAGTCGTCGTCGGCGGGGACGTCGGTGAGCGCACGCCGCACGAGCGTGACGTCGCCCACGCTATGCGCCGCGACCGTCGAAGTCGCGGGCCATCCCGCGTTCCAGCGCGTCGATCAGGTACGGGCGCAGTTCGGCCGGCGGGATGATCCGGTCGACCGACCCGACCGCCTGCGCCCGCTCAATAGTGTGGATATGGTCGAACTCGTCGGCGACGTCGCCGAGCTTCTCGGAGCGTACGGCTCGCACGAGCGCATCGAGCTCCGTCTGCCGCGCGGCCCGCTCGTTGTCCTGCGCTGCGGCGAGGTGTGTCTTGGCCACCACGACGCGTGCGTCCTTCGCGGTGCGTTCGTCGACCTCACGCGGCGAACACCACCGCCGCTGCCGGTGCGCCGCCGATCACGGACGCGTACGAGCCCTCCACGGCTGCGATCTCGACGCGCTCGTTCAACGGCTTCGAGAACACGACGAATGCGCCGCCGTGGTACCGCGACACCACACAGAACACGATCGGACCGTCGAAGTTCGTGATCGCCCGACCGATCTCGGCGCCGTACTCGAGCTGCAGCCGGCGCATCGACTCGGGCGAGCCGTCGAAGCCCGACAGGTTCGCGAGCACGACGAGCGGCCGGTTCCCGCTTGCCGCGTTGATCGCGCGCGCGGTCTTCTTCGACGAGACGGGGAAGAGCGTTCCCGACGTCCACTGCTGCGGCCCGTCGGCGGGCACGAGCCCGTGCCGGGTGAGCTGGTGCGACTCGAAGCCCAGCAGGCAAACCGGTATGCCGCCGATGTGCGCGTCCCACACGATCGACGTGTCGCCGTCCGCGAGGCGGGCCCACCGCTCGAGCGGTTCGCGGTCGAGGTCGGTCACCGAGCGCATCACCGAGCGCATGTCGAACGGTTGCTTGCGGCCCGGGTTGCGCGACTGCGAGAAGACGTCGCCGACGACCGTGAAGTCGGTGCCGTCGACGGGCGCGTGGGGGAACGTTTGCACGTCGCGGTCGTACGGATCGCTGGTGAGTGCGCGCCGCGGATACCGCTCCTGCGGCGCCCGATACGCGTGGTCGTAGTGTGCGAACAGGATCCGGCTCGCTCCTTCGAGGTCGGGAGCCCAGTACTGCGCCTGTCCGTTGGGACCCATGACGCGCTCGTAGCCACCGATGCCGAAGTTGTCCTCCGCGGAGACGCCACCCGAATAGTCGAGTGCCTGCTTCCCGGTGAGCACCATCGCACTCTCGGGCGTCATGACGAGGATGCCCTTCGTGTGCAGGAGCATCGTCGCCTCGGCGTTCCAGTACGGCTGCGCACCGACGTTGATGCCGGTCACGACGACGTTGACCTCACCGCCGCGCTGGGTGAACTCGATCAGTCGGCGCAGCACAGCCGCGATCCAGTCCATGTTCTCGGTGCCGCTGTCCATCGCGATGCGCGCCCCGGATGACAGCGCGAACCACTCGACCGGCAGCCCGAGCTGTTCGGCGAGATCGAGGGCGGCGTTGATGCGCCGGCACTCGGGTTCGGCGAGCGCGCCCAGGTTGCGGCTCGGGTCGCCGAGCAGGATCACGCGTCGCATGCCCTCGGGATACTTCTCGGTGATGTTGCGGATGATGCCGACGACGAGGTTCGCCGCGTTCTTCCCGGGTGGCCGGTCGACGGGCACGAGCAGGTCGCCGTCGAGGTCGTACTCGATGAAGTCGCCGGGCGGGAACATCGACTCCGCACCGGGCTCGGGCGCGAGCGTGCGCACGACCTCGTACGGGTAACGGAAGCCGCGGCGGCGCATGAGCACCGCGCGTTGCAAGTACTCGCTGAGCGGACGGATCGCGTGTGGTGCCGGCGGCGCGTAGCTGATCTCGACGCCGCGCCCGAACGGGTTCGCGACGTGGATCACCATGTCGTGGAGGGAGTCGTCGGATCCGGCGCGGTTCGGATCCGGCATCTGCGTGTGGACCACAAGTTTCTCCAGGCCCGCGCCGACGGTCTCGGGCGCGATGCGCCGGATGATGGCGGACGTCTCGACTGGCGTCAGCATCCACGGCGGCCGCACGTACATGATGATGCGGTTCCACGGCAGGCGTTGCGAACCCGAGCGGTGCGATTGGTCGCGCCGAACGGCGCTGAGCGCCTCGGTCAGCATCCGCTCGAACAGCGGCAGCGCGACGACACGGCCCTCGTCGTCGCGCACGGGCGTCAGATCCCGCACTTCGACGATCGCGAACAGCCGCTCGTCCTTCGCGTTCTCGTGGGCGACACCGCGGAAGAGGTAGACGTCGTCACGCGACGGCAGTCGTTCGACCGCGAAGTTGTCGAGCCGCCACAGCGCGAGCCGCTCGGCCATCATTGGATGCAACCCGTGATGGTCCTCGCGCACGAACTGCTCGTCGTCCTTGCGCCGACCGAACGTGAGGAAGCGGGCAGCGCGCGGCGACGACCATTCCGCCGCGATGTCGTTGTCGCCGACGTCACTCGGCGGCGCCGCCAGCGACACGACAATGCGACGGACGCACGAATCCAGGTCGGTGGCGGCGAGCACGGCGTCGATCTGCTGCTCGACGCCGTCCGACGCGTCGTCGACGACGAGGTGCAGATCGACGACGACCTGCCGAGCGTACGGCGTCGGGCGTGCGACTCGCTGCAAGCTCGTGGCCAAATCCGCGAGTCGGGGCAACGGCGCCAGCATGGCGACCAACCGCGTCGGCTCACCGTCGTCGACGTATTGCGCAACGACGAGCGGGACGCCCTCGACCTCGCGCACCTGCAGCTCGTCGAGCTGTCGGATGCGGTAGTAGCGCCGGACGATGATCTCGGCCGCCGCCTGGCGGATGGCGAGCGACGCGTCGCGCGCCCACTGAAGGGTCGCGGCGTGGAGGGGCTGCGGGCACTGCACGATCTGGCGGATCCAGTCGGATCGCTCGGGCGCGTCGGGCCGGGCGGCGAGCCGTTCGAGCACGTCGTGCATGTCGCGCTCGACGCGGGCGCGGGCCTTGGCGAGGAGCGGCTCGTCGAAGACGTGATGTCGGACGGTGCGAGCAAGGTCGTTCAGCGACGGGAAGCGAGCCTCGGTCGCGTAGACGATGCGGTCGAGGAGGAGGCGGAAGTCGTCACCGGCTCGGGGCACCGCGACCGCGCGCAGCGCCACACGACGCTCGAGGAGCGCGGCCGCGACGGGAACGTACGCGTCGAGCCGCACGTGTGCGCGGAACAGCCAGTAGAGCGCGTCTTCGAGTGCGGGCGTACGGTCGAGCGGGCCGGCGACGTCGTAGTGCGCGAGCGCGTTCGACAGCCGCTCGAGGAACTGCGGTGGGACCTCGTCGCGCGCACGATCGAGCCGGCGTAGATAGCGCAGAAGGAACTCGAGCGGGCTCGCGTCCGCGTCCGGTTCGCGGTCGGGATCGGGCTGGCGGCGGGTAAGCGAGCACAGGGCGACGAACAGCTCGAGCAGTCGCTCTTCTCGCGCCGCGAGGAGCGGATCGTCGCCGGGCACCTCCGCACACACGGCTGACGTATTCGGCGATCGCCGACCGCATCGCGGCGTCGTCGACGTCGTAACCGAGCAAGCGGGCGCGCAACACGCCGAACACGTGCTCGGCCCGCTCGTCGACGTCGGATGGACGATGCGTCGCCCGAGACGCGTCCGCGTCGAAGTGGATGCGTCCGGCCTCGGGCACGACGTCGGGCGCCGCCGCGTCGAGCTGCACGAGCGGCGCACCGGCGTCCACCTGGGTGTTCGGCGTCACGAACACCGTGCGGACGCGGCCCGCGAACGGCGCCACGAGTCGCGTCTCCATCTTCATGCTCTCGACCACGGCGACCGTGTCGCCCGCGCCGACGGTGTCCCCCGGCGCCACCATGATCGAGACCACGACGGCCGGAACGGACGAACGCACGATGCCGCCCTCGTCGCGCGAGAACCGGAACGGCTGACCCTCGACATCGACGGCGACGTCGGGGCCGTACGTGACGGTGATCGTGCGATACGGTCGGCGTGCGATGGTCAGCCGGCGCTCGAGCTCACCCAGTCGTTCGACGCGCGCGTCGACGGCGACACCGTCGAGCTCGACGCCATAGTTCGTCGCCGATCGACAACGAACCCGCAGTCGGTACGCGTGGTCGCGACGCCGCAGCTCGATGACACGCGACAGCTCCCGCTGCACCTCCGGGCGGCCGCGCGCAGCTGTCGCGTAGAACCGTGTCCGGTCGACGCGACGGTCGTGCTCGTACGCCTCGATTGCAGCCTGGACCAGCGCGATCCACGCCTCCGGTCGGGCGTGACCGGGCGCGCGGAGACGGCGGTCCATCCACTCGGTGTCGTACTCGCGGCGACGGAACTCCGGACTGCGCAGGATGTCGAGCAAGAACCCCTTGTTCGTCGCGCCGCCCTGCACCACGACCTCGCTCTGCTCGACCGCGCGGGTCGCGCGCGCGAGTGCCTCGTTACGGTCGCGACCCCACGCGCAGATCGTCGCCAGCAGCGGGTCGGATCCCGGCGGAAGGTCGTCGTCCTGCGCCACGCCGGCGTCGACCCGAACGCCTGGGCCCGCCGGCATCCGGAACACCAGGATGCGGCCATTCGATGGCGCGAAGTCGCGCTCGGGGTCCTCCGCGCCCAGCCGCACCTCGAGCGCGTGCCCGCTCGTCACCGGCGGTTCGCCGTCGAGGCGGCCCCCGCGCGTGAGGTCGAGCTGCAGCTTGACGAGATCGACACCTGTCGTGAGCTCGGTGAGCGCGTGCTCCACTTGCAAACGCGGGTTCGCCTCGACGAACGCGAACGACTCGCCTGCCTGCGCGAGGAACTCGACCGTCCCGACGTTCGAGAACTGCGCGGCGCGACAGATCCGTTCCGCGGCACCGCGCACTCGTTGCTCGACGTCGGCGGTGAGTATTGCGCTCTCCTCGACCACCTTTCGGTGCGCACGCTGCACCGTGCAGTCGCGCATGCCGAGCGTCCACACCGTGCCGTGGCTGTCGGCGACGACCTGCACCTCGACGTGGCGCGCCGTCGGTGAGCCGTCGTTCGAGGAACACGCGCGCGTCACCGAACCAGGCGGCTGCCTCTGCCCGCGCGCCTGCGAACGCGTCTTCCAGCGTGTGCTCGTCCCACGCCGTGCGCACGCCGAGCGCGCCGTCTCCCGTCGCCGCCTTCACCAGCACTGGGTAGCCGAGCCGCGCCGCGTGCGCGCGTGCGCCATCGAGCGTGTCGACGACTTCGCCGCTCCACGGCACGACGTCGACACCGGCGCGCTCGGCGAGCTGCTTGGCGGCAACTTTGTCGGCCAGGCGCGCGAGCGCGTCAGGCGTCGGGCCGATCACCGTGATCCCGAGCACGTCGCACCGGCGCGCGAACGCGGCGTGCTCGGAGAGTCGCCCCCATCCGAGCCAGACCGCGTCGACGCCGTGCTCGCACAACGCGCGTACGAGCGTGTCGACGTCGAGAGCGTCGGCGCCGTACGCGCCGCCGCCGGGGACGGCGGCCTTCCGCGGGAGCGCGTCCGCCGGCACGCACATGGCCTCGTCGGCTTCGCGCACGAACAGTGACGCCCGGTCGGCGTCGGCGAACACGGCAATCGTCCGGATCGCGGTGGCGCGCTCGTGGTTGTACTCCGCGACGGCGTTGATGCACCGTATGGCGGCGGCGCCGCGGTTCACCACTGCGAGCCGAGCGAAGTCCGAACCCATCGCACCTCCGGATCTGTTCGCGCGGCGGCGGCTCCGCCGACCGTCGGGCTTACTGCATCGCCAACTGGAGTGGACGCAAGGCGGCGGCATCCGGCGCGTCGGGCAGCGCAATCGTCTCGTACCCATACAGTCGCACGATCACGTGTCCGGCGCCGTCGATCACCTCGGCGTCGAAGCGCTGTTCCCCGTTCGCGTGCACGACTGCGTGGATCGGTCCGCCGTCGCAAGGTGCTGCGAGCACCTCGACGCGGTCGATGTGATGCGGCAGCGCCAAGCGACCCTTCGTGCCCAGTTCCCAGATCCCCGCCGTCTGGAAGCACAGCTCGATCAGCCGGGGCGCGGCGAACGTGGGCTGCTCGACCGGCCGATGATCGGGCGGCAGGTTCTCGGCCAACCGCCCGACAGAACCCACCGGCGACCTCCACACCCGTTCCAGCACCCGGAAGGCGGGGCCGTGGAAGTAGATGCGGTAGATCGCGTCAGGGTCGGCCGTCGCGCCATCGCGCATCGCGGGAACCTCGGCGACGGGGACCGCGACTTCAGTCCGCGCCAGGCGCACCGACCCGGTGAAGTGGACGGTCACCTGAGGCTCGTCCTGGTGCGCGAGCTGACGCGTGCCGATCACTTGGCAGTCCGCGATCGCATGGTCGACCTTCGCGCCGCACGGACGCTTCGATGCGCAACGTACGCGGCTCGTTCCGATAGAACTTCAACGGCGCGAGGAACTCGACCTCGTCGACGTCGGTCACGCACCAGCCCGGGAGCGCGAGCCGCGCAACCTCGAAGAACGCTTCGATCCCCATCACGCCGGGCAACACGGGAGTGCCGTCGATCGCGTGGTCGTGTAGGAACGGTTGCTCGTTCGGGTCGAGCGTCGTCTCGACGACGAGCGGGCTCCAGACGCCTGTGCTCACGACGCGACCGATCATCGGCCCGGCATTCGTGATGCTCTTCGTGAAACCGGCGGCGTCGACCGCCAGCCCGCCGGTGGGGTGACGTTCCGCGACGAGCACGCCGAACCCTTGCCCGACGACGATCTCGCCGGGCGTGTCGGCGGCGAGCAGCTCACGCCGCACCGTCGGGACGCCGGCTTCGGGCGGCAGCATGTCGATCCCCGCCAGGGCCATCATCTTGGGAATCGAGCCGCGTGTCGCCATGCCGATCCCGGCCCACGCCGTCCAGTCGATCGCGATCCGCGCGGTCGACGGGCGAGTACGCCGGAAGCTGGACGACACCTTGCACAGCAAGTCGTTCGCCGCGCTGTAGTCGGTCTGACCGCCGTTGCCGAACCGACCGGCGACGGAGCTGAACGCGACCGTCGCGCCGAGCGGCATGTCGCCGATCGCATGCAGCAGGTTGAACCAGCCGTCGCTCTTGACGTCGAACACGAGATCGAACTCGCGCGGCTCCTTGTCGCGCAGGAGCCGGCTCACGTCGATGCCGGCCGCGTGCACGAGCACGTCGATGCGGCCGTGCCGTTGCCGGATCTCGTCGACGACGGCGGTCACCGCGGCCGCGTCGGTCAGATCGACGCTGTGGTAGTACGCGTCGCCGCCGGCGCCGCGCACCGCGTCGATTGCGTGCTGCGCGGCGTGCAACCGTTCGATGCGCGCCAGCTCCTTTTCGACCATGACCGGCGTCGGACGCTCGCCCGCCGCGCGCATGCGCTCGATGAGCTCCCGCTTGAGGCCGTCGCGGTCGTCGGCGAACCGGCGGATGTCGGCGTCGTCGGCACCGGGCGCAGGGGTGAGGTCGAGGAGGTGAAACGCGCCACCGGACGCCGCCGCGAGGTCGCCCACGATCGCCGACACGATGCCGCCCGCGGCACCGGTCACGACGACCACAGCGTCCTTCGTGAGCACGCCCGCTCCGGCGTCGGGTGTCGGCGCCGGCTGCTCGTGCAAGCCGATCGTCCACCGTTGCTCGTCGCGACGGCCGATCTCGACGGCGCCGGGATCGCTGATGGTCTCGGCGACGAGCTGCGCGGCAATCGCCGCCGGCGCCGCGTCGGCGGCGACGTCGACCGCCTTCACGAGCACGGTCGTCTGCTCGCGCGCGTACGCCTTGGCGAACCCGGTGACGGCGCCGCCGAGCGGCGCGATCGCGCCGTCATCGTCGTAGCCGTGGAGGCCGCCGAGACGCGTGCCGGCCACGAGGAACGGCGCGTGGTCGTCGGCGAGGCATCCGCGCACGGTCGTGTACAAGAGCTTGACGCGGACGCGGAGCGCTTCTCGCCAGGCCGCGAGATCCATCGCGTCGAGAGGCCCCTCCGGGTCGAGTGCCGTGAGCCAGTAGACGCCGTCCACGGGTCCGCCGGCGACGAAGCCTGCGAGCGCGGCGCGTGAGGTCGTCGGCCGGCGGTGCGCCGTCGACGACGAACGTCGCGACACCACGCTCGTGGAGGTGCGCGACGAGCTCGTCGGCGACTCCGCCGCTGGTCGGGCATGACGACGACCCGGCTTCCCTCGCGCAGCTCGACTCCGGTGGGGACGCACGCGTCGATCGGAGGGCGCGGGACCGGGACCGGCACACGCCGCGGGATCGTGTTGGCGGCGTCGAGGCTGCCGAGCGTTGGGGCGGGTGGGCGGGCCGCCGCGGTGCGGGGGCGGTGGCGCCCGCCGTTCGGTCATGAATGTGATGACGTGGGCGAGGGTGGGGAAGTCGCGCAGCTTCAGGTTGGGGTCGCGTTCGACGCCGAAGTGTTCGCGGATGGTCGCGAAGAGTTCGGCTTGTTTGACGGTGTCGATGCCGAGGTCGGCTTCGAGGTCGAGGTCGGCGTCGAGCATGTCGGGCGGGTAGCCGGTCTTGTCGGCGACCAGTGCCAGCACGGTCGCGCGGATCTCGCCGGTGTCGATCGCAGCCGGGCGGGTGCGTCGGCGACGGGTGGGTCGGCGGCCGGGGCGGTGGCGCCGGCCCGTTCGGTCATGAATGTGATGACGTGGGCGAGGGTCGGGAAGTCGCGCAGCTTCAAGTTGGGGTCGCGTTCGACGCCGAAGTGTTCGCGGATGGTCGCGAAGAGTTCGGCTTGTTTGACGGTGTCGATGCCGAGGTCGGCTTCGAGGTCGAGGTCGGCGTCGAGCATGTCGGGCGGGTAGCCGGTCTTGTCGGCGACCAATGCCAGCACGGTCTCGCGGATCTCGCGGTGTCGATCGCCGCGGGCGGGTGCGTCGGCGAAGGTGCTCGGGCGAGCGCGGGGCGGTGGCGCCCGCCCGTTCGGTCATGAATGTGATGACGTGGGCGAGGGTGGGGAAGTCGCGCAGCTTCAGGTTGGGGTCGCGTTCGACGCCGAAGTGTTCACGGATGGTCGCGAAGAGTTCGGCTTGTTTGACGGTGTCGATACCGAGGTCGGCTTCGAGGTCGAGGTCGGCGTCGAGCATGTCGGGCGGGTAGCCGGTCTTGTCGGCGACCAGTGCCAGCACGGTCGCGCGGATGTCCTCGGTTTCGGCGGCGACGGACCGGCGCCTCAGCGACGGGCTCGGGCGCGGGCTCGACGTGGGTGCGTCCGCCACGTCGGTGTCGACGACGCGCAGGCGGCGCTTCCAGACCTCGACCCGGGCGCCCGAATGCTTGCTC